>NZ_LDJG01000019.1 GCF_001431425.1 Stenotrophomonas nitritireducens
TTTCTGTGACGGTTTGGTTCTTTTTTTTTTTCAGGCAGAAGACGGCGTACGAACATCGCCTTAGTCTCGAGGGCTCGGAGATGTATATAAGAGTCAGGGGCGGAGAACGGAAGCGTGGCGGCGATCAGCGCGGCGAGCAGGGTGGTGCGTTTCATGGCGTGTTTCTCCTTGTTCGGAACGTCAGGGCTTGATGGCGAGGGTGACCAGGCCGAGCTCGCTCTGGCCCTGGGCGGTGCCGTTGCCGGCCTTGCCCTTCCACTCGAAGGGAATCTTCAGCAGCTCGCGGCCGCCGACTTCGCGCACCGCCTCCACCACCAGCGTGTACTGGCCGGCGGGCAGGCCGCGCAGCTGCGGCTGGCTGTCGCTGAAGCCCAGCGCATGCTTGCCGGCCGGGCGTGTGGGGCCGGTCACGCCATCCACCGGCACCTGCAGGGTACGGCCGCTCTTGCGCCACCACTGGCGCAGGTCCGGCAGCCACTTGGTGCCGTGGCCTTCGGCATTGGCCGTCTGCTGGTACCACACCGACAGATTGGCGGCGGACTTCTGCCCGGCGTCCTCGATCCACACCGCCACGTAGGGGCGGTGGTATTCGGCCACGTTGAGCTTGGGGATCTCGACGTTGATGTCCAGGCTGGCGGCATAGGCCGCCGGGGGGGCGGCGAGCAGCCCGCTCAAGGCGATGGTCAGGGTGACGCGCATGGTGCGACTCCGTAGGGGAAGCGTGTTCAGTGGATGAGGAGCAGGGCGATCAGCAGCGGGATCAGCAGGCCCAGGCCGACCAGCGGCCAGGTCATGCGCCGCTGCCGCGCATGCAGGTGCAGCAGGAACAGGCCGGTGATGCAGAACACCAGGCAGGCCACCGCGAACAGGTCGATGAACCAGCCCCAGCCAGCGCCGGCGTTGCGGCCCTTGTGCAGGTCGTTGAAATACGACACCCAGCCGCGGCGGGTCTGTTCGAACTCCACCGCGCCGGTTTCGCGGTCGATGCTCAGCCAGGCGTCGCTGCCGGGGCCGGGCATGGACAGGTAGACCTCTTCCGGCGACCACTCGGCCGCGCGTCGGCCGATGGCCACTTCCAGCTCGCGCGACAACCAATCGGCGACCTTGGCCGGGAGCGGGGCGTTGCCGTCTTCATGTGGAGCCAGCGCCTGCAGCAGCGGTGCCGGCAGCTCCAGGTGAAGGTTGGTGACCTGCGGCTTGGCCTCGATCTTCGCGGCGTGGTTGAGGGTGATGCCGGTGGCGGCGAACAGCAGCATGCCGACCAGGCAGACCGCCGAGCTTATCCAGTGCCACTGGTGCAGCGTGCGCAGCCAGAAACCGCGGCTGGCCTGCTGCTGGACGAGATCGGTGGGAGAGCGTTCTGGGGACACGTGCGCGATGCGGCAGAAAGAGGTGGAATTAGAACATTGATGAGAATGATTCGCAATTTGTATCGCTTCATTCCCTGCCTGCCGGGCAGGAGGAGATCCGTTCCCGGAGAGGAGGGACGGGTCTTCCTCCACCACGGCGGACGGATCAGAAGCGCATGTTCAGGCTCAGCCAGACACTGCGCGCCTTGTCCTTGTTGTTGTAGTCGTCCTCGAACAGCACTTCGTTGGTCAGGTCGCCGTAGATGCCGTTGCCGTTGAGGTCGTTGAACGAGGCCTGGTAGGTGGTGAAGTCGCGGTCGAGCAGGTTGTTGATGCGCGCGTTGATCGTCAGCCAACGGGTGGCCTCGAACGACGCGCCCAGGTGCAGCACCGTGTAGTCCCTGTAGTACAGCTCGTTGCCGGTGACGGCGCTGACGCCGCGGTAGCGTCTGGAACGCGCCTCGGTGGTGAGGAACAGGCCGAAGCGGTCGTTGGCCTGCCAGTCGAGGGTGGCATTGGCCATGTGCCGCGCGCTGTTGCCCAGCGGCAGGCCCTTCTCGGCGCCGCTTTTCTGCTCGCTGTCGGTGAAGGTGTAGTTGGCGCGGAAGCCGAAGGCATCGCTGATCTTCCAGCGCCCGGACAGCTCGGCGCCGCGGATCACCACTTCGTCGATGTTCACCGTGCGGCTGCTGCTCGAATAACCCAGCTCGGCGTACTCGCCGCTGCTGGTGCAGCTCAGCGCCAGGCCGGCGCCGCAGGGCTGGCTGTCGATCTTGTCGTCGAACCGGTTGTGGAACAGCGTGGCATTGAAATTGTGGCCCTGCGGATGCTGCCAGTAGACCGCCAGCTCGGTGCTGGTACTGGTTTCCGGCTTCAGGTCCGGATTGCCGAAGAACGGCGAGGTGCCCTGGCCACCGAAACCGGTGACGCCGTCGTACAGGTCGGTGGTCTTGGGCGTCTTGAAGCCGGTGCTGACGCCGCCCTTGACCGTCCACTGCCCATTGAGGGTATAGACGCCGTACAGGCGCGGGCTCAGGTGGTCGCCGAACACCGCGTGGTCGTCGTAGCGCAGGCCGACGGTGAGGGTCAGCGGCGCGCTCACCTTCCAGTTGTCCTCGACGAACAGCGAGTACATGTCGTGCTCCTGCTTCAGGCCCGGCGTGCCCTTCTCGGTACCGAACACGCCGTCGGTCAATTCGCCGCGGATGACCTGGGTGCCCACCACCAGAGTGTGCTCGCCGGCGGCCTGGAACGGGATGTCGAGCTTGGCGTCCAGGGTGTACTGCGCGCTCTCCAGCGTGCGCTTGGGGCGCGGCAGGAAGGTGGACTCGGCCAGCGCACGGCGCTCGGCCAGATCCATGCCGGCGTACTGGCCGGTGCCGTCGATCATCGCCAGCAGCTGTTCGCGCTCGGCCACGGTGAACGGCAGGGTGCGGCCATCGTTGTTGGTGGCCACGTGCGCCAGCGAGACGAAGCTGTTGCCGAAATCCCACTGGCCTTCGTGGGTCAGCGCCCAGGCGTCGCGGGTGAATTCCTGCGACGGACTGTAGCCGACGCGCGGATCGGCGCGACGCGCCCAGCTGCCGCCGTTCGCACGGCAGGCATTGGCGTTGGCGCCGGCCGCGCCGAAGCAGAAGTTGGAGGCGCGCCAGACGCTGTTGATGTTGTCCACGGTGCCGACGGGATATTCCTCGACCCCGCTGTCGTTGAGCTTGATCCTGTTGTCGTATTCCTGCCGCGAAGCGTCGTAGTCCAGGGACACGGTCTGGTTGTCGGTGGGCATCCAGGTCAGGGTGATGCCGCCGGCCTTGTTGGTGTTGTCCACGGTCTTGCCGCCGCTGCCGAAGCCCAGCGGGCGGGTGTGCAGGCCGCCGGCGGGATCGGTGACCGGCGCGTAGGTCGGGTTGGACGCCTTGCGGTCGTACCAGCTGCCGCGCGCGCTGAGATTGAGCACGCCGGGCAGCAGCGGGCCGGTGAGGAAAAAGTCCATGGTGCTGTCGTCGCCGAACTCGTCGCTGGTCTCGACGGTACGGGCGACGCTGGCCGAGCCGTGCCAGCCGTCGAGGGTGCGCTTGGTGATGATGTTGATCACCCCGCCCATGGCATCGGCACCGTACAGCGTGGACATCGGGCCACGGATCACCTCGATGCGCTCGATCGCATCCAGCGGCGGGATGTGGTTGAACTGGTTGCCGCCGAAGTTGTTGGGATAGATGTCGCCGTGGTTGTTCTGGCGCCTGCCGTTGACCAGGATCAGGGTGTAGTCCGAGCCCATGCCGCGCATGGAGATGGTACCCTGGCCGGTCTTGTCGCGGGTTTCACCCACGTCCACGCCTTCAAGGTCGCGTACCGCGTCCAGCAGGGTCATGTAGGGACGCCTTGCCAGTTCCTCGCGGGTGATGACCGAAATGCTGGCCGGCGCGTCGGTGATCTTCTGCTCGAAGCCCGAGGCGGTGACCACCACGGTATCCAGCGTGGCCGGTTGGCCGGCTGGTACGCCGGAGGCGTGGGCCGACATGGCGGTCAGCACAGCGATGGCGAGGGAAGTGCGTGCGGCGGGCACGCGGAAACGATGGCGCAGAGCCATGGGATGACCTCGAAAACGAAAGGGAAAAGGCGTGGCTGGCCGTGACGCCTGCGGGCGCCATGACGGGAATGAACAGAACTGGATCCGCGCCGCGCTACCGCGGTGGACGATCAGGCCAGAGGAGGCGCCTGGCTGCGTTGCAGGCGCCAGCGCACCGGCGTGGCATCTGGTGGCGTCGGTGCGGCGACCGGTACGGTGGAGCGCAGGGCGACTGCCTGATCGCCCGCGGATGCCGACGGGCGCGGCGGGGCGGGACGACTCCAGGCGGCGCGGGGCGCCTGCAGCGTGGCTGCGCGGCGGAGTTTGGCCGGATTTTCCCGTTCGGCGGATTCGCCGGTCGGTCCTTCCTCGCCGCTGACGGGCGCATGGACGGCCAGTCCGGCCGCTGCCGTCGACAGGGTCGCGCTCGGCCAGCCGGGCATCAGCATCGAGAACATCGCCAGCAGTACCAGCAACGGCGCACGCAGGCCGGCGCGCGGGAGCGCTACGGCTGGCAGGCGATATGGCTGGAGCAGATGGCGCACTTGAATCCCCGTTGGCGCAAGGCACCGGCCGGATGGGCCGGTGGTGTCGCTCAATTGTAGTTGGGATTCGTTACCTGGTGCAAATAAGAATTCATTGCATTTGAGTCCGGCTTGACGCAGGTCAGACCGGGCGCAGGGGAGCCATGCTCAGACCTCGGCCCACTGCCGCAGCAGGTTGTGGTACACGCCGGTCAGCTGCAGCACCGCGTCGGCATCGGCATTGCCGCGGCGCAGGGTTTCGATGGAGGTATCCATCTCGAACAGCATCCGCCGCCGCGCGTCGTCGCGGATCATGCTCTGCACCCAGAAGAACGAGGCCAGCCGTGCGCCGCGGGTCACCGGGGTGACCTGGTGCAGGCTGCTGGAGGGGTACAGGATCAGGTCGCCGGCCGGCAGTTTCACTTCGTGCTCGCCATAGGTGTCGCTGATGACCAGTTCGCCGCCTTCATACTCGTCCGGGGCGTTGAGGAACAGCGTGCACGACACGTCCGAGCGCAGCTGCTCGCCCTGGGACAGGTTCATCACCGCGCCATCGACATGGAAGCCGTAGGTGCCGCCGCCGGCGTAGCGGTTGAAGCGCGGCGGCAGGTACTTCAGCGGCAGCGCGGCGCTGAAGAACAGCGGGTTCTTGGCCAGCGCGACGAGAAGGGTCTCGCCCAGTTCGCGCCGCAGCGGCGACTCCTCGGGCAACTGCTCGTTGCGCTTGGCCTGCGCGCCGAGGTGGCCGACGGTTTCGCGTCCGTCGGTCCACTGCGCGGCGTCGAGCCTGGCGCGGAATCCGGCGACCTGCCCGGGGGTGAGTACGTTGGGAATGTGCAGCAGCATGGGAGGCCTCAGCTTGCGAGGTGGGTGACCAGCCCGCGCACCCGCGGATGCGGCGACGCGGCCAGTTCCGGGACGATATGGGTCATGAACGCAGGGCTGCCGTGCGCGAGCGCGAGCCGCAGCCAATGCAGGGCTTCGTCGATACGGCCATCCTGCAGAAGGATGGAGGCGTAGTTGGCCTGCCCGCGGAAGTCGCCGGCTTCGGCCGAGCGCCGATACCAGTCCAGCGCGGCCTGCGGATCGCGCCCGGTTTCCAGTCCGTCTTCCAGGTGGCGCGCCAGCAGGTTCATCGACTTGGCATGGCCCATATGCGCGGCCTGGGTATACAGCGCGAGCGCCCGCGGCCGGTCCTGTGGCACGCCACGGCCGGTGGCGAGCAGGTTGGCATGGTTGTACATGCCCCAGTCCAGCCCGGCCTCGGCGGCATTGCGGTACCAGACGGCGGCCAGCGTGGCGTCGGGTGCGCAGCCCTGGCCCAGCTCATGGCAGCGGCCGAGCATGTTCATCGCCAGCGCGCTGCCGTTGTTGGCGGCGGTCTCGTACCAGAGCAGTGCGGCGTGTTCATCACGCGCCACGCCCTTGCCTTCGATATAGAGCTGGGCCAGCAGCAGCTGTGCATCCAGCTGGCCCGCCAGTGCCGCCTCGCGGATCTGCGCGAAGGTGGCTTGGGGATCGCTGAGCAGTTGCCGCGCCAGCGCGGTGGCATCGCTTGGAAGGGGAGTGGACATGGTCGTGCCTGTGACCTGGTTTGAATCGGCAGGGTCGGCCGATGGTTGCCATTGCGGGTGAACTGGGTCGCCTGCCGTGGCCGCCAGCGGAAACGCAGAACGGCGGCAGGCTTGCGCCTGCCGCCGTTGCTGCTCATGCCTGCATCAGAACTTGACGTTCAGTGCCAGCGTGGCGGCGCGGCCCGGTGCGATCGCTGCGTAGTGCGAGGCATAGGCCTTGGTGAAGTAGGTCTTGTCGGTGAGGTTCTGCACGTTCAGCTGCAGGCTGATGTTGTCCTGGATGGCGTAGCTGGCCATTGCATCCCAACGGGTGTAAGCCGGGATCCACTTGGTGTTGGCCACGTCGCCGTACTGCTTGTCGACATAGCTGGCGCCACCGCCGATGGTCAGGCCGAACGGCAGCATGTAGGTGGTCCACAGCGTGGCGGCGTGCTTGGGGGTGTTCGGGAACATGTTGCCGTTGTTCGGCGAGACGATCCACACGCCCGGAGCCGGGCAACCGGTACGGCTGGAAATGGAGCAGACAAAACCGTTGTCCTTCAGCTCCGAATCCATGTAGGTGTAGCCACCGGCGACGTTCCAGCGGTCGGTGATCTGGCCATTGACGCCGATCTCGACGCCGCTGATCGCCTTCTTGCCAGCGTTCTGGGTGCTGCCGGTGTCGATCACGACACGCGCATTGCTCATCTCGGTATGGAAGATCGCGGCGGTCAGGTTCAAGCGCTTGTCGAACAGGTCCCACTTGGTGCCCAGTTCGTAGTTCCTGGTTTCCTGCGGCTTGAGGTTCTGGATGGCGGCGCTGATCGAGTCGTTGCCTTCACCGCTGTCCATGCCCGGCGGGGTCGAGGAGGTGCCGTAGGACAGGTAGATGCTGCCATTGGCGGTCGGCTTGAACACCACGCCGGCCTGGTAGTTGAGGAAGCCGTCGCTGTTGCGCAGCACGGTCGGAGCCTTGTTCAGGACCGGGGTGACCTGTTCGGTGTCGTAGTCGTCCCAGCGCAGGCCGAGGTTGACCAGCCACTTTTCGCTCAGCTCGATGGTGTCGAATGCATAGACCGACTTGGTCTTGGTGGTCTGCTCGACATCCAGCGCCTTGTTGGTGCGGGTCACCGGGTGGGTGGCCGACCACGGATCGTTCGGGTTCGGGTTGTAGAAGTCGGTGCAGTTGTAGCCGGTCGCAGCACCGGTGGTCTTGCACACCTGGTTGTTGCTGATCGGGTTGTTGGTGCCGCCGCCGCCGATGTCGTAGCCGCCCTTGCTGCTCTTTTCTTCGCTGTACTCGACGCCAGCACTGTAGCTGTGCTTCAGGCCGCCGGTCTGGAACGCACCGGTCAGGCTCAGCTGGTCGGCGAAGGTCTTGGTATCGATGGCGCGGTTGTTGGTACGGCGCCACAAGGTGCCGTACTGCAGCGGGTTGTTCTTGCTGTCGTCCGGCTGGGTCCACAGGTAGTCGTTGCTGGTGTTGCCCAGGCGCGCGATGTTGCGCAGCTTGTGGCCGCCGAGGTCATAGCTGGCGTCGATGGTGCTGATGTCGGCGCGGGTACGCTGGAAGTCGCGGTCCTTCAGCCCGTAGTAGTTGTTGCGGTTGGGCACCAGCGGCTTGCCGGTGGTGGTGCCGGTGGCCGGGTTGCCGTACGGGAAGCCGCCTGCATCGGGCAGGTCGTCGGTTTCCAGGTGGTAGTGGCTGGCAATCAGCTGCAGCGGGCCGTTCAGGCCGAAGGCGATGGACGGTGCGATGCCCCAGCGGCTGACATTGGCGGCATCACGGCCGGCGATGTCCGACTCGTGCTTGAGCAGGTTCAGGCGTGCGGCAATGCCGTCGCCGAGCACGTAGTTGGCGTCCACGGTGCCGCGCGCATAGCTGTCGGTGCCCACGCCCATGCTGACGTTGGTTTCGTTCTTCAGCTTCGGGGTCTTGCTGACCAGGTTGATGCTGCCGCCGCCGGAATCACGGCCGCCGTAGGCCGAGCTCGGGCCCTTGACCACTTCCAGCTGTTCCAGGTCGAACACTTCGCGGGTCTGGGTGCCGACGTCGCGCAGGCCGTCGACGAACATGTTGCTCTGGCCGTCGAAGCCGCGCAGGAACGGACGGTCGCCGGTGGAATTGCCGCCTTCGCCGGCACCGAAGGTGATGCCCGGCACCATGCGCAGCGCATCGACCAGATTGGTCGCGCCGATTTCCTGGATGGTCTTCTCGGTGACCACGGACACCGACTTCGGCGTATCCAGCAGTTCGGCGGTGAACTTGGGCGAGGACGGCGCGAACCAGCTGCCGCGGACCTGCACCTTGTCCAGCTCGGTGGCCGGCGCGTCGCCGCTGTCGGCGTCCGCGGCCTGGGCCGACAGGGAGGAGAAGCCGGCGGCGAGGGTGGCCGTGGCCAGCAGGGTGGCGCGCGGTGCGTACTTGCGGGACGTGATGTGGTTCATGGGCGGTCGGGAAAGGAAGGGAAAGATCCCTTTGCAAAGAGCAGGGGAAGTGGATGCCGTCCGGATCGCCCAGCGGCGCCCGGGTATGGGCGCCGCTGGTGGAGGCAGATGCGCATCCTAACGATAATCGTTATCAATAACAACGAGATTATTGGGTGGGCGGTAGCCGGAGCCGGCCATGCAGCCCCGTATCGGGGCATCGGCAAGGATCAAAAAGGCGGGCCCGCCTGCGAATGCGCTCCGGCAGGCCCCGCGGCATGGGCAGCCGCGCCGCTGCCGTGCGGGGCGGTCCTCAGTCGCGGTCGTCGCGGGCCCAGATCCCGCCGTCCTCGCACTTGACCGGGAATTTCGGCACCGGGGTATAGGCCGGCGCGCACAGGGCGCGGCCATCGCGGATGTCGAAACGGGCGCCGTGCAGGATGCACTCGACGCTGCCCTCGGCCGGGTCGAGGTTGCCCGAGGACAGCTCGAACTCCTCGTGCGTGCACTGGTCCTCCAGTGCGTACAGTTCGCCGTCCAGGTTGAACACGACGATGGGCGCGCCGGTGACTTCGTCGAAGGCGGTCTTCATTTCCCCCGGCAGCAGTTCGCCGCTGGCGCAGACATAGGTCCAGGTCGCACTCATGCAGCCGGCTCCAGGCGCTTTTCCAGGACTTCGAAGCGCAGGTCGTCACGCCTGGGGATGCCGAAGCGCTCGTCGCCGTAGGGGAACGGCTTCTTGATGCCGGTCCGGGCGTAGCCGCGTCGCTCGTAGAAGGCGATCAGCTCGTCGCGGCAGTCGATCACCGTCATCTGCATGGTCGGCAGCCGCCACTGCCCGGCCACGTGGCGCTCGGCCTGCTGCATGACCTGCTTGCCGACGCCGCCGCCCTGGGCCTTCGGACTGACCGCGAACATGCCGAAGTAGCCATGCCCGTCCTCGTCGGCGATATGGCAGCAGGCCAGCATCTGCCCGGCCTGCTCGGCGATCAGGATCAGGCTGCGCGGCCGGCCGATGTCGGCGAGGATGCCTTCGGCATCCACCCGCTGGCCATCGAGGATGTCGGCCTCTGTGGTCCAGCCCACGCGCGAGGTGTCACCCCGGTAGGCGGAGGTGACCAGTTCGATCAGGGCCGGAACGTCGTCCGGTGTGGCGGTGCGGAAAATGAGGGCGTCCATGCCGGACATTGTAGAGCGGGGCAACGCCCCGCTGGAGCGCTCCCGGCAATGCCTCGCCGGGCGATGCCCGGCGCTACGGGGCTTTCCTGTTCCGTCCCGTGTAGAGCGGGGCAATACCCCGCTGGGGCACTCCCCACCCGGCCTCGCCGGGCCATGCCCGGCGCTGCAGAGCCTCCCTCTCCACTCCCTGTGGAGCGGGGAGCGCGCTGCGCCATGGAGCGCTCACCCCAACAGCGTGCGTACCTTCTTCAATGCAGCCATGAAGGCTTCGATCTCTTCATGGGTGTTGTAGAAGGCGAGCGAGGCGCGGCAGGTGGCGGCGACGCCGTAGTACTGTAGCAGCGGGTGCGCGCAGTGCTGGCCGGAGCGTACCGCCACGCCCTGCAGGTCGAGCAGGGTGGCCAGGTCGTGCGCGTGCGCGCCTTCGACCAGGAAGGAGACCACCGCGGCCTTGTGTGGGGCCGTGCCGAAGATGCGCACGCCGTCGATGCGCTGCAGCTCCTCGGTGAAGTGCGCCAGCAGTTCCTGCTCGCGGGCGGCGACGTGATTGCGCCCGAGCCCGTCCAGGTAGTCCGCCGCCACGCCCAGGCCGATGAAGCCGGCGATGTTCGGCGTGCCGGCCTCGAACTTGTGGGGAGCATCGTTGAACACGGTGCCGTCGAAGCTGACTTCCTTGATCATTTCGCCGCCGCCGAGGAACGGCGGCATTTCCTGCAGCAGTTCGCGGCGCGCCCACAGTGCGCCGGTGCCGGTGGGGCCGCACATCTTGTGGCCGGTGACCGCGTAGAAGTCGCAGCCGACGGCGGCGACGTCCAGTTCCAGGTGCGGCGCGGCCTGCGAGCCGTCGATGACGGTGACGATGCCGCGCCTGCGCGCCTCGCGGCAGATCTCGCGTACCGGATTGACCGTGCCCAGCACGTTGGAGACATGCGCCAGCGCCAGCAGCTTCACCTCCGGCGTCATGGCCGCATGCAGCGCGTCCATGTCCAGTGTGCCGTCGGGCGCGATTTCGGCCACGCGGATGCTCGCGCCGGTGCGCTGCGCCACCAGCTGCCAGGGCACGATGTTGGCGTGGTGCTCCATGCGCGAAACCAGGATCACGTCGCCGGCCTTGAGCCGCGGCAGCGCCCACGAATAGGCGACGAGGTTGATCGCGAAGGTGGTGCCGCTGCACAGGACCAGCTCGTCGGCGCGCACGTTGAGGAAGCGCGCCAGCTTGCCGCGCGCGCCCTCGTAGGCCTCGGTGGCCTCGCTGCCCAGGGCATGGACGGCGCGGCTGACGTTGGCGTTGTAGCGGCGGTAGAACTCGTCCACCGCGCCGATCACCGACAGCGGCTTCTGCGCGGTGTTGGCATTGTCGAAGTACACCAGCGGCTTGCCGTTGACTTCGCGCATGAGCAGCGGGAAATCGGCGCGTACGCGCTCCCAGTCCGGAGCGGCGGGCGAGGACGGGATCGGGCGCGGGGAGGAAAGGTTCATGCCACGCCTGCCTGCTGCAGTGCCTGGTCCAGGTGGCGGACCAGCTTTTCGGTCAGGATGCCCTCCACCGCGGCCAACGGTTCGTGGCAGAACGCGGCGCTGAGCATGGCGCGCGCCTGGTCGGCCGGCACGCCGCGCGAGCGCAGGTAGAACAGCGCATTGGCATCGAGCTGACCGACCGTGGCGCCGTGCGCGGCCTTGACCTCGTCGGCATCGATCACCAGCGTCGGCTGGGTATCGATCTCGGCATCGGCGGACAGCAGCAGGTTCTTGTTGGACAGGTTAGCGTCGGTGCCATCGGCGCCTTCGCGGATGTGGATGCCGCCATGGAACACCACGCGGCTGCGGTTGGCGGCCACGCCGCGCCACAGCATTTCGGCGCTGGTGTCGCGGGCGATGTGCTCGATGCCCAGGCGGGTGTCGATATGGCGGCGGCCGGTGCCCAGCAGCACGCCGTTGGCGACCAGCCTGGCGTTGTCGCCTTCCAGGCGCACGTTGAGTTCGTGGCGGGTCAGCGCCGCGCCCAGCTCCAGGTCGATGCGGCGGTATTGCGCATCGCGGGCCAGCACCGCGTCGGTGCGCAGCAGCGAGGTGGCGCGCGCGCCGTCGGCCTGCACGCGGGCGTGCGAGAGCCGTGCGTCCTGGGCCAGGTGGACGTGCACCAGGGTGTTGTCCAGGTGCGCGCTGTCGCCGGCCCACAGGTGATGCTCGACCAGGCCGAACACGGCGCCGCGGCGCAGCTCGATCAGGTGGCGGTGGTGCCAGGCCCGGTCGGCGGAATCGGCGGCGCTGACGAAGACCAGGTGCAGCGGCGTCTCGCTGTGGGCGCCTTCGGCCACCTGTACCAGCACGCCTTCATCGGCAAGTGCGGCATTGAGCTGGGCGAACACTTCATCGGCGCGCTCGAAGCGGCGATCGAGGAAGCGCAGGGCTTCGGGCTCTTCGGCCTGCACCGCAGCCAGGGTGCGCACCTGCACACCTGCGGCCAGCGCCGACAGATCGCTCAGCGCAGCGCTGTGGCGGCCATTGACGAAGACCAGTCGCGGCGCCGGGATGTGGGCCAGCAGGGCGGCATCGATGTCCGCGGCCTGCGGCGGCGCTGCGGCGAACGTGCGGCGTTCGAGCTGGCGCAGCGAGGTGTACTTCCAGGCCTCGCTGCGCGCAGCGGGCAGGCCGGTCTGCAGCGCGGCATCAAGCAGCGTGCGGCGGGCATCGCTGCCGCTGAAGCCGGCGGCCAGTGAATCCAGGAGCGCGCTCATTACTTGGCGGCCTCGCGGACCACGCGGTCCTTCAGGAAATCGTAGCCGTGGGCTTCCAGCTCCAGCGCCAGTTCCGGGCCGCCGGTCTTGACGATGCGGCCGTCGGCCAGCACGTGCACCACGTCCGGCTTGATGTAGTCGAGCAGGCGCTGGTAGTGGGTGATGACCAGGAACGAACGTTCAGGCGAACGCAGCGCGTTGACGCCGTCGGCCACGCTCTTGAGCGCGTCGATGTCCAGGCCCGAATCGGTCTCGTCGAGGATCGCTAGCTTCGGTTCCAGCACGGCCAGCTGGAAGATCTCGTTGCGCTTCTTCTCGCCGCCGGAAAAGCCTTCGTTGACGCCGCGATGCAGAAGTTCGTCCTTCAGGTGCAGCACCGCCAGCTTCTGGCGGACCAGCTTGAGGAACTGCATCGAGTCCAGCTCCGGCTCGCCGCGCGTCTTGCGCTGGGCGTTGAGCGCGGCGCGCAGGAAGTAGGTGTTGTTCACGCCCGGGATCTCCACCGGGTACTGGAAGGCCAGGAACAGGCCGGCGGCAGCGCGCGCTTCCGGCTCCAGGTCCAGCAGGTCATCGCCCTCGAACCGCACGCTGCCCCCGGTGACTTCATAGCCGTCGCGCCCGGAAAGCACGTTGCCAAGCGTGGACTTGCCGGCGCCGTTCGGCCCCATGATGGCGTGCACTTCGCCGGGCTTCACGTCCAGCGAAAGGCCCTTGAGGATTTCCTTGCCGGCGATGCTGGCGTGGAGGTTTTCGATCTTCAGCATGAGGGTACGGTCTTCGATTTGAATGGGGGGCGGGGCGATCAGAGTTCGCCTTCGGCGCGATCAAGGAAAGTGGCGCGCAGCCAGTGGGTGCGCTGCCGGGTCAGCTCGGCCTTGTCGGCCGAATACAGCGCCGGGTACATCGAGCCATACAGGACGCGCGGGTTCTCGTCCTTGCCGACCGGGTATCGCGCGTCGATGTCGGCATCACGCAGCTGGACCCGCAGGCGCTGGGCACCGCGCAGCTTTTCGATGGCGACCGGCTGGCCCTGCAGCTTCTGCATCACCTGCCGGTACACGGCGTTGAGCTCCGTATCGGCCTTCCCGGCCTCGCGCGCCGCGCATTCGTTGATGTCCAGCTGGCTGCGGGCGTCGTCGCAGGCCTTGCCCAATGGCGAGGCGGGGGCCGCGAAGGGCAGCAGCGCGAGCAGCAGAAGGGGCAGGCGGCTCATCCGACCGAGCCTTCCAGCGACACTTCCAGCAGCTTCTTGGCTTCCACCGCGAACTCCATCGGCAGCTCCTTGAACACCTGCTTGCAGAAGCCGTCGACGATCATCGACACCGCGTTCTCCTGGTCGATGCCGCGCGAGCGGCAATAGAACATCTGGTCGTCGGAGATCTTGGAGGTGGTGGCTTCGTGTTCGACGGTGGCGCTGGGGTTCTTCACCTCGATGTAGGGGAAGGTGTGGGCGCCGCACTTCTTGCCGATCAGCAGCGAGTCGCACTGGGTGTAGTTGCGCGCGCCGTCGGCGCCGGCGGCGACCTTGACCAGGCCGCGATAGGTGTTCTGGCCGCGGCCGGCGCTGATGCCCTTGGAGACGATCTTGCTCTTGGTGCGCTTGCCGACGTGGATCATCTTGGTGCCGGTATCGGCCTGCTGGCGGTGGTGGGTGAGCGCCACCGAGTGGAACTCGCCCACCGAGTCGTCGCCCAGCAGCACGCAGGACGGGTACTTCCAGGTGATGGCCGAGCCGGTCTCCACCTGGGTCCAGGTGACCTTGCTGCGCGCGCCGCGGCATTCGGCGCGCTTGGTGACGAAGTTGTAGATGCCGCCGACGCCGTTCTCGTCGCCCGGGTACCAGTTCTGCACCGTGGAGTACTTGATCTCGGCATCTTCCAGCGCGACCAGCTCGACCACCGCGGCGTGCAGCTGGTTCTCGTCGCGCATCGGCGCGGTGCAGCCTTCCAGGTAGGAGACGTGGCCCCGGTCCTCGCAGATGATCAGCGTGCGCTCGAACTGGCCGGTGTTGTTGGCGTTGATCCGGAAGTAGGTGCTCAGTTCCATCGGGCAGCGCACGCCCTTGGGCACGAACACGAAGCTGCCGTCGGAGAACACCGCCGAGTTGAGCGCGGCGAAGTAGTTGTCGCCCACCGGCACCACCGAACCCAGGTACTGGCGGACCAGGTCGGGGTATTCGCGGATGGCCTCGGAGATCGAGCAGAAGATCACGCCCTTGTCGGCCAGTTCCTTGCGGAAGGTGGTGCCGACCGAAACCGAGTCGAACACGGCGTCGACCGCCACGCCGGCGAGCTTGGCGCGTTCGTGCAGCGGCACGCCGAGCTTGTCGTAGGTGTCCAGCAGTTCCTTGGGCACTTCGTCCAGCGACTTGTACTTCGGGCCCTTAGGCGCGGAGTAGTAGCTCAGCGCCTGCAGGTCGATCGGGCCGATCTGCAGCTTGGCCCAGTCCGGCTGGCGCATGGTCAGGAAGTGGCGGTAGGCGTCCAGGCGCCACTGCGTCATCCACTCCGGCTCTTCCTTCTTGGCCGAAAGCGCGCGGATGACGTCTTCGTCCAGGCCGGGCGCGAACGAATCGGACTCGATGTCGGTGACGAAGCCGGCCTCGTACTTGCGGCCCAGCTGTTCGTGGATCTCGCGGTTGGGGGTGTCGGCGGTGCCGACGTTTTCGATGGTCTCGGTGGCCATGAGGCTGCCTACGGAATTCAGGAAACGATGCTGACGTCGATGCGTCGACGGTCGGCAAGTGGGAGGGGGTGCAGCATCTGCGCCAGGGTCACGCCGCGCAGGGCGTCGGCGACCACGTCGTTGATCAGCCGCCAGTTGGAGCGCACGCCGCACTGGCTGGCGATGCCGCACTGGCTCTGGCCCTGGCTGCACTCGGTGATCGCCAGCGGGCCTTCCATCGCCTCGACGATCTCGATCAGGCTGATCTCGGTGGCGGGGCGGGTGAGGCGGTAACCGCCACGTACGCCGCGCAGGCCCTCGACCAGCCCGGCCTGCGCCAGCGGTTTGAGCAGTTTGCTGACGGTCGGCGGCTCCAGCCCGGCGGCCTCGGCCAGTTCGGTCGCGCTCAGCACCTCGTCCGGCCGTGTGGCGAGCACGGTCATGACGACGCTGGCGTAGTCGGTGAGCTTGGTGACGCGGAGCATGGGTGGGGCGTGGAAATCAATGTGGACCGAAATTGTACGCTTTTGTGCGCGGCGCCTCAAACCCGGCCCGTGGCGGGGTGTTGATGCAGGTCAAGCGGTCCGCATCGTTCGCCCGGGCTTGGGAAGCCCGCGCGACTGCGCGAGAATCCCCCTTCCTCATCGTTTCCCGGCCATGTACATGCCCAAGAAGATCCAGGCGCGCAAATCCACCATCCACGGCAATGGCGTGTTCGCGCTGGCGGCCATCGCCAAGGGCGAGCGCGTCATCGAGTACAAGGGCCTGCGCCGGACCCATGCCGAGGTGGACGCCGACGATGCGGGCGACGTGGAAAGCGGCCACACCTTCCTGTTCACGCTGAACGACGACTACGTCATCGATGCCAACCACAAGGGCAACGACGCGCGCTGGATCAACCACAGCTGCGACCCGAACTGCGAAGCGCTGATCGAGGAGGCCGAAGGCGACGACCGTACCGCCGACAAGGTGTTCATCGAGGCGATCCGCGCGATCAAGCCGGGCGAGGAACTGACCTACAACTACGGCATCACCCTGGCCGAGCGCCATACCCCGCGCCTGAAGAAGATCTGGGAGTGCCGTTGCGGCTCGCCCAAATGCACCGGCACGATGCTGCAGCCCAAGCGCTGAGCTTCTCTCCGGTGTCGTGCGTAGAGCGGGGCAACGCCCCGCTGGAGCTTCACCGGGAAAGCCCGCCGGGCGCTGCCCGGCGCTACAGAACCCTGTCCCGTGTAGAGCGGGGCAACGCCCCGCAGGAGCTTCACCGGGAAAGCCCGCCGGGCGCTGCCCGGCGCTACAGAACCCTGCCCGTGTAGAGCGGGGCAACGCCCCGCTAGAGCTTCGCCGGGAAAGCCCGCCGGGCGCTGCCCGACGCTACAGAACCCCGCCACCCTCTAGAGCGGGGCAACGCCCCGCTGGAGCGTTCCCGGCAAAGGCCCCGCCGGGCGTGTTGCCCGGCGCTACAGCGCACCGCGGCGATCCGTCACCGCGTAGCGCGGGCAACGCTCCACGGGGGGTTGTCCGCTGGAGCCCCGCCGGCGCTGCGGACCATCCCGGCTTCTGAGGGAACGACTCCCCGCCGCGAATGCCTTCCGGCCGGCTGGATCAGTTTCCCAGCAACCCCTGCGGCACCAGCCGGCCGAGGTCCTGGTTGAAGTCCACCGCGATGCGGCCGTTCTCGATGCCCACCGACTTCACCTGCAGCGCGCCCATCACGTTGGCGATGGCCGGATCGATGCGGTAGATCGGCTCGCGGCGCGCATAGTCGGCCAGCCAGCTGTTGAGCAGGCCGCGGGTGCCGGAATCGAGCTCGGCACCGGCCATCACCGGGCGGAAGGCGTCGACGGTCGGTTGTTCCAGGTGGAAGCCGCGCGTGGCCGCGTCGTAGCGCAGGCTGCTGCTGAGCTGCACGTTGCCCACCTGCGTCGGGGCACCGCCGGCGGCGGCCATGGCCAGGTCGAACTGCAGGTTCAGGCGGTTGCCGGCCGGCAGCGTCAGCCGCGGCTGGCTGACCGTCAGCGCGAGCAGCCCGCCGAGCGCCTTCTGCGAACGCGGAAAGCTGCCATCCAGGTAATGCTGCACGTCGGCTGCGTCGACCATGAGCTTGCGGCCGCTGACCTGCGGCGATGCATGGGCACTGGTGGCCATGGCCACGCAGGCGACGGCGGGCAGCAGCAGGGAGCGGAAGTTCATCGTATCGGCCTGGGAAGAGTGCGACGGAAGCAACGCACGATACCTGGAAGCGGTGAATGGCCGGTTAGCGGAACAGCATCGCCAGCGCGCCTACTGCGCTTCGCGCAGCGCCTGCAGTTTGGCGATCAGGCCGTCGAGCTCCGGCTGCAGCGCCGCCAGCGGGTGGTCGCCTTCGCGCGCTGCCGCGGCCAGCGTCTCCAGCAGGCCGGTGGCCACCACCACGCCGGCATCCTCGTTGCAGGACAGGCGCCGCTGCCGCTGTGCGCCTTCCAGTTCGCGCATCCAGTTGCGGGGACTGCGCTGTTCGAATTCGATGGTGCAACGGCCGCTGCACTGCAGGCCATCGGCTTCGATCGGCGTGACGGTGATGCGGTAACGGTGCTTGCTGCTGGACATGACGTGGGAGGTGGCTGTGGCTTGGTCGTCACCATAGGCCCGGCAGGCGGCCCGGGCGAGGCGCCGGCCCATGACGCTGTGTTCCAGCGCGAAGCGCCAGCGCATTACCCCCGTCATTCCTGGCGGCACCCCTGTGGGGCGTCGCGTCGCAATGCTGGAAACCGCTCCTGCGATTTCCCCGCGTGGGCGTTCCACGAGCTGCGGCGCAGACCGTGGGCTCCCTCTCGTGGATCTCCACCGCGCCCGGGGGCTTCGGCGCACGCTTCACCCCGGGGGCTCTCCCGCGGATGCATTGCGGTGGCTGGAAAACGGATTGCAGCCATTCCGGCAACGGATTGTCGCAGCCCGGATGGTTGCGCCCTGGCCGGTGGACGAACTGCCCCTGGAAGAACGCCGCCTGCCGTGGAGGCCGCGCAGAAAACCGTCGGGAGCGGTTTTGACAGGGCACATCGATGGTCCGCGGGAGCGCCATGGGCGGCGCAAAAAAAAACGGGACGGCATGGCCGTCCCGTTCTTTCGTCCAAGGGCGTGCGGATCAGACCGCGGCGTCCTTGAGCTTCTTGAGCGGGCGCACCTTGATCTTGGTGGAGGCCGGCTTGGCGGCGAACCACTGCTCTTCCTTGGTGAACGGGTTGATGCCCTTGCGCTTCGGCTTGGCCGGCACGCTCACGGTGGAGATCTTCAACAGGCCCGGCAGGGTGAAGCTGCCTGCGCCCTTCTTGTTGACCGATGCGGCGACGGCGCCTTCCAGCGCGGCCAGGATGGAGCGGACATCCTTGGCGGCGACGCTGGTCGCCTCGGCCAGGTGCGCAACCAGACCCGACTTGGTCAGGGCTTCCTTGATCGGCTTGGGAGCGGCCGGCTTGGCGGCTGCCTTCGTAGCGACTTTCTTCGCTGCCTTCTTCGGGGCAGCCTTCTTAGCGGTCTTTGCCATGATTTCCTGTTCCGTGAACGGTTGGTTGTTGGTCATGCCGACCCCGTCGGCAAGCGAAATGTAGGGCATGCGCGGTGCATCGCCAATAGGGCGGAGCACAAAAACCCCATAAAAATTGCATCCAACCGCTTTCCAGCCGGGGCATGAGGCGGCGTCCGCGGCAAAACAGGCGGGAAAAGCAGGGGTCCGGTGCGTCCGTCGCGGATGCGCGGCATGGACGGCGGTGTCGTCGGGGAGCGGTCGCGGTGCGCGGTGCCGCTGCGGCGCACAAGGCGCTAACGAACGCTGCCATACGCTGGAGCGACCTTCCACGCATGCACAGGAGAGACGCCATGGGTATTTCACGCCACGCCACCGCGCACTGGGAGGGCGACCTCAAGAGCGGACAGGGGCGCCTGAGCACGCCGCAGAGCGGGCTGATGGAGAACACGCGCTACGCCTTTTCCAGCCGCTTCGGCGACGAGAAGGGAACCAACCCGGAAGAACTGATCGCCGCCGCGCATGCGGGCTGCTTCACCATGGCGCTGTCGGCGAAGCTGGCCGAGGCCGGTTTCCCGCCGCGCTCGCTCGACACCCGCGCCGATGTCGACCTGTCCATGGATGGCGGTCCGCAGCTGTCGCAGATCCGCCTGAAGGTGAAGGCGGTGGTGCCGGGCATGGACGAGGTGAAGTTCCGCGCGGTGGCCGACGATGCCAAGCAGAACTGCCCGGTATCGAAGGCGCTGAGCGCGGTGCCGATCAGCCTGGAGACCGAGTTCTCCGCCTGATCCCGCGGCCGGGGCGGCGGTCGTGCCGCCCCGGCGTTCCGGTTCAGGGGCGTTTCACGCGCCGCGCCCGAGCATCCGTCCATTCCAACCCGCCGGTACGGCCGCCATGTCCCGATCATTGCCTCTTGCAGGTGTCCTGGTCTTCGGTTGCCTGCTGGCGTTTTCCGCCTCGGCGCAGCGCTATGACGACGGCCGCTATCGTCCGTCGCCGACCAGCGGCGACTGGCGCCAGGACGATGACCGCTACTACACGGGCGACAACGGCCCGGTCTACGACTACGCGCGCGTGGTGCGCGTGGATCCGATCATCGTCGATGGCGGCGACCGCCAGGGGCGCTGCTACGAGCGCAGCGATGGCGATTACGCATACGGGCCGGATGGCTACCGGCAGGAGCGTCGCGATACCCGCGATTACGGCGACGACCGGTATGCAGGCGGTTACCGCCAGGGCAGCGATGGCGGTCGCCAGGTCGCGACGGTGATCGGCGGCCTGGCCGGCGCCATCATCGGCAGCCGCATCGGTGGCGGCGATGGGCGCTACCTGGGCACGGCGATCGGCACCGTCGCCGGCGGTGCCGCCGGGCGTGCGATCTACGACGCGAATACCGGTCCGGTCTACCGGCGTTCGGACGTGCGCGTCTGCGAGCCCGGGCGCGGGGGTTACGGCCGTGATGGCTACGGTTACGAGAGCGAGCGCGTGGACGGCTACGACGTCACCTACGAGTACGGCGGCCGCGAGTACCACACCCGTCGCGACTACCATCCGGGCGAACGCATCCGGGTGCGGGTGGACGTCAGCGCCGACTGATCCTGGATGGCGCCCGGTGCCGTCGCCATGCGCCGGCATTGCGGTACATCGATTCCGCGGTTTCGTTGTCACGCCTGGCCGATGGCGGCATAGTCGCCGTTCCCGTTGGCCAGGAGTGTTCCCGCATGCGCCGTACCGCCGCCTGTCTCGCCGTCCTGCTTCCCTGCCTGCATCCGGCACCGGCCTCGGCCGAAGTGCGGGTGCTGCTCGCCGATACCATCCGCACGGGCGATCCACAGCAGCCCACCGCCAGTGCGCTGGCGTGGGACACGGACAACGGCCGTCTTCTCGCGGTGGGCGAACGCGCGGCGGTGCTGCAGCGTTATCCGCAGGCCGCGCGCATCGATGCGGGCAAGGTCGCCGTGGTGCCGGGCCTGATCGATGCGCATGCGCACCTGGTCGGACTTGGCGACACGCTGGCGCAGGCCGACCTCACCGGCGCGCGCAGCCGCGCCGAAGTGGTGGAGCGGTTGAAGGCTTTCGAGAAGACGCTGGCGCCGGGCGAATGGCTGCTCGGCGCGGGCTGGGACCAGAACCGCTGGGACAACACCGCCTTCCCGACGGCGGCCGATCTGGACGCGGCGTTTCCCCAGCGGCCGGTGTACCTGGAGCGCATCGACGGCCATGCCGGGTGGGTGAACGGCGCCGCGCTGCGGATCGCGGAGAAGGCGGGCAAGCCGCTGTCCGGCGACTGGCAGCCCGAGGGCGGGCGCATCCTGCGCGACGTCGCCGGCAAGCCGACCGGCGTGCTGGTGGACGGTGCGGCGTCGCTGGTGGGCGCGCATATCCCGGCGCCGGACGAGGCCGTGCGCGAGAAGCGCCTGCAGGCCGCGGTGCAGCTGGCGGTCAGCAACGGGCTCACCGGCGTTCACGACATGGGCGTTTCGCGCGGCGACCTGGCGGTGATGAAGCGGCTGGCCGACCAGGGCAAGCTGCCGTTGCGCATCGATGCCTACGCCGACGGCAACCACGGCGCGCTCGACGATCTGTGCGCCAACGGCCTGTACACCCATCCGGGCGGGCGCCTGCAGATGCATGGCGTGAAGCTGTTCATGGACGGCGCGCTGGGCAGCCGCGGCGCGGCCCTGCTTGCCGACTACAGCGATGATCCGCACAACCGCGGCCTGCTGATGACCTCGCCGGAGGATTTCGAAGTGGCCGTGCGCAAGGCCGATGGCTGCAATGTGCAGGTCGCCACGCATGCGATCGGCGACCGCGGCAACCGCATCGTGCTCGACACCTACGAGAAGGTCCTGGGCGCGCACAAGGGCAACGACCACCGCTGGCGCGTGGAACATGCGCAGGTGGTGACGCTGCAGGACATCCCGCGTTTCGCCCGGCTGGGCGTGATCGCCTCGATGCAGCCCACCCATGCCACCTCGGACATGGGCTGGGCCGAGCAGCGCGTGGGGCCGGAGCGGATCAAGGGCGCCTATGCGTGGCAGCGCTATCTGCACAGCGGCGCGCGCCTGGCGCTGGGTTCGGACTTTCCGGTCGAACAGGTCGATCCGCGCCTGGGCCTGTACGCGGCGGTGACCCGGCAGGACCGCGATGGCCGGCCGCCGGGCGGCTGGCAGCCGGAGCAGCGCCTGAGCGCGGCCGAGGCCCTGCGCGGCTTCACCAGCGACGCCGCATATGCCGGGCATGACGAGGCCCAGGTCGGCCGACTGCGCAGCGGCATGCGCGCGGACTTCGTGATCTTCGACCGCGATCCGCTCGACGAGAACGCTGGCCGCCTGGACGAACTGAAGGTGCTGTCCACCTGGGTCGACGGCGAACCGGTCTACAAGGCCGCAGCGCCAGCCGACAAGGGCTGACCTTCCCGGCGCCGCGGAGGCCATCGCCCCGCGGCGCTGAAACCATGCTGCAACCTTGGCTGCCCATGCTCTGCGCGCTTCAATCGCGCGCCATCGGGCCAGCCACGGCCGGAGGGCTTCCCCCACGCCAACATCAAGGCGAACTCCATGCAGCTCCGCTCCTGCTCCGGTGCCGTAGACCGCAGCCCATCCCACCGTTTCTTCCCGCGTCGCTCCCCTCTTTCCCGGGCCTGCGCCCTGCTCGTGCTGTCGATGGGCGCCACCGCGGCGATGGCGGAAGAGGCGGCCGACCCGGCCGCGCGCAGCGCCGCCACCGCGCTGGACACGATCACCGTGACTGCGGAGCGCCGCGAGCAGAACCTGCAGGACGTGCCGGTGTCGGTAGGCGTGGTGCAGGGCGAGGCGATGCGCGCCTATACCGAGGGCGGCGACGACACCCTGCTGGCGCTGTCCGGCAAGGTGCCCGGCTTCTACGCCGAGACCACCACCGGCCGCATCTTCCCGCGCTTCTACATCCGCGGCCTGGGCAACATCGACTTCTACCTGGGCGCTTCGCAGCCGGTGTCGATCATCCAGGACGACGTCGTGCTCGAGCATGTGGTGCTCAAGTCCAACCCGGTCTACGACGTGGACCAGGTGGAAGTGCTGCGCGGCCCGCAGGGCTCTCTGTTCGGCCGCAACACCACCGCCGGCATCGTCAAGTTCGACACGGTCAAGCCCGGCGGGGAGTTCAGCGGCCGGGTCAACGCCAGCTACGGCAGCCACGACACCGTGGCGATCGACGGCGGCATCGGCGGGCCGATCAACGACGTGCTGTCCTTCCGCGTATCCACGCTGTACCAGCACCGCGGCGACTGGGTGGACAATACCTACAGCGGCCCCAGCGCCGACGGCACGGTCAGCCCGAGGAACAACGCCATGGGCGGCTACGACGACCGCAACCTGCGCCTGCAGATGCTGTTCAAGCCCAGCGAGCAGTTCTCGCTGCTGGCCTCGGCGCATACCCGCGACTACGACGGCACCTCCACGCTGTTCCTGCGCGGGGCGATGCACAAGGGCTCGAACAAGGTCGACGTGGCGCGCGACAAGGTCGCCTACGACGAAGCCGACAACAACCCGCAGGCGTACCGGACCCACGGCGGCTCGATCAAGGCGGTCTACGATTTCGGCGCGACCACGCTGACCTCGATCAGCGCCTACGAGACCACCTCCGGTTACAGCCGCGGCGATACCGATGGCGGCGCCGCGGCCGACTTCCCGGTCAACGGCGTGCCCAACGGCTATGGCCAGTCGATGGGGCAGGTGCGCGACCTGGGCCAGTTCACCCAGGAGCTGCGCCTGGCCAGCAACACCATCGATCCGTGGTCCTGGCAGGTTGGCGCCTTCTATTTCGATGGGCGCGACACTACCGATTTCTACCAGCGCGCCTGGTTCCTGCAGGGCGCGGCGCGCAACCCGAACAACTGGGTGCGCCTGCGCAACATCAACACATCATGGGCCGGCTTCGGCCAGGTGAGCTGGAAGGCCAGCGATGCGCTGACCCTGACCGCCGGCGTGCGCGCGACCCGGGACGAGAAGAGCACGCGCCTGCTCAAGACCGCCGATACCGCCGCCGGCGTGGTGACCTACAAGGGCCGTCACAACGTGGAGATGTCCGATACCCAGCCCAGCTGGGACCTGAGCGCCATGTACGAGGTCAATCCGGCACTGAGCGTCTACGCGCGCGTGGCGCGCGGCTTCCGCGGGCCGACCATCCAGGGCCGTTCGGCGGTGTTCAATTCCGATTTCACCACCGCCGATTCGGAGACCATCCTGTCTTGGGAGGCGGGCATCAAGAGCAGCCTGTTCGACAACCGCCTGCGCCTGAACGTCAGCGGCTTCACCTATGCGGTCGACGACATCCAGCTCAACGGCAACGATTCCAACGGCAACGGCGTGCTGTTCAACGCCGACAAGGCGCGCGCCTATGGCCTGGAGGCGGACATGGACTGGCGCCCGATCCCGAACCTCTCGCTGAGCGCCGGCCTGAGCCTGCTGCACAGCAAGATCCAGGACAAGCGCGTGTATGCGCAGGTCTGCGCGCTCAACGGCGTGGTCGTGTGCACGGTCAAGGACCCGACCATCAAGATCGGCAGCAACGTCTACGCGCAGATCGACGGCAACCCGCTGCCGAACGCGCCGAAGTACAACCTCAACCTCGCCGCGCGCTACGACATCCCGGTGGGCGACGACGGTGCGGTGTTCCTCGCCACCGACTGGAACAGACAGGGCCGGACCCAGTTCGTCCTGTACAGCACCGACGAGTTCCATTCCAACGGCAACTTCGAGGGCGGCCTGCGGGTCGGCTACAGCGGCGGTTATGGTGCGTGGGAAGTGGCGGCATTCGCGCGCAACATCACCAACGAGAAGAACCTCAAGGGCGTGATCGAGAACTACATGGCGGCGGTGTACAACGAGCCGCGCATCGTCGGCGTGTCGTTCAACTACAACTGGCGCTGAGCCGGTCGCGACCAGCCTTTCCGCCCCTATCGCGGGCGGGAAGGCTGGCGCGGTTCCGGGCCGGAATCCACAACGCCGGCGAGGTTGCGGAAGAAACGATCCGCTCGCCGTGTCCTTGTCGAGTGTGATGTATTCCACAATGCGGGCGAGAGGGTGGGGTTCGAGTACGGAGCCGCGTGGAATGCGCGGCACCTTGCGGAGCAAGCGTTTCTGCGCGCTTTTGGCGTCGCTGCACGGGCGCTTCGATCGTTGGTGGTTTCTTGTTTCACCGGAAAGAAAATTCGTCTTTCCGTAGACGGTACTCATTGTTCGTTTGCGAGTTGGCACTGTCTGCGCGCCCCCAGCCGGGCGTCCCCCAGCCATCGCGAATTCGAGTAACGAACACATGCGCAAGCCACTCCCGCTTCATCCCCTGACGTTGTGCGTCCTGGCGACATTGGCCGCCTCGGCCAGCGTCCATGCCCAGAGCAAGGACGAAGGCAGCGACCGGAAAGTCAGCGATCTCGCCGCGGTCAGCGTGTCCGCCTCGCGCATCGACCGCCCCGACCTGGTGGCGCCGACGCCGACCCTGCCCATCACCGCCGAAGAGTTGATGCTGGATTCGCGCACCAACATCGGCGCGGCGCTCAACGATCTGCCGCAGTTCCGCGCCACCAGCTCGCCGCAGACCACCGGCTCCAACACCGGCGCGGGCAACGCGCCGGTCGACCTGCGCGGCCTGGGCATCTCGCGCACCCTGGTGCTGCAGGATGGCCGCCGCATCTCCAGCGACAACGACCTGAACACGATCCCGTCGATCGTCGTCAAGAGCGTCGACGTGGTGACCGGCGGCGCCTCCGCGGCGTGGGGTTCGGGAGCGGTCGGTGGCGTGGTCAACATCAGCCTCGACCACGACTTCGTCGGCTTCAAGGCCGGCGCACAGGCCGGGCAGTCGACCTACGACGATGCGAAGGAAAAGCGTTTCGAGGCCGCCTGGGGAACCGACTTCGCCGACGGGCGCGGCCATTTCCTGGTCGGTGGCGAGTTCCTCGACAACGACGGCATCGTGCCGCGCAGTTCGCGCAGCCGCGCCGGCCGCTGGTCGACATTGTCGAACGGCACGCAGCTTGAGTTGATGCCCGATGTGGGCTTTTCCGATGCGGCATACGGTGGCCTGATCCTGCCGCGGAAGCTGCCCGGCGGTGCCAAGGATACGTCTGCACTGGCGGGCAAGGCGTTCAATCCTGATGGTTCGCTGCGCGACTTCCAGTACGGCCGCGTTGTCGGTGCGCTGATGAGCGGTGGCGAGGGCCCCTCCAACGACGACTACAGCCCGCTCAGCGCGCCGCAGAAGCGATACTCGGCGCTGGCCAGCGGCCGTTACGATCTGAACGACGATGTGCGCCTGACCGCCGAAGTGCGTCACTCGCGGATGTTCAACAACTACATATGGTTCGGCGACCACAACCGCGGGGACGGTTTCACCGTCAAGATCGACAACGCTTTCCTGCCGCAGCAGGTACGCGATGCGATGCTGGCCGAAGGGCGTGAGACGATTAACATCGGCCGCTTCAACAACGACATCAACTATCCGCACATCGATTTCGAACGCAGGACCACCCAGGCCACCCTGGCGCTGGACGGCTACGCGGGCGACTGGCGCTGGAGCGCCTACTACAGCCATGGCGAGGCCGAAGCCAACTTCGACACCCCGGGGTTCATCCTGCGCGACGCCTGGGCCAACGCGGTCGATTCGGTGATCGATCCGGCCACCGGCAAGCCGGTCTGCCGCGTCAGCCTGGGCAATCCGGCGGTGCATTGCGTGCCGATCAACGTGTTCGGCGAAGGCGCTCCGTCGCAGGAGGCCATCGACTACGTGACGGGTACCCCGCAGCAGCGCGCCAAGACCACGCTGGACGTGTTCGGCGCCAGCCTGCGCGGCGAGCCCTGGGAGCTGCCGGCCGGCGCGGTCTCGGTCGCGTTCGGCGTGGAAGGGCGGCACGAGGCGATCGACCAGCGCGTCGGCGAGCTGGACGCGGCCAAGGCGTTCCGGTCGTTCAACTTCAGCGCCATGAAGGGCTCCTTCAACGTCAAGGAGGCCTTCGGCGAAGTGCTGGTGCCGCTGGTCAAGGACGTGCCGGGCCTGAACAACCTGGCCCTGAGCGCCGCCGCGCGCATCTCCGACTACAACACCACCGGCTCGATCTGGTCCTGGAAACTCGGCCTCACCAACGAGTTCTTCGACGGCTTCCGTGGCCGCATCGCCCGTTCGCGCGACATCCGCTCGGCCAACCTGAGCGAGCTGTTCACCACGACGACGACCGGCTGGAGCTATGTCACCGATCCGACCAACAACCAGACCGTCTATGCATTGAGCAACGGCGGCGGCAACCCCGATCTGAAGCCGGAAACCGCCGATACCCTGACCGCCGGCCTGAGCTGGTCGCCGAAGAGCGTGGATGGGCTGGATTTCTCGGTCGACTATTTCAACATCGACATCAAGGACGTGATCACCACGATCGGCCTGCAGGACATCCTCGCCCGCTGCGCGGCCGGCAACGCGGCGCTGTGCGCGCGCGTGGAACGCGACGCCGGCGGCAACATCGTCCGCATCGTTTCCAGCTACACCAACCTGTCCCAGTACAAGACCGATGGCGTGGACCTGGAAGCCTCGTACCGCCGCGACGCCAGCCTGTTCGGCGTCTCCGGGCGCCTGCGCTTTCGCACCCTGGCGACCTGGGTCAACCGCATGAGCACCGACGACGGCGTCAAGAGCATGGAGTACGTCGGTTCGCAGGGCTATGCCTTCGGCCTCGGCGTGCCGAGGTGGCGTGCGGTCAGCAGCGTGGCGTTCGACAGCGAGGCCTTCTCGGTCAACGCGCGCGCGCGCTACATCTCGGCCGGCGATTACGACCGCAACCAGAACATCGTCAACAACCACATCGCCAGCTACACCTACGTCGACCTCGGCGGCGCCTACCGCCTGGGCCGCTCCGGGCAGGTGGAGCTGTATGCGAACGCCAACAACGTCTTCAACAAGAAGGCGCCGATCGCCTCGACGTTCTCGCCGTACTACGACGTCATGGGCGCCTACTACACCGCCGGCGTGCGGGTGAAGTTCTGATCGTCGATCCGCGCAACGCACAGGAACAGACATGGCAAGAGCACTGAACACCCTCCTGGCCGCCGCGCTCGTCGCGGCGGCCCACACCGCCGCGGCCGCCGTCTCCATCCCCGGCGCGGTGACCGCCGACGGCGTCGCGCCGATCCCGGAGGCCACCGCCCGCGATACCCGTCCCTACCTGGAGTTCCGCCGCGCCAGTTTCCTCGGCTGGGACGCCACCGGCCGCACCGCGCTGGTCAAGACCCGCTTCGGCAACACCGACCAGCTGCACACGGTGGCCGGCCCGGGCGCGGCACGGACCCAGCTCAGCTTCGAGGCCGAGCCGGTGCCGTTCGCCAGCCAGGCGCCGGGAGGCGGCCCGCTGGTGATCCAGAAGGACGTCGGCGGCAACGAGTTCTACCAGTTGTACCGGCTGGACAATGGAGCCCTGGAGCTGCTGACCGACGGCAAGTCGCGCAACTGGTTCGGCAGCTGGAGCCGCGATGGCCGCCTGCTCGGCTATGCGTCCTCGCGCCGCAACGGCGCCGACATGGACCTGTACGTGCTCGATCCGCGCACGCCCGGCAGCGACCGGATGGTGGCGCAGGTCAGCGGCGGCGGCTGGAACATCTCCGATTTCTCGGCCGACGGACGCAGGGCGCTGGCGATCAACCGTATCTCGATCAACCACGCCGTGGTCGCCGAGATCGACCTGGACAAGGGCGGGCTGCGGGTGCTGACGCCGAAGAAGGGCGTGGCGTCCTACGGCGATGCCCACTATGCCGCCGACGGCCAGATCTGGGTGCTGTCCAACCGCGATTCGGATTTCGTCCGCCTCGGCAAGCTCGATCCGCGCAATGGCGCGTTCAGGGCGGTCAGCCGCGAGCCGCGCTGGGACGTCACCGACTACGTGGTCAGCGCCGACGACAGCATGGTCGCCTATGCGATCAACGAGGCCGGCGTTTCGCGCCTGCGCATCGGCGACGGCACGGGCGGCGCGATGCGCACCGTCGAGGGGCTGCCCGATGGCGTGCTGGACTGGAGTTTCGGCAGGCTGCTGCAGCTGTCCGCGACCGGCCAGATCGGCCTGAGCATGTCCTCGGCGCGGGTGCCGGGCGACGTCTATTCGGTCGATCCGAAGACCCTGGCGGTCAAGCGCTGGACCTGGAGCGAGGCCGGCGGCCTGGACCTGGAGCGCAACCGTGAGCCGGAACTGGTGGAAGTGACCAGCTTCGACGGCGAGAAGGTCTCCGGCTTCCTCTACCGCCCCGATCCCGCCCGCTTCCCCGGCAAGCGCCCGCTGATCATGGACATCCATGGCGGCCCGGAAGGGCAGAGCCGGCCGGGCTTCCTGGGGGCCGACAATTACCTGGTCAACGAACTGGGCGTGGCCCTGTTCCTGCCCAATGTGCGCGGTTCCTCCGGTTACGGCGCCCGTTTCCTGGACCTGGACAACGGCCCCTGGAAGCGCGAGGACTCGGTCAAGGACGTGGGCGCGTTCATCGACGCGCTGGCGGGCGACCAGCAGCTGGATGCGGCGCGCTTCGCGGTCTATGGCTTCAGCTATGGCGGCTACATGTGCTACGCCTCGGCGGTGCATTACAGCGACCGCCTGCGTTCGGCCAGCTGCGCCGTCGCCATCTCCGATTTCGTCACCTTCCTGGAGAACACCCAGGCCTACCGCCGCGATCTGCGCCGGGTCGAGTACGGCGACGAGCGCGACCCGGCGCAGCGCGCCAGGCTGGCGGAGATATCGCCGCTGCGCAATGTCGGGAAGATCCGCATTCCGCTGATGGTCGCCGCCGGCGGCAACGATCCGCGGGTGCCGGCCTCCGAGGCCGAGCAGATCGTCAAGGCGCTGCGCGGGCAGGGCGGTGAAGCCTGGCACGTGCTGGCGCACAACGAGGGCCACGGCTTCAACAAGCGCGAGAACCGCGACTACATCTTCTGGGCCGGGATCGAGTTCTGGAAGAAGACGCTGCTGGACTGAGCATGGCCCCGGGTGCCGGCCGCTGCCGGCGCCCGGGGATCAGCGATCGTCGTGCAGTTGCCCGCCGGGCAGGAACACCCAGGTGCGGGTGACCTGCAGAATGTCGATGTCGTCGCTGGTGCGGGGCAGGGGCGGGAACGGCTGCGCCAGTTCCACCACCCGCAGCGCGGCGGCGTCCAGCAGCGGCGTGCCGCTGCTGCGCAGGATGCGGCTGCTTTCCACGCTGCCGTCGCGGCGCACGCCGACGGTGATCACCACTTGGCCGCCGAGACGGCGCTGGCGGGCTTCGTCGGGGTAGTTCAGGTTGCCGACGCGCTCGGCGCGGTCCACCCAGGCGCGCAGGTAGTTGGCGTAGGCGTATTCGCGGGTGCTGGCCGAGACGAACTTGCGGTTCGGGCGTTTGGCGTACTGCTCCGAGCGCAGGTGCACCTCGGCGGCCAGCCGCGCCATCTCCGCATCGCGCTGCTCGCGCGCCGTCATCGGGGCATTGATGTCGGGGCGCTCGGGCACGGGCTGCGGCTGCGCCGCGGCGAGGACCTGTTCGCCCTGCGTGCTGCTGACCACGCGCGCCTGCGGCGGCGGAGGTTCCGCCGCGTCCTGGCGCTGCATCGGCACCGGCGCCAGGCCGTCGTCGGGCTGCGGCACGATGCCGGCCTGGCTGTCGCGCGGACGCTGCGGCGTGTCGTGGTCGCCGCCGCCCTGCTGGTTGGCCTGGGCCAGGAAATCGGCCTGCTTCGGCGTCAGCGGCGTACTGGTCTGGCTGAAGATCACGTCCAGCGTCGGCACCAGTGGTGCGTTGCCGCCGACCGCGAAGCCCACGCCCAGGATCAGCACGCCGTGCACCAGCAGCGAGAGCGTCAGCGTGGCGCCCAGCCGTTGCGGCTCGGTGACCCGTGCCGGCGGCGGCAGGGCATCGGCGGATGCGCTCATCGCGGCAGGCCGGCCTCGAGTGCGTCGAACAGCTGGCCGGCGATGTTCAGCCCGAACTGGGCGTCGAGTTCGCGGGCGCAGGTCGGGCTGGTGACATTGACCTCGGTGAGGTAGTCACCGATCACGTCCAGGCCGACGAAGCGCATGCCGCGGCGCTTCATCTCCGGGCCGACCTGGGCGGCGATCCAGCGGTCGCGCTCGCTCAGCGGACGGCCTTCGCCGCGGCCGCCGGCGGCGAGGTTGCCGCGGAATTCGTCGCCCTGCGGGATGCGCGCCAGGCAGTAGTCCACCGGCTCACCGTCGATCAGCAGGATGCGCTTGTCGCCGGCGCTGATGTCGGGGATGAAGCGCTGCGCCAGCGCCAGCCGGCGGCCGCCGTCGGTGAGCGTTTCCAGGATGACGTTGAGGTTCGGATCGCCGGTGCCGCTGCGGAAGATCGAGCGCCCGCCCATGCCGTCCAGCGGCTTGAGCACGACCTGCCCGTGTTCGTGGGCGAAGGCTTTCAGCGCGGCGTTGCTGCGGCTGACCAGGGTCGGCGGGCAGCATTGCGGGAACAGCAGCGCGGCCAGTTTCTCGTTGTAGTCGCGCAGCCCCTGCGGGTCGTTGACCACGCAGGCGCCGGCCGCCTGGGCCACCGACAGCACCTGGGTGTCGTAGAGGAACTCGCCGTCGAACGGCGGATCCTTGCGCATCAGCACGATCTGGCCGGGGCCGAACGCGGTGCGGACGTAGCCGCCCAGGGTGAACCAGCCGGCCGGGTCGTCGCGCACCTGCAGCGGCGCGGTCTCGGCCACGGCGGTGCCGCCTTCCAGCGCCAGCCCGCCGGGGCGCACGTAATGCAGGCGATGGCCGCGCCGCTGGGCTTCCAGCAGCATGGCGAAGGTGGTGTCCTTGGCGATCTTGATTTGGGCGATGGGGTCCATCACCACGATGACGTCCAGCATGATCCACGGCCTTTCGGGTCAAGCGGCGATGGTAGCGTCCCGGCGCGACGGGCGCCCAGCGCCATGTGCGGTCCGGAGCGTTGCGGGGGCTGAATGGCCCCGCGCAACGACTGCGATGGGGTTCACACTGCGCGCGGCGCCGCCCCCGCAACGACGACAGCTCTTGACAGTTCGCGGCAGGGCTGGGATATAGACCGCTTTCGCAGCAGCGCCACATTCAGATGGCGCGCTGCGCGCCCGGGGAATATCGCAATGGTTGAAAACATGGCTGCGGGTGGGGAACTCGCAGGGCTGAAGGTGATGGTCATCGATGATTCGAAGACCATCCGGCGTACCGCCGAGACACTGCTCAAGCGCGAAGGCTGCGAGGTCGTGACCGCGACCGACGGTTTCGAGGCACTGGCCAAGATCGCCGACCAGCAGCCGCAGATCATCTTCGTCGACATCATGATGCCGCGCCTGGACGGCTACCAGACCTGCGCGCTGATCAAGGGCAACCAGCTCTTCAAGTCCACGCCGGTGATCATGCTGTCCTCCAAGGACGGCCTGTTCGACAAGGCGCGCGGGCGCATCGTCGGCTCCGAGCAGTATCTGACCAAGCCATTCACCCGCGAAGAACTGCTGGGCGCCATCCGCACATACGTCAACGCCTGACCAGGGGGTAAGGCACATGGCTCGAATCCTGTTGATCGAGGACTCACCGACCGACCGGGCGGTGTTCACGCAGTGGCTGGAAAAGGCCGGGCACGAGGTGCTCGCCACCGACAATGCCGAGGACGGCCTGCAGATGGCGCGCAGCCAGGCGCCGCAACTGGTGCTGATGGACGTGGTGCTGCCGGGCATGAGCGGCTTCCAGGCCACCCGCGCGCTGTCGCGCGACGAGGCCACCCGCGGCATTCCGGTGCTGATCGTCAGCACCAAGAGCATGGAGACCGACATGGCCTGGGGCATGCGCCAGGGCGCGTCGGATTACGTGGTGAAGCCGCCGCGCGAGGACGACCTGATCGCGCGGATCAACAAACTGGTGGGTTGATGCGATCTCCCTTCGACATCCTCGAGGCTTACGAGCAGCGCAGCCTGGCGCACGCGGTACAGCTGCCGGAGCGGCACTTCTCCACCGACGTGTGGCGCGGCGTCGGCTACCGCATCGGCGGCCGACGCCTGGTATCCGATTTCCGCGAGGTGGTCGAGATCGTGCCGATGCCGCCGGTCACGCCGGTGCCCGGCGCGCAGCCGTGGCTGCTGGGCGTGGGCAACCTGCGCGGCAACCTGTTCCCGGTGGTGGACCTGAAGTACTTCCTGGAAGGGCAGCGCACCGTCCAGCAGGAAGGCCACCGCGTGCTGATCATGCGCCAGACCGGCGGCGACGTCGCCATCAGCATCGACGAACTCTACGGACAGCGCAGCTTCGAACTGTCCACCCAGGTCCCGGCCGGCGACATCGCCCAGGGCCGCTACGCCCATTTCGTCGAGCATGCCTTCAACGATGGCGGCCACGACTGGGGCGTGTTCTCGCTTTCCCTGCTGTCGCGCACGCCTGAATTCCGGCAGGCCGCCGCCTGAGTGCGGGCCCGCCTTTCCGTATTGGATACCGAGGTCGAAACATGAGTACTGCTCCGGACGCCGCCAAGACCGGCAAGCTTGGCAACGTGGGTACCAATTTCTGGCTGGGCCTGCTGGTACTGTCGATGATCGTGTTCGGCGCCAACACCGGCGTCGCGACCTGGCAGGGCAGCCGCCTGGCAGGCGCGGGCACCGGCGCGGCCGACCTGCAGGTGCTGTCGCAGCAGCTGGCCAACCAGGGCCGCGAGGCGGTGGCGGGCAACCGCGAGGCCTACGCCGCGTTCAAGGACACCCGTGCCAAGGTCGACCGCACCGTGGGCGAGCTGAAGAGCCGCTTCGGCGAGGAAGCCGGCGTGGCCGCACCGCTGCGCCAGCTGGTCGAGACCTGGCAGCCGCTGTCCAAGAACGCCGAACAGATCGTGGCCAGCGAGCCCGCCGTCCTGGCGCTGGCCGGCAACGCCGACAGCTTCGTCGGCGCGGTGCCGCAGCTGCAGGCACAGCTGAACGAAGTGGTGCGCGCGATGACCGCCGGCGGCGCCCAGTCCACGCAGATCTACAACGGCCTGCAGCAGGTCGTGGTGGTCGGCTCCATGGCCCGCCGCGTCACCGAAATCCGTGCTGGCGGCCCCGGCGCCAGCGGTGCCGGCGATGCGCTGGCGCGCGACATGACCGTGTTCACCCAGGTGCTCGAAGGCCTGCGCAGCGGCAACGAAGAGCTGGGCATCGCCGCGGTGCGCAACCCCAACGCGCAGGTGGCGCTGGAGCAGTCGACCACCCAGTGGACCAAGATGAAGAAGGACGCCGACGCGATCCTGGCCAGCTCGCGCAACCTGTTCGCCGCGCAGTCCTCGGCCGCGGCGCTGGCCAGCGGCTCGGACCGCATGCTGGACAACAGCCGCAAGCTGTTCGATGCCTTCTCCGCATTCGGTTCCACCCGCGACACCCGCATCTTCCCGAACTTCTGGTGGAGCGTGGTGTTCGGCGCGCTGTCGGTGCTGTCGATCATCGGCTTCGTGTGGAGCACGGTGCGCAGCCGGTCGCGCGAACAGGAACTGCGCTACCAGACCCAGGTGGAATTCAACAGCCGCAACCAGCAGGCGATCATGCGGCTGCTGGACGAAATCAGCTCGCTGGGCGAAGGCGACCTGACGGTCAAGGCCTCGGTGACCGAGGACATGACCGGCGCCATCGCCGACGCCATCAACTACGCCGTGGACGAACTGCGGCACCTGGTGACCACGATCAACGACATCTCCAGCAAGGTGGCGGTGTCGGCGCAGGAAACCCAGGCCACGGCCATGCAGCTGGCCGAAGCAGCCGGCCACCAGGCCGACGAGATCACCAGCGCCTCGGACCGCATCGGCGAGATCGCGACCTCCATCGAGCAGGTGTCGCGCAACTCCAGCGAGTCGGCCGAAGTGGCGCAGCGCTCGGTGGTCATCGCCACCGAGGGCGCCGGCGTGGTGCGCCAGACCATCCAGGGCATGGACCAGATCCGCGACCAGATCCAGGAAACCTCCAAGCGCATCAAGCGCCTGGGCGAGTCCTCGCAGGAAATCGGCTCGATCGTGGAACTGATCAACGACATTTCCGAGCAGACCAACATCCTGGCGTTGAACGCGGCGGTGCAGGCGGCATCGGCCGGCGAGGCGGGCCGCGGCTTCGCGGTCGTGGCCGACGAAGTGCAGCGGCTGGCAGAACGCACCTCCGGCGCGACCCGCCGGATCGAAGGCCTGGTGCAGGCCATCCAGGCCGATACCAACGAAGCGGTGACCTCGATGGAGCAGACCACCGCCGAAGTGGTGTCGGGTGCGCGCCTGGCCGAGGACGCCGGTACCGCGCTGACCGAAATCGAACGCGTGTCCAACGCGCTCAACACCTTGATCAAGAACATCTCCATCGCCGCACACCAGCAGGCCGCCGCCGCTACCGACATCACCCAGACCATGGGCGTGATCCGGCAGATCACCGGCCAGACCTCGCAGGGTGCCGGGCAGACCGCCGATTCGCTTGGACAGCTCAACCAGCTGGCCGCGGACCTGCGCCGTTCGGTGGCCGACTTCAAGCTGCCGGCCTGAACCGGTTGAACGGGCGGGGATGGAAAGGAACCAGCAGATGATGTGTCGTCATACCGCAGAGCAGGGCCGCCCGGACGGCATGCGAACGATGCTGCACGGGGGAGTGCGATGAGTACCTTGCGCGATGCGATGAGCCACGCGGCGCTGGGCTGGGTCAAGCCCGAGCTGGACGAGACCCTGCGCCAGGCGCGCAGCGAGATCGAGTACTTCGTCGAGGACCCGGCCGACACCAGCCGCATGCGCTTCTGCGCCGGCTACCTGCACCAGGTGCAGGGCACGCTGCGCATGGTCGAGCTGTATGCCCCGGCGATGGTGGCCGAGGAACTGGAACTGCTGGCCGACGCCGTGCGCGATGGCGCCGTGCCGGACCGCGACGAGGCCTGCGCCACCCTGATGCGCGGCACCGTGCTGCTGCCCGACTACCTGGAGCGCCTGCAGAACGGCCACCGCGACATTCCGATCGTGCTGCTGCCGCTGCTCAACGAGATCCGCGCCGCGCGCGCCGCCGAGGGCATCAACGAAGGCGTGCTGCTGGCCTTCGACCCGGAAGCGGGCAAGGCCAGCGAGGCCGAACTGGAACACGCGCGCGGCAGCCTGCAGGGACGCAACCGCGAACTGCTGGACACTGTCGGCAACGCGGTGAAGGAAGAACTGCTGCGCATCAAGGATGCGCTGGACCTGCACGTGCGCCTGGGCGGCGCGACCGCCGACCTGCAGGCCCAGGTCAACGAACTGGGCGCCGTGTCCGACACGCTGGGCGTGATGGGACTGGGCGTGGCCCGCGGCGTGGTCGCGCAGCAGCGCGACGCGCTGCGCGAAGTGGTGGATGGCAGCCGTCCCATGGACGACAACCTGCTGCTCGACATCGCCGGCGCGCTGCTTTACGTCGACGCCTCGCTGGACGACCAGGTCGCCTACCTCGGCGCCACCCTGGAGGGCGACGAGGATCCGGCCGCGGTGGAGACCCGGCGCACGGTCGAGGTGCTGGCGCACGAGGCCATCGCCAATTTCGCGGCCGCGCGCGAGGCCTTCGTCGCCTTCATCGAGACCAACTGGGAGCACGCGCGCCTGCAGGACGTGCCGCGCCTGCTGGACGAGGTTTCCGGCGCGCTGCGCATGCTCGATCTGCAGGCGCCGGCGGACTACATGAACGGCATCCGCCAGTACATCGGCGTCGAACTGATCGGGCGCAGGCGCATTCCCGGCGGGCGCCAGCTGGACACGCTGGCCGATGCCATGGCCAGCCTCGAGTACTACCTCGAAGCGCTGCGCGAGCGGCGCCCGGGCCGCGAGGAAATCCTGGACATCACCCGCAGCAGCCTGGAGGCGCTGCGCTATTGGCCGGTGCCCGTGGCAGGTGCGCAGGAGGAGGCCGCTCCGGCGATGTCGGAGACGGTCGCGGCGTTTGCCGTGGAGGAAGCCCCGGACCTGCGGGAAACGCAGGACGTCGCGCCCTCCGTCGACGACGCGCGGCAGCCGTCCGCCGCGCCTGTGGTACAGGAAGCCGCCGCCGCGCCCTTCGCGCCGCCGGCCCGGCCGCTGGTGTTCGGCGACGCCATCCATGCGTTCACGGCGCCGGCTTCGCCGGTAGCGGCCACCGAGCCACCGCCGCTGCCGCCGTTGGATGCCGCTTCTGATTTCCCGGCGTTCGATCCGGTGGCTGCCGAAGGTCTGTCCGTCGCGACGGAAGGCGATGCCCCGACCGTCGCGCCGCTGGACTTCGATGCCGGCTTCGAGCCGGCGCCGGGCACGACGCCCGGCGCTGGCCTGCCGCAGGCGGATCACCTGGCTTCCAGCGGATTCCTGGCCTTCGACCCGATCGCCGCGGAAGCGGAAACGGCGTCGCATACGGACATCGTGCTGGAGCCTTTCGTCGCCGATGCCGGCGAAGATACCGCCGAGGCGCATACCGGGTCCCACGAATTCCTTGCCTTCGACCCGGTCAGTGCCGAGCCATGGGCGCCGGTCGAGGAAGCATCCGCAGCGGGCGGCGCCGATGCGCTGCTGCCCATCGATGCATCGTCGTTCGAATTCACTCCCGAGGAGCCGGTTGCCGAGCCGGTCATGGTGGACGCGGCGCCCACCGACGCCGCCACGTCGGAAGCCGAAGCTCCGGCCGTCGCAGGCCCGGCCGGCGAGGCGCCCGCGGCGGACAGCGAAATGGCGGCCTTCATGGCCGAACTGGACAAGGCCGCCGCCTCCTTCGATCCTCTCGCGGCCCCGGTCGACGCGGCGCCTGCCGTGCCGGCACCGGCCGAAACGGCTGTCCCTCCCGCACAGGCCGGCGAAGGCCTGGACGGCGGCTTCGACAACGATGCCGAGCAGATCGACCAGGACATCCGCGATGTCTTCATCGAAGAGTTCGACGAAGAGCTGCTGAACCTGGGCCGCCTGCTGCCGGCATGGCGCGCCGCGCCGGACAGCGTGGAACGCCTGCGCCCGGTGCGGCGCGTGTTCCATACGCTCAAGGGCAGCGGCCGCCTGGTCGGCGCGCGCACGCTGGGCGAGTTCAGCTGGAAGATCGAGAGCATGCTCAACCGCGTGCTCGACGGCAGCCGTCCGGCAAGCCCGGCGGTGGTGGCCCTGGTCAACCAGGCCTATGAGGTGTTGCCGCAGTTCAATGCCGCCCTGCGCGACAACGGCCGCATCCATGCCGATGTGCCGGGCCTGCAGGACATCGCCGACCGCGTCGCCGCCGGCGAGGAGGCCTTTTATGTCGCTGGCGCCGGCGTGGCGCCCGCTGCGCCCCCGGCCGCCGCACCGGTGGCCGCGACTCCTGCCGCCAGCGGTACGCCGGCTTCGGTGGACAGCGTGCTGCGCGAGATCCTTGAAGCCGAAGTGGGCCAGCACCTGGCCACGGTCGAGGCCTGGCTGTCGCAGTCGCGCCCCGAGCCGCAGCCGGTGAGCGAGGAACTGCTGCGCGCCGTACACACCATGAGCGGCGCCTTCGCGATGACCGAGGTGCCGGAGATCACCGCGGTGACCGCGCCGGTCGAGTCGTTCGTGAAGCGCTCGCTCGCCAACGCGGTGGTCCCGTCTGCCGACGGCGTCTCCGCGCTGGGCGAGGCCGCCATCGCCGTGGCCACCACCATCACCGCGCTGCAGGCGCCGTCGCCGCTGATCCCGTCGTTCGCACCGCTGGCCGCGCGCCTGCAGGCGCTGGCCGATGCCTTGCCGGAGGTGCAGTGGCCGCCGCAGGTGCACGAGGGGATCGACGACGAAGACCTGGCGGCCGTGCCAGCGCCCGCCGCCGACGCGGAACCGGCCCCGGCATCGCTGCCGGTGGCCGGGGAACTGGCCGGCATCGGCGACCTTTCCGCCTATTTCGATCCCGCGCTGCTGGAGGCCTCGTTCGCCGGCCTGCCGGCTCAGGACGCCGCCGATCATCCGCCGGTGGAAGCCGAAGCGCCTGCTGCCGGCAGCGAAGCGCCGGCCGAGGTGTCGGTCTTCGACTGGCCGGCCGAGCCGGAAAGCGAAGCGCAGCCGGAAGTCCCGGGCCTGCCGCACGATGCGCTGGATACGCACCCGGCGCCGGGCGGATCGATGGACGACGCCGGAACCGCTCCGTCGCTGGACAGCATCGCGCCGGAAGAATACGCGGGCACCGAACTGGTGGCCGAGCCGGTGATGGAAGAAGCGCCGGCCGACGTCGAGACCGTCGAGGGGGCGTTGGACGAGGTGCCGGTCGCGGTATCCGTCGAGGAACCGGAGCCTTCCGGACAGCCGCAGGTGGACGATGCCGGTGCCGCGCAGGCGCCTGCAATCGAGGAAGCACTGGCTGGCGATGCCGGCGCCGTGTCCGATGACCTGAATGCCGCACCGGTCGTGGAAGAAACGGTCGCTCCGGACGAGCTGATGCCGGAAGTTGCCGAAGCAGCTGCCGGGCATGAGGGAACGGTCGAAGTCGCCGTCGAGACCGCAGAAGACGAAACTGTCGCCGAATCCGAATCCGAATCCGAATCCGAATCCGAATCCGAATCCGAAGCCGAAGCCGAAGCCGAAGCCGAAGCCGAAGCCGAAGTACCGGTCGCCGAGGCGCCGGTCGAACTGGCGCCGCTGACCACGCCGGTGCAGGAAGCCGCGGCTCCCGCGGCCGCCGCCGAAGCGGCTGCCTTCGATGCCGGCCCGCTCGACTTCGACGACCTCGACCGCGAACTGGTCGATATCTTCGTCGAGGAAGGCAAGGACCTGCTCGACCACTGCGACCGGCTCATCAGCGAACTGCGTTCGGCGCCGGAAGACCGCGAACTGCTGGCCGGGCTGCAGCGCGACCTGCACACGCTCAAGGGCGGCGCGCGCATGGCCGGCATCAACGCCATCGGCGACCTTGGCCACGGCATCGAATCGCTGCTGGAAGCAGTGGCGGCCAGTCGCACCGAGATCGGCCGCGGCGACGTGCAGCTGCTGGAGCGCGGTTTCGACCGCCTGCACCAGTTGCTGATCCGTACCGGCGCGCACCGCGCGGTGCAGATGCCGGCCGATCTCATCGAGGCGTTCGAAACCCGCACCGCTGGTCGCGCCGAAGCGCTGGAAGCGGCGATGGTCATGCCGGACGCCGCGACGCAGCTGGCGGAACCGGTCGAATCGACGCCGGTCGCCGAAGCGGAAACGTTGCCGGAACCGGAAGCGACGGTCACCGATGTGGCGCCGCTGTCGGCGGCAGAGGCCGGCGACGCTGCCGCCTTGGACGTTCCGTCCGCCATGGAAGCGGCTTACGCCGCCGATACGCGGGCCAGCGAACCGCAGACGCTGGCGCCTGCCGGAATCGCCGCCGAGCCCTTGTCGGCACCGGTGGTCGAAGCGCAGGCCGTCGACGAGGAAGGCGCGACCCGTACCCAGGAACAGGTGCGCGTCCGCGCCGACCTGCTCGACCGCCTGGTCAACCACGCAGGTGAAGTCGCGATCTACCGCTCGCGCCTGGAACAGCAGCTGGGCGCGTTCCGCAGCGCCATGGGCGAGCTGGACCGCACCAACGCCCGTCTGCGCGACCAGCTGCGCCGCCTGGACCTCGAGACCGAGGCGCAGATCGTCGCCCGCTACCGCCGCGAGCAGGAGCAGGCCGACCAGGCGTTCGATCCGCTGGAGCTGGACCGCTTCTCCACGCTGCAGCAGCTCAGCCGCGCGTTGAACGAATCGGCGGCCGACCTTGGCGGCCTGCAGGGCGTGCTCGACGACCTGTCGCGCAATTACGACGCCCTGCTGCAGCAGCAGTCGCGCGTCAGCTCGGAACTGCAGGACGGCCTGATGCGCGCGCGCATGGTGCCGTTCGACGGCCTGGTGCCGCGCCTGCGCCGCGTGGTGCGGCAAGCCGCGCACGACATCGACAAGCAGGTGCACCTGAACCTGGAAGGTACGCACGGCGAACTCGACCGCAACGTGCTCGACCGCATGGTCGCGCCGTTGGAGCACATGCTGCGCAACTCCGTAGCCCACGGTCTGGAGACGCCGGAACAGCGCGTCGCCGCCGGCAAGCCCGAGGAAGGCAGCATCACCCTGCGCCTGCGCCGCGAAGGTTCGGAAATCGTGCTGGAAGTGGCCGACGACGGCGCCGGCCTGGACCGCGAGGCGATCCGCCGCCGCGGTGAGCAGCGCGGCCTGATCCAGCCCGGCGAACAGCTCGACGACGCGCAGCTGGACAACCTCATCTTCGCCTCCGGCTTCAGCACCAGCGAGCAGGTCAGCCAGCTCGCCGGCCGCGGCGTGGGCATGGACGTGGTGCGCAACGAAGTCCGCCAGCTCGGTGGCTCGGTGGACATCCACTCGGTCCGCGGTCAGGGCGTCACCTTCACCCTGCGCCTGCCGCAGACGCTGGCCGTCACCCAGGCCGTGTTCGTGCGCATCGGCGAGACCACCTTCGCCGTGCCGGTGGCCTCGGTCAGCGGCATCGGCCGCATCGCCCGCGAGCGCTTCGAGTCCGGCGAGGGCGGTTACCACTACAACGGTGAGGATTTCGCGCTGCACGACCTCGGCACGCTGGTCGGGCAGGCCGCGGCCAAGGCCGAAGGCCAGCCGCAGATCCCGCTGCTGCTGGTGCGCGCGGGCGACCTGCGCGCCGCCGTGGCGATCGACCAGGTGCTGGGCAACCGCGAAATCGTGGTCAAGCCGGTGGGCCTGCAGATCGCCTCGGTGCCGGGCATCTACGGCGCCACCATCACCGGTGAAGGCAACGTGGTGGTGATCCTGGACGTGGCGCCGCTGGTGCGCCGCCACCTGTCGCAGCCGCAGCAGCCGGTGGAAGTCGCCGCGATCGGCCAGCAGCGCCATGTGCCGCTGGTGATGGTGGTGGACGACTCGCTGACCATGCGCAAGGTCACCGGCCGCGTGCTGGAACGCCACAACTTCGAGGTGGTGGTTGCGCGCGATGGCGTCGAGGCGCTGGAACGGCTGGAGGAGCGCGTACCGGACCTGATGCTGCTGGACATCGAGATGCCGCGCATGGATGGCTACGAACTGGCCACCGCGATGCGCGCCGACCCGCGCTACAGGGAGGTGCCGATCGTGATGATCACCTCGCGCAGCGGCGACAAGCACCGCCAGCGCGCATTCGAGATCGGCGTGCAGCGCTATCTCGGCAAGCCGTACCAGGAGCTGGATCTGATGCGCAATGTCTATGACCTGCTGGGGATCGCCCGTGTCCGCGAGTGACCGCTCCGCCACCAGGCCGGTCGCCCTGCTGGCGCGGCCCGGCGCGGCCCGCGAGCGCCTGAGGGAAGCGGTGCTCGCCGCTGGCGGCGCGCTGGTGCTGGAAGAGGATCCGGGCGCGCTGGACCCGGCCGCGCTGCAGGCCGTCGGGCCGGCGATGGTGCTGGTGGCGCTGGAGCCGGCGGTGGAGGACGCGCTGGAACGCCTGGCCCCGGCGCTGGAAGCGCCGCAGCTGGAGTTGATGTTCGAGGAGGCCGAGCTGGCCGCGCGCCGCGAAGGCTGGGACGCGCAGCGCTGGACGCGCCACCTTGCCGCCAAGCTGCAGGGCCACGACCAGGTGATGCCGCCGGGACAGGAAGAAGAAGCGCTGCCGCTGATCGAGCCGGGCATGCCGGAGCGCCCGGACGAGCGTCATGCCGACGCGCCGCTGCAGTTCCATGTCGACGAGGCCGTGCTGCACATCGACGAGGTGCCGGCCGACACGCTGTATGCGCCGCCGGCCGCCGTCGACCGTCCCGAAGTGCTGAGCTTCGAGGAATTGATGGCCATGGCACCGTCCAGGCCGGCGCCCGAGGCCGTACCGGTGCTGCCCCCCGAACTGCCGCCGCTGGCGGACACCGCGGAGCCGGCCGTGGCCGCTCCCGCCCCTTTGCCCGGCAGCTTCCACAGCTGGTCGCTGCTCGAGGACGAGGCCTATGCCGCGCCGTCGCCGGTGGCAGCACCGGAGGTGGACGGCGCGCCGCAAAGGGACGCGGCCGACGCCATCGGTACCGGCGCGCTGGGCGCGCTGTCGCTGGTCGAACTGGAATCGGCGGCCGATGCCCCCGCCCAGGGCGCGTTGCTGCTGCTGGCCGGCATCGGCGGACCGGATGCGGTGCGTCGCCTGTTGAGCGCGCTGCCGGACGATTATCCGCTGCCGGTGCTGGTGCAGATGCGCCTGGACGGCGGCCGCTACGCCAATCTGGTCAAGCAGATGTCGCGCGTGGCCATGTTGCCGGTCGCCCTGGCCGAAGCGGGGCAGGCGCTGGAAGGCGGCAATGTCTATGTGCTGCAGGATGGTGTCGGGGTGGTGGCGCAGGCCGGTGGGCTGCGTTTCGCCGACGAGCCGGCGCCGGTGCTGCCGGCGTTGCCGGTGGAGCGCTCGGCGGTGGTGATGCTCAGTGGCGCCGATCCGTCGCTGGTGCCGGCGGCGCTGGAATTCGCCGGGCGCGGCGGCTGGGTGGCCGGGCAGAGCGGCGATGGCTGCTACGACCCGGAAGCGGCCAGCCAGCTGGCCGTGGCCGGCCATCCGGCCGGTCCGCCCGAATACCTCGCCGGCGAGCTCGTCCAGCGCAGCTTCGACTGAGCCGCACACGATCAAGGAATCGACCATGAGTTATGCAAGCAACGATGAAGTCCGTGGCGTCCTGATCCAGGCCGGCGCCGAACGCGTGCTGCTGCCCAACGCCACCGTCGCCGAAATGATGTCGCGGGTGACCGTGGAACCCATCGAGGGCGCGCCCGACTGGCTGGCCGGCTATATCGCCTGGCAGGGCTGGGAGGTGCCGCTGCTGTCCTATGCCCGCTTCAGCGGTGGCGACGAAACCGTCGCCGGCAGCAACAAGGTGGTGGTGCTCAAGGCGCTGGGCGGCAACCCGGAGATGCCGTACTTCGCGCTGCTGACCCAGTCCTTCCCGCAGCTGATCGCGGTTCCCCGCGACGGCCTGCTGGCCGACGCCTCCGAGGAAAGCCTGCCGCAGGGCGTGCACATGCGCGTGCTGCTGGGCGAGCAGAGCGCGCTGCTGCCGGACCTGGACGCGATCGAAAGCGCGGTGCTCGCCGCGCTGGCCGCTGTGGTCTGAGCCTTGTCGGGACGGGAACGCCGGCATGGCGCCCGTCGAATAGAAATGCAGCCCCGGCAATGACGCCGCTGGATGTCTGCGGCCGTCATTGTCCTGACTATCGTGGTGTGCAACTGGCCCCTTGGGTCGAGACCGCTGGCCCTTTTCATCGACCCGGTCGGGGTCGATCTGTTCGTGGCGATCATGGGCGCGCAGCCCAGGCGCCATATGTGGCCGTTGCGGTGCCGGCTGCATGGAGCGTACGTGCTGGCCATTGTCCGGGCGGCCTCTGCGGTGGTGATCTTCTTTCAGGATTCCGCAGCCCCTTGCCTGGATCAAAGGCCCCCGCGGCGCTTGCCTGCATGTGGCTGCGGGCGAATCGTTCTCTAGCGCCTCCGCGCCGTAGCGCCGGGCAGAGCCTGGTCAGGTTTGCGCGGTAATGCCCCAGCGGGGCGTTGCCCCGCTCTACAAGGGGATGAAGCGCTGCGGCCCTGTAGCGCCGGGCGGCGCCCGGCGGGGCTTGCGCGGTGATGCGGCAGCGGGGCGTTGTCCCGCTCTACAAGAGGATGGAACGCTGTGGCCCTGTAGCGCCGGGCAGCGCCCGACGGGGCTTGCGCGGTGATGCGGCAGCGGGGCGTTGTCCCGCTCTACAAGAGGATGGAGCGCTGTGGCCCTGTAGCGCCGGGCAACGCCCGGCGGGGCTTGCGCGGTGATGCCGCAGCGGCGCGTTGTCCCGCTCTACAAGAGGATGGAGCGCTGTGGCCCTGTAGCGCCGGGCAACGCCCGGCGGGGCTTGCACGTTAACGTCGCAGCGTAGCGTTGCGCCGCCCTACAGGTCGCCCAGGCGCGCCTGCAATGCGGCGATGGCGGCCAGCCCGGCGGTTTCGGTGCGCAGGATGCGCGGGCCCAGCTGCAGACCCTGGAAGCCGGCGTCGGCCAGTTGCTGGCGGTCGCGCGGCGACCAGCCGCCTTCCGGACCGATGGCGATCACCACACCGCCGGCTGGCGCGGGCGGCAGTGCGGACAGGCGGTGCTCGCCCTGCGGGTCCAGGGTCAGGCGCAGGCTGTGCGCGGGCAGCATCGCGGCCGCGGCGGCCAATACCTGCGGCGGCGACAGCGCAGGAATGCATGCGCGGCCCGACTGGCCGCAGGCCGAGCCGATCACGCTGCGCCAGTGCGCGATGCGCTTTTCCGCGCGCGCGGCGTCAAGCTTCACCTCGGTGCGTTCGGCGTTCACCGGCACGATGGCGGTCACGCCCAGTTCGGTGGCCTTCTGCAGGATCAGGTCCATTTTCTCGCCGCGGGCGATGCCCTGCAGCAGGGTGATGGCCAGCGGCGATTCGTTGTCCAGCGCCTGCGCGGCGTCGATGCGCACCTGCACCTCGCGTTTGCCCACCGCGACCAGCGTCGCGGTGTAATCGCTGCCATCGCCGTTGAACAGCACGCAGGCATCACCTTCGCGCAGGCGCATCACCCGCACCAGGTGATTGGCGGCTTCCTCCGGCAGCGGCAGGGTCTGCCCGATGCGCAGCGGCAGTTCGACAGGGCAGCGGGTCAGGCGCATGCGCGGCTTCCTCGAGGCGGGATCGACGTCGTGACGGCGGGGTCTGCTAGCATTTCGGGCTCATGGAAACGTATCTGCCAGTGCGCATTCTAGCGATCCGCCCTCCCTCCGCCCGGTGCCGGGCATGAGCCGGCGGCTTCCGGTCATCCACCGCGTGCGGGAAGAGGACATCGGTCCGTTCCACCAGGAACACCTGGACCTGGAGTTCTCCAACGGCGAGCGCCGCCATTTCCAGCGGCTGGTCAGCCGCGGACACGGCGCGGTGGTGGTGGTGCCGATGCTGGACGAGGAGACGGTGCTGCTGGTGCGCGAATACGCGGCCGGCCTGCACCGCTACGAGCTGGGACTGGTGAAAGGCCGCATCGATGACGGCGAGACGCCGGAGCAGGCAGCCGACCGCGAGCTCAAGGAGGAAGCCGGCTACGGTGCGCGCCGCATCGACGTGCTGCGCACCCTGACCCTGGCGCCGACCTACATGAGCCACCAGTCGTGGCTGGTGCTGGCGCGCGATCTCTACCCCGAACGCCTTGCCGGCGACGAACCCGAGGAGCTGGAAGTGGTGCCCTGGAAACTGGCCGACCTGGACGGTCTGATGCTGCGCGAGGATTTCTCCGAAGGCCGCTCGCTGGCCGCCCTGTTCATCGCCCGCGAATGGCTGGGGAAGACGCGATGAGCGCCCTGGACACGGCCGTTCGCGAAGCCGTCATCGCCATCGCCCAGCAGGCCGGTGCGGCGATCATGCAGGTCTATGCCGAAGGCTTCGACGTCGCGCACAAGGACGACCAGAGCCCGCTCACCAGCGCCGACCTGGCCGCGCACGAAGTGATCGTGCGCGGCCTGTCGCAGCTGACCCCGGACCTGCCGGTGCTGTCCGAGGAATCGGCGCAGCTGCCGTGGGAGACCCGGCGCCAATGGCAGGACTATTGGCTGGTCGATCCGCTCGACGGCACCCGCGAGTTCATCAAGCGCAATGGCGAATTCAGCGTCAACATCGCGCTGATCCGCGGCGGCGTGCCGGTGTTCGGCGTGGTGCAGGCGCCGGTGACCGGCATCGTCTGGCACGCCGCCCGTGGCGATGGCGCCTGGCGCCGCGAGGGCGGGCGCGAGGACGCGATCATCACCCGGCGGCCGCCGGCGCTGCCGCTGCGGGTGGCGGCCAGCCGTTCGCACCGCGATGCACGCACCGGTGAACTGCTCGCGCGCATGGGCGAGATCGAACTGGTCGCGCAGGGTTCCTCGCTGAAATTCTGCCGCATCGCCGAAGGCACGCTGGACGTGTACCCGCGCCTGGGCCCGACCAGCGAATGGGATACCGCCGCCGGGCAGTGCGTGCTGGAAGCGGCCGGTGGCGCGCTGCTGGCCGCCGACAGCGGCGAGCCGTTCCACTACAACCAGCGTCCACGCCTGCTCAATGGCGACTTCGTCGCGCTGGGCGATCCGGCGCTGCCGTGGCGCGACTGGGTGGCCGGGCTGTGAGCGGCACCGGCGGCATGGGCGAGCCGGGCGACATCGGCACCCTGCTGCGGATCATGGCGCGCCTGCGCGATCCGCAGGGCGGTTGCCCGTGGGACCTGGAGCAGGATTTCTCGACCATCGCGCCGTACACGATCGAGGAGGCCTACGAGGTCGCCGACGCGATCGACCGCAACGATCTGGCCGACCTGAAGGACGAACTCGGCGACCTGCTGCTGCAGGTGGTGTTCCATGCGCAGATGGCCAGCGAGCAGGGCGCGTTCGCCTTCGCCGACGTGGTCGCGGCGATCAGCGGCAAGATGCTGCGCCGGCATCCGCACGTTTTCGGCGATGCGCAGGCCGACGATGCGGGCGAGGTCGTCGCCAACTGGGAACAGATCAAGCAGCGCGAGCGCGCCGACGCGGGCGACACGGATGGCTCGGCGCTGGCCGGCATCGCCCGTGGGCTGCCCGAGTGGCAGCGCGCGTTGAAACTGCAGAAGCGCGCCGCGCGCACCGGCTTCGACTGGCCCGACGTCGCGCCGGTGCTGGACAAGCTGCGCGAGGAGGTCGACGAGGTGCAGGCCGAGTTCGAGACGGCCGCCTATCTGGAAAACCATGCGCGGCTGGAAGACGAGATCGGCGACCTGCTGTTCGTCTGCGCCAATCTGGCCCGCCATGCCAAGGTGGATCCCGGCAGCGCGCTGCGCCGGGCCAACCAGAAGTTCGAGCGCCGCTTCCGCGCCATGGAGGCCCTGGCCGCCGCGCGCGGCCAGGCGATGGCCGCGCTGGACCTGGACCAGCAGGAAGCGCTGTGGCGGGCGGTCAAACGCGACGAGAAGGGCGCGCCGTGACCAGGACGCTGGCGCTGTTCCTGCTGACCGCGCTGGCCGAGATCGTCGGCTGCTACCTGCCCTGGCTGTGGCTGCGCCAGAACGGTAGCGCCTGGCTGCTGCTGCCGGCGGCGGCCAGCCTGGCCCTGTTCGCCTGGCTGCTGACCCTGCACCCGACCGCCAGCGGCCGCGTCTATGCCGCCTACGGTGGCGTCTATGTCTGCGTCGCGCTGCTGTGGCTGTGGCGGGTGGACGGCGTGGCGCCGACCCGCTGGGACCTGCTCGGCGCCGGCCTGTGCCTGCTGGGCATGGGCGTGATCATGGCCGGCCCGCGCGGCGGTACGGTCTAGGGCGCTATGCTGCGCGCATCGCCCGTCGAGGGATGCGCCATGGCCCGTTTCGGCAGCTTCCGCGAGTTCTATCCGTTCTATCTGCGCGAACACCGCAACCGCACCTGCCGCCGGCTGCATGTGCTCGGCAGCAGCGCCGCCCTGCTGTGCCTGCTGGCCGCCTTGATGACCGGGCGCTGGCAGTGGGCGCTGGCGGCACTGTTCTGCGGCTACGGATTCGCCTGGGTAGGGCACTTCTTCTTCGAGAAGAACCGTCCGGCCACATTCAGCCATCCGTTGTATTCCTTCGCCGGCGACTGGGTGATGTTCGCCGAGGTACTGCGCGGCCGGCTGCCGTTCTAGCCGCGGTGGGCTGGCTATACTCGACCGGGAAAGACTACGGTTTTAACAAGGAGTGTACTGATGGGTAGCAGTGCCGCTTTTCTCGCGCTGGTGGTGCTCGTGGCCGGCGCCATCGTCCTGTTCAAGACGGTGCGCATGGTGCCGCAGGGCTATGAATGGACGGTGGAGCGCTTCGGCCGCTACACCCACACCATGTCGCCCGGCCTGCACTTCCTGATCCCGGTGGTCTACGGCGTCGGCCGCAAGGTCAACATGATGGAGCAGGTGCTGGACGTGCCCAGCCAGGATGTCATCACCAAGGACAACGCGGTGGTGCGCGTGGACGGGGTGGTGTTCTTCCAGGTGCTGGACGCGGCCAAGGCCGCCTACGAGGTCGCCAACCTGGAGGTGGCGATGATCGCGCTGGTGCAGACCAACATCCGCACCGTGATCGGCTCGATGGACCTGGACGAATCGCTGAGCCAGCGCGAGACCATCAACGCGCAGTTGCTGAGCGTGGTCGACCACGCGACCAATCCGTGGGGGATCAAGGTCAACCGCATCGAGATCCGCGACATCCAGCCGCCGCGCGACCTGGTCGATTCGATGGCGCGGCAGATGAAGGCCGAGCGCGAGAAGCGCGCGCAGATCCTCGAGGCCGAGGGCTCGCGCCAGTCGGAAATCCTGCGTGCCGAAGGCGAGAAGCAGGCCGCGGTGCTGGAAGCGGAGGGCCGCAAGGAAGCCGCGTTCCGCGACGCCGAGGCGCGCGAGCGCCTGGCCGAGGCCGAGGCCAAGGCGACGGCCATGGTGTCCGAGGCCATCGCCCAGGGCGACGTGCAGGCGATCAACTACTTCGTCGCGCAGAAGTACGTGGAAGCCTTCCGCGAACTTGCAAGCTCGCCGAACCAGAAACTGGTGCTGATGCCGATGGAAGCCAGCGGCGTGATCGGCTCCATCGCCGGCGTCGCCGAACTGGCCCGGGAGGCGTTCGCCAAGCAGGAAGAGCGCAGGGCAGCGCCGTCGCGCGGCAACCCGCCGCCACTGGGGCGCTGAGCCATGCGCTGGGAGGTGGTGGCCTGGGCGGCGCTGGCGGTGATCCTGTTCGCCGCCGAGGCGATGGCGCCGGGCGCGTTCATGCTGTGGATGGGCTTCGCCGCGAGCGCGGTGTTCCTGGTGGTATGGGCGTACGACGGGCTGGCCGTGCTGATGCAGGTGGTGCTGTTCGTGGCGCTCAGCTTCGTCTCGATCCAGATCTACCGCACCTGGTTCCGCAGGCGCGCGCGGCCCAGCGACCAGCCCTTGCTCAACCGCCGCGCCGAGCAGCTGATCGGGCGCGTGGTGGTGCTGGACCAGGCCATCGCCAACGGCGCCGGCCGGGCCAAGATCGACGATGCGTTCTGGGTGGTGGCCGGCCCGGACCTGCCTGCCGGCAGCCACGTGCGGGTAGTGGCGGTGGACGGGATGACGCTGAAAGTGCAGGAAGCCTGAAAGACCGCTCGCGGCCCCGCCGCGCTCGTCCTGCGCCCCGCCCGCCGCACCCGGCAGAGACGTGCGGCGGGCGAGCGGTTCCGTGCATGCGCGCAGTGCCGGTGCGGAAGCGGCCCCGGGGATGGGCGAGGATGCTTCGCCGCTCCTGTCCGCTGCGCTTGCCCGGCTCCATTGCGGGCGGCAGGCCATCGCGCTCGATCTTCTATGGCCCGCAGTGCAGGCGGCGCACCGCCATGGGCTTTGCCTGCGGCCATCTGGGATAATGGCGCCTTTCCTCGCATGGAACGGCCATGACCCTGAAAACCCTGCTCAACGAAACCCACCGCTCGCTCGGCGCCAAGATGGTCGACTTCGGCGGTTGGGACATGCCGATCCACTATGGTTCGCAGATCGACGAACACCACCTGGTGCGGCGCGCCGCCGGCATGTTTGATGTCAGCCACATGACCGTGGTCGACCTGAAGGGTGCGCGCACCCGCGAGTTCCTGCGCCAGCTGCTGGCCAACTCGATCGACAAGCTCAAGGTCACCGGCAAGGCACTGTACTCGTGCATGCTCAATGCCGAGGGCGGGGTCATCGACGACCTGATCGTCTACTTCCTGGGCGACGACTTCTTCCGCATGGTGGTCAACGCCTCCACCCGCGAGAAGGACCTGGCCTGGATCGGCCAGCATGCCGCTGCCTTCGGCGTGGAGATCGTCGAGCGCGAAGACCTGGCCATCGTCGCCGTGCAGGGTCCGCAGGCGCGCGCGCTGGTCGCCGGCCTGGTTGCCGAGGCCGACCGCGCGGCGCTGGACAAGCTCGGCCGCTTCGCCGCGCTGGAGGTCACTTCGGCCGACGGCGTGCCGCTGTTCGTCGCGCGCACCGGCTACACCGGCGAGGATGGTTATGAAGTGCTGCTGCCGCAGACGGCGGTGGTCGCGTTCTGGAACGCGCTGCTGGCCGCGGGCGTGAAGCCGGCCGGCCTCGGCGCGCGCGACACGCTGCGCCTGGAAGCGGGCATGAACCTCTACGGCCAGGACATGGACGAAACCGTCAGCCCGTTCGAAGCGGCGTTGGGCTGGACCGTCAGCCTGGACGAGGGCCGGGACTTCATCGGCCGCGGCGTGCTGGAGGCGCAGAAGGCCGCCGGCGACGCGCGGCAGATGATCGGCCTGGTGATGGACGAGAAGGGCGTGCTGCGCCACGGGCAGAAAGTGCTCACCGCCAACGGCGAGGGCGAGATCCTGTCCGGCACGTTCTCGCCGACGCTGGGCAAGGCCATCGCCTTTGCCCGCGTGCCGGCCGGCGCGCCCGGCGACGTGCGCGTGGACATCCGCGGCAAGGAGGTGCCGGTACGCATGGTGAAGTTCCCGTTCGTGCGCGACGGCCAGCCGCAGGCCGGCATCAACGCCTGATCGCCATCCCGGCCGCGCGGGGCATCGTCCCGCGCGGTCCGTTAAACTAAGCGTCCATCCCGTCCACCGTTTCTTCCGGAGCAGTTCCATGAGCGAGATCCCTGGCGACCTCAAATTCCTCAAATCCCACGAATGGGCCCGCGTCGAAGGCAATGGCCGCGCCACCGTCGGCATTTCCGACCACGCGCAGGGCCTGCTCGGCGACCTGGTCTACGTCGAACTGCCCGGCGTGGGCGACACGGTGCAGGCCGGCAACGCCGCCGCCGTGGTCGAGTCGGTCAAGGCCGCCTCTGACGTCTACAGCCCGATCTCGGGCACCGTGGTCGAAGTCAACGAAGCCCTGGCCGACAAGCCGGAGACCATCAACGAAGACGCCTACGGCGATGGCTGGCTGTTCGTCGTGGAGATGTCCGAGCCGGAGCAGGTGAACGAACTGCTCGGTCCGGACGACTACGCCGAGCTGCTGGAAAACGACGACCACTGACCGGGTCGCATCGGACGAACAGGACGGCCGCCCAGTGCGGCCGTTTCTTTTTCCGGCGTCCGGATCGTTCGCATCGTGTCGCCGCTCTGTCGCCATGGCGGTGTCCCCGGTATCGCCGATGGCGATCGTCGGCATGACGGCGCAGATCCATCGGTCGGTTCAAGGGTCGTCGTTGTCGAAGGACGCTGGCCGCGCATGGCGGTCGAGCGGGGCGGCGAAGCGGCACCGGGATGTCCTCGTCGCGATGAGCGGGAAGGCGGCAACGGCTCGCAAGGGCGCGAAGTGTTTGCGCAAAACGTTACTCGCGGTGCGCGAAAGTGCGATCGCGGCGGATGGAATGCAGGGTCCGGCGGCATTTTTTTTTCACGCGCCGGGAGCGGCGTGCCAACGTGCGCCGCGCGCGCGATGCGGCGTGGAGCGCGCGCGCGCCGCGAACGAATAGTGCTTTTTTTACGATGTTTTTCGCGTGCACCGCGAACGCATGCGCGGTACGCGCGGCATCATCCGAGGATGCGGACGCGGCGAAGACGGGTGTTGCCGGCGCCGTCGACGTGAAGCTTTCTGGAAAAAGTTGCGCGCGGGTAGTTGACAGTAAAAAAAAGCGTGATTAGGTTTCGCCCAGCAGACCTTTGCTGCGGAAGCGAGTGAGCCGGATCAACATTCAGATGCGAAGCACAACCTGGACGTCCGCCACGCGCACAGATGGTGGAGCAGGAGCCGCTTCCTTCCGCGAAGCACCCCCGAACAAGACATGGCACCCGTGGCGGGAAACGCTGCGGGTGTTTCTGTATCCGTCACGATGCGGTTGACGCATCGTCGGTCCTCCGCGATACACCGCGGATTTGCTTCAACTGGGCATTTCAATTCCATAGATCACTGACGAGGAGCCATCCAATGGCCACGAAGAAAGCTGCGAAGAAACCGGCCGCCAAGAAGGCGGTGAAGAAGGTCGCCAAGAAAGCTGCTGCCAAGAAGGCAGTGAAGAAGGTCGCGAAGAAGGCCACCGCGAAGAAGGCGGTGAAGAAGGTCGCCAAGAAGGCCACCGCGAAGAAGGCAGTGAAGAAGGTCGCCAAGAAGGCCACTGCCAAGAAGGCAGTGAAGAAGGCGGCGAAGAAGGTTGCCAAGAAGACCACCGCGAAGAAGGCGGTGAAGAAGGTCGCCAAGAAGGCCACCGCCAAGAAGGCGGTGAAGAAGGTCGCCAAGAAGGCCGTTGCCAAGAAGGCCACCGCGAAGAAGGCGGTGAAGAAGGTCGCGAAGAAGGCTGCTGCCAAGAAGCCGGCCGCCAAGAAGGTTGCTGCCAAGAAGAAGCCGGCTGCCCGCAAGAAGAAGGCGGCCCCGGTCGCGCTTCCGGCGACCCCGGCGCCGCTGATCTGATCCAGCGCTGAGCTGTACCTGGAACTCCTTCCCCGACTGCCCAGCGGGGAGGGAGTTTTTTTATGCGCGCCTGCCACCGCCGCTCCGACCAGCGCGGGCGGACGCTGGGCCGTTGACGGTGTGGCCGCTGGATGGAACGACGCGAGGCTCGCCGGGTCGGTGGGAAGGTGCGACTGCAGGACGCCGTGCGAGAGGTCCGGCGACGAAGGTCGCGGTGTCGGGATGCAGCGCCATCTTTTTGATCCACCCCCTCTGCGGCGGATGGAAGAGCACGGCCGGGATCACGCCGGCACGTGCGCGGGCATGCGTTCGATTGCACGGCGCCGCGCATGGAGCGCGGCGGGACGGCCGTTTCAGGGCGGAGTGGGCCGCATGAAAAAGGCGGCCGAAGCCGCCTTGCCGTAAGGAATGCCGCAGCCCGGGTCAGCGCGGGGAGGCGGTGGCGCGGCCGGAGGCAACGCCCTTCTTGCCGCGTGGCGCGCTGGCCGGCGCATCCTCGGCCATCAGGTTGTCGCTGCCGAAGTCGGTGTCCACATCCAGCCAACGCTGCGTGGGCAGGCCGATGGCGCGATCCAGGATCGTGGGCATCAGGCCGCTGGGTAGCGTGCTCTCGCCGTTCCACAACACGGCGATGCCGAGATCGCGCTCGGGCAGCAGGGCGACCAGGCCGCGGTAGCCCTGCACCGCGCCGGCATGGAACACCACGGTGTGGCCGGCGTAGTCGAACACGCGCCAGCCCAGCGCATAGCCGGCCGAATCCAGCCGCTCGCGGCGCCAGCCGGAACGCATCTCGCCGGGCGTGTTGACCAGCGGCGCGTGCAGCGTGGCCAGCAACGGCGCCGGCAGCACATCGGGACGGTGCCCGGTGTGGGCCAGCAGCCACTGCGCCATGTCGCTGGCGCTGGCATTGACGCCGGCGGCCGGGGCGACGCGGTAGTAGGTGGGCTTGGGTGACAGCGACACCCAGCCGTTGCGGCTGCGCACGTGCGGATGTGCCCAGCGCGGGCTGGCCTGGATGCCGGCCAGGCCGAGGCTGGCGTCGTTCATGCCCAGCGGCTTGAAGATGCGGCGTTCGACCGCCTGCTCGTAGAAGCTGCCGGAGGCGGCGTAGACCACGTCGCCGATCAGGCTGAAGGCGACGTTCTGGTACGCATAGCAGTCGCCCGGCTCGCACTTGAGCGGCGCGCTGGCGAGTTTGCGGGTCAGCGTGTAGTAGTCGGTGTTGGCTTCGATGTCGCGGTCGTAGGCGTTGTACGGCAGGCCGACGCGATGGCTCAGCACGTCGGCCACGGTGAGCCGGCTGGTCGCTTCGGGCGTGGCCAGCTGGAAGCCCGGCATGTAGTCGGTGACCTTGCTGTCCCAGCGCAGGGTGCCGTCGTTGACCAGCAGGCCGGCCATGGTGCCGGCGAACGCCTTGGACAGCGAGGCGAGGCGGAACACGGTATGCGCATCGACCGGCTGCGGGTTGCCGATGTCGGTGACGCCGAAGCCGCGTGCGGACAGGATGCGGCCGTTCTGCACGATCGCCATGGCGATGCCGGGCACGCGGTTGCCGTAGGTGAGCTGCTCGGCCATCGATTCGATGGCGGCGACATTGAAGCCGTCGGGCAGGGCCTGCACCTGGTCCGGGCGCAGCGCCGCCCGGTAGGGCATCGGCTGCGTCGGCGACTGCATCGGCGCGTTTTCCAGGTTCACCGGCAACTGCGGCGCCGATTCCGGCAGCGGCTGCGGGGTGGATGGGGTCTGGGCGGTGGACGACAGTGCGAAGGGCATCAACACACCGAGCAATCCCGATGCCACCGGACGGAAATGCCGGCGTCTGCTGTTGTCTTTCATCGTGATCGATGCCTGCTAGCTAAGGCTGTCGGCGATTCTAGCGCCGCTCTTTGCGATTGCACAAACGGCGAGAAAATGAATGGGCATCGCTTTGATATTCCTGGTTTTTCCGTCGGGACTCTCATCGTGGCCGCGGCGGAGCGTCCTGGCCGAGGATCAGCGCGGCCGCGCGCTCGGCCAGCATGATCGTGGGCGCGTTGGTGTTGCCGCTGACCAGCGTGGGCATCGCCGAGGCATCGATCACGCGCAGGCCTTCGACGCCGCGCAGCCGCAGTTGCGGGTCCAGCACCGCCGCATCGTCGCTGCCCATGCGGCAGGTCCCGGCCGGGTGGTAGATGGTCTCGGCCTTGGCGCGGACGAACGCTTCCAGTCCGGCGTCGTCCAGGTCTTCGCGCCCGGGGAAGATCGGTGCGCGCCGCCAGCGGTCGAAGGCCGGCTGGCGCAGGAGATCGCGGCTCAGGCGCGCCGCTTCGACCATCATCTTCAGGTCGAAGCCTTCGCTGTCGCCCAGGTAGTTGGCGTGGATGCCTGGCGGCATCGCAGGATCGGGGCCGGCCAGGGCGATGCGGCCGCGGCTGCGTGGATGCAGGTAGCAGGCATGCAGGGTGTAGCCGTCGCCGGGCAGGCGACGGCGGCCATGGTCGTCGAGCATCGCCGGCACGAAATGGAACTGGATGTCGGCGCGCTCGTCGGGCGCGAAGCGCGAGCGTGCGAAGCCGCCGGCCTCGGCGACATTGCTGCAGCCGGCACCGCGCCGGCCGCGCAGGAACCAGTCCAGGCCGATCTTCAATTCGCTGGCGCGGTCGTAGCTGACGCCGGGCACGGTGCGGTACAGCGTGCAGATGTCCAGGTGGTCCTGCAGGTTGGCGCCGACCTGGGGCTGGTCGAGCTGCACCGTGATCCCGTGCGCGCGCAGCGCGTCGGCCGGGCCTATGCCGGAGAGCATCAGCAGTTGCGGCGAATTGATCGCGCCGGCGCTGAGCAGTACCTCGCGCCGCGCATGCACGCGCTGTTGCTGTCCGCCGCGGCGCAGGACGATGCCATGCGCGCGGCCGGCGTCGATCAGGATGCGTTCGACCAGCGCGCCGGTCAGCACCTGCAGGTTGCGGCGTTGCCGTACCGGCGCCAGGTAGGCCGTGGCCGACGAACAGCGCGCGCCATCCCTCTGCGTGACCTGGTAGAGGCCGACGCCAAGCTGCTGGTCGCCGTTGAAATCGTGATTGTGCGCATGCCCGGCCTGCACGCCGGCTTCGATGAAGGCGTGGCTGAGCGGGTTGACGTGACGCAGGTCGGAAACGTGCAGCGGGCCGGCATCGCCGTGCAGCGCATCGCCGCCACGGCCGTTGCACTCGCTGTGGAGGAACCAGGGCAGGACGCCTGTCCAGTCCCAGCCGGTGGCGCCGGCAGCGGCCCAGCGGTCGTAGTCGCCGGGCACGCCGCGCACATAGCACATGGCGTTGATCGAACTGGAGCCGCCCAGCACCTTGCCGCGCGGCCACCAGAGCCGCCGGCCCTGCAGCTGGGGTTCCGGGGCGGTGTCGTAGCTCCAGTTCAAGCGGCGGTTGTTGACCAGCCGCGCCAGCCCTGCGGGCATGTGGATGAACGGGTGGCGGTCGCGCGGGCCGGCTTCGACCAGCAGCACCTGCAGCTGCGGATCGGCGCTGAGCCGGTTGGCCAGCACGCAGCCGGCCGAGCCGGCGCCGACGATGATGTAATCGAACTCCCGCATCGCGCTCCCCCGTGGACGTGCGGCCAGCATAGCCGGCGCAGGCATGGCCGCACTGGCGATGTTGCAGTGCATCGGATACCTTGCGCGCTTCGTTGCGACGGATAACAGGCCGATGCGGTCCGGTCAGGACAGGGTACATACGGGGGAGGGGCTGGCGGTCGCGCTGTCCTTCGCCTATTTCTTCTGCGTGCTGGCCGCGTACTACGTGATCCGCCCCTTGCGCGAGCAGTTGGCGGCGGCCGTGGGCTCGACCCAGCTGCCCTGGTTCTACGGCGCGACCTTCGTCGGCACCCTGCTGCTGTCGCCCTTGTTCGGCGCGCTGGTCACCCGCTGGCCGCGACGGGTGGTCATGCCGGTGGTCTATGTGTTCTTCATCGCCTGCCTGGTCGGCTTCGTGCCGTTGTTCGCATGGCCGGATCTTCTGGCGCCGAAGACGCTGGGCGTGATGTTCTTCGTCTGGGTCAGCGTGTTCAACCTGTTCGTGGTGTCGGTGTTCTGGAGCTTCATGTCCGACATATGGGACAGCGAGCAGTCGCGGCGCCTGTTCCCGGTCATCGCGGTGGCCGGCACGGTGGGCGCGATCACCGGCCCGGTGCTGACCCGTTCGCTGGTCGGCGTGATCGGCGTGGCGCCACTGCTGCTGGTATCGGCGGCGCTGCTGTGCCTGGCGCTGGGCTGCGTGGTCGCGCTCGGGCGCTGGGCGCGGCAGCATGGCGCACGCCGGAATGAGCCCGGCAACGAAGCGGCGGTCGGTGGTGGCATGTTCGACGGCCTGAAGCAGGTGTTCGCCGACCCGTTCATCCGCAACATGTCGATCCTGCTGTTGCTGGCCGACGGCATCGGCACCGTGAACTACGCACTGGTGACCGACTATTCCGGCGCCACGTTCGCCGACGCGGTGGCGCGCACGCGCTTCGCCGCCAACATCGACCTGGCCGGCAACGCGCTGACCGCGATCACCCAGCTCACCCTGACCCGCTGGCTGCTGCCGAGGAAGGGACCGGGCATCGTCATCATGATCTGGGCGCTGGTCAGCGTCTGTGCGCTGGCGCTGGTGCTGTTCGCCCGCGATCCGCATGCGCCCCTGCTTCTGGGCATGCCGGCCGTGGCGATCGCGCTGATCGTCAGCCGCGGCCTGGCCTATGGCATGGCCGAACCGGCGCGGCACAGCCTGTACACGCGCGTGCCGCGCAACGTGCGCTACAAGGGCCAGAACGCGGTGGATACCGCGGTGTGGCGGTTCGGCGACATGTCCATCGCGTTGGGCATGAACTGGCTGCGCCTGCTCGGCATGGGGGCAGCTGGTTTCGCCGGCGTCAGCGCGACCGCGGCGGTGGTCGCCGCCGGCATCGGCTGGCGCCTGTCGCGCCGTCCCGAAGGCGTGTCGGCGCAGGAGGCGCGACCTTCGGCCTGATGCTGGAGCCTGGCGGGCGTCGAGGGATGCTCACCAGACCAGCCACAGCGGCACTGCTTGCAGCGCCGCGCCCAGTACGAACGGTGCGCTCAACCAGTGCACGCGCCAGTCGTCGATGCGCAGGAGCGCGAGTTGCGCCTTGCCGCGTCCCCGCCGGAACAGCGCCATGAATCCACGCAGAGCCCGCCCCAGCGGCGTAGCGGGTAGTTCCCCGCTGGAAGTCAGCGACATCGCGCCCATGTCCGGGAACACATAGACCCGGCACCGATTGAGGACCGGCATGACCGCGCGGTTGGCCGGGCTGTCATGGGCGAGGTCGCGCTTCCCGTCGAACAGTTTCCAGAAGGTCAGGGGAATGCCGCGAAGCCCAGCCTGTGCACGCCGCCCGGGCGTACCCGCAGTCCGGCGGAGCCATGGCTCATCCGTTCCCGCGGCGCGGCGACACCCACATCGCGATGCGGGCGACGAATACTTCGGTGCCCGTGGCATCGTGGATGCCGACCCGCACCGGCAGCTCGTAACCTGCCGTGGCACTGGCGATAGGGAGCTCCGGTACCGCCACCGCCTTCAGGGTGCCGCGCGCCTTGGCCTGGTAGCGCACCTCCATGCCCTTGGGAATCCAGCGCATGTCGGCCGGCAGCGAAGCATCGACCATCAGCCCGGCGGTGAGCTCGGCCAGGTTGCACAGCGCGATCGCATGCACCGTGCCGATGTGGTTGCGTACCTTGCGGCGGTCGGCCAGCGTGCCTTCGCAGCGGCCGGCCTCGAGCAGGGTGATGCGCGGGGAGATGCTCGCGAAATAGGGCGCCTTGAAACACACCGCGCGCGTGAACAGCCAGCGGCCGCAGGGCCAGCGCGACAGGCGCCGGTAGAGCGAGAGCAATGGGGTGGTCATGGTTTCCTCCCGAAAGGAAACGGCGGGCATGCGCCCGCCGTTTCCGCTTGCCGATGGCTGTCTGGACTCAGGCGACCTGCGAGGGCTGCCGGCCTTCGCGGTCGTAGTACGAGGCCGCGCGCAGCTCGTGCGGTTCGAAGTCGTCCACGGTGATCGTGTCCAGGGTGATCGCGCGGAGTTCTTCCAGCAGGGTGCGCTCGTCCTGGGTGATGACGCCTTCGGCCACCGCCTCGTCCAGCTGCGCGGAGAAGGTGAGCGCCTCGATGCCCTTGGTCTTGAGCGCCTTGAGGAACTTGCGCTCCACCGGCTCGGCCATGACCGCTTTGGCCAGATAGCTGGCGATGCGGCCGCCCGGATTGTTCTCGCACGGGGTCAGGAACACACCCTGCGCGAGGCGGTCGCGTGCCTCGTTGGGCGACATCAGGGTGGCGGCGACGCGGCGGCTCAGGCGGTCGCCCGGGGCCTCGGCGCGGCGGCCGAACGGGAAGATCAATGCCCACATCAGCCAGCCGATTGGACGGATCGGGAAATTGCGCAGCGCCGCCGACAGCGACTCCTCGATGCGGTGCACGCTGTCATGGAACGCCCAGGCCAGCAGCGGCTGGTCGGCGCTCGGCGCGCCCTCGTCGTGGTAGCGCTTGAGCATGGCGCTGGTCATGTAGACGTGGCTGAGCACGTCGCCGAGACGGCCGGACAGCGATTCCTTGAACTTGAGTTTGCCGCCCAGGGTCATCATCGAAATGTCGGCCATCAGCGCCAGGTTGGCCGAGTAGCGGTCGAGCTTGCGGAAGTAGCGGCGGGTGTAGGCGTCGCCCGGCGCGGCGCCGAAGCGCGCGCCGGTCAGGCCGAACCACAGCGAACGCACGGCATTGGAGATGCCGAAGCGCACATGGCCGAACAGCGCCTGGTCGAACTCGCGCAGGCCGGCCTTGCGGTCCTCGTCCTGCGCGGCCTTCATTTCCTTCAGCACCCACGGATGGCACAGGATCGCGCCCTGGCCGAAGATCAGCAGCGAGCGGGTCATGATGTTGGCGCCTTCCACCGTGATGGCGATCGGTGCGGCCTGCCAGCTGCGGCCGGCGAAGTTGCGCGGCCCGAGGATGATGCCCTTGCCGCCGATCACGTCCATCACGTCGGAAATGACTTCGCGGCTCATGTTGGTGCAGTGGTACTTGGCAATCGCCGACGGCACCGACGGCACGTCGCCACGGTCAACCGCAGCCGCGGTGGCCTGTGACAGCGCGCTGATCTTGTAAGCCTTGCCGCCAATGCGGGCCAGTGCTTCTTCCACACCCTCGAAGCGGCCGACCGACAGGCCGAACTGCTTGCGGATGCGCGCATAGGCACCGGTCACCACCGCACCGGCCTTGGCACCGCCCGAGGCGGTGGAGGGCAGGGTGATGGAGCGGCCAACGGCCAAGCACTCGTTGAGCATGTTCCAGCCCAGGCCGCGCTTCTCGGCGCCGCCGATCAGCTGGCTCAGCGGGATGAACACATCCTTGCCGCGGATCGGGCCGTTCTGGAAGGTGGAGTTCAGCGGGAAGTGGCGGCGGCCGATTTCCACGCCGTCGGTGTCACGCGGCAGCAGGGCCAGGGTGATGCCGATGTCCTTGGTGTCGCCGAGCAGCCCGTCCGGGTCGTACATGCGGAAGGCCATGCCGATCAGGGTCGCGACCGGCGCCAGGGTGATGTAGCGCTTGTCGAAGGTCAGCTTCAGGCCCAGCACTTCCTCGCCCTTCCACATGCCCTTGCAGACGATGCCGAAGTCGGGAATGGAGGTGGCGTCGGAGCCGGCGAACGGGCCGGTCAGGCCGAAGCAGGGCACTTCGATGCCTTCGGCCAGGCGCGGCAGGTAGTAGTCCTTCTGCTCCTGCGTGCCGTAGTGGTTGAGCAGTTCACCCGGGCCCAGCGAGTTGGGCACGCCAACGGTGGAGCTGACCACGCTGGAGATGGAGGCCAGCTTCTGGATCACCTTGTGGTGCGCCAGCGCCGAGAAACCCAGGCCGCCGTACTGCTTGGGGATGATCATGCCGAAGAACTTGTTCTTCTTGATGAAAGCCCACAGTTCCGGTGGCAGGTCGGCATGGACGTGGGTGATTTCCCAGTCGTTGACCATGCGGCACAGTTCTTCGACCGGGCCATCGAGGAAGGCCTGTTCTTCGGCGGTGAGCTGCGGCTTGGGATAGTCCAGCAGCTTCTGCCAGTCCGGGTCGCCGGTGAACAGTTCGCCCTCGAAGCCGACCGAGCCGGTTTCCAGCGCGATGCGCTCGGTCTTGGACAACGGCGGCAGCACCTTGCGGAACACGCCCATGAACGGCGAGGTGATCAGCGGCTTGCGCAGGAACGGCAGCAGCACCAGCGCGCTGACCAGCGCCAGGATCGCCGCAGCGACGATGACCGCGGTCTGGTGGACGCCGGCGAACCAGCAGATGCCCAGCAGCACGGCGCCGATCACCGTCCAGGTGAGCAGCCGCATGCGGTGGTAGGCGACGAAGGCAGCTGCCAGCAGCAGGGCCAGGAAGGGAACGACAATACTCATGGACTTGCTCCGGTAACGTGCTCGGTACGGACGGACGCTGCGGCGGAAGCCGGGGGAAGTGCGTCCAGATAGTTCAACACGGCGGCGGTAAACGCGTCGTTGTCATCGCCTGCCACCATATGCGTGGCGTCGGGCAGATGCACGTGCTTGGCATGCGGTACCAGTGCCAGGAATTCGGCCACGGTCTCCGGGGTGACCAGGTCGCTGCGGCCGCCGCTGACCAGCAGCACCGGGCATTGGACGCGGCGCGCGGCCTCGGCGATGGCGTCCTGGTGCTGTTCGCTGTCGCGCGCCAGCTCTTCCACCAGCCGCGGATCCCAGTGCCAGTTCCAGCGGCCCGCGGCGGTGGGGCGCAGCAGCGCGCGCAGCGCGTCCTCGCTCTTGCGCGGGCGGTGCGGCATGTAGGTGGCGATGCTGTCGGCGGCCGCTGCCAGCGAGGCGAAGCCTTCCGGATGCGCGCTCATGAAGGCCAGGATGCGTTCGACGCCACGGGTCTCCCAGCGCGGGGTGATGTCCACCAGCACCATCGCCGAGAACAGTCCCGGCCAGCGGGCCTCGGCCATCAGGCCGAACAGGCCCCCCATCGATGCGGCGACCAATACCGGCGGGCGCGGCAGCTCGCCGGCGACGACGATCAGGTCGTCGGTGAACTGTTCGCCGTGATACGGCAGGTCGGCCGGATTCCAGTCCGAGCCGCCATGGCCGCGCGCATCGAAGGCCAGCGTGGCATGGCCGGCGGCATGGAGCGCTTCGGCAGCGGCCGTCCACGCGCCGCGGGTCTGTCCGAAGCCATGCGCGAACAGGATCGGCGGCCTGCTTCCGGTGGTTTTCGAGGCGGCCAGTCCGATGCCATGGGCACCTTCCAGGCGGATGTCTTGCGCGTGCATGCGAGGTCACAGAGATGGAACCGTACCTGATGGTATGGATTCGTGGCCATGCCTGTCAATACTGGGTGGTATGGATGGAAAATGCCTTGTCCGCCATGGCTTTGGCGAGCATCCATGGGCTGTCGCGCGGGGTATTGGCGCGGCGCATACTGCAACCAGTCCCCGGCGTATGGTTAAATCAGCGGATGAACGAATCTTCAGCTTCCCCGGCGGAAACCCGCAGTACACGCAACAGCCGCCTCAGTGCGGACGACTGGGCCCAGGCGGCCCTGGACCTGATCGCGGAGCAGGGGGTCGGGGCCGTCGCGGTGGAGCCGCTGGCCCGCCGCCTCGGCGTCACCAAGGGCAGCTTCTACTGGCACTTTCCGTCCCGCGACGCCCTGTTGCAGGCCGCGCTGGAGCGCTGGGAGCTGGTCGAGCAGCAGCAGGTGTTCGGAAGCCTGGAAGAGGTTCCGGATCCGCGCACCCGCCTGCGCGCGCTGTTCCAGCTCGTCGCGCACGAAGTGACGCCGCATGTCATCTACAGCGAACTGCTCAAGGCGCTGGACAACCCGCTGGTGCGCCCGGTGATCGACCGCGTCTCGCAGCGTCGCCTGGACTACCTGATGGCCTCGTTCCGCCAGGCCGGGCTGAGTTCCACCGACGCCCGCCACCGCGCGCGCCTGGCCTATGCCGCGTATGTCGGCTTCCTGCAGCTATCCCTGCAACTACAGCAGCCGAAGCAGGCGCGCGAGGAGTTCGAATCCTACGTCGAGCATGTGATCGAGACCTTGATTCCGAACGGGTGAGCGCAGGAAGATCGATCCGTGCAAAGCCGCGCATGCCGCGGCTTTTTTATGCGCTTCGTCCAGCGGTCCATATCCCGCGCAAAAGACAACGGCCCCTTTCGGGGCCGTTGTTCCAGACACTGATCAATCAGCCGATCAGAACTTCTGGTTGTACTTCATGTACAGGAAGCGACCGGTGTCGAAGCCGCCGTAGTACGAGAAGTTCGACGCGCCCTGGCTGTACATGATCGGGCCGACGCGGTTGAACACGTTGTTGGCACCGATGGCGATGCGCGCATTCCACGGGGCCTGCCAGGAGACCTGCACGTCGTGGAACGTGACGGCGCCCAGTCGGTTCTGCGGGATGACCTTGCCGGCGTTCGGGCTGTAGTAGTTCGGATCGGTACAGCTGTAGCCGGGAGTACAGTCTTCCTTGGTGCTGGAGTAGTAGCGCACGCCGTAGTTGGCGGCCCAGTCACCCTTGTTCCAGCCCAGGCTCAGGTTGGAACGGATGCGGAAGTAGTCCTCGAAGCCATTGGCCTGGGCGGGCATGGTGCCCTTGTCGTTGGTGCTCTTGATCTCGAACTTGCTGACATAGGTGGTGGCCCACTTGGCGCTGAAATGACCCCATTCGGTATCCAGGCCGTAGGTTGCGTCGAAGTCGAAGCCTTCGGTCAGGTAGTAACCAGCGTTGCGGGTACCGTAGGTCAGATCGCTGACGATGCCGCCCTGCGCCGGGTCACGCTTGAACATGGCGCAACGCGATTCGATCAGGTTGACATAGCAGTCATTCAGGATGGCGTTCGGCGAATCCGAAACGACAGTGTCGTCGATACGGATCTTCCACCAGTCCAGCGCCATGGTCAGGCCCTGCACGAACTTCGGGCAGTACACCAGGCCGACGGTCTTGGAGGTGGAGGTCTCCGGCTTCAGGAACGGGTTGGAGCCCGAGACGAACGGTACCGGGGTCTGGTTGCCATTCGGGCCGGTGATCGGCACGAAGCCCTGCTTCAGCTGGCGGAAGTTCGCGCCGACGTCCTTCAGGCAGCGTGCCGAGTTGGCGGCCTTGCCGTAAAGGACGTCGCAGGGATCCTGGAAGCCGTTAGCGAAGGTCTGCGAACCGCCGCCGTACAGGTTGCCGATGGTCGGAGCGCGGAAGCCTTCGGCGTAGGTGGCACGGACCAGCAGGTCGTCCATCGGACGCCATTTCAGGCCGAACTTGTTGTTGGTGGTGTTGCCGAAGGTGTCGAACTTCGAATAACGCGTCGCCGCGTTGAAGGTCAGCTCCTTGGCGCCCGGCAGGTCGGCCAGGATCGGCGCGTTCAGTTCCAGGTAGCCCTCGTCGACCTTGTACGAACCACGGGTCGGCCCGGAGGCCAGGTTGGTCGAATTGCCGGACTGGGCGATGGCGTCAGGGGTAAAGCCGCCTTCTTCCTTGCGGTGCTCATAGCCCAGCGCGAAGCCCAGGTCGCCTGCCGGCAGGGTGATGATCGAGCCGGCGATGTTGACGAAGTAGTCGTGGGTCTTGGTCTTGCCGATGGCATGCTCTTCCTTGAACAGGAAGTTGCGCACGGCCGGGTCGTCCAGCGAGTTCTGGACTGCGCCAGTGCCGAAGCCGGCAAACGGGTTCCACGGTACGCAGCCGGCGATCACATTGCCCGGCGTTCCGCAGACGATCTTGCCGGTGGTGGGGTCCTTGAACGACGGGCCCACCGCAGCGCGGACGTTCGGAATGTAGAAGTTGCCGTTGTTGATGATGCTGGTGTCGGCTTCATTGAACAGGTAGCCGGCATCCCAGTCGAAATAGCGGTCACCGATTTCGAACGACCCTTCCAGAGCAGCGGTGAAACGCCACGTGGTCTGGTCGGTGGCGGTGGTGCGCGGAATTTCCCAGCCGCGACGACGCCAGTTGATGTCGGTACCCGGACGCGGATTGAAGTAGCTGTTCTTCGACATCTGTGCGCCAGTTGCGCTGGATTGCAGCGGATAACCAGCAATCTGACGGTCCGACGAACGCTTTGTATAGGCCAAGTCGCTGGTGAAGCGGACGTTGTCGTTGATGTCGTAGTTGGTGCTGACAAACAGCGAGCGGCGCTCCAGCGGGGTCAGCAACTGCATCTGGTCGATGGAATTGCTGGTGTCGTCGCCGTTCTGCGGATGGAAATTACCGCTACCGATGGCATTGCTACCACGATTGGGGGCGTACCAGATGACATTACCCTTGGAATCCTTCAGGCCAGAATCGTAGTTGCCCCATTGGCCAACCGGGGTGTTGTTGCCGCCCACATCGCGCGGATCGGTTTCGGCGGTGTACCAACGGTCACGCGCCCACACCGGATCTTCCTTGTGGTATTCGGCACCCATGGTGACCGAGCCACGCTCGCCCGAGAAGCCGACCATGAAGTCGTAGGTCTGCTTCTTGCCATCGCCCTGGCCGTACTGGCCGGTGTAGACGTTGGCTTCGGCGCCATCGAAATTCTTGCGGGTGATGATGTTGATCACGCCTGCCATCGCGTCGGAGCCGTAGATCGCGGAGGCGCCGTCCTTCAGGACTTCAATGCGCTCGACGATGACGGACGGGATGGAGGAGATATCCTGGTAGCCGGCCGGGCTGATGCCAAGGCGCTTGCCATTGACCAGCACCAAGGTGCGCTGGGCGCCCAGGTTGCGCAGGTCGATGTACTGGCCACCAGCTTCCTGGTTGGAGGTAAGCGGCGAGGCGCGGCTGAACGACGGGCTGCCGGCTGCGGAGATGTTCTGCAGGATGTCGGCGACGGAGCTGAAGCCCTGCTGCTCGATCTGGTCGCGGGAAATGGTCAGGACCGGCTGTGCGGTCTCCACGTCGACCTGGCGGATGCGCGAGCCGGTGACTTCGATGCGGTCGAGGTTGGTGGCAGCACCGCTGTTCTGGGCAAAGGCGCTGCCGGTAGTGCCGGCGCCCGCAATCAGGGCCAGTACTACTGCGTCACGCAGCTTGTTGGACTTGCAATACATGGGCTCTCTCTCCAAGTGATCTTGGTAGTTACAAGTGGAATCGCCTGCGCGGTGGGAACGAAACATGCGGTCCCAAAACCGTGAGGCTGATCCGATAGTACTTCCGTCTCTTGTGAAATTAAAGCTTCGTTAATGAATTGCGTGAATTTGGTGAAATTCGGCAAAGAAATTGTTGCGAGTGCAACAAAAACGCCCCCTTGCGGAGGCGTTCGGATGAACTTGGGAGTAGTTCGTTCTCAGGACGCTCAAAGATCCTGCTCGTACCGGACGTAAGGGATCGCGCCCTCGTCATTGCTCTCGTTGCGGGGAGAAAACGGGTTCTTGCCGCGGGTGATGACGTTCTCGGCGCCGACAGTAAGCTGGCCGCTCCAAGGGGTGCGCCAGGTCAGGCCGAGACCGATGCCTTCCCACTTGCCGGCCTGGCCGGGGGCGTCGACGACGCGGCCGATGATGTTGGCGCTGAACGGGCCGTAGCCGCCGCCGAGACTGAGGCTCTTGCTGTCCCATTGGTCGACAAGGGCGGGCGAGGCGTCGCTCAGCGGGACGAGGCGCGCCTTGGCGTAGGTGCCGCCGATGGAGACGAAACCTTCGCGGCCGATGTTCTTCTGGCCGAAAACGGTCAGGTCGTTCTGTTCCATGCGCGCGGCAGGCGCGCGGGTGTTGCCGGACAGCCAGGCCGGCAGCGTGTCGCGGCCGGTGCCGGCACTCAGGCCGATGCGCCCGCCGGGGCGGTTGAAGGCGGTGGTCGCGGACAGGTGGCGGCCGGCGGCGATGTCATCGTCGTCGCCGAGGCTGGCGAGCATGCAGTGGCTGGCCAGCCCGCTGATGCTGCTGCCGCGGCTGCTGTTGCACAGCAGGCCGAGCGAGTCGCCTGACGACAGCCCGAAGGCGGCGTCGAGGGAATTGCGGCCGAAGTGCCAGCGCGCGCCGGCCATCTGTTCGCCGGTTGGCTCCAGGTACAACAGGGCCTCTACCTTGCCGCTGCCCTTGTTCCAGACCGGCAGCACGGTGCTGTCCGGGGTGGCACGCGGCTTGCCCTGCGCATGCGCGCCCGTAGCCACCCCGAGGGCGATCAGCAAGGCTAGCGGCAGGCGCAGGAGGGTGTTCATGGACTCAATCAGACAGGGCCAAGGCCGGGGAGTTCCCGGCGCGTGAGGTTCTGATCGTATGTCGTTTATGTTTTCTTAACAAGACTCCGTCCTCCCCGGAACGCAGCTCGTCGGTGCCGTTACTGCAGCCGCTCTGGAGCGGCCTGGCTGGCTGGTGTGAAATCGAACAATACGCCGAATTCGGTCAAAGGGAAGTGATATTCGCGTCCGCAGAACTCGCAGCGCACCTCCACCTGGCCGGTGTCGACCGCGGCGGCGCGGGCCTCTTCCTCGCCGAGCGACTGCAGCATGCCGACCACCCGCTCCCGCGAGCAGGAGCAGCCGAAACGCAGTTGCTTGTCGCCCATGGTCTCGGGGTGTTCCTCATGGAACAGGCGGTGCAGCAGCTCCTGGCCGTTTGCCGCCAGCAGTTCGTCCCGTCCCAGCGTGTCGAACAGGGCGCCGGCGCGGACCCAGCCGTCGTCGTCGCCCTGGTCGCCGGGGAGCTTCTGCAGCAGGAGGCCGGCAGCGTGTTCGCCGTCGGCGGCCAGCAGCAGGCGCGTGGGCAACTGCTCGGAATGGCGGAAATAGTCCTCGAACGCCTCGTCCAGGCTGCTGCCCTGCAGGGCTACCAGGCTCTGGTAGCGCTGCGGTTCGCGCGGGTCCAGGCCCGGGTTTTCGATGGTGATGGCCAGCAGGGCGCCTTCGCCGAGCTGGGACAGGTCGGCCGGGGCGTCCTGGCCTTCCTCGACCTGGGCGATGCCGCGCAGGGTGCCGGCGGAAGTGCATTCGGCGAACAGGGTGCGCAGGGGCGAGCTGCTGCGCAGCTGGACCGACAGCCGCCCGTCGATCTTGATGTGGCCGGTGAACAGGGCCGAGGCGACGCAGGCCTCGCCCAGCAGGCGCATGGCCGAAGGCCGGTAGCCGCCGTGGGACAGGATTTCGCGCCAGCTGTCGGTGAGCCGGACATGGACGCCGCGCACGCCGGCCTCGGGCAGGAGGAAGCGGACAAGGAGGTCGGACGTTTCGGTCATGGGAATCTGCACGTATGGGGACGCCGGTGCCGGATAATGCACCGATGTCGGGATTCATGGAGTCAGGCAGTCACATGGGGACGGAGCAGGACAAGCGCAAGATGCGGCCGCGACGCAGGTGGCGGCGTTGGCTGTGGATCACTCCCTGTGCGCTGGCGGTGTTCAGCATCGTGCAGGTGGCGGTGCTGCGGTTCGTCGATCCGCCGTTTTCCACGGTGATGGCGCTGCGCCAGGTCGAAGCCTGGGGACAGGGCGACTGGGGGTTCCGCATCCATTACCAGTGGCGCGACCTGGACGCGATGGCGGCCAGCGTGCCGATCTCGCTTGTGGCTGCGGAGGACCAGCGCTTCCCGCTGCACAACGGCTTCGACCTGGACGCGATCGAGAAGGCGATGGACCACAACGCCCGCGGCAAGCGCCTGCGCGGCGGCAGCACGATCAGCCAGCAGGTCGCCAAGAACCTGTTCCTGTGGCAGGGCCGCAGCTGGCTGCGCAAGGGGCTGGAAGCCTGGTATACGGTGCTGATCGAAGCACTCTGGCCGAAGCAGCGGATCCTGGAGATGTACGCCAACGTCGCCGAGTTCGGCGATGGCGTCTACGGCGTGCAGGCCGCGTCGCAGCGGTTCTGGCGCAAGGATGCGGCGCGGTTGTCGGCGGGCGAGAGCGCGCGTCTTGCCGCGGTGCTGCCGTCGCCGCGCCGCTACAGCGCGACCAATCCCGGCCCGTTCGTGCAGCGCCGCGCCGACTGGATCCAGCGCCAGGCGCGGCAGCTCGGCGGTTCCGGCTATGCCGTGGGCGATGATTGAAACCGCCGTGCGCGCGAAGCGCGTCGGGCCCGGGCCCCATCTTCCGTAGAATGCGCGCATGACACACCGCGACCGGCTGACCATCGTGATCGCCGCCTGCAACGAGCAGGACGCCCTGCCGTTGCTGCATCCGCGCGTCCGCGCCGAACTGGAGCGGCTGCCCGACATCGACGGCCGCGTGCTCTACGTGGACGACGGCAGCACCGATGCGACCTGGCCGCTGCTGCAGCAACTGGCGGATGTCGATCCGCGGGTGGCGGCCCTGCGCCTGTCGCGCAACTTCGGCAAGGAGGCCGCGCTTACCGCGGGGCTGGACCTGGTGGACGAAGGCGCTGCGCTGATCCTGGACGCGGACGGGCAGGATCCGCCGGAGCTGATCCCGCAGTTCGTCGCGCTGTGGCGGCAAGGCCATGACGACGTGTATGGCACGCGCCTGGCGCGCGATGGCGAAGGGTGGTTGAAGCGGGCCACCGCCGCGGCGTTCTACCGGTTGATCGGGCGCTTGTCGAAGACGCCGATCCCGGCCGACACCGGCGATTTCCGCCTGCTGTCGCCGCGCGCGCTGGCGGCGCTGCGGCAGCTGCGCGAGCGGCAGCGTTTCATGAAGGGGCTGTTCGGCTGGGTCGGTTTCCGCCGGGTGGCACTGCCGTATCACCGTGCGCCGCGCATAGCCGGGCGCAGCAAGTTCGGTTTCTGGAAGCTGTGGAACTTCGCGCTGGAAGGCATCACCAGTTTTTCCACCGCGCCGCTGCGCGTTGCGACATACTTGGGATTGCTGACCGCGGCTTCGTCGTTCGGTTTTGGCGCCTGGGTGGTGGGCAAGGCGGCGCTGTATGGCGACCGCGTCGCGGGTTGGCCGACGATGATGGCGGTGATCCTGTTCCTGGGCGGCGTGCAGCTGATCGCGCTGGGCCTGATCGGCGAGTACCTGGGCCGCCTGTACATGGAGGCCAAGCAGCGGCCGCTGTACCTGGTTGACACCTGGCGGCCGGCGGACGTGGCACTATCGGACGCATCCGCCAGCAAGGGAGAACGCCATGCAGACCGTTCGTCAGTTGCTCGGGACCAAGTCCCCTGATATCCACGCGGTAGCGCCGCAGAGCGCTGTGATCGATGCGATCCGCCTGATGGCCGAGAAGGGCATCGGCGCGGTGCTGGTGATGGACGGCGCGCGCCTGGCAGGCATCCTTTCCGAGCGCGACTACGCGCGCAAGATCGTGCTGCGCGACCGCTCCTCGCGCGATACGCCGGTGGCCTCGATCATGACCGCCGAACTGGTCACGGTGACGCCCGCGGCGACGGTGGAGGACTGCCTGCAACTGGTGACCGACCGCCGCATCCGCCACCTGCCGGTGGTGGAAGGTGGCGTCGTGCTGGGGGTGATTTCCATCGGCGACCTGGTCAAGGCGGTGATCGAGCAGCAGCGGCAGGAACTGGGGCAGTTGCAGCAGTACATCGTCGGTGGCTGACGCCATGGCGTGCCGGCGGCGTTACTTCGCGTAACGGCCGCCGCAGTCCGCATCCTTGCCGGGCCCGGTTTCGATCAGGGCCAGCAGCGCGGCCGGCGGCGCGATGCTGCCGAGCGTCAGCGCGACGGCGCCGCGCAGGCCCAGCGCCTTGAAGTCGGGGCGGAACGAGGGGTTCTTGAAGCTGCCGTCGATATGCAGCGGCGAGCGCAGCGCGAGAATGCTGACATCCTTCGGGCGCGGCCGCAGCAGCAGGTCCAGCCGCTCGTGCTTGAGGTCGATGCTGCCCTCGCCGACGATCAGGGTGTCGGTGGTGTCGAAGGCCAGCGCGTCCGCCTGCATCCGCCCGTCCTTCACTTCGAAGTCGGCGAAGGCGCAGCGCAGTGGAATCTGGCGGTCGCCGGTGAACAGGAACTTCAGCGATTCGGCCACGTCCAGGCCGGCCAGCTCCATCAGCAGGTTGCCGATGTGCCCGCGGCCCATGCCGATGGCCACGTTGCCGTCGCTGCTGCCGAGCATGGCGGCGACCGAGTTGCCGTTCCCGGTCAGGCGCAGCTGGCCGCCGATGCCGCCGGACGCCTGTTTGACCAGGCGCGCGTCGGGAAACAGCTGGCCGAGCTGCACGCCGCGCACGCTGGCCTCGAGCGCGGTGGTGATGCGCGGTTGCCGCGCGTCCATGCGGATGGTGCTGCGGATGTTGCCGCCGGCGACGCCGAAGTTCAGCGGTTCCAGCCGCAGCAGGCCGGCGTCGAGCAGCAGGTGGGCGTCCATGTCGTCCAGCGGCAGCGATGGAGAATTGATGCGGTGGGCCTTCCAGCGCACGTCCGCGTCCATCGCGCGCAGTTTTTCCAGGTTGTAGGGCGTGTCGGGCAATACCGTGGATCTGGCCGCCAGCGCCGCGGCCCTGACCTTCTGCCCGGGATTGGCGGTCTCGCCGGCACCGGTTTTCGGTGGGGCGCCGACGAAGCCGGCGAGGTCGTCGAAGTCCAGCCGGCGCGAAACCAGGTCGGCGGCCAGGCGCGGGCGTTCGCCGGCCACGTCGATCTGCGCGTTGCCGGCGAGATCGCTGTCGCCCACCTGTCCGCTGAATTTTTCGTAGCGCCAGACGTCATGCTCGCGCTTGAGCCGGCCGTCGAGGCGATAGGGCGGCGACGACGGCATGGCGATGCCGACCAGCGGATACAGGTCTTCCAGATCCTTGCCGCTGAGGCGAAGCCGCAGATCGAAGACCTGCAACCGGAACGGGTTGGTCAGCGTGCCGCTGGCGATGGCGTGGGTGGCGCCGGCCTGGCCGTCCAGGTGGAGGCGGAAGGGATGGTCGCTGTCGGCCAGTTCCAGCGGCGATTCGGTGCCGCCGCGCACGCTGAACGACGCGCCGCGCCAGTGGCCCTTTCCTTCCAGCAGCAGCGGCGGCGCGGCGCTGGCCTGCTTCGATGTGCCGCTGCGGACCGCGAGCTGGATGTCGGTGCGGCCGGCCTCGTCGAGGAACTGCAGCCTGCCATCGTCCACGCGCAGCCGCTTGAGCTGCAGCGACTGGCCGCCGCCACTGCCGAGGAAGGACCAGTTGCCGGGTTCGCCGCGCCGGGGCGAAGTCTGCAGCAACACGTCGGGACGGGTAAGGCGCACTTCCGGCAGCTGCACGCTGCCGCGCAACAGCGGCCACAGGCGCAGGTCGATCTCGATGCGGTCGGCGTGGGCCATGTCCGGTCGCTGCGCCCACCCGGCATTGGCGAAGCTGACGCGGTCGGCGCGGAGGGTGCTGGTACTGCCCAGGTCGACGTCGAGATGGCCGATGTGCAGGGCGCGGCCGGTGCGCGCCTGCACCATGCGCTCCAGTGGGCCCTTGAACCAGTTCCAGTCCCACAGCAGCAACAGCACCACGATGGCCGCGAACAGCAGGGCGATCGCGGCCAGCCAGCGCTGGCCGTGCTTGCCGGGGCGGCTGAAACGCCAGCGCGACGCGCGCGGCGAGGCGGGTGCAGGCGGAGTATTCACGCGGCCATGGTTGCCGCGGCATCGTGCACGCGGCGCGAAGCGCTCATTCGCGCCGCGTGCAGGTTCCGTTGCCGCGGCGTGCGCGGTGCCGCCGTGCAGGCTAGAGGATCTGCGCGGTCACCGAGACGAAGTGGCAGACACTGCCGCCGATCACGAACAGGTGCCAGATGGCGTGCGAATAGCGCACCGATTCGCGGTGATAGAAGTAGGTGCCCAGGGTGTAGGAGACGCCGCCGGCCAGCAGCCAGCCCAGGGTGAAGCCGTCGAGCGAATTCCACATCGGCTCGATGGCGACGATCACCAGCCAGCCCATCGCGATGTAGATGGCGGTGGAAAGCCGCTTGAAGCGCCCGGTATAGAACAGCTTGAACACCACCCCGCCCAGCGCCAGCGTCCAGATCGCCGCGAACAGGCCCCAGCCCCATGGGCCGCGCAGGCCGATCAGGGTGAACGGCGTATAGGTGCCGGCGATCAGCACGTAGATCGCGCAGTGGTCGAATATCTTCAGCCTGCCCTTGGCCACCGGATGCTGGATGGCGTGGTACAGGGTGGAGGCGGTGTAGAGCAGCAGCAGGGCGATGCCGAAGACGATGGCGCTGGCCAGTTGCCAACCATCGCCATAGATCGCTGCCAGGGTGATCAGCACCGCGCTGGCGCCCAGCGCGGTGACCGCGCCCAGGCCATGGGTCAGGGCGCTGGCGATTTCCTCGCGGATGTCGGCGACGTGATGCGGCAGGGGGGCGACGGTAGGCATGGCGGCAAGTTACCGCAATGCAGCACGGGACGCATCCGTACGCCTGCTGGCGATCCAGGATGGTCCGGCGGGCTCCTTTCTCCGGAAGGCAGTGCAGGCATTGCCAGGCCGCGCGGCGAAGCTGCCTGTGGGGCCCCGGGAGACGCCGAATGCGACGCCACGCCAGGACGGGCCAGGGCGTGGGTAGAGCCTGGCGGTACCTGGTAGCAGGAAGCTTTGCCTGTCGCCTTCCGCGGTGCCCGTCCCGCGCCCGCGGGCCTCGCGCAGGGGGCGCCCGGAGGTGGCGGAGCGACGGCAGGGAAGCCCCCCTCTCACCCGGGGGGAGAGGGGCCGGGGCGATTACTCGACCGAGATGGTGTGCGCGGCCTCGCGCGTGGCCGCGAAGCGCACGTCCGGCGCGCGCTCCTGCGCCAGCTGCAGGTTGACCCGGGTCGGCGCGAGATAGACCAGTTGCCCGGCCGCGTCCACGGCGAGGTTGCTGGCGTTCTTCTCGCGGAACTCCTCCAGCTTCTTCGCGTTGTCGCAATGCACCCAGCGGGCGGTGACCACGCCGACCGGCTCGAAGATGGCTTCCACGCCGTACTCGTCCTTCAGGCGATAGGCGGCCACGTCGAACTGCAGCACGCCCACCGCGCCCAGGATCAGGTCGTTGCTCATGATCGGGCGGAAGAACTGGGTGGCGCCCTCCTCGGACAGCTGCGCCAGGCCCTTCTGCAGCTGCTTGAGCTTGAGCGGGTCCTTCAGCCGCGCGCGGCGGAACAGTTCCGGGGCGAAGTTGGGGATGCCGGTGAAGGTGACTGCCTCGCCCTCGGTGAAGGTATCGCCGATGGAAATGGTGCCGTGGTTGTGGATGCCGATCACATCCCCCGGCCAGGCTTCGGCGGCGATCTCGCGGTCGCTGGCCATGAAGGTCAGCGCGTTGGCCAGCTTCATTTCCTTGCCGGTGCGCACGTGGAAGGTCTTCATGCCGGCGCTGAACCTGCCCGAACACACCCGCATGAACGCCACGCGGTCGCGGTGCTGCGGGTCCATGTTGGCCTGGATCTTGAACACGAAGCCGCTGAGCTTGTCTTCCTGCGGGGCGATGTCGCGGCCGGTGGTGGCGCGCGACTGCGGCGCCGGCGCGTGCTCGACGAAGAAGTCCAGCAGCGGCTGCACGCCGAAGTTGTTCACGCCCGAGCCGAAGAAGACCGGGGTCTGCTTGCCGGCCAGGTATTCGTCCAGGTCGAACGGATGGCTGGCGCCCTGCACCAGTTCCAGTTCGTCGCGCAGGTCGGCCAGCATTTTCTCGCCGATGCGCTCGGCCAGGCCGGGCGCGTCCAGCGACGGGAAGATGGTCGAATCCTGGCGGGTGAAATTGCGGCCCGGTTCGTACAGGTGCACTTCGCCGGTCAGTAGGTGCACCACGCCCTTCAGGCGCTGGCCCATGCCGATCGGCCAGGTCACCGGCGCGCACTGGATACCGAGCACCGTTTCCACTTCATCCAGCAGCTCGATCGGGTCCTTGCCCTCGCGGTCGAGCTTGTTGATGAACGTCATGATCGGCGTATCGCGCAGGCGGCACACCTCCATCAGCTTGATGGTGCGCTCCTCCACGCCCTTGGCCACGTCGATCACCATCAGCGCCGAGTCCACCGCGGTGAGCACGCGGTAGGTGTCCTCGCCGAAGTCGGCGTGGCCGGGGGTGTCGAGCAGGTTGACGATCTTGTCCTCGTAGGGGAACTGCATCACCGAGGACGTGACCGAAATGCCGCGCTCCTTCTCCAGCGCCATCCAGTCCGAGGTGGCGTGCTTGCTGGTCTTGCGCGACTTCACCGAGCCGGCCATCTGGATCGCGCCTCCGAACAGCAGCAGCTTTTCGGTCAGCGTGGTCTTGCCGGCGTCAGGGTGGGAGATGATGGCGAAGGTGCGGCGGCGCGCGGCTTCGGAGGCGACTTCGGACATGGCGACAGCACCCGCGACGGGCGCGCATTGGGGAAAGGAAGCCGGCGATTATACCTGCCGGCTCCCTTGCGGTCGGGATGCCCATGGCGCGTCTGGATCGGAAGGCTTCAGTTCGCCAGCCACGGATGCGGCAGTGCGCGCAGGCGGCTCTGCGCCATGCCCGACACGATGGCGCCAACCGCGCAGGCGCCTTGCCACGCCGGCAGCAGCCAGACGGGTGGGCGTGGCCCCAGGCCGGCCAGCATGCTGGCGAAGATCGCCGCGGTCAGCGCGACTGCAAGCGCGCCCAGTATCCAGCGGAACAGCTGGCTGTTCAGGGCCAGCAGGCCGGCGCCCTGCAGCAGGATCAGGCTGCCGAAGCTGCTCCAGAACAGCAGGGAGTAGAAAGGCCTCCCGGCTCCCATCAGCAATCCCGTGGCGGCCATGATGACCAGTGCTGGCAGCATCCGCAGCAGCATCTGCCGCGTCAGCAGCCTGGTCAGCGCCGGTGCGCCCGGGCGGGGCAGGCCCGGCAGCAGCGCCAGTTCGTGCAGGCCCATGCCCGGCAGCCGGAACAGCGTCTGCAGCCGCATCAGCGGCGCCAGCGCCGGGCTGATGGCCAGCAACGGGGCGAAGAACAGGGGGATGTCAGGCCCCTCCTGGTTGCCCTGCGCCAGCAGCAGCCAGAACACCGCCACGGCCAGGATCGGCCCCTGCGAGCCGAGCACGCTCTTGAACGTGCTGCGACCGAAGCCCGGCCCGAGGGCGATGCCCAGCGCCTGTTCCGGCTGCCGGTGCAGGTCGTGGCCGATGGGCGTGTCCTGCGTGAACAACGCCGAGCTGTACTGGGCCTGCTGGGTCCGGGCCGTGGTTGCCTGCACGCCGTTGGCGAAGGCCAGCGCCAGCGGCGTGTGCCAGCCCTGGGCGGGCACACGCCGCCGTGCCATGCGCCACCAGCAGCAGGCGTTGGCGGCGAGCAGGGCGAGCAGGGCCAACGCCAGGCCTTGCGCAAGCGTCGGTTCAAACGTCCACGCGGGCTCGAGCCAGAGCACCAGCCAATAGGGCACATAGCCGAGCGCGATCATTGCGAAAACCAGCCACGGCGGGATGCTGACCCAGAACAGGCCGGCCAGCAGGCCGACGCCGAGGATCGCCAGGTTGAGCGGCAGCGGATGGGTGCCGGACAGGGTCAGCAGGATGGCCGGTGCGACAACCGCCAGCAGCAGGGCGGCTGCCGCGTGGCGCAGGTTCTGGCCGGCGACCCGCGGCAGGCGCAGCTGCGTGGCCTGCACCGAGAGCGCGATCAGCCGGCTGCCGCCGAGCATGGCCCAGAACATCACCAGGACGGCGGCCAGGGCCGAGCCGAGGCCGGCGGCTTTTTCCTCGCCGATGCCCAGCCATGGCAGCGCGACGCCCAACACGCAGGCCAACGCCAGCAGCCCGTTGGTCCAGGTGCCGGCCGCCAACACGGTGCGCAGGGCGGTCGCCGCCGATGACGGGCGGCGTGTGGCGAGGGCGGTCATTCGGCCACCTCGATGAACAGGTCTTCCAGGTTCAACGGATCGGCGTGGATGCCTTCCATCTGCAGCAGATCCTGCCAGCCTTCGCGCCGGCTGACGACCAGGCCCAACGCGCCGTCAGCCAGCGGCTTGCGCGCCAGTTCGCCGGGCAGCCTGGCCGGCAACTGCGCGGCGCCGGCGCCCGGGACGAACAATCGCATGGTCTGGCTCTTCAGTTCGTCCAGTGGCTGGTTCAGCAGGATGCGGCCTTCGTGCAGGAAGGCGACGTGCGAGGCCACGCGCTCGAGGTCGCTGATGATGTGGCTGGAGAACAGCACGGTGGTGCCGTTGTCGATGGCCTGCTCGACGATGTCGCGCAGCAGTTCGCGGCGCGCCACCGGGTCCAGTGCCGAGGCCGGTTCGTCCAGCACCAGCAACGCGGGGCGCGGCGCCAGCGCGCGCACCACCGCCAGCCGTTGCGCCTGGCCGGGCGACAGCTTGCCGATGGCCTGGGCCGGATCCAGGTCCCAACGCTTGAGCAGGGCATCGGCATGAGCGCGCTGCCATTGCGGATAGAGCTGGGCGAGATAGCCCATCAACTGGCCGACCTTCATCCAGCCGAAGGACTGCGGTTGCTGCGGCACGTAGCCCAGGCACTGCTTGCGGGCGTCGTCCAGCGCCAATGCCGGCGCGCCGAACAGCCGCGCCTGCCCGCCCTGCGGACGCAGCAGGCCGAGCAGGCAGCCGATCAGGCTGCTCTTGCCGGCGCCGTTGCGGCCTATCAGGCCCAGTACCTGCCCGCGCGGTAGGTGCAGGTCGACGCCGCGCAGCACCGCATGCCTGCCATAGGACAGGTGCAGGTTGTCCGCGCCCAGCGGCAGGTCGAGGTCGAGATCGGCGGCGATGGCGGAGGCGGGTGCGGCCAGTGCGTTCATGTCGGGTCCTTGTCGAGCAGATGTTGCAACCGCGCGAGCACGCGATCGCTGGGAAGTTCCAGTTCTTGGCAATGGCGGGCGAGCTGCCGGAGCAGCGGTTCGGCCAACTGCATGCGCGAGTTCACGCTGTCGCGGCGGAGGCTGCCGGCGGCCACCGCCATGCCCTTGCCGCGCAGCCGCTCCAGCACGCCTTCGGCCTCCAGCTGGCTGTAAGCGCGGGACACGGTCATCGGATTGATGGCGTGGGCGCTGGCCACTTCGCGCACCGAGGGCAGCAGGTCGCCGGCACGCAGTTGCCCGGCGCTGACCAGCCGGCGCAGTTGCTCGGCGATCTGGCGATAGATCGGCTCGGCATCCTGGGGATTGATGTGCAGCAGTCTTGCGTCCATGTGTATCAATACAACAATACACTTGGTTTTTGTCAAGTGCCTGCGTGGCCAGATGCCGGTGGATCAGGGGACGGAGGCATGCGGGAAGCGCAGCTCTCCCTGCGGTCCGGCCATGCGGAACGGGATCGAGGCCAGCGCCAGCCGGGTGTTGGCCTGTACGGCGAAGTGGAGGTGTGGGCCGGTGCTGTGGCCGGTGTTGCCGGATCGGGCCAGCACCTGTCCGGCCAGGATCGCCTGTCCGGGCCGGGCCGACAGGCTGCCCGATTGCAGATGTGCGTAGAGCGCCATGCTGCCGTCGCCATGCAGTACCCGGACCAGGCAGCCGTCCTCGGGCGAATCGGCCACCACCTGCATCACCGTGCCGGCGCGGGCGGCGAGGATCGGCGTGCCGTCGGGCAAGGGAAAGTCGATGGCGTAGCGGTTCTGCGCGTCGCCATGGCTGCGCGGTCCGCCGATGCCCTGGCTGACGCGGACCGGGACGCCGTCGAACGGCAGTCGGTAAAGATGGGCGTCGGGCCGGGCGGACGGGTCGCCGGGAAAGGCGTCGAGCAGCAGGCGGATGGGGCCGCCATCGTCGGCCAGCCACAGCAGCTGGCGCTGACCGCCGGCTGGCAACAGCACCGGCGCGACCACGTCGGCGCCATCGGCGCCGTTGCGCAGGCGGACCTGTACCGGGCCGGCCAGCAGGTTGCGCACCTGCGCCTCGTGGCCGCCGGCCCGGCGTTGCAGGATCAGACGCGCGAAGCCGGTGTCGTGGCCGATGCCGTTTTCCTGCGCCGCCGGGGTGGAGGCGGCCAGCCCCCAGCCCTGGCGCCAGCGCGGCGCGGGGCCATCGCCGTGGGCGGGCAGGGCGAGTGTCGCGGACAGGAGCAGGAGCGGCAGGCGGCGCATGCGGTGGCGACGGAGGAGGTGGCCGGATTATGCCGGCATGGTTGCAATGGAAACTCCATCGCTCTATCCGAATAAAGAGATTGACAAGGGTCGGGGCGGCTGGCATCGTGTGCCCACCATCGAGACCGGCAGAGGGACAGGCCCTTTGAAGCCGGGGCAACCAGCAGCTGCGCAAGCGTCTGTGTTTGGTGCCAAATCCTGCGGTGACCCCTGTGTCCGCCGAAAGATGGTTCGATCCGTGCATCGCACGGCGAACGCATGAGCTCCGCGAAGCTCGATGGCCGCTCCTTCACCGGAATACCGCCATGAGTTTCGCTACCGCCATCGCCGCCAACGACGTTTCCCCCGCCGCCATCGACGCCGCGCCGTCCGCCGTGCGCGGCGAGGTGACGGTGCGCCTGGCGATGCGCCACGCCGGCGAGCGCGTCCTGCGCCTGCGCTATGAACTGGTCGGCCGCGCCCATGCGCCGGTGGTGCTGGTGGCCGGCGGCATTTCCGCGCACCGCCACATCGCCGCCAACGCGGTGTTCGGCGAGAAGGGCTGGGCCGACGGCCTGGTCGGCAGCGGCCGCGCGCTGGACCCGGCGCGCCGGCGCCTGCTCGGTTTCGATTTCATCGGCGCCGATGGCGACCTGGACGTGCCGATCGACACCGCCGACCAGGCCGATGCCGTCGCCCTGCTGCTGGACGCGCTGGGCATCGACTGCCTGCACGGCTACGTCGGCTATTCCTACGGCGCGCTGGTCGGCCAGCAGCTGGCCATCCGCCACCCGCAGCGGCTGGGCCGGCTGGTCGCGGTCAGCGGCGCGCATCGTCCGCATCCCTATGCCTCGGCCTGGCGCGCGCTGCAGCGGCGCGCGGTCGCACTGGGCCAGCTGCAGTGCGCCGAAACCCACGGGCTGGCGCTGGCGCGGCAGTTCGCCATGCTCAGCTATCGCACCCCGGAAGAATTCGGCGAGCGCTTCGACGCCGCGCCGGAAGTGGTGAACGGCCGCGTGCGCGTGGCCGCCGAGGACTACCTCGACGCCGCCGGCGCGCAGTACGTGGCGCGCACCCGCGTCGACGCCTACCTGCGCCTGTCCGAATCCATCGACCTGCACCGCATCGATCCGGCCGCCGTCGGCGTGCCGACGCTGGTGGTGGCGGTCGAGGGCGACCGCCTGGTGCCGCTGTCCGACCTGGTCTCGCTGGTCGAGGGCCTGGGCACGCGCGGCAGCCTGCGCGTGCTGCGCTCGCCCTATGGCCACGACGCTTTCCTGAAAGAAACCGATCGCATCGACGCGATCCTCGCCAACGCCCTTCGCCTTCCCGGAGAAAACGCATGAGCCTGTCCACCGCTTCCGATGTGTCCTGTTGCCGCGCCACCGCGGCCGTGCGTGCCGGCATCGACCGTGATACCGCCTTTGGCGCGGTGACGCCGCCGATCGTGCTGTCGTCCAATTTCAGCTTCGACGGCTTCGGCAACAAGCGCCAGTACGACTACACCCGCAGCGGCAATCCGACCCGCGACCTGCTGGGCGAGGCGCTGGCCGAACTGGAAGGCGGCGCCGGCGGCGTCATCACCTCCACCGGCATGGGCGCGATCAACCTGGTGCTCAACGCGCTGCTGCAGCCGGGCGACAAGCTGGTGGTGCCGCACGACGCCTACGGCGGCAGCTGGCGCCTGTTCAACGCGCTGGCGACCAAGGGCCATTTCGAGCTGATCACCGCCGACCTGACCGACCCGCGCGCGCTGGCCGATGCGCTGGCGCAGTCGCCGGCGCTGGTGCTGGTGGAAACCCCGTCCAACCCGCTGCTGCGCATCACCGACCTGCGCTTCGTGATCGACGCCGCGCACAAGGCCGGCGCCAGGGTGGTGGTGGACAACACCTTCCTGTCGCCGGCGCTGCAGAATCCGATCGCCTTCGGCGCCGACGTGGTGCTGCACTCGACCACCAAGTACGTCAACGGCCACAGCGACGTGGTCGGTGGCGCGGTGATCGCGCGCGAGGCCGAGGTGCACCAGCAGCTGACGTGGTGGGCCAACGCGCTGGGCCTGACCGGTTCGCCGTTCGACGCCTTCCTGACCCTGCGCGGCCTGCGCACGCTGGACGCGCGCCTGCGCGTGCACCAGGAGAACACCCGCGCCCTGGTCGACCTGCTCGCCACCAGCGACGTGGTGGCCAGGGTCTATTACCCGGGGCTGGAATCGCATCCGGGCCATGCGGTGGCCGCGCGCCAGCAGAAGGGCTTCGGCGCGATGTTGTCCTTCGAGCTGGCGCAGTGCGAAGGCGCCGATCCGCACGCGGCGGTGCGCGCCTTCGTCGAAGGCCTGCGCTATTTCACCCTGGCCGAATCGCTGGGCGGCGTGGAGAGCCTGGTCGCGCACCCGGCCACCATGACCCATGCCGCGATGACCGCCGAAGCGCGCGCCAAGGCCGGCATCAGCGACGGCCTGCTGCGGCTGTCGGTCGGGATCGAGGCCAGCGAGGACCTGGTGGCCGACCTTCAGGCCGGGCTGCTGCGCGCCGCGCGCGTGCTGGCCGACGGCCGCCTCGATGCCCAGCGAAAAACGGTGGATGCATGAGCGCGCAGCTGCGTCCGCAGGCGGCAGCGCAGGCGCGGCTGGTGCTGCTGGGCACCGGCACCGTCGGTTCGGCCTTCGTGGCCCGTTACCAGGCCCTGCTGCAGCGGCAGCTCACGCTGCCGTCGCTGCACGTGGTGGCGAACTCGCGCATCGCGCTGGCCTGCGGCGATACGCCCGAGGCCGTGTTGTCGCGCGCCCGCGACGCGGACCGGCAGGGCGAGGCGCCGGCGCACCATGAGGAAGTCGGGCGCCTGCAGGCGGGCGACATCGTGGTCGATGCCACCGCCAGCGAGGACGTCGCCGCCGAACACGCGCACTGGCTGGCGCGGGGCATCCACGTGGTCACCGCCAACAAGCTGGGCAACGGCACCACGCTGGCGCGCGCGCGCCAGATCGGCGGGATCGTGGCCGCTGGCAATGCGCGCTACGGCGATGCGGCCACGGTCGGCGCGGGCCTGCCGCTGCTGTCCAGCATCCGCGCACTGGTGGCCGGCGGCGACCGCATCCATGCCATCGAAGGCGTGCTGTCCGGTTCGCTGGCGTGGCTGTTCCATCGCTTCGACGGCAGCCAGCCGTTCTCGGCCTGCGTGCGCGAGGCGGCCGCGGCCGGTTACACCGAGCCGGATCCGCGCATCGACCTGTCCGGCGAGGACGTGCGCCGCAAGTTGCTGATCCTTGCGCGCGCCGCCGGCGTGGCGCTGGAAGCGGAGCAGGTGGCGGTCGAATCGCTGGTGCCGCCGGCGCTGGCCGCGTTGCCGGCCGCGCAGGTCGATGCCGCCCTGGCGCAACTGGACGCGCCGCTCGCCGGTCATCTGCTCAGCGCACGCGAACAAGGCCTGTCGCTGTGTTTCGTCGCCCGCCTGGATGGGCACGGCGCCAGCGTCGGCCTGCGCGCGCTGCCGGCGGACCACCCGCTGGCCGGTGGCCGCGGCACCGACAACCGCGTGGCGATCCACAGCGACCGTTACCGCGAACGACCCTTGCTGATCCAGGGTCCGGGAGCGGGTGCCGAAGTCACCGCGGCCGCGCTGCTGGACGACGTGCTGGACATCGCCAATCGTTGAGGACGAAGGTCGGCCGCGCTCGCTTTGACTGCCGACAGGCGGGCAGGTGCTGCCGCGACGTCCTTCGTGGATGCGGGGCCTGCCCCGCAGGTGGACTGCCCGGCGATGTGCCGGTGCAGCGGGCTGGGCCCTGCTGAACCACGAGGGTGCCGGCCCGCATGCAGGTCCCCGCCCGACCCGCGGTCGGGTGCCGCTCATGGGGCCGCGATGACGGGGGCTGGCAGCAGGCTCAATGCCGTGCGGACTTCTCGCTCAGAAAGCGTTCGACCTCGGCGCGGCCCATGCGCGCTCCCTCGCGGTCGACCGCGTTGAAGTCGACGCCGTTGTCCCACAGCTGCGGTGCGGTGAGTACGGCGATGTCCTGCGCGGCGGTACGGGCCTGCAGGTCGAGCAGGCGCTTGTTGAAGCCGGCTGCCTGCAGCCATGCGCTGTAGCTGGAGTCGTGTTCGGTGGCGAACTGGTCCTGGTAGCGGCATTCCTCCCGCGCCGGCGACGGCAGGGCATCGCACTGCGCGTTGCGCTGGTGCAGGCCGATCACGGCGTCGGCCTCCATCTGGCGTTGCGCGGCGGCGGCCCAGAGCGCGACGCAGATGCTGGCGCAATAGCCGCGCACGCGCACGGTGAGGTTGTTGCGGCGGACGATGCGCGCCGCTTCCAGTCCGGAGACGGCATAGCCGCCACCGCTGGTGATGTCGATGCGGCGTACCGAGGGCGTCGCATCCAGCATCGCCTTCAGGTCGTTGGCGAAGTTCCGGCCCACGCCGCCTTCCACGCGCAGCGCATTGCCTTGTTCCTGCAGGATCATGCGGGCTTCGCCGATGTCGGCCAGCGTGGTCGATTTCTCGCCATGGACGAGGTGTGCCTGCGGTCGCGCGACGGGCGCTGCGGCTTCCGGCGTGGCGACGGCTGTCTCCACCGCCGCCGGCTTCCTGCCGATGAACCAGGCGAGCACCAGCAGCACGATCACCGCGGAGACGAGCCGGGGCAGCGTCAGGCCGCCACCGCCGCGCGGGGCCGGCGTGGCCGTGCGCGGACGGCGCGGCGGCGCCGGTACGTCGGGTTGCTGCCCATTCTGCATCCCTGACCCCTAAGCTCGATGGCGATGCGGAATTCTGGTGCGTCGCCGGGAGCCAGTGCAATACGCTGCGGCGTGCGCAACGGAAAGCGGCGGGAGCCCGTCCGTGCGGGCGACGGGCTACGAAGTGGCTTCGCAGCGGATTTCGCCTTCGATGCCGAACATCTCCAGCAGGCCGTTTTCCACCAGCCACCAAGGGTCGCCGGCAAGCGCGGACAGATCGTCGGGCAACTGCGCGCCCGGTACCGGCTGGTAGGCGATCCAGCCGTTGCGCCCGGAGGTCTTGGCCCGGTACAGCGCACGGTCGGCGAGGGTGACCAGTTGCTCCCAGCCGAGCAGGCGCGGATGGCTGGGGAACAGCGGGCATTCGATCAGGCCGACCGAAGCGGTGAGGCGATGCCGCTGGCCGTTGCCCAGGTCGAAACTGTGTTCGGCGATGCGGGTGCACAGGCGCTGGCCCAGCCGCGCCAGGCTGCCGCGCGGCAGCGGGCGGAACACCAGCAGGAATTCCTCGCCGCCCCAGCGCGCCACGTAGTCGCCGCTGCGCTTGAGTTCGCCGAGCAGCTGGCCGATCTGCTCCAGCACCCGGTCGCCGGCGGCGTGGCCGTGGGTGTCGTTGACCGATTTGAAATGGTCCACGTCGAGCAGGGCGAACACCACCGCCTCGCTGCCATCCCGGTAACCGTCATCGCGCTCGTAGAACGACAGGTCGGTGGGAATCTGCTGGGACAGGTAGCGCCGGTTGTGCAGGCCGGTGAGCGGGTCGGTGAAGCTGATCGCCTTCAGCTGAGCGTTGGCGGCCTGCAGGTCGCGGGTGCGCTCCTGGACCAGCCGTTCCAGCTGCGCGCGCTGGCGGGCGTAGCGGTGCTGCAGCCCGAGGTAACCCAGCCAGATCAGTCCGGCCAGCCCGAGCACGGCCAGCAGGCGGAAGGCGAGGGTCTCATGCAGGCGCCGCGGGATCTCCACGGCGACATGGGCGGCGTTGCGCAATGGCTCGGGGTGGCTGAAATCGGCGACTTCGAAGGTGTAGTAGCCGGGCGGCAGGCTGGCGTAGCTGGCATTGCGCATCGCCGGGTTGTCCAGCTCGTGCCAGTCCTTCTCGTAGCCGGCCAGGCGGTAGCGCAGCTGCGGGGTATGCATCGGCTGGAAGTCGGGCAGGCTGAATTCGAAGCGCAGGTCGCGGGCGTCGAGCGGCAGCTTGAGCGTGCCCTGGCCGGCCGCCAGGCGGCGGCCCTGGACCTGTACGTCGTCGATCCTGATCCTGCGCGGGGTGCTGTCCGCGGCCGTGCCCACGTCCACCAGCAGCGCGCCATCGCGGGTGGGCAGCCACAGCTGGCCATCGCGCAGCACCCCGCGGCTGTTGCCGGCGCCGTTGCAGCACTTGTCCTGTTGCCCGCCGGCGCGGTCGGCGCCGGAGTTGATGACGATCTGCGCGGCCAGCGGCTGCTGCGGGTCGGCCAGCGCCCGGTCCAGCGACGCCAGCGGCAGGCGATAGACGCCGCGCATGCCGGCGACCCACAGGTCGTTGCCGTTCTCGGCCAGATGGAAGGCGACATTGGCCGGCAGTTCGCGTTCGCGGTCCAGCCAGTGCCAGCGACGGCCATCGTAGAGGCGCAGGCTCTCGCCGTTGCTGGTGCCCAGCACCCAGCGCCCGTCCTCCAGTTCGAGGAAGGCGGTGACCGGCGTGTCGTCGGGCAGTCCACCCAGCCGGCCGGTCGGCAGGATGCGGCCATCGCGCCATTCGTACAGGCCCTGGTAGGTGCCCAGCAGGATGCGGCCGTCGCGGGTTTCGTGGACCAGGCGGATGCGCGGATCGGCCAGTCCGTCGCGTTCGCCATAGCGCGACAGGCGCTTGCCGTCCTCCAGCAGGAACAGCCCGCGGGTGGTGGCGAACCACAGCCTGTCGGCATGGTCGCGGAGGATGCCGTTGATCTGCGCGTCGCGCAGCGGGGCCAGTTCGGGCGGTTCCTCGAGCCGGTCGCCGCGCAGCACGGCGACGCCGGCGCGGGTGCCGATCCAGGTCTGGTCGCGTTCGGGCAGCAGGCTGTAGGCCTCCGGGTGCGGCAGCCGGTTGCCGGTCACGCGGCTGCGGAAACGGCCATCGCGCCAGACGGCGACGCCATCGCTGCTGCCGACCCAGATGCCGCCGTCGGGCGCCGCGGCGATCGACCACAGCAGCGGGTCTTCCAGTCCATCGGCCTGGCTCAGGCGCCGGGCCCAGCCGTTCCAGGCGCGGGTCACGCCCTCGACCATGCTGCCCAGCCACAGGTTGCCGTCGCGGTCTTCGAAGATCGAGCGGACGGCGATGGCGCCGGGCGCGTTGCGGATGCGTTCGGGCGGACGGCCGGCGCGCAGCCGTTCCAGGTATTGCGGCGTGGCGACCCACAGGTTGCCGTCGCGGTCGGCCTGCATCGCCTCCACGGTCAGGGCGTCGCCCAGGTGGCCATCCGCCGCTTGCCAGCTGCCGTTGCGCAGGCGGAACAGGCCGTGGCGGGTACCGGCCCAGAGATCGCCATCGGCCTGCGCCAGCGCGGTGACCGATGCGCCGTTGGCTGCGGCCGGCAGGGGCAGGGCGCGCACCTTGCCGCCGACGATGTGGAATACCCGTCCTTCGCCGCCGGCCCACAGCCCGTCGTCGCGCGCCAGCAGGCTCAGGGCCGGCTCCGGCAGGACATGCACCCGCCGCAGCCGTCCCTCCTGCGGCGCGCAGATGCCTTCCGCGCAACCGACCAGGATGCGGTCGTCGACCTTCAGCAGGGCGCTGGCCGGCGCAGGGCGGTCGGCGACGGTGGGGGCGATGGCGCGGAAGCGTTCGTCCTCCAGCACCAGCAGCCCCTGGGAGGTGCCGATCCACAGCCGGGCGTTGTCGTCGGCGAGCAGGGCCAGGATGTTGTTGCCCAGTTCGGGGGCATCGTGCTGGGTGTAGCGGACGAAGCGCACCCCGTCGAACCGCGCGAGCCCGGTCTGGGTGCCGAACCACAGGTAGCCGGCAGGATCCTGGGCGATGGCCAGCACGCTGATCTGCGGCAGCCCCTGGTCCACGCCCCAGGTGTCGGTGACGTAGTCACGGAAAGGTTTGCCGGCTTCCAGTGCGGCAGCCGGCAGGGAAACCGCCAGCAGGACCAGCAGCCACAGGCGAGCCAACAGTCCGGCGCCGGCTGCCAGCGACCGGCGCGGATGGCGGATGGTGGATGGATTGTCGATCGAGATTCCCCCTGAATCCCGTACTGACGTCAGGTTACATCGAAAACCATAGCGGCCCCGTACGTGCCGACTTGAATCCTGTTTGCCGCATTCAGCATTCGATGACGTTGACGGCCAGCCCACCGCGGCTGGTTTCCTTGTACTTGTCCTGCATGTCGCGGCCGGTGTCGCGCATGGCTCTGATGACCTCTGTCTCA
>NZ_LDJG01000002.1 GCF_001431425.1 Stenotrophomonas nitritireducens
CTGTCGGCCGCTGCCCGGCGCGCTGCTCACCGCCGACGGCCGCGACGAACTCAAGCGGCTGGCGCGCGAGCGCGGCTACCGGGTGCTGACCAAACCAGTGAAGCCGGCCTCGCTGCGCGCCTTCCTCACCGCCTGGCGGCTGTAGCGAGCGGCTTGGCCGGGCAGCGCCCGGCGGGGCTTTGCCGGGAAGGCCCCAGCGGGGCGTTGCCCCGCTCTACAAGGCGAGGGATTGCCGCGTTTCTGTAGCGCCGGGCAGCGCCCGGCGGGGCTTTGCCGGGAATGCTCCAGCGGGGCGTTGCCCCGCTCTACAGGGCGAGGGATTGCCGCGCTTCTGTAGCGCCGGGCAGCGCCCGGCGGGGCTTTGGCGATGGCGCCTTCCGTCGAAGCGCCATCGGCGGACGCAGGTCAGGCCGCGCCGCTCAGGTGCTCGTACAGGATGCCGGCGCCGATGACGATCAGGATCGCGCCGCCGACGATCTCGGCGCGCTTGCCGACCAGGGCGCCGAGTACGCGGCCGAGCATGATGCCCAGGGTGACCATGACCAGGGTGCACAGGCCGATGACCAGCGCGACCACGCCGATGTGCACGTCCAGGAAGGCCAGGCTCACGCCGACCGCCGCCGCGTCGATGCTGGTGGCCAGGCCGGTGGCGGCCAGGGTCCAGAACCGGTGGTGGCGATTGTCGTCGGCCTCCTGCGTTTCTTCCTCCGTATCCGGGCGCAGGCCGGCCACGATCATGTGCACGCCCAGCGCGCCGAGCAGCACGAAGGCGATCCAGTGGTCGAAGGCCTGCACATACTGCGATGCGGCGCGGCCCAGCAGCCAGCCCACCAGCGGGGTGATGGCCTCGATCGCGCCGAAGATCAGGCCGGCGCGCAGCGCGTCGGGCAGGCGCGGACGGCGCATCGCCGCGCCCTTGCCGATCGCGGCGGCGAAGGCGTCGGTGGACATGGCGAAGCCGACGAGGAGGATGGAGATCGGGGACATCGGGTTTTCCTGGTCGGGCGGAGACGGACGGCATGCGGCGCGCCCAACCTGACGTTGCGCGGCATGCCGTTGGTCTCGCCAACCGTGGAACCGGTCGCACGCGCCACGACGCAATGGTCGAGTGTGTTGACGCGAGCGCTTCCAGACGCTGGAAGCAGGCTACTCCCCAAGGGAGCGCGGATTCTAGCACGGCCGCGCAGGCACCCCGGCCGAGCGCTGACATGCCGCTGTCATGGAGCGCTGGCTTCATGTGCGCCGCACGCGCACTGCCATCGCATGCGCGTCCGCGGGCGGCGCTAAAGAATCCGCGGACACGGCCGATCACGAGGCGTCCCCACGTCCGGAGTCCCGCAATGAAATTCCCGCTTGGAATCGCCCAGAAGCTGCGGCTGAGCCTGCTGGCCCTGGTCGTCGGCCTGGCCGTCATCGGCTCGGCCTATGCCTGGCTCAGCGCCGGCATGCGCGCCGCCGACCAGCGCCTGCAGCGCTACCAGCAGGATGCGGCGCGGCTGGAGAACCTGGCCCGCGCCTTCGCCGAGACGCGGCGCGCGCAGGCCGAGTATGCCATGTCGTTCTCGACCGCCGCCGGCCAGGCCTTCGGCAAGGCGCGCGCGCAGCTGGACGAGGCGCTGGCGCCGGTGCAGGGCGCCGACCCCTGGCCGGCGGAACTGGCGCAGACGCTGCGGTCCTATCTCGAATCGGCGCAGCTGCTGGACGAGCGCATCGGCGAGCTGGGCCACGATGCCGACAGCGGCATGCAGGGCGAGCTGCGCGCGGCGGTGCATACGGTGGAGAACCTGATCGGCGACTACCGCGAGCCGGAGCTGCAGGTGTCGATGCTGAGCATGCGCCGCCATGAGAAGGACTTCATCCTGCGCCGCGAGCAGAAATATGCCGACGAGCTGGGCGCGGAGGCGATGCCGTTCGAGCTGCTGCTGCAGCGCGCGCGCATGCCCGAGAGCGTGCGCGCGCAGGTGCGCGAAGCGATGCAGCTTTACCAGGGCGCGTTCCTGTCCTATGCCGCGGCGCGCTTCGGCGTGGACAGCGAGACCCAGGCGCTGGACGACCATGCCGCGCAGGTGGACCCGGTGATCCAGCGCCTGCAGCAGGGACAGCGCAGCGCCCTGCAGGAGCAGCGCGCCGGGCAGGCCTCCGCGCGCACCTGGATGAACGCGACCTTCGCCGCCACCGTGCTCATCGTCGGCCTGCTGCTGGTGTCGCTGCTGATGCTGCTGCTGCGCGCCATCGACCGGCCGCTGGCCGATGCCGCCGCGTTCGCCCGCGCCATCGCCGACGACCATCTCGACGGCACCCTGGTGGTGCGCAACCGCGAGGACGAGATCGGCCGCCTGGCCACCGCGCTGATGCAGATGCAGACCAGCCTGCGCGAGCGCATCGCCGCCGAACGCGTCGCCGCGCTCGCCAACCAGCGCGTGCGCCAGGCGCTGGACGTGGCCCGCGCCGCGGTACTGGTGACCGATGGCGAGGGGCACGTGGTCTATGCCAACGACGCGCTGCTGCAGACCTTTGCCCAGGCCGGCGTCGAGACGCAGATCGGCACCGGCGTGGACGCGGCCGCGCTCGGCGCCGACGTGGCCGCGGTGCTCGCCGAAGCGGAGCGTGGCCACACGGTCGATGCCGAGGTGGAACTGGGCACTACCGGCTTCCTGCTGCGCGCCAGCCCGGTGCTGGAGCAGGATCGGGTGCTGGGGCTGGTGATGGAATGGCAGGACCGCCGCCTGGAGCGGGTGATCGCCCACGAGGTCGCGGCGGTGGTGGCCGCCGCCGCCGCGGGCGACCTGGAAGGGCGCATCGAGCTGGCCGACAAGCAGGGCTTCGTGCGCGAGCTGGCCGGGCGCATCAACGCGCTGCTGGACGGCGTGCAGTCGCAGGTCGGCGACGCCACCCGCGTCATCGGCCATTTCGCCCGCGGCGACCTGAGCGCGCGCATGCGCGGCGACGGCGATGGCATCTACGCGCGGTTGCGGCAGGGGCTGGAAGTGGCGATGCGCCAGGTCGGCGGCATCGTCTCCAGCATCCAGCAGTCGGCCGGCAGCGTGCAGGCGGCGGTGGACGACATGGCCAGCGGCACCCGCGAGCTGTCCGGCCAGGTCCAGCAGCAGGTGGACGACGTGCACGACGCGCTGGAGCGGGTGCGCTCGGTGGCCGGCGAGGCCCGCGAGAACGCCGGCAGCGCCCGCGAGAGCGCGGAAATCTCCGAGGCCGCCAGCGTCGCCGCCGAGCGCGGGCGCGAAGCCACCGCCGCCGCGGTGACCGGCATGGAGCGGCTGCGCGCGTCCTCGCGCCACATCCGCGAGATCGTGGCTACAGTGGACAGCCTGTCGTTCCAGACCAACCTGCTGGCGCTCAATGCGGCGGTGGAGGCGGCGCGCGCCGGCAGCCATGGCCGCGGCTTCGCCGTGGTCGCCGGCGAGGTGCGCCAGCTCGCGCAGCGTTCGGCCGAGGCCTCGCAGCAGATCCGCACGCTGGTGGACGCCTCGCTGCAGCAGGTGGAGGCAGGCGCGCGCCTGGTCGACAGCAGCGGCGAGGCGATGCAGGACATCGGCGGTCGCGTGCAGCAGGTGGTGACGGCGATGGCGCGCATCGATGCGGCATCCGCGCGCCAGGTCAGCGCGGTGGACGACGTCGAACGGCTGCTGCGCCGCATCGGCGAGGGAACGCGGCAGAGCGGCAACGTCGCCCATGCGTCCTCGCAGGCGGCGCTGGCGATGCGCGAGCAGGCGCAGGAGCTGGCCGTGGCGGCGGAAACGTTCGTGCTGGGCGGCGACGACGCGCCGCGGCAGCCGCGCGCGGCCTGAACGGCGTTCCCGTCCATGGAGCGGCACTCGGCCGCTCCGCAGGAGGCTGCCGGGTGCGGCTCAGTCCTCTTCCGGCGGCAGCACGATGCTGTCGTCGTCGATGGCCAGCCTGCCGGCCATCAGCACCGCCTGGGTGCGGTTGGTGACGCCGAGCTTGCGCAGGATCGCGGTGACGTGCGCCTTGATGGTGGCCTCGGACACGTTCAGGTCGTAGGCGATCTGCTTGTTGAGGCGGCCGGCGCCGAGCATCTGCAGCACGCGGAACTGCTGCGGGGTCAGTTCGCGCAGGCGCTGGCCGACCTCGCGTTCCTCGTGGTCGGTGGGCGGCACGTTGTGCGCCTCGGCCGGCGCCCAGCGCTCGCCGTCGAGGATGGTGCCCAGCGCGTGGCCGATGGTGTCCGAATCGGCCGACTTGGGAATGAAGCCGAACGCGCCATGGTCGAGCGCGCGCCGCATCACCGTCGGTTCCTCGCGCGCGGACACCACCACGATGGGCAATTGCGGGTGCAGCGAGCGCAGGTGCACCAGCGCGTTGAAGCCCTGCGCGCCGGGCATGTTCAGGTCCATCAGCACCAGGTCGGCGTCGGGATGCTGCTCGGCCAGCGCATACAGCGCCTCGACGCTGTCGGCCTCCAGCAGCCGCACTCCGGGAATCACCCGCTGCACCGCGCCGCGCAGCGCTTCGCGGAACAGCGGATGGTCGTCGGCGATCAGGAGGGTAGGCATGGGGCGCGGGACGAATGGAGAGGAACGGGAAACGAGTGGGAGCAGGCCAGGGCCAGGGTAGAGGGAGAGGAACAGTTAGGGGTAATGACGCTGCTACCCGTTCCTTGTTCCTCTCCACTCGTTCCTGGCTTCAGCGCACCTTCCGCTCTTCCACCAGCGACGCCACCACCGACGGGTCGGCCAGGGTCGAGGTGTCGCCGAGCTGGTCCGGCGCGTTCTCGGCGATCTTGCGTAGGATGCGGCGCATGATCTTGCCCGAGCGGGTCTTGGGCAGGCCCGGCGCCCACTGCAGGTGGTCCGGCGCGGCGATCGGGCCGATCTCCTTGCGCACCCAGGCCACCAGTTCCTTGAGCAGTTCGTCGGTCTGCGCCTCGCCGGCCACCAGGGTGACGTAGGCGTAGATGCCCTGGCCCTTGATGTCGTGCGGGAAGCCCACCACCGCGGCCTCGGCCACCTTCGGGTGGCTGACCAGGGCGCTCTCCACCTCGGCGGTGCCGATGCGGTGGCCGGAGACGTTGATCACGTCGTCCACGCGGCCGGTGATCCAGTAGTAGCCGTCCTCGTCGCGGCGGCAGCCGTCGCCGGTGAAGTAGCTGCCCGGGTAGGTGCGGAAATAGGTGTCGATGAAGCGCTGGTGGTCGCCGTAGACGGTGCGCATCTGGCCCGGCCACGAATCGCGGATGATCAGGTTGCCCTCGGCCGCGCCTTCCTGGATCTCGCCGTCGGCGTTGACCAGCGCCGGCTGCACGCCGAAGAAGGGCAGGGTGGCCGAACCGGGCTTGAGGTCCATCGCGCCGGGCAGCGGCGAGATCAGGATGCCGCCGGTCTCGGTCTGCCACCAGGTGTCCACGATCGGGCAGCGCGCATCGCCGACCACCTCGTAGTACCAGCGCCAGGCTTCCGGATTGATCGGCTCGCCGACGCTGCCGAGCAGGCGCAGGCTGCTGCGCGAGGTGCGCTTGACCGGCGCCTCGCCCTCGCGCATCAGCGCGCGGATCGCGGTGGGCGCGGTGTAGAAGATGGTGACCTGGTGCTTGTCGATCACCTCCCAGAAGCGCGAGGTGTTCGGGTAGTTCGGCACGCCCTCGAACATCACCGAGGTGGCGCCGTTGGCCAGCGGGCCGTAGACGATGTAGCTGTGTCCGGTGACCCAGCCCACGTCGGCGGTGCACCAGTAGATGTCGTCCTCGCGCAGGTCGAACACCGCTTCGTGGGTGTAGGCGGCGAACAGCAGGTAGCCGGCGCTGGTGTGCAGCACGCCCTTGGGCTTGCCGGTGGAACCGGAGGTGTAGAGGATGAACAGCGGGTCCTCGGCGTTCATGCGCTCGGGTTCGCACTGCGCCGGCTGCGGATCGACCACGTCGTGGAACCAGCGGTCGCGCGGGGCCTGCATGTCCACCGCCGCGCCGGTATGGCGCACCACCAGCACGGTTTCAACGGTATTGGTGCCGGGCAGCTTGAGCGCGGCGTCGACGTTGGCCTTCAGCGGCACCTTCTTGCCGCCGCGCAGGCCTTCGTCGGCGGTGATGATCAGCTTGCTGCCGCAGTCGCCGACGCGGTCGGCGATGGAGTTGGCGGCGAAACCGCCGAACACCACCGAGTGGATCGCGCCGATGCGCGCGCAGGCCAGCATCGCCACCGCGGCATCGACGATCATCGGCAGGTAGATGGTGACGCGGTCGCCCTTCTTCACGCCGAGGTTGCGCAGCGCGTTGCCGAGCTTGCACACGCGTTCGTGCAGCTGCCGGTAGGTGACCTTCTGCGCCGGCGCGTCGGGGCTGTCGGGCTCGAACAGGATCGCGGTCTTGTCGCCGCGGGTAGCCAGCTGGCGGTCAAGGCAGTTCACGCTGACGTTGAGTTCGCCGTCCTCGAACCATTTGATGCGGAAATCGTCCAGCTGGTAGCTGACGTTCCTGATCCGGGTCGGCGGGGTGAACCAGTCCAGGCGCTCGGCGGCCTTGCCCCAGAACGCGTCGGGGTTCTCCACCGATTCGCGGTACTGCTGCTGGTACGTGGTCTTGTCGATCCGCGCCCTTGCGGCGAACGCGGGATCGACGGGATAGAGATCAGCCATGGCAACACCCTCACCTTTGCATTTGTAACCAATGGAGCAGCCACATCCTGCGACGCGGCCGGGACTTCCCAAGTGTGCCGCATCGCCCCTGCCGCGCGCTGCCCCCCGCGTTAGACGATGGTCGAATACCCGCCCGCTTTCGACTAATGGCGAATAGCCGCCCGCCGCGAAGGCCGCGCACCCTGCCGCTGACCGTGCGACCGACGCGGCCGTCAACGCCAGCCGGAGAGAGGCAGACCTGATGAACAGACACGTGTTGAAACGAGCGGGCAATCCGTTCCTGGCCGCGGGGGCGATGACGCGCCGGCCACTTGCCGCCGCGCTGTTCGTGGCGCTGCTGGCGCCGGGCATGGCCTTCGCCGGCACCGCGAAGGAGAAGGCGCTGGAAGCGCGCGTCGCCGAACTGGAGCGGCAGGTGCAGCTGCTGCTGTCCACCCAGCAGCAACAGCAGGGCGCCATCGCGCAGGCCCAGGGCGAGGTGCAGCAGGTGCGCGCCGAGCAGGCGGCGGCCGCCGCCGCACCGGCCACACCGGCGGTGCCGGCCGGCAAGCAGCCGATCCAGGTGACCAGCATCACCCCGGGCGCGACGCCGGGCACCACCTTCAAGTTCGGCGGCTTCATCAAGGCCGACTTCCTCGCCACCCGCACCGGCGACGGCCAGCTCGCCGACGACGCCACCGGCCGCGCGCTGTACCTGCCGGGGCAGACCCCGGTGCACGGCGCCGGCGGCTCGGGCAAGGCCTCGGGCGTGGACTACAACGCCCACGCCAAGTTCTCGCGTTTCAACCTGGGCGTGGACCACGTGGCCGGGAACGGCGACAAGGCCGGCGCGATGGTGGAGATGGACTTCTTCGGCAACGCGCTCGGCAACCAGACCGCCACTAACACCTATGGCGTCACCCTGCGCCATGCCTACATGTACTGGAACAACTGGCTGGCCGGCCAGACCTGGTCCAACTTCATGGACGTGGCCTCCATCCCCGAGGCGGTGGATTTCGTCGGCCCGACCGACGGCGTGATCTTCGTGCGCCAGGCGCAGGTGCGCTATACCAAGGGCGGCTTCAGCGCCTCGCTGGAGAACCCGGAAACCACCCTGGTCGGCGCCGCCAGTTCCGACCGCGGCGCGCTGCCCGACCTGACCGTGCGCTACGGCTGGAAAGGCGACTGGGGCACCTTTGGCGTGGCCGGCCTGCTGCGCCAGCTCAAAGTGGACAACCAGGCCACCGGCGCGCACGCCACCGCCACCGGCGGCGGCCTGACCCTGGGTGGCAAGTGGGCGATGGGCGACAGCGATTCGCTGCACTACCAGCTCACCGGCGGCCAGGGCATCGCCCGCTACATCGGCCTGGGCATCACCGGCGACAGCGCCTGGGACGCGGTGCGCGACGAGCTGGACCCGACCGGCGTGATCGCCGGCTATGTCGGCTGGCGCCATGCCTTCACCCCGAAGCTGCGCACCAACCTGATCTACGCGCGCAGCGACTACGACAACGACGCTTCGATCACCGGCCCGCTGGTGACCAAGAGCGTGCAGTCGATCCGCGGTAATGTGTTCTACACGCCGATGCCCAAGGTCGATATCGGCGCCGAGCTGATGTACGGCGTGCGCGAGATCGAGGACGGCCGCAAGGGCGACATCAGCCGCGTGCAGTTCACCACCAAGTACAGCTTCTGAGTACCCGGCACCGGCGCCCTCGCGGCACCGGTGCCGGCGCAGGAAAGGCAGTACGCACCATCTCCCTACCCCCACGGGGAGCACTCATGCCACGCACCGGCGAGCACCGCGCGCCGGTGCCCGTATTCCCGAAATCTGGAGAATCCCGATGAATGCTTCCGTCGATCCCCGTGTTGAGCGGATCGCCTCCCACCCGGCCTACCAGCGGCTGCGGCAGTCGCGCAACCGCCTGGGCTGGATCCTTACCGTGCTGATGCTGCTGGCCTATTACGGCTATATCGGCCTGATCGCCTTCGACAAGGCGTTCCTCGCCACTCCGGTCAGCGAGGGCGGGATCACCACCATCGGCATCCCGATCGCGCTGGGGCTGATGGTGTTCACCATCCTGATCACCGGCTTCTACGTGCGCCGCGCCAACAAGGAATTCGACCAGCTGACCCAGCAGATCGTGGAGGACGCGCAATGACCCGTAGGTTCCTGCGCTGCGGCGCGTTCATCGCCCTGCTGGCCGCCAGCGGCGCGGCCCTGGCGGCCGGTGGCGACATCGGCCAGACCGTGCGCCAGCCCACCAACTGGACCGCGATCGTCATGTTCGCCGCCTTCGTGCTGGCCACCCTGGGCATCACCAAGTGGGCGGCGGCGCGCACCCGTTCGGCATCGGACTTCTACACCGCCGGCGGCGGCATCACCGGCTTCCAGAACGGCCTGGCGATCGCCGGCGACTACATGTCGGCGGCCTCGTTCCTGGGCATCACCGCGGCGGTGATGGCCAACGGCTACGACGGCCTGATCTACGCCATCGGCTTCCTCGTCGGCTGGCCGATCCTGACCTTCCTGATGGCCGAGCGGCTGCGCAACCTCGGCCGCTTCACCTTCGCCGACGTGGCCGGCTACCGCTTCGCGCAGAAGCCCATCCGCCTGTTCGCCGCCTCCGGCACGCTGGTGGTGGTGCTGTTCTACCTGATCGCGCAGATGGTCGGCGCCGGTGCCCTGATCAAGCTGCTGTTCGGCCTGGACTACTGGATCGCGGTGATGCTGGTCGGCGTGCTGATGATGGTCTACGTGCTGTTCGGCGGCATGACCGCCACCACCTGGGTGCAGATCATCAAGGCCTGCCTGCTGCTGTGCGGGGTGACCTTCATGGCGCTGATGGTGATGTGGCATTTCAACTTCAGCTTCGAGGCGCTGTTCTCCGAAGCGGTGCGGGTCAAGACCCAGATCGCCGCCAACGGCGGAAAGAACGCGGAAGAAGCGGCCAGCGCGGGCCTGTCGATCATGGGGCCGGGCGGCTTCGTCAAGGATCCGATCTCGGCGATCTCCTTCGGCATGGCGCTGATGTTCGGCACCGCCGGACTGCCGCACATCCTGATGCGCTTCTTCACCGTCCCCGACGCCAAGCAGGCGCGCAAGTCGGTGTTCTGGGCCACCACCTGGATCGGCTACTTCTACATCCTGATCTTCATCATTGGTTTTGGCGCCATCGCCCTGGTGCTGACCAATCCCGAGTACGCCGACCCGGTCACCGGCACCATCCAGGGCGGGCCGAACATGGCCGCGGTGCTGGTCGGCAAGGCGGTGGGCGGCAACCTGTTCATGGGCTTCATCTCGGCGGTGGCCTTCGCCACCATCCTGGCGGTGGTCGCCGGCCTGACCCTGTCCGGCGCCTCGGCGGTATCGCACGACCTGTACGCGACGATGATCATGAAGGGCAAGCCGCCGGCAGGCTCGGAACTGCGCGTCTCGCGCGTCACCACCGTGGTGCTGGGCGTGGTCGCGGTGCTGCTGGGCATCGCCTTCGAGAAGCAGAACGTGGCCTTCATGGTGTCGCTGGCCTTCGCCATCGCCGCCTCGGCCAACTTCCCGGTGCTGATCCTGTCGCTGCTGTGGAAGGACTGCACCACCCGCGGCGCGGTGATCGGCGGCTTCCTCGGCCTGGCCTCGTCGCTGGTGCTGACCCTGCTGTCGCCGTCGGTGTGGGTGGACACGCTGGGCAACCCGGCCGGCAGCGCGCCGTTCCCGTACACCAGCCCCGCGCTGTTCTCGGTGACCATCGCCTTCGCCGGCATCTGGCTGTTCTCGGTGCTGGACAAGAGCGCGCGCGGGCAGGCCGAGCGTGCCGCCTATCCGGCGCAACAGGTGCGCGCCGAGACCGGCATCGGCGCGGGCAGGGCCGCCGAGCACTGAGCGCGGCCTGACGGAAAGAAAGCGGAGGCCGCCCGGCGACGGGCGGCCTTCGTCGTTTCCGGGGTTGCCGCGCGCATCGGCCATGCCGTTACCATGCCGTTCGCACCTTCGCATCCGTTCCATTGCAAGAGGATCTTCCATGACCGTTGCCGTCCGTCGTTCCCAGCGTCCCCGCCTGCGTACCTCCGTGCTGGCTTCGGCCCTGCTGCTGGGCAGCCTGTGCGCCACGCCGATGCTGGCCCACGCGCGCCAGGCGCCGCCGCAGCCGGCCGCGCTGCAGGCCGAGGCCGAGCGCCTGGCCGCGCAGTTGCCGGGCGAGGTGGGCGCGGCGCTGGTGCACCTGGAGAGCGGGCGCGCGGTCTACGTCAATGGCGACCGGCCGTTGCCGATGGCCAGCACCATGAAGGTGCCGGTGGCGGTGCACATCCTCAAGCTGGTGGACGAGGGCAAGCTGGGCCTGCAGCAGCAGGTGCTGCTGGGGCCGGACGACATCTACCCGGACATGGGCGGCCCGATGGATACCCATCTGAGCGCCGGTTCGGCCATTACCATCCGCGACCTGCTGCACATGATGATCACGGTCAGCGACAACAACGCCACCGACATCCTGGTCCGCACCGGCGGCGGTCCCGAGGCGGTGCAGCAGCGCATGCGCGCGCTCGGCGTCGACGGCCTGCGCGTGGACCGCTACATCTGGGAACTGCTGGCCAACTACTACGGCAACGGCGCCTCGCATGCGCAGCCGCTGGGGCCGGCCGCCTATGGCGAGCTGTCGCGTAGCGAACGCAGCGAGGCGCAGCGGCGCACCAACATGGACGCCTGGAACGCCGACCCGCGCGATACCAGCAGCGCCCGCGCCATGGCGCAGCTGCTGCAGCGCACCTGGAAGGGCGAGCTCCTGTCGCCGGAATCGACCCGCGTGCTGCAGCAGATCATGCTCGACACCCGCACCGGCAACGCGCGCCTGCGCGGCATGCTGCCCAGCGGCACGCCGGTGGCGCACAAGACCGGTACGGTGGGTGACGTGATCAACGACGTCGGCGTGATCGAGCTGCCGAACGGGCGCGGCCATGTCGTGACCACGGTGTTCATCAAGTCGCGCGCCTCGACCGAAGCGCGCGATGCGGCCATCGCCCAGCTGGCGCGTGCCGCGCACGACTACTACCTGTTCGTGCCCTGACCGAGCCGGAAAACCGGGGGCGGGCCCAGGTTCCCGTCGAGATTCCGCCAGCCTGCGCAGTACGCAGCCGGGAACGCGGTTCCGCCCCCGGGTTTTCCGCTAGCCGGGGCGACGCGCGGGTTCGGCCGCGTCGGCCGGCTCGCCGCCGTCGAACACGTCTTCCAGGTTGCGGTACTCGCTGGGGGTCATGCCGACGGTGGCCTTGAACTGGCGCGCGAACGCGCTCTGGTCGCTGAAGCCGCAGCGCTGGCCGATGCCGGCGATGCTGCCGGCCCCGCGCAGCAGGCGCATGGCCCTCTCGATGCGCAGCTTGATCAGGTACTGCTGCGGGGTGAGCTGGAACACGTGGCGGAAGTGGCGCTCCAGCTGCGCCAGCGACATGCCGGCCAGCTCGGCCAGGTGCGGTGCGCGCAGGTTGGATTCGAAATGTTCCTGCATGTGCGCCACCACCCGGTCGAGCTGGGCGAAGGCGGAGTGGCGGCTGTTGGGCCGGCCGAGGTCGCGCGAGACGCCCATCAGCCCGCTGATCTCGCCATCGGTGAACAGCGGGCGCTTGACGGTCAGGCACCAGCCGGGGCGCCGGTTCGGATACAGGTGCACCTCCAGGCGGTCGGCGATGGGATCGCCGGCCAGCACCTGCCGGTCCTGCAGCAGGTAGCGGTTGCCCAGCGGCGGCGGGAACACTTCCAGCGGCGAGCGGCCGATCACGTCGCCGCGCTTCCGGCGGCCGAGGCGCTGCACCAGGGTGAGGTTGCAGTGCGTGTAGCGCCCCTCGCGGTCCTTCACGAAGAACACGGTATCCGGCAGCGCATCGAACAGCTGCTGCACTTCGCTTGAGGAATGCTGTGCGTCCATGGGCGTCGTCCTCGCGTTGGCGCTCGTCGGCGTGGCGTGCGGCCGATGCTAGCGCATGCTTCCGGGCCGTGTCGCAGCGTTTCCGGGGTTGTGCCGAATTCCGCATGAGGGCGCCGAAAGCGCTGCTATTCGGCCCTGCGGCGGCGATGGGAGCATGTCCGCATGCACCGGATAGACATCATCGATTCGCATACCGCAGGCGAACCCACCCGGGTCGTGCTCGGCGGCTTTCCCGACCTCGGCGGCGGCAGCCTGCAGCAGCGCCGCGAGCGCCTGATGCGCGACTTCGACCACTGGCGCGCGGCGCTGGCCTGCGAGCCGCGCGGCTCGGACACGATGGTGGGCGCGCTGCTGCTGCCGGCCGAAGACCCGTCCGCGTGCACCGGGGTGATCTTCTTCAACAACGTCGGCTGCCTGGGCATGTGCGGCCACGGCACCATCGGCGTGGTGCGCACCCTGGCCGAGCTGGGCCGCATCCAGCCGGGCCGGCACCGCATCGAGACGCCGGTCGGCACGGTCGGCGTGGAACTGTTCGCCGACGGCCGCGTGGCGGTGGACAACGTGGAGAGCTGGCGCCACCTGCACGATGTCGCGGTGGACGTGCCCGGCCATGGCATGGTGCATGGCGACGTGGCCTGGGGCGGCAACTGGTTCTTCATCACCGCGCAGGCGCCCTGCGCGCTGACCCTGGCCAACCAGCGCGAGCTGACCGCCTATACCGAAGCGATCCGCATCGCGCTGGAGCGCGACGGCATCGGCGGTGCCGACGGCGCCATCGATCATGTCGAAGTCAACGCGACCGCGCCGGACGGCAGCGGCACCGCGCGCAACTTCGTGTTGTGCCCGGGCCTGGCCTACGACCGTTCGCCCTGCGGCACCGGCACCAGCGCCAAGCTGGCCTGCCTGGCCGCCGACGGCAAGCTGGACGAAGGCGTGCGCTGGGTACAGCAGGGCATCCTCGGCAGCGCGTTCGAGGCCTCTTACCGGCAGGGCACGCGCGGCATCCTGCCGCGGATCACCGGCCAGGCCTGGATCACCGCGCGCGCGACCCTGCTGATCGACGACGCCGATCCGTTCGCCTGGGGCATCGGCAGCCAGGCATCGTGAGTGGTCACAGTCGCCACGACCTGATCGTCATCGGCGCCGGCATCGTCGGCGCCGCCTGCGCGGAGGCGGCGGTCGCCGCCGGCCTGCGCGTGGCGGTGGTCGAGAGCGGTGCGATCGGCGGCGGCGCCAGCGCTGCGGCGATGGGCCATCTGGTGGCGATGGACGGCGACCCGCACGAGCTGGCGTTGTGCGTGTACTCGCTGCGGCTGTGGCAGCGCTGGGCGGCATGGCCCGAGAGCGAGCACCAGCGCTGCGGCACGCTGTGGGTGGCGCGCGAAGAACAGGAGCTGGAAGGTGTGGCGGCGCGCGTCGAAGCGCTGGCGGCGATGGGCGTGCGCGCCGAAGCAGTCGATGCGCGTGGCCTGTATGCGCTGGAGCCCGCCCTCGCCGCCGGCATGAAAGGCGGCATGCGCGTGGCCGACGACGCGGTGGTGTATCCGCCGCGCGTGGCCTGGCGCCTGATCGAGGAAGCGCGCGGAGCCGGCGCGCAGCTGTTCGCCGGCGCGCGCGCCGAATGCCTGGTCGATGGCGGCGTGCGCCTGGCCGATGGCCGCGTGCTGCACGGACCGGTGCTGGTGGCCACGGGCGTGGCCCTGCCGGAGCTGCTGCCGGAACTGCCGATGCGCGCGCGCAAGGGACAGCTGGTGATCACCGAGCGCCATCGGCCGCTGCTGCGCCACCAGTTGATCGAAATGGGCTACGCCGCCGCCGCGCATGGCGCGGATACGGCCAGCGTGTCGTTCAACGTGCAGCCGCGGCCCAACGGCCAGCTGCTGATCGGTTCCTCGCGCGAGTACGACGCCACCGGCATGGACATTTCACTGCCGCTGCTGCGACGCATGCTGCAGCGGGCCACGGCCTTCGTGCCGGCGCTGCGCGAGGTGCGCGCGCTGCGCAGCTGGTGCGGCTTCCGCCCGGCCACCGCCGATGGCCTGCCGTATCTGGGCCCGGTGCCGGGCCGTCGCGACGTATGGGTGGCGGCCGGTCATGAAGGCCTGGGCATCACCGCGGCGCCGGGCAGTGCGCGGCTGGTGATCGATGCCCTGCTCGGGCGCACGCCGGCCCTGCCGTTGGTGCCCTACCTGCCGGAACGCGCGATGCGGGGCGAGGCATGAACAGCATCGTGTTGAGCGTCGATGGCGTGCAGGTGGAAGTGCCCGACGGCGCCAGCGTGGCCGCCGCGGTCGCGCGCCGCGGGTCGGTCTTCCGCCGTTCGCCCGGCGGCCAGCCGCGCGCGCCGCTGTGCGGCATGGGCGTGTGTTTCGAATGCCGGGTCAGCATCGACGGCGTGGCGCAGCAACGCGCCTGCATGGTGCTGGCGCGGCCGGGCATGCGGGTGGAGACGCAGCCATGAAGCAGCGGCGTTTCGACCTGCTGGTGGTGGGCGCGGGGCCGGCCGGCCTCGCCGCCGCGCATGCCGCGGCCCGGCGCGGGGCGAAGGTCGGGCTGGTGGACGCGCAGCCGCGCGCCGGCGGCCAGGTCTGGCGGCACGACCTGCGCTTCGGCGTGCCGGCGATGGCGCGTACGCAGATCGAGGGCCTCGGTTCGGCGGGCATCGAGTGGCTGGCCGGGCACGAAGTGGTCCTGGCCGACGACCACACCGTGGTCGCCAGCCATGCCGACGGCGCGGTGGCGCTGCACTGGCGCAAGCTGGTGATCGCCACCGGCGCGCGCGAACTGATGCTGCCGTTCCCCGGCTGGACCCTGCCGGGCGTGACCGGCGCCGGCGGCCTGCAGGCGCTGGCCAAGCAGGGCTGGCCGGTGGCCGGCAAACGCGTGGTCGTGGCCGGCACCGGTCCGCTGCTGCTGGCGGCGGCGGCGACGCTGCGCCGCCACGGCGCGCAGGTGCTCGGCATCCACGAACAGGCGGGCAGGGAGGTGCTGCACGCCTTCGCGCGCCGGCTGTGGCGCTGGCCGTCGCGGCTGGCGCAGGCGGTGGCGCTGCGTGCGCGCCTCGCCGGGGTGCCATGGCATGCCGGCAGCGTGGTGCTGGCCGCGCACGGCGATGACACGCTGCGTGCGGTCGAAGTGGAGCGCGGCAACGGCCGCGAATGGATCGAATGCGACCAGCTGGCGGTCGGCTGGGGACTGGTGCCGAACGTCGAACTGGCACGCCTGCTGGGCTGCGGGCTGGATACGACTTCGGTGCATCCGGCCGTGCGCGTCGATGCGCGCCTGCGCAGCAGCCATCCCGACATCCATGCCGCCGGCGAGGCGCTGGGCGTCGGCGGACGCGACTGCGCGCGCGTCGAGGGCGCGATGGCGGCCTGCTTCGCGCTCGGCGACGAACGCGGCGGCGAGGCGCTGCGCGCACGCCGCGAGCGCGAGCGTGCCTATGCCGATCTGCTGCACGCCCACTTCGCCCCCGACGCGCGCACGCGCGCCCTGGCGACGCCCGACACCCTGGCCTGCCGCTGCGAGGACGTGCCGATGTCCGCGGTGCATGCGCACGCCGACCCGCGCCAGCTGCGGCTGGTCACGCGCTGCGGCATGGGTGCCTGCCAGGGCCGTGTCTGCGGCGCCGCGCTGCGCGAACTGCGGCTGGCTTCGCCTTCCCTCTCCCCCACCGCCGTGCGGCCACCGCTGACTCCGGTCGCGTTGGCCGCATTGGCCGATGTTCCCTCCGACGAACCCGAACAAGGTAAAGACCCATGAGCAATGCAGGTTTCTGGCGCGGCGTGCTGCCGGCCATCACCACGCCCTTCACCGCCAGCGGCGAGGTCGACCACGCCTTCCTGGCCGAACATGCCAAGCGCATGCTCGCCGCCGGCTGCAGCGGCATCGTGCCGCTGGGCTCGCTGGGCGAGAGCGCCACGCTCACCTTCGACGAGAAGATCGCCATCGTGCGCACCCTGGTCGCGGCCGTGGAAGGGCGCGTGCCGGTGGTGGCCGGCATCGCCGCGCTGTCCACCGACGAGGGCGTGGCACTGGTGCAGGCGGTCAAGGCCGCTGGCGCCGGCGGGGTGATGGTGCTGCCGCCGTATGTGTACTCCAGCGACGCGCACGAGATGGGGGCGTACATCCGCACGATCCTGGCCGCCACCGATCTGCCGGTGCTGCTCTACAACAACCCCATCGCCTACCGCACCGACTTCACTCCGGCGCAGATCGCGCAGTTCGCCGCCGATTTCCCGCACGTGCAGGCGATCAAGGAATCCTCCGGCGACGTGCGCCGCCTGGCGGCGATCCGCGAACTGATCGGCGACCGCCTGGTGCTGCTGGTGGGCGTGGACGACCTGATCGTGGAGGGCATCGCGATGGGCGCCGAGGGCTGGATCGCCGGCACCGTCAACGCTTTCCCGGAAGAAGCGGTGCAGCTGTTCGAGCAGGCGCGCACTGGCGGCTACGCGGCCGCACGCGACCTGTACGAGTGGTCGCTGCCGCTGCTGCGCATGGACACGGTTCCCAAGTTCGTGCAGCTGATCAAGCTGATGCAGGAGCGCGTGGGCCTGGGCAGCGAGCGCGTGCGCGGGCCGCGACGGGTGGTGGAGGGCGCCGAGCGCGAGCAGGCGCTGGCGCTGATCGACCACGCCATCGCCACCCGGAAGCGCTGACATGGACACGGTCGCGCCCCTGCTCATCGCCGGCCGCTGGCAGGCCGCACAGGACGGCATGGAGACCTTCCGTGCGTTCGATCCGGCCAGCGGGGACGCCATCGGGCCGGCGTTCCCGCGCAGCGGCGCGACCGACGTGGAACAGGCGCTGGCCGCGGCCAGCGCCGCCGCGCCGCGGCTGGCCGCCACCGACCCGGAACGCATCGCCGCCTTCCTCGACGCCTACGCCGATGCGCTGGAAGCCGATGCCGACGCGCTGGTGCAGCTGGCGCACGCGGAAACCGGCCTGCCTGCCGCGCCGCGGCTGCGCGGCAATGAACTGCCGCGCACCTGCAGCCAGCTGCGCCAGGCCGCCGCCGCCGTGCGCGGCCACCGCTGGACGCAACCGGTGATCGATACCGCCGCGGGCCTGCGCTCGCACCACGCACCGCTGGGCAAGCCGGTGCTGGTGTTCGGCCCGAACAACTTCCCGTTCGCCTTCAATGCCGTGTCCGGCGGCGATTTCGCCGCGGCCATCGCCGCACGCAATCCGGTGATCGCCAAGGCGCATCCGGCGCATCCGGCCACCAGCCAGCGCCTGGCCGGGCATGCGCAGCGCGTCGCCGAAGCCGCCGGCCTGCCGCCGGCCACGGTACAGCTGCTGTACGACGTCGAACCGGCACTGGGCCTGGCCCTGGCCGGCGATGCGCGGCTGGGTGCGGTCGCCTTCACCGGCAGCCGATCCGCCGGGCTGGCCCTGAAACAGGCCGCCGATGCCGCCGGCACTCCCTTCTTCGGCGAGCTGTCCAGCCTCAACCCGGTGTTCCTGCTGCCCGGTGCGCTGGCCGAGCGTGGGCCGGCGCTGGCCGGGGAGTTCAGCGGTTCCTGCCTGCTCGGCAGCGGCCAGTTCTGCACCAACCCGGGGCTGGTGATCGTGCCTGAAGGCGCGGCTGGCGATGCCTTCGTCGCCGATGTGCAGGCGCGCTTCGCCGCCACCGCGCCGCTGCCGCTGCTTTCGCGCGGCGTGCTGGTGTCGCTGCGGCATGCGATCGCGGCGTTGCGCGACGCGGGTGCGCGGCTGCTGTGCGGCGGCGATGCCGGCACCACGGGCTACCGCCATGCGCCGACGCTGCTGACGGTGGGTGCGGAGGATTTCCTCGCCGACCCGCGGCGGTTCCAGGCCGAGGCCTTCGGGCCGTGCAGCCTGCTGGTGCGCGCGGCCGATGCCGCGCAGATGCAGGCCATCGCCTCGACCCTCGAAGGCCAACTCACCGGCACGCTGTACCGCGCCGCCGACGGCAGCGACGATGCCGCCTGGCGTTCGCTCGCCGCCGCGCTGCGGCCGCGCGTGGGCCGCCTGATCGCCGACCGCATGCCCACCGGCGTGCTGGTCAGCCCGGCGCAGCAGCATGGCGGTCCGTTCCCGGCCTCGACCCAGCCCGGCTTCACCGCCGTCGGCCTGCCGGCGGCGATCCTGCGCTTCACCGCGCTGCAGGCATACGACAATGTGCCCGATGCGCTGCTGCCGCCCGAACTGCGCGACCGCAACCCGGGCGGCCTGCCGCGCTGGACCGACCAGCACTGCACCACCGCCGATATCGGAGCCACCCCATGAATGCACAGATAGGACACCTCACCCTGGAACAGGCGCGCGCGCAGCTGGCGCCGTGGCCGCACCGTGCGCCGCCGATCGGCGATGCCGAATACGCCCAGCGGCTGGAACGCGCGCGCGGCCTGATGCGCGCACAGGGCGTGGACGCGCTGCTGGTCACCGCCGGCACCTCGCTGCGCTGGTTCGCCGGCGTGCCGTGGGGCGGCAGCGAGCGGCTGGTGGCGATGCTGCTCACGCTGGAAGGCGAGCCGCTGATGGTCTGCCCGGTGTTCGAGGAAGGCTCGCTGGATGCGGTGCTGCGCATCCCGGCCGGCAAGCGCCTGTGGGAAGAACACGAGGACCCGCACGCGCTTGTGGCCCAGGCCATGGTCGAGCGCGGCGCGCGCACGCTGGCACTGGACCCGGAAGCGCCGTACCGCGTGCAGGTGGGCCTGGCCGCGCACCTCGGCGCGACGGCCATCACCTCGGCCGCGGCGGTCATCGACGGCTGCCGCATGTGCAAGTCGCCGGCCGAACTGGCGCTGATGCAGCAGGCCTGCGACATGACCCTGCAGGTGCAGCGGCTGGCCGCCGGCATCGCCCGCGAGGGCATCGGCACCGACGAACTGGTGCGCTTCATCGACGAGGCCCACCGCGCGCTCGGCGCCGATGGTGGTTCGACCTTCTGCATCGTGCAGTTCGGCCACGCCACCGCCTTCCCGCACGGCATTCCCGGCGTGCAGCACCTGCGCCGCGGCGAACTGGTGCTGATCGACACCGGCTGCAGCGTGCAGGGCTACAACTCCGACGTCACCCGCACCTGGATCTTCGGCGAAGCCGATGCCGGGCAGCGGCGCATCTGGGACCTGGAGCGCGCCGCGCAGCAGGCCGCCTTCGACGCGGTGCGCCCCGGCGTGACCTGCGAGGCGGTGGACCAGGCCGCGCGCGACGTGCTGGAAGCCGGAGGACTGGGGCCGGACTACCGCCTGCCCGGACTGCCGCACCGTACCGGCCATGGCTGCGGGCTGGCGATCCACGAGGCGCCGTACCTGGTGCGCGGCAACGCCCTGCCGCTGGCGCCGGGCATGTGCTGCAGCAACGAGCCGATGATCGTGGTGCCGGGCCGCTTCGGCGTGCGCCTGGAAGACCACTTCCACGTCACCGCCGACGGCGCGCAGTGGTTCACGCCGCCATCCATCGCTATCGACCAGCCATTCGCCTGACCGCACGCAAGGGAGAACGACCGCATGCTTCGATCCGGAACCATCCATCGCCACCTCCGCGGCTGGCTGCTGGCGCTGAGCTGCGCCAGCCTGCCGGCCTTCGCGCAGGACACGGCGCCGCCGACACCGGACGAGGCGGCGTTCGCACGTTCGCTGCAGCTGCGCGAGCAATGGATGTACCTGACCACCGGGCTGGCCGGGCCGGCCACCTGGATCGACGGCGAACGCTACCGTTACCGGCGTACCGCGCCGGGCGGCTTCGAGTTCGTGGTGCGCAGGGTGGGGCAGGCGCAGGCCGAGGCCGCATTCGACCAGGTGCGGCTGGCCACGGCGCTGTCGCCGCTGCTCGGCCGCGGCGTGGACGGACGGCGCCTGCCGTTCGCCGATTACGAGATGGACAAGGACGGCAAGGCGCTGCGCGCCTGGGTGGACAACGCCTGGGTGCGTTGCGAACTCGGTGCGGAATACCGCTGCGCGCGCTGGAGCGAATCCGGCCCGTCGCCGCGGCCGCGCGGCTGGGGCGTGGTGCGCGATCTCTCGGTGGCGGCCGACGCTACGCCGCAGCGTTCGCCGGACGGGCGCATGGAGGCCTTCGTGCGCGACGGCAGCGTGCTGCTGCGCACGCTGGCCGACGGCAGCAGCAGGGTATTGGCGCGTGATGGCGCCGATAACGATTTCTACGACCCGGAGAGCATCGTCTGGTCGCCCGACTCCAGCCGCTTCCTGGTGCTGCGGGTCAAGCCGGGCGATGCGCGCCGGGTGACGCGGGTGGAAACCTCGCCGCGCGACCAGGTGCAGCCGCGCGTGCGCACCCAGCTGTATCCCAAGCCCGGCGACGCGGTCGACATCGACCGCCCGGTGATCTTCGAGGTCGCCAGCGGCCGCCGCGTCGAGGTGCCGACCGCGCTGTTTCCCAATCCCTACGAGATCAGCGCGCCGCAGTTCCGCGCCGATAGCCGCACGCTGGCGTTCCGCTATACCGAGCGCGGCTTCCAGCGGGTGCGGCTGATCGAGGTGGATGCGCATACCGGCGCGGCGCGCAGCGTGGTGGAAGAACGCAGCGACACTTTCGTCAACAGCTGGTGGCAACGCGCCGACTTCCATGACGTGGGCAGGCGCGGCGAACGGATCGTGTGGATGTCCGAGCGCGACGGCTGGAACCACCTGTACGTGGTGGACGGCCGCAGCGGCCGCCTGCGCCAGCTCACCCGCGGGCCATGGGCGGTGCGGCAGATCGTCAAGGTGGACGAGGCGCGTGGCCAGATCTGGTTCGCCGCCAACGGCCGCGAGCCGGGCGACCCGTACCTGCAGCATTTCTACCGCATCGATCTCGACGGCAGGAACCTCGTCCACATGACCCCGGGCGAAGGCTGGCACGAACTGAGCCTGTCGCCGGACATGGCGCATTACGTCGATACCTGGTCGCGGCTGGACCAGCCCAACGTCACCGAACTGCGCGACGCGCGCGACGGCCGCCTGCTGGACACGCTCGAACGCGGCGACGCCAGCGCGCTGTTCGCCGCCGGCTACCGCGCCCCGGAAACCTTCAGCGCGCCCGGCCGCGATGGAAAAACGCCGATCTGGGGGCTGGTGGTGCGGCCCACGCATTACGACCCGTCGCGCCGCTACCCGGTCATCGAGAGCATCTACGCTGGCCCGCACGATTCGCACGTGCAGAAGAAGTTCTGGCCGTTCGACAATCAGTCCAGCAACGAGCGCCTGATCGGCGCACAGGCGCTGGCCGACCTGGGTTTCATCGTCGTGCAGATCGACGGCATGGGCACGATGAACCGCTCCAAGGCCTTCCACGACGTGGCCTGGAAGAACCTGGGCGACGCCGGCTTCCCCGACCGCATCGCCTGGCACAAGGCCATGGCCGCGCGCGATCCCTCCTACGACATCAGCGGCGGCGTGGGCGTCTACGGCGCCTCGGCCGGCGGCCAGAACGCGCTCAACGCGCTGGAATTCCACCCGGAGTTCTACACCGTGGCGGTGGCCTACAACGGCTGCTACGACAACCGCATGGACAAGCTCAGCTGGAACGAGCAGTGGATGGGCTGGCCGGTGGACGAAAGCTACGCGCGCGCCTCCGGCGTGGACAACGCGCACCGGCTGCGCGGCCAGCTGCTGCTGATCGTCGGCGAGCAGGACGAGAACGTCGACCCGGCCTCGACCTACCAGGTGGCCGACGCGCTGATCCGGGCCGGCAAGGACTTCGACCTGCTCACCGTGCCCGGCACCGGCCACGGCGTGGGCCGCTCGCAGGAACCGATCGACTACATCCAGCGCCGCAAGTTCGACTTCTTCGTGCGCCACCTGCTGAAGCGGCCGACGCCGGCGTGGAACGCCCGCGATTGAGCGGGGTTGTTCCCGCCCGGCGGGAGTCGCCACGCCCCGCCCGGGCTTGAAGCCAGCTGCCCCGGAACGCTGGACAGCTCGAAACCCTTCTCCCTCCGGGAGAGGGGTTGAGGTGAGGGACACCCCGGAAGGCGGGCTCTCTAGGACCCGGTCACCCCCAGTCGCCCGCGCGACGCCCGGCCGCAAGTTCGTCGCCTTCCCCGGAATCCCGAAGCTCCCCCGCGCCCGATTCCGCTTCCGGGAACCCGCCACGGATTGTTAAATTCGTCACGCCTGCGAGAGCGGGCGTAAGGGTTGCCGAAGATCCGCCAGACCGGGAGAGACGGGGCGTGATCGGATCCGGCTGCTTTCTGCGGTAGGGGATTTGAAGGATTCATTCGTGGGGGGGCTGCCGGTGGGCGGGCCGTCCCTTGGCTCGTGCTGCACAGGGGAAACGCATGTCGATCATCATTTCAGGTGGCCTTTTCCGCAAAGGCGGTTTCCTGTCACGCCTGAAAAGCGGCTTCGCCACGTTGGCACTGCTGGCACTGGCTGCGCCGGCCCATGCGGCAATCACGGCGCGGGTGACCTACCAGACGCATGCCGAGTACCTGGCGCTGGGACATACGAACCCGGGCATGCTGGCTTTCCGGCGCAGCCCCGCCAACGGGGACCAGAACAACGCCATAGGCGTTGCCTGGCCTACATTCAACGGCAACGTGACCAACTACGCGGTCGATCTGGGGACGACACCGGGCTGGTTCTCGGTGGGCTATTCGGATTCCGTTACGGCACATCAAGAGACGGGCTGCGTGACAGCCCCGATCGATTACAACACCTTCCAGTATCTGGACGATGGCCAGACCATCGACATCACCCTCACCTGCACGGCGTCGGACACTACGCCGCCCACTGTCTCCAGCGTCAACTCCAGCACCGCCAACGGCACCTACAAGGTTGACGACGTCATTTTCATCCAGGTCAATTTCAGCGAGACGGTGACGGTCACCGGCATACCGCAGCTGACCCTGGAAACCGGCGTGACCGACCGCACGATCAGCTACGCCAGCGGCAGCGGCACCAGCACGCTGACGTTCAAGTATATGGTGGTTGCCGGCAACACCAGCGCCGACCTGGACTACGCGGCCACCAATGCGCTGTCCCTGGGTGGCGGCACCATCAAGGACGCGGCCGGCAACAATGCCATCCTGACCTTGCCTGTGCCGGGCGCGGCCAACTCGCTGGGTGCGAACAAGAACATCGTCATCGATGGCGTGGCGCCCACGGTCAGCGGGGTCACGGCCAGCAACGCCAATCGCACCTACAAGATCGACGACGTCCTCTCGCTGCAGGTCAAATTCAGCGAGACGGTGACGGTCACCGGCATACCGCAGCTGACCCTGGAAACCGGCGCGACCGACCGCACGATCAGCTACGCCAGCGGCAGCGGCACCAGCACGCTGACGTTCAACTACACGGTGCAGGCCGGCGACAGCAGTGCCGACCTGGACTACGTGGCCACCAATTCGCTGTCCCTCAACGGCGGCACCATCAAGGACGCGGCCGGCAACAACGCCATCCTGACCTTGCCTGCGCCGGGTGCAGCCAACTCGCTGGGTGCGAACAAGAACATCGTCATCGATGGCGTGGCGCCCAGCGTCACCAGCATCGCGGTCAGCGGTTCCCCCGCCAGCACCGATACCGCGATGGCCTTCACGGTGACCTTCAGCGAGCCGGTGAACAACGTCTCCACCGACGACTTCACCCTGGTCGGCAACGGGGCCATCGGCACCATCGCCAGCGTGTCGACCTCCAGCGGCAACGCGGTCAACGTCAATATCACCTCGATCACCGGCGCCGGCACGATCAAGATCGACCTCAATGGTTCGACCAACATCGTCGACAATGCCGGCAACAGCATTCCGTCCTACAGCAGCGGCAACACCCACACCGTCGCCATCCCGACCGCGCCGGGTGCCCCGACCATCGGCACCGCCACGGCGGGCGATGCGCAGGCCACGGTGACGTTCACCGCACCGGCCAGCGATGGTGGCTCGGCGATCACGACCTATACCGCCACGCCAAGTCCCGCCGTGCCGGGCGGCCCGTTCACCTGCGCCGGGCCGGCCGCCTGCACCATCACGGTCACCGGCCTGACCAACGGCACGGCCTACACCTTCACGGTGACGGCGACCAACGGGACCGGCACCAGCGCCGCGTCGGGGGCGAGCACTCCGGTCACGCCCAAGGCCAACCAGACCATCACCTTCAACCAGCCGGCCAACTACAACTACGGCACCACACCGATCCTGGGGGCCACCTCCGATTCCGGGCTGACGGTGAGCTTCAGCTCGTCCACCACCAGCGTGTGTACCGTCACCTCCGGCGGTGAGCTGACCTTCGCCAGCGCCGGCACCTGCACCATCAATGCCGACCAGAGCGGCAACGCATCCACCAACGTGGCGGGCACGGTGACCCGCAGCTTCACCGTCGACGCCATCACTCCCGGCGCGCCGACCATCGGCACGGCCACGGCCGGCAACCAGCAGGCCACGGTGACCTTCAGCGCACCGTCGTCGACCGGGGGCGCCACCATCACCGGCTATACGGTGACCGCCAGTCCGGGCGGCAATATAGGCACCGGTTCGGGCTCGCCGATCACTGTCACCGGCCTGACCAACGGGGTGAGCTACACATTCACCGTGACCGCGACCAACGCCGCGGGCACCGGTGCGGCGTCGACCGCTTCCAACGTGGTCATCCCGGCCGCGCCGCAGAGCATCACGTTCATCAATCCAGGTGCGCAGAACTTCGGCAGCGCGCCGGACCTGCGCATCCTCAATGGCGGCGCATCGGCTACTTCCGGGCTGGATGTGAGCTTCACCTCGTCCACGACCGGCGTATGCACGGTAACGTCCGAAGGCGTGCTGGGCTTTGTGACCGTGGGCAGTTGCACGATCCTGGCCAACCAGGCCGGCGATGCGGCTTTCCTGGCGGCGACACAGATCAGCCGCACGTTCATCGTCCATTCCGTCATCCCCGGCGCACCGACCTCGGTCGTGGCCACGGCCGGCGACACCCAGGCCAGCGTCGCCTTCGCCGCGCCGACCAGCACCGGTGGCACCTCGGTCACCGGGTACACGGTGAGCGTGTTCCCGGTGGACGTGGCGCCGGTCAATGGTGCAGGGTCACCGATCGTCGTCACCGGCCTGACCAACGGACAGGCCTATACCTTCACGGTAACCGCCGACAACAACGCCGGCACCGGTCCCGCGTCGAGCGCTTCCAACAGCATCACCCCGGCCGCGATCCAGACGATCACCTTCAACCATCCCGGTGCGCAGAATTTCGGCACCACGCCCACCCTGATCGCGACCTCCGATTCAGGGCTGACCCCGACCTTCACCTCGTCCACGCCCGAGGTGTGCACGATCACCACCATCGGCGGCGGGCTGACCTTCATCACCGCCGGCACCTGCATCATCAACGCCGACCAGGCCGGCAACGGCAGTTATCTCCCGGCGACCAAGGTCACCCGCAGCTTTACTGTCAATGCGGTGACTCCGGGCGCGCCGACCATCGGCACCGCCACGGTGACCGGCGTCGGTACGGCGTCGGTGGTCTTCACCGCGCCGGCCTTCAATGGCGGCGACCCGGCGCTCAGCTACAGCGTGACGCCGAACCCGGCAGTGACGGGCGGGCCGTTCACCGGCACCACCTCACCGATCACGGTCAGCGGCCTGGATGCCGGCATCAGCTACACCTTCACCGTGACCGCGACCAACAGTATCGGCACCGGCTCGCCATCGGCCGCGTCCATTGCCGTCACCACGGCGGCCACCCAGGTGATCACTTTCGCCAACCCGGGCGCACAGGCCTTCGGCACCACGCCGACACTGACCGCTACCGCCGAATCCGGGCTGGCGGTGAGCTTCACTTCGTCCACGGCCGGTGTGTGCAGCATCAGCAGCACGGGCCTGCTGGCTTTCCACACCACCGGTGGCTGCACCATCAACGCCGACCAGGCCGGTGATGCCAGCCACCAGCCGGCACCGCGGGTTTCCCGGACGTTCGCGGTCAACGCGGTGGCGCCGGGCGCACCGGGCATCGGCACGGCCATCCTGACTGGCGTCGGCCAGGCGGCGGTGGCTTTCACCGAGCCGTCGTTCAATGGCGGTGCGGCGGTCACGGGCTACATCCTGACGCCGAGCCCGGCGGTAGCGGGCGGGCCGTTCACCGGCACCACCTCGCCGATCACGGTCAATGGACTGACCCCGGGTACGCGCTACACCTTCACCGTGACCGCGACCAACGGCGTGGGCACCGGTGCGGCGTCGGCCGCATCCAATGCCGTCACCACGGCGGCGACGCAGGTGATCAGCTTCGCCAACCCGGGCGCACAGGCCTTCGGCACGACGCCGACGCTGGTGGCCTCGGTGGACTCTGGCCTGAGCGTGGCCTTCAGCTCTGCCACGCCGGGCGTGTGCAGTGTTGGCGGTGATGGCGCGCTGACCTTCGCCACGGTGGGCGATTGCACGATTCATGCGGATCAGGCGGGCAACGCCGGCACCTTGCCGGCCCCGCGGGTGAGCCAGACGTTTGCGGTCAAGGCGGTGGTGCCGGCGGCGCCGGTCATCGGCGCGGCGGCCATGACCGGTGCGGACAGCGTGCAGGTGAGCTTCGCCGCGCCGGGCTTCACCGGCGGCGCAGTGGTTACCGGCTACAGCGTGATCTCGAACCCGGGCAACATCACCGCCAGTGGCAGCGGCTCGCCGATCACGGTCAACGGGCTGACCCCGGGCACGCGCTACACCTTCACCGTAACCGCGACCAACGGTGCAGGCACCAGCCCGGCGTCGGCACCTTCCAACGCGGTGACCACGGCGGCGACGCAGGCGATCACCTTCGCCAACCCGGGCGCACAGGCCTTCGGCACCACGCCGACGCTGGTGGCCTCGGTGGACTCTGGCCTGAGCGTGGCCTTCAGCTCTGCCACGCCGGGCGTGTGCAGCGTTGGCGGTGATGGCGCGCTGACCTTCGCCACGGTGGGCGATTGCACGATTCATGCGGATCAGGCGGGCAACGCCGGCACCTTGCCGGCCCCGCGGGTGAGCCAGACGTTTGCGGTCAAGGCGGTGGTGCCGGCGGCGCCGGTCATCGGCGCGGCGGCCATGACCGGTGCGGACAGCGTGCAGGTGAGCTTCGCCGCGCCGGGCTTCACCGGCGGCGCAGTGGTTACCGGCTACAGCGTGATCTCGAACCCGGGCAACATCACCGCCAGTGGCAGCGGCTCGCCGATCACGGTCAACGGGCTGACCCCGGGTACGCGCTACACCTTCACCGTGACCGCGACCAACGGCGTGGGCACCGGTGCGGCGTCGGCCGCATCCAATGCCGTCACCACGGCGGCGACGCAGGTGATCAGTTTCGCCAATCCGGGCGCACAGGCCTTCGGCACCACGCCGACGCTGGTGGCCTCGGTGGATTCGGGCCTGCCGCTGCGCTTCGAGGCATCCACGCCGTCTGTGTGTAACGTCACGGCCGCTGGCATGCTGGGTTTCGCCAGTGCCGGTACCTGCACGGTGACGGTGCACCAGGACGGCGATGCCAGTCACTTGCCGGCTTCGCGGGCGCAGTCGTTCAGCGTGACCGCGGTGGTGGCCGCGTCGCCGGTGCCGGGCGAGGTGACGGTGGTCGGTTCGGGCGAGGTGGCGGTGCATTTCACCCCGTCCGCCGCTACCGGCGAGACCATCACCTACACGGTCACCGCGCAGCCGGGCGGCATTACCGCCAGCGGCACGGGCTCGCCGATCACGGTGCGCGGGCTGACCGATGGCGTGAGCTACACCTTCACCGTTGCCGCGTCCGGCCAGACCGGCGGCAGCAGCGCGCCGTCGGCGCCGTCGGCCCCGGTGGTGCCGCAGGTGCTGCAGACGGTGGCCTTCGACGAGGTCGGCCCGCAGCGCTTCGACCAGGTGCCGGTGTTGTCGGCGCGCGCCGACTCCGGACTGCCGCTGGTGTTCAGTTCGTCCACGCAGGACGTGTGCACGGTGACCGCCGCTGGCCAGCTGGCCTTCGTACGGGCCGGCAGCTGCACCCTGGTGGTTGAGCAGGCCGGCGATGCCACCCATCGCCCGGCCTCGGCCACGCGCACGTTCCGGATCGAGCCGGTACCGCCGGGCGTGCCGGACATCCAGACGCTGACGCCGGTGGGTACCGGGCAGGTCAGCGTGGCGTTCACGCCGCCGGCGTTCACCGGTGGCGCGAGCATCGACGGTTACCGCGTCACCGCCACCCCGCAGGGCGCGGCGGCGCCGGCCCTGCGCACGATGAGCCTGCGTGCGGCCAGCACGCCGGGCGTGGTCACCGCCACCGGCAGCGGCTCGCCGATCCTGGTGCAGGGGCTGGCCGAGGGCGTGAGCTATGTGTTCACCGTGGCCGCCTACAACCTGGCCGGCGAAGGCGAGCCGGACAGCGCCACGGAGCTAGTGGCCGCACCGGAACTGAGCTGGATCGGCGATCTGCAGAAGATGTACGGCCAGGCCGATTTCGAGCTGCCGCTCCCGAAGAGCAACAGCCCGGGCGCGTTCACCTTCACCAGCAGCAATCCGGCGGTGGCCACGGTCAATGGCCGCACCGTCACCGTGGTGGGCGAAGGCAGCACCACGCTGACCGCTACCCAGGCGGCGACCCCCAGCTACCTCACCGGCGCGGTGGCGGTGACGCTGGTGGTCAACGCACGTCCCGACCCGACGCTGGACGCGCAGGTCAGCGGCGGCATCCAGGCGCAGGTGGACGCCAGCGTGCGCTTCGCCCAGGTGCAGGGCGACAACATTCGCGACCGCCTGCGGCAGGTGCGTTCGGGGCGCAACGCCAGCAGCGTCAATTTCGCGTTGGCCTATGCCGGCAGCCAGGGCGTACCGGGGCTGACGCTGCCGGTGGGCCGTGTGGCCGAGGCGGCGATGCCGTCCCTGCCGCAAGGCTGGGGCCTGTGGCTGGCCGGCACGGCGACCTTTGGCAAGGCCGGGCGCAACGGCCGTGCCGGTGGCGGTTTCGACTTCAACACCGGTGGCCTCACCCTCGGCGCGGACCGTGCGGTAGGCGAGCATGTGCTGCTGGGCGTGGCCAGCAGCTGGGGCCGGCAGGGCACGGACTTCGACGACACCCCGTCCAAGGTCGATGCCGACCAGCGCTCGCTGGCGGTGTATGGCCTGTGGCGCATGGGCGAGCACCTGTTCGTGGACGGCCTGCTGGCCAACGGCCAGCTGGACTTCGACCTGGCCCGCTGGAGCGAACTGGCCAACGCCAGCGCCCATGCCACGCGCGCCGGCCAGCAATGGTTCGGCTCGCTGACCTTCGGCTACGAGCACCGCAGCACGTCGGGGCTGAGCCTGACCGGCTACGGGCGCTACGACGGCCACCGCGCCACGCTGGACGGCTACCGCGAGCGTGGGCTGGATGCCTACGACCTGGCCTATGGCCGGCAGCGGGTGGACAACAGCGCGTTGGCGGTGGGGCTGGAGGGCAGCCTGGCATTCAAGGGCGAGCGGCTGAGCTGGCGCCCGCACTGGCGCATCGAGTACCGCGGCGCGCTGGACAACCGCGGCGACGTGTCGGTGAACTACGTGCAGCGCCCGCAGGGCACGGACTACGTGCTTGCCATGCGCAGCTACAACGACGACATGCTGGCGCTGGGGGCGGGGATGGACCTGCAGCTGGACAGCGGTTGGATGTTCTCGCTGCTGCTGGGCCGCGAGCAGGGCCGCAACGCGATGCGCAGCAACAGCATCGGGCTGCAGGTGCGCTATGGGCAGCAGGGCGCGGGCGTGCCGATGTACGGCGGGAACGGCGACGCGTTCAACGCCGACATGACCGGCGACACGCGTCGTTGCCGTGGAGCGGCCCAGTCCTGTGCGACGCGGGGCAACGCGATGGGCGGCACCCGGCCCTGAGCGGGGCGACCGCGCCGGCGGTGCCGGCGCGGTTCCATGCAGGCATACGGCAACGGAGCGCGAGCCACGTTGCCGCGCCATGCCCTGCCGATCGGTACCGCAGCGGGAACACGGTCCGAACCCCGCGTCTCGCGCATGCTCCCCCTGAAAGAAAACAGCCACCGTGACCGCGTCACGGTGGCTGTCGTGCCGGGTGATGCCCGGATTGACGCTCAGAGCCTGTATTCGACCGTCATGAAGTACTCGGCGCCGGCCGGGTTGTACTTGCTGATGTCCGCGTACGGCCACCACTTCTCCGAGGCGTGGCGCCAGGGCTTCTTGTCCAGCACGTTGACCGCGGCCAGGTTGAAGGAGAGCGCGTCGGTGGCGCGGTAGCCCAGCGACAGGTTCACCGTGGTCCACGGCTTGAAGCGCTCGTACGCGTCGGCCCAGCGTACCGGCGAGGAGCCGAGCCGGTTGATGTGCACGTAGCTGGATACGCGCTTGTAGTCCCAGCCCAGGGTCATGTTGGAGCGGGTGCGGAACTCGTTGTTCCACTGCCGGTCGCGGATGTTCTCGACCTCGTCCTCGGGCAGGTAGCGGCTGAGCGTCTTGAGGATGTGGGTGTAGCCGATGCGTGCCGAGAAACGGCCCCAATGCTCGGTCGGCAGGCTCGAGTTCCAGGTCATGTCCACGCCGTCCTGGCGGTACATGCCGGTGTTGAACGGGCTGGTGATCACCGACTGCACGCCATCGCCGCGGCCGCCGCGCTGCACGCGCGCCAGCATGGTCTGGCACTTGGGCGAGTTGGCGTCCACGTCCCTGCCCTGCACGTCATAGCCCAGCGCGCACTCGGCGGCGTAGCGCAGCACCGCGTCGGCGCCGATGACGCCGACCTGGTCGTTCAACTCGACGCTGTACCAGTCCAGGCTGAAGGAATGGTTGCCGCCGAGCTGGGCGACCAGGCCGATGGTGTCGCTGGACCCCTTTTCCTCGCGCAGTGCCGGATCGCCCTCGGAGTACTGGCGGATCGAACCGGTGCCGTACTTCTCGCCGCAGCCCTGCCAGCTTGCGCCGCGCGCCAGTCCCTCGCCCTTCACGCAGGCCAGGTAGTCCACGCCGCTGGTGTAGGACGAACTACGCTCGGCGAACATCACGTGCATGTCCGGGGCGCGGAACGAGGTGGCATGCGAGGCGCGCACCAGCAGCCAGTCCGACGGCCGCCAGCTCAGGCCGGCCTGCCAGGTGAAGGCACCGCCGACGTCGGAGGCATCGTCGTAGTAGTCGTAGCGCGAGGCCAGCTTCGCATCCCACTGGCCGAAGCCGGAACCGGCGGGCAGCAGCGGCACCGAGAACTCGGTGCCCAGCGCGTAGTGGTTGCGCTTGCCCTGGCCGCGGATGCCGCTCCAGCCGTAGATCTCGCCATCGACGGTGGGCTGGTCGGTGATGAAGCGGTAGGTATCGCGGTTGGCCTCGGCCACGGCGGCGAAGGCCAGCGGCCCGGCCGGCAGTTCGAACAGCGAGCCGGAGAGGTCGGCGGTGAAGGCCTGCGAGGTGGAGCGGCCGTCGCCGACCGAGGTGTACATCGCGTCGCGGAACTGGTCCGGGGTAAGCGTGCCGAAGAAATCCAGGTCGCCATCGGGCAGCAGGTTGCCGTCGAGGCGGTCCTTGCCAACCCGCACCCAGCGGCTGCCGGACCAGGGGAAGGACCAGTCGCGGCCCTGCTGGCCGAACAGCAGCGAGAGCATGGCCTGGTCGTTGAAGCGATCCACGCTGTCGCGGTAGCGGTAGCGGCCGTAGTTGTAGTTCAGGCTGTAGTCCAGCTCGCCCACGGTGCCGCGGATGCCGGCGATGACGACGTCGTTGTCTTCCTTGAACGACTGGTTGCTGCCGGTGAACTCGGAATTGCGGAAGGTGCGGTAGATGTGCCGCCATGCCTTCGCGTCCGGTACCGGTGCCTGCATGTCTTCGACCACTTCGTAGTCCACCGCGAAACCGTAGCGGTACAGGCCGGCGTCGGCGCGCGAGCGGGTGGACAGCGCGGTGGCGTACAGCTCGTGGTCGCCGAGGTGGTGGCTGAGGTTGAGGAAGCCGAACAGGCGCTTGCGGCCGTTGCGCACGGTGTAGCTGTCGAAGTCGTTGTCGCCGCAGTAGTTCTCGCTGCCTTCGCCGGCCCAGCCGGGGCGTACCGCCTCGTAGCCCAGCGTGCCGCAGCGGTTGCCGATGTCGAGCAGGTCCCAGCCGGTGTCGCGGTCCCAGAACGACATCACCTGGGTCGGTTCGCGGTAGTCGGGGTCGGGCGAGCGGTCGGGCGAGGCGAACCAGCTGCGCTGGTCGCCGCGGATCGGCCAGCGCTTGTCCCATTCCAGGCCGGCGCTGATGCGGGTGTCGCCGAACTCGAAACCGGTGGTGAGCGTGGCGCGTTCGGAGCGGCCGCCGCCGTGCACGGTATCGCCATGCCGCCAGGACACGGTGGTGCCCTCGATGCGGTCCTTGAGGATGACGTTGACCACGCCGGCCACCGCGTCCGAACCGTAGATCGCCGAGGCGCCGCTGGTCAGGATCTCGACCCGGTCCACCGCCGAGGTCGGGATCATTGCCAGGTTGGTGACGTTGCCGCTGATGCCGCCCGAAGGCTTGGGCAGCACGGGGATGCGGCGGCCGTTGAGCAGCACCAGCGTGTAGCCGGGGCCGAAGCCGCGCAGGTTCAGCGCCTGGGCGTTGGCGTTGAAGTTGTTGGTGTTTTCCTCGCCGACGAAGACGCCGGTGTTCACCGTCAGGTTCGACAGCGCGTCGTAGACGTTGGCGAAGCCCTGGTGCTCCAGGTCCTGCGCTGTGACGACCTGTACCGGGTCGATGCCCTCGATCTCGGTGCGCTTGATGCGCGAACCGGTGACTTCCACCTTGTCCAGCGACGTGGTGGTGTCGCCTTTCGCCGCCTGCGCCGTCGCCAGCGACGGCAGCAATGCGGTGACGATGGCGCTGGCAATGATGCTGCGTTTCCGTGTAACCCTCATATCCCCTCCCCGAAGTATGTCGGCCGCGCATGCGTTGCGCATGCCACGGCAGCAAAGGACGCAATGGCGCCTCTGCCATGGTCTTGAGAGCGGGGTGCCTGCCGATAGCACGAAACGCGGGCGACCGATGCGGAACTCCGCATAGCGCCACGGCGAAAATCCGGGTCGGGTTATCGCCCGCACGGCGTCAGCCGGCGCATGCGCTGGAAGGGAGGGCGACTCCGATCCCGGTCTTCAGCCCGGCAAAAAAAAGCGACCGGGCCATGGCGGCCCGGTCGCGGCGATACCGGAGTAAGGGAGAGAGCAACCGGTAACGGAAACCGTGGCGTGTCAGTAGGCCGTGGTCGGCAGCGGCTGGGCCAGCGCGGCGGCGCTGGCGTCGCAGTCGGCCGGCGGCACGCCATTGCGCGCGCGCGCTGTCGCCAGTTCCGCGCGCGCGGCGTCCATGTCGTGGCGGAACTGCGGGTCGGCATGCAGGCGCGCGACCACCGCCGAGCCCATGAAGCGCCCGGACAGCACGTCGCTGTGCCAGTGCACGTTGCACACCAGCCGGCTTTCGCCATAGCTGCGGCCGCGGGCGAGGATGGCGTCGCTGCGGTCCGGCGCCAGCTCGGCGAGGATCAGCGCCCATGCCCAGCCGATGGAGGTGTGCCCGGACGGATAGGAGCCGTTCTCCGCCAGCCCCGCTTCCTTGTCCGGCGTGCAGGTGGATTCGCCGTTGACCATGAACGGCCGCGTGCGGTTGTAGCGGTGCTTGGCGGCGTCGCTGACCACCGCCGCGTCGGTGCGGGTGCGGCGCAGCAGGCCATACAGGCGCGGCGTGGCGGCCTCGTCGATGCGGGTGCCGATGGCGCAGGCGAAGATCGATGCGGCCTCGGGGAACTGCAGGTTGGCATCGGCGATGGCCTGCTGCCAGCGCGGCGTGCCGCGCAGGTTGCGCGCCAGGTTGACCTGCTCGTCCAGCGCGAACGCGGCCGACCCCGGCGCCGGCGGCGGCGGCAGCAGGGCGATGCTGTCCGGCAGCTGTTCGGTCTCCAGATAGCCGCGGGCGACGCCCGGGCGGATCTCGGGAACCGCATGCCGCGCGGCCGGTGTGGCGCAGGCGCTGGCCAGCAGGCACAGGCTGGCGGCGAACAGGAGCGGGGTACGCATCGGGGTCATGGCGGGCCTCAGGCGAGTCGGGCGGCGATGTTCTGCCGCAGGGTGAGCAGGTCTCTGGCGAAGGCATCGATGCCGGTGGCCAGCTTCTCGGTCGCCATCGGGTCGGCGGCCATGTCGGCGTCGAACTTCGCTTCGTCGATCGCGGCAACGTCGACCGCCTCGGCCGGCTGCGGCGAGAGCTTGCGCGGCAGCTCGCCCTGGTCGGCGTCGAGCTTCTCCAGCAGGTCCGGCGAAATGGTCAGGCGGTCGCAGCCGGCCAGCGCCTCGATCTGCGCGGTCGAGCGGAACGAGGCGCCCATCACCACCGTGGCCGAGCCGCGGCGCTTGAACTCGGCATACACGCCGCGCACGAACTTCACGCCCGGGTCTTCGTCGATGCTGGCCGGGGTCTGGCCGTTGGCCACGTACCAGTCGAGGATGCGGCCGACGAACGGCGAGATCAGGAATGCGCCGGCTTCCGAGCAGGCCAGCGCCTGGGTCGGATTGAAGATCAGGGTCAGGTTGCAGTCTATGCCCTCGGCCTGCAGCACGCGCGCGGCTTCCACGCCGGCCCAGGTGGCGGCGATCTTGATCAGCACCTTGCCGCGCGGCACGCCGGCCGCCTCGTACATGGCGATGAACTGGCGCGCCTTGGCGATGGTCGCTTCGGTGTCGTGGGCCTGGTCGGCATCGACTTCGGTGGAAACGCGGCCCGGCACCAGTTCGGCCAGCATCGTGCCCACGCCGATGGTCAGGCGGTCGACCACGGCCTTGGCCACGTCATCGCGCTCGCCGGCCTGCGCACGGCCCCATGCCAGCTCGCGCTCGATCAGCCCGGCGTAGACCGGCAGGTCGAGGGCCTTCTTCACCAGCGTCGGGTTGGTGGTGCAGTCGACCGGGCGCAGGCGCTTGATGGCCTCGTAATCGCCGGTATCGGCGACGACGACGGACAGTCCGCGCAGTTGGGCGAGCCTGGAGGGGGTCATTGTGCGTTCCGGATCAGGGCGTGGCGCCGTCTTCGGCGACGCGGGCGAGAAGGGTGGCGGTGTCCTGGTCGAACACCGGCGCGGCGAACGGCGGCGGGCCGGGCGTGCGCCCGAACACGATCGGGCGGGTGATGCCACGGTAGCTGCCCAGCACCGGATGCGGCAGCGAAGCGACCATGTCCTCGGCCTGCACCTGCGGATGCTCGAACATGTCCTCGACCTTGCGCGCGGCCGCGCACGGCACGTCCTCGCCGAACAGCGCCTCCCACTCCAGCGCGCCGCGCGCGGCCAGCGCGGCGTGCAGCCGCGCCAGCAGTTCCTCCGAATGCGCCGCGCGCTTGCGCACGCTGTCGTAGCGCGGATCGGCGGCCAGCTCCGGCAGGCCGGTCTTCTCGCACAGCGCCTGCCAGAAATGCGGGGTGTTGGCCGAGATGTAGAGCCAGCCGTCGGCGGTCGGGTGGATGCCGGTAACGCCGCCCGAGCGCATGTCGCGGCCCACCGCCTCCGGTTCGCCCTCGGCCCAGATCATCCGCGCCGACTGCATGGTCAGCGCGCTGCGCAGCAGCGACACGCCGACGAACTGGCCCTCGCCGCTGCGCTCGCGCTCGTACAGCGCCGAGGACACGCCCGCGGCCACCAGCGCGGCGGCGTAATAGTCCACCACCGAGCCGTAGAGGATCTCCGGCGCGCCGCCGGGCTTGCCCTGCATCGCGCACATGCCGGTCATGGTCTGCAGCACCTGGTCGTAGCCGGCCTTGTCGCGCAGCGGGCCGTTCTCGCCGTAACCGGTGACCGCGCAGTACACCAACCGCGGGTTGAGCCGCTGCAGGCTGTCGAAGTCGATGCCCAGCCGTGCCGGCACGCCGGGGCGGAAGTTGTGCACCAGCACGTCGGCCTCGCGCACCAGCCGCATCAGCACCGCGCGCTGGTCGGACTGCTTCAGGTCCAGCACCACGCCGCGCTTGGAGCGGTTGACGCCGAGGAAGGCGCGGCTCTCCGCCTCCAGCGTGGACGGATACTTGCGCAGGTTGTCGCCGCCCGGCGGCTCCACCTTGATCACTTCCGCGCCCTGGTCGGCCAGCAGCGTGCAGCCGTACGGGCCGGCGATGTAGGCGCTCAGGTCGAGCACGCGCACGCCGCCGAGCGGTCCGGCGGCGCCGTCGCGGCGGGCGATGTCGAAGGGAGAGGGGCTGTGGCTTCCTGACATGGGGTGCACTCGATTCCTTGATTGCAGTTTCCTCCGCGGTGCCGGGAAGAAACATATCGTGCGGGTATTTTCAGCGAGGACTTAAAGCGGCGAATGGGCGCTGGGCTGGCGCCTTCAATCCACCGGCGCCAGCGACAGCCAGGTCAACCGCCAGGCGCCATCCCCGCGCCCGCCGCAGCGGTAGTAAGGCTCGAACACCAGCGGAGCGCGGCATTCCAGCTGCATCGTCACCGGTGCGCCTTCGCCCCGGTCCTCGCCGACCCGCAGCCACTGCGACGAATCGCCGGCCGGCAGCTTCAGCGTCTCCTCGGTCTTGTAGCCGTCGATCAGTCCGGTGGCGTAGACCAGCGGGCCGTGGGTGAGGGCGACGTATTCCCAGCGCAGCACTTCCTGCGCCACCGGCGAGCCGTCGGGCGCGCGCGATTCCTGCACGTTGATGTTGGCCGCGCGCTGCAGCTGCGGCTGCATCGGCAGCGCCACGTTGACGATGTCGCCGGCGCGCCACGGGCGGTGCAGCTGCACGAAGCCGTCTTCGCCGGGCTGCACCGGCACATCGACGCCATTGACCTGGATGCGCGCGTCCTCGGCCCAGGCCGGGATGCGCACGCCGATGCCGAAGGTGGCGCTGGTATCCGGCGTCACCCGCAGTGTGACCTGGCCATCGAACGGATAGCGCGTGTGCTGCTGCAGCGTCACCCTGCCGGCCTCGGCGTGGCGCAGGGAGGCTTGGCCTGCACCGTACAGGTTCACCCGCAGGCCGCCGTCGGCGGCGGTGCCGTAGGCGATCTGCGGCAGTTCCTCCACCGCCATCGCGCCGGAGGACTTGCAGCAACGCCAGTAAGTCGTGTGCACGCGCTTGCCGTTGGGGAAGGTGTAGTAGCACCAGTCCTCGCCATTGGGTGCCATCGCCGCCAGCAGGTCGTTGTAGGCGGTGCGTTCCAGCTCGTCGGCGTAGCGCGCGTGGCCGGTGATGGCCAGCAGTTCGCGGTTGAGCTGCATCCATGCCAGTACCGAGCAGGTTTCCACGTAGGCCTGCGGGAAGAAGGTGCGCGGTGCGTTGAACACTTCGCGCGAGCGATGCGCCACGCCGCCCCACGGGCCGCCGCCCAGGGTCAGGTGCTGGTTGCGGATGTTGTTCCACAGGTTGTCGATGGCCAGCTTGTAGTCGGCCTTGCCGGTGGCCTTGTACAGCTTGGCCAGACCCACAAGATTCCATGACAGCTGGTAGGCCTTGCCGGTAGCGATGAACGCCGCGTCCTCGTTGGCAATGCCCTTGTCGAGCAGGGCCAGGCGCGGGTTGGCGTTGGCCTGCTGCAGGATCTTCTCGGCCAGCGCCAGATAACGTGGCTCGCCGGTGACCAGGTACAGGTCGGCGGCCGGGTCCAGCAGCACCGTCGCCGACATGCCGTGGTGGTTGCCCAGGGTGGTGATGTCGATGCCCGATTCCAGCGCCTGCCAGCACAGGTCGGCGATGCGCCGCGCGGCCTGCAGGTAGCGGTCATCGCCCAATGCACGCCAGGTTTCGAGGAAGCCGAGGATCAGGTAGCTGTGGGTCCAGATGTCCCAGGTGCGCAGCGCCGGTTCGCCGTTCCAACTTTCGGGCTTGGGCGGCTGCGGCACGGTGAAGCGACGGTCGGCGGCATAGTTGCCGAGATAGCCATCGTCGTCCTGCTGGCTGATCAGCCAATCGGCGACGCGGCGGAGGTTGGCTTCCAGCTCGGGCTGGTTGCCCTGAGCCACCGCGCGCGCGGTCGCAGACAGCCACTTGCCGGCGTGCTCGCCGTACCAGTCGCCTTCCTGGTTCTGCTGCTTGTGCGCCTGGCCGAAGATGCCGATCGACGGGCTGTGCTCATCGACGATGAAGTGGCTCAGGCGGCCGCTGCGGTTGGCCGCCAGCATCTGCCCGAACACGCCGTCCAGCTGTACCGCCGACGGCGCGATCAGCTGCTGACCACTGCTGATGAGCGCACTCATGCCGCGTCCACCACGCAGCGGAAGCCGAGCATGCCGCTGCGGTCCTTGGCCGGCGCCATCAGCAGGTACTTGCCGTGCTGATCCAGGCGATAGGCCTGCGGGAAGTACCAGTGCGAGGTCTGCGGCTGGTAGCTGGAGCCACCGCGCAGGATCGCGGCGCGGGTGTGCGTATCGACGAACTCATCGGTCCACTGCCACACGTTGCCGACCAGGTCTTCGACGCCGAACGGGCTGGCGCCCTGCGGATGCGCATCGACATCGGCCGGTGCCAGCACGCGGCGGCCGCGGTTTACCTGCGGCACGCGGCTGGCGTCCCAGTCATTGCCCCACGGGTAGCTGCGGCCATCGCTGCCCTGCGCGGCGTACTGCCATTCCCATTCGTGCGGCAGGCGCTTGCCGGCCCACGCGGCGTAGGCGCGCGCGTCTTCCAGTGACACCCAGATCACCGGCTTGTTGTCCCAGCCGGCGCGCGGTGCGCCATCCACCCAATGGGCTAGGAAATTGATGTCATCGGCCGGGTGGTAGCCGGTGGCGTCGATGAAAGCCTTGAACTGCGTGTTGGTGACCGGGTGGCGATCGATGTGGAACGCCTGCATCTGCATCAGCTTGCGGTGATGGCGGCGCGGGCAGTCCTCCCACGGGAACTGCACGTCCTGGCCGGCCCAGTTGAAGCCTTCGATCTCGACACCGCCGACCGCGAATACGAACTCACCGGCCGGAATGGTGACCATGCCCTGCGGCGCGACAGTCTGCGCGGTGGTGGCGGGGATCTCGCGCAGCTGCTGCGGGATCGCCTTCCATGCGCCGGAGAAACTGTTGAGCGGCTGTTCGGCGCGCTTGGCGGCGGCGACCAGGAATGCATCAAGACCGTCGACCACGACACCCGGCTGCACGCTCAGCACCGCACCAAAGCCGCGCGCTTCCATCGGCAGTTCGATGATGGCCACGCCCTCACGCACGGCCGGCGACAGCTCCACGCCGTGCCAGACATCGTAGTAACGGGTGCCGTCCACATGCGGCAGGCCGATCTGCTCGCCATTGACCGCGTATTCGTTGCGGTTGATGAAGGTGTGCAGGCACTGGCCATCGGCCGGGAACCGGCTGGCGAAGATGCCGCCCTGGTAGCAGACCTGGTAGGGCTCCCAGTCCATCGACACGATCAGCTGCGGGAACTGGCGGTAGATCGCGGCGATGCGGCGCAGGGTTTCGCCGTCGCGCGCGGTGAACTGGTTCCAGATGCCCCAGATGTTCTCCCAGGCGTTGTAGCCGATGCCGTTGAAGAAGCAGTACTGCAGGTCGTGGTTGCGGTTCCGCCCCCAGCGGTTCTCGTAGTTGACCATGTGGCGCGGCTCCAGCCACTTCCACTTGGACACCGGCGGCACCGGGCCGTCGGGTGCCTTTTTGCCCCAGCTCTGCACGTTCCAGATCAGCTGTTCTTCCGAGCTGATGGTGGACTCGGGCTGCACCACCACCGGGTTGCCCTTGGCATCGCAGGCATCGAAGAACGCACGCGGCACGCCGTTGAAGGTGTCGCCGTTGATGCCATCGGCACCGGTGGCCTTGATGATCTGCGCCATGCCGTCCCAGTGCGTCACGCCCGGGTCGCGGGTGCCGTGGTCCCACGGCTTGGCCGGCAGGAACACGCGCACGCCGCGCGCCTGGAAAGCCTTCACCGCGGCGGTCAGGCCTTCCAGGCCGCCCGGCAGCGTATGCGCCAGGTCGAACTGGTTGCGGTCGTCGATGCCGATGTTCGGATAGATGTACCAGATCAGTACCGAGTCCAGCCCGCCGAAGCGTTCGATCAGGTCGTCCAGGTACTTGTCGACGGTGTACTGCGCGGTTTCCACATCGAAGAAATAGCGGTCCTCGACCATCATCTGCGCGTGTACGAAATTGCGCTGCGCCCACTGCAGTTCCGGCCGGCGGTAGTTCACGTCGGTATAGCCGATGCGCACCAGATGCTCGCGGCGCCAGTCCTTGAGTTCGGTCAACCAGTCCGCGGCGCTGGCATTGGCGTCGATCATCCAGCTGCCGATGTCGGCGAACGGCCATGCAGGCGCCTTGCCCGGGGTGGGCAGATAACGGCCGGTGGTGACGTGCGAGAACCTGTACTCGGTGCGGATCGCCTCACGCCCGTAGTCGGCGGCTTCGTTGTCGTAATCGGGCGTGGTGTACGGCGTGGTCATGGCATTCATCCAGCGGAAAACGAAAGAGGGTCAGAGCGCGCACCATGCCGCCAGCGCGGCATGGGCATCGGCGCCGGGGACGCGGGTGGCATCGGCCAGCAGGACGGCGACCTCGGCGGTGTCCGGGATGCTGGACTGCGCGCCCAGGCGCGTGCAGGCCAGTGCGGACGCGGCGCTGGCGGCGAGCAGCGCCTGCTGCAGCGCCTGCCCGCGTGCCAGCGCCGCCACCAGCGTGCCGCAGAACGTATCGCCGGCGGCGGTGGTGTCCACCGGCGCGATGGAAAACGCCGGCTGCAGCAGGGTGCGGCCGGCCTCGCGCGCCAGGCAGCCGCGCGCGCCGAGGGTGACGATCACGCAGGGCACGTCCAGCCGCGCCAGGCCGGTGGCCAGGTCGGGCGGGTCGCCGGCGACGACGGCCAGTTCGCCTTCGTTGACGATCAGCATGTCCAGCTGCGCCAGCAGGGCATCGGGCAGCGCCTGCGCCGGCGCGGCGTTGAGCGCCACCTTGACCCCGGCCGCACGCGCGGCCCGTGCGTAGGCGAGCACGGTATCCAGCGGCGTTTCCATCTGCAGCAGCAGCCATTGCACGCCGTCCAGCGCGGGCAGGTGGCAGGGCCGCAGCGCCAGGTTGGCGCCGGGCGCGACGGTGATGGCGTTCTCGGCGTCGTCGGACAGGCAGACGAAGGCGGTGCCGGTCGGCAGCTGCGCATCGCGTATCGTGTGCAGCTGTACGCCGGCAGCGAGCAGCGAGGCTTCGATGGGCCTGGCGAAGTCATCATTGCCCAGCGCCAGCAGCATGCGCGTATCGGCGCCGCCGGCGCGCGCGCAGGCCACGGCCTGGTTGGCGCCCTTGCCGCCGGGGAAGGTGCGGAATTCGCGGCCGAGCACCGTCTCGCCCGGCGCCGGCACATGCGCCGCGCGCACCACGAAGTCGAGATTGGCCGAGCCGGCGACGAGGACGGTGCAACTCATGGAATGGCCTGGTAGACGAGGTTGTAGAAGCGGGTCGAAGGCGACGCCAGCGGCCTGTCGCCGCCGGGCAGGTATTGCATCAGCAGGATCGCCACCAGCTTTTCGCGGCGGTCGACGGTGAAGTAGGTCGATGCCGCGCCGGACCAGCCGAACTGGCCGACGCTGCCCAGCCGCCCGCGTGCCGCCGGGTCGGTCACCACGTAGCCGCCAAGCCCGAAGCCCTCGCCGTTGCCGGCGCTTGCGACCGCAGGTTCGAAGCCGCCGAGCTGGTCGCTCATCATCAGCTCGATGGTCTTGCGCGAGAGCAGCTGCCGGCCGCCACCGCGGCCGTCGTCGAGCAGCATGCGTGCGAACGCCAGGTAGTCCGCGGCCGTGGAGTACAGGCCGCCGGCACCGCTGTCGTAGCCTTTCAGGCGCACCCCAGGGGTGCGCGCGCTCGCCGTGCCGGCTAGGCGCAGGCTGCCGTCGTCGTTGCTGGTCGGCAGGTCGACCACGCGCCCGCGCTGCGCGGTGGGCACTTCGAAGCCGGTGTCGCGCATCGCCAGCGGGTCGAAGATGCGCTGCTGCAGGAACTGCGCGAAGGGTTGGCCGCCGACCACCTCCACCACCCGCGCCAGCAGTTCGGTGTTGCTGCCTTCGTAATGGAAATGCGTGCCGGGCGCGTCGGCCAGCGGCAGCGCGGCCAGGCGTGCGGCCACGTCCTGGAGCGAAATGGCGCTGTCGACATCGGCGGCGCTCAGCAGCCGGGTCGCGACTGGATGCGCGTCCGCGTCCGCGGCGAAACCGCTGGTATGGGTCAGCAGGTGGCGCAGGGTGATCGCCCGGGGCGACGGCGCCAGCTGCGGATGCCGCAGGTCGCCGCCCACCACGACCTGGCGGTCGGCGAAGGCGGGCAGGTAGCGTGACAGCGGATCGTCCAGCGACAGCCGGCCTTCCTCCATCAGCATCAGCACCGCCACCGAGGTCACCGGCTTGGTCATCGAATAGATGCGGAAGATGCTGTCCTCGCGCATCGGCCGCGTGCGTGCGAGGTCGGCATGGCCCCGGCTGCCATGGAAGGCGCCGCGTCCATCGACTTCGACCACGGCGACCGCGCCCGGATAGCCATCGGCCGCGGTGGAGCGCTGCAGGAAATCGTCCAGCCGTTGCCAGCGGTCACCGGCCAGGGCGGAGGCGGGAACAAGCGCGCAGGCCAGCGTCGCCGCCAGCAGCCGGCACGCCGCCGAGCGCCCTGTGGGCGGCGGTGCGGTGACGGTCGTGGTCGCGGTTGGATGCATGCTGCGGTCCCGTGTGGCCGGCCGTGCGGGCCGGACTGGATGGAGCGGGAAAGCGTCCGGCTGCCGGAGCGCGCTTTCCTTGGACCAGCCTAGACGGCGTACGCCCCGGCGCAAAGGGACGCCCGCTTGCTTCAGGCCGCAGCGATACCGGGGTGATGCGGCCCGGGCCGGGCGGTCCTGCAAAAGAGAACGGCGCCCCGGTAGCCGGGGCGCCGTGGGGGCGGAGATCAGAACGCGATGTTGTGCGAGAGCGAGATCACCCGTCCGCGACCGGCCATCCAGTCGTCGTTGGCGTTGCTGGCCTCGGAGGTGGTCAGGATGTACTGCTTGTTCAGCAGGTTCTCCAGGCCGAGGGTCAGCTTGCCGAAGCGGCCGGTGTCGTAGTTCACGCTCAGGTCCAGCAGGGTGCGGCCGGAGGTGTGCTCGGCGCCGCTGCGGCCCTGGTTGATGGTGCGCGCGAGCAGGGTGGTCGCGCCCAGGTTCAGGTCGGCCTGCGGGGCGAAGCGCCAGAACAGGTTCATGCCGATCTTGTCCGGGCTGACGTCGTTGGCGCCCATGCGCTTGTCCAGCGGCCCGTTCTTGGTGAACCAGGTCTTGCCGACGATGTGCGAGTACAGCGCGCTGAGCTTGAGGTCGCTGCTGAAATCGTAGCTGCCGGTCAGTTCGATGCCGTTGATGCGCACCGGGCCGCGGTTCATGACGAAGTCGCCGGTGACCGGGTCGGTGCTCAGCGAGACGCCGAGTTCGGAATAGCTGCGGTAGTACGAGGCGCTGGCCGAGGCGCTGCCGCCGCGCCAGTTGAAGCCGATTTCCTTGTTCTCCACGATGATCGGCTGCAGGTCGAGGATGCCGTCGACCTTGTAGCCGGGCTTGTTGATGTTGCGCAGCGGGATGCCGACGTTGGGCAGGCTGAAGCCTTCCGAGTACGAGGCATAGGCCGACAGGGCGTCGGTGAAGCGGTAGACCAGGCCGGCGTTGGGCAGGGTCTGGCGGTACTTCAGGGTGCCGCCTTCGACGAACACGCGGTTGTTGTAGTACGTGGTGGTGTAGCTGTCGACATGCAGCTCGCCGCTCTCGCGGCGCACGCCGCCGCTCAGGGTGAGGTCGCCGATGTCCCAGCTCAGCTGCGTGTACGGCGCGCTGGAGCTGTACTCCATCGGCGGCACCCACACGCGGTTGGTCAGGGCCAGGCGCTGGTCGGTGGTGTCCTTCACCTGGTCCACGCCCACGCGCAGTTCCAGGCCGTCCACGTTGAACAGGCCGCCCCGGGTCCACGAGGTGCGGAAGCCCTTCTTGTCCGAATTGACTTCGGACTGGTCGATCAGCGTACCCAGCGGCGCGAGCAGCGGATCCTGGCGGTCCTTGCCGTCCTCGGCGGGGTAACGCATGTGCTGGTCGGCGCGGTACGCATCGGCCAGCAGGGTGCCGCCGAAGAAGTCCGAGTGGCTGTAGGACAGCGCCAGCTGGTTGAAGTCGTTGAACTCGGTCTTGGCGCCGAGCGGCGTGCCGTGCACCGAGGTCGAGGTGACGTTGTTGGCGCGGTCGCCGATCACGCCGGTGTAGTTGCCCTTGCCGGTCAGGTTGAAGCGGCTGACCGACACCTGCAGGCGCTGCATGTCCGCTTCGCCGAAGTTGGTGCCCAGCTTGAGGAACAGGTTCTTGGCTTCGGAGTCGTTGATCGTGCCCGAACCGCGCATGCCGATCTTGCGGCCCTTGCCGTCGTAGGCCATGCCGCGGTCGACGAAGGAGGTGGCCAGCAGCAGGTCGTAGGCGTCTTCCTTGTGGCCGAAGGTCACGCCGACCTTCCAGCCGTCGCTGTCGTCGCGGCCCTGGGTGCTCCAGCGGGTGTTGACGCTGGTGTGGCTGCCTTCTTCCGGGGTTTTGGAGATGTAGTTGATGATGCCGCCGGCCGCGCCGACGCCCTCGGCCGCGGACGGGCCGTTGACCACTTCGATGCGGCCGATCACGCCCAGGTCGGTGAAGCTGCCGGCGCGGTTGGTCTCGCGCAGCGGCGAGGTCTGCGGGATGCCGTCGAACAGGCGCAGCGCGATGCGCCCGCGCAGGGTCTCGCCGGAGTTGGTCAGCGCCTGGGTCGATTCGGAATAGCCCGGGATGGTGCGCGAGAGCACCGCGGTGGCGTCTTCGGTCAGGCTCAGCGAGTTCTGCACTTCCTGCAGGCTGACGATGCTGACCGCGCCGGGAATGCGGTCCACGGCCTTGGGCGCGCGGGTGCCGGTGACGATCACGTTGTCCAGGTTGATCGCGTCCTGGTGGGCCGCGTGGGTGTTTGCGTCCTGCGCGGCCGCCGAGGCGGCGACCGTGGCGAGCACGAGGCCGACGGCCATCGACAGGTGCGTCCTGGCCGCTGCGCCGCTGCGTGCGCTGATTGGGTTGGTCATGGTTCTCTCTCCCCCCGAGTGGATTGCGGCGTCGACGACCGGGGAGCCGCGCGTGCCGGGAAACACCTCCGGGCTCGCGCCCGCCGTACCGGCGTGGATGGCGACTCTCTATGGAGTCTGGCCACGCTTTGGCCGGTCATGGGCGAAGACTAGGTGCGGCTTCATGACGATAGAAGCGCGGATTCGTATGTTCATTGCCTAGTGTTTGTTGCCGATCGCAGGCAGGGCGATCGGCCGCCGGCGCCTCTCAGGCGCGGCCGGGCAACAGCGCCGCGCGGCTTTCTTCCAGCAGTGCGTTGACCTGGCGGATGCGTACGGAAGAACGCGACCAGACCATGCCGATGCGGCGCGGCTCGCAGGGTTCGGGCAGGGGAAGGCGCGCCACCGCCAGGCCTTCGGGCCATGGCCGTGCCCAGTCCGGCACCAGCGACACGCCCAGCCCGCGGTCCACCATCACCGCGATGGCGTTGAGCGCGTTGAGCTCGAAACGCTCGCGCGGGACGATGCCGACGCGGCGCAGGTATTCGTCGGCCTGGCGTCCGCCCCATTCGTGGCGGTCGTAGCGGATCAGCGGTTCGTCGCGCAGCAGCTCGTGCGGGTCGCGTCCGGCCAGCCGCGCCGGCGCCAGCACCACCATCGGTTCCTCGCGCAGCAGCTGCCAGTCGCAGGTCTTGGGCAGCGAGAACGGCGCCTGCAGCACCATCGCCGCGTCCAGGTCGCCGGCTTCCACCGCGCCGTAGAGATCGGCCGAATAGCCGGGACGGATGAACACGTTGATCTCGGGGAACTTGGCCACCATCCGCGCCAGGATGTCCGGCACCAGCCCGGCCAGCGCGGTGGGGCACGCGCCGAGCCGCAGTTCGCCGGCCATGCCGCTCTCGTTGGCCACGCTGCGCAGGTCGGATACGTCGCGCAGCAGGTCGCGCGCGCGCTGCAGGATGCGCGCGCCCTCGGCGGTGACGCTGACCGTGCGTCCGGCGCGTGCGATCAGCGGTGCGCCGAGCTCGCGCTCCAGCGTGCGGATCTGCTGGGCGACCGCGGCCGGGGTGATGTGCAGCGAGCGTGCCGCCGCGGCCATCGAGCCGCGGTCGACCACGGTGACGAACGTGTTGAGGAACTGGGTTTCCACGGCTATGCCCTCTGGGTCCGGGGCAAACCTACAGGAGGGCATGGCGCGCGGCATCCGACCAACGTCATGGTCGCGCGCGCGCCGTTCATGTGGCGTCCTGCCGGTAGATGGTCAGGCCCTTGAGCGAGCGCGCCGGCGCCGGGAAGCACAGGCTGGCCAGGTAGCCGATCACGATGCACAGCAGGATCGAGATGCCCAGGTAGAAATACGGGTGCACCAGCTTGAACGACCAGGCCAGCAGGGTCAGCGCGATGCTGCCGGCGATGCCGATGGCCACGCCCGGCGAGTTGGCGCGGCGGGTGAACATGCCCAGCGTGTAGGCGCCGGCGAAACCACCGCCGAGCAGGCCGGCCAGTTCGATGGAGACGTCGAACAGCGAGTGGATGTCGTAGCGCGAAAGCACCAGCGCCAGGCCCATGCCGGCCAGGCCGACGACCACGGTCATGATCTCGGCGAAGCGCACGCTGCCGCGCTCGCTCGGGTTCTTCGCCAGCTTGTCGTAGAAGTCCACCGACAGCAGGGTCGCCACGCTGTTGATGATGCTCGACAGCGTGGACATGGCCGCGGCGAAGATGCCGGCGATGATCAGCCCGGTCACGCCCGGCGGCAGTTCGGCGGCGATGAACAGCGGGAAGGTCGCGTCGATCGGCAGCAGCGGGTCCAGCCGGCCCGGATTGTGCTTGTAGTACATCCACAGCGCGGTGCCGATGCTGTAGAAGATGAAGCCGCCGGGAATCATGATCGCGGCGAAGATCCAGATCGAGCGCCCGGCCTCCTTGTCCGACTTGGTCGCCAGCGTGCGCTGCATCAGCACCTGGTCCTTGGGGAAGGTGAGCACCACGTCGAACACGACCAGGAAGATGAAGCCCCACACCGTGGCCTTGGTCAGGTCGAAGCTGAAGTCCAGCAGCTTGGTCTTGTGCTCGGCCATCGCCGCTTCGCGGATGCCGTCGAAGTCGGCGCCCAGCGTCCACACGATGAAGCCGATGGCGAAGATCGCCCCGCCCATCTTCACGAACACCTGCACGAAGTCGGTCCACACCACCGCGCGCATGCCGCCCATCACCGTGTAGATGATGGTGAACACGCCCATGATCAGGATGCTCCAGACCACGTCGATGCCGGTGATGGTGGCGATCGCCAGCGCCGGCAGGAACAGGATCACGCTCAGCCGGCTGCCGATCTGCATGGCGATGGCCAGCGCGCTGGCGAGCATGCGGATGGCCGGGTGGAAGCGCGTCTCCAGGTAGGAGAATACGCTCATCAGGTCCAGCCGCCGCAGCAGCGGCACGATCCACACCGCCACGAACATCAGGCCCAGTACCGCGACCAGGTTGTTGGTCAGGTACTGCCAGTTGGTCTCGTAGGCCTTGGCCGGGATGGCGATGAAGCTGATCGAACTGGTGTTGGTGGCGTACAGGCTGATGCCCGCGGCCCAGAACGGGATGCTGCGCCCGCCGACGAAGAACTCCGATTCGGAGGCGGTCTGGTCCTTCAGGTAGAAGTACACGCCGATGCCGATCATGCCGATTAGGTAGACGACGATCACGCTCCAGTCCAGCCAGCCGAGCAGGTGCTTGCCGCCCTGCACTTCGGCGAAATGCACGCCGCCGTCGGCGCTGGTCCAGGCCAGGCCGTTGCCGCGCGCGGCGATGTCCAGCGGCGCCGGCGCGGCCGCGCCGGCCGGCGTGTCGAGCGTGGCCCAGGCGCTGGTGATGGTGTGGAAGGTGCGCAGGCCGGTACCGGTGGCATCGCGCACCAACATCAGCAGGTGCGCCTGGCCGAGCGCGCGCAGCGAGCCGGGCAGGATGTGTCCTCCAGGCGCCGGCGCCGCCTGCCAGCCGTTGTCCACGGTCCAGCGCCACAGCGCATCGCCCGCCACATCGCCGAGGACCGCGTACAGGCCGCCCTTCTGGCCCTGCAGCGCCACCAGCCGGCCGTCGGCAGGCCACACCGGCTGCGCCTGCCAGCCGCCGGCCTCGGCCGCCAGCGCGTGCCGATAGAGGTGCATCGAGCCATCGGCGGCGGTGCCGGCCACGTACAGCACGTCGCCGAGCGCGGCGGCCTGCGCGTTGCCCAGCGCCACCGGCAGGGCGAGCGTGCGTCCCAGCGCCAGCGTGTCGCCCTGCAGGCGTGCGCTCTGCAGGCGGTCGCTGCTGTCGGCGGCGGTGCCGCGCAGCAGCCAGGCCTGGCCTCCGGCGCTGACCGCCGTGCGGATGTCGGCGGTGGCACCGGCCGGCGCCAGCGCCAGCGGCTGCCAGGCCTTGCCGTCGCTGGTCAGTGTCCAAGCCTTGCCGGCGGACAGCGCGACGTCGTGACCGTCGACCGCCAGCAACCGTGGCTGCGCCGCATCGGCCGGCAGCGGTGCCAGGCTCCCGGATGTCACCGTGCTCAGGTTCTCCGCCGCCGCGGTGCCGCCCAGCGCCAGCAGTGCGAGCGTTGCCAGCAGGCGCAGGCCGCGCAGCGCGCGCCGGGGCAGGGGGAGGGCGGGCACAACGGCTGCGGGTATCGACATCGGCGTGGCTCGGCAGGAAAAGGGATCAGGAAGCGGCGCGGGCCGCGGCGGCCAGCAGCGCTTCGGCGCGGCGCAGGAAGGGCAGGTCGATCATGCGGCCTTCGAACAGGAACGCGCCGCGTCCCTGGGCGGCCGCGACCGTGGCGGCGGCAACGATGCGGCGGGCTTCGGCGACCGCGGCATCGGATACGCCGAAAACGTCGTTGGCCAATCCCACCTGGCGCGGGTGGATGCAGCTCTTGCCGATGAAGCCCAGCCCGCGGGCCATGCTCGCCTCGGTGCGGAAGCCCTCGTCGTCGCCGACATCGGGGAAGGCGCCGTCGCAGGCGAACACGCCGGCTTCGGCCGCCGCCATGCGCAGCGCGAACAGCGTGGCGTGCACGTTGGCCGCGGTGCGGGCGATGCCGTTGGGCGCGAACAGGTCGCCCAGCCCGAGCTGCAGGCCGGCCACGCGCGGGTGCGCGGCGGCGAGCTCCGCGGCCTGGCGCAGGCCGCGCGGGGTCTCGATGTTGAGCAGCAGGCCGATCGGACGCACGACGCCGTTGTCGGCCTCGGCGCGTTCCAGCGCCGCGGCCGCTTCGCGCACCTGCGCCGCGGATTCGACCTTGGGGAGATTGAGCAGCCAGACCGAGGGCAGGGCGACCGCCGCCACGTCGGCGGCGAAGTGGGCGCTGCCGGTGCCGTTGCAGCGCACGATCAACCGCCGGCCGCTGGCGGCCACGTCGGCCCGGGAGAGGAACAGTCCGACCTGCACGCGCGCGGCGGCCTTGCCGGCTTCCGGCACCGAATCCTCCAGATCGAAGGACAGGACATCGGCCGCGCCGGCCATCGCCTTGTCGAACAGTTCCGGGCGTGCGCCGGGCACGAACAGCTTGCTACGCATGGTTTCCCCTCATCCTGCGGGGCAGTCTGCGCGATTCGGAACGCTGAAAAAGTGCGTTCCCGGACATTCATGCGATAGCGTTTGTTTGCAGTGCCGCGGTCGCCGCCGGCCCGGTGCGCATCGGCTGGGCTTAGAATCGCCCCATGAAAATCGCTTCGTGGAACGTCAATTCGCTCAATGTCCGCCTGCCCCACCTGGAGCAGTGGCTGGCCGCTTTCGCCCCCGACGTGGTCGGCATCCAGGAAACCAAGCTGGAGGACCACAAGTTCCCGGAGACCCGGCTGCTGGAACTGGGTTACCGCAACGTGTTCGCCGGGCAGAAGACCTACAACGGCGTGGCGCTGCTGGCGCGCGATCCCATCGAGGACGTGCAGGTCGGCATCCCGGGCTTCGACGACGAGCAGAAGCGGGCCATCGCCGGCACCGTCAACGGCGTGCGCGTTATCAACCTCTACGTGGTCAACGGCCAGGACGTGGGCACCGAGAAGTACGCCTACAAGCTGCGCTGGCTCGAAGCGGTGCACGACTGGATCGCCGCCGAACTGCGGGAGCACCCGAAGCTGGTGGTGCTGGGCGATTTCAACATCGCCCCGGACGACCGCGACGTGCACGACCCGGCGGTGTGGAACGGCGACCACATCCTCACGTCCACGGCCGAGCGCGGTGCGCTGGAGAAGCTGCTGCGGCTGGGCCTGCACGACGGCTTCCGCCTGCACAACGACGCGGCTGGCGTTTTCAGCTGGTGGGATTACCGCGCTGCCGGTTTCCGCCGCGACCTGGGCCTGCGCATCGACCTGACCCTGGTGTCCGACGCGCTCCGGCCGCAGGCGGTGGCCGCCGGCATCGACCGCGAACCGCGGACCTGGGACCGCCCCAGCGACCATGCGCCGGCGTGGGTGCAGCTGGCGAAGGACTGAGACAGCGAAGCCCGGCCGTTGCCGGCCGGGCTTCGTGGTTCGCAGGCCCGCGGGTCAGCGGATGCTCTTGCGCGTGAACAGGTTGACGATGGCCAGCAGGATCACCGCGCCGAGCAGCGAAAGCAGGAACGAGCGCAGGGTGATGGCGCCGTTGATGCTGCCGCCGCTGAACAGGAAGCCGGCGATCATTGCGCCGATGATGCCCACCACGATGTTCAGGATGATGCCCTGCTGCGCGTCGCGGCGCATGATGATGCTGGCGAGCCAGCCGACAACGCCGCCCACGATCAACCAGATGATGATGCCCATGCCGATGTCTCCTTTCGTCTATGCACCCGGAGCGGTGCGACCGTTGCAGTCAAGACGATCGGGCGTGAAGCGGTTGTGGACCAGGGCCGCGGGCTGATGGCGCCGGTGCCGTCCTGGCGGTTCGGGCAGGTGAGGGTCTGGCAGCTGCCGCACGTGCCCGGCACCCGCGGCGAGCCGCAGGCGCGCGAGCTGCTGGCGGCCGAACTGGGCAGCACGCCGCAGGCCCTGCCGCTGACCCGCGACGAGCGCGGCCGGCCCTGGCTGATCGGCGAACTGGCGCATTACGGTACCGGCTGGAGCCACAGTGGCGGCCACCTGCTGGTGGCGCTGGGCGAACGCGCCCGGCTGGGCGTGGACCTGGAGCAGCAGCGCCCGCGCCGGCAGATGCGGCAGGTGATCGCCCGCTTCTTCCATCCCGACGAGATAGCCTGGCTGGACGGGCTGGACGATGCCGCCCGCGAACACTGGTTCTTCCGCGTCTGGTGCGCCAAGGAAGCCCTGCTCAAGGCGCATGGCCATGGCATTTCCTTCGGCCTGCACCGGCTGCGCTTCGCCCCCGGCGACGACGGCGCCCTGTACCTGGCCTGGTGCGACCCCGGATTGGGCGAGGCGGCGCGCTGGCACCTGCACGAATGGCAGGCCGCGGCCGATTTCCGCGCCGCGCTGGCGTGGTATCCGTTCTGAAAACGGCGCGCATGGCCGCAGCGGCTGGCGCCGTGCGACGGGATCGGTGCCGGCGCCTCCCGGCAGTCATGCCGTCGTCGGCCCACATGCCGCGCCCGGACACTGCCACACTGCGCTGCCCGGCTGGTCCGGGGCGGCGTTCGCGCCGATCTTCCGTGCCTGCGAGGATTCCATGAAGCCCCGTGTTTCCCCCCGGCCGGCGCATACGACGCCCGCCCCGCGCCCGGCCCGCCTGTCCGCTGATCCGGGGGCGTGCGTGCTGGCGGCGGCGAGCACCCTGCTGCGCGGCATCAGCCAGGTGATGCTGCAGGACAACCGCCTGGCCGGCCTGCTGTTCCTGGCGGGCATCTTCTACAACTCGCTGCTGTTCGGCGGGGCGGTGCTGCTCGGAACCGCGGCAAGCACGCTCACCGCGCTGTGGCTGGGCGCCGAGCGCGTGAAAATCCGTGCCGGGCTGTTCGGCTTCAACGGTGCGCTGGTCGCCATCGCGCTGCTGTATTTCCTGGAGCCGAGCCCGCTGACCTGGGGTTATGTGATGCTGGCGGCGGCCGGCACCACGGTATTGATGGCGGCCCTGATGAACCTGTTCGCGGCGTGGAGGCTGCCGGCACTGACGGCCCCCTTCGTGTTCACCGCGCTGCTGTTCGTGCTGGCCTGCGCGCGCTTCGGCCAGCTGCACTCCACCGGCTCCCTGCCCACCGCCGGCCTGCCGAAGGCGACGGCGGTGGAAGGCATCGTGACCTTCTCGACGGTGGTCGAAGGCCTGTTCAACGGCCTTGCCCAGGTCTTCTTCCAGGGCAATGTCGTCACCGGTGTGCTGTTCGCGATCGGCCTGCTGGTCGCGTCGCGGCTAGCGTTCGTGGCGGCATTGGCCGGTTCGCTGGGCGGCCTGCTGGTGGCGTGGGGCATGGGCGCGGCCGAGCCGGCGATCCGCGCCGGTGCCTTCGGGTTCAATCCGGCATTGACCGCCATCGCGCTGTACGGCGTGTTCTTCGCCGCCAACGCCACGGCGGCGGGCTACGCCCTGCTGGGCGCGGTCGTCACCGCGGTGGTGTTCGCCGGCGCATCGGCGGCGCTGGAGCCGATCGGCATGCCGGCGTTGACCCTGCCGTTCGTGCTGGTCACCTGGTGTTTCGTCGCCGCAGGCCCGTTGTTTCCCCGTCTGCGCGCGCCGTGAGGCGGCCGGTGGCGCGCTGCCCGGGCCAGGGCGGCCTGCTTCCTCGCGTCGCTCCTGACCCGCTCCCCGGCTCTGCGATAATCCGCGCATGAACGACACCTCCCTACCGCCTGAAGTCGGCAGCGATCTGGCGAACGGCCTGCGGACGATGGGCCTGGACGCCGCGCTGGCCGAGCCGCTGCTTGCCTATCTGGCCCTGCTGGTGCGCTGGAACCGCACCTACAACCTCACTGCGATCCGCGATCCGCGCGAGATGGTCACCCGCCACCTGCTCGATTCGCTGGCGATGGTGCCGCACATCGAGTCCGGCACCCTGGCCGACCTGGGCACCGGCCCCGGGCTGCCCGGCATCCCGCTGGCCATCGCCCGCCCGCCGCTGCGGGTGACGCTGGTGGAAAGCAACGGCAAGAAGGCGCGCTTCCTGCGCGAGGCCGTGCGCCAGCTCGGCCTGGACAACGCACGCGTGGCCGAGTCGCGCGCCGAGGCGCTGGACGAGCCGGCCGCCTACGACAACCTGACCGCCCGCGCCATGGACACCCTGGCCGGCATCGTCGCGGTCGGCGGCCACCTGCTGCGCCCCGGCGGCCACCTTCTGGCGATGAAGGGCGTGCACCCGCACGAGGAAATCGCCGCACTGCCCGCCGACTGGCGCGTACTCGAAGTGCGTCCGCTGCAGGTGCCGGGGCTGGTGGGCGAGCGCCACCTGGTGGTGTGCAGCCGCACCTGAAGGCCCCGCGGCCTTGCGCGGGAGCGGCTTCAGCCGCGATGGGGATCTCCCGTTGAAGCCTTGCGCGGCTGAAGCCGCTCCTGCGGGAGGCGTGGCCGGCGCGGATTTCCCCGATCCGGCCCCCAGCCCGCATAATGCCCAGTCCCAACCTTCCAGCCCATGAGGCCCACCCGCATGGCTCGCATCATCGCCATCGCCAACCAGAAAGGCGGCGTCGGCAAGACCACCACCGCCGTGAACCTGGCCGCCGCCCTCGCCGCGGCGCCGCGGCGCGTGCTGCTGGTCGACCTGGATTCACAGGGCAACGCGACCATGGGCAGCGGCGTGGACAAGCGCGAGGTCGCCGCATCCACCTGCGACCTGCTGCTGGGCGAGAGCAGCGCCGCCGACATCCGGGTGAAGGCGCCCGAAGGCTATGACCTGCTGCCGGGCAACATCGACCTGACCGCGGCCGAGATCCAGCTGATGGAGCAGGAAGGCCGCGAGCAGCGCCTCAAGCGCGCGCTGGCGCCGATCCGCGGCGACTACGACTTCATCCTGATCGACTGCCCGCCGGCGTTGTCGCTGCTGACGCTCAACGCGCTGGCCGCCGCCGACTCGGTGCTGGTGCCGATGCAGTGCGAGTACTACGCGCTGGAAGGCCTTAGCGCGCTGGTGGAGACCATCGAGGCGTTGCGCGGCAGCCTGAACCCCAGCCTGGAGATCGAAGGCGTGCTGCGCACCATGTTCGACGTGCGCAACAACCTGGCCAACGCGGTGTCGGCCGAGCTCACCGGGCATTTCGGCGACCGCGTGTTCCGCACCATCGTGCCGCGCAACGTGCGCCTGGCCGAGGCGCCGAGCCACGGCCAGAGCATCGTCGGCTACGACCGCACCTCGCGCGGCGGCGTGGCCTACCTCGGCCTGGCGGGAGAGCTCATCCGCCGCACCGATGAACGCAACAGGGCCGTCAGGGCCGTGGAGGCTGTCTGATGAGCGCTGCAAAAAAACGCGGCCTGGGCCGTGGCCTGGACGCGCTGCTGGGCCCCAAGGGCGCGGTGACGCCGGTATCGGTGGCGGCCGTGGCCGAACCGCAGCCGGGCGAAGTACTGCGCAAGCTGCAGATCGACCTGCTGCAGCCGGGCAAGTACCAGCCGCGCCGGGAGATGGACGAGGCCAAGCTGGGCGAGCTGTCCGAATCGATCAAGGCGCAGGGCGTGATCCAGCCGATCCTGGTGCGCCAGGTCGAGGGCGGCAGGTACGAGATCGTCGCCGGCGAACGCCGCTGGCGCGCCTCGCGCCTGGCCGGGCTGGACGAAGTGCCGGTGGTGGTGCGCGAGCTGGAAGACCGCACCGTCATCGCCATGGCGCTGATCGAGAACATCCAGCGCGAAGACCTCAACCCGCTGGAGGAAGCCGAAGCGCTGCAGCGGCTGATCTCCGAATTCTCGCTGACCCATGCCGAAGCCGCGCAGGCGGTGGGCCGTTCGCGCGCCTCGGTGTCCAACCTGCTGCGCCTGATCGACCTGCCCATCGGCGTGCGCGTGCTGCTGGAAAGCCGCCGCCTGGAAATGGGCCACGCCCGCGCGCTGCTGACGCTGGCGCCGGAACTGGCGACCAAGCTGGCGCAGGACGCCGCCGACGAAGGCTGGTCGGTGCGCGAGGTCGAGCATCGCGCCCAGCAGTTCGCCGCCGGCAAGGTGCCGGGCGCGCGCAACGCCAAGCCCAAGCCGGCCGCGCCGCAGGCCGACATCGCCTCGCTGGAGACCGAACTGTCCGAGTCGCTGGGCACCCGGGTCGCGATCAACCACGGCCGCGGCGGCAAGGGCAAGCTGGTCATCCACTACACCGACCTGGACACGCTCGACGGCGTGCTGGAAAGGCTGCGTACCCGTCGGCAAGGCTGACGTTCCCTACTTCCCGAGGTGCATGCAAGGCAATGAACCCCACCAAGGTCGACCGCAATCACCTGTTGCGTCTGACCGACCTGCCGAATGTCGGGCCGGCCTGTGAAAAGGATCTCCGTCTGATCGGGATCCGGGTTCCCGCGCATCTGCGCGGGCGCGATCCCTACGACATGTACGCGCAGCTGTGCCTGAAGACGGGCGTGATGCACGACCCCTGCGTGATCGACGTGTTCCTGTCGGTCGTGCGCTTCATGGCCGGTGAAGCGCCGCAGCCATGGTGGGCCTTCAGCGCCGAGCGCAAGCGCGCGCTGGCCAAGGATCCAATGACGCTGTGACCTGTTCTGCCATCTCCCGTCGGGAGAGGGCGCCCCGAAGGGGCGGGTGAAAGTGCGTCGCAGGCGCTTGCCGGCAACCACGATGATGAGCGCCTCGCCGCGCGTCCGGATGGGGAACAACCGGGAGGTTGCGGTTCAAGTAACGTACTGCACGAGGCTTTGCCCGTACCCTCCCGCCAACGCAGGGGCGTCCGGGCAGCAGCGGACCGTTGGTTCGCAAACCGCTCCTCTCGCCCCGAAGGGAGAGGGGCTTTGAATCCCGCAAGTTCCTGGAAAACCAGATGACCACTCTCGTCACCGGCGCCGCCGGTTTCATCGGCGCCTACACCTGCCAGGCCCTTGCCGCGCGCGGCGAGCGCGTGGTCGGGCTGGACAACTACAATGACTACTACGACCCGCAGATCAAGCGCGACCGCGTTGCCGCGCTGTGCCCGCAGGCCGACATCCGCGCGCTGGACCTGACCGACCGCGACGGCCTGGCCGCGCTGTTCGACGAGATCCGGCCCACGCGGGTGATCCACCTGGCCGCGCAGGCCGGCGTGCGCTATTCGCTGCAGAACCCGCATGCCTATGTCGACAGCAACCTGGTCGGCTTCGTCAACATGCTGGAACTGTGCCGCCACCGCGGCGTGCGGCACCTGGTCTATGCGTCGAGCAGCTCGGTCTATGGCGATTCGGCCACGCCGCCGTTCTCCGAGGACCAGCGCGTGGACCAGCCGCGCTCGCTGTACGCGGCGACCAAGGCCGCCAACGAGCTGATGGCCCATACCTACGCGCAGCTGTACGGCCTGCGCGCCACCGGCCTGCGCTTCTTCACCGTGTATGGCCCGTGGGGCCGGCCGGACATGGCGCCGCTGCTGTTCTCGCGCGCGGTGCTGGCTGGGCGGCCGATCGAGGTGTTCAACGAAGGCCGCATGCGCCGCGACTTCACGCATGTTTCCGACATCGTCGCCGGTATCCTCGGTGCGCTCGACCATCCTTCGGAGGACGCCGTGCCGCACCGGGTGTTCAACCTCGGCAACCACACGCCGGTGGAGCTGGAGCGCTTCATCGAGGTGATCGCCACGGCCGCCGGCCGTCCTGCGCAGAAGGTCTACAAGCCGATGCAGCCGGGCGACATGGTGGAGACCATGGCCGATACCGCGCGCGCGCGCGCCGCCTTCGGCTTCGACCCGGCCACGCCGATCGAGGCCGGCCTGCCGCCGGTGGTGGCCTGGTGCCGCGATTACTTCGGCGCCGCGGCCTGACTCATCTTCCATCCAGCGGCGTGCAGGAAAATGCGCGCTCCCCCTACACCGCACGAACGGATACCCGCGATGAACCAACCCGCACTTTCGGTGGTCGTCCCCGTCTTCAACGAACGCGACAACGTCGCGCCCCTGGTCGGCGAGATCATCGCCGCGCTGCGCGGGCGGGTGGCGTTCGAGATCGTCTATGTCGACGACAACTCCAGGGACGACACCCTGCAGGTGCTGCAGTCGCTCAAGGCCGCCAACCCGGAACTGCGCGTGCTGCACCACGTCAGCCAGAGCGGGCAGAGCACCGCCGTGCGCACCGGGGTGAAGGCGGCGCGCGCGCCGTGGATCGCCACCCTCGACGGCGACGGCCAGAACGACCCGGCCGACATCCCGAAACTGCTGGCCGCGCGCGACGCCGCCGACCCCGGGGTCAAGCTGTTCGCCGGCTGGCGCGTCAACCGCCAGGACTCCGGTTCCAAGCGCTGGGCCAGCCGCTGGGCCAACCGCATCCGCGCGCGCATGCTGCGCGACGACACCCCCGACACCGGCTGCGGCATCAAGCTGTTCGAGCGCGCGTCCTTCCTCGACCTGCCGTACTTCGACCACATGCACCGTTACCTGCCGGCGCTGATGCAGCGCGCCGGCTGGCAGACCACCAGCGTGCCCGTCAACCACCGCCACCGCACCGCCGGCGTGTCCAAGTACAACAACCTCGGCCGCGCCCTGGTCGGCATCCGCGACCTGCGCGGCGTGGCCTGGCTGATCGTGCGCAGCAGGCGCACGGCGGTGGAGGAGGTCTGAGCATGGATTTCATGAACCAGCCGCTGGCCTGGCTGGAGTGGACCGGCGTGCACATGTCGCCGTGGAAGCTGATCGGCCTGACCGGCACCCTGATGTTCGGCGGCCGTTGGCTGGTGCAGTTCATCGCCAGCAAGCGCCAGGGCAAGCCGGTGATCCCGCGCCTGTTCTGGTACATGAGCATCTTCGGCAGCCTGATGACGCTGAGCTACTTCGTGTTCGGCAAGAACGACGCGGTGGGCATCCTCGGCAACCTGTTCCCGACCTTCACCGCGCTGTACAGCCTGTACCTGGACATCCGCCACCGCGGCTGGAAACGGGACAAGGCCGGGCACTGAGCGGTCCGGGCAGGGCCCGGTTCCGGCGTCCCTGCGCTTCCCGGGCGGCGCCGCGGCTTGCGGTCTGCGGCGGCGGTTCCGTGGGCAGGACTTTCGAACCATGCACGGGCGGGTCGCCGGTGACATGATCGGACCCTGCTTCCCGAAGAGTCCGCCGTACGTGAAAACCACCCTGTCCCTCGCCCTGCTGCTCGCCCTGGCCCTGCCGGGCGCCGTCGTCCACGCCGCGCCCTCGAAGGCGTCCGCGCCCGCCACGCTGGCCGCGCAGAGCGCCGATGCGCGGTTCAAGGCGATCTACGAGAAGGAATGGGCCTGGCGCCAGACCGGTGGCGGCGAGGCCAGCGAGGACGAGGACGGCCCGGCCAACGCCACCCGCCTGCCGGACGTCGGCGCGGAGGCGCAGCAGGCGCGGCTCAAGGTCTGGGACGACGTACTGGAGCAGCTCAAGACCGTCGACCCGGCCACGCTCTCGGCCGAGAACCAGGTCAACTACGCCATCTACAAGTACCAGGTCGAGAACCTGGCCGACGAGGTGCGCCTGCGCGCCTACGAGATGCCGTTCAATTCGGATTCCTCGTTCTGGTCGAACCTGGGCTTCATGGCCCGGCGCGAGATGAAGACCGCGCAGGACTACCGCAACTACATCGCGCGCCTGAACGACGTGCCGCGCTACTTCGACCAGCAGACGGCCAACATGCGCGCTGGCCTGGAGCGCGGTTTCAGCGTGCCGCGCGCGGTGCTGGAAGGCCGCGACGTGTCGATCTCGACCGTGGCCGAGCTCAAGGATCCGGCGCAGTCGCCGCTGTACGCGCCCTTCAGGAAGCTGCCGGCCGGCATTCCCGCCGACGAGCAGCAGAAGCTGCGCGAGGAGGCGCAGCAGGCGATCGGCGGCAGCGTGATCCCCGCCTTCGGCAAGCTGCTGGCGTTCTTCCGCCAGGAGTACGTGCCGCAGGCGCGCACCACCCTGGCCGCGGAGAAGATGCCCGGCGGCAAGGCGTTCTACCGCCAGCAGATCCGCGAATACACCACGCTGGACATGAGCCCGCAGCAGATCCACGCGCTGGGCCTGAGCGAGGTCAACCGCATCCAGCAGGAAATGAACGCGATCATCGAAAAGCTGGACTTCAAGGGAAAGAGCGAGCAGACGCGTTTCGCCGATTTCCTCGAATTCCTGCGCACCGATCCGCAGTTCTACGCGAAGACGCCGGAGGAGCTGCTGTGGCGCGCGGCATGGATCTCCAAGCGCGTGGACGGGGTGATCGGCAAGTTCATGACCCTGCCGCGCGCGCGCTTCACCATCGTGCCGGTGCCGCCGGACATCGCGCCGTTCTGGACCGCCGGCCGCGGCGGCATGGGCACCTACTGGGTCAACACCTACAACCTGCCGGCGCGCCCGCTGTACAACCTGCCGGCGCTGACCCTGCATGAATCCGACCCGGGCCATGCGCTGCAGGGCGCGCTCGCCGCCGAGCAGGGCGAGCAGCCGGACTTCCGCCGCGGCGCCTATATCTCCGCCTATGGCGAGGGCTGGGGCCTGTACAGCGAGAAGCTCGGCATCGAGATGGGCATCTACGAAACCCCGTACGAGGATTTCGGGCGCCTGACCTACGAGATGTGGCGTGCCTGCCGCCTGGTCATCGACACCGGCGTGCACCACTACGGCTGGAGCCGCGAGCGCGCCATCGCCTACCTGCGCGACCACACCGCGTTGAGCGAGCATGAGGTGACCACCGAGGTCGACCGCTACATCTCCTGGCCGGCGCAGGCGCTGAGCTACAAGCTGGGCGAGATCACCATCGTCAAGCTGCGCGCGCAGGCCGAGAAGGAGCTGGGCGACAGGTTCGACGTGAAGTCCTTCCACGACGCCGTGCTCAAGCAGGGCTCGGTGCCGCTGCCTGTGCTGGAAAGCCAGATCAAGGCCTACATCGAGGAACGCAAGAAGGCCTGACCGCCCGACGATCCGGGTTTGCAGCCGCCCGCACCCAGCCTTGTGGTGCGGGTTTTCCAGGGTCGTGCGGTTGGCCGGCGGTAAAGCCGCATCCTGTCACCGGGCGGCATCGGCCGGTGATATCCGGCGATGGACCCGCAGTGTTTCTCCGCGGCCGCTCCGGAAAACCTTCGGGCGCTCCCTTCCTTCGTCCGCGGCGACGAACATCAGCTGGTCGCCGTTGAAGGCATAGATCGCGGGGAACGTCCTGTTCCTGTCGGTTCCGCACGTGTCGGTCCAATCGACGGCGCTGGGTTCCCGGGACGGGTCAATGGTGAAATGGCCTTCCAGGACGACCTTTCCATCCGGGAGCGTCACGACATAGGTGTTTCCGGAGAAGGTGGTAAGCGGCCGGTCGCCGAATTCATCCGGGGGATTCTCGACGCCATCGGCTTCGCACCTGATCTGTACCCAGGTGCCCTGGAATTTCCGCAGCTCTTCATCGATGCGTGCCTGCATGAGGCGCCCCGTGGTCGTGTTGTCGGCAATGAGGATCGAATCCGTCCAGAGTGCTCCGCGCACTTGTGCCGGAAGGGTAGCGCGGACGCGCCGGTCAGGCTCGAGCGCCTGGCGGCGATGGCGCCCTGCGATTGTGTAACGCGCGTGGCCGCGGCTACCCTGCCGCGCATGATCGCGTTCCTGCGCCGCCGTCCGCCGTCGCTGCTGCTCCGCCTGCTGGTGCTGGCGGTGGTCGCGCTCGGCACCGCCGGCGGCGCACTGGCCTCGGCGCTGGGCGAGCTGCACGCGATGAGCCACGCCGATCATCCTGTCGCCGTGCACGATCCGGTGCTGGAAGCCGATACCGGCCACGACGAGGCCGACGGCAGCGCCCGCCTGCTGCATGCGCTGGTGCATTGCGGCCACTGCCACGGCCACGGCGGCGTGCTGCCGTTCGCCGCGGTGGCCTGGGACGTGGCGATGCCGCCTGCCGCCACCGGCGCCACCCCGCACGACACCCGCTGGCGCCCGGCGCCTACGGAAAGCCTGCTGCGTCCTCCGATTCCGGCCTGATCCGCCGTCCGCCGCGCGGACGTCCCGATCCCTTGCCGAAAACCGGAGATTCCCCATGTGGAAACGCCTGGCCGCGCTCGCGGCCCTGGCGATCGCACCGTGCGCCATCGCGCAGGTGCCGTCGCCGCCTGCACCCTTGACCCTGGACGAGGCGGTCAGCCGCGTCGCCCGCACCCATCCCGACCTGCGCCTGCCCGAACTGCAGCGCGCCGCAGCCCTGGCCCGCCGTGACGGCGCCGGCTTCAAGCCGCCGCTGGTGTTCGGCGTGGACATCGAGAACGCACTGGGCAGCGGCGACAGCCGTGGCTTCGATGCCGCCGAGGTCGCCGTCTCGCTGGCCGGCGTGCTCGAGCGCGGCGGCAAGCTGGACGCGCGCCGCACGCTGGCGCAGGCCAACATCGATGCGCTGGCCCCGCAGCGCGAGATCACCCGCCTGGACCTGATGGCCGAAGTGGCGCGTCGCTACCTGGCCATCACCGCCGCGCGCGGCCAGCGCCGGATCGCGCTGGACGACATCGAGCAGCGCCGCCGTGCGGTCGCCGCCGCGCGCCTGCGGTTGCAGGCCGGCGCTTCGCCGGCGTCCACGCTGATGACCGCGCAGGCCGCGCTGGCCCAGGCCGAACTGGACCGCGACCGTGCCGATGAAGCCGAACGCGCCGCACGGATGGCGCTGGCCGCCTTGTGGAACGCGCGCGAAGCCGATTTCGCCGAGATCAGCGGCGACCCGCTGCGGCTGCCGGCGCTGCAGGATTTCCAGCAGCTGGCGGCACTGTTGTCCGACACGCCGGAACTGGCGGTGGTCGCCGGCGAAGCGCGCGTACGCGAGGCGCAGCTGCAGCTGGCGCGTAGCCAGCTGCGCAGCGACCTGTCCTGGCAGCTGGGCGTGCGCAACAACCGCGCCAGCAGCGACACCGCGCTGGTCGGCGGCTTCAGCCTGCCGCTGGGCAGCGCCCGTCGCGCAGCACCGGAAATCCGCGCCGCCCAGTCCGAACTTGCAATGAGCGCGGTGGAGCGCGAATCGCGCGCGCTGCAGCTGTACGCGACGCTGGCCGAGGCCCATGGCCGCTACGGCACCGCGCGGCTGGAAGTGGCGCGCATGGACAGCGACGTGCTGCCGCAGCTGCAGCGCGCCGAGAAGGCCGCCGAAACCGCCTGGCGCGCAGGCGCCATCAGCTACCTGGAGTGGGCGCAGCTGCAGGCCATGCGCATCGAGGCGCGGCAACGCCAGCTCGATGCCGCGCTCGCCGCGCAGACCGCCCTGATCGAAATCCAGCGCCTGACCGGGCAACCCCTGGTCGCCACCGCTTCCGAAGGAAACACGCCATGAAGGCCTCCCTGCCGCTTTCCCCGCTGTTCCGGCCAGCTGCGCTGGCCGTGTTGCTGGCCGCGCTTGCCGCCTGCGGCGGCAATCCCGACACTGCCGCCAAGGACGCCGCCCAGGACAGCCCCGGCCATGCCGATGGCGACGACCACGCCGACGAAGACGGCGCACCCGAACAGACCACCATCCCGGCCGCGCGCGCGAAGGCCGCCGGCATCGTCAGCGCCGTCGCGGGTCCGGGCACGATCGCCGACGAGCACGACGTGCAGGGCCTGCTGGCGCCCATCGACGGGCGCATGGCGCAGGTCACCGCGCGTTTCCCCGGCCCGATCCGCGCGCTGCGGGCGAACGTCGGCGACCGCGTGCGCGCCGGCCAGCCGCTGGCCAGCATCGACAGCAACCTGAGCCTGACCACCTACGGCATCAGCGCGCCGATTTCCGGGGTGGTGCTGTCGCGCCAGGCCCAGGTGGGCGGCGTCGCCGGCGAAGGCCAGCTGCTGTTCGAGATCGGCGATCTCTCGCAGCTGTGGGTAGACCTGCACATTTTCGGCGCCGATACCCAGCACATCACCGCCGGCGTGCCGGTCACCGTCACCCGCATGACCGATGGCGTCAGCCAGGCCACCACGCTCGAGCGCGTGCTGCCGGGCACCGCCACCGCCAGCCAGAGCACCGTGGCGCGCGCCACGGTGGACAACGCCGACGGCCTGTGGCGGCCGGGCGCGGCGGTGCGTGCGCGCATCGTCGTGGCCAGCACGCCGGCCGACATCGTGGTGCCGCTGACCGCGCTGCAGAGCATGGACGGCCGCGACGTGGTGTTCGTGCGCGAGGGCGAAACCTACCAGGCGCGGCCGGTCGCGCTCGGCGCGCGCGACGCGCGGCAGGTGGCGGTCAGTGCCGGCCTGCAGGCCGGCGAGGAGGTGGTCGTCGAGCAGAGCTATACGGTGAAGGCCGACATCGGCAAGGCGGGGGCAGGCCATGAGCACTGACCTCACGCCACGCGCCGGCCTGCTCGAACGCATCGTCGGCGCGGCCATCGCCCATCGCTGGCTGATGCTGCTGCTCAGCGGCGCACTGGTGCTGCTCGGCGCCTGGAGCTTCACCCGGCTGCCGATCGACGCCACTCCCGACATCACCAACGTGCAGGTGCAGATCAACACCGCCGCACCGGGCTTCTCGCCGCTGGAGACCGAACAGCGCATCACCTTCCCGGTGGAGACGGTGCTGGCCGGGCTGCCGAAGATGGAGAAGGTGCGTTCGCTGTCGCGCTATGGGCTGTCGCAGGTGACCGTGGTGTTCGAGGATGGCACGGACATCTACTTCGCCCGCCAGCAGGTGGCCGAACGCCTGCAGCAGGCGCGCTCGCAGATCCCGGACGGCCTGGATCCGCAGCTCGGGCCGATCGCCACCGGCCTGGGTGAGATCTTCATGTACACCATCGACGCCGACCCGAAGGCGCGCAAGGCCGATGGCAGCGCCTACACCGCCACCGACCTGCGCACCCTGCAGGACTGGGTGATCCGCCCGCAGCTGCGCAACGTGCCCGGCGTCACCGAGGTCAACACCATCGGCGGTTTCCAGCGCCAGGTGCACATCACCCCGGATCCGGCGCGGCTGCGCGCGCTGGGCTTCACCCTGGAGGACGTCGCCGCCGCGGTGCAGGCCAACAACCAGAACGTGGGCGCCGGCTACATCGAGCGCAACGGCCAGCAGTTCCTGGTGCGCGTGCCCGGCCAGGTCGCCGACCTGGAGCAGATCGGCAACATCGTGCTCGACCGCCGCGAAGGCGTGCCGATCCATGTGCACGACGTGGCGACGGTCGCCGATGGCCCCGAGCTGCGCAGCGGCGCGGCCACCCAGAACGGCCACGAAGTGGTGATGGGTACGGTGGTGATGCTGGTCGGCGCCAACAGCCGCGACGTGGCGCAGGCCGCGGCGGCAAGGCTGGAACAGGCGCAGCGCAGCCTGCCTGAAGGCGTCACCGTCACCGCCAGCTACGACCGCACCGCGCTGGTGGACCGCACCATCCAGACCGTTGCGAAGAACCTGCTGGAAGGCGCGCTGCTGGTGATCGTGGTGCTGTTCCTGCTGCTGGGCAACCTCCGCGCGGCGCTGATCACCGCCGCGGTGATTCCGCTGGCGATGCTGTTCACGCTCACCGGCATGGCGCGCGGCGGCGTGTCGGCCAACCTGATGAGCCTGGGCGCGCTGGACTTCGGCCTGATCGTGGATGGCGCGGTGATCATCATCGAGAACTGCCTGCGCCGTTTCGGCGAACGCACGCATGCGCTGGGCCGGGCGATGACGCGTGCCGAACGCTTCGCCGAAACCGCGGCCGCCACCGCCGAGGTGATCCGCCCGAGCCTGTTCGGCCTGGGCATCATCACGGCCGTGTACCTGCCGATCTTCGCGCTCACCGGTGTGGAAGGGAAAATGTTCCACCCCATGGCGATCACCGTGGTGCTGGCGCTGAGCGGCGCGATGCTGCTGTGCCTGACCTTCGTCCCGGCGGCGATCGCGCTGTTCCTCGGCGGCCGCGTGCAGGAGAAGGAGAACCGGCTGATGGGCTGGCTGCGCCGGCGCTACCAGCCGCTGCTGGACTTCGCCCTGCGCCGCGGCCGCTGGATGGTGGCCGGCGCGCTGGTACTGGCGGTCGGCTGCGGCCTGCTGGCGACCCGGCTGGGCAGCGAGTTCGTGCCCAACCTCGACGAGGGCGACGTGGCGATGCACGCCATGCGCATTCCCGGCACCAGCCTGACCCAATCGGTGCAGATGCAGCAGCAGATCGAGCAGCGCCTGCTGCAGTTCCCCGAAGTGGCCAAGGTGTTCTCCAAGATCGGCACGCCGGAAGTGGCCTCCGACCCGATGCCGCCGTCGGTGGCCGACACCTTCATCATGATGAAGCCGCGCGGGCAATGGCCGGACCCGCGCAAGCCGCGCGCGCGCCTGCTGGCCGAGCTGGAGGAGGCGGTGGAGGAACTGCCGGGCAACAACTACGAGTTCACCCAGCCCATCCAGATGCGCATGAACGAGCTGATCTCCGGCGTGCGCGCCGACGTGGCGGTGATGCTGTACGGCGACGACCTGGACACGCTGATGGAGGTGGGCCGGCGCATCGAGAAGGTGGCCGCCGGCGTACCCGGCGCCGCGGACGTGCGGCTGGAGCAGACCAGCGGCCTGCCGCTGCTCACCGTCACTCCGGACCGGCAGAAACTCGCCGGCTACGGCCTCAACCCGGGCCAGGTGCAGTCCACCGTCGCCACCGCGGTGGGCGGGCAGGTGGCGGGACAGCTGTTCGAGGGCGACCGCCGCTTCGACATCGTGGTGCGCCTGCCCGAGGAACTGCGGCAGGATCCGGCGGCGCTGGCGGACCTGCCGGTGTCGCTGGAAACCGCGTTGGCCAGCGGCAATGCCGACGAGCTGAGCCGCACCGGCGCCGCCGGCGCGTTCACCGGTAACCCGCGCACGGTGCCGCTGCGCGAACTGGCGCGCATCGACACCAGCGAAGGCCCGAACCAGATCAACCGCGACAACGGCAAGCGCCGCATCGTGGTCACCGCCAATGTGCGCGACCGCGACCTGGGCGGTTTCGTGGGCGAGCTGCAGCAGGTGATCGACGCCGGCGTGCGACTGCCGCCCGGCTACTGGATCGACTACGGCGGCAGCTTCGAGCAGCTGATCTCGGCCAGCCAGCGCCTGGCGGTGGTGGTGCCGGCGACGCTGGCGCTGATCTTCGCGATGCTGTTCTGGGCGTTCGGCTCGGGCAGGGACGCGGCCATCGTGTTCAGCGGCGTGCCGCTGGCGTTGACCGGCGGCGTGCTGGCGCTGGCGCTGCGCGGCATCCCGCTGTCGATTTCCGCGGGCGTGGGCTTCATCGCGCTGTCCGGGGTGGCGGTGCTCAACGGGCTGGTGATGATCAGCTTCGTGCGCAGCCTGCGCGGGCAGGGACGCCCGTTGCTGGAGGCCGTGCGCGAGGGCGCGCTGGGCCGCCTGCGGCCGGTGCTGATGACCGCGCTGGTGGCCTCGCTGGGCTTCGTGCCGATGGCCTTCAACGTCGGCGCCGGCTCGGAGGTGCAGCGCCCGCTGGCCACCGTGGTGATCGGCGGCATCGTGTCCTCCACCCTGCTGACCCTGCTGGTGTTGCCGGTGCTGTACCGCTGGCTGCATCGCCGCGAGGCGTGACGCCGCCGGGCCCGCGCAGGCGGGCCCGGCTTTTCCCGCCGGCGTGGCCGCCGTTCGACGGTCGCGCCGGCGTGGGAAGCGGGAACACGAATCCAATCGTGGCCGGTATCTGAATGAAGCGCTCGGATAACGGTCACGGGAATGACGCAGCATGCAGGCTGGTTCCAGACCTGTCCCATGGAGAACGTCGTGCGCCTATTCCCCACCTCATTGCCGGTCCTGTTGCTGCTGGCCGCCTGCTCGCCCGGCACTGACGCCGATGCCGATGCGCCCCCTGGTGGAGGCGCTCCCACGCCGGCGGCGTCCCCGGCGACGGTGTCGCGCCTGGCAATCACCAGCTGCGACGCCCTGGCCGCCACGCTGGGCGGGCTGATCGGCGGCATGGAGCCGGTGCCGGGCGATCCGCAGCCCGCCGATGACGACCTCCAGTGCGCCTGGTGGGATATATCGACGGGGCGCTCGTTCAGCGTGCAGGCGCGTGTGGCCCCCGGCATCGGGCCGGTGCCGGTGGATGACGGTTCGCCCGCGGGCAGCGGCATCACGCCGGTCCCGGCGCCGGCGTTCGAGCGCCGCGGCGGGGCCGCGGCGATCCGCACGGAGCATGACGCCGGCGCGGTATCGGTGACCTTCTGGCTGCACCTGCCCGATGCCGAGGTCATGCTGGTCAACCAGGCCGGCAACTCCGCGCCTTTGGACGCGGCGCGGGCGCTGGAGATTTCCGGGCGGCTGCTGGGCGATTGATCCGGCCCCGGCACGGCCGGCCGGGGCCGACGCCCGGTGTTGCGGCTCGCCCTGCGCCGGATCCCAGGCCGGCGTCAGCGCCGCGCCAGCGCTTCGATCGCCGCCACCGCGGTCGCCACGCCGTCCTCGGCGGCCATCGCCTGCCCGAGGGTAGCGGCATTGGCGCGGGTCTGCGCCTGCTCGGCGAAGGCGATGGCCTTGGCCAGCGTCGGGCCGTCCAGCCGTTTCGGCGACAGCGCGGGCGGTGCCACGCCGAGCCGCCGCAGGCGGTCGGCCCAGAAGAACTGGTCGCCGGCGAACGGCATCACCAGCGAGGGCACGCCGGCCCGGCAGGCCGAATGCGAAGTGCCGCTGCCGCCGTGGTGGATCGCCAGCGCGCAGAGCGGCAACAGCGCCTCATGCGGCGCCGGTCCGGTCACGAAGACATTGTCCGGCAGCGGCGTGTCGGGCAACCCGGCCCAGCCGGGAAACAGCAGGACGCGGCGCGGTGCCAGCGCGGCCAGCAGGGCCGGCAGTACCTTTTCGCGGTCGAATCCGGCCATGCTGCCGAACCCGAGGTAGACCGGCGGCGGGCCGGCATCGAGGAAGGCCTGCAGATCGGCGGGCGGCACCCACTCCGTTTCCGGCAGGCGCCACTGGCCGCAGATGCGGTGGTCGGCCGGCCAATCGTCCGGACGCGGCAGCAGGCTGGGCGAAATGCCGTACAGCATCGGCTGGCTGGTCCACAGCGAGCGGCGCGGCGGCAGGCCCAGCACCTGCTGCCGGGCGCGGTTGAGCGGGCCGCGGAACTGGCGCCAGATCAGGCCGTTGACCAGTCCATGGCTGGCGCGGCCGAGCCAGTCGGCGATCCGCCCCGGCGGCAGGAACGGCGAGGGGAAGGCGCGGGTCGGCGTCAGCGGGATCATGCCGGTGCCGATCAGCGGCAGGCCGTGGCGCTCGGCCACGCTCATGCCGACGAAGGCGGCCAGGCCCCCGGTCAGGATCGCATCGCACTCCCGCGCGGCGGCATCGGCCTGCTGCGTCCAGCCGGCGATATGCCGCCGGGCCAGGCCGGCCAGCCCGCGGGTGGCGGCGGCCACGCCGCTGCCGCCGGCGACCAGGGCGCCGATCTCCTGGCGGATGTCGCCCTCCAGCGCCGCGTGCGGCACGCCGAGCGCCCGCGCGCTGTCCAGGGTGCCGCCGTCGGCCAGCAGGGTGGCTGGATGGCCGGCGCCGATCAGGCCATGGCACAGCGCGGCCAGGGGCCGGGTGTCGCCTTCGGTGCCGTAGGTCAGTGCCAGCAGTCGCATCGGGCCTCCGGGGTGGGTGTCTGTGGACAACTTGCCATCGCGGCATGCAGCACGCATAATGCGCGGCTCGCTGTGCCCGGAATCCCGGGCCGGCGGCCGGCAGCACGTCGCCCGGCCGCCCTGCAGCGTACCCCTGACTCCCGTGACGTGTGGCGGACAACCGCCGGGGCCGCCATCTTCCTGGCCAAGGGAGATACAACCGACATTACCGAGGTGCGCAATGTCCCGAGTTTGCCAAGTTTCCGGCAAGAAGGTGCAGACGGGTAACAACGTCTCGCATGCCAACAACAAGACCCGCCGTCGCTTCCAGCCGAACCTGCACGAGCGCCGTTTCTGGGTCGCCAGCGAGAACCGCTGGGTCAAGCTTCGTGTTTCCGCGCATGCACTGCGCACCATCGACAAGAACGGCATCGATTCCGTTCTGGCTGAGCTGCGTGCCCGCGGCGAAAAGGTCTGAGGAGTAAAACATCATGGCAGGCAAGCGCGATAAGGTCCGTATGATTTCCTCGGCCGGTACCGGCCACTTCTACACCACGGACAAGAACAAGAAGAACACCCCCGGGAAGATGGAATTCCTGAAGTACGACCCGGTGGTCCGCAAGCACGTTCTGTACAAGGAAGGCAAGATCAAGTAATCCGCACGGATTGCTTCGACAGCCGTTCCACACTGGACCCGCCGCAAGGCGGGTTCCGTGTTTCAGGGGTATGGAACGCGCCATCAGCGTGTTCCATCAGCACATGCGGCGGCGGCATCAGGCTTCGCTGGCGGCATCGCCTACAATCGGCACATGACAGTTTCCGACCAGACGCAGGCCTGCGACATCGCGATCATCGGCGGCGGTGCCGCCGGCGTGCTCACCGCGATCGGCGTGCTGCGCGGCGCCAGCGGCGCGCTGCGCCTGGCGATCGTCGAACCGCAGCTGCCGCTCGGGCGCGGCGTGGCCTATGCCACGCGCCATCCCGAACACCTGCTCAACGTGCCCGCCGGCAAGATGAGCGGCTTCCCCGACCGGCCCGACGATTTCCTCGACTATCTGGTCGCGCAGGACGCCTTCCCAGGCGTCGAGCGCGACGCGCTGGCGCAGGCTTTCGTCCCGCGCCGCCACTACGCGGCTTACCTGCGGCAGCGCCTGCAGGAGGCGGTGGAGGCCAGCCCGGCACAGCTGGACGTGCGCGCCGCGCGCGTCGTCTCCCTGGAAAAGCAGGCTGACGGCATCGTGCTGCAACTGGACTCGGGGCAGCCGCTGCTGGCCGCATCGGTGGCGCTGTGCACTGGCAATGCGCTGCGGCCGCTGCCCGCGCGCGGCGCCGGCGCCGTGCCGCCAGGCAAGCGCATCGAGGCCTGGGATTTCGACGCGGTGCAGGACATCGCCGCGACCGCGGACGTGGCCATCGTCGGTTCCGGCCTGAGCATGGCCGACAGCGTGGTATCGCTGACCGCCACCGGGCATCGCGGGCAGGTGCACGTGCTTTCGCGCCATGCGCTGCTGCCGCTGCCGCACGCCAAGGGGCCGGCGGCCGACTACGATCCGGAACCGCTGCTGGCGATGAACCTGCGCCAGCGCGTGCGCGCGCTGCGCCGCCATGCCGCCGAGGCCGCGCCGCGCGGCATTCCGTGGCAGAACGTGATGGAACGCATCCGGCCGCTGGGCCAGGCGCTGTGGCAGTCGCTGTCCTTCGACGACCAGCGCCGCTTCCTGCGCCACGTGGTGCGTTACTGGGACGTGCACCGGCACCGCATCGCCGCGCCGGTGCATGCCCAGCTGACGGAGCTGCGCCGGCAGGGCCGCCTGCACCTGCATCGCGGCCGCCTGGAAACCGCGATCGCCGAGGGCGCCTGCGTGCACCTGGGCGCGCTCGATCCGGGCCGGCAGCCGTTCCAGATCGACGCGCACTGCGTCATCAACGCCACCGGCGTGGAGATGCGCGCGCAGGCCATGCGCAACCCGCTGCTGCAGCAGATGCTGGGCAGCGGCGCCGCCCGCCCCGGCCCGCACGGCATCGGCATCGACAGCGCCGCCGACGGCTGCCTGCTCGACGCCGACGGCATCGCCGAACCGCGCGTGCAGGTCGTCGGCAGCCTGCGCATCGGCCGCCTGTGGGAAAGCCTGGCGGTACCGGAGCTGCGCGGGCAGGCGCAGCAGGCGGCGCGGAGCCTGCTCGGCGTGGTCGCGTAGCAGTATGGCGGTCGCGACCGGGCCGCTCCGCCATGCCTGGCCGCTCCTGCAGTCGGCTAAAATGACCGCATGGATGTTTCCCACCTGCTCGACGGGCTGAACCCGGCCCAGCGCGAGGCCGTTTCCGCTGCTCCCGGCCACTACCTGATCCTTGCCGGCGCCGGTTCCGGCAAGACCCGCGTGCTGACCCACCGCATCGCCTGGCTCAACGAAGTGCATGGCGTGCCGACCCACGGCATCTTCGCGGTGACCTTCACCAACAAGGCCGCCGGCGAGATGCGCCACCGCATCGACCTGCAGCTGCGCAATGGCGCGCGCGGCATGTGGATCGGCACCTTCCACGGCCTGGCGCATCGCCTGCTGCGCCTGCACTGGGCCGATGCCAGGCTGCCCGAGGCATTCCAGGTAATGGATTCGGACGACCAGCTGCGGCTGGTCAAGCGCGTGGTGCAGGCGCTGGAGCTGGACGACGGCAAGTTCCAGCCCAAGCAGATCGCCTGGTGGATCAACGCGCAGAAGGACGAGGGCCGGCGCCCGCAGCACATACAGCCCGAGCCGCACGACGCCTGGCTGGAAACCATGCGCCAGGCCTACATCGAGTACCAGGCGCGCTGCGACCGCGCCGGGCTGGTGGATTTCGCCGAACTGCTGCTGCGCGCGCACGAGTTGCTGCGCGACAACCCGGCCCTGCTCGCGCATTACCGCACGCGATTCCGCGAGATCCTGGTCGACGAATTCCAGGACACCAATGCCATCCAGTACGCCTTCGTGCGCGTGCTGGCCGGCGACTCGGGCAACGTGTTCGTGGTCGGCGACGACGACCAGGCCATCTACGGCTGGCGCGGCGCCAAGGTCGAGAACGTGCAGCGCTTCCTCAAGGATTTCCCGGGCGCGCAGACCATCCGCCTGGAGCAGAACTACCGCTCCAGCGCCAACATCCTCAATGCCGCCAACGCCGTCATCGCGCACAACCCGGACCGCATCGGCAAGCAGCTGTGGACCGACAGCGGCGACGGCGAGCCGATCGACCTGTACGCGGCCTACAACGAGATGGACGAGGCGCGCTACCTGGTCGAGCGCGCGCGGCAGTGGGTGCGCGATGGCGGCAGCTATGGCGATGTCGCCGTGCTCTACCGCAGCAACGCGCAGTCGCGCGCCTTCGAAGAAGCGCTGTTGTCCGAACAGGTGCCGTACCGCGTGTACGGCGGCATGCGCTTCTTCGAGCGCGCCGAGATCAAGGATGCGCTGGCCTACCTGCGGCTGCTGACCAACCGCAACGACGATGCGGCGTTCGAGCGCGCGGTGAACACGCCGACGCGCGGCATCGGCGAGCGGACGCTGGACGAGGTGCGGCGCATCGCCCGCGCGCAGGCGGTGTCGCTGTGGGAGGCCTCGATGCTCGCCACCCAGGGCAACGACCTCACCTCGCGCGCGAAGAACGCGCTGGCCGGTTTCATCAACCTGGTCCAGCAGATCGGTGGCGAAACCGCGCAGATGACCCTGGCCGAGCGCATCGACCACGTGCTGGTGCGTTCGGCGCTGCGCGATCACTGGAGCAAGGAAAGCCGCAACGCGCTTGATTCGGAATCGCGCAGCGACAACCTCGACGAACTGGTGTCGGTGGCCTCGCGCTTCGTCCAGCGCGACATCGACGAAGAGGGCGCCGCCGACATGAGCGAGCTGGTCGCGTTCCTGTCCTACGCATCGCTGGAGACCGGCGAAGGCCAGGCCCAGGCCGGCGAGGACGGCGTGCAGCTGATGACGCTGCATTCGGCCAAGGGCCTGGAGTTCCCGCTGGTGTTCCTGGCCGGGCTGGAGGAAGGGCTGTTCCCCGGCGCGCGTTCGCTGGAGGAAAGCGGGCGGCTGGAGGAGGAGCGCCGCCTGGCCTATGTCGGCATCACCCGCGCCCGCCAGAAGCTGGTGCTGGGCTATGCCGAGTCGCGTCGCATCCATGGCCAGGACAACTACAGCCTGCCGTCGCGCTTCCTGCGCGAGATCCCGCGCGAGCTGCTGCACGAAGTGCGGCCCAAGGTGCAGGTCTCGCGCCCGGCCTCGCTCGGCACCAGCCGGGTGATGGGGCACGCGGCCATCGAGGCGCCGCCGGTCAAGCTCGGCGCGCTGGTGACCCATCCCAAGTTCGGCGAAGGCATGGTCACCGACTACGAAGGCAGTGGCGCGCATGCGCGCGTGCAGGTCGAGTTCGCCGATGCCGGCAGCAAGTGGCTGGTGATGGCGTATGCCAACCTGACCGTGCTGTAGCGCGTCCGGGCTGCCCCGGGCCGGCGGCAGCGCCGGCCGTTTGATCGAACTCAATGCGCGGCGACAACATCGGGTGTGCAATGGTGGCCTCCCACCCTTCCCAAGGAGAACCGCCATGTACAAGCGCATCCTGATCGCGACCGATGGTTCCGAACTTGCCGGCAAGGGCCTGCAGAAGGGCCTGGAGCTGGCTGCCCAGCTCGGTGCGGCGGTCGACATCGTCACCGTCTCCGAGCCCTGGGCCGTGGGCATGTACGACGCCATGGGCTGGAGCGCCGGCTATGAAGCCAGCCCCGAGTACAAGCAGGACCGCGAAGCGGCCGCGCAGAAGATCCTGCAGCCGTCGCTGGACGCGGCGCGTGCGGCCGGCGTGGCCGGCGTGCAGGGCCATCACGTGCTCGACCGCTATGCCGCCGACGGCATCATCGAGACCGCCGACACCTGCGGCAGCGACCTGCTGGTGATGACCTCGCATGGCCGCCGCGGCGTCACCCGCGTCCTGCTGGGCAGCCAGACCGCCGAAGTGCTCGCGCGCAGCACGGTGCCGGTGCTGGTGATCCGCTGACGCGCGCCCCTCTGCCTGACCGGCCCGGGATGCCGTCACGCGGCGTCCCGGTGACGGCCGGCGTCTTCCGTTTTCAGCGTACCCCCCTTCATCGCCATCGTTGCCGAAGGGGGCTTTTCTTAGGCGATTGCAGGGCGCGTGCCCAGTGGAAGCGTGGCCGGCGAAGCCCCAGCGGGGCGTTGCCCCGCTCTACAGGGTGGCTCGCCGCGGTTCCGTAGCGCCGGGCAGCGCCCGGCGGGGCTTTCCCGGCGAAGCCCCAGCGGGGCGTTGCCCCGCTCTACAGGGTGGGCCGCCGCGGTTCTGTAGCGCCGGGCAACGCCCGGCGGGGCTTTCCCGGCGAAGCCCCAGCGGGGCGTTGCCCCGCTCTACAGATTGGATCGCCGCGGTTCCGTAGCGCCGGGCAACGCCCGGCGGGGCTTTCCTGGCGATGCCCCATCGGTCGCGCGCCGTGCCGCGCATCCGATGCGGATCACCAGCTGTACAGCTTCCAGTAGACCGGCGAAACGCCGTCCTTGTCGTTGTCCATGCGGCCATCGCCGTTGCGGTCGTAGAGATAGAACGGCGCGCCGCGCGCCGGGGTGACCTTGACCATGCGCAGCTGGGTGCCGACGCGGTACTCCTCGACGGTATCGCCGTTGTCCATGGTGCGGCGGGTGACTTCGGCGCCGCTCACGTCCACCGGCGGCGCGTCGGCGTTCCGGCCCGTACTGGCGCAGCCGGCCAAGGCAAGCAGGGGAATCAGCAACAGGTGTTTCATCGTGGCGGCTCCTCGCGTCGGTATCTTTCCGGATTATGCCTGCGCCGGAGTTGGCGCGCGTCGTCCAGCGGTCCGGCGCGTAGAATCGACGCATGAGCAGATTAGTCCTGATCGACGGGTCCAGTTACCTGTACCGCGCGTTCCACGCGTTGCCGCCGCTGTCCAACGCCGCCGGCGAGCCCACCGGCGCGCTGTTCGGCGTGGTCAACATGCTGCGCGCCACGCTGAAGGAGAAGCCCGACTACGTGGCCTTCGTGGTCGACGCGCCGGGCAAGACCTTCCGCGACGACCTGTACGCCGAGTACAAGGCCAACCGCCCGCCGATGCCCGACGACCTGCGCGCGCAGGTGCAGCCGATGTGCGACATCGTGCACGCGCTGGGCATCGACATCCTGCGCGTGCCGGGGGTGGAGGCCGACGACGTGATCGGCACGCTGGCACTGGCCGCGGCCGCCGACGGGCTGGAGGTGACGATCTCCACCGGCGACAAGGATTTCGCCCAGCTGGTGCGTCCGGGCGTGGAGCTGGTCAACACCATGACCGGCAGCCGTACCGATTCCGACGCGGCGGTGATGGACAAGTTCGGCGTGCGCGCCGACCAGATCGTCGATTACCTGGCGCTGATGGGCGACACCGTGGACAACGTGCCGGGCGTGGAGAAGTGCGGCCCCAAGACCGCGGCCAAGTGGCTGGCCGAATACGGCACGCTGGACGGCGTGATCGCCGCCGCGCCGGCGATGAAGGGCAAGATCGGCGAGAACCTGCGCGCCGCGCTGCCGCGGCTGCCGCTCAACCGCGACCTGGTCACCATCCGCACCGATGTGGAACTGGAGCAGGGCCCGCGCGACCTGCGCCTGCGCGACCAGCACGTGGACAGCCTGCGCGAACTGTACGGCCGTTATGGTTTCACCCAGGCGCTGCGTGAGCTGGGCGGCGTGGCGGCGCCCGCCGCGGCCGACGAGGCCAAGGTCAGCCTGCGCGGTACCGCCGCCGGTTTCGCCCGCTCCAGCGAGGGGGTGCCGGCCGTTGAGACGGATCCGGCGATGGCGGACAAAGGCCAGTACGAGACGGTGTTCACCGATGAACAGCTGCAGGCCTGGATCGAACGGCTGCAGGCCGCTACCGAGTTCGCCTTCGATACCGAGACCGATGCGCTGGACGCGATGCGCGCGCGGCTGGTCGGCGTGAGCCTTGCGGTCGAGCCGGGCAGGGGCGCTTACATCCCGGTCGGCCACGATTACCCCGGCGCGCCGGTGCAGTTGCCGACGGCACAGGTGTTGGACGCGCTGCGCCCACTGCTGGAAGACGCCGGCAAGCGCAAGCTCGGCCAGCATGGCAAGTACGACATCCACGTGCTGCGGCGCCATGGCGTGGAGGTGCGCGGCTACGCCGACGACACCATGCTGGAGAGCTTCGTGCTCAACTCCACCGCCACCCGCCATGACATGGATTCGCTGGCGCACCGCTATCTCGGCTACACCACCACCAAGTTCGAGGAAGTCGCCGGCAAGGGCGCCAAGCAGATTTCGTTCTCGCAGGTGGGTATCGACGAGGCCGGCCACTATGCCGCCGAGGACGCCGACATCACCCTGCGCCTGCATCGCGTGCTGGCGCCGCAGCTGGCGGCCGAACCGGCGCTGGAAAAGGTGTATCGGCAGATCGAGATGCCGCTGGTGCCGGTGCTGGCGCGGATCGAGGCCAACGGCGTGTGCATCGACAGCGCCGAACTGCGACGGCAGAGCGCGGACCTGTCCTCGCGCATGCTCGCCGCGCAGCGCAAGGCCACCGAACTGGCCGGGCGCAGCTTCAATCTGGATTCGCCCAAGCAGCTGCAGGCGGTGCTGTTCGACGAACTGGGCCTGCCGGCGCTGGTGAAGACCCCCAAGGGCCAGCCCAGCACCAACGAGGAAGCGCTGGAAGCCATCGCCGAGCAGCACGAACTGCCGCGCGTGATCCTGGAGTACCGCGGCCTGGCCAAGCTGCGCAGCACCTATACCGACAAGCTGCCGGAGATGGTCAATCCCGATACCGGCCGCGTGCACACCAGCTACCACCAGGCCGGTGCCGCCACCGGGCGCCTGTCCTCGTCCGATCCGAACCTGCAGAACATCCCGATCCGCACCGACGACGGCCGCCGCATCCGCAAGGCCTTCATCGCACCGCCGGGGCGCCGGCTGATGGCCTGCGACTACTCGCAGATCGAGCTGCGCATCATGGCCCACCTGTCCGAGGACCCGGGCCTGATCCGCGCCTTCGAACAGGGCGTGGACGTACACCGCGCCACCGCCGCCGAGGTGTTCGGCCGCACGCTGGAAGAGGTCACCGCGAACGAGCGCCGCGCCGCCAAGGCGATCAACTTCGGCCTGATGTACGGCATGAGCGCCTTCGGCCTGGCCAAGAACCTGGGCATCGACCGCGGCCAGGCGCAGGACTACGTGGCGCTGTACTTCAGCCGCTACCCGGCGGTGCGCGATTTCATGGAGCGCATGCGCGTGCAGGCGCGCGAACAGGGCTACGTGGAGACCCTGTTCGGCCGTCGCCTGTACCTGAACGACATCCACGCCCGCAACCAGGGCCTGCGCGCAGGCGCCGAACGTGCGGCGATCAACGCGCCGATGCAGGGCACCGCCGCCGACATCATCAAGCGCGCGATGGTCAGCGTGGACGACTGGCTTGCCGGCCATCGCGGGCAGGCGCAGATGATCCTGCAGGTGCACGACGAACTGGTGTTCGAGGCCGATGCGGACTTCATCGACACGCTGCGCCGGGAAGTGGAGTCGCGCATGACCGCCGCGGCGGAACTGCGGGTGCCGCTGGTGGTGGATACGGGGGTGGGTGACAACTGGGACGAGGCGCACTGACGGCAATTCACCTCGATGGCGCGTGGCGGCGCGGCGGACATGGCCGTGGCCGAACGGCATGCGTGGCGCAGGACCAGGTACACTCCATTTCGCCCGCGCATGCTCCGTCCAGGAGTAATTCCCGGAGGATCATGCGCTCCTTGGTGCCGGGGTATTCGCATAGCGAATGAGGCCCAGTGAATTTCACGATGCATGCCATTCGTCTGCATCGAACCACGCGGATTTCCAATTATTTAACGCTTGTGGCGCCATTGCTGGAACGTTGCGTAATGCATTGCGTGGCCAATCATGCGTGCCTTCTTTTCCGGATGAATCCCTCCTTAATCATCCCGAAATAAATGGCTGTTCTTCACGAACCATCAATGTCCGTGGTGGTCATATAGCCCGTGACAGGTGCAACGCCTGTCGCGGATCTCTCCCATCCCCTGGAGCAGATCTCGGAGCGGGGATTCCTCCCCAAATCGCCGCTCCTCCAGCCCCGTCGACCCCCCCCTGGTCGGCGGGGCTTTTTTTTGCGTTGTCCGTTCCGGCCTGCCGGCCAGCGCAGGCAATACGCTCGGGCGGATCGTGCAAGGCTTCACCCCCTGCCCGCAGATCCGCGCACGTGCCGAGGTGGCGGTTGTCGCGCGCCGGCGGCGGTCTAGGCATCATGGCGGGACAGACAGGAACGGGAATGCAGGCCGATGTCGGACATGTTCACGCTGGCGATGCCGTGGTGGGAGTTCATCCTGCGCGCGGTGGTGGTCTACGTCGTGGTGCTGGGGATGGTGCGGCTGACCGGCAAGCGCGCTCTGGGCCAGATCACGCCGTTCGACGTGCTGCTGATCGTGCTGCTGGGCAACGCGGTGCAGAACGCACTGCTGGGACAGGACACCTCGCTCGCCGGCGGCCTGCTGCTGGCGGCGACCCTGATCGCGATCAACTACGCGGTGGGCTGGCTCACCACGCGCAACCTGCGCATGGAGCGACTGATCGAGGGCGAACCCGTGCTGATCGCGCGCGATGGCCGCCTGCTGGATTCGGTGCTGCGCCGCGAGCTGATCACGTACGCCGATTTCGACGCCGCGATGCGCCAGCAGGGATGCCGCGGCATCGAGGAGGTCGAGCTGGCGCTGCTCGAGATAAACGGCCACATCACCATCGTGCCGCGCAGGCAGGACGCATAGGGTCGGACCGCCGCAGGAACCTGTGGCGGATGACCCGGCGCCATCGCCCATGACCTTCCGCACGCGGATGGGGCGGAAGACGGTCGCCAGCGCAGCGTATTCGCGTGGCGGGGCGATGGCGCTACCGCGCCGGATGACGCGCGGTCACAGCCACTCGCGCGGAACCAGGTACCCGGCCAGCCGCGCCTCGTCGCTGCCGCTTTCCGGCTGGTAGCCGTATTCCCAGCGCACGCGCGGCGGCAGGCTCATCAGGATGCTTTCGCTGCGCCCGCCGCTCTGCAGGCCGAACAGGGTGCCGCGGTCGTAGACCAGGTTGAATTCGACATAGCGGCCGCGCCGGTACAGCTGGAACTCGCGCTCGCGCTCGCCGTACGGCGTGTCCTTGCGGCGCGCGACGATGGGCAGGTAGGCATCCAGGAAGCCGTCGCCGACCGCGCGCAGGTAGGCGAAGTCGCGCTCGAAATCGCCATGCAGGTCGTCGAAGAAAAGGCCGCCGACGCCGCGGGTCTCATTGCGGTGCTTGAGGAAGAAATACTCGTCGCACCAGCGCTTGTGCTCGTCGTAGCGCTGCCCGCCGAACGGCGCGCACAGGTCGCGCGCGGTTTCGTGCCAGTGGCGCACGTCCTCGTCGAACGGATAGAACGGGGTCAGGTCGAAACCGCCGCCGAACCAGGCCGCGACCGCCTTGCCGTCGCGCTCGGCCTGGAAGTAGCGCACGTTGGCGTGGGTGGTGGGCAGGTAGGGATTGAGCGGGTGGAACACCAGTGATACGCCGCAGGCGCGCCACGAGGCGCCGGCCAGTTCGGGGCGATGGGCCGAGGCGGAGGGCGGCAGGCGGGTGCCGGAGACGTCGGAGAAGCCGATGCCGGCCTGCTCGAACACCGCGCCATCGCGCAGCACACGGGTACGGCCGCCACCGCCCAGGGATGGGCCGGTATCGCGGGAGGAGGGGTTGCCGTCGCCGGCGCGCTGCCAGCGGTCTTCGACGAAGCGGGCATGGCCGTCGGCCTGTTCGATGGCGCTGCAGATGCGGTCCTGCAGATCGGTGAGATAGTCGCGTACGCGGTCGAAATCGTTCATGCGGCTACTGTAGCGCAGGCGCTCAGCGGAACAGCGCGCGCACCTCGTCGCGGCACAGCTTGACCACCAGCCAGCCATGCAGGCCGGCGAAGGCCAGCGCGGTGGCGCCGGCGCCGATCAGTGCGGTCCAGCGGCTGGCCTGCATCTGCGCCAGGACTTCCCGGCTGTCGGGCGAATCCTGGAAGCCGGACGGCAGGATGGTCTGCATCGCCGCGAACATGCCGTCCACCAGCGGCAGCATGGCGAAGTTGGCCAGCGCTACCACGACCAGGAACACGATGAAGCCGATCCGCCCCCATTCGCGGTGGCGCAGAAACGCCCACGACACCACGAGCAGGGCCACGGACGACAGCAGCATCAGCAGGGTGAGCGACAGCGCATGCCGTGCGGCCCATTGCATCGCCGTGGGCACCGGCAATCCCTGCTGCTGCAGCCAGCCCATCGGGTCGAGCCGGCCCAGCACCGCCACCAGCAGCAGCTGGAACAGGCTCCAGGCGATGGACAGGCCGGCCATCAGCAGCGACAGCCTGGCGGTGACGTCTACGAAGGCGGCGGCCGGCGAGCGCGTGGAACGCAGTGGGGGAAGTTCGGGCTGGATCACACGGGGCATTGTGGGCGACGGTCGGGCGCACTATCGCCGGATTCGCGGCTTTTTTACAGGCAGCGGGAACGGCTCCGGCCCTCCCGGCAGCGCCAGGGGGGGCGGGCTACAGCGGTTGCCGCGCTGCCATCGGCAGTACGTGGCGTTCGCTCAGCGGTGCCAGCTTCACGCCGTGCGGTGGCCGCAGCGGAATCCAGGCCAGTTCGGCGATTTCGGCCTGCGCGCGCGGCGTGCCGTCCACCCGCACCAGGAACGATTCGCCCTGCACGCGCCGGCCTGGCTCGTTGACCGCCTCGTCCTCGAAAGTGCCGAGGGCGAGCGCGCCCTCGGGGCGCAGCGCCACGCCCAGTTCCTCGCGCAGTTCGCGGGCCAGGGTGCGCAGCGCATCCTCGCCCGGTTCGCGCTTGCCGCCGGGCTGGATGAAGGTGCCCGAGCCGTGCTTGCGCACCACCAGCACGCGGCCGGCGTCGTCGAGGATCACCGCGGTGACGATGCGGATGGGGGAGGTCATGGAACAGAACCGGGAAGAGTTGGAGGCGCGACCGGGCACAGGATGCACGGTGTTTCCCGGCGGTCAATCGTCGTTGATCAACTGGCGCATGATTTCCATCCAGCGCGCCTGCTGCTGTTGGCTCGGCATGTCGATGCGCCACTCGGGCATGTCGATGTCGCGCATCTGCACGAACAGGCCGCTGGCCTGTTGATTCTCGCGACGGATGCGGCTGTTTGCCGAAGCGGCGGCGACGCTGCTTGCCAGGTTGGTACTCGTGTTGATGATGCCCCCTCCCGACTGGGAGTTGACCCTCCAGGAGCGGACATCGGCAAACGTGTATTGCTTGATGAAAGGCCCATTTTTCAGGCGGATGACACGTTCGTCCGGAACCAGCGCGATGCCCGTATGGCCCTCCATGTGGGAGTACTTTGCGCCTTGGGTGAACGCGTTGACGACCTCGGCGGGGAGGACGTGTTTACTGGAGCCGGCCAGCACGATGATGACGGCGATGATCCAGCCGATGAAGCCGATGATGGGGATCAACCCGCAGACGGTACCGATGGCGCCCCATGCCAGCCAGGACCTGCCTTTCAGTTTTGCAATGAGGGCGAGCAGTCCACCTCCGAACAGGGCGAACACGATGGAGGGCAGGAAGATATAGGCAAGATCCATGTTCATTTTTTTGGCCGGTGTGTGCCAAGGCTGCCGCCATGGCGGCAGCCTTCAGGGCGTGGGTTTGAAGATTTTTTTCGGCCTTCGAGCAGGCCGGCTACCAAATGATCGAGCGCTTTGCCGCCGACCTCGCTGGGCAGGTTTTGCCCAGGCTGGCCGGCGCCAGGACCGGCTGCCGACGGCGAGACGTTGATGAAGGCCACCGGGTGGGTGTTGATCTTGCGAACGCGCCCCTGGCCTTCATCCTGGTATTGGCCGAACGAGGCATTCACGTCGAGAACCGTGCCTGGCGTCTGGCCACGGCGCATGCTGCGGAAGGCAGAGAATGCCGTGGGGTATCGTCAGAACCCCTGCATGATGCAATCGGCGGGGTTGCCTCGACATTCTTTCCCCGCGGCAGGGGCGTTCGTCGGAATGCTGGTGTCGGGTCCGTATTCGACCAGCACGCGTCCGGAGCGGTCGGTGATCTGCACGCGGGTGACGACGGCATTTACCTTTTGCGCGTTCAAGTCCGCCGACTGTGCGAAGAAGAAGACCTTCAGGCGTGGCTTCCGGTCCCACCGGGTGCGCATGGCTTCCAGCTCGCGGGCGATGGCTTCGTCGGCAACCGGGGCAAAGGCCATCTGGTCGCGGTTGGCCCACGTATAGGTGTACTGCGGGGAGTCGCTGAAATAACGGGTGATGCCGCCTTCGAACTCCTTGACTACAAAGCCCTTGCGCTGGAAGTCGTAGCTTTCCAGTTGCGTATCTTCCAGTTCAACCCACGCATAGGGATGCGCTGCGGCCTGGGCGATACCCTGCTCGATCTGCGGCTTGATCGCCTGCAGCAGGTCGTTCTTGCGGAAGGCGTCGCTGCTTTGGCGGTATTCGCGGGAGTACACCTCGGCCATCTTCTCGAAGTCCGGCGGCAGCTTCGAGGCGGCGGCATACAGGAACATCACCTGCTGCCCGCTGGTCAATTCGGGGTAGCTGGACAAGGGCCTGTCGGCGTCGGGCTTGGGCAGTGCGTCCTGCTTTGCGGCTTCTACGCCCTTTTCCTTTGCGGCTTCAAGCAGGCTGCCGGCGGGCGGAGCATCGTTGTTGCTGTCGTCGTTCTTCTTGCCGCCACAGGCGGCCAGCAGCAGTGCGGCTGCCAGTGCGGTGAGGTGCAGGGTGGTTTTGGTCATCGCTTGTCTCCGGTGTTCTGGCTGGAGGTGAAAGGGATCAGAAAAGCGGCTCGTTCCAGCTGCTGACGTGGCCGTTCAGGAGATTGACCTGTCCGATCTGCAGGCCATTGGCGTAAGCCATGATGGTCAGCGTCTGGCTGGCGGCCTGGTTGTTGCGGTTGCCGGTAGTTGGCTTGCCCAGCAGGTCGCGTACTTCCTGCTCGGTCATGCCTTTGCGCAGGCGCTTCCATTTCTCGGGGTCCTGCCATGCCTCGGCGGCGCCTTGCGTGCCGTTGGATGACGGGCCTTCAAGTGCCGCCACCCGCGCTTCGAGGGTGGCGAGGCGTTGCAGCACCGCGCTGTTGTCCTGCTGTGCGGCGGCGTTGAAGGCAGTGGCCGACAGCAGCGTGGCGGCGACCGCCATGCGGGCGATGGGAATGTGCTTCATGGTTTTTATTCCTGGGGAGTGGCGGTATCGGTGGGCGGGAGCACGGTGCGCTTGAGGCCGAAGGCCGCCAGCGCCAGGGCGGTAAGCAGGCATAGCCACAGGCCGACGCCGGTGCCCAGCGTGTCCAGCAATCGTCCGGCGATGGCGTTGCCCATCCGTGCATCGAACTGGCTGGCCTGCTGGGTGACCTTCCTGATCGCCCAGGCCACGTCCCAGAACGGCTTGAGGGTGGCCAGCAGCGGCAGCAGCAGCGCCAGCCAAGCAATGCGGCTGCGCCAGAACAACGGCAGCGCGCAGGCGAGGATGGCCAGCCACGGCAGGAAGCTGCCGCCTACCGAAGTGCCGAGCTGCTGGGACAGGTCCGACAGGCCGACGAGGCTGAAAGAGCGGCCCTCGCCGCCAAAGGGGTGCCTGATTTTCAGGTAGGGCAGGAGCAGGGCCGATACCGCGAACACTGCGTACAGGCCCAGCACGGGCTTGCCCAGTCGCGTGATCCCGCCTTGCAGGCCCTCGGCCGCACCGGGGGAGTTGGCCTTGAGCGTGCCAAGCGCGGCACCGCCCACGCCTCCCAGCCTGCCGGCCAGCTCGCTGGCCTTCTCTCTCAGCAGGACTTCGTCGCCGACCTTTGCCAATGACTGCAGGGTGCCGTCTTCGCCGAACTGCAGTTCGACCGTCTGGTTGACGGCCGGAGCGCTGTCGCTGCGCCACTGGCCGATCTGGAAGGCGAATTGCTGGCCGGTGGCGGCAACCAGTCCTTTGCCATCGCTGGCGTTGTAGTGAATGATCTTTCCCCGCATGTGGATCCCTCGCTGTGCGTTGCCCCGGACGACGGTTGCCGGTGTCGCACTGTTGGCGAAGGCGGGTGGAATCGTCCCCACGCGCTTCAAACGAAGTTCAAACGTTTTTCATGTTGCTGATCTGAAAGGATTTTCAGGATCGGCAGTGGGGCAGCAGGGGGAAGGGAATGGAAGTAGAAACGGGTACGGGGGGGGCGCCAGTGGCGTATCGCTGGAGGTTCGGCAAGGCCGAGTTCGACGAGGGACGTCTGCAACTGGTCGTTGATGGTCATGTCGTCGACCTGGAGCGCAAGCCGCTGGAGGTCCTGCAGTACCTGTTGCGCCATGCCGGCGAAGCGGTGACCAAGGAAGAGCTGCTGTCCGCCGTCTGGGACGGACGGGTAGTCGTGGAGGCCGTGCTGACCAATGCCGTAGGCAAGCTGCGTCGTGCGCTGGGCGATGAAACCGGGGCGATGATCGCCACCCTGCCCCGGGTGGGTTACCGGCTCGAAGGCCGGGTCAACCATCAGGTGGTGGAGTACATCCCGCTCGGCAGCCGGCTTTCGGCCGGCGACAGCGTGCCCCGTCGCAGCAACTGGCGGCTGGAAGAGGCGCTGGCCCGTGGCGGTGATGGCGAGGTATGGCTGGCACGGCATGCCAAGACCGGGCAGGCGCGGGTATTCAAGTTCAGCCTGGATGGGCAGCGCCTGACTGGCCTCAAGCGCGAGGTGACGGTCGCGCGCCTGCTGGAGCAGGCTTTGGGCGAGCGCCGCGAATTCGTCAAGCTGATCGACTGGGATTTCGAGCAGGCGCCCTATTTCATCGAATTCGAGCATGGCGGTACCGGGCTCGATCGCTGGCAGGACGATGCCGGGCATGGCATCGACGCCATGCCGCTGGCTGCCCGGTTGGCGCTGTTCTGTGAGGCCGCCGATGCGGTAGCCGAGGCGCATGGTGTCGGCGTGCTGCACAAGGACCTGAAGCCGGCCAACCTGTTGCTTGCCGGCGAGCCGGATGCGCTGCACCTGCGGGTGGCGGACTTCGGCAGCAGCCGCGTGTTCGAGTTGGGCGTGCTGGAAGGGCTGGGCATCACCCGTCTGGGCCTGACCCAGACCCAGGCGCTGTCATCGGACAGCGGCACACCGCTGTACCTGGCCCCGGAAGTGGTGGCCGGGCAGGCGCCCAGCGTCAGGAGCGACGTCTATGCGCTGGGCGTCACCCTGTATCAGATGGTGGTGGGCGACTTCCGGCGTCCGCTCGCGCCGGGCTGGGAAGCGGATATCGAAGACCCGCTGCTGCGCGAGGACATTGCCGATGCCGCCAATGGTGACGCGACCAAGCGGCTGGATTCTGCCGCGCTGCTGGCCGCGCGCATCCGCGACCTGTCCGGCAGGCGGGAAAGAAAGGCGCTGGAGGAGGCCGTCAGGGAGCGCATCGCCCAGGGTGAGGCGAAGCTGGCGCGGGTACGTGCAAGGCGACCGTGGGTGATTGCGGCGATGACGGCGCTTGTCGCGGGCCTTGCTGCCACTGGCTGGCTACTGGAGCGCTCCATAACCGCGGAACGCACCGCGGACGCCCAAAGGGAGAGGGCGGAAAGGCAGGCCGCGCGTGCCGAGACTGTAGTCCATTACCTCAGCAACGACCTGATCCGCTCGCTCACACCCGAGGGCAGTGGTTACGAGAACGATCCCACGATCAAGGAGATGGTCGAATATGCGTCGCTCAGCGTGGACGATAGTTTCCCGGACGATCCTGCCACGCGCGGCAACCTGCATGCTGCCATCGGCGCATCGTGGGCGGCGTTGTCTGATGTGGATCGAAGCGTTGAGCATTATCGAAAGGCATGCAAAGACTACGCCGCGGCGTTTGGCGAAACAGACGACCTGACGCTGCAGACCAAATACGATCTGGTGCGCCAATTGGCCAAGGTCTCGGCTTTCGACGAGGCGCATGCGACCTTGGCGGACACCGACCGGATTGCCGGGCAACGTCTGAACGAAGATGGATGGTTGGCGTTGTGGGCGGTGTGGACCCGGGGCGAACTGCTGTACCAGGAATTGAAATTGGACGACGCCGAGCTGGCGCTGCAGCGTGCCTTGGTTCTTCAGGGGAAGGTGGCCCCGGACCGGCAGGTGATCGCATCGAATATTCGGATGAGCCTGATTGATGTGTGGCAGCGGCAAGGCAAGTTCACGGATGTGATCGCGCTGCTGCGCGAGGTCTTGGCGGATCCTGCGCTGGTGAGCGAGGAGGCCAGGAACAGCTATCGTCATGTGCTTGCAAAAGTGCTGCGCATGCAGAACAAGCAGCCCGGGGCGTTGGAGGAAGCGTTGGCAATGGCAGAGGCTGCTGCCGAGTCGACCGCACGGATGCAGGGTGCGGACGCCCAGGCCGCCCTTCAGCGCCGGGCTGAGGTTGCCGCCATCCATTCGCGTTCGGGAAATTGCGAAAAGGCAGTGGAAATCTACAGGGAGGTATGGGCAGCCGGTGTCCGGCGCCATGGGTTCAAGAAGCGTGCGCTGTTGGTGAACGGCCTGAACCTGGCCACGACTGAACTCAGGTGTGGTGAGCGGCAGGCGGGCGTCCAGTTGCAGTTGCAGGTACTGGATGCTCTGGAAGCAAATTTCCCACATGATGCATTCATAGACAGCACCCGCTACAACATGGTGCTGCGCTTGATCGATGAGAAGCAGTACCGCGATGCATCAGGCGTGCTCGAGCATATTGACGCAAGCAAGATGGCGGCTGCCATGAGCAGCCCGGCCGCGGCCCATTGGGTTGAGGTGCAGCGCGGGCGGATTCAGATGGGACTGGGCGACAAGGCCAGGGGCAGGAGGACGATCGCCGCGGCGTTGGATGAAATGGTACGGATGGGCATAGATCCCAATGCGCCCGGAATAGTCAAGGCAAGGGAGTTTCTCAAGGGTTAGCGCGATGCGGTGGGATTGCTCCACTCTGCCGCTTTGCTGCCACCTGCATGAAGGCCCGCCCTGCCGGAAGCCGTTTCCAGCTCGATGAGGCTGAAAGGCTCACTGCCCTTTGGGCATGACGCGAAGGACAAAAACCAACAAGGGCGCCTTGCGGCGCCCTTGTATTGATGCTTACTTCAGGTGTTCCTCGAACAGCTTGAGGATGCGCTTGTACTCGTCCAGCCAGGAATCGGCGCGGGTGAAGCCGTGGCGTTCCAGCGGGTACGGGGCGATCGACCAGTTGTCCTTGTGCAGTTCGATCAGGCGCTGGGTCATGTTGACCGAATCCTGGAAGAACACGTTGTCGTCCATCATGCCGTGGGCGATCAGCAGGTGGTCCTGCAGGCCCTCGGCGTACTCGATGGGCGAGGACACGCGGTAGGCCTCGGGGTCGATGTCCGGGGTGTTGAGGATGTTGCTGGTATAGCCGTGGTTGTACTGGTGCCAGTCGCCGACCGGGCGCAGCGCGGCGCCGGCCTTGAACGTGCCCGGCGCGCGGTACAGCGCCATGAAGGTCATGAAGCCGCCGTAGGAGCCGCCGTAGATGCCGGCATGGTCGCGGTCGCCCTGCTGGGTTTCCACCAGCCAGTCCAGGCCGTCCTGGTAGTCCTCCAGCTCCGGGTGGCCCATGTTGCGGTAGATGGCCGTGCGCCAGTCGCGGCCGTAGCCCTCGCTGCCGCGGTAGTCCATGTCCAGCACGATGTAGCCCTTCTGCACCAGCAGGTTGTGGAACATCTGCTCGCGGAAGTAGGTGGGGTAGCGCTGGTGCACGTTCTGCAGGTAGCCGGCGCCGTGCACGAACATCACGACCGGGTACTTCCTGCCCGGCTCCTTCTGCGCGGGGCCGTAGTACTTGGCCCAGACCACGCCGGCGCCATGCTTCGATGGCACTGCGACGAGCTGCGGCTGGATCCACTCGCGCGCCTTGAATTCGGCGCTGCGGGTGTCGGTGAGCACGCGCGCGCTGCCGCCCGCGGCCGGCACCACCGCCAGCTGCGCCGGCAGGTAGGCGCCGGAGTAGCGCACCAGCAGCTGCTGGCCGTCGGGGGAGAGCGAGAAGTCCTCCACGCCGTTGAGATCGGTGAGTTCGCGCACCTGGCCGCTGGCGGCATCGACGCCGCACACCTCGTAGTCGTGCGGCGCCTGCTGGTTGCACAGCACGTAGAAGCCCTTGCCGTCGGCCGAGGGCACCGGCGCGGAGGTCTCCCACTTGCCGCTGGTCAGCGCGCGCGGCTTGCCGGTGCCGGCCTGGGTGTACAGGTGCGAGAAGCCCGATTCCTCGGACAGCAGCCACAGCGTGCGGCCGTCTGCCATCCAGCCGAAATCGTTGAAGCCCCAGTTGATCCAGCCCGGATCGGTGAGGCGGTGGCGGTTCTGCATGCGGCCATCGCCGCCGACGCTGACGATCCAGCGGTCCTTGTTGTCGTTGGCGCGCAGCATCACCGCGGCCTGGCTGCCATCGGCGCTCCAGCGGATGCCGCCGCCCATGAAGTCGCTCATCACCTGCACGGTGCGGTCGCCCTTGAGCGGCTCCTTGCCGGCAGCCTTGCGCAGCGCGGCCAGCGGATCGGTGCCGATGCCCGGCAGGGCGTCCAGCGCCAGCGGGCGGACCTGGCCGGTGGCCACGTCGACGAACCACAGCGCATGCGGCGCGGAACCGTTGCGGCCGACGCGGGTGCGGGTGTCCTCGGTTTCCTCGTAGCCGGACTCGGTCACGTACAGCGGCATCTTGCCGCCGCGGCCGTCCTCGAAATTCTTCGGCTTGGTCGCCACGATCAGGTGGGCGGCATCGGGCGAGAGCGCGCTGTCCACGATCTCCACGTCCGCGCCCAGGTAGACCGGACCGGGCGCACGGGTCGGGTCGGCCTGGCGCCAGCGCTCGCCCTGCTCGCGCAGCGTGTCGCGCTGGGCGCGGTCGCGGCGCAGGGTTTCCAGCGTGCGCATCTGCTGGTCGCGCAGCACGTCGGCCTTGGGCGCGTCGGCGGGGTTCTTCTCGGCCTTGAGCTGTGCGGCCAGGGCGATCGCACCGCTGCCGGCGTTCCAGTGGTACCAGTTGTTGCCAACGTTCCAGATCAGGCCGCCATCGGTGGCGAAATCCACGCCCGAGGCACGCTCGTTGCCGCGCGTGAGCTGGGTCAGCGCACCGCTGCGCAGGTCGCGCACGAACACGTCGCCATTGCGCACGAAGGCCATGCGCTGGCGCTGGCGGTCATAGACGCGGTTGGCCGCGTCCAGGGTGCCGCGCTGGTCGTCGGCGACCTGGGCGGCCACGCCACCGGCCAGCGGCTGGCGGAAGGTGTCGCGTACCGGGCTGCCCTGGCGCTTGAGCGTGTACTCGACCTGCTGGCCGTTCCACGACCACCAGGCCGATTCCACCGGCGGCCCGATCCAATCCGGGTCGGCCATCGCCTGTTCGATGGTGATCGGCGTGGGCGCGGCATGGACGCTACCGGTGGCGGCGGCCAACAGCAGCAGGGACAGGGGCAGGAGTCTGGGCATCACGGGCACCGTTGGAGAAAACCGGCAAAGCCTAGCAGCCCGCTCCCGGGATGGGCTGGGCCACTGGTCATGGGCCAGCCGGCAAACCGCCGGCCAGGCCGGCGCGGCAGGGGCTCCGGTGGCGCCGCCGCGTTTGTCCGGTTTCCGCCAGCGGCTATGCTGGGCGCCGGCCGCGCCCTGGTTCCGCGGCGGTTTTCCCTGAAGGTCGTCCCGCGTGCCTGTTGCCCCTCCGATTTCTCCTGCCCCGCATCCTCTCGCCGTCGGTGCGCCCGGGCGGCCGCTGGCGGCGATCGCCACTTCGCGGATCGACCTGTCCACATTCCTTGAACACGTGCGTGGCGTGGCGGCACTGCTGCCGCCCGGCCGCCATGCGGTCAACCTGTGCGAGGACCGCTACCGGTTCCTGGTCGGCTTCTGTGCGGTCGCCCTGCGCGGACAGGTGAACCTGCTGCCGCCCTCGCGCGCGCCGGCGGTCGTGGCCGAAGTGCAGCAGCGCCATGACCAGGCCTGGTGCCTGGGCGACGCCGCACCCGATCCGCTGCCGTCGGGCTGGTTCGCGTTGCCGGAGGAACTGCCGCGGCTGCCGGGCGATGTTCCGCAGCTCGATGCGGCGCAGCTGGTCGCCATCGGCTTTACATCGGGCAGCACCGGCGCGCCGGCGGCCAATCCCAAGACCTGGGGCGCGTTCGTGACCAGCACCGCGCAGAACCTGCAGGCGCTGGGCGACCTGTGGAGCGGGCAGGTGCCCTCGGTGGTCGCCACGGTGCCGCCGCAGCACATGTACGGCATGGAGATGTCGGTGCTGCTGCCGCTGCTGGCGCCGGCGGTGCTGCATGCCGGCCGGCCGTTCTTCCCGCAGGACGTGGCGCAGGCGCTGGCCGAGGTGCCCGCGCCGCGGCTGCTGGTCACCACGCCGGTGCACCTGAAGGCGCTGGTCGAAGCGGGCGTGGACCTGCCGCCGCTGGCCGGCATCGTCACCGCCACCGCGCCGTTGCCGCAGCCGCTGGCCGAAGCGGCCGAAGCGCGTTTCGCCACGGAAGTGCGCGAAGTGTTCGGTTCCACCGAGACCTGCATCTTCGCCCGCCGCCGCACCGCCCGGGAGCAGGCATGGACGCTGTTGCCGGGCGTGCGCCTGGAACCGCAGGAGGACGGCACCCTGGTCCACGCGCCGCACCTGCCGGCGGCGGTGCTGCTGGCCGACCTGGTCGAGCTGTTGCCGGCAGGCCGTTTCCTGCTGCGCGGCCGCCGCGCCGACCTGCTGGAGATCGCCGGCAAGCGCGCGTCGCTGGGCGACCTGACGCGGCGCCTGCAGGCGGTGCCCGGCGTGCGCGATGCGGTGATGGTGCAACTGGACCCGGAGCCGGGTCAGTCGGTGGGCCGCATCGCGGCACTGGTGGTGGCGCCGGAGCGCGATGAGGCGGAGATCCTGCGCGAACTGCGCGCGGGCATGGACCCGGTGTTCCTGCCGCGTCCGCTGCGCAGGGTGGCGTGCCTGCCGCGCAATGAGACGGGGAAGTTGCCGAGGGATGCGGTGCTGGCGTTGCTGCGGGGCGGGGAATAATTCCGCCGTTGCCGTTGCCGTTGCCGTTGCCGTTGCCCGTGATTTTGCTGTGCCCTTGGTATTTGACTCACCCCGGCCGTAGAGCGAGCCGAGCACCGCAGTGGGCTGAGGGGCGAAGAGGCGCACGTGTCTGAGCGAAGCAAGTTGTGCGCCGTCCCCTCGGCACGCGAGGAGCGCAGGGAACCGGCGGGCGCAGCCCGACGGATCGCGGCCCGGCCCGTGTTTCTCTTGGTCACTTCTCTTTGCACGAGCAAAGAGAAGTGACTCGCGCCCCGAAGGGGAGCGAAAGCCTTTGATCCTGCCTCTGCCGCTGCTTCGGCTTTTCAAGGACAAACGGCAACAGCTAAAGCAACAGTGCAGAGCCAAAACTGAAGCTTGAAAGCAAAGCTTTCACTCCTGCTAAGCAGGAGCGAGTTACTTCTCTTTGCTCGTGCAAAGAGAAGTAACCAAGAGAAGTGTTTTTCCAACAGCCGAATGGCTGGTCAAGCACGCCCCTGCCTCCGCGCCCTCTGTGCCTGCGGCACTCCGGGTCCACTACGCCGCCGGGATTTTTCGACGAGACATCCCTGTCTCGTCGAAAAACGACGTGCGTCCCTGCACGTCGCCCCTGCGGGGTCTTGTCCGTCGGCTCCGTCGCTACGGAAGGGGATCCGGAAGTCAAAAGCCAAGGCAAGAGCAGAATCAGGGGCAACCGCAACCGCAACCGCAACCGCAATCGCAATTGCGGTCAGGCGCCGTGCACCCCGTCGATCTCCACCCGCAGATCGCGCCGGCACACTTCCGCGTGCAGCACGATGTATGGCACCTCCGGCGGCAGGTGCCGCGCCAGCGCCTGCCGTATCGCCGGGATCTCCGCCGCATCGCGTACGTAGACCTTCAGCCGGCTGCCCGCGCCGAAATGTGCCGGCAATGCCGGCAGGCGCGCGCGCGCCGTGCCCACCAGCGCGTCGAGATTGGCGAAGGTTTCCTCCAGCTGGCGCAGCGTGTCCTCGCCGTGCAGCGTGGCGTGGCCGACCACGCTGGCGGTGCCGGACAGCAGCAGCGGCAGCGCGCTGCCCGGCGCGGCGAGCATGCCGCGGGCGAAGCTGGGCGACTGCGGGCCGTACTGGCGCGGATAGCGCCAGGCACTGACCTGGCGCGGGTTCTCCAGCGGTGTGCCGGGCACGCGCGCGGCCAGCCAATAGACCTGCAGCACGCGCACGCCATCCAGGCGGCCGATGGCGGTGGCCGCGGGCAGGGTGCCGACGTCGATGGTGCCGATGCCGCGGGCGCGGCCGATGCAGAACTGGCGGTAGCGCTCGTCGTCGCCCTCGCCCTCGGTGATCGCGTCCAGGTAGTTCCAGATGCGCAGCAGATGCGGGTAGCCCTGCTGCGGCAGCGCCGACAGCAGCCGCGCATAGGCATGCGCGCCGGCTTCGAGGATGCCGCCGTGGCGGGATTCGGCGATCTGCAGCGCGCCGAACATCAGCGCGCCGTCGCTGGCCCAGGCCAGGCCGTCGGCCTCGCGGCCGCTGCGCACCGTCCCGGCGCCGCGCCAGACTTCCAGCCGCGCCTCGCCTTCCGGTTGCAGGCCGACCTGCAGGTAGCGCGGGTCGTCGCTGGCGGGGGCGCCGTCGCCGGCCTGGAAGCCGAACACGGCCAGCACCTGCGGATCGGCCAGCAGGGCCGGCAGCTGCGCCGGATCGGCGTAGTCCACCTCCAGCCCGGCGGCGGGCGCGAAGCCGGAAACCGCGTTCATCGCGCGCTCCCGCAGCCATGGAGGCAGGCAGGTTGGGCGGGAGGGAAAACGGAAGCAGGGCAGGGGAACAAGGACGTCATCGTGCGGGCGGATCGGTGCTGCAGAAAGCGCCATGATACCGCGCGCGCCGTGGCGGCCATGGTTGCGCCGCGGGCGGCGATACCTGATCGTTGCGCATCAATCTCCTAGTGGAAGTGGCGATGTCGCAACAAACCGAGGCCGAGCGCGAGCTGGCCGGGCTGCTGGTCCAGAGCCTGAACCTGGAAGACGTGGACCCGGCGGCGATCGATCCGGAGGCGGCGCTGTTCAACGACGGGCTGGGCCTGGATTCGATCGACGCGCTGGAGCTGGCCCTGGCCATCGGCAAGCGCTACGGCTTCCAGCTGCGCTCGGACAACGACGACAACCGCCGCATCTTCGCCTCGCTGCGCGCGCTGTCGGCGCACGTGCAGGCCCACCGGACCGCCTGAACGCCATGAGCGGCGCCGGCCACGCGCCCGGCCACGGGCCGGCCGCCAGCATCCTGCGGATCGTGCTGTTGCTGGCCTATCCGGCGCTCTCGCATGTGGCCAGCCTGCGCAGCGAGGGCGGCTGGGCCGCGCTGGCGCTGTTCGGGCTGGTGCTGCTGTGCCTGCTCGATGCGCTGGGCCGCCGCCGGCCCGTGGCCTGGGCCGCGCTGCTGGCATCGGGGCTGCTGCTGGCCTGGCTGGGGCGCTCGCCGTGGGCGTGGATGCTGCTGCTGGCGCCGCCGGTGGTGTTCCCGTTGCTGGTGGCCTGGGGCTTCGCGCGCTCGCTGCGGCCGGGCCGGGTACCGCTGATCACCCGCATCGTGCAGGCCCTGCATGCGCGTGCCGGAGTACCGGTCGACGACCGGCTGGAGCGCTATACACGACGCCTGACCGCAGCGTGGGCGCTGCTGCTGGCGCTGCTGGCGGCGATCAACCTGGGGCTGGCGATGAGCGCGGTGCCCGACGGCCTGCTGGCCGCGTTCGGCCGGCAGCCGCGCTGGCCGCTGAGCCATGCGCAGTGGTCGTGGTGCGCGAACGTGGCCGACTGGGGCCTGATCGGCGGCTTCTTCGTGGCCGAATACGCGCTGCGCTGCCGGCTGTTCCCGCAACGGCCCTACCGCAGTGCCGGCCAGTTCGTGCGCCAGATGGGGCAGCTCGGCCCGGCATTCTGGCGCGACCTGCTGCGTTGAACGCGGCGGGCCGCGGGTATCCTGTGGCCCACCCCGCCGCCCGTCACGCCATGCAGTTCACCGTTCCCCGCGAGCATCCCTGCCTGCCCGGCCATTTCCCGGGACGGCCGCTGGTGCCGGGCGTGGTGGTGCTCGAACACGTGCTGCGCGCGGCCGAGGCCTCCGCCGGCAGGCCGTTGGAGGCATTGCGCCTGCCGCAGGTGAAGTTCATGGCGCCGCTGCTGCCCGGGCAGAGTGCGCGGATCGAACTGGACGGGCACACGCCGCGCTGGAAATTCCGGGTATGGCGCGGCGACGAGCTGATCGCGCGCGGCGAGCTGGTGGCCGCTGGCGGGGGCGCGGCCGCATGAGCGATGCCGACTGGAAGCGCCGGCCCGAGGGCGGCGGCCGCGCCGCGATCCGCCTGATCGCCGGCATCGCCCGCCACGGCGGGCGCGGCATCGGCCGGCTCTGCCTGTATCCCATCACCGCCTATTTCCTGCTGGTGCGCGGCAGCGAACGCCGCGCCTCGCGCGCCTATCTGGGCCGCGCGCTGGGCCGCCGCGCCAGCCTGTGGGACGTGGCGCGGCATATCCATACCTTCGCCGCGACCATCCTCGACCGGGTGTTCCTGCTCGGCGGGCGCATGGACCTGTTCGACATCCGTACCGACGGCACGCAGGCCCTGCTCGAGCAGCTGGACGAAGGCCGCGGCGTGCTGCTGTTCGGCTCGCACCTGGGCAGCTTCGACGCGCTGCGCGCGCTGGGCCGGCAGCGGCCGGACCTGAAACTGCGGGTGCTGCTGGACCGTGCCCACAATGCCGCCATCACCGAGCTGCTGGCCGAACTCGACCCGGGCCTGGCCGCGGGCATCATCGATGCCGGGCAGGGTGGGCCGGCGGTGGTGCTCGCCATCCAGCAGGCGCTGGAGGAAGGCGCGATGGTGGCGCTGCTGGTAGACCGCGCGCGGCCGGGCGAAACCGCCTTGCAGGCGCCGCTGCTCGGCGCGCCGGCGCCGTTCCCGACCGCGCCGTGGCTGATCGCCAGCGTGCTGAAGGCGCCGGTGATGCTGGCCTTCGGCCTGTACCGCGGCGGCAACCGCTACGATCTGCTGTTCGAGCCGTTCGCGCCGGCGCTCGACGTGCCGCGCGCGCAGCGCGCCGAGGCCTTGTCGGCGCTGGTTCACCGTTATGCCGGCAGGCTGGAACAGCATCTGCACGGCGCTCCCTGGAACTGGTTCAATTTCTATGATTTCTGGCATTCAGACGTTCCTCTTTCCGCGCCGCTGGATGCTGGCGACGCTCCTGGCCGCGGGCTGCGGCAGCGTGCCGGCGATGGCGGCCGAGGTTGATGCGGGGTGGATCCTGCGCCAGCTGGCGCAGCCGGCGCCAAGCCAGACCGGCTTCGTCGAACTGCGCGGTTCGGCGCTGCTGAAGGAACCGCTGCGGGTGGAGGGCCAGTACCGCCGCCCGGATGCCGGCACGCTGGTGCGCGAGGTACGCGCGCCCTACGCCGAAACCACCACGATCGCCGATGGCAAGGTCAGCATCGAGCGCGCCGGCAAGCCGCCGCGCGTGTTCTCGCTGCAGCGCGTGCCGGAGCTGTCGGACCTGCAGGCCAGCTTCGGCGCCTTGCTGTCCGGCGATCTGGCCGCGCTGGAACAGGCCTATCGCCTGCAGGCGTCCGGCACCGCGCAGCGCTGGCAACTGGTGCTCACGCCCAAGGCGCAGGCGCTGGCCGCACGGGTGCGCGAGGTGACCCTGCGCGGCCGCGACGGCGAGCTGCGCTGCATCGAGACGCAACCGGCGCGCGGCGACCTGCAGCGCACCCTGCTCGGCGGCGCGGCCGGTGCCGCCGGCGACGTGCGCCAGGCCGATGCGCTGGCCGCGCTGTGCCATGACGGCGCGCGCGATGGTTCCGCGCCGCCGGGGTCCGCTCAGGACAGGAGCCGCCGTTGAAGCTGACCCCGCGCCGGCGCATCGGCCTGGCGATCGGCTGGATGCTGCTGCTGGGCCTGCTCACCGCCTGGGTGAGCGGGCGCATGCAGGTCAGCGGCGACCTGCGCAAGTTCATGCCCGATGCGCGCACCCCGGCGCAGAAACTGCTGCTCGACGAACTGGGCGAAGGCCCGGGCGCGCGGCTGCTGCTGCTGGCGCTGTCCGGCGCGGCGCCGGAGCAGCTGGCCGCGCAGTCGCGGCAACTGCACGAGGCGCTGGCGGCCGATCCGCAGTTCGAGCTGGTCGCCAATGGCGGGCAGGCCGGGCTGGACGCCTTTCCCGAACGCCTGCTGCCCTACCGCTACCTGATCGACGAGTTGCCCGGCGATGCGTTCAGCGCCGCGAACCTGCACGACGAACTGCAGGCGCGGCTGCAGGACCTGGGCTCGCCGGCCGGCGGGCTGGTCGAACCGCTGCTGCCGTCCGATCCCACCCTGCAGGTGCTGCGCGTGGCCGAAGCGCTGCAGCCGGCCAACGCGCCGCAGCGTATCGACGAGGTCTGGTTCGACCACGGCGGCCGGCAGGCCCTGCTGCTGGTGCAGACGCGCGCGGCCGGCTTCGATCCCGGCGCGCAGCAGCAGGCGGTGGACACGATCGAGGCGGGCTTCGAGCGCATCGCCGCCGGCAGCGGCAGCCGCCTGGAAATGAGCGGGCCGGGCGCGTTCTCGGTGAAGATCGGCAACCGCACCGCCAACGAGGCCGGCGTCATCGGCACCATCGATACGATCGGCATGATCCTGCTGCTGTGGGTCGCCTATCGCAGCTGGAAAATGCCGATCCTGGGGTTCCTGCCGCTGGCCAGCGCTGGCCTGGCCGGGCTGGCCGTGACGGCATTGGCCTTCGATGGCGTGCACGGCATCACCATCGCCTTCGGCTTCACCCTGATCGGCGTGGTACAGGACTATCCGATCCACTTCTTCAGCCACGAGCGCCCCGGCCGCTCGCCGTGGGACAACGTGCGCGCGCTGTGGCCGACGCTGGGCACCGGCGTGGTCGCCACCTGCATCGCCTACCTGACGTTCCTGTTCTCCGGCGTCGAGGGACTGAAGCAGCTGTCGGTGTTCACCATCACCGCGCTGGCCACCGCGGCACTGGCCACGCGCTACCTGCTGCCGGCGCTGGTCGATCCGGCCACCCGCGACTTCGCCGATTCGGCATGGCTGGCGCGGCTGTGGCGCCACACCCGGCGGTTGCCGCGCCCGCGGCGTTCGCTGGCGGTGCTGGCAGCGGCAGCGCTGGCGGTGCTGGTGTGGGCGCCGGGGCCGTTCTGGCAGAACGACCTGGGCAAGCTGACGCCGGTGGATACGGCCGACCTGCTGCGCGATGCGCAGCTGCGCGGCGAACTGGGCGCGCCGGACGTGCGTTACGTGATCACCGTGCGTGGCGACGACGCGCAGGCGGCGCTGGCCGCGAGCGAACGGCTGCGGCCGGTGCTGGACCAGCTCGTCGCCGACGGCGCACTGGACCGCTACGACATGGCCGCGCGCTACCTGCCCAGCGCCGCGCTGCAGCGCCAGCGCCAGCAGCGGCTGCCGGACGAAGCCACGCTGCGCGGCGCACTGGCCGCGGCGGTGGCGCAGACGCCGTTCCGCGACGATGCCTTCGAACCCTTCGTCGCCGACGTGCAGCGCGCCCGCGGCGCGCCTGCGCTGCAGCCGCAGGACCTGCAGGGCACGCCGCTGGCGACCGCGGTCGGTGGCCTGCTGCTGCGGGGCAGCGGCCACGCCACGGCGCTGGTGTCGCTGAGCGGGCTGCACGACGTGGCCGCGGTGGCGACCAGCGCGCGCCTGCACGGCGCTGAACTGCTGGACCTGAAGCACGCCTCCGAATCGCTGGTGGCCGAATACCGCGGGCGCGTGCTGGCGGCGCTGGCGGTGGCGGTGCTGCTGCTGGCCGCCACGGTGTGGGCGGCGCTGCGCTCGCCGCGCCGCGTGCTGCGCGTATTGCTGCCGATGGCGCTGACCACGCTGGTGGTGCTGGCGCTGCTGCGCGGGGCGGGCATCGAACTGAACCTGTTCCACCTGATCGGGCTGATCCTGGCCGCCGGCCTGGGTCTGGACTACGGGCTGTTCTTCGAACACGCCGGCGACAGCCTGGCCGACCAGCTGCGCACCCTGCATGGCCTGCTGGTGTGCAGCGCGATGACGCTGCTGGTGTTCAGCCTGCTCGGCCTGTCCTCGATCCCGGTACTGCGCGCGATCGGCAGCACGGTGGCGCTGGGCGTGGTGTGCAATTTCGCGCTGGCGCTGCTGATCTCGCGCGAGCCCTGGCAGGAGGCCGCCGCCGATGCTGGCGCGTGAGGACATCCTGCGGCTGGTGCCGCACCAGGGCGGTATGTGCCTGTGGGACGAGGTGACCGCCTGGAGCGCCTCGGACATCGCCCTGCGCGCCTTCAACCATCGCGACCCGGCGCACCCGCTGCGCAGCGACGGACGGTTGCGCGCCATCCACCTGTGCGAATACGGCGCGCAGGCGATGGCGGTGCACGGCGGCCTGCGCGCGCGCCAGCGCGGCGGTGCGGTGGTGCCCGGCGTGCTGGTGGCGCTGCGCGACGTGCAGCTGCATGTCGCGCGCATCGACGATCTGGAAGGCGCCATCGAGGCGACCGCGCAGGTACTGGCCGAAGCGGAAACCAGCCAGCAGTACAGCTTCCGCATCACCCATGGCGCGCGCGTGCTGGCCGAAGGCCGCGCCGCGGTGATGCTGCAACCGGACAGCGTGGGAGACGACATGCAGGGAGAGCGGCGATGAACACGAAACGACGCGCACTGGTCACTGGCGGCAGCGGCGACCTGGGCGGGGCGATCTGCCGGCGCCTGGCGGCCGACGGTGCGCACGTGATCGTGCACGCCAACGGCAACCTGGCCCGTGCGCAGGCGGTGGCCGCGGACATCCTTGCGGCCGGCGGCAGCGCGCAGGTGGTGGCGTTCGACGTGGCCGACGGCGAGGCGACCGCCGCGGCGCTGGACGAGCTGCTGGCCGACGGCCCGATCCAGATCGTGGTCAACAACGCCGGCGTGCACGACGACGCGCCGATGGCCGGCATGGACGAGGCGCGCTGGCGGCGGGTGATCGACGTTTCGCTGCACGGTTTCTTCCACGTCACCCAGCCGCTGCTGCTGCCGATGGCGCGTACGCGCTGGGGCCGCATCGTCAATGTCTCGTCGGTGGCGGCGGTGCTCGGCAACCGCGGCCAGACCAACTACGCCGCGGCCAAGGCCGCGCTGCACGGCGCCTCGAAATCGCTGGCGCGGGAAATGGCCAGCCGCGGCATCAGCGTCAACGTCGTCGCGCCGGGCGTGATCGAAGGAAAGATGGCGGCCGATGCGTTCCCGCCGGAGCTGATCAAGCAGGCGGTGCCCGCCGCGCGCGCGGGAAAGCCGGAAGAAGTGGCGGCGCTGGTCGCCTTCCTGTGCGGCGACGACGCCGGCTACATCAACGGCCAGGTGATCGGCATCAATGGCGGCATGGGGTGAGGGCAGGAGTGGGCGAGGAGCAGTGAGGAGCGGGAAAGGGCAAAAGCCCCGCGCTGCCGCCGCCGCTTTCTCTCACTCTTCATTCACCCCTGGCTTCATCGATCACCGGCGGATGCGCACGGATCGTGCGGTGCACCTGCCGCACATGGCCGTGGCGCAGTGCCAGCCGCACGATGTGCACGGTGATGCGGGTGAGGTCGCGCAGCGGGCGGAAGTGACTGGGGCGGAAGCATTCGTCGCTGCCGGCGGCGCGGTAGCGCGACTCGATCGGCACCGAGACGCAGCGCGTGCCCAGTTGCCGCGCGGCCGAGATCAGCACCTGCGCCTCGAACACGAAGTCCTCGCCGGGCACCTCGCGCATCGCGATCACCTCGGCCGGGTAGAAACGTTGCCCGCTCTGGCTGTCGGCGACCTGGTAATGCGTGCCCCAGGCCACGCCCCAGTCGCCGAATTCGTTTGCCAGCCGCCGCAGCAGCGGCTGCGAGGCGCGCTTGCGCAGCCGCGCACCGATGACGATGCAACCGGGGTGGCGATTGGCACTGGCCAGCAGCCGCGGCAGGTCGGCGGCGGCATGCTGGCCGTCGCCATCCAGGGTCAGCACGCCGCGCAGGCCGCGCCGCACGGCCTCGGCGAAGCCGCTGCGCAGGGCCTGGCCCTTGCCGCTGCGCCGCGGATGGCGCAGTACCGTGACCGGCAGGTCGGCGATGCAGCCGGCGGTGCCGTCGTCGGAGCCGTCGTCGACCACGATCACGTGCGGGAACCACGCGAGCGCGCCGCTGACCACTTCGCGGATGCGCAGCGCTTCGTTGAGCGCCGGGATCACCACCGCCACCTCGTCGGGGCGCAGCGCCGGTGTGCGGGAATCAGCCATGGCCGATGTCGATCCGCAGCCATTGTTCGATGCCGGCCGGCAGCAGCACCTGTCCGCGCTCCAGCGCGAGCGCTTCCAGCAGCGGCAGCGCCGGTTGCATGGCGTTGCCGGCCAGCAGTTGCGACAGCGGCCCGGCCACGTCATCGGCGTCCGTCCCGGCGTGTTGCACCAGTTCCATGCGCAGCGTCGGCAGGTCGGGGCAGGGCACGCGCGACAGCACCAGGGCGACGCCGAGCAGGCCTTCGCTGGGCGCCACCTCGCCCAGCGGACCGCAGGACGGGCCGTCGTAGGCGACCAGCAGCACCGCCTCGCTGCCGGCGGCCAGCTGCGCCATCGCCTCGACCAGCCCCTGCGCGAAGCTGCCGGAGCCGGCGCTGATCGCGGTGGCCGGCACGTGCGCGCCGGCGCCGATGGTCCAGTAGCCGGCGGCGGCGTTGTGCACCGAGTTGTGGAAGCGGGTGGGCGACACCGCGCGCGGGTCGCTGGCCAGGGTCGCGCACATGTAGTCGGTGATCGACATCTCGCCATGGGTGGAGGCGAATACCGAGGGCAGCGCCGCCGGCTCGCGCCCGGCCGCCTCGCAGGCGGCCAGCGCGGCTTCCAATGCCACCGCCACGGTGGCCGGCGCGCGGCGGCGCTCGTTCGCGGCCAGCAGCGTGGGCGCCGGCCGCGCCGCTGCCTCCGCGGGGCGAATGCCCGCGCGCGCCCAGGCGCAGGCGGCATCCCAGTCCGGCAGTCCGCTGCCCCAGAAACCGATGCCTTCGACGATCGCTTCGCGCATGTGCTTCATTCCGCCTTGCCGAATACCAGCGAGCAGTTGTTGCCGCCGAAGCCGAAGGAGTTGTTCATCGCGTGGCCGATGTCCGCCCGCGCGTTTTCGAACCGGATCTGCGGACCGCAGGCCGGATCGGGGACTTCGCTGTTGAGCGTGCCCGGCAACAGCCCGTCGGACAAGGCCAGCAGCGCGAATACCGATTCGACGATGCCGGCCGCGCCCAGGGTGTGCCCGGTCCAGCCCTTGGTCGAACTGGCGTGCAGGGACGGCGGGAACAGCGCGGCCACCGCGGCGGCCTCGATGCTGTCGTTGGCCGGGGTCGAGGTGCCGTGCAGGTTGAGATAACCCAGCTGCGCCGGCTCGAGCCCGGCGCTGCGCAGTGCCTGTTCCATCGCCAGGCGCGCGCCCAGCCCCTGCGGATGCGGTGCCGACATGTGGTGGGCGTCGCTGGATTCGCCATGGCCGCACAACTGCAGTGCGGTCTGCGGGCCGGCGCCGGCGCGTTCCAGCACCGCGTAGCCGCCTGCCTCGCCCAGCGACAGCCCGCTGCGGCGGGCGTCGAACGGCTGGCAGGGCGCGCTGGCGACCAGCTGCAGCGAGTGGAAGCCGAACAGCACGCTGCCACACAGCGTGTCGACGCCACCGACCAGGGCGGCGTCGGCGAAGCCGGCGTGGATCAGCCGCGCGGCCTGCGCGAACACCTTGGCGCTGGAGGAACAGGCAGTGGCCACGGTCACGCAGGGGCCACGCAGGCCGGTGGCGGCCTGCACGAAATCGCCCAGCGCGTGCGGGGTATGGATGCGCGGGCGCTGCAGGTCCGGCGGGAAATGCGCCACGCCTGCGGCATCGGTGGACAGGCGCGCATAGGCCTCTTCGGTGGCGCCGATGGCGGAGGTGGAGGTGCCCATCACCACCGCCACGCGGTGGGCGCCATGGCGGGCGACGACGCCGGCCAGTGCGTCGAGCAGGCCGTCCTGCTGCAGCGCCAGCCACGCCAGCGCGTTGTTGCGGCAGGCGAAACCGGCCAGCGCCGGCGGCAGCGCCACATCCTCCACGCCATCGACGCGGCCGATCCAGCAGTCCAGCGGATCGGCGCCGAAATCGTTGCGGCGCAGGCCGCTGCGGCCCTGCGCCAGCGCCTGGCGCTGCGCGTCCAGTCCCGCGCCCAGCGCGGTGGTGGCGCTGTGCGCGAGGATGTTCAGCGGGAGCAGGCGCGGTGGCGATGCGGCGGTCACGCGGTCTTCCGGGGCTTGGACGGGGCGCGAGTATATCGGGGTGCCGTCTGCCGCACGGTATCCGCCCGGGAGTGACGGCGTGCGCGTTTCTTGATGAAAATGAATGAAGCTTCGGCGAAGAAGCCGACAGCTCTGTAGGGCAATGCCTTTCACCGGCGTCAGGTTTCCGACACAATCTCCTGCATTCCCAAGCAGGGCAAAGCCCGCGGGCATGCAAGCCTACGTTTACAAAAGCCAACGCAAGCAGGACACCTACGTCTACCTTGCCAAGCGCGACGACTTCGACGCGATCCCGGCCACGCTCGGCGCCGCCCTGGCGCCTTTCGCGTTCGTGCTGGAGGTCGCACTGACCCCGGAACGGCGGCTGGCGCAGGCCGATGCCGCGCTCGTGCGCGCCAACCTGGCCGCGCACGGTTTCCATCTGCAGCTGCCGCCGCAGCCCCTGGCGCCGGTGAAGATCGCCCGCATCGACGGCCGCGATGACTGACGTCCTGCGTACCCGTGCACTCGGCGCGCTGGCGGTCGGCGCGCTGCTCGCGCTCGTCGCCGGGTTCGGCGGCATCGCGGCCGCGGTCGCCGGCCTGCTGGCGCAGCCGGCGTTCGCGCTGGGCGCGTCGTGGTGGCGGCGCACGCGCGCGGCCGCACCGCTGTCGGCGCTGCCGCGGCAGGATCTGCCGGGCCTGCTCGCGGTGTGGGCCGGCGGCACCCTGTTGCTGGCGTTGCTGGTGTCCTGGCCGCTGGCCGCACTGCACGACAGCGGCAGCCTGCAGGCGGTGCTGGCGCTGTGCGTGGCGGTGAGCATCGTGGTGGCGGCGCTGTGGCGCACCTGGCCGCTGTGGCAGGCGCTGGAACGCGAGGGCGGCACGCTGCGCGCGCAAGCGCAGGCGCTGTCCGGCCGCGCGATGGATTCCTGGCACGGCGTCGGCGCGGCGCTGCTGTTGTGCCTGCTGTGCGCGGCGGTGGTTGCCCCGGCCTGGCCGGGCCTGGTCGGCGACGGCCTGCGCTGGCCGCTGGCTGTCATCACTGCGCTGCTTTCGCCGCTGCTGCATGCCGCGCTGCAGGCGTTGCCGGCGGCGCAGGCAATGCCGGCAGCGGCGGTGCAGGCCTTCGACCCGTTCGCCGAGGCCCTGGCCGAACCGGCGCCGCTGGAGCCGATGGCGCAGCACGAATGGGTGCCGCAGCTGTACGAGGCCGCCCGCGCCGGTCGCGTCGACCGCGCGCTGCAGCTGCTCGACGCCGGCGCCGATCCGCATGCGCCGCCGCCGGCCGATTCGCGCGACCAGCGCAGCCTGGCGGTACTGGCCGCGGTGCTGCCCGACCTGCGCCTGCTGCGCGCCCTGATCGGCCGCGGCGTGGACGTGAACCTGGCCCATCGCGGCATGACCCCGCTGCTGGCGGCGACCCGCGACAGCTGGCACGGCCGCCCCGAGGCGGTGATGACCCTGCTGGCCAACGGCGCCGATCCGCGCGCCACCGATGCCGACGGCAACACCCCGCTGCACCACGCCGCGCGCAGTTCCGACCCCGGCGTGGCCGCGCTGCTGCGCGATGCGGCCGCCGCGATCGACGCGCTCAACCAGGAAGGCCACAGTCCGCTGGCGGTGGCCTGCCAGGCCGGCAACTGGCGGCTGGCCAAATTCCTGCTCGAACGCGGCGCCAAGGTCGAACCGGCCGATGGCGTACCGGTGCTCATTCCCGCCGCCGCCACCGAGGACGATGATCCGGCCGGCGTGCAGCTGCTGCTCAAGCACCGGGCGCGGCTGGACGCGCGCGACCGTAGCCGCCGCAGCGCGCTGCACGAAGCCGCCGCGGCTGGCCATGGCGACATCGTCGATGCCCTGCTTGCCGCCGGCGCCAATGTCGAACCGCGCGACGCCGCCGGCCGCACGCCGTGGCTGGATGCGGCCGCGCAGGGCCATGCCGGCGTGCTCGAACGCCTGCTCGCGCACAAGCCCGACGTCGCCGCGGTCGATGGCGAGGGCTGCAACGCGGTGCTGCTGGCCTGCCGCGCGGACAACGTGACCGCGGCGCTGGTGCGGCGCCTGCTGGACCTGGGCATCGCCGCCGACGTCGCCGCCGCCGATGGCCGCCGCGCCATCGACCACGCGGCCTCGGCCGGGCGCTGGAGCATCGTTTCGCTGCTGGACCCGGCCTATCCGCTGCCGGCAGCGGTCAGCGACGCGCTCGCCGGCGGCGAAGCCGGCGATGGCGCCGCCACGCCGGCGCAGCTCGACGACCGCGCGCCGCTGGCGCTGCTGCGCGAGGCGCTGGCCTTCGGCAACACCGAGGGCATGGCGCCGCTGGCGCGCCTGTGCGCGGCGCCGGAACTGGGCGGCCTGCTGCACGACGTGGAACTGGCGCTGCAGCCGCGCGTGGTCGACTGGCTGCTGGCGCTGGGCGCCGACGCCGAGGTGGCGGACGCCTGCGGCGATACGCCGATGTTCGCGCTGCTGGCGCGCGGCGTGGACGCCATCCCGACCCTGCAGGTGCTGCTGCGGCATGGCGTGTCGCCGGCCGGCCGCGGCGGGCTGGGGCGCCTGCTGGCCGCCTGCGTGCAGCACGACCAGGGCTCGCGCGGCACCGAACAGTTCGCGCTGGAACTGCTCGAACGCGGCGCCGATCCGTTCGGCGCATCGCCGGCCGGCGATCCGCCGCTGGCGCTGGCGGTGCGCCTGGGCTGGTTGAAGGTGCAGCACTGGCTGCTGGCGCATGGCGTCGACCGCGAGGCGCGCGACAGCCACGGCATGACCGCGCTGCACCTGGCCACCGCGCTCGCGCGCGAGGCCTCGCTGAAGCTGCTGGTGATGCAGGGTGCCTCGCCGGACGCGCGCGCCGCCGACGGGCAGACGCCGCTCGGCGTGGCCCTGTCCAGCGGCCGCCGCGACCTGGCCGACTGGCTGGACTGGCGCGGCTGGCCGCTGCCGCTGCGCGCGCTGCGCGAAGCCGACGTGCCGGCCGCGGCGATGGCCGGCGATGCCGACGCGGTGCGCCGCTTGATCGAACTGGGGCTGCCGGTGGATGCGGTCGATGCGCAGGGCTGCACCGGCCTGCTGCGCGCGGCAGGCGGCGGCCACGTCGCCACGGTGGACCTGTTGCTGGCGCGCGGCGCCGATCCGCAGCACGCGGCCGCCAGCGGCGCCACGCCACTGTCGGCGGCAGTGAGCATGCGCCAGGCCGCCATCGTCACCGCCCTGCTCGATGCCGGCGCGCGCATCGACCACCGCCTGCCCGGCGGGGTCACCGTGCTGATGCTGGCCGCCGCGCTGGGCCTGCCGGACATCGTCGCCAAGCTGCTGACCGCCGGCGCCGACGTGCACGCCGGCGACGACCAGCAGCTGGCACCGCTGCACTGCGCCGCGCTTTACGGCTTCACCGCACGCGACCGTTCGCGCCTGCTGGCGCTGCTGGACACCCTGCTGCTGGCCGGCGCCGAACCGGACCAGCCCTCGGCCGGCACCGTCACCCCGCTGCTGCTGCTGCTGGGCGCGCGCGCCGAACCGGGCACCGCCTGCGACGAACAGGTGGTGCTGGCCGCGGTCGAGCGCCTGCTCGACGAGGACGTGGCGCTGGACGTGCGCGATCCGCGCGGTTTCGGCCCGCTGCACCTGGCCGCCCTGCACGGCCTGCCGCTGCTGGTGCAGCGCCTGCTGCGCGCCGGCGCCGACCCCGACCTGCGCGATGCGCTGGGCCGCAGTCCGCGCGAGATCGCGGTCATGCGCGGTTTCATCGACGTGGCCGGCGAATTCGAGCCGGCGGTGCCGGGCGTTTCGTCGATGGCGCGGTTCCTGCGCGATCGCGGCTGACCGCGCCGCACCCGCGTCCTTGCTGCTGCGAGGGGACGCGGCAATGGCCGCGGGCGGATGATCCCGGCGTTGGCATATTTCGACAGCACCGCACGGCAGCCGGACGCGCTGCTCGCGCAGGAGCGGCTTCAGCCGCGATGGCGCGTTCCCGGTAAAGTTTCTTCGCGGCGGTAGCGGCTCCCGCAGGGCGCCGGGAGGCGGGCTATTCGCCGCCCGATGCCGGCCTTTCCGCTGCGACCTCGCCGTCGCCGGCGTCGGCTTCGAACAGGTGCATCAGGTCGGTGCGGGCGTCGCGCGAGGTCTGCATCACCGCGGCCTCGTCGTCGTAGACCAGGTGCTGGGCCTTGAGCAGTTTCTCGTCGTGCTCGCGGAAACGGCGAACGTGCTCGCGTGCCGTGTGCTCGGCGATGCCCAGCGCGGTGAGCACGCGCTCGCTGATTTCCAGGCTGGAGCCGAACACCTCGCGGAACGGTTCGGCCGACATGTCCATCAGTTTCCAGGCGTGCTGGCGGTTGCGCGCGCGCGCCAGCACCCTTGCCTGCGGGTACAGCCGGCGTACCAGCCGCACCGCGCGCAGGTTGGTGTCCGGGTCGTCCATGGCCATCACGAACACGCGGATCTGGTCGCCGCCGGCCGCGCGCAGCAGGTCCGGCCGGGTCGGGTCGCCGTAGTAGAGGTGGTTGCCGAAGCGGCGCAGGTCTTCCACCGTGTCCGGATCGGCTTCCAGCGCCACGAACGGGATGCGCTGCGCGGTGAGCAGGCGCGCGACGATCTGGCCGAAGCGGCCCATGCCGGCGATCAGTACCTGCGGATGCTGGGCCTGCGCATCGTTCAGATTGTCCGGCGCGCGCTCCGGGCCAGCGCTCGGCGCATGCGTCCCGAGCAGGTGCTTGAGGCCGATCATCAGCAGCGGGGTCAACGCCATCGACAGGCTGACGATGGCGACCAGCCGGTCGTGATCGATGCGGCCCAGCAGGCTGGCGCGCTCGGCCTCGTTGAACACCACGAAGGCGAACTCGCCGCCCAGCCACAGCACGCTGCCCAGCATCAGCGCGCTGCGCAGCGGCATCCTCGCGGCCAGGCCGATCAGCACCAGCAGGCCGAACTTGACCGCAAGCAGCACACCGACGCCGATGGCGATCACCGTCGGCTCGGCGGCGATGCGCGCCAGGTCGATGCTCATGCCCACCGCGATGAAGAACAGCCCCAGCAGCAGCCCCTTGAACGGTTCGATCTGCGACTCGATCTCGTGGCGGAACTCCGAGTCGGCCAGCAGCACGCCGGCCAGGAACGCGCCCAGGCTGGGGCTCAGGCCCGCTTTCTGCATCAGCCAGGCGGTGCCCAGCACCACCAGCAGCGCGCTGGCGGTGAACACTTCCGGCATGCGCGTGCGCGCGACCATGCCGAACAGGTAACGCAGCACCGGCCGGCCGAGCAGGATCACCACGGCCAGCGCGCCCACCGCGGTGGCCACGTTCTGCCAGGTGAGGGTCTCGTTGCGGATGCCGCCCAGCAGCGGGATCGCCGCCAGCAACGGGATCGCGACCAGGTCCTGGAACAGCAGGATGGCGAAGCCGAAGCGGCCGAAGTCGCTGTTGAGCGCCTTGTGCTCGGACAGCAGCTGCAGGCCGATCGCGGTGGAGGACAGCGCCAGCGCGGTGCCGATCACCAGCGCGCTCTTCCACTGGAAGTGGTACAGCAGCAACAGCCCGCCGAGCACGCCGGCGGCGGTCAGCACCTGCAGCGTGCCGCCGCCGAATACCGGGCGCCGCATCACCATCAGCCGTGCCGGCGACAGTTCCAGGCCGATCAGGAACAGCAGCATCACCACGCCGATCTCGGCGGCATTGAGGATGCGGTCGGCATCCTGCACGAAGGCCAGCACGTGCGGGCCCAGCGCCACGCCGGCGGCGAGATAGCCCAGCACCGCGCCCAGCCCGAACCGCTTGAACACGGGCACGGCGATCACCGCCGCAAGCAGCAGCACCAGGGCCAGCTCCAGACCGCCGCCATGCATCGGTATCACGCTCTAAGAAAAGTGAGGGGAACGGCAGCGTGGCGGCCGGATCGGACGCAGGCGCATGCCTGCACGGAAGAGTACCGCGCACCTGCCGGCTTGGAAAATTTCACGGAACGCCGCTTGACCGCATCGCGCGACGGTCGCAGACTCGCGCAGCCGCCGGTCCATGCCGCGCGGCGATCCCTTCGGAGTCCCACCCATGCCCAGCGACAGTAGCAGTCGATCTCGTTCGACGCCGGTGACGGCGAACGCCTGAGTGGGTGGTTCGCCGGTGCCGGCGTTGCGGTCGCAACCCAGCAGCCGACCGGGTCGGCAAGGCGAAACACGATGAACCAGAAGCAACTCCTGCGGCCGGCAGCAGACGCCAGCACCCTTGGCGCGCCCCTGGCGGAGTTCAACACCGCCGACGCGGTGGTCTACCTCAATCAACTCGAACAGGCCGATGCCGGCGCCGTTCTGGCTGCGCTGCCGTTGCCGCGCGCGGTCAAGCTGCTGGAAGCACCGGAACTGCAGCGCGCCGGCGAACTGGTCGCGGCGATGCCGCCGGCCCGCGCCGCCGCGCTGCTCGGGCTGATGGCCGACGACCGCGCCACCGACATCGTCCACGAGCTGGACGAGGACGAGCGCGCGCGGCTGATCCCGCTGCTCGACCCGGAGGCGCGCCGCTCGATCCAGCTGCTGCTCAGCTACCCGCCCAACACCGCCGGCGCGCTGATGACCACCGAGTTCGTCAGCGTTCCGGCCGACTGGACCGTCGCCCAGACCCTGCAGCACATCCGCGAGGTCGAGCGCACCCGCGAGACGGTCTACGCGATCTACGTGCTCGACCCGCAGACCCGGCAGCTGCTGCAGGTGGTGACCATGCGCCGGCTGATCACCGGCGCGCCGTCCGATTCCATCCTCGACGTGGCCCAGGTCAATCCGCCGGTCAGCGTCGGCCCGCAGCTGGACCAGGAAGAGGTGGCGCAGCTGATCCGCCGCCACGACCTGCTGGCGATCCCGGTGGTGGACGCGCGGCAGCACATGCTCGGCATCGTCACCGTGGACGACATCCTCGATGCGCTGATCGACGAGTCCACCGAGGACGTGCACAAGTTCGGCGGCGTCGAGGCGCTGGACCGGCCGTACATGCAGATCGGCTTCTTCGACATGATCAGGAAGCGCGCCGGCTGGCTGAGCGTGCTGTTCCTCGGCGAGATGCTCACCGCCAGCGCCATGCAGCACTACGAGGACGAGCTGGCGCGCGCGGTGGTGCTGACCCTGTTCATCCCGCTGATCATGAGTTCGGGCGGCAACTCCGGCTCGCAGGCGACCTCGCTGCTGATCCGTTCGCTGGCGCTGCACGAGCTGCGCCTGCGCGACTGGTGGAAGGTGGCCCTGCGCGAGGTGCCCACCGGCGTGGTGCTGGGGGGCATCCTCGGCCTGCTGGCCATCGTGCGCATCACCGTCTGGCAGCTGGCCGGCCTGCACGACTACGGCGAGCACTGGAAGCTGCTGGCGTTCACCATCGGCGCGGCGCTGGTGGGCATCGTCACCTTCGGCTCGCTGTCCGGGTCGATGCTGCCGTTCGTGCTCAAGCGCCTGGGCTTCGACCCGGCCAGCGCCTCGGCGCCGTTCGTGGCGACCCTGGTGGACGTGACCGGCCTGGTCATCTACTTCAGCATCGCCGCGATGATCCTCGGCGGCACGCTGCTGTAGCGCGCTGGCGGTCCGGTGGCGGGCGGTTGTCGCAGGCCTGGCGTGGCACGATCGGCGGCATTGCCTACAGTGGTGGCTCCCTACGCAGGAGCCATCACATGGAGCAGGGCATGAAGCTGGACCCGTCGATCGTCCGTCGCCTGCGCGAGGCCAGGCACTGGTCGCAGGAGCAGCTGGCGGCCGCTGCCGGCCTGAGCCTGCGGACCGTGCAGCGGGTGGAAACCGAGGGCGTCGCCTCGCGCGAGACCCGGGTCTGTCTGGCGGCCGCGCTGGATACCGATGTCGGCGCGATCCTGGAGGCCGCATCCGGTCCGGTCGCCGCGTTCCGCTGGAGTCCATGGGTGCTGCCGATCCTGGCCGGAGTGCTGGTGTTTGCCGTCGGCACCATGCTGGGCGTGCCGCGGATCGTCGATTACTACGCGATCCTGCTGGTCTCCACCGGCGTACTGGGCCATTCGCTCCGGAAGTGACTGCCGCCGCGGGTCGCCGCACGGCGATGCCCGTTTGATCCAGCTCATGCCATCGCCCCCCGCACGCGTGTACCTTTGATCGCGTTCCCGTTGTCGGCGTCGCGATGAGCACCTATCACCTGCAGACCGTGTTCCGTCCCCGTTCCGTGGCCGTGGTCGGCGGCAGTCCGCGCGAACGCTCGGCCGGGCGCGCGGTGGTACGCAATCTGCGCGCGGGCGGCTTCGCCGGGCAGATCGGCTGGGTCAACCCGCGCCATGCCGAAATCGACGGCATGCGCACGGTCAAGCGGCTCAAGGACCTGCCGTGGGTGCCGGATCTGGTGGTGGTCACCACGCCGGCGGCGATGGTGCCGCAGGTGGTGGCCGCCGCCGCCGAACTGGGCGTGGCCGCGGCGATCATCCTCACCGCCGGCCTCGGCCGCGGTGCCGGCTCGCTCGCCGCGCAGGTGGAGGCGGCGGCGCGGCCGAAGGGCATGCGCATCCTCGGCCCGCACTGCCTGGGCGTGATCGCGCCGCACGCGCGACTCAACGCGTCCATCGCCGCGCACACGCCGCAGGCCGGCGACCTGGCGCTGATCTCCGAATCCAGCGCGATAGCGGCCGCGCTGGTGGAGTGGGGCGTGGCGCGCTCGATCGGCTTCTCCGCGGTGGTCTCGCTGGGCGACGCGCTGGACGTGGATTTCGGCGACCTGCTCGACTACTTCGCCGCCGACTACCGTACCCGCGCGATCCTGCTCTACGTCGACCAGATCAGCGACGCGCGCAAGTTCATGTCCGCCGCGCGCGCGGCCGCGCGCGCCAAGCCGGTGGTGGTGGTCAAGTCCGGGCGCCAGCCGCGCAGCGCCGAGGCCCGCGCGCAGACCCATTCGCAGACGCTGGCCGCGTCCGATGCGGTGTACGGGGCGGCCTTCAACCGCGCCGGCCTGCTGCGGGTCAACGCGCTGGACGAACTGTTCACCGCGGCCGAGACGCTGGGCCGGCTCGGTACGTTCCCGGGCCACCGGCTGGCGATCCTCAGCAACGGCGGCGGCATCGGCCGGCTGGCGGTGGACCAGCTGCAGGCGCTGGGCGGCACGCTGGCGGCGTTGTCGCCGGCCACCATCGAGCAGCTGGACCGCGCGCTGCCGCAGGGCTGGTCGCGCGACAACCCGGTCGACATCGTGGTCGACGCCGGCGGCGAGCGCTACGCGGCCGCGGTGGAGGCGCTGCTGGCCGACGAGGCCAACGATGCGCTGCTGGTGGTCAACGTGCCGACCGCGTTCACCTCCTCGGCCGAAGCGGCGCAGGCGCTGACCCGCACGCTCGGCCTGCGTTCGCGGCAGCTGCGCGACAAGCCGGTGTTCGCGGTCTGGCTGGGCAACGACGAACAGGCAACGGCCACGCTCAACACCGCGCGGGTGCCGACCTATCCCAGCGAGGCCGAGGCGGTGCGCGGTTTCCAGCACCTGGTGCGTTACCGCCAGGCGCAGGCGGCGTTGATGGAAACGCCGCCGAGCCTGCCCGCCGATTTCGTGGTGGACGTCGCCGCCGCGCGCGCGCTGGTGGAGGCGGCGCTGGACAACGGCCAGCAATGGCTGGACCCGGTGGCCACGCACGCGCTGCTGCAGGCCTATGGCATTCCGTCGCTGGCGGTGATGGTCGCGCGCGACGCGCACGAGGCGATGGACCTTGCGCAGCCGCTGCTGGAGCGGGGCGCGACCGTCGCGGTGAAGGTGTTCTCGCCGGACATCCCGCACAAGTCCGACGTCGATGGCGTGCGCCTGAACCTGGGCACGCTGCAGGCGGTGCACATGGCGGCGACCTCGATCCTGCAGCGCGCGCGCGAACTGCGCCCGCAGGCACGCATCGAAGGCGTGCTGGTGCAGCCGACGCTGGTGCGGCCCAAGGCGCGCGAGCTGATCGCGGGCATCGCCGACGACCCGGTGTTCGGCCCGGTGCTGGTGTTCGGACGCGGCGGCATCGCGGTGGAAGTGATCGACGACAAGACCCTGGCGCTGCCGCCGCTGGACCTGCGCCTGGCCCACGAGGTGATCGGTCGCACCCGCGTCTCGCGCATCCTCAAGGCCTACGGCGACGTGCCCGCCGCCGACGAGCGCGCGGTGGCGCTGGTGCTGGTCAAGCTGGCGCAGCTGGCCGCCGACATTCCCGAGATCCGCGGCCTGGACCTCAATCCGCTGCTGGCCGACCGCGACGGCGTGATGGCGCTGGACGCGCGCATCGCCATCGCCCCGGTGCGGCGCCTGCACAAGGGCCGCGGCCATCCGCGCTTCGCGATCTTCCCGTACCCGACCGAGTGGGAACGCAGCATCGACCTGTCCGACGGCGGCAAGGCCTTCGTGCGCCCGGTGCGGCCGGAGGACGACGCGCTGTTCCGCGCCTTCTTCGCCCGCGTAAGCGACGACGACCTGCGACTGCGCTTCTTCCAGTCGGTCAAGCATTTCAGCCACGAGTTCATCGCGCGCCTGACCCAGCTCGACTACGCGCGCTCGATCGCGCTGGTGGCCATCGACCCCAGGAGCGGCGACATGCTCGGCGCGGTGCGCCTGCACGCCGACGCCGACTACGACCGCGGCGAGTACGGCATCCTGATCCGCTCCGACCTCAAGGGCCACGGCATCGGCTGGAAGCTGATGCAGATCATGATCGAGTACGCCGGCTGGCAGGGCCTCAACATGGTCGAAGGCCAGGTGCTGCGCGAGAACAGCACCATGCTGGCGATGTGCCGCACGCTGGGCTTCAAGGTCAAGCCCGATCCGGACGATCCGACCCTCATGAACGTCACGCTGCCGGTGCAGCCGCTGGAAACGGCCTGATCCAGCGTCGGGCCGCGATTCCCTGGGCGGCTTCCAGAGGCGCGTGCGAACCGCGCCGGGGCGGTGAAGGCGCGGCCCGCGCCTCCGTTCGCGCCGAGAGAGTTGCCCGGGATGGCCGCGCGTTCGGGCGGCATGCGCTGTGGATGGGCTGCGCGCACGGCCGGCCCACCGGCGTGATCGGCGCCGATCATGCGGACGGCGGCAACGCCAGATTCGGTCGTGGTGCCCGCACCTGCTACCTGTCGGCGGCCGCGGACGCGACAATGGCGCCATGGAAACCGCCATCGCCGGGAACGCGCCCGGGAAAGTTCCGCTGCTGTTGCTGCCCGGCCTGCTCAACGATGCCGAGCTGTGGCGCGCGCAGATCGCCGCCCTGTCCGACATCGCCGACTGCATCGTCGGCGACCAGACCCGCGGCGAAACCCTGCAGGCGGTGGCCGAGGACGTGCTGGCGCAGGCGCCGCCACGCTTCGCGCTGGCCGGGTTCTCGCTGGGCGGGTTCGTCGCCCAGCAGATCCTGCGCATCGCCCCGGAACGCGTGCGGCGGCTGGCGCTGGTCGACACCTCGATCCATGCCGATTCGCCGGAGCGCGCCGCACAGCGCCGCGCGCAGCGGGCCAGCGTGCGCCTGCCCGGCACCTTCCACGGTTTCGGCGACAGGCTGATGCGCAGCTACATCGACGCCTCGCGCCTGGACGACCAGGCGCTGGTGCAGCGCGTGCGCGACATGACCTCGCGCCTGGGCGCGGAAGTGTTCCTGCGGCAGAGCGCGCTGGAGCGGCCCGACGGCCACGACGTGCTGGCCGCCTACCGCGATCCGCTGTTGATCGTGTGCGGCGCCAACGACCGCATCACGCCGCTGCCGGTCAGCGAGGAAATGCACGCGCTGGCGCCGCATTCGCGGCTGGTGGTGCTGCCCGGTTGCGGGCACCTGGCGCCGATGGAGAAGCCCGACGAGGTCAGCGCGGCGCTGCGCGACTGGCTGCATGCGCCGGCCTGACGCGCCTGCCGGATCCTGGGCGCTTCAGTGCAGCGACTGCGCCTGCTCGGCATGGTGCCAGGCATGGCGCACCAGCCAGCGCGCTTCGTCCCACGGCACCGCCAGCGCCGGCGCATGCCGGTGATAGCTGTCCTGCAGCGCGCGGTAGAGCTGTTCCTCGCTGGCGCGCGGCCACGCCAGATAGACCTCGAAGCCCATCTGCAGCAGGCGCCGGTACTGGTCGAAGTCGTGGTGGCCGAGCCGGCCGATGGCATGGACGCTGCGCCAATAGGCCATCTCGGCGTCCACATCGAGGCTGCGAAGGCTTGCAGTGTGCGGGTTCTGCATGAGCGGTCTCCGTTCGCGGTCCGCCCCCTGTAGGCCGGATGCTACGACCGGGTCGGCGCGGGGTTCAACCCGCGCCGCATTCAGGCTTCGGCGCTGGCGGCATCCAGCTGGGCGATTTCCTGCGCCGACAGCGACAGCCGCGCGGCGGCGAGGATCTCGTGCAGCTGCGCCACGCCGGTGGCGCTGACGATGGGCGCGGTGATGCCGGGCCGTGCGATCAGCCAGGCCAGTGCGACCTGCGCCGGCGTCGCCCGGTGCGCGGCGGCGACATCGTCGAGCGCGGCGAGGATGCGCAGCCCGCGCGGGTTCAGATAATGCGCGACGACCTTGGCGCCGCGCGCGCCGCTTTTGCCGGCGTCGTCGGCGCTGCGGTACTTGCCGCTGAGGAAGCCGCTGGCCAGCGCGTAATAGCCGATCACGCCCAGCTCCTGTCCGCGCGCCAGCGGCTCCAGTTCCGCTTCGTAGCCGGCGCGGTCGTAGAGGTTGTACTCGGGCTGCAGGCTCTCGTAGCGCGGCAGGTGGTAATCGGCCGATACCTTCAGCGCATCGCGCAGGCGGGACGCGCTGTAGTTGGACGCGCCGATCGCCCGGACCTTGCCGGCTTCGACCAGGCGCGCGAAGGCGCCCAGGGTTTCCTCCAGCGGCACCGATTCGTCGTCCTCGTGCGCCTGGTACAGGTCGATCACGTCGGTGCGCAGGCGCCGCAGCGAGTCGTCGACGGCGGCATGGATGTTGTCGGCCGACAGGCCCGGGCGCTCGGCCCATTTGCCGACCTTGGTGGCGAGCACCACCTTGTCGCGCCTGCCGCCGCGGCCGAGCCAGCGGCCGATGATGGTTTCCGATTCGCCGCCCTTGTTGCCCGGCACCCACGCCGGATACACGTCGGCGGTATCGACCAGGTTGAAGCCGGCCTCGACGAAGGCGTCGAGCAGGGCGAAGGCGGTCTTCTCGTCCGCGCTCCAGCCGAAGACGTTGCCGCCGAACGCAATGGGGCCGACCTGCAGGCCGGAACGGCCGAGTTCGCGGAACCGGGTCATGCGCACCTCCTTGGAATCGGCATAACAGCATAGACGCCGCATATGCCGGTTCCGTTGCGACGAGGTGAAAACAGCGTTCCGCATGAGCTGCGCGCGCTAACGGGTCGTGAACATTCCAGCCCTGCGAGCGCATCGCACGCGCGTGCTAGGCTCGCTGCACTCCAACCGTGGAACATTCCGATGAAGACGACCGCCCCGTTGGTTGCCGCCTGCCTGCTGTTCGCCGCGCTGCCCGTTGCCGCGCAGGAGCACGCGCACGCCGGCCACGACCACGCCGCCATGCATGGCGCCCCGGCCTCCGCGCCGTTGCAGGCCGCCGTGTCCGGCGACTGGCGCAGCGCCGCCAACGCCGCGCGCGACCAATACCGGCATCCGCTGCAGACGCTGGAATTCTTCGGCGTGCAGCCGCAGCAGACGGTGATCGAGATCACCCCGGGCGGTGGCTGGTACTCCGAGATCCTGGCGCCGTACCTGCGCGGGCAGGGGCATTACGTGGCGGCGGTGGTCGATCCGCAGGCCCTGCCGGCCGGCGGCGGCCGCGACTACCAGCAGCGCACCCGCGACGGGCTGGAAAAGAAGTTCGCCGGCGCGCCGGCGCTGTTCGACAAGACCACGGTCGTCGCCTACGACCCGGCCGCGCCGGTGCTCGGCAAGCCGGGTTCGGCCGACGTGGTGCTGACCTTCCGCAACGTGCACAACTGGCGCGCCAGCAACCAGGCCGAGGGCATGTTCCGCGCGTTCTTCGCGGTGCTCAGGCCGGGCGGCACGCTGGGGGTGGTGGAGCACCGCGCCAAGGCCGACGTTCCGGCCGACGACAAGAGCGGTTACGTCGGCCAGGCGCAGGTGATCGCCATGGCCGAGGCGGCCGGTTTCAAGCTCGAGGAACGCAGCGAGATCAACGCCAATCCGCGCGATACCAAGGACCATCCCAACGGCGTGTGGACGCTGCCGCCTTCCAACACCCACGATGCCGCCGACGATGCCAGGTACAAGGCCATCGGCGAGAGCGACCGGATGACGCTGCGGTTCGTGAAGCCGCGCCCGTAACGCGTCTGGTTGTTGTACAGGCAAGGGCCGCCATCGCTGCGGCCCTTGCCGCTTCCGCGCCGCTGATTTCCTCTTCGTGTCCGCCATGCTCATCGCCTTCAACAAGCCCTTCAACGTCCTGTGCCAGTTCACCGACCGCAGCCAGCCGCCGCGGGCGACGCTGGCCGGTTTCGGGTTGCCGAAGGACGTGTATGCGGCCGGGCGCCTGGATTACGACAGCGAGGGCCTGCTGCTGCTCACCGATGACGGCGGCCTCGCGCACCGGTTGACCGATCCGCGCCACAAGCAGGACAAGACCTACTGGGTGCAGGTGGAGGGTATGCCGGCGCCGGAGAAGCTGCAGGCACTGCGCGACGGCGTGCTGCTCAACGATGGGCCGACCCTGCCGGCGCGCGTGCAGTGGCTGGAAACGGCGCCGGCGCTGTGGCCGCGCGATCCCCCGGTGCGTTTCCGCAGGACCGTGCCCGATGCCTGGCTGGCGGTCACGATCCGCGAGGGGCGCAACCGCCAGGTGCGGCGCATGACCGCCGCGGTAGGCCTGCCGACCCTGCGCCTGGTGCGCGCCTCGATGGGGCCGCATGCGCTGGATGGCCTGCAGCCCGGGCAGTGGCGGTGGGTCGGTGAATAGGAACGGGTGAGGGCAGCGCAAGAGCCCAGGGCAGGTTCACATGCAGCTTGAACGCATGCGGTTCCTGCCTCTACCCGTTCCTTTTCACGCGTTCCCTGCTTCAGGTGTCGCTGCCGATATCGCTGGTTTCGTCCACCGTGGTGGTGGCGCGGCGGCGCTGGGCGATCTGCTGCGATTTCGCCTCCAGCGCGGCATTGTCGCGCTTGTTCTTGCGGTAGATCGCGTAGCCGATCAGGCCCAGGCCGACCGCGGCCACGGCGACGGTGGCGGTGGGGTTGCGGCGCGCCGCGCGGCCGACCGCGCGGCCGCCGGTCTTCATCGCACCGATCGCGGCACCGGCCTTGAGCCAGTCGGCGGCATTGGAACCTCCGCTCTTGAGGCTGTCGCCGGCGTGGCTGGCCAGTTCCATGGCCCGTTCCAGGGCCGTTCCGGTGATGTCGCTGAACTTGCTCATGGGGATCCTCGGTTGCAGGGGCAGGCACGCAGTGTCGCGGGACGGGCGTGCAGGAAATGTTAGCCGCGCCCACGCATGAATCTGCAGTCCAGTATTCTTTCACCGTCGCCACGGGAGATGGATCTTCACGTCCCGCGTGGTTTTGCCCGGTGTGTTGCAGTCGCGCTCCACGGATCATCAGGCCAAGGGTGTCTGGGATACCGCCCCTTCATCTCCTTCTTCACCTCGGCATAGGTGTTCTGCCAGAAGTTGCGCAGGTCGCCCGTGACCTGCAGCGGCTTGCCGCCGGGGGAGAGCAGGTGCAGCAGCAGCGGTATGCGGCCATCGGCGATGCGCGGGGTGTCGGCCAGGCCGAACAGTTCCTGCAGTTTCACCGCCAGCACCGGCGGGCGCGGGGTGATGCCGTCGTCGTCCATCGCGTAGTCGATGGCGCGCTCCATGCCGGACGGCACGCCGATGCGCACCGGTGCATGACGGTCGATCAGCTGGCGTGCGTTCCAGTCGACGCCGGACTTCAGCGCCTCGCCCAGTTCCTGCTCGCCGAGAGCGTCCAGTCGGGTCTTGCCGGCGAAGGCCGGCAGCAGCCAGTCGTCGAGCGTGGCCAGCAGCGCCGCGTCGGACAGGTCCGGCAGTTCCAGTTCCGGCATCCAGTGGCGCAGGCCCTGCACGCGATGGCGCCATTGCCGCAGGTTGCCGGTCCACGGCAGGGCGTCCAGCCCCAGTTCGCCGACCGCGTCGGTGAGCGCGCGCGCGGCCTGCGCCGGATCGACCTTTCCGGCCGGGCGGCTGTCCAGCACGATGCGGTCGAAGCCGGATTCGCGGCGGGCCTCCAGCGCCCGCCGTTCGCTGTTCCAGCGCACCACGTCGTGCTGGTGGAAGCGCCTCGGGAAATCGCTGCGCAGGCGCGCTTCGTCCACCGGCGCGGCGCGCAGCAGCAGGGCATCGCGGGCCTCGAAGCGCAGTTCGCTGACCACCAGCCAGGGTTCGCCGCGCAGGTCGCTGTTGTCGAACAGGCGCGCGCTGCGGCCATTGGCCAGCTGGTAGCGCAGCGGATCATTCGGATGGCGCGCGGCGATGCGGTCGGGAAAGGCGTGGGCGAGCAGGTCGCCGAGCTCGTGCGCTTCGATGTCGGCCGGCGGCGTGGCATCGCAGCGCAGGCGCCGCCGCCACTGCCGGGCCGCCGCGTCGATCGCGGCCAGGGCGCTGCGACTGGCGTCGTGCGCCGCGCGCCCGTTGCGGAACGCGGCCAGCGCGCGCCAGCGCGCGGCCAGGGCATCGCCGCCGTGGCGCAGCGGATCGCGGGCTTCCAGCAAGGTGGCCAGGTCGGCGGCCAATGCCTGCTCGCGCGGATTGGCCGCGGCGATCAGCATCGCCGACAGGCGCGGGTGCGTGCCCAGCGCGAGCATGCGCTTGCCGGCAGCGGTGATGCCGGCGTTGTCGCCCAGCGCGCCCAGCCGTTGCAGCAGCTCGCGCGCGGCGGCCAGCGCACCGGCTGGCGGTGGGTCGACGAAGCGCAGGTCGTCGCTGCCCCAGGCGGCCAGTTCCAGCACCAGCGCGGCCAGCTCCACCTGCGCCATCTCCGGCCGCCGCTGCGGTTCCAGCCGCTGCGATTGCGGCCACAACCGCAGCGCCCAGCCGGCGGCCACGCGACCGGCACGGCCGGCGCGCTGGTCGGCCGAAGCCTGCGAGATCGCCACCGCGTCCAGCCGCGAGAAACCGCTGTTGGGGTCGTAGCGCGGCTCGCGCGCCAGGCCGGCGTCGATCACCACGCGCACGCCGGGCAGGGTCACCGAGGATTCGGCCACGTTGGTGGCCAGCACCACGCGGCGGCGCCCGTCCGGATCGGGCTGCAGCACGCGCGACTGCTGTTCGACGGGCAGTTCGCCATGCAGCGGCAGGACATCGCTGTCGCCCGGAAGCACCGGCTCCAGCGCGGCCTGCACGCGCGCGATCTCGCGCTGCCCCGGCAGGAACACCAGCACGTCGCCCGGATGCGTCGCCAGCGCATGTTCGACCGCCCGCCGCGCCTGCGCTTCCAGCGCCTCGTCGCGCCGCGCCGGGAAGTGGCTCACGTCCACCGGGAAGCTGCGGCCCTCGCTGGACAGGCGCGGCGCGTCGAGGAAGCCCGCCAGCCGCTCGCCGTCGAGCGTGGCCGACATCACCACGATGCGCAGGTCCTCGCGCAGCCCGGCCTGCACGTCCAGCGCCAGCGCCAGCCCGAGATCGGCGGACAGGTGGCGTTCGTGGAATTCATCGAACAGCAGTGCGCCCACCCCTTCAAGCAGGGGGTCGTCCTGCAGCATGCGGGTGAGGATGCCCTCGGTGACGACCTCGATGCGGGTGCGCGCGGAGACCTTGTTCTCGAAGCGGATGCGGTAGCCGACGGTCTCGCCGACCGGTTCGCCGAGCTGCCGGGCCATGAACTGCGCGGCGCTGCGCGCGGCAACCCGGCGCGGCTCCAGCATCACGATTTTCCCGCCCTGCAGCCAGGGCGCGTCGAGCAGCGCCAGCGGCACCTGGGTGGTCTTGCCGGCGCCGGGCGGGGCTTCGAGCACCAGGCGCGGGTGCGTGACGAGGCTGTCGGTGATCCGCGGCAGCAGTGGGGAAATAGGGAATTCGGCGACTTTCATGTGTGCGCAAGCATACGCGCTCGCCATGCGCGCCCGGCAGGCCAACGACAGGCGTGGATGGTCGTTTCCGCCACCTTCCCGGGCGAAACAGGTCGCTTCCAGCCGGGGGTATTCGCGTTCCGATGATCCTTTCCATCCCCTTCCTGCGCGTTGATGGGATGCACGGCCGAAGTGGGCGCAGCCCACTCCTGCCCACCTCCACCAAGAGACTCACTCCCATGCGTATGACATCAACATCCCCCTTCGCTTTGCTGGCGCTATCGGTTCTGCTGGCATGTCCGGCCTGTCAACCCGCTGCGAACACGGATGTACCTGTCACGAGCGCCAATGAGCTTGCCGCCAATGCCGATGAGCCGGTCGCAAACGCTGATGAATCTGCCGCGAACGCCGATGCGCCTGCCGCGAACACTGACGAACCGGCCGCGAACGCCCATGAGCCTGTCGCAGACGCCGGTAAAGGCGGAAAACTATGCTCACCCAGAACATCAGAAAAACTGGCGGTTGAGTTCATCAACAACTCCAGCCAGTCCGTCAATTTCCACTGGATGGAATTTGATTGCACGGAAGGCGGCGGGCCGTCATTGGCACCTGGACAACGGGAAAAGGCCGTCACCCACCCCGGTCACATTTTCCTGGCGCGTGGCGAAGGCGATCAGGTTCTGCGCACCTTCACGGCATCTGCCGATGCCCAGACCTTCGTCGTGGATGACGCTCTGATTGCACGGATAGCCAAGGAAGGTGAACCCTATACCGAAGGCAATTGTTCGCCGAAAACCGAAGGCCGGTTCAACGTTGAGTTCATCAACCATCTGAATGAGCCGGTCAGGATGCAGTGGATCGGGTTCGACTGCACGGTCCGGATGCTTCGCACGGTTCCCGCGAACGGAAAAACCAGGGAAATGACCTACCCCGGCCATATTTTCCGATTCGTTGATTCGGTCGGGCGCCAGCTCGCCACGTTTGATGTTTCCCCTGACGACGAGCAGCCCTACCACGTTTCCGATGACTGACTGCACTCCCGGTGCCCTCCTCCGGGACGTTGACAGCGGTGGTGCCAGCGGTTTGCAGGGGGTGAAAGGGACTCACCCGATGATCCTTTTCATCCCCTTCCTGCGCGTTTGTCGAGTGACCGATTGCCGTCATCACGGTAACGGCATCTTCCATTCGCTCCGAACCTGAGGAACCTCTCCATGGAACTCCCATCTCCACGTATCAAGCCGATGCGCACACGGCTTGCGCACGCCCTTTTCGGGGCATCGCTCACGGCCGTCGGCCTTGGCGCTGCGCTGCTGGCCCCCGTGCCTGCGCTGGCGCAGGTCGCCGCCTGGCAGACAGGGGCGCAGCCCATCGAGTTCGTGCGCGGGCATAAACACTGGTCCGAAACGCGCAGCCACTTCGTCGTCCTCAACCCCGATGGCAATCTTGTCGTGGCAAAGGCCGATGGCGGTTACGTCTGGGGCTTCGACACCCAGCCCAATATCGATCATCGGCTCGTGGGCCGGGTGGCCTGGCAGCCGGACGGCAATCTGGTGGCCTATGACGCAAAGGGCGGCTATCTCTGGTCGGCCCTGAGCAAGGATCCGGACAGTAGAAGCCGGCTGGTGTTGCAGTCCAACGGTGCGCTCCAGATCGTCTCCCCGCAACGTGGCGTGCTGTGGTCCAGCGACGGAAAACTCTCGGCACCTGGCGCTGCCCCGGTGACGACGGCGCCTGCGCCTGCACCCAAACCGGCACCCGCGCCGGCAGCGCCAGCACCTGCTGCCGAAGGCGTCGCGGGCAAGGGTTTTCCTTTTACTGCCGGGCAAACCATCCCGCAGGACGTGGAGTTCATTTCGCCTTCCAAACGCCACTTCCTGACCTTCCAGCGCAGTGGCAACCTGGTGGTCGCTTCTGCGGGCAAAAAGGCCTTCCTCTGGGGCCTGAACGTGCTGCCTGCGGTGGACTTCAGGCAGATACGCAGTGTCCGCCTGTCCAGCGATGGCAACCTTGTGGGCCTTGGCGAAAAGGGCAACATCATCTGGAAGGCGCTCAACGCCAACCCCGACCCCGCCTCGCGTCTGGAACTGTCCTATGGCGGCGCACTGCAATTGGTCTCGCCCAGCCGGGGCATCCTGTGGTCCAGCGACGGCATCCTTGAGCAGCCGATCCGGGTGGATTCGCGCCCGGCCGGCGTGAGCGCCTGCAAGCCCGAGGCTGGATGGAGCAAGTGTGTGCAGTTGGCAAGCCCGACCATCAAGATCATGGGCACCCCGAAAGTCAGCGACCAGGCGATAACCGCCGCTGCCAACGTGTACGCGGGGATGTTTGCCCGGCTCAAGCCGGCCTTCCCCGGCAGTTCGTTCAACGAATTCCGCGTCTATATGACCAACGGCGAAACCGAGCGGCAACTGGCCGCCCTGCCGGTGGTGGGCCAGATGTGGACGGATGGCTACGGCCCGAGGAGCCGGGCGGCGCTGCGGGGCGGTGCATCGCATGACTTCCTGTGGATCGAGGAACAGATGATCTGCAAGGAAGGCATCGTGACCCGCAACGAGGACTTCGCCGCAGGCCGCGCCGCCACCGGGGACAATGCCTACCGCAGCTTCGATCAGGTCATCCATGAAATGGCCCATTCCATCGATAGTCGCTACAAGCTGATGGATACGCGCCTGCGCAGGGCCTACCAGGGCGACCCGACCGAGCAGTTCCCGCAGGGCGTGCAGGCGTGGTTCGGCGCGCCGGTACGCGAGTTCGGTGCCCAGGAAAGGGTGCTGTTGCAGGATTTGTTCACCGCCCGCGCCACGTTCTCGTGCGAGGGCGTTGTCCGCTGACGGCAGCGACCTGTCGCGATGCAGCCGGGTGCAATGCCATTGCGCCCGGCTGCCGCGTCATTCCTTCAGCAGGCGACGGTAGGCCGAATCGAGCGGGTAGGCCGCTTCCAGCCGGGGGCGGTATTCGCGTTCCAATGCCAGCGCGGCGCGGGTGTCGCCGGCGTCGCGCAGGGCGCGCGTATGGGCAAGGGCGTAACGGGCGGTACGCGGGTTGCGTGCGCCCTGGTCGTCGCGGGTGATCTGATAGGCGGCACGGGCCTGTGCCAGCGCGCCTGCCATGTCGCCACGCGCATGCGCGATGGCCGCGCGCGTGGCGGCGGTGCGGGAGCGCAATTCCGGCTCGACACCTGTACCGGCCGATGCGACCAGATCCAGCAGCTTGTCCGCTTCTGCGTAGTCGCCGTGCGCCACATGCCACCGCGCCAGCGGCAGGCGCGCATAGGCCAGCCCCACCGCGCTGTCCTGTGCGGCAGTGCGGTCGGCAATGACCCTTTCCAGCAGGCCACGCGCCTCGGCATCGGCATGGCCGGCTTCGATGAGGGCCTGCGCCAGCGTGGTTCTCAACACCAGCAGGCGATTCTTGTCGCGCCCCTCCACGAGGGTTTCGTAGAGGTCGCGGGCCTGTCGCAGTTGCACCACGGCGGTTTCGAACTGACCACGCTGGAAGCTGAGCCAACCCGTGTGGAAAACAGCCTGCGCATACTGGAAGCTGTGCGCACCGTGCAGGCGCAGCAGCACCGGTACCCCCTTGGCCAGCGCCGCATCCGCCTCATCGAAGCGGCCCTGTTCGGCCAGCGGCATGGAAAGCGAGACACGTAGTTTCGCCAGGGTTGAGCTGTCTTCGCCGAACAATTCGCGGGTCAAGGCGATGCGCTCGCGCGAGACTGCCCATGCCCTGTCGTAGTCGCCGCCGAGATATTCCAGCGTGGTCTGTATCTGCTGGAGCAACGCAAGGTAGTCGCGCGTATGTGCGGCACTGGCATCGGCCAGCATCCGGCGCGCGCGCTCGCAATCGTTCAGGGCCTGCGCGTGGTCGCCGCCGCCGGAATGGAGCCTGCACAGGCCGCGCAAGCTCCGTGCAATTGCCGTCGGGTCCGCCTTTCCGGCTTCGCGCAGCGCCAATGCCTGCTGTGCGGCGTCCAGTTCACCGGCTGCCTGTGCCAGGGTTTCGTAGGCGTCGGCAAGCAACAAATCATCGCCTTTGCCGTGGCGGCGCACGAGGTCGAATGCACGTCGGGCGGCGTCTTCCGCCTCCTCGCTGGAGCCGATAACGGAATGGATGCTCGCCGCCTTGGCGCGCAGGCTGCGCGCGGCGGCCAGTGGGTCGTTCACGGTCGGGCGCAGATGCAGCTGCGCTGCCTCCTCCAGCAGTGGCGCGCCAACGTCGCCCTCGTTGATGCCGGAATAGGCGTTGCCCAGGGCTTCCAGCAGGCGCGCACGCACGCGCGGCTGGTCGGCCAGTTCCTCGTTCACCTGCTTGCGGCCACGGTCCAGCACGTCACGGGCGCTGAAATCATGGCGCTCGGCCTGGGTCGGGTCGGACAGTGAAAAGGCCGACACCAGGAACTCGGTGGTGCGGTCGGCCACTTCCGCCTGGAGGCGCGCCTCGCGCTCGGCCAGCACGGTGCGCCAGGTGAACGCACTCACCACCGCCAGCAGCGACGTACCGACCGCCAGCGGCCAGCGGTTGCGTTGCACGAAACGCTGTGCGCGGTAGCTCCACTGCCCGCGCCGCGCCAGCACCGGGCGCGCGCCGAGGAAGTGTTCCACGTCTGCGGCGAGTTCACGCACGGAGGCATAACGCTGCGCCGGTTCGCGGCGCAGTGCCTTGAGCACGATGGCGTCGATGTCGGCGGGGATGTGCAGCCCTTTCGCACGCGGTGCGGCGACGTGTTCGTCATCGTCCTTGCCGCTGCGCCTGCGGTGCTGGCTGGGTGGGGTGATGACGCCGGACAGGATGGCGCTGGCGCGTGCGTGGTCGGTATCCAGGTGCGCGAAGGGGCGCACGCCGGCCAGCAGTTCGTACAGCACCACGCCCAACGACCACACGTCGCAGGCCGTTCCCAGCGGTTTGCCGTCGATCTGTTCGGGGCTGGCATAGGCCGGCGTCATCGCCTGTGTCGCCGTGGCGAGCATCGCATCGGCATCGAGCAGGCGCGCGATGCCGAAATCCAGCAGCTTCGGCTCGCCACGTGCATCGACGAGGATGTTGGCGGGCTTGAGGTCACGATGGATGACCAGTCGCTCGTGCGCATACGACACTGCTGCGCAGACTTTCAGGAACAGGCCAAGGCGTGCGCGAAGATCCAGCGCCCTGGCATCGCACCAGCGGTCGATGCGCTGCCCCTCGACGTATTCCATCGCAAGGAACGGCTCGCCTTCGGCATCCACGCCGGCGTCGACCAGCTGCGCGATGTTGGAGTGGTTCAGGCTGGCGAGGATGCGCTGTTCCTCCGCGAAGCGCGCATGCAGCGAAACGGCACCGGCATGCAGCCGCTTCAGTGCCACGCGCTGCCGTGCGCCGCCAGCCTCGCGTTCGGCCAGCCACACCACGCCCATGCCGCCTTCGCCCAGGCGCTTGACGAGCCGGTAGCGGCCCGGCGCGGTGGGATGGATGTGAAGGTCGGCTTCAAGTGCCTCGGCGGCGGCAGTGACGACGCGGGGAATGGCGTCCAGCGCGGTATCGTCGGCGGCAGCAACCAGCCATTCGACCTCGCGCCGCAAGGCTGCATCGGCGCCGCATTGCGCCTCCAGATATGCGGCGCGCGCCTCCGGTGCGCGTTCCAGAACCGCATGCGCGATGGCTGTTGCGCGGGCGTAACGCTCGTCGCCGACGCCCTCAGGCATCGGCCAGCTCACGCCGCAGCCACGCCCGCGCCATGCGCCAGTCGCGCACGACGGTGGGGCGCGCCACGCCGAGTACGTCGGCGATTTCTTCCAGCTCCAGCCCGGCGAAGAACTTCAGGTCGACCACCTGCGCCTGCCGTTGGCTGAGGCCGGCAAGGCGTTCAAGTGCTTCATCAAGGCCGAGCAAATCCGCCTGCGCTTCCGGCACGTCGATTTCCGCGATGTCCACGCGCCGGTTCGGTGGCGGGCGCTTGGCCGCTGCGTTGCGGCGTGCGATGTCCACCAGAACCCGCCGCATCATCTGCGCGGCAAGTCCCAGGAACTGCGCGCGGTTGGCCATGTCCAGTTGCTGCTGGCCCAGCACCCGCAAACAGGCTTCGTTGACCAGTGCCGTGGTCTGCAGGGTGTGGCCCTCGCGCTCGCCGCGCATCGCGCGGGAAGCCAGTACCTTCAGCTCGGCGTAGAACATCGGCGAAAGCCCGCCCTCCGTAGCGACAACCGTTGCAGCGCGACGAGGCAGGGGATCCAGCGAAATCGGCATGGGCAACGGGCGGCAACGTAACAGGATGGCGGAGCAAGATGGCATCATCCCCGGGCCTGGACAAGCCCCGCCGGGAAGCGAGAGGAGCCTGCCGGCAGCGCCGCACCGGTGGTTCGGCGGTGCAGTTTGGTCGCCGCTCGCGCCGCTCGTACAATTCCCGTCTTCCCATTTCCGATTCCCGGCTTCATGCAACTGATCGACATCGGCGCCAACCTTACCCACGAATCCTTCGTGCGCGACCTGGACGCGGTGCTCGAGCGCGCGCGTGCCGCCGGCGTGGCGCAGATGGTGGTGACCGGCGCCAGCCGCGAGCATTCGCCGATGGCACTGGAACTGGCGCGGCAACATCCCGGCTTCCTGTACGCCACCGCCGGCGTGCATCCGCACCACGCGGTCGAGTACACCGACGAATGCGACGCGGAAATGCGCGCGCTGCACGCGCACCCGGAAGTGGTGGCGGTGGGCGAATGCGGGCTGGACTACAATCGTGATTTCTCGCCGCGCCCGGCGCAGCGCAGGGCGTTCGAACGCCAGCTGCAGATCGCCGCGGACCTCGCCGTCGACGGCGTGGGCAAGCCGCTGTTCCTGCACCAGCGCGACGCGCACGACGACTTCCTGGCGATGATGAAGAACTTCGACGGCCGGCTCGGCCCGGCGGTGGTGCACTGCTTCACCGCCGAGCGTCGCGAGCTGTTCGACTACCTGGACCGCGACTGGCACATCGGCATCACCGGCTGGCTGTGCGACGAGCGCCGCGGCGCGCACCTGCGCGAACTGGTGAGGCACATCCCGGCCGGGCGGTTGATGATCGAGACCGATGCGCCCTACCTGCTGCCGCGCACGTTGCGGCCGCTGCCCAAGGACCGCCGCAACGAGCCGGCGTTCCTGCCGCACATCGTCGAGGAACTGGCGCGCGACCGCGGCGAGGACGTGGCGCTGACCGCGGCCAACGCCACTGCCACCACGCGCAAGTTCTTCCGCCTGCCGGCGTCAGCCGGCTGAGCCGGGAAATGCCACCGTCGCCCGCGCGCCGCCTTCCGGCGATGCCTCCAGCGCGAAGCGGGCGCCATGCAGGTTGGCGATCTCGCTGACGATGGACAGGCCCAGCCCGCAGCCATCGCCGTCGGTGTCCAGCCGGTAGAACCGTTCCAGCACGCGCGCGCGTTCGCCGGCGGGAATGCCCGGGCCATCGTCGTCCACGCGCAGGGTCGGCGGCGTGGCGGACAGGCTCAGGGTCACCCGCCCGTCGCGGCGGCCGTAGCGCAGCGCGTTGTCGAGCAGGTTGCCGATCATCTCGCGCAGCAGCTGGGCTTCGCCCTCGACCGGCACGCCCTGTTCCGGGCCGTCGTAGCCCAGGTCCGCGCCCTGGGCGATGGCGCGGTCGGCATGGCGCTCCAGTTCGTCGCGGCACAGCGCGGCCAGGTCCAGCGGACGCAGCCGCAGCGCGCCGCTGCCGGCTGTCTCCGAGCGGTTGAGCATCAGGATCTGGTGGGTGAGGTGATGCAGCCGGGTCAGGCCGTCCAGCACCGCGTCGAGCGCGGCCCGGCGGGCGTCGCCGTCGGTCTCGCGCAGTGCGCTTTCCAGTCGCACCTGCAGTGCCGCCAGCGGCGTGCGCAGCTGGTGCGCGGCATTGGCGACGAAGCGCTGCTGCTGTTGCTGCGCGTCGACCAGGCGCCCGATCAGGGTGTTGATGGCGTCCAGCGCCGGCTGCAGTTCGCGCGGGCTGTCGCCGTGCAGCGGCAGCGGCCGCAGCTGCTGCACGTCGAACGCGGCCAGGCGCTGCGTGGCGCGGTTGACGTTGCCGACCACCGCCGCGGTGCCCCAGCGCAGCGCCGCCGCCGCCAGCAGCAGCACCACGGCCTGCAGTGGCAGGCTGGACAGCAGCAGGCGCCGCTCCAGGCGGTGCCGCTTGATCCGGGTCTCCGCCACGCGGACAAGCACCGGCCGCCGCGCGCCGGGCAGGGCGATGGCGACCTGCACCGCGCGCACGGCTTCGCCGTCGATCCAGGCGTCGTAGTACAGCGGTTCGCCGTTGCCGGGCACGGCCGGCGCCGGCACCGGCCGATCGCCGAACAGGAGGCGTCCGTCGTCGGCGACCTGGCCGTAGACGCGGTCCACCGTGTCCCAGCGGAACATGCGCGCGGTGGCATCGCTCATGGCGATGCCGGCGTTGCCGTCGCGCACGTACAGCAGCTGCGACAGCGACATCGCCGAGTCCCACAGCCAGCGGTCGTAGACCTGGCCGGCGTAGTGCCGCGCCAGTGCGAAGGACGCCACCGCGCTGGCCAGCAGCAGCAGCAGCAGCGGCAACCACAGCCGGCGCAGCAGCAGCGAGCGCAGGCTGGCCGGGGCTCGCGTCACGGCATGGCCTCGATCCGGTAGCCCAGCCCGCGCAGCATGCGGATGCCGGCGCCGGCGCCGGCATCGGACAGCTTGCGGCGCAGGCGGCTGAGGTGGACCTCGATCACCGACAGGTTGGCGTCGGCGTCCCAGTTGTAGACCGCGTCGAACAGGCGCTGCTTGGACACCACGCGCCCGGGCTGCTGCATCAGGATCTCGATCAGCGCCAGCTCGCGCGCGGTCAGTTCCAGCGGCGTGCCGTCGTCCAGGCGCGCGCCGCGGATGCCGGCATCGAACACCAGCCGGCCGATGCACTGCAGTTGCGCGCCATTGCCGCGCCGGCGCACCAGTGCGCGCACCCGCGCTTCCAGTTCGCCCAGCGCGAAGGGCTTGGGCAGGTAGTCGTCGGCGCCCGAATCCAGCCCGCGGATGCGGTCTTCCACGCCATCGCGCGCGGTGAGGATCAGCACCGGCGTGTCCATCCCGGTGCGGCGCAGCTGCGCCAGCAGGTCCAGTCCGTCGCCATCGGGCAGGCCCAGGTCGAGGATCAGCAGGTCGTAGTCCACCGCGTCGAGCGCGGCCGGCACGAGCTGCGCGCGGTCCAGGTGGTCGCACGCATGCCCGCCCTGCGCCAGCGCGCGCAACAGGCCTTCGGCGAGTCTACGGTCGTCTTCGATCAGCAGGATACGCATTGCAAGTTTCGCGCAAGGTTTTGGTCAGTTTCCCGCAAGTTCGCCACCTTATCGTGCCGGCGATGAATGCCAAGCCCCTGCTGTTCCTGTCGCTGCTGACGCTGCCGTGCATCGCCGACGCCATGACCCTGGCGCAGGCCGAAGCCGCCCTGCGCGAGAAAAACCCCGACATCCTCGCCGCGCGCATCGAGCTGCGCGGCGCGCAGGGCGATCTGTTCGATGCCGCGCGCCGGCCGCCGGCGGAACTGAGCATGGGCAGCAGCAAGATCAGCCGCCAGCAGGGCATCGGCGCCGGTCCCTGGAAGGACAAGCGCGTGGACAGCACGCTTGGCCTGGGCTGGACCTGGGAGCGCGGCGGCAAGCGCCACCTGCGCGTGGATGGCGCGCAGGCGCGTGGCGAGGCGGCGCGGCTGGACCTGCTCGACCAGCAGCGCGAGCAGGTGTTCGCCCTGCATGAAGCGTACTTCGGCCTGAAGGCCGCGCAGCAGTCGCTGCAGATGGCCGACGACAACCGCGCAGGCTCGGCGCGCGCGCTGGCCGCGGCCGAGCGCCAGCTTGCCACCGGTGCGATCGCGCCGATCGAGCGCAACCGCCTGGCGGTGGAGGACATGAAGGCCGAGGCCGAAGCGCGGCAGGCGCGGCAGGAACTGCTCGACGCGCAGACCGGGTTGGCATTGCTGATCGGCAGCACGCAGCCGCCGGAGCAGCTGCAGGCCGACGACCCGTGGCCGCAGTCCGGCGTGGCGGCGGAACTGCCGCAGGACTTCGACCCGGCCCTGCGCGCCGATCTGCAGGCCGCCGCCGCGCGCGTGCACGCGGCCGACGCCGAGCGCAGGTTGGCGCGCAGCCAGCGTCACCGCGACGTGCAGCTGGGCGTGGAAATGGAGCGCGAGCCGACCGACATCGGCGGCGTCACCTGGGGCTTCTCGGTCAGCGTGCCGCTGGCCGGTCCGGACCACTACCGCGGCCAGATCCTGCGCGCCGAGGCCGACTACGACGCGGCCGTGCTCGAGCAGCAGCGCAGCGGCCAGCTGGCGCGCGCGCAACTGCGCCAGGCCGGCGGCCAGCTGGAGGCGGCCGGCACCCGCCTTCGGCACTACGAACAGCGTATCGCCCCGGCCGCGCGCCAGGCGCTCGATGGCATGGAGCTGGCGTACCGGCGCGGCGCCGCCAGCCTGACCGATCTGCTCGATGCGCGCCGCACCTGGCGCGAAGCCGAACAGGAGCGCGTGCAGGCGCTGCTGGAACACGCCGTGGCCCTGGCGCGCTGGCAGGCGCTGGTCGCGCTCCCCTCTCCGCAAGGAACCTGATCCGATGAGTCGCAAGGTCTTTTCCCTCCCGGCGCGCTGCGGCCGCCTCGGTCCGCTGCTGCTGGCGCTCGCGCTCGGCGCCTGCGGCCATGAAGAAGAAGGTGCCGCGCCCGGCGCGCCGCAGGTGGAGAAGGACAGCATCCGCTTCGCCGCCGACAGCCCGCAGCTGCAGGTGCTGCGCAGCGCCGCCGCCGAAGCGGTGACGGCCAGCCAGGTGCAGGTGCCGGCGCGACTGGCATGGGACGACACCCGCACCAGCTACCTGCGCGCGCCGATGGCGGGGCAGGTCGCGCAGCTGGTGGCGGCGCCGGGCCAGGCGGTCCGCGCCGGGCAGACGCTGGCCTGGATCACCTCGCCCGAGTTCGGCCAGCTGCAGGCCGAGGGCGCGCGCGGGCAGGCCGAACTGCGCCAGGCGCAGCATGAGCTGACGCGGGTGCGTGAACTGCATGAGGCGGGCATCGCCTCGGGCCGCGAGCTCGACGAGGCCGAAGCGGCCTTCGCCGCCAGCCGCGCCGAGCACGCGCGCTCCAGCACGCTGGCGCGGGCGCTGGGCAACGGCGGGCGCATCGACCAGCGCCTGCCGCTGCGCTCGCCGGTCGACGGCGTGCTGGTCGAGCGCAACATCAGCCCCGGCATGAGCGTGTCGGCCGAGAGCGAACGGCCGCTGGCGGTGGTCAGCGACCCGGGACACCTGTGGCTGCTGCTGGACCTGCCCGAGCATCTGGCCGCGCAGGTCCATGCGGGTCTGCAGGTGGCCATCGACGACGGTGCCGGGCAGGCGCTGCACGTGCCGCTGCAGCACGTGGCCGACTACGTGGACAGCGAGACCCGCGTGGTCCATGCGCGCGCCGAGGTGGATAACGCTGCGCGCCGTTTCAAGGCCGGGCAGTACCTGCGCGCCACGTTGTCGTTGCCGCTGGCGCAGGGCGTGGCGGTGCCGGTGGCGGGCGTGCTGCTGATCGACAACCGCCAGGTGGTGTTCGTCGATGAAGGCAAGGGCCGCTACCGCCGCCAGCCGGTGGTCGGCGAGGACATCGGCGGCGGCCGCGCCTGGGTGCGCGAGGGCCTGCAGGCGGGACAGCGGGTGGTGGTCGATGGCGGGCTGCTGCTGCAGCAACTGCTCGACCAGCCGCAGGCGGCCCCGCACGGCAGCGCGCAGGCATCGCCATGATCGACCGCCTGGTTTCCTGGTGCCTGCGCCAGCCGGTGATGGTGATGCTGGCGCTGGTGCTGTTCATCGGCGCGGCGCTGGTGGCCTTCCGCGAACTGCCGGTGGAAGCGTTCCCGGACGTGTCCGACACCCAGGTCACGGTGGTCTCGCTGTATCCCGGCCGCGCCGCCGAGGAGGTCGAGCGCGAAGTCACCATGCCGCTGGAAGTGGCGCTGTCGGGCATCCCGCATTCGGTCAGGGTGTTCTCGCACACGCAGTTCGGGCTGTCGATGGTGATCCTCACCTTCGACGATGGCGCGGATGACTACTTCGCCCGCGCGCAGGTGCTCGAGCGGCTGCAGGACGTGGACCTGCCCGAAGGCGTGCATCCGGGCATCGAGCCGATGAGCTCGGCGGTGGGCGAGATCTACCGCTACGTGCTGCGCGGCGAACACATGAGCCCGACCGAGCTGCGCACGCTGCAGGAATGGGTGATGGCGCGGCAGCTGCGCACCGTACCCGGCGTGGCCGACGTGATCGGCTTCGGCGGCTGGCTGCGCGCCTTCCAGGTGCAGCCGGACCTGGACCGCCTGCGCGACCGTGGCGTGAGCCTGGAGGACTTCGCCAAGGCGCTGCAGGAAGGCAGCTCCAACGCCGGCGGCGGCTATGTGGAGAAAGGCCAGCAGCAATACCTGATCCGCGGCGTCGGCCTGCTCGGGTCGCCCGAGGACATCGGCCGCATCGTCGTGGCCGAGCGCGATGGCGCGCCGGTCCTGGTGCGCGACCTGGCCACCGTCGCCGATACCGGCCTGCCGCGGCAGGGCCTGGTCGGCCACGATGGCAACGACGACGCTGTGTTCGGCATGGTGCTGATGCGCAAGGGCGAGAACCCTTCCCGGGTGCTGGACGCGCTGCACGAACGCATCGCCCAGATCGAGAAGAACCAACTGCCCGCCGGCGTGAGCATCGAGCCGTTCTACGACCGCTCGTGGCTGGTATCGACCACGCTGCGCACCGTGTTCGGCAACCTGGTCGAAGGCGCGGTGCTGGTGTTCCTGGTGCTGTGGCTGTTCCTGTACAACCCGCGCGCGGCGCTGATCGTGGCGGCGATGATGCCGCTGGCGCTGCTGTCCACCTTCCTCGGCCTGCGGTTGTGGGGCGTGCCGGCCAACCTGCTGTCGCTGGGCGCGATGGACTTCGGCATCATCATCGACGGCGCGGTGATCGTCACCGAGCACATCGTGGCCAGGCTGGCGCTGCTGCCGCCCGGCAGCGACCGCCGCAGCAAGCTCGATACGGTGCTGTCGGCCACGCGCGAGGTCGGGCGGCCGACCTTCTTCTCGATGCTGATCATCATCGCCGCGCACATCCCTATCTTCACCCTGCAGCGCCACGAAGGGCGCATGTTCGCGCCGATGGCCTATTCGGTGACCTCGGCCCTGATCGGCGCGCTGATCCTGGCGCTGACCGTGGTGCCGCTGCTGTGCTACTGGTGGCTGGGGCGCGGCAAGCCGCCGCGCGCGGACAACCCGTTGATGCGGCGCCTGAGCGGTTGGTACCGGCCGGTGCTGGAGCGCGCGCTGGCGCAGCCGAAGACGGTGGCGCTGAGTGCGCTGGCGATCCTGGCGGTGACCCTGGCGCTGGGCACGCGGCTGGGCAGCGAGTTCCTGCCGGAACTGGACGAGGGCTCGATCTGGCTGACCGCCACGCTCGACCCCAGCACCAGCCTGAGCGAGGCGCAGGCCCAGTCGCGGCGCATCCGCGAACTGGTCGGGCAGATGCCGGAGGTATCCACCGTGGTCGCCAAACTGGGCCGCCCGGAAGACGGTTCCGACGCCAAGGGCGCCAACCAGATCGAGGCGCTGGTCGCGCTCAGGCCGGAGAAGGAGTGGCGCAGCGGATTGAACAAGGCGCAGCTGGTGGCGCGCATGCAGCGTACCCTGGAGCAGCGTATCCCCGGGCCGGAGTTCTCGATCTCGCAGCCGGTGCGCGACAACATCCTGGAGAGCATCTCCCAGATCAAGGGGCAGATCGTCATCAAGATCAGCGGCGACGACCTGGACCAGCTCAATGCCCAGGCCCAGCAGGTGCTGGCGCAGGTGCGCGACGTGGAGGGCGTGGAGAGCGCCTTCATCGACCGCGACGGCAGCCTGCCGCAGCTGCACATCGACATCGATCGCGAGCGCGCGGCGCGCTACGGGCTGAGCGTAAAGGCCATCGACGAGGTGATCGAAACCGCACTGGGCGGGCGCGAGGTCGGCGAGCTGTGGCAGGGCGAGCGGCGCTTCCCGGTGACCCTGCGCCTGGCCGACGGCGACCGCGAGCTGCAGCGGCTCAAGCAGGTGCCGGTGGACATCGGTCAGGGCCGCACCGTCACCCTGGGCGACGTGGCCGACTTCGGCATGGCCAGCGGCGCGATCAACATTTCCCGCGACAACGGCCAGCGGGTCAAGGCGATCAGCGTCTTCATCGCCGGCCGCGACATGGGCAGCGTGGTGGCCGACATGCGCCAGCGCGTGGACGCGTCGCTGCGGCTGCCGCCGGGCTACGGCGTCAGCTGGTCGGGCGAGTTCGAGAACCAGCAGCGCGCGATGCGGCGCCTGGCCTGGGTAGTGCCGCTGTCGGTGCTGATCATCTTCGTGCTGCTGTTCGATGCGTTCAAGGACGTCACCAGCGCCGGACTGATCCTGGCCAACGTGCCGTTCGCGATGATCGGCGGCATCCTGGCGCTGCTGCTGACCGGCATCCCGCTGTCGGTGTCGGCGGCGATCGGCTTCATCGCCCTGTTCGGGCAGGCGGTACTGAACGGGGTGGTGATGCTCAGCCGCTTCGGCCAGCTGCGCGAGCAGGGCCTGCCGCTGTACGAATCGGTGGTGCAGGGGTCGCTGCAGCGGCTGCGCACGGTGCTGATGACCGCATTGCTGGCGATGTTCGGCCTGCTGCCGATGGCGACGTCGCACGCCATCGGCGCCGAAACCCAGAAGCCGCTGGCGGTGGTGGTGATCGGCGGCCTGATCTCGGCGATGTTGTTGACCCTGGTGGTGCTGCCGGCGCTGTACTACTGGGTGCACCGGCGCCGCGAACGGCGCGAGGCGGCGCCTGCCTGACGGGGATGGGCCGGCTCCCCGCGGAGACGGCCCGCCCGGTGCGCGATCAGCGCTTGACCGGTTCCACCCGGCGGTTGCGGGCGCGGCCGTCCTCTTCGGCGTTGTCGGCCACCGGCTTGTCGTCGCGGTGGTGGAGGGCGCCGGCATCCTGCGCCGTTGCCGCGGCCGGCGGGTGCATCGCCGCTGTCGGGCGCCGCGCTGCATCCGGCCAGCAGCAGCGCCGCCATGCCGTATCCCCATGCCTTCCCGTGCCTGCGCACGCGTGTTTCTCCTTGAACGGGGAAGGGGCGAGCATCACGGGGACATGTTTCGCCACCGTGCTGCGTGCGTTACCTGCTCTGGGGAAGCATGTCGCTAGCGGGGGAGGGCAATGCCGTCGCCCGCGGCCCAGGCGTCGGCCAGTCCTTCGCGGTAGGTGCGGAAGCGCGGCTGCCATTGCAGCGCCTCGCGCGTGCCGCGGCTGTCGATGCGCTTGTTGCTCGCGTGGAAGCGGCGCAGCGCCGGATCGAGTGCCGGATCGTCCCAGGCCTGCGCCGGCGGCATCGTGAAACCGCCCAGCCGCGCGGCGCAGGCCAGCACGTCCTGTGGCGGCGCCGGTTCGTCGTCGGCAGGCAGATACAGGGCATCGCGCGACGGCCGCCGCATCGCGGCGATCAGCGCCTCGGCGAGGTCTTCGACATGCAGCCGGTTGAAGACCAGGCCGGGCCGCACGATGTGGCGCGCGTTGCCCCGGGCCAGCCGCACCAGCGCATTGCGGCCGCGCCCGTACAGGCCGGGCAGGCGGAACACGGCCGAGTCGATGCCGCGTCCGTGGGCGAGCGCGCGCCACTGCGCTTCGGCGAGCAGGCGTTGCGTGGCGGTGGTGCCGGTGGCGTCGGCGCGGGAATGCTCGTCGATCCAGCCACCGTCGCGGTCGCCGTACACGGCGGTCGAGGACAGGTAGCCGACCCAGCGCAATGCGGAGCTGGCCTGCAGGGCGGGGGCGAGCAGGCGCAGCGCGGGATCGCCGTCGACATCGGGCGGCACGCTGCCCAGCACCGCGTCGGCGCGTGCGACGGCGGCAAGCAGCGCCGCATCGGGGGCGTGGCCGGCATGCAGGCGGTGACGCACGAGGCCGTCATCGGGCGCGACGGCGGGATCGCGCACGCTGCCCTCCACGGCGACGCCGAGGGACTCCAGGCGCAACGCCAGCGTGCGCCCGGCATGGCCGAGGCCGAGGATCAGCACCCGCCGCGGCAGGGTGCCGGTGGTGGTCATGCGGGCTGCTGCGCTTCGTAGGCCTGAAGGTGGCAGTACGCGCTCTGCAGCAGGGGCGCGGATTGCCCGGCGGCCAGGGCGCGGTCGAGCATGTCGCCGACGATGTGCGCCGCTTCCACGCGCTGCCCCGCCTCCAGGTCGCGCAGCATCGAGGCCTTGATCGGCGAGCCGGCCCGGGTCAGCGCGGCCAGGGCGATCTCCTGCGCTTTCGCCGGTATCGGCTGGCCGGCGTGCGCGGCCACGGCCAGGCATTCGTCGTACAGCGCGCGCATGAACGCGGTGCCGTGGTCGGTGGCGACGATGCCGCCGATATCGGCGCGCATCAGGCAGGTGCCGGCCGCCAGCGCGGTCAGGAAGGTGTACTTGATCCACTGCTCGCCGACGATGTCGGGCGAGGCGACATGATCGATGCCCGCCGCCGCGCAGGCGGCCGCGAGCGCGGTGACCCGCGCGCTGCCGGTGCCGCCCTCGCGCTCGCCGAAGGTGAGGCGAGCGGGCTTGTCCAGATGCACGACGGCGCCGTCGCCGGCCTTGGTCGCGCTGATGAAGCACAACCCGCCGAGCACCGCGTCGCGGCCGAAGCGCGCATCCAGCGCGGCATAGTGGCGCAGGCCGTTGAGGATCGGCAGCACCGTGGTGCCGGCGCCGACCGCCGGCGCGATCGCCTCGATCGAGCTGTCCAGGTCGTAGGCCTTGCAGCTGAGGACCACCAGGTCGAACGGCCGTTCCTGCGCCAGCGCCGGCAGGGCATCGGCGGTGACGTGCGCGACCGGGAACGCGGCGTCGCCTAGCGGGCTGCGGATCACCAGCCCGTCGCGCTGCAGCTGCGCGGCGCGCGCCGGACGCACCAGGAAGGTGACGTCGCTGCCGGCCTGGGCCAGCCGGCCGCCGAAATAACCGCCGGTACCGCCGGCTCCGAGGATCAGGATGCGCATGTCGCAGGCTCCGGCATTGCTCAAGGAAAGGATTTGGGCAGGGCGCGCAACGCGGTCAGCTGCGCAGCCCCACGCCGCGCCGCAGCAGCCACAGCGACAGCGCGGTGAGCGCGGCGACGAAGCCCAGCATCAGCGCGTAGGACACCCACGGCGTCACGTCGCTGGTGCCCAGCAGGCCGTAGCGGAACGCGTTGACCATGTAGAAGATCGGGTTGGCCTTGGTCAGCGCCTGCGCCCACGCCGGCAGCAGGGTGACCGAATAGAACACGCCGCCCAGGTAGGTCAGCGGGGTCAGGATGAAGGTCGGCACGATGGCGACGTCGTCGAACTTCTTGGCGTACACCGCGTTGATGAAGCCGGCCAGCGAGAAGATCGTCGAGCCCAGCAGCACCGTGGTCAGGGTGACCAGCGGATGCGGGATGTGCACGCGGGTGAAGAACATCGCGATCAGCAGCACGATGGCGCCGACCATCAGCCCGCGCAGCACCGCGCCGGCGACGTAGCCGCCGAGGATCACCCAGTTCGGCATCGGGCTGACCAGCAGCTCCTCGATATGGCGGCCGAACTTGGCGCCGAAGAACGAGGAGCTGATGTTGCCGTAGCTGTTCTGGATGACGCTCATCATCACCAGGCCCGGCACGATGAACTGCATGTAGCTGTAGCCGCCCATGTCGCCGATCTTCGAGCCGATCAGGCCGCCGAAGATCAGGAAGTACAGGGTCATGGTGATGGCCGGCGGCACCAGGGTCTGGCCCCAGATGCGCAGGATGCGGTTGATCTCGCGGCGGACGATGGTGCCCAGCGCCACCCAGTTGCGGGCGCGGTCGGTCATGGGGGCGTTGGCCACGGGCGCGGGGGTGCTCATGCGGCGGTGTTCTCCAGGTTGCCGGTGAGGCGCACGAACAGCTCCTCCAGGCGGTTGCTCTTGGTGCGCATCGAGCGCACGCGGATGCCGGCGGCGCCCAGCGTGTCGAACACGCGGTTCAGGTCCATCGCCCGCGGCATGTCCAGGTCCAGGGTGTGCGCGTCGACCGCGGCCAGCTGCGCGCCCTCGATGTGCGGCAGCTGCGCGGGCAGCTCGCCGTCGATGTCGAGCACGAAGCCCTCCACGTCGAGCTTGGCCAGCAGGCCGCGCATCGGCCCCTGCTCGACGATGCGGCCATGGTTGATGATGGCCAGGTTGCGGCACAGCTGCTCGGCTTCTTCCAGGTAATGCGTGGTGAGGATGATCGTGGTGCCGGCGGCGTTGATCTCCTGCAGCGTCTTCCACATGTCGCGGCGGATCTCGATGTCCACGCCGGCGGTGGGCTCGTCCAGGATCAGCAGGCGCGGGCGGGTCATCATCGCGCGGGCGATCATCAGCCGCCGCTTCATGCCGCCGGACAGCGTGCGGCTCATCATCTGCGCCTTGTTCCACAGGTGCGCGCGCTTGAGCTCCTCTTCGGCGCGGACCTCGGCCTCGGCGCGCGGGATGCCGTAGAAGCCGGCGTAGTTGACCAGAATGTCGAAGGGCTTCTCGAACAGGTTGAAGTTGATTTCCTGCGGCACCAGCCCGATCAGGCGCATGGTCGCGCTGCGCTCGGCCACCAGGTCGGTGCCGAACACCTGCACCTGGCCTTCGCTCAGGTTCACCAGCGAGGACACGATGCCGATCAGGGTGGACTTGCCGGCGCCGTTGGGGCCGAGCAGGGCGAAGAAATCGCCGGGGGCGACTTCCAGCGAGACGCCCTTGAGCGCCTGCACGCCGTTGTCGTAGGTCTTGCGGAGGTCATGCACGCGCAGCGCGGGCGCGACGGGAGAGGTTCGGGAGTCCAAGCTCGGGGCCTTCGCGCCGGGGAGACGGCGCCGGATGAGTGCGAGCCGGTATTATAGGTGCCCCCGCGGCCCCGGCCCGGTTACACACTGTTGCTCGTGCCTGCACAATTCCCCCTCAGACTGGCCGGTCGCCGCATGCTGGCGCCCACCGTCGGCCACTACCAGTTCATCCGCGACGACGGCCAGCCGCTGGATTTCCAGCCAGGGCAGTTCATCCAGGTGCATTTCGAGTACGCCGACGGCACCGCCACCAAGCGCAGCTATTCGCTGGCGACCATCCACGACCACGTGCTCGGCCCGGGCGACGCAGTGGAGATCGCGGTCAGCTTCGTGCCCGGCGGCGCCGCCACCGCGCTGTTCGAGGGGCTGGAGATCGGCCAGCACGTCACCGGCAGCGGCCCGTTCGGGCGCTTCTGCCTGCAGCCGGGCGACCGCAATGGCCGTTACCTGCTGATCGCCACCGGCACCGGCGTCACCCCGTACCGTTCGATGCTGCCGCTGCTGGCCAGGGCCATGCAGGAGCGTGGCGTCGAGGTGGTGCTGCTGCAGGGCGCACGTACCCCGGCCGAGCTGCTGTACGCCGACGACTTCCGCGCCTTCGCCGCGGCCAACCCCGGTTTCCGCTACATGCCCTGCCTGTCGCGCGAACTGCCGGCCGACCCGCACCCGGACGTGCGCAGCGGCTACGTGCAGCAGCAACTGGCCGAGCTGGTCCCGGACCCGGCGCGCGACATCGCCTACCTGTGCGGCAATCCGGTCATGGTCGACGCCTGCTTCGAGGCGCTGAAGGCCGCCGGCCTGCCGGTGCCGCAGGTGCGCCGCGAGAAGTACGTCAGCAGCAAGTAGGCGGGGCTGCGCGGCCGCCCCCGCATGCGGCATGATTCCGCCAGGTGCCCCGTGCGTGGCGGCACCGCTGGACGCAAGGACTCCCGGGCTTGGCTTCGCTGGACTTCCCCACCATCGCCATCATCGGCCTGCTGCTCAATATCGGCGTGGCGGTCGGCTTTTCGCTGATCCTGCTGGTGATGCGCGGCCAGCCGGTGCCGCGGCTGTGGGCGGCGAGCCTGTGGGCCGGCGCGGTGAGCACGGTGATGGTCAGCCTGCCGGTGCCGCTGCCGGAACCGGCGGCCATCCTGGTGCGCAACGCGTTCGCCGTACTGGGCAGCATGCTGATGCTGTTCGGCGTGGCCCTGCACGTCGGCCGGCGCGCGCCGGTACGCCCGGCACTCGCACTGGCCGGCGGCTACCTGCTGGCCATCGTCTGGTTCAGCACGGCCAGGCCCGACCTGGGCATCCGCCTGGCGCTGTACAGCGTGCTGATCATCATCTGGAAGACCTGGGAGGCCTGGCTGCTGCTGCGCCATGCCCCGGCCGACGTGCGCCGCAGCTGCCGGCTGGCGGCCGTGGTGTTCCTGCTGGACGCGGCGCTGTTCCTGGCGCGGGCGCTGATCCCGGTGGCGCCGGGGGCCGGCGGCGACATCCTGCGCGCCGGCCTGCCGATGAGCGTCACCTACATCGGCGGCATGTTCGTGATGCTGGGCCACACCTTCGCCCTGGTGCTGCTGATCGTCGAGCGGCAGATGGTGGACCTGCGCCGGCTGGCGCGCCGCGACGGCCTGACCGGCCTGCTCAACCGCACCGCCCTGATGGGCGACGGCGAACAGCAGCTGGAGCAGAGCCTGCGCCTGCGGCAGCCGTTCGCTGCGATGCTGCTGGACCTGGATCACTTCAAGCGGATCAACGACACCCGTGGCCACCAGGCCGGCGACGAGGTGCTGCACCACACCGCGCGTGCCCTGCAGCGCAACCTGCGCGGCCGCGACTGGCTGCTCGGCCGCTACGGCGGCGAGGAATTCGTGCTGCTGGTGCCCGGCGCGGGCATGGAACAGGCGATGGCGCTGGCCGAGCGCCTGCGCGCGGCGCTGGAAGCCAGCCCGCTGGACCGGGACGGCGGGGCGATCGTCATCACCACCAGCATCGGGGTGGCCGTCGCCGATGCCACGCCTGGCCTGGAGCGCCTGCTGGCGCGGGCCGATGCGGCGCTGTACCGGGCCAAGGCCGCCGGCCGCAACCGCGTCGTCTGCGACCTGGGTGTGGAACCGGCGGCAGTGGCCTGAGGCCATCGCGCCGCAGGCCGGGGCCAGGACCCCGGCGCCCCCTGCATACCGCCGCCGGGACAGGTCCTGTAAAGCACGCTTGACAGCGGTCTTCGGCTCGTACATCCTCCTGTCAAGCTTCCTTGACAAGGACATGTGCGCAATGAACAGCAAAGTGTGCGCCGGCACCGGCGCCGGCTTCATCGGCATCGGTACGGCCTTTCTTGCCCTCGGGATTTCCGGACAGAGCGCCTTCACCGGCGTCGGCCTGATCTTCTTCGGCCTGGGCATCGGTGGTCTGGCGCGTGCCTCGAAGCGGAGTACGGGGGCGTGAAAGCCGCGTCCCGCTGCGTCCTGGTGGTGCTGGCGGGCGTGGCCGGGCTTGCCGCCGTGCAGATCAGGCAGGCATGGCCGTCGCCGCTGGGGAATACCGTCAGTGGCCTGCTCATCGCCGTCAGCGGCGTATTGATCGCTCTGGCGGTGGCCGATGGCATCCGCCCGAGGGCCGAGGACTGCGCGCCGCTGGCGGTGCGCCAGCGCTACATGCGCCGGTTCTTCGCCGCGATGGGCGGTTATCTGCTCGCGGTGTTCGCTTCGGTATGGATGCTGCGCTACGTGGAGTCATTGCCGTTGCGCGTGCTGCTGGCGCTGTTGCCGGTGCCGCCGGTGGCGCTGGTGATCGGTGCGATGGTGCGCTACGTCCGTGAAGTGGACGAAATGCAGCAGCGCATCGAACTGCAGGCGGTCAGCATCGCCACCGCGCTGGTGTCGCTGTTGTACCTGACCGGTGGTTTCCTGCAATCGGCCAAGGTGGTCGACCTGCGTGCCAGCACGGTGATGCTGATGGTGTTCCCGCTGGTGTGCGCGGTGTACGGGCTGGCAAAGTTCGTGGTCGCGCGGCGTTATCGATGAACAACCGCCTGCGCGAACTGCGCGAAACCAATGGCTGGTCGCAAGGAGAGCTGGCCGAACGGCTTGAGGTCTCCCGGCAGACCGTCAACGCGCTGGAGACCGGCAAGTACGATCCCAGCCTGCCGTTGGCGTTCCGCATCGCCCGCCTGTTCGATGCCAGGATCGAGGACATCTTCTTTCCTGATGTCACATAACGCTGCCAGCCGCGTCATGGGCTGACAGATCCAGATATCCGTTCCATCAACCACAAGGGGCCGTTCCGATGATGTCCCGCAAGACCCGTACCCTCCTGGCGGTAGCCGCGCTCATCGCCGTGCTCGGCTACCGCGCGTTCAAGCCCGCACCCGACGAGGCCAAGGCCGACAAGGCATCGCCTCCCGTCGCCGACGCGCCGGCCAGGCCGTTGATGCTGGGCCGGCTGGCGTTCCAGCCCTGCAGCCTGGATTCGCCGGCCAGCCGCGACAGCCTGGAAGCGCAGTGCGCGACCTTCGAGGTTCCCGAGGACCGCGCCAATCCGCAGGGCCGCAGGATCGCGCTGAACATCGCGCTGCTGGTACCGGACAAGCCGGAAGACGTGCAGCCCGATCCGGTGTTCTTCCTCGCCGGCGGCCCCGGCCAGTCCGCGGTGGACAGCTACCCGATGGTCGATGCCGCATTCGCCGACGTGCGCAAGCACCGCAACGTGATCCTGGTCGACCAGCGCGGTACCGGCCGATCCAACCTGCTGTCCTGCGAGGCGCCGGAGGAAGACGACGCCAGCGTCGAGGCGATGCAGGCCAGCGCCGCCGCCTGCGCGGCGACCCTGTCGAAGAAGGCCGACCTGCGCCACTACACCACCACCGATGCGGTGGCCGATCTGGAAGCCGTGCGCGAGGCCATCGGCGCGGCGCAGGTCAACCTGGTCGGCGTCAGCTACGGCACCCGCGTGGCGCAGCAGTACGCCATGCGCCACCCGTCCAGCACGCGCAGCATCGTGCTCGATTCGGTGGTGCCCAACACCCTGCGGCTGGGCAGCATCTTCGCCCGCAACCTGGACGACGCGCTGGCGCTGCAGTTCGCCCAATGCACCGGCAACGCCGCCTGCAAGGCGGCGCTGGGCGACCCGCGCGCCGAACTGGACGCGCTGCTGGCCACGCTGCGCGCCAACCCGGTGACGGTGCGCTACCGCGACGCCAGCACCGGCGAGGAACGCGAGGACGTGCTGCGCGCCGAAACCGTCGCCGGCCTGGTGCGCATGTACGCCTACATGCCGCAGGCCGCGGCGCTGCTGCCCAAGCTGATCCACGAGGCGCGCAACGGCCGCTACGGCGACCTGATGGCGCTGGCGCGGATGATGCAGGGCGACATGAAGGACGCCATGGCCATGGGCATGCAGCTGTCGGTGATCTGCAGCGAAGACGAGGAAGGCATGGTCGCGCGCAGCGGGGACGAAGGCACCGTGCTCGGCAACCGCATGGCCGAGGGGCTGGCGGCGATGTGCAGGGCATGGCCGAAGGGCCAGGTGCCGGCCGACTTCCACACGGCGTTGTCCGGCGCGGTGCCGGCGCTGGTGCTGGAAGGCGAGTTCGACCCGGTCACGCCGCCGCGCTATGGCGAGGACGTGGTCAAGGGCCTGTCCAAGGGCCGCCTGTTCGTGCTGCGCGGCCAGGGCCACGCGGTGATCGGCGCCGGCTGCATGCCCAAGCTGTTCGCCCAGTTCGTCGACAAGGCCGATGCCGCCGCGCTCGACGGCGCCTGCCTGGAAAAACTGAACTACGTGCCGTTCACCAGCTTCAATGGCTGGGAACCGTGACCGTCCACGCATCACTCAAGGATCCGCTTCCATGATCGTTGCAGAACGACTCCGCAAGACCTTCCCCGGCAAGGGCAAGGACAAGACGCCGGTGATCGCCGTGGACGAGGTGGGCTTCACCGCCCACGACGGCCAGATCACCGGCCTGCTCGGCCCCAACGGCGCCGGCAAGACCACCACGCTGCGCATGCTCTACACGCTGATGACGCCGGAGACCGGCAAGGTCGTGGTGGACGGCGTGGACGCCGCGGTCGACCCGAACACGGTGCGCCGCAGCCTGGGCGTGCTGCCCGATGCGCGCGGCGTGTACAAGCGCCTGACCGCGCGCGAGAATATCGAGTACTTCGGCCAGCTGCACGGCATGGACGCGGCGACCATCGCCGCGCGCATCGGCCGCCTGGCCGCGGCGCTGCAGATGGAGGATTTCCTCGACCGCCCGACCGAAGGCTTCAGCCAGGGCCAGCGCACCAAGACCGCCATTGCCCGCGCGCTGGTGCACGACCCGAAGAACGTGATCCTCGACGAACCGACCAACGGCCTGGACGTGATGACCACGCGCGGCCTGCGCGGCTTCCTCAAGGAACTGCGCGCCGAAGGCCGCTGCGTGATCTTCTCCAGCCACATCATGCAGGAGGTGGCGGCACTGTGTGACCGCATCGTCATCGTCGCGCACGGCCGCGTGGTGGCGCAGGGCACGCCCGACGAACTGCGCGATCACGCCGGCGAAACCAACCTGGAAGACGCGTTCGTCAAGCTGATCGGCAGCGAGGAGGGCCTGCACGCATGAACAAGACCGGATTCATTGGCAGCATGTTCACGGTGATGCGCAAGGAGCTGCGCGACTTCGCCCGCGACCGCCGCACCTTCTTCCTGACCCTGTTCATCGCGCCGCTGCTGTACCCGCTGCTGTTCCTGGGCATCGACAAGCTCAGCAACCTGCGCGTGGAGAACCAGCTGGAGAAGGACATGACCCTGCCGGTGGTGGGCATGGAGCGCGCGCCCAACCTGGTGGCGTTCCTGGCCAGCCACGGCATCACCGCCAGCGAGGCGCCGGACGATTACGAGGCCCGCATCCGCGCCCAGCGCGAGGACGTGGCGCTGGTGATCGCCCCCGACTTCGCCGACGACTGGCACGCCGGCAAGCCGGCCAAGGTCGAGGTCGTGGCCGACACCACGCGCCGCACCAGCGATGTGCAGGTGGCGCGCGTGCGCAAGGTGCTGATGGCCTACGGCCAGTCGGTGGGCGCGTTGCGGCTGCTGGCGCGCGGCGTCAATCCGATGGTGGCCGCGCCGGTGAGCGTGGGCACGCGCGACCTGGCCACCGCCGAGGCCAAGCGCGGCATCTTCCTGTCCGTCATCCTGCCGATGCTGCTGATGATGTTCGCCTTCATCGGCGGCTCGCACCTGGTCATGGACACCACCGCCGGCGAGCGCGAGCGGCAGTCGCTGGAGCCGCTGCTGGCCACCCCGGCTTCGCGTGGCGCCCTGGTCAGCGGCAAGATGCTGGCCTCGGCGGCGGTCGGACTGACGGCGATCCTGCTGATCCTGCTGTCGTTCAAGTTCAGCGCCAGCATCGGCCGCGGCATGGCCGGCTCGCTGGATGTCAGCTTCATGGCGATGGGCAAGCTGCTGCTGGTGCTGCTGCCGCTGGTGCTGATCGGCACCGCGCTGCTGACCTGCCTGGCGGCGGGCGCCCGCAGCATGAAGGAGGCGCAGAGCCATATCGTCTGGCTGATGATGCTGGCGATGATGCCCGGCTACGCGCTGATGGCCTATCCGCTGAAGGACACCCAGCTGTGGCAGTACGCGGTGCCGTTCTTGTCGCAGAACCAGATGCTGGTGAAGGTGACCCGCGGCGAGATGCCGGGCGCCGAGCAGTGGGGCGTCTACCTGGCGGCGTCGCTGTTGCTTGCGGTGCTGTTGTGGGCGGTGGCGGTGTGGCGCTACCGGCAGGAGAAGCTGGCGATTTCGGGCTGACGGCCAGCGGTACAAGTTATGCAGACAGCCCGGTTCCGCCGGGCTGTCTTTTTTCCGATGCGTGGATTGCCGCAGGACGCGGCGTCCGCCCGCCTCAACGCATCGCCACTGCGTCCACTTCAACCAGCACTTCGGGCCCGAACAGCGACTGGACACCGATCAGCGCGCTGGCTGGCGCATGCCCTCGCAGCCAGCGGTCGCGGCTGTTGCGTATCGTCGCCAGCTCCGCCTCCCGGTAGTCGCGGACATAGAAGGTGAGCCTGACCAGGCGGTCGATGCCGCTGCCGGCCTGGCGAAGCGTGGCTTCCAGATTCTGGAACACCTGTTCGAGCTGCTCCTGCAGGGTGCCGGCGATGCTTCCATCGGAGGACAGCGGGACATGTCCGCTGAGCAGGATCAGGCCACTGTCCAGAACCATCGCCCCGGAAACACCGGGGATCTCCTGCCCCGGCGCGGTTACCGCGGTGAAGGCTGCCACCGGTCCGCCCGCTGCGGGCACCGCGGGGGACTGCGCCGGAGGCGGTTCCTGCTGCCGCAGGGCGCCGATGAAATCCTGGACCGGCATCGCCCAGCCGAAGTGGTGGACGACATGCTCCAGTACGTGCCGTTGCTGCTGCGCGGTGAAAGCGGCGGTGGCGTCGCTCAATACGATGGGTTCGTAGCCGAGGTCATGCGCCGCGCGCAGCGTGGATTCGATGCAGACATGGGTGGCGTATCCGGCCAGATAGAGCCGGGTGATGCCCTGGCCGCGCAGATAGCTGTCCAGATTGGACGCGGCGAACGCGCTGGCACCGGCGCGGCCGCTGACGACGAACTCACCGGCTCGCGGAGCGAACGCGGGATGGAACCGCCAGCCGCTGTCTTCGGTCTTCCAGGTATTGAAGCTGGGAATGGCGCCGCGCAGGCCAAAGCGCGCCTGGCCCAGTTCGCGGTAATCCGATGACATCTGCAGCGTGGCGTGGATCACCGGCATGTCCGCATCGCGCGCTGCCGCCAGCGCGCGTTGCGCAGCCTGCTGCGAATGCTGGAAGGCCTCCTGGTCTTTGATCAGGCCGCGCAACTTGCCATCATCGACCAGCCATTCATTGACGAACTCGATCATCAGCAGCGCCGGGCGCCCCTGGTGTGGTGCGGAAAGAAGGGGCACCTGCGGCGATGCGGCGGAGGATTGGCCGGCTTTCGGCGGCAGCGGCGTCGAATGGCCGTTGGCGCTGGCCGCGGCGGACAGCAGCAGGAATTTCGGAAACAGCGAACGTGTGAGATCGAACAAGACAGGCCCCTCGCCAAATGGTGTGGGGGCGACTATAGGAAGGAGCGATATGGGTGATAAGCCCGTGGAATTCGCAGTAACTGTGAACGCAGGGAACGCTTGAGATGGATCCTTTCAGCGACATCAGCACCTTCGTGCGTGCGGCGGAAACGGGCAACTTCACCCGTGCGGCGCGCGTGCTGCGGCTCACGCCATCTGCGGTAAGCAAGTCGGTTGCGCGATTGGAGGCGGAGCTGGGAGTGAAACTGTTCCACCGTTCACCACGCCAGATCACCCTCACCGGAGACGGCGAATTCTTCTACGCGGCCTGCCGGCAGAGCATGAGTGGCGTGGAGGCCGCGCGCAGTCTGCTTTCAGGCGATGCGCAGCCCTGGTGTGGAAAGCTGCGGCTGGCGGTACCGGTGAGCTTCGGCCAGTACGTGGTCGCGCCGGCACTCGGCGCATGGTTGGCGGCGCATCCCGGCCTGGAAGTGGAGCTGGTATTGACCGACCGGCACGTGGATATGACTGCCGAGCGCTTCGACCTGGCGGTGATGCTGGGCGAAGTGCCCGATTCGAGGTTGGTGGCACGCGCATTGCCGCCGCACCGGTTCGTGACGGTCGCAGCGCCGTCGTATCTGCGGCAGCAGGGTGTGCCGCGGCGGCCAGAAGACCTTTCCGGGCATCGCTGCCTGCGCTACGTCATGGCCGGGAGCGGCAGGTTCCGTGCATGGACCTACACGCGGCAGCGGCAACATTACCGCCATGTCCCGCTTGGACCGCTTGCCAGCGATCATGCCGCGGTGCTGCTGGCCTTGGCCGAAGCGGGGCAGGGCATCCTGCAGGCGCCGCGCTACGTGGTGAGCGCCGGGCTGGCGGCCGGGCGCCTGGTGCCGGTTCTGGACGACCATGCCTGCACCGGGGCGCCATTGGCGGTGGTATATGGCCACGCACGCCAGGCATCGGCGCGTACCCGGTTGATGGTGGAGTTCCTGTTGTCCCTGGGCGACCAGCTGTGAGCCCGGGCGTGATTGCCGGTTCCGGCCGTGTTCGCAGCGCCGGGCGGTGAAGCCCGGCGCTGCGGCCCCGGATCGGGCCCACAAAAAAAGGCCCGGAGCGATCCGGGCCTTCTTTCTGCGGTGGCGCAGGGTTACTGGTTCGGCTGGAAGGCCAGCGTACGGCGGGTGGTGGTCGGGCTGGAGATCGGCTCGAAGCGCCAGCGCTTGACCGCGTTCAACGCCTCGCGGTCGAACACGCGCGGCGGATTGGCGCGCAGCACGCGGGCGTCGGTGACCGAACCATCGGTGCCGATGGTGAGTTCCACCAGCACCTCGCCGGAGGTGCCCGAGCGCAGCGCATCGGCCGGGTAGCGCGGGGCGGGCGTGCTCACCGCGCGCAGGGTAGGTGCGGCCGCGGCGGGCTTCGGTGCGGCGGCGACCTGCTGCGCGGCGGCGCGGGCATCGGCCTCACGCTTGGTGGCGGCCTGGCGCTCGGCTTCCAGGCGTTCGCTTTCCTGGCGTGCGGCCTCCTGGCGCGTGGCCAGCTGCTGCGCGGCGGTGGCCTCGGCGGCCTGCTGCTGCGCCAGGCGCTGCTGCTCGACCAGCTGCTTGGCGCGGTTCTCGGCGTCCTTCTTGACCTTGTCGGTCTCCTCCTGCGTGCGCTTGACCGCCACTTCCATGCCGCGGGTGATGCCCTGCTTGAGCCGCGGCAGCGCCGGTGCCGTCGGGTCCACCTTCTCGATCAGCGCGATCAGGCGCTGGGCTTCGGGGAAGTCCTCGCGCGCCAGGCTCTGTTCGGCGGCGATCAGGGTATAGGGCTGCAGGTCGGTCAGCGCGCTCTTGACCGCCGCGTCGTCGGGCAGCTTGTCGCGCAGGGCCAGATAAAACTCCATGGCATTGTCGCCGGCCGGCGCATACATGCGGTTCTCGCGCAGGGCGGTGCTGGCCGAATCGCGCAGCTGATCGGTGCCCATCGACTGTACCTTGGCCGAAACCGCGGGCTCGGCCGGAGCGGCGGCGGGGCTGGCGGGCGTGCCGGAGGCGGAGGCCGGAGCGGAATCGTCCTTGCCCGAACAGGCCGCCAGGGCGACGGCCAGCAGGGCGGGCGCCAGCAGGCGCGCTTTGCCGTGGATCGTGACGTACGACATCAATCTTCCCCTTGAATCGACGAACGCGAATGGTTGCTCGCCCGGGCCGTCATGGATGCGCGGCGTTTCCCGACGCCGGCCGGACCCGGGGCGAAGGGTGAATCTAGCATTGCCGCGCGTGGTTGCACGAGGCGGCGGTGGCGGGATCCATGAAAGCCGATGGCCGTCACGGGGTGACGACCATCGACCGGATCGGTGCCGGGGTCAGTGCCCGTTCTGCCTGGGATGGCCGTTGGACATCAGTTTGTCGGTCCAGGCGATGCCGATCGCCGACAGGATGAACACGCAGTGGATGATGGTCTGCCACATCACGCCGGCGGAGGTGAACTTGGTGCAGGGCACGCCCACGGCCGCTTCCGATCCGCACAGCGGCAAGCCGAGCTGGCCGGCCTCGATGAAGGTCTTGAGCAGGTGGATCGAGGAGATGCCGATGATCGCCATCGCCAGCTTCACCTTCAGCACCGAGGCGTTGACGTGGCTGAGCCACTCCGGCTGGTCCGGGTGCCCCTGCAGGCCCAGGCGCGAGACGAAGGTCTCGTAGCCGCCGACGATGACCATCACCAGCAGGTTGGAGATCATCACCACGTCGATCAGGCCGAGCACGATCAGCATGATCTGCTGCTCGGTCCAGCTGGCCGCGTGGGTGATCAGGTGCCACAGCTCGTGGCCGAACAGATAGACGTAGACGCCCTGGGCGATGATCAGGCCCAGGTAGAGCGGCAGCTGCAGCCAGCGCGAGGCGAAGATCAGGGCCGGGAGGGGGCTCAGCGGTTTGTGTTCGGACATGGCAGGAATGCTGCGTTGCGGAAAGGCGGCAGGTTAACGGTCGTCCGGTAGGCTGCCAAGCGCTACCGTATCGATCCCCGGCGACGGTTCCCCCCACGGAGACGCATTCATGATCGACCTCCATTACTGGCCCACCCCCAACGGCCACAAGATCACCCTGTTCCTGGAAGAAGCCGGGCTGGAGTACCGCCTGGTGCCGGTCAACATCGGCAAGGGCGACCAGTTCCAGCCCGATTTCCTGGCCATCTCGCCGAACAACAAGATGCCGGCCATCGTCGACCACGCCCCGGCCGATGGCGGCGCGCCGCTGAGCGTGTTCGAGTCCGGCGCGATCCTGCTGTACCTGGCCGAGAAGACCGGCCGCTTCCTGCCTGCCGACCTGCGCGGCCGCGCCGCCGCGCTGGAATGGCTGTTCTGGCAGATGGGCGGGCTGGGGCCGATGAGCGGGCAGATGGGCCACTTCAACGTCTACGCGCCCGAGCGCATTCCCTACGCCATCGAACGCTACGACAGCGAGGTGCGGCGCCTGCACCGGGTGATGGACAAGCGCCTGTCGCAATCGCCGTACCTGGCCGGCGACGAATACGGCATCGCCGACATGGCCAGCTACCCGTGGATCGGCGCCTACAGCAAGCTGCCGGCCGACTTCGACGCCTTCCCGCACCTGCACCGCTGGCACCAGGCCATCGCCGCGCGCCCGGCCACGCAGCGCGCCTACGCGCTGGGCCCGACGGTCAACCCGGATGCAGGCAAGCCGTTGAGCGAGGACGAGCGCAGGCAGTTGTTCGGCAGGCGTTGAGTTGCTTGGCGCTCCCCATGCGCTCCTGTTTCATTCGAGCTGATACAAGTCGGATCGCATAGCAGGTTCGCATTCCCGGCTCCTTTCCACGGAGCCGGGGGCGTTCGACCAGGCCGGATGCCAGGAATGGATGCGCGCTCCGCAGGAATGCATCCGCGCCTGGCGGATGGGTGCAGGCAATCTGCCTTGGTCGATACGGCGGATGTGTTCGATTGATTATGTCGGCGGAAAAGGTACGGGTAATGCAGCCCGGGCATCCGATACCGGGGAACGGCGATGATGTTTTCGCGTTTCGCAGCGTATATCCGGGGGGGTGCTTGTTTTGCGCTGGATAATGGGGGAGGGTATGGCGGCATGAACCGTCACGCAAGGAAGTGATCATGTCGGTACGCAGCGCAGCCTCATATTGGTTGTTTTTTCTGCTTTTTTCCATGTGAGGACTGGCTTTTGCCCAGAATCCGGGCGATATAAAACCCGATGAATCCGAAGGGGCACTCGCGGCTCTTGCCAGTGATGCGATGCAGCCTTACCAGGAATACGACAGGAAGATAAGGGCGGCGGAAATCGTGCCCGCGTTGACTTCGGATCTGTTCGGAGAGGCGGTGAACCTTTACGACCAGACCGTTGTTTTCCACCACGTGGATGTGGATGTTCCAGGCTCGAACGCATTGCCGGTGCGCCTGTCCCGTAGCCTGGCCATCAGGCCGGTTCCCTACCTGGGGACTCCTCCCGAAACATATGGCGGGGCGGGGGACTGGGACGTGGATGTCCCGCGGATATCAGGCGTGTTCGACTCGATGTACGGGTGGAACATCGGCTACGGCGGCAGCGCGCCACGCTGCTCCAGCAGTTTTTTCCCGCGTACCGATCCGCCGCATGACATGTCCGAGATATGGTCGGGCTATGTCTTGAGCATTCCGGGGCAAGGCAGCCGCAGTCTGGTGGGCCTGCCGCCGAGCCAGTACAGGAAGCCCGATTCCAAGACGCGACTGTGGACGACGACGGCCTTTGATGCGGTGTCCTGCACGCCGATGATCTCCGGATACCCAGGCGAGGGCTTTGTCGTGGAAACTATGGCAGGGCTGGTTTACACCTTCAACGTCGGAACCCAGCGTTCTGCAGGCAAGATGGGCAGGGATAATGGTTCTCCTGCTTCACGGCTGCGCTTGGAGGTGTCGCTGCTGGCGAGCAGGGTCGAAGACCGTTTCGGGAATTGGGTGGAATATTCCTACAACGCTGCGGGCCACCCTGTCAGCATCAGCAGCAGTGACGGCCGCCTCATCTCGCTGACATACAGCAGCGGCCGCCTTTCCAGCGCAAGCGCACATGGCAGGAACTGGAGCTATACCTACAATGGATCGAACCTCCAGCGCGTAAACCTTCCGGACCAGTCGTTCTGGGAGTTCACCCATCTGGCGGACAGGCGCATCCGCTATGAACGCTGGACGGAAGATCCCGGGGTGGGGTGCGGAAACATCGCGCCATTGGCGCTGAAGAACTACACGCTGCAGTTGCGCCATCCGTCTGGTGCACTGGGTGAATTCGAGTTCGCCCATCAACGGCTGTATCGCGCGGGCATTCCATGGACCTATTGCGAGGCCGAGTCGGTTGGTGGTACGTCGGTCGTGCATAGGCTGGCCTTGCCGAATTACTTCGACGTGCTTGGTCTCTGGACAAAGAGGATCACGGGTCCGGGCATCCCGTCCGGGCAGGTCTGGGGCTATTCGGACCTCGGCGACTATCATGGCCTATGGTCGGGAATCGTTCCGCCCTGTACGACATGCCCGCAGTCCAAGCGAGTCCGGATCGTGCAGCCGGACGGAAGCCAGGTGGAAGAGGAATATGGCATCGTCTATTCGCACAACGAGGGGCGCCTGCTGGGTAGGTTCCACAGTTCCAGTGTCGGAACCGCGCTCCGTTCCGAGTACCTCACCTACGTATCCAGTGCGGAAGCCGCCTCGGCTCCGTTTCCGGACAGATACGGATCGCTATGGGGAGGCAACGACGAATCGTCGGTATTGGTAAGGCCGCTGCGGCGACGGGAAGTGATCGAAAGCGGCGTGAAGTTCAGCTGGGAGGCGACAGCTTTCGATGTTTTCGCCCGGCCGGTGAATGTCACGCAATCCAGCACTCCCTCCCCCTGAAGGACTCAGGACATGAGCAAACAAAGGACCTGTTTCCAGCCGCTCCCTCTTTTGACTTCGCTGTTGGTGGCCCTGCTGCCGATGGTGGCCTCGGCGCAAAGCTACAGCCGCACGGAAGTCATCACCTATTACGACAACACGAGCAAGTGGGTGCTGGGCCAGGTAGCCAGCCGCGCGGTCAACGGCATAGTGGTTGAATCGACGACCTTCAGCACCACTACCGCACAGCCGTTGACGTACTCGTCCTATGGCCGGCTGCAGCAGACGCTGACCTACAACGCCGACGGTACGGTGGCCACGGTCAAGGACGGCAACAACAACCTCACCACGCTGTCGTCGTGGAAGCGCGGCATCCCCCAGTCCATCAGTCATGCCGATGGCAAGGCCCGCTCGGTGGTGGTCAACGACAGCGGCTGGATCACCCAGGTCACCAACGAAAACGGCTACGCGACCAACTACACCTACGATGCGATGGGCCGGCTGGCCAGCATCGCCTACCCGACCGGCGACAGTACGGTGTGGAACACCACCACGCAGGTATTCCAGCCGGTGAGCGCGGCCGAGTACGGGATACCGGCCGGGCACTGGCGGCAGACGGTGAGCACCGGCAATGCACGCAGGCTGACCTACTACGATGCGCTGTGGCGGCCGCTGCTCACCCAGGAGTACGACACGGCCAACATCAGCGGCACCCAGCGCTTCCAGCGCTTCAGCTACGACCATGAGGGTCGGATCACCTTCGCTTCGTACCCGGGCAGCAACGATGCGCTTTCCTTGGGCAATCGCACCACCTACGACGCCCTGGGCCGCCCTGTCGCCGCCACGCAGGATTCCGAGCTGGGCGTACTGACCACGACCATCGAGTACCTGGCCGGCTTCAAGACCCGCACCACCAACCCGCGTGGCCAGCAGACCACGACCAGCTACATGGCCTGGGGCCAGCCGACCACCGACTACCCGGTGGCAGTGGAGCAGCCGGGCGGGGTTTATACGGACGTCGCCCGCGACGTGTTCGGCAAGCCGACGGCGATCACCCAGCGCAATGCGGCCAGCAGCGTGTCGGTGACGCGGCGCTACGTGTACGACGCCTACCAGCAGCTGTGCAAGAGCATCGAGCCGGAGACCGGCAGCACGGTGATGGCCTACGACAACGCCGGCAACCTGAGCTGGTCGGCCAGCGGCCAGGCCCTGCCCTCGGCCAGCAGTTGTGACACCGCCAGCGTGGCAGGCAGCCAGAAGGTGAGCCGCAGCTACGATGCGCGCAACCGCCTCACCACGCTCACCTTCCCGGACGGCAACGGCAACCAGAACTGGACCTACATGGCCGACGGCCTGCCGGACACGGTCACCACCTGGAACGAGGGGGGCAGCACTACGGTCAGCAACAGCTACGTCTACAACAGGCGGCGGCTGCTGACCGGCGAAAGCCAGTCGCAGACGGCGGGACAGGCGGTGTGGTCGATCGGCTACGGCTACAACGCCAACGGCCACCTGGCGAGCCTGGTGTATCCGGCGGGCCTGACGGTGGACTACCTGCCCAATGCGCTGGGCCAGCCGACCCAGGCAGGCACTTTCGCCACGGGCGTGCAGTACTACCCGAACGGGGCGATGAAGCAGTTCACCTACGGCAACGGCCTGGTGCATACGATGACCCAGAACGCGCGGCAGCTGCCGGCGCGCAGCACCGACAGTGGCGGTGTGCTGGACCTGGCCTATGCCTACGATGGCAACGGCAACGTGGCCTCGATCACCGACTACACGGCCGCGGGCCGGCAGACCCGCAGCATGGGCTACGACGGCCGGGACCGGCTGACGGGCGTGACCTCGCCGCTGTATCCGGGCGGGGCCACATACACCTACGACGTGCTGGACAACGTCACCCGGGCCACGGTGGCCGGCCGCGATCACGTGTACTGGTACGACGCCAGCAACCGGCTGACCAACCTGCTCGACGGTCCCGGCGGCCCGAGCGTGATCGGGCTGGGCTACGACGCGCGCAGCAACGCGAACAACAAGAACGGCTACCTGTTCGTGTTCGACCACGGCAACCGGCTGCGCACGGCGCTGGGCACGGAGACGTACCGCTACGACGCGCAGGGACGGCGGGTGCGTACGTCCAGCACGGGCGGCGCCCTGTACGAGATGTACAGTATCGACGGGAAACTGCTGTGGCAGCGCGACGAGCAGATCGGGCTGCGCTTCCAGAACGTTTACCCGAGCCGCATTCGGGTGGCGTCGAGGTGGATGCTGACCGGGGCAGGCATGGGTGATCCCTGCCGATTGATCCTGCGCAAGGCCAGCCCTAGCCGATCCCCCTACGCTGCCTCCATCGACACGGCACGGGGAGGGGACGACGATGCATCCGATCTTGCGCGACATGCTGACGCAACCGGTGGGCTGGCTGACGATCTGCGGGGCGTTGATCATCCTGGGCATTCCAATGTTCACGGTGTTCTTCATCCGCCGCAGGATGCGCGAGGAGCAGCGCGGCCAGCGCTGAGGGCCTGGCGGCGGCTTGGCGCGCGCGACCGATGGCAGGGGCAAGGGCGGGCCGGCTCGGCTAGGATGGCGCGATCCATTCTGTCGATGACAGGAATCCCATGCGCCCCTTGTTCCTCGCCCTTGCCATGATGCTCGCCACGCCCGCCGTCCACGCCGAAAAGCTGACCCTCGAAGCCATCACCGGCAACGCGCCGCTGACCGGCCCCACCCTGATGAAGCCCAAGGTGGCGCCCGACGGTTCGCGGGTGACGTTCCTGCGCGGCAAGGACAGCGACCGCAACCAGCTGGACCTGTGGGAGTACGACATCGCCAGCGGCCAGACCCGGCTGCTGGTCGATTCCAAGGTGGTGCTGCCTGGCACCGAAACGCTCAGCGACGAGGAGAAGGCGCGGCGCGAGCGCCAGCGCATCGCGGCGATGACCGGCATCGTCGATTACCAGTGGTCGCCCGACGCGAAGACGCTGCTGTTCCCGCTCGGCGGCGAGCTGTACCTGTACGACCTCGGCAAGCAGGGGCGCGACGCGGTGCGCCAGCTCACCCGCGGCGAAGGCTTTGCCACCGATGCCAAGCTCTCGCCGAAGGGCGGTTTCGTCAGCTTCGTGCGCGAGCGCAACCTGTGGGTGATCGACCTGGCCAGCGGCAGGCAGCTGCAGCTGACCCGCGACGGCAGCGCCACCATCGGCAACGGTGTGGCCGAGTTCGTCGCCGACGAGGAAATGGATCGCCACACCGGCTACTGGTGGGCGCCGGACGACTCCGCCATCGCCTTCGCCCGCATCGACGAATCGCCGGTGCCGGTGCAGAAGCGCTATGAGATGTACGCCGACCGCGTGGAGATGATCGAGCAGCGCTATCCGGCGGCCGGCGACCGCAACGTGCTGGTCACGCTCGGCGTGGTCGCACCGGGCGCCGGCGCGGCGCCGAAGTGGGTCGATCTGGGCAAGGAGCAGGACATCTACCTGGCCCGCGTGAACTGGCGCGATCCGCAGCACCTGACCTTCCAGCGGCAGAGCCGCGACCAGAAGAAGCTGGAACTGATCGAGGCCAACCTGGCCGACGGCAGGCAGCGTACGCTGGCGACCGAGACCGGCAAGACCTGGGTGCCGCTGCACAACAGCCTGCGCTTCCTCAAGGACGGCCGTTTCCTGTGGTCGTCCGAGCGCAGCGGCTTCCAGCACCTGTACGTGGCCAATGCCGACGGCAGCCACCTGACCGCGCTGACCTCGGGCAACTGGCCGGTCGACGAACTGCTGGCGGTGGATGAAGCCGCCGGCACCGTCTATTTCCGCGCCGGCGTCGAATCGCCGCTGCGCAGCGAGATCTACGTCGTGCCGCTGGCCGGCGGTACGCCGAAGAAGCTGTCGCGGGCCGCGGGCATGCACGGCGCTGCGTTCGCCAACAATGCCAGCGTCTACGTGGACAGCTGGTCCAACAGCGCCACGCCGCCGCAGATCGAGCTGTACCGCGCCAATGGCGAAAAGATCGCCACTCTGCTGGACAACGACCTGGCCGATCCGTCGCATCCGTACGCGAAGTACCGCGACGCGCAGCTGCCGGTCGAGTTCGGCACGCTCACCGCCGCCGACGGCAAAACCCCGCTGCACTACAGCCTGATCAAGCCGGCCGGTTTCGACCCGGCGAAGCAGTACCCGGTGGCGGTGTACGTGTACGGCGGGCCGGCATCGCAGACCGTCACCGACAGCTGGCCCGGTCGCGGCGACCACCTGTTCAACCAGTACCTGGCGCAGCGCGGCTACGTGGTGTTCTCGCTGGACAACCGCGGCACCCCGCGCCGCGGCCGCGATTTCGGCGGTGCGCTGTATGGCGTGCAGGGCACCGTGGAAGTGGCCGACCAGCTCAAGGGCGTGGAATGGCTGAAGGCGCAGCCGTGGGTGGATGGAAAGCGCATCGGCGTGCAGGGCTGGTCCAACGGCGGCTACATGACCCTGATGCTGCTGGCCAAGGCCTCGGACCAGTACGCCTGCGGCGTGGCCGGCGCGCCGGTCACCGACTGGGGCCTGTACGACACCCACTACACCGAGCGCTACATGAACCTGCCGGCGGCCAACCCGGACGGCTATCGCGAAGGGCGCATCCTCACCCACATCGACGGACTCACCTCGCCGCTGCTGCTGATCCATGGCATGGCCGACGACAACGTGCTTTTCACCAACTCGACCAGCCTGATGAGCGCGCTGCAGAAGCGCGGCCAGCCGTTCGAGCTGATGACCTACCCGGGCGCCAAGCACGGCCTGTCCGGCAGCAATGCGCTGCACCGCTACCGCATGGCCGAGAACTTCCTCGCGCGCTGCCTCAAGCCCTGAGCCGGCACGGAGGCGGTGATGCTCCACCGCCGCCGCCGCCGCCGTGATCGTCGCCGGATCGCGATGCGCGGTTTGGAGCCGTAGATCCGGCGGGCCACGCGTGTGGCGGGCGGCATGACGAACGTCACTGTGACTGTCCGACCTTGTCGCCGACGGGGTGGCTGAATACGTTCGCGGTTCCGATCCAAGGAGCTGTGCATGATGCGTTCCCTCCTCGTTCTCGCCCTGTGCGCGTCCCTGCCGCTGGCCGCGGCTGCGGGACCGGCCACCCCGGCACCCGCCGCTGCCGGCGCTCCGGCATGGGTGGCGCGCAGCAATGAGCTGGCGCAGATCCTGCTGCAGGCGCAGGCGCCGTTCCTGCCGGAGATGGCCAGCTCGCTGGGCGTGCAGGGCTATGAGGGCCGGGCGGTCGACCTGGCCCCGGGCCACGATGCCCGTTATCGCGCGGCTCTGGGAACGGCACGCGAACGGCTGCGCGGACAGCTCCAGCTCGAGCGCGATCCCAATGTCCGGCAGGACCTGGAAATCATGATCGCGGCAGCCGAGCGCAGCATCGAAGGCAGCCAGCTCGATGCGCAGTACCTGATGCCGTGGGTGGACGTGCCGCAGGTCGTGTTTGGCGGGCTCAACAACCTGCTGACCGATCCGCCGCCGGCGCCGCATCGTGGCAAGGCGCTGGAACGGCTGCGGGCCTATATCGGCCAGGTGCCCGGCACGCCGCCGCTGGCCACGCTGGCGCGCCAGCGCTACGAGGAGAAAAGCGGCACGCCGGATCTGCTGCAGCCCACGCGCGCCGAGATCGAGCAGGCGCTGGCCAATGTCGATACCTATGTCGAGGGCATCGCCGAGCTGTTTGCCGAACACCGCATACGGGGCGCGGATGCGGCGCTGGCGACCCTGGCCACACAGATGAAGGACTACATCGCCTGGACCCGGGAACAGGTACTGCCCCTTGCACGCACCGATCCGCGCCTGCCGGCCGGGCTGTATGCCTTCCGGCTCAAGGAGGCCGGCATCGACATCGATCCTGCCCTGCTGATGCAGCGCGCGCAGCTGGAGTACATGGAGACCCGCGGCATGCTGCGGCAGCTGGCGCCGCTGGTGGCCGCGGCCAAGGGCCTGGCGATCGACGATCGCAACGACTACGTCGCGGTGATCCGCGCACTGAAGCGGGAGAAGATTGCCGACGACCGGCTCGAAGCGCACTACCGTGGCGTGATCGACGCCATCGACCCGGTCATCCGCCGCCAGCGCATCGTCGATATGCCACAGCGTCCGCTGCGGATGCGCCTGGGCAGCGCGGCCGAGAGCGCCGCGGCGCCAGCGCCGCACTACCTGCCGCCGCCGCTGGTCGACAACCACGGCCAGTTCGGGGTCTTCGTGTTGCCGCTGGGCAACCCGGCCTCGGAGGGCAAGGCGCAGTACGATGATTTCAGCTTCGATGCCGCGTCATGGAGCCTGAGCGCGCATGAAGGACGACCGGGCCATGACCTGCAGTTCGCGGCGATGGTCGAGCGGGGCATTTCGCTGGCGCGCACCCTGTTCGCTTTCAACCTGGTCAATGTGGAGGGCTGGGCGCTGTATGCCGAGGCGGAGATGATGCCGTACGAGCCGTTGGACGGGCAGATGATCGCCCTGCAGTTCCGCCTGCTGCGCGCGGCGCGCGCGATGCTCGATCCGATGCTCAACCTGGGCCTGATCGACCGGGAACAGGCGCGCGGCGTATTGATCGAGGGTGTCGGCCTGTCCGAGGCGATGGCCCGGCAGGAACTGGATCGTTATACCGTGCGTGCGCCGGGGCGTGCGCCCAGCTATTTCCATGGCTACAGCCGGATCATGGAGCTGCGCATGCGGGCCGAGCTGGCGCTGGGGGAGCGATTCGATCTGCTGGCGTTCAACAACTTCCTGCTCGACCAGGGCCTGCTGCCGCCGGACCAGCTGGCAACGGCGGTGGAAGAGGTGTTCGTGCCTGCGCAGCGCAAAAGGTAGTTTCTGATCTGGAGCGGCCGCGGCCCCGGTGCGGGCGTCGCTGCATCCGGCCCGTACATGGCTTTTACCGCCCCCGATCCACAGGCCTGCGGAGAATCGGGTGGTGCCCGGGCCCATGGCTGCAGAAGCACACCGCAGGGAGCCGGGCGCGTCCTTTCCTGTAGGGGTTTTCGCCTGGGAGTTATAGGAAAAGTCTGATTGGCGCCGAAGTGCGACTGCTTCCCTTTGGGAGTGAGCCGTGGCGCCCGGGATGGGGGCGCCCGGGTGTCCGGCTCCCAAGGGCGGCGGTCATGAAAAGGCTTCAACGCTCCATGTCATCGGCGCTCCGGCAATGTCCGTTTCCAGTGGCGTGGTGTAGGCGGCGGAAACGCTTTGCATCAGGGCATGCCGATTGACGTACCGGGAATGCCGGGCGGCAGGGGGCGGCGTCAACGAATGCGCCGGCGCCCCTGCCGATTGCCTGTGCAGCGGCTCCGTGCCCCGAAGATTCCGCGGACGACCCGGAAGGCCCCGTCGATTGCCGGGCTTTCCGGCTTTACCGGGAGCCCGGTGGCACCCAGATCGCCACGCCCGCGGCCCGTTTCTGCTGCGTCGGTATGCCTACGCTCAGGCCGCCGCCGGTGTGCCGGCCATAGCTGCCGGCGCCGACCGACATGCCCACCGGCGAGCCGCCGGCGCCTACGCCCATCAGGATCACCCCGTTGGCGCCGAGTGCCGCCGCTTCGCGCTTGAGCCGCGCGATGGCCGCGTCGGTCTGGCCCTGCGTGCCGAAGCCGACCGCGCTGGAGGATTCGAGCTGGGCGATTTCCACCGAGCCGGCCGGCGGCGTGGAATAGATGCGCACGCTGGCCGGATCGACCGGCGCGCGGGCCTGGCCGAGCATGACCCTGGAGGTGCTGGCACAGCCGCCGGCGGCCAGGGCGATGCCCAATGCGATGGCGAGCGGGAATTTCATGGCTTCACTCCCCGGTGGGTGTCGGATGGATCATCGGCGCCGGTGCGTGAATCGGCCGCGAACCGGATGGAACGCCCGGTAGCGGCCGTTTCCGGGCTATCTTGCGCGCACCAACCGGTGGAGGAAAGGACATGGGGCTGATCAGTCTGGTCTGGGGCATCGTGGCGCTGTTGTGGATGGTGTTGGCCTTCATCCCGCTGCTGGGCTGGGGCAACTGGTTCCTGATTCCGTTCGCCGCGGTCGGCGCGATCGTCGCCGCCATCGGCCTGCTGTTCACCCGCGCCGGCAATCGCGGCCGCGCCAAGGCCGGGCTGCTGCTCAACGTGGCCGTGATCGTGGTCGGCGTGATCCGCCTGGGCCTGGGCGGCGGCTTCGTCTGACCGGCAGGCGTAGAATGGCGGGCCCTGCCGGCAGACGGGTCCGGCGCACAGGGCCCGCAGCAGGCGCGACCACCCACCGATGATCATCCGACCCCGCCCCCGCGGCTGGCAGCTGCTGTACATCCTGCGCGGTTCGATCGTGCCGGCCATCGCGCCGCGGGTGCTGGCGATCGGCGTGCTGGCGGTGGCCGTGGCCCTGTTCGCCAAGCTGCACCATCCCTTCGCCGCCGATGGCCTGGCGGTGGCACCGTTCACCCTGCTGGGTCTGGTGCTGTCGATCTTCCTGAGCTTCCGCAACAACGCCTGCCATGAGCGCTGGTGGGAGGGCCGCAAGCAATGGGGCCAGCTGCTGATCGAGGTGCGCAGCCTTGCCCGCCAGGCGAACGCCCTGCTGGTGGAGGATGCGGCGCTGCGCCGGCGCGTGTCGCGGCCGCTGATCGGTTTCGCCCATGCCCTGGCCGCGCGCCTGCGCGGCCGCGACGAAGCCGCCGCCGCCGCGCCGTGGCTGGAGCCGGACCAGCAGGCGGCGCTGCAGCGGCGGAACATTCCCGACGCCCTGCTGGCGCTGGTCGCGGCCGAACTGGCCACGCCGCTGCGCGCGGGCACGCTCGACCCCTATCTGTACGGCTGCTTCGAGCAGCGCCTGCACGCGTTGTCCACGGTGCAGGCCGCCTGCGAGCGCATCGCCGGCACGCCGTTGCCGTTCGCCTATACCCTGCTGCTGCATCGCTGCGCGTGGCTGTTCTGCGTGCTGCTGCCGTTCGGCCTGGCCGGCGCGCTGGGCTGGGCCACGCCGGTGGTATCGATGCTGCTGGCCTACGCGTTCTTCGGCCTGGACCAGCTGGGCGAGGAGCTCGAGGAGCCCTTCGGCCTGGAACCCAACGACCTGCCGCTGGACGCGATGGTGCGCACCGTCGAGATCGACGTGCTCGACGCGCTGGGCGGGCATCCGCTGCCCGAACCGCTGCAACCGCAGGGCTACCTGCTGCAATAAGCCATTCCCCCGCCTTTGGAGTACCGCCATGTTCCATCCCCGCTACCGCCCGCGCCGCATGCGCCACGACGCTTTCTCGCGCCGGCTGATGCGCGAGAACACGTTCACCGCCGACGACCTGATCTGGCCGGTGTTCGTGCACGAGTTGCCCGGCCGCGCGCCGGTGGCATCGATGCCGGGCGTGGATCGGTTGTCCATCGACGAACTGCTGCGCGAGGCCGAGCAGGCGCTGGAGCTGGGCGTGCCGGTGATCGACCTGTTCCCGGTGGTCGACCCGTCGTGCAAGTCGCTCGACGCCGCCGAGGCCTGGAATCCGGACGGCCTGGCGCAGCGCGCGGTGCGCGCGCTCAAGCAGCGCTTCCCCGAACTGGGAGTGATGACCGACGTGGCGCTGGATCCGTTCACCGTGCACGGCCAGGACGGCATCATCGACGAGCGCGGCTACGTGCTCAACGACGTCACCGTCGATGCGCTGGTCAAGCAGTCGCTGTCGCATGCCGAGGCCGGCGTGGACATCGTCTCGCCTTCGGACATGATGGACGGGCGCATCGGCGCGATCCGCCAGGCGCTGGACGACGCCGGCCACATCAACGCCCGCATCATGGCCTATTCGGCCAAATACGCCTCGGCGTTCTACGGCCCGTTCCGCGACGCGCTGGGCAGCTCGGGCAACCTCGGCAAGGCCGACAAGCACACCTACCAGATGGACCCGGCCAACAGCGACGAGGCGCTGCGCGAGATCGCGCTGGACCTGGAGGAAGGCGCGGACATGGTGATGGTCAAGCCGGGCATGCCGTACCTGGACGTGGTGTACCGGGTAAAGCAGGAGTTCGGCGTACCGACCTTCGCTTATCACGTCAGCGGCGAGTACGCGATGCTCAAGGCCGCCGCCGCCAATGGCTGGCTGGACGAGCGCCGCTGCGTGATGGAGACGATGATCGGCTTCAAGCGTGCCGGCGCCGACGGCGTACTGACCTACTACGCGCCGCAGATCGCGCGCTGGCTGCGGGAAGGCTGAGATGGACGCACCCGGCATGCAGCCCTGGCAATGGGTGGTGTGGGTGGTCGGCGTGACCGCGTTCGCAGTGGTGATCGGGCTGGTGATCGCCGCCGTGCTCCGCGCCGCGCGCCGTCCGCCGGAGCTGCCTTCGGCCGCGCAACGGCTGCAGCGGCAGTCGCCGCAGCCGCCGGAAGTCGAGGCGCGGCTGCGCGAGCTGGCAGGCCTGCAGCAGAGCGGCCGGATCGGCGAGGTCGAGTACGAACGGCGGCGCGCCGAGATACTCGCGCAGCGGCCGGAAGAGCGGTAGAGCGGGGCAATGCCCCGCCGGGGCTTTGCCGGTAATGCCCCGCCGGGCGTTGCCCGGCGCTACAAAGCCGCGCCCCGATCGTGTAGAGCGCGGCAATGTCCCGCTGGGTTTTACCGGGGCGGCCCCGCCGGGCGTTGCCCGGCGCTACAACGCCACGCCCCGATCGTGTAGAGCGGGGCATCGCCCTGCTGGGGGCTTCAACCGGGACTGTCCATCGGCGTGGCCCTGTGATGCGCCTATCGGCAATCGTCGCTGCCATTGCTGGCCGGCGCGCGCATCCGGTACAGGTCGAAGCCGCCGGCGCGCGGTGCGCGTGCGTGGCCGCTGACCAGCAGTTCGCCCGGGGTGCTGGCATCGACCAGTGCCGCGCGGGTGTCGCCCTCGGCGGTGTTGAACGACAGCGCCAGCGGTTCGGCCGCGCTCCAGCGGCCGTTGCGGCAATGTGACAGCTGCAGCTGCGCGCCGCCGCTGCTGTTGCCGCGGGCGAACACCACCGCGCGTCCCCCCGCCAGCCAGCTGCCGTCCAGTTCGTCGCCTGGGCTGTTGAGGCCGGCCATCGGCTGCGGCGCGGCGAAACCGTCGCCGGCGCGGCGTGCGCTCCACAGGTCCCAGCCGCCGGCCCCGCCGCCGCGGTTGCTGGCCAGCAGCAGGGAGCCGTCGTCCTCGCGCAGGGCGGGCGAACGCTCGTCGTCGGCGCCGTTGATCGTCGCGCCCAGGTTCTGCGCGGGACCGAAGCCGCCGTCGTCCAGCAGGGCCGCACGGTACAGGTCGAAGCCGCCATGGCCGCCCTCGCGGTTGGAGGCGAAGTACAGCCAGCGTCCGTCGGCGCTCAGGAACGGATCGACCTCGTCGGCGGCGGTGCTGAACGGCAGCGGGCGCGCATCGGTCCAGCGCGACTCCTGCCACGTGGCCTGCCAAAGATCCCAGCCGCCGGCGCCGCCTTCGCGGTTGCTGGCCCAGACCAGTCGCCGGCCATCGGCCGAGCGCGTGGCGCGCAGTTCGTCGGCGCGGGTGGAGACCACGCCGATGCCCTCGATGCCGAACTCGGCCAGTGCCGTCACCTGCGGCGCAAAGAGTAGACTCGCAGACAGCGCGAGCAGCAGCGATCGGATCCGCATGGAGATTCCGCAAGCCAGGGATCGCGTCAGTCTAGGTCATGCAGAGGATCACCATGAGCGCCGCCCGCTATGCCGTCTTTGGTCAACCCATCGCCCATTCGCAGTCGCCGCGCATCCAGGCCGCCTTCGGCAGGGCGGAGGGGATCGAAATCGACTACCGCGCCATCGAGGCCTCGCCGCAGGAGTTCGCCGCCGCGCTGGAAGCCTTCGCCGCCGGCGGCGGCGTTGGCGCCAACGTGACCCTGCCGCACAAGGAAGCGGCGTTCGCGCTGTGCGCCACCACTACTTCGCGCGCGCAGCGCGCCGGCGCGGTCAACACCCTGCTGCGCAAGGGCACGCGCTGGCATGGCGACAACACCGATGGCATCGGCTTGGTGCGCGACCTGACCGGCCGCCACGGCCTGGACCTGCGCGGCCGCCGGGTGCTGCTGCTCGGCGCCGGCGGCGCCGCGCGCGGGGTGGCGCCGGCGCTGCTCGATGCCGGCATCCTCGAACTGGTCGTGGCCAACCGCACGCCCGAGCGCGCCGACGCGCTGGTCGATGCGATGAGCGAGCCGGGCCGCGCGATTTCGGCGTACTGGGAGGCGCTGCGCGAACAGGGCGACTTCGAACTGATCATCAATGCCACCTCCGCCGGCCGCAGCGACGGCGCGGCCTTCAGCCTGCCGCTGTCGCTGGTCAACAGCCTGACCACCGCGGTGGACCTCAACTACGGCGAGGCGGCGATCCCGTTCCTGGCCTGGGCGCGCGCGGCCGGCTGCCGCAATTACTTCGACGGGCTGGGCATGCTGGTCGAGCAGGCCGCCGAGAGCTTCCAGCAGTGGCATGGCGTGCGTCCCGGAACCGATGAGGTCTATGCGGGACTGCGCGAGCGCGCCGCTACCCTGGTCACCGCGGACTGAGCGGCATGGACCACGCGCAACTGCTGAGCTCGCTGCTGGTATCGGTCGGCTACCGCCTGCCGGTGATGATCGCGCTGGGCGTGGCGCTGGTGCTGCTGCTCGGCGCGCCGAAAGCGGCGGCGCGCAGCGCGGCGCTGTGGGCGCTGGCGATCCTGATGGCGGTGACGCTGTTCGGCGCCGCATTGTCGGTGCTGCCGCTGCTGATGATCGCCGCCGGTAATTTCGACGGCATCGCCGGGCTCAATACCTGGCTGGGCATCGGCCATTTCATGCTGTCGCTGCTGGAAGCGGCCGGTTTCGTGCTGCTGGCCTGGGCGCTGGCCAGGGCGCTGCGCGGAAACGCCGGCGCACCAGGCTGAACCGGCGTAGGTCGGCGGCCGCGCGCCGGTATGGGAAAATGCCGGCCATGAACGGAGCAGGCGGCAGAACGGCGTGACGGAAAAAGTGGAAGCGCCGCGGGCGTTGACCGAGGAAGTGAAGACGGCCATCCGCGACGCCTACGCGAAGCTGCAGGCCAACACGCCCGGGTTCAGCACGCGCCGCTCGCAGAGCCAGATGATCGGGGTGGTCTCGCGCGCGCTGGCTACCGGCGGGGTGGGCGTGGTCGAGGCGCCGACCGGTGTCGGCAAGAGCCTGGGCTACCTGACCGCCGGCGTGCCGATCGCGCTGGCGTCGAAGAAGAAGCTGGTGGTCAGCACCGGCACGGTGGCGCTGCAGTCGCAGCTGGTCGAGCGCGACATCCCCAACTTCCTCAAGGCCACCGGCCTGCAGGCCACGGTGGCGCTGGCCAAGGGCCGCACCCGCTACCTGTGCACGCGCAACGCCGCCGAGGCGCAGGGCGAGGGCGCGCAGGAGGGCATGTTCGGCGACGAGGTGCAGCTCTACGACCGGCCGCTGGCGCCGATCGAGATGGACGTGGCCGGCAAGCTGATGCGCGCCTTCACCGAAGGGCGCTGGAACGGCGACCTGGACAACGCGCCGGAAGCGGTCACGCCCGGCCTGCGCCTGCGCATCACCACGCCGGCCTCGGGCTGCGCCGGGCGCCGCTGCGCCTATTCGACGCAGTGCCCGGTGCTGCGCGCGCGCAACGAGGTGCGCGAGGCGCAGATCGTGGTCACCAACCATGCGCTGCTGCTGTCGGCGCTGTCCATCGGCGAGTCCGACAACGGCCAGCCGCTGATCGCACCGCCCGCCGACATGCTGTTGGTGCTGGACGAAGGCCACCACATCGGCAATGTCGCCATCGACCAGGGCGCGGCCAGCCTGCCGCTGGACGACATGGCGCGACGCACCGGGCGCCTGCAGATCATCATCGCCGGCGCGTATCGCGCGGTGGACAGGGACAAGATCGGCAACCTGCTGCCGAACGAGGCGATTGAGGCGGCGGCGCGCGTGAGCAAGCTGCTCAGGGTGTTCGCCGACGGCATCGCGCAGGTGTGGACGCCCGCCGCGGACGAGCGCGAGCCGCTGTGGCGCGCCGCCAATGGCCGCCTGCCGGAAGCGTGGAAACAGCCGATCGAGGAGCTGGCCGACGAGACCCGCACCCTGCTCAACTGGGCCACGGCGGCCGCCGCGCAGGTCGCCAAGGGCAAGCCCGAGGACGCCGGCCACGAGCGCCTGCAGCGCAGCCTGGGCATGGCGCTGGAGATGATCCAGCAGCAGCACGACCTGTGGGCCGGCTGGCGCCGCGAGGACAAGGAAGGCCAGCCGCCGATGGCGCGCTGGATCACCCTGACCCGCGACGGCGAGCACGTGCTGCACTGTTCGCCGGTGTCGGCGGCGATGGTGCTGCGCAAGCTGCTGTGGGACGAAGTGGATTCGGTGGTGATGACCTCGGCCACGCTCACCGGCGGCGGCGATTTCCAGGCGCTGTCCATCGACAACGGCATTCCCGAGGAGGCGGAGATGGTATCGCTGGCCTCGCCGTTCGACCTGGCCAACCAGGCGCAGCTGGTGGTGCCGCCGTTCCCGGTGACGCCGGACGACCGCGAGCGTCACCCCAAGGAAGTGGCGAAGTACCTGGCTGCCGAACTGGACTGGGACAAGGGCAGCATCGTGCTGTTCACCTCGCGCTGGAAGATGGAAAAAGTGGCCGAGCTGATGCCGGCCACGCAGCGCAGGAAGGTGCTGGTGCAGGGCGAGGGCGCCAAGCAGAAGATGATCGACGAGCACCTGCGCCGCACTGCCGCCGGCGAGGGCTCGGTGCTGTTCGGGCTCAACTCGTTCGGCGAAGGCCTGGACCTGCCGGGCGAAGCCTGCACCACGGTGGTCATCACCCAGGTGCCGTTCGCGGTGCCGACCGATCCGCAGACCTCGACGCTGGGCGAGTGGTTCGAGAGCCGCGGGCTGAATTCCTTCAACCTGATCGCGGTCCCGCACGCGCTGCGCACGCTGACCCAGTTCGCCGGGCGCCTGATCCGCACCTCCACCGATACCGGCCGCGTGATCATCCTCGACTCGCGGCTGCTCACGCGCCGCTACGGCAAGCGCATCATCGACGCGCTGCCGCCGTTCAGGCGGGTGATCGGGTGAGGCACGGTTGAGCGGGGCAGCGCTCCGCTGGAGCATTCGCGGCCAAGCCACGCCTCGCGCTGCCAGGCGCCGCAAACCGCCTGTAGGCGGGGGCAACGCCCCGCTGCGGCAATACCGGACAAGCCCGGGCCGGGAATGCCCGACGATTCCGGCTGGATGCGCCAAGGCGCGCGATGAAGCGCGGCGCGCTTATTCCTCGCGCTTGTTCAGCGCCGAGGTCGCCGCCGCGGCGTCCTCGCGCGACAGGAACAGGTATTCCAGTTCGCATCGGCCGAATTTGTCCTCCAGCTCCTGCATGCGCACCGGATGGCTGCCGAAGCGGTAGTGCTGGTGGCCGGTGTCGGCGTCCTCGATCAGATAGACACCGAAGGACGGGGGACTGGTGAGGGTGCCTTCCAGCTTGACGGACGAAGGGTCGATGGCGCGCTGGATGAGGTCTTCTAGATCGGTCATGGCGTTGCGTGGGGGTGTCGGTGTCGTGCTTTCGGGGGCAAGTGGAATCGTTGGCGGGGCCGGCGTCAATGCTTTTCGTGCTTCCAGTGGCGGCGCCTGCCCTGCGCCAGCCATTCGATGGCCTGGGCGATGCGCTGCTGGCGGGTGGTTTCGCGTTTGGCTTCGCCTATCCATTCCAGGTAGTCGCGCTGGGCACTGGCGGCGAAGCCGTCGAACGTGGCCCTGGCCTGCGGTGCCGCGGCCAGCGCCTGCGCGAATGCCGGCAGCATGGGTAGCGGCGGCCGCGGCGTGCGCTTGAGGGCCGGCGCGCCACCATCGATGCGTTGCATGGCCTGGCGCAGCTGGCCGGCGAATGCGCGCTTGCCGGGCAGGTCGGCCACCGACAGCAGCCGGCCGTACTGGCCCATCGCTTCGCCGTCGTCTTGCCTGCCGCCGTCGCGCGACCACAGGTTCAGCGCGGCATGGGCCTTGAAGGCGGCCATGCCGCACAGCAGCCTGCCGCGATGCAGGAAGGCGGGCATGCCCCACTTGATCGCTTCTTCCGCCTCCGGGCAGGCCGCATGCACGCGCTGGCGGATCTCGCGCAGGATCGGCTGCGCGAAGGCGGCGGCGCTGGCGATGTAGGCATCGACGCGGGGATCGGGCGTGGGCATGGCGGGCCTCGGATGGGCGCAGCCTGCCGTCAGTCGCACGCGGTTACAAGCCCGCCGTGGAGCGGCCCCGGATTTCCGCGGCTTCCCGCGGGGCGTTCAGGCCCCGCGGAAGCGCCGCGCCAGCCCGCTGACCACGGCGATGGCGGCGGTCAGCGCGGCCATCGACAGGAACTGCAGGCGGGTTTCCGGCGCCGACAGCAGCAGCACGAAGATCAACGCCAGGATCGCCAGCGCCAGCACCGTCAGGTAGGGGAAGCCGGCCATGCGGAACGGCAGCGGCGTGCCCAGGCGCTCGGCGCGGCGGCGCAGGATCAGCTGCGAGAGCAGGGTGAGGGTCCACACCAGCAGGCAGGTCGAACCGACCACGTTCAGCAGCACCGGCAGCACGCGGTCCGGGTACAGCAGCTCCAGCACGGTGGCGGCGAAGCCGAACAGCACGCTGGCCAGCACCGCCAGCACCGGTACCTGGCTGCGGCTGATGCGCGCCAGCCAGCGTGGCGCCTCGCCGCGCGCGGCCAGCGAGTGGATCATGCGCGAGGCGCCGTAGAGGTTGGCGTTGAGCGCCGAGAGCAGGGCGATCACCGCGATCACGGTGATGCCGGTGGCCGCGCCGGGGATGTTGGCGACCTGCAGCACCGCGGCGAACGGGGACTTGAGCGACTCGCTGGTCCACGGCACCACCGCGATGATCACGCCGATCGAGCCGATGTAGAACACCAGGATGCGCCAGGCCACGGTACGGATCGCGCGCGCCAGGCTGCGCTCGGGGTCCTGGGTTTCGGCCGCGGCCACCGCCACGATCTCGGTGCCGCCGAAGGCGAACACCACCACCAGCAGCGCCGCGCCGACGCCGGCCAGGCCCTTGGGTGCGAAGCCGCCGTGGTCGAATACATTGGACAGGCCCGGCGAGGCCACGCCCGGCAGCAGCCCGCACAGCAGGGCGATGCCGACCAGGATGAAGGCGATGATCGCGGCGACCTTGAGGATGGCGAACCAGAACTCGAACTCGCCGTAGTTGCGCACGCCCATCAGGTTGATGACGGTGAACACCACCATGAACGCCAGCGAGGTCAGCGGCACCGACAGCTGCGGCAGCAGCGTCGCCAGCAGGCCGGCCGCGCCCACCGATTCGGCGGCGATCACGATCACCAGCTGCACCCACCACAGCCAGCCGATGGTGGCGCCGGCGGTGGCCCCCAGCGCGTCGGCGGCGTACACCGAGAACGCGCCGCTGGCCGGCCGCGCCGCGGCCATCTCGCCCATGGCGTGCATCATGATGATCACCAGCGTGCCGGCGACCAGATAGGACAGCAGTACCGCCGGGCCGGCGGCCTGGATGCCCACGCCCGAGCCGAGGAACAGGCCGGCGCCGATCGCGCTGCCCAGGCCCATCATGATCAGCTGGCGCGGTTTGAGCGCGCGTTCCAGTTTCTGCGACGGCGGAGCCGGGTCGGCAACGGACGGATTGGCAGGCATCGGCGGGCTTCGGAGGGCGGAAAGGGCGACACCATACCGCGTCGGCTGCCAGGCGTGCCTGTTCCGTTGGTTGGGGCCGGAGGGCCGCGAGGCGGCCGGCCGGGGCGCGGGGCGGACCGGGGCGCGGGCGCTTTGTCAACGTGCGGCCGCAGCAATCCTGATGGCCTGAATGGACTACCTTATCCGTCCACCCTCCCCGCCGTGACGGCAGCTTTCCGAGACAGCAATGACTTTGAAGACCCTCAACCCCTTCGATCTGTTCGACGTGCGTTCGCTGCTGAGCGAGGAGGAACGCGCGGTGCAGGATTCCGTGGCCCGCTTCACCGACGAACGCGTGCTGCCGATCATCGGCGACTGCTTCGACCAGGGCCGCTTCCCCGACGAACTGATCCCCGAGATCGCCGACATGGGCCTGCTCGGCTGCACCCTGCCCGAGCAGTACGGCGGCGCCGGCCTCAACGGCGTCAGCTACGGCCTGATCTGCCAGGAGCTGGAGCGCGGCGACTCGGGCCTGCGCAGCTTCGTCTCGGTGCAGAGCTCGCTGTGCATGTACCCCATCTATGCCTACGGCTCGGAAGAGCAGCGCATGCGCTGGCTGCCGGACATGGCGCGCGGCAAGGTGATCGGCTGCTTCGGCCTGACCGAAGCCCACGGCGGTTCCGACCCGGCCAGCATGAAGACCCGCGCGGTCAAGGACGGCGGCGACTGGGTGATCAACGGCTCCAAGATGTGGATCACCAACGGCTCCGTGGCCGACATCGCCATCGTCTGGGCCAATACCGAGGAGGGCGTGCAGGGCTTCGTCGTCGAGAAGGGCACCCCGGGCTTCACCGCCCAGGAAATCAAGCACAAGATGAGCCTGCGCGCCTCGGTGACCGGAGCGCTGTTCTTCGACAACGTGCGCGTGCCCGACGCCAACCGCCTGCCCAACGTGAAGGGCCTGAAGGGTCCGCTGGGCTGCCTGACCCAGGCCCGTTATGGCATCACCTGGGGCCCGCTGGGCGCCGCGATCGCCTGCCTGGACGAAGTGCTGGCCTACACCAAGGAGCGCATCCTGTTCGGCCGCCCGGTGGCCGCCACCCAGAGCGCGCAGATCAAGATGGCCGACATGGCCCGCCGCATCACCGCCGGCCAGCTGCTGGTGCTGCAGCTGGGGCGCCTGAAGGATGCCGGGCAGATGCAGCCGCAGCAGGTCAGCCTGGCCAAGTGGAACAACTGCCGCCTGGCCATCGACATCGCCCGCGAATGCCGCGACCTGCTCGGCGGCGCCGGCATCACCACCGAGCACGGTGCGATCCGGCATGCACTGAACCTGGAGTCGGTCATCACCTACGAAGGCACCGAGACCGTGCACCAGCTGGTGATCGGCCGCGAACTGACCGGCATAAACGCGTTCTGAACGCGCCTTCTGAATGCCAGGCGGCCTGCATGCGATCATGCCGGCCGCCTTTCGCATGACTGGACATGAAGACACCCCCACAACTGCAGGTACTGATCGACGACGGCGTCATCGACGAAGTGCTGCGCCCGCTCAAGAGCGGCAAGGAAGCGGCCGTCTATGTCGTCCGCAGCGGCGATGAGATCCGTTGCGCCAAGGTCTACAAGGACATGGCCCAGCGCAGTTTCCAGCAGCGGGTGCAGTACCAGGAAGGACGCAAGGTGCGCGGCTCGCGCGAGGCGCGCGCCATCGGCAAGGCCAGCAAGTACGGCCGCAGGCAGCAGGAAGCGGCGTGGAAGAACACCGAGGTGGATGCGCTGTACCAGCTGCGCGGGGCCGGCGTGCGCGTGCCCGAGCCGTTCGGCTATTTCCACGGCGTGCTGGTGATGGAACTGGTCACCGACGCCGAGGGCTTCAGCGCCGCGCGCCTGGGCGAGGTCGAGCTCGACGCCGCGCAGGCCCGGCGGTTCCATGCGGTGCTGGTGCAGCAGGTCAAGCTGATGCTGTGCTGCGGCCTGATCCACGGCGACCTGTCGCCCTACAACGTGCTGGTCGGCCCGGATGGCCCGGTGGTCATCGATTTCCCGCAGGTGGTCAGCGCCGGCGGCAACAACGCCGCGCGCGCGATGCTGCTGCGCGACGTCAACAACCTCACCGCCTGGCTCGGGCGCTCGGCGCCGGAGTTGTTCGATACCTGGTATGGCGAGGAAATGTGGGAGCTGTTCCAGGCCGGCGACCTGCAGCCTGACAGCGCGTTGACCGGCGAATTCACCCCGGACCTGCGCGCGGTCGACCTGGACGGCGTCCGCGAGGCAATCAACGACGCCCGCGAGGAAGCCCTCATCCGCCAGCAGGGGCGCGAGGCGGCGGAAGAAGACTACTGAGCGTGGGCAGGTCGCGCCGGGCGTGGCGATGGTCCGCGGCTGGGCATGGCGGTGTTGCCAGGCGTCTGGACATGGCAACCTTCCTGCCTGCGGACTGCGTGGTGATCGGATGAAGCTGCTCGAAGGTATCCGCGTGCTCGACCTGTCGCGCATCCTGGCCGGGCCGTGGGCCACCCAGGTGCTGGCCGATTTCGGCGCGGAGGTCATCAAGGTCGAGCGCCCCGGCGTGGGCGACGATACCCGCGGCTGGGGACCGCCGTTCCTGAAGGATGCCGAGGGCAACGACACCGGCGAGTCGGCGTATTACCTGTGCGCCAACCGCGGCAAGCGTTCGGTGGCCATCGACTTCACCCGGCCGCAGGGGCAGGCGCTGATCCGCGCGCTGGCCGCGCGGTGCCAGGTGCTGGTGGAGAACTACAAGGTCGGCGGGCTGGCGAAGTACGGGCTGGACCATGCCAGCCTGCGCGCGATCAACCCGGCGCTGGTGTACTGCTCGATCACCGGCTACGGCCAGGACGGGCCGTACGCGCACCGCGCCGGCTACGACGCGGCGATCCAGGCCGTCGGCGGACTGATGAGCGTGACCGGCGAGCCGGACGGTGCGCCCGGCGGCGGACCGCAGAAGGTGGGCGTGGCCGCCACCGACCTGATGACCGGCATGTACGCGGCCAGTGCGATCCTGGCTGCGCTGCGCCATGCCGAGCGCACCGGGCAGGGCCAGCAGATCGACCTGGCCCTGCTGGATACGCAGGTGGCGTGGCTGGCCAACCAGGCCTCGAACTGGCTGGTCGGCGGGGTGGTGCCGGAGCGGCAGGGCACGGCGCACCCGAACATCGTGCCCTACCAGGTGATGCCGGCGGCAGACGGCCATTTCATGCTGGCGGTGGGCAACGACGCGCAGTTCGCGCGTTTGTGCGACGTGATCGGCGAGCCGCAGCTGGCCGCCGATGCCCGCTATGCGACCAACGCCGCGCGTGTGGCGCATCGCGCCGAACTGGTGCCCTTGCTGCAGCGGCGCCTGCGCGCCCGCCCGGCGGCCGAGTGGCTGGCCGCGCTGGAGCAGGCGGTGGTGCCGGCCAGTCCGGTCAACCGTATCGACCAGGTCTTCGACGATGCGCAGGTCCGCGCGCGCGGCCTGCGCGTCGACCTGCCGCACGCCACCGGCGGCACCGTGCCGGGGGTGCGCAATCCGCTGCGGTTCTCGGCCACGCCGCTACAGTACCAGCAGGCCGCGCCGGTGCTGGGGCAGCACACCGCGCAGGTGCTGGGAGAGATGCTGTCGCTCGACGCCGACCGCCTGCGGGAACTGCAGGCGGCGGGCGTGATCGACGGCTGCGGGTGAGCCCGCAGCCGTCGGAGGTTCAGGGCCGGTTTTCCGGCTGGCTGATGCCGGTCTTGCGCATCACATCCATGGTCTGTTCGCGCATCGCCGCGCGCTCGGCCACGGTCATGCAGACGGTCTGGGCGCGGTTGCTGCCAATTGCCGTCTCGCGGCGGCAGATGAGCCGGCTGTCTGCCTTGGCCTTGGCGAGAATGGTATTGACCAGCGTCTGGTCGCTGGCGACTTCCGCCTGGGCGGCCGGGTCCAGCGGGGGCAGCACGCCGTCGTCGCCAAGCTTCCCGCGGATCCGCGAAAGCGCATCGACGACCTGGGCACGGTCTGCCTGCTTCAGCTCGCTGTAGGTCTTGTTGTCCGCCAGTTCGGTCTGTATGCGATCGATCTGCGGAGCCAGTGGCTTGCCCGCGTCGATCATCGGATTCGTTGAAGCCGCATGGATCTGGCCGGTGAAGGCGAGTCCAAGCAGTCCTGTGGCAATAGCGATACGCAGCATCATCCTTCCGGTGGTTGGCGCATTGGTATGCGGGGGTTGCCGAGCATACTGATGCAGGCCTGTCCAGCGCTACCTGTCGCCATGCCCTTGCTTCACTGGCCGCCGGGAAATCCATGCTGGCGCCATGCCTCGAACACGACCACGGCGACCGAATTGGACAGGTTGAGGCTGCGGTTGTCCGGCTGCATCGGCAGGCGCAGGCGGTGGCCGGCGGGCAGGCTGTCGAGCAGGTCCTGCGGCAGGCCGCGCGTTTCCGGGCCGAACAGGAAGGCGTCGCCATCGGCGAAGCGCACCGTGTCGTAGCGCACGCTGGCGCGGGTGCTCATGGCGAACAGGCGGTTGGGCGCGATGCGCGCCAGCGCGGTGTCCAGGTCCGGGTGGACCTGCATGCGCGCGTACTCGTGGTAATCCAGGCCGGCCCGCTTGAGCTGCCTGTCGCTGAGGTCGAAGCCGAGCGGTTCGATCAGGTGGAGCCGGGCGCCGGTGTTGGCGCAGAGCCGGATCACGTTGCCGGTATTGGGCGGGATCTCGGGCTGGTACAGCAGTACATGGAAAACGGGAGGAGCGGTCATCGGCGGAGTTTACGCCGTGGTCGTCTCGTTAGAACCTGTCCGCGCCGCTGCGGCCAATGGCGGGCGATGGTGCAGGCCGCGCGCCGTGCAGGGGCGGCACGGACAGGTCCGGATCGGGACGACGACTCACTTGGCGACCATCCCGTTGGCGACCTGGCCCAGGGTGTCGGTGGCCAGATCGGCGGCCAGCGTCTTGATCTGCTGGGCGTCCGGGCGAACGGTGATGGCCGGCAGCGAGACCATCCACTGGCCGATGCTGGCGCCGATCGCCACCGGGGTGTGCGCGGCGAGCTGGGCGGCAGCCTGCTCGGCAGCCAGTTCGACGATCTGGCCGGCGGTCGGGCGCACCTGCACCGAGGACAGGGTCGGGATGGCGCTGCTGCGCTCGAGTTCGGCCTGGGCCAGCTGGTCGGCGGAAGGACGCACCTGCACGGTTTCCAGGGTGACGATATTGGCGGCATGCGCGGAGGCGGCAAAACCGGCGGCGAGGACGAGGGCGATGGCGAAGGTTTTGGTGTTCATGGCGGGCCTGCTTGGTGTTTGTGAGCGGTGGTGTGGTAGTAAAGTAATACACCAAATCTCGAGATGCAAGGAATTTTTTGCTTTCCTTCGATTTGTTCAGCATCCAGTCATGATCGCTTCGGTTTTGACTGGTTGCTGGTATTACTCAAGCAGGATGCGTGCCAATCGCATCATTTTGATTTTCAAGGATATTTCTCATCGCCGGAGTGTCCGCTGTCCGGACGGTGCAGCCAGCGGCCGGCGTCCGCGGACAGCGGAGCGGCCATGGGCGTGTTGATGGTTCATTGCCGGCGAAGGGAATGCGTCGCCCGGAAGGAAGCGGTGTGGCGCAGGCAAGCGATGCGTCGGCGACCGGCAATAAAGACGTGCCTGGGTGGCTGCCACCCATGACGCATGGCGTATGCCCTCCGATGGCATGCCGGGTAGGATCGGCGTTCACATTCATTGCTCAAGGAAAGTGGGATGAACGCAGCAACACCCCGGACCGCCCTTCTCGCCGCCGCGCTCGGCCTCGCCCTTGGCGGACTCGCCGGCGTGCCGCTGACCGCCGCGGCGAAGGCCCCGGCCGCCGCGCCGGCGGTGGATATCCCGTTCGAGGAGTTCACCCTGCCCAACGGCCTGCGCGTGGTGGTGCACACCGACCGCAAGGCGCCGATCGTGGCGGTCAACATCTGGTACCACGTCGGCGCCAAGGACGAGCCGTCCGGCCGCACCGGTTTCGCCCACCTGTTCGAGCACCTGATGTTCCAGGGCAGCGAGAACCACCATGGCGAGTTCTTCGAACCCTTCAAGCAGGTCGGCGCCACCGACCAGAACGGCACGACCAACACCGACCGCACCAACTACTTCCAGAACGTGCCGACCACCGCGCTGGACATGGCGCTGTGGATGGAGTCCGACCGCATGGGCCACCTGGTCGGCGCGATCGACCAGGCCGCGCTCGACGAGCAGCGCGGCGTGGTGCAGAACGAGAAGCGCCAGGGCGAGAACCAGCCCTACGGCCAGGTGTGGGACAAGCTGACCCGCGCCCTGTACCCGGCCAGCCACCCGTACCACCATGGCGTGATCGGCTCGATGAACGATCTCAACGCCGCCTCGCTGGACGACGTGAAGACCTGGTTCAAGACCTGGTACGGCCCGAACAACGCGGTGCTGGTGCTGGCCGGCGACATCGACGTGGCCACCGCCAGGGAGAAGGTCGCCCGCTACTTCGGCGACATCCCGGCCGGCCCGACCATGGCCCAGCCCAAGGTCGACGTGGCCCAGCGCGCGGCCTCCACCCGCGAGGTGATGACCGACAAGGTGCCGCAGGCGCGCATCTACCGCGCCTGGAACGTGGCCCAGGTCGGCACCACCGACATCGACCAGCTGCAGCTCTTCGCGCAGGTGCTGGGCGGGGCCAAGTCCTCGCGCCTGGACCAGCGGCTGCTGCACCAGGACAAGCTGGTGGACAACATCGGCACCATGGTCGGTCCGTCGCAGCTGGGCTCGAACTTCATCATCATGGCCACGGTCAAGCAGGGCGTGGACCCGGCCAGGGTCGAGGCGGTCATCGACGAGGAACTGAAGAAGCTGGTGGCCGAAGGCCCGAGCGCCGATGAGCTGGCGCGCGCCAAGACCGCGTTCCGCGCCGGCTTCATCCGCGGCATCGAGCGCATCGGCGGTTTCGGCGGCAAGGCCGACGCGCTGGCCGAATGCGCCGTCTACGAAGGCGACCCGGGCTGCTTCCGCACCTCGCTGGCCACCATCCGCAACGCCAATGCCGCCGACCTGAAGGCGGTCGGCGCCAGGTGGCTGGGCGTGGGCGACCACACCCTGGTGGTCGAGCCGGGTGAGCGCGTGGCGCTGGAGGAGCTGCCCTCGGGCAAGCCGGCGCCGTTCAACGTGCCGGCGGTCGATCCGAAGTACCGCGTGCTGCCCTCCCAGGTCGACCGCAGCGCGGGCGTGCCGCAGACCGCGACCTTCCCGGAGCTGAAGTTCCCGCAGCTGCAGCGCGCCACGCTGAAGAACGGCACGCGGGTGGTCCTGGCCGAGCGCCACGACGTCCCGGTGGTGCAGTTCAGCTACGAGTTCCCGGGCGGCTTCACCGCCGACCAGGGGCGCAAGCCGGGCACCGCCAACTTCACCATGGGCATGCTCGACGAAGGCGCAGGCAAGCTCGGTGCGCTGGGCTTCGCCGATGCCGCCGACGCGCTGGGCGCACGCATCGGCGCCGGCGCCTCGCTGGACGGCGCCAACGTCTACCTGTCGGCACTGAAGGAGAACCTGGCGCCGTCGCTGGCCCTGTATGCCGATGCGCTGCGCGCGCCGCGCTTCGACCAGAGCGAGATCGACCGCATCAAGGCCACCTGGATCGCCGGCATCAAGCAGGAGAAGGTCAATCCGAACGCGGTGGCGATGCGCGTGCTGCCGCCGCTGCTGTACGGCAAGGGGCATCCGTACGCGATCCCGTTCACCGGCAGCGGCGACGAGGCGGCGATCCAGGCGCTGGGCCGCGAAGACCTGGTGGCCTTCCACAAGGACTGGGTGCGCCCGGAGAACGCGACCCTGGTCGTGGTCGGCGACACCACGCTGAAGGAGATCGTGCCGCTGCTGGACCGCCAGCTCGGTGACTGGAAGGGCGATGGAGTGGCGCCGAAGGTGGGTGCGCCGTCCCCGGTCGCGCGTCCGGACAAGGCCCGCGTGTACCTGATCGACCAGCCCGGTGCGGTGCAGGCCAACCTGTTCGCCGGCGAAGTCGTGCCATCGACCATGGACCCGGGCGCGACCCGCTTCGACATCGCCAACGGCGTGCTCGGCGGCGACTTCACCTCGCGCCTGAACATGAACCTGCGCGAGGACAAGCACTGGTCCTATGGCGCGCGTTCGAGCGCCAGCGGCGCGCTGGGGCAGCGGCCGTGGATGGCGGTGGCGCCGGTGCAGATCGACAAGACCGGCGAGGCGATGAAGGAAATGCAGGCCGAGATCAGCCAGTTCGCCAGCGGCCAGCGTCCGCCGACGACCGAGGAGGTCGCCCGCATCCGCAACATCCAGACGCTGAGCCTGCCGGGCGCCTACGAGACCGCCTCGGCGGTGATGAACACCATCGGCGGCATCGTGCGCTACCAGCGCCCGGACGACTATGTGTTCAAGCGCAAGGCCGAGATCGAGGCGATGACCCCGGCGCAGGTGGCCGAAGCGGCGAAGACGCTGGATCCGTCGAAGCTGACCTGGGTGGTGGTCGGTGATCTCAAGCAGACCGAGGCGCCGGTGCGCGCGCTCGGCCTGGGCGAGGTGATCGTGATCGACAGCGACGGCAACCCGGTGCCGGCCGCCAAGTAAGGCATTGCCGCGGCCCGCCCTTCGCGGGGCGGGCCGCGGATCATCATCGATTCATCCATGAACGGCACAATCCGTTCCGATCTCCACAAGGACCTGTCCATGCGCGCTCTGATCCTTACCGCCCTGATTGCCAGCACCGCCGCCTGCACCTGGGTGCCGATCGAAAGCGGCGGCAAGTCGGTGCGGGTGCTGCCGGCCGGCCCCGTGGCGCCGGGCTGCGTCGCCAAGGGCGAGATCGTGGTCTCGGTCAAGAGCAAGGTGGGTTTCTACAACCGCAACCCGCTGCGCGTGCAGGAAGAGCTGGAAACCCTGGCGCGCAACGAGGCGCCCAGCGCCGGTGCCAACGCGATCCAGGCGTCGGCTCCGCCGGCGGACGGCAGCCAGCGCTTCAGCGCCTGGCAGTGCCGTTGACGCGGCCGCCGGCTCGCGCCTGCTCCTTCAACGGTTGCATTGAATGAGGGCGGTCGCGGACCGCCTTCCGTAGCGTGGCGATGCGCCGGCCGTGGGCGGCGTCCCGATCGAAGCGGCGCTTCGTCCCATGCGCTTTCTACTTGACCATGTCCCGGCCCGGGGCATCCCTGTCGTCGGCCTGCCGTCCTGCCGGAAGCTCCCGGCCGGAGCGCATTCCGTCTGGCCGCAGGCGGGGCCGCCTCCATACGCACGGCCCGAAAATCGTTAAAGATGCGTCAAGGGCGGCCAGCCGCTAGAATAGCGCCCCCTTCGCCTGAGTCCTGGCGCCTCCCGATGCCTTTCCAGAATGTCTCGATCGCGGGACTGGCGCATGTCGACGCGCCGCATACGCTGACCTCCAAGGAAATCAACGAGCGGCTGCAGCCGACGCTGGAACGCCTGGGCATCCGCGCCGACATGCTGGGCGATGTCGCCGGCATCCACGCGCGCCGCCTGTGGGACCAGGGCACGCAGGCCTCGGACGCGGCCACGATGGCCGGGCGCAAGGCGCTGGAAGATGCCGGCGTGTCCGCCGACCGCATCGGCCTGCTGGTCAACACCTCGGTCAGCCGCGACTACCTGGAGCCGTCCACCGCCTCCATCGTTTCCGGCAACCTGGGCATCGGCGAGGACTGCGTCACCTTCGACATCGCCAACGCCTGCCTGGCCTTCATCAACGGCATGGACGTGGCCGCGCGCATGATCGAGCGCGGCGACATCGACTACGCGCTGATCGTCGACGGCGAAAGCTCCAACCTGGTCTATGAAAAGACCCTGGAGCGCATGATGGCGCCGGACGTCACCGCCCAGCAGCTGCGCGACGAGTTCGCCGCGCTGACCACCGGTTCGGGCGCTGCCGCCATGGTGCTGGCCCGCGCCGAGCTGGTGCCCGACGCGCCGCGCTACAAGGGCGGCGTGACCCGCGCGGCCAACCAGTGGAACAAGCTGTGCGTGGGCAACCTGGACCGCATGGTCACCGACACCCGCCTGCTGCTGATCGAAGGCATCAAGCTGGCCACCAAGACCTTTGAAGCCACGCGCATCGCGCTGGGCTGGGCGGTGGACGAAATCGACCAGTTCGTCATCCACCAGGTCAGCCAGCCGCACACCAACGCCTTCATCAAGGCCTTCGGCATCGACCCGAAGAAGGTGATGACCATCTTCGGCGAGCACGGCAATGTCGGCCCGGCCTCGGTGCCGATCGTGCTGAGCAAGCTGCGCCAGCTGGGCAAGCTCAAGAAGGGCGACCGCGTCGCGCTGATGGGGATCGGTTCGGGCCTGAACTGCACCATGGCCGAGGTGGTCTGGTAACACCGGCGCCCGCAGCGCCGCCATGGTCTGCCAGGCCGCACTGGCGTGAAACCCCGAAACGCCCGCAAGCAGCACTTGCGGGCGTTTTGCGTGGCGGCCCCCGCCCGCACTTCGCCGGCCATCACCCCGTGCCTTGTACGGGCGTGGGCTCGCCCTGTGCGGGCTCTACGGGGGATGGTGTGTGCCGGGAGGGCCCGGAACCTTCGCCGGGCCGGAGAGGCCGGGGATGCAACCCCGGCCAGGGGTTCGGCGTCTGGGCAGGCCTGCCCCGCCCGCTCAGTTCAGCCCGCAGCACTTCTTGTATTTCTTTCCGCTGCCGCAGGGGCAGTCATCGTTGCGGCCGGGTTCCGCGTCGCGGCGGATCGGCACGCGCGGGGTCAGGGCGTCGACGCGGTGGCGGTTGAGGTCGGCCAGCATCGCCGGCAGCTCCATGGTGATGTCCAGTCGTTCGCGGTAGGTGACCTTGGCCGGCGGCGCCCCGGGGTTCTCCGGATCGATCCGTTCGCCGCTGGCCAGCTGGTCGAGCAGGTCGAAGATCTCTTCGATCCACTCGTGTTCGTCCAGCCACTTGTCCCATTCCGCTTCATGCAGCATGACCGCGGTGAAGAAGCCCAGCGCCCAGTCCCGGCCCACATCGAGCTCGGATTCGGCCAGGGCGTCCTCGGCCTGCTCCGGGTCTTCCGGCAGCCACATCAGCGGCGCGAGGTGGTCGGGCAGGTCCTCGCCCTCGAACCGCGCACGTGCGGCGCACATGTTCCAGTGGCCCATCAGCAGGTTCTGGACCTGGAGGGCTTCGTCCTCGTCGTTCCAGCGCGGCACCTGGCCGCCCCAGACCTGCGGCTGCCATTGGCTGGGCGGCGCGGACGCCGGCGCAACCACCAGGGCCGAGAGGAAGCCGTCCAGCGCCTCGAGGTTGAGGCCCTTGAACGGCACCGCGCGCTGCTCAAGCAGGCTGGACAGCCGTTCGATCTGGTTGTCGTCGAGGAAGGGGGGAGGCGTGGACATGGCGGCCGCTGTCGTGGGGTGGGCGTGCATGGTAGTCGCTGCGGGTCCGGATCCCGCATCCGGGTGGATCGGGCCGGCAGCCGCAATCTTCCGCTTTTGCGGCATCCGGTGCCGACTGGTCCGGTCGTGGGTGCGCCGGCTCAGCCGGCCAGCGCGTCGGCCACCCGCGCGCGCAATACCGGCAGCAGATCGTGTTCGAACCACGGGTTGCGGCTGAGCCACAGCCGGTTTCGCGGGCTGGGGTGGGGCAGCGGCAGCACGCCGCGCTGCAGGTGCTGTCGCCAGCCCTGCACGGTCTCGGTGAGCGTGCGTCCGCGGCGGTCGCCGAGCAGGCCGGCCTGCGCGTACTGGCCGATCGCCAGCGTCAGGCGCAGCTGCTCCAGCCGTGGCAGCAACCGCGGATGCCAGGTGGGGGCGCATTCGGGCCGCGGCGGCAGGTCGCCGTTCCTGCCGGTGCCCGGAAAGCAGAAGCCCATCGGCACGATGGCGACCCTGGCCGCGTCGTAGAACACCGCCCGGTCGATCCCCAGCCAGCCGCGCAGGCGCTCGCCGCTGGGGTCGTTGAAGGGAATGCCGGTCTCGTGCACCTTGCGCCCGGGCGCCTGGCTGACGATCAACAGGCGCGCCCGTGGCGAAGCCTGCAGCACCGGACGACAGCCCAGGGGGAGGTGGGTTTCGCACAGGCGGCAGGCGCGGACGCGCGTCATCAGGGCATCGAACGTTGCGCTCACGGTTGCTCCATCCTCGGCCGTTGCCATTGTGCCGCCATCGGCCGCAGGAGGGCCGGCAGGCGCATTGGCCTACAATGCGCGCCCAGTCCGCGATTGCGTGAAACCGCCGATGCAGTTCCCCGGTTACCCCGCCACCACCCACCGTTTCGAGGTCCGCCCGGGCCTGTCGATGAACTACATCGACGCAGGCCCGCGCGATGGCGAGGTGATCGTCATGCTGCACGGCAATCCGTCGTGGAGCTACCTGTGGCGGCACCTGGTCAACGGCCTGGACGACAAATACCGCTGCATCGTGCCGGACCACATCGGCATGGGCCTGTCCGACAAGCCGGACGACAGCCGCTACGACTACACCCTGCAGTCGCGCGTGGACGACGTCGCCGCGCTGCTCGACCACCTCGGCATCACCGGGCCGATCACGCTCGCCGTGCACGACTGGGGCGGCATGATCGGTTTCGGCTGGGCGCTGGCGCACAACGCGCAGGTCAGGCGCCTGGTCATCACCAACACCGCCTCCTTCCCGCTGCCGGCGGAAAAGCCGATGCCGTGGCAGATCGCCATGGGCCGGCACTGGAAGCCGGGCGAGTGGTTCATCCGCACCTTCAACGCGTTCTCGGCAGGCGCCTCGTGGCTGGGCGTGAGCCGGCGCATGCCGGCCGACGTGCGCCGCGCCTACGTGGCGCCGTACGACAGCTGGGACAACCGCATCTCCACCATCCGCTTCATGCAGGACATCCCGCTGTCGCCGGCCGACCGGGCCTGGCCGCTGCTGGAGCGCGCCGCCGCGGCGCTGCCTTCCTTCGCCGACCGCCCGGCGTTCATCGCCTGGGGCCTGCGCGACATCTGCTTCGACCACCATTTCCTGGCCGGCTTCCGCAGGGCGCTGCCGCAGGCCGAGGTCATGGCCTTCGAGGACGCCAACCACTACGTGCTGGAAGACAAGCACGAGGTAATCGTGCCGGCGGTACGGGCGTTCCTGGAACGCAATCCGATCGGCTGAGCCCCGGCGTGCCCCTGCTTCCGTAGGAGCGACTTCAGTCGCGATGGGGTCTTGCCGGCAAAGCCCTTTCGCAACTGAAGTCGCTCCTGCAGTGCGGGAGGCTTGGCGCCCTGTGCGACCGGCGAAGAGCTCCGCTTGAATCAAGGGCGCGCGCGCCGACAGGCGCGGAGGGATGGGGAGGACGATGAGCCGAGGCCCACGATCTACGCGGTGGCCGTGGGGCGGCGCAGCGCGGATTCGCGCTTACGCCGCGACAGGCGTGTTCGGTGGCGACGAAGGGCTGTTGCCGTTGTCGTCCGGGTGGTCGCCGTCGTTGTCCGCTTCGTCGCGCCAGCGCCAGTCAGCCAGGGTGAGCGGCGCCATGCCGTGGGCGATGCGCGCACGGTCGCACTGCGAACTGGCCTTGCCGTATTCCCATGATGCATCCACCTCGCGGCACACGCTGGGCCGGTTGGGGTGGATGCTGCAGCGCGAATACACGCCGATCTCCGAATCCAGCGCCACGCAGCGGATCGGGTCCGAATAGGTGCCGCGCATGCACAGGCGGTGCGCATCCAGGCGCTCGGTCAGTTCGTGCGGCACGCCACCCTCGGTGAACTCGTCCGATTCCATCCAGTGGAAGGCGACGCGGTACTGGGTGCAGCAGGCGCCGCAGGTGAGGCAGGGATGGAGCATGGCGGCCGGCCTTCGCGCGGCTGATATGGGCGGGGAGGCGGAAAATTTTCCACGCGCCGGGGCCGCGCGCAAGAATTTTCTTCAGCGGCGACAATAGGAAGATGAACGAACCGTGCAACATCGCCGCGCGCCTGCCCGAGCTGGCGCGCGAACGGCCCGACCAGGTCGCCATCCGCTGCCCGGGCCGGCCCGGCGCCGGCGGCATGGCCGCCTACGACGTAACCCTGGACTACTGCAGCCTGGACGCGCGCAGCGACGCCATCGCCGCCGGCCTGTCCGCCCACGGCATCGGCCGCGGCGTGCGCACGGTGGTGATGGTGCGTCCGGGGCCGGAGTTCTTCCTGCTGATGTTCGCCCTGTTCAAGAGCGGCGCGGTGCCGGTGCTGGTCGATCCGGGCATCGACAGGCGCGCGCTGCGCCGGTGCCTGGACGAAGCGCAGCCGCAGGCCTTCATCGGCATCGGGCTGGCGCATGTGGCGCGGCTGCTGCTGGGCTGGGCGAAGTCGGCCAGGCGGCTGGTCACCGTCGGCACCCGCTGGGGCTGGGGCGGCACCACCCTGGCGAAGATCGAGGCGGCCGGTGCCGGCGCCGGCAGCCAGCTGGCCGATACCGCACCCGACGACGTGGCCGCGATCCTGTTCACCAGCGGCTCCACCGGCGTGCCCAAGGGCGTGGTCTATCGCCACCGCCATTTCGTCGGCCAGGTCGAGCTGCTGCGCAACGCCTTCGGCATGGAGGCCGGCGGCGTGGACCTGCCGACCTTCCCGCCGTTCGCGCTGTTCGACCCCGCGCTGGGCCTGACCTCGGTGATCCCGGACATGGACCCGACCCGGCCCGGCAGCGCCGACCCGCGCCGGCTGCACGATGCCATCGCCCGCTTCGGCGTGACCCAGCTGTTCGGCTCGCCGGCACTGATGCGGGTGCTGGCCGAGCACGGCCAGCCGCTGCCGACGGTAACGCGCGCGACCTCAGCCGGCGCACCTGTGCCGCCGCAGGTGGTGGCGAAGATCCGCGAGCTGCTGCCCGCACACGCGCAGTTCTGGACGCCGTACGGCGCCACCGAATGCCTGCCGGTGGCGGTGATCGAAGGCCGCGAGCTGGAGGACACCCGCGAGGCGACCGAGGCCGGCGCCGGCACCTGCGTCGGCCGCGTGGTGGCGCCGAACGTGGTGCGCATCATCGCCATCGACGATGCGCCGATCCCCGACTGGAGCGGCGCGCGCGAACTGCCCGCCGGCATCGTCGGCGAGATCACCGTGGCCGGCCCCACCGCCACCGACAGCTACTACAACCGCCCGCAGGCCACCGCGGCGGCCAAGATCCGCGAAACCCTGGCCGATGGCGGGCAGCGCATCGTGCACCGCATGGGCGACGTCGGCTGGTTCGACGACCAGGGCCGGCTGTGGTTCTGCGGGCGCAAGACCCAGCGCGTGGAAACCGCCGCCGGGCCGCTGTACACCGAGCAGGCCGAGCCGGTGTTCAATACCGTGCCCGGCGTGCGCCGCACCGCGCTGGTCGGCGTGGGTGAGTTCGGCAGGCAGTTGCCGGTGCTGTGCTACGAGCTGCTGCCCGGCGCCGATGCGGCGACGGTCGAGCCGCAGCTGCGCGCGCTGGCCGCGCGCCATCCGCACCTGGCCGGTATCTGCCACTACTTGCGCCATCCCGCTTTCCCGGTCGATATCCGCCACAACGCCAAGATCGGCCGCGAGAAACTTGCCGCCTGGGCCACGGGCTTGGTGTGAGGTAAAGCTAGCTCTCCCCAACCCTCCCCCATGCGCTGCGCGCAGAGGAGGGGATAGGGGCAGTTTGCCGTGTGCTGTCGGATTTGCCCCCTCCCTTTCGCCGCAGGCGAAGGGGAGGGTTGGGGAGGGGTAGCTTTTGCACCTGCTTTCCAATGGACTAAGACAAGCATGGACATGCTCCGTCGCCGCGCACGCCACTTGCGCAACAACGCGACCGATGCTGAACGCCACCTCTGGCTATTCCTTCGCAAGCGAAACCTTGCCGGCCATCGTTTCCGCCGGCAGATGCCACTGGCCGGCTATATCGCCGACTTCGTCTGTCCTGCGCTGAAACTCATCGTCGAACTGGACGGCGGGCAGTATCTCGAGCAGGCCGACTACGACGCGCAGCGCACTGAAGTGCTAGAGGCTCTCGGCTACCGGGTGCTGCGCTACTGGAACGACGATGTGCTGGTGAGGACGGGGGACGTCTTGGAGGATATCCTGCGCGCTGTTTCGCAGAACAACGGCACCCCTCCCCAGCCCTCTCCTTCGCCTGCGGCGAAAGGGAGGGGGTAAAAGCCGCAGCATCGTGCATCCTTCATCTTGCCGCAGGCGAAGGGAAGGGCTGGGGAGGCGGAGCCCTCCAACAGGGACATCCGGAAGAATGAAAATCCTCGTCACCGGTGGCGGCGGTTTCCTCGGGCAGGCGCTCTGCCGCGGCCTGGTCGAGCGCGGGCATGAGGTGCTCAGTTTCAATCGTGGCCATTACCCGGCGCTGGCCGAGCTGGGCGTGGGCCAGATCCGCGGCGACCTGGCCGACGCCAATGCCGTGCGCCATGCCGCCGCGGGCGTCGATGCGGTATTCCACAATGCCGCCAAGGCCGGCGCGTGGGGCAGCTACGACAGCTATTTCCAGGCCAACGTGGTGGGCACGCGCAACGTGCTCGACGCCTGCCGCGCGCACGGCATCGGCCGGCTGGTCTACACCTCCACGCCCAGCGTGACCCATCGCGCCACCCATCCGGTGGAAGGGCTGGGTGCGGACGAAGTGCCTTACGGCGAGGATTTCCAGGCGCCGTATGCGGCCACCAAGGCCATCGCCGAGCGCGAGGTGCTGGCCGCCAACGGCCCGGAACTGGCCACCGTGGCGCTGCGCCCGCGGCTGATCTGGGGCCCGGGCGACAACCAGCTGGTACCGCGCCTGGCCGAGCGCGCCCGTGCCGGGCGCCTGCGCTTCGTCGGCGACGGGCTGAACAAGGTGGACACGACCTACATCGACAATGCCGCGCAGGCGCACTTCGATGCCTTCGACCACCTGGTGGCGGGCGCGGCCTGCGCCGGCAGGGCCTACTTCATCTCCAACGGCGAGCCGCTGCCGATGCGCGAGCTGCTCAACAAGCTGCTCGCGGCGATGGGCGCGCCGGCGGTGGAGAAGTCGATCTCCTTCAAGGCCGCGTATCGTATCGGCGCGGTGTGCGAGAGGCTGTGGCCGCTGCTGCGGCTGCGCGGCGAGCCGCCGATGACGCGCTTCCTCGCCGAACAGCTGTGCACGCCGCACTGGTATTCGATGGAGCCTGCGCGGCGCGACTTCGGCTATGTGCCGAAGGTGTCGATCGAGGAAGGGTTGCGCCGGCTTCGCGACAGCGCGCGCGCAGGAGGTTGAGCCGGTTCCGGCGAACGGCCTGTTCACGGTTCATCACCGTGCCGTGATGCGCGGCTTGGCACAGTTCGGCCACGCCCACGCGTCTTCATCGAGGAGGCCGACATGCTGCACTACGCCATCGTGTTCTTCGTCATCGCCATCATCGCCGCGCTGCTGGGGTTCAGCGGCATCGCCGGCGCGGCGAGCAACATCGCCTGGATCCTGTTCGTCGTGTTCCTGATCCTGGCGGTGATCTCCCTGTTCCGCAGGAAGGGATGAATCGGGCCCGCCGCCGGCCGCTGCCGGCCGGCGGTGGGTTCAGGCGCGCAGCACCCGCTCGAAGTAGGTGACGGTCTTGCCGCCCGGCAGGCGCGCCTGGCCGATCGGCGCGAAGCCCAGTCCACGATGGAACGCCAGCGACGCCGGATTGGGCGGTTCGGCGTTGATCTCGCACACCAGCCGCTGCTGGCCGTGGACCCGCGCGTATTCGATCAGCGAGTCGTACAGGCGCCGCGCAAGGCCGCGGCCGCGCGCGTGTGCGGCCACCACCACGCGGTCGATGTAGACGAAGCGCGGATGGCGCGCGGCCAGCCATGCGAAGTTGGGATTGTCGTACTGCGCGTCCTGGTCGAGGGCGACCAGCAGCGCATCGGCCGCGCCGATGCAGCGCACGAAACAGGCGCGGTCGAGCAGGCGCGCGAATGCGTCCGGCGCCTGCCAGGACAGTTCGACGGCATGCGCGTTGTTGAGCGCCAGCAGGGCCGGCAGATCGTCGCCGGCGGGTACGCGGGGCACGCCACCGGCATCGGCCAGGGCGGCGCCGGTCATGCGCCGGTGATCGAGCTGCGCAGGGCCTTGTCGGCGGCGTGGCGCTCCAGCGCAAGCTCCACCAGGCGGGTGATCAGCGCGGTGTAGTCCAGGCCGCTGGCGCCCCACAGCTTGGGATACATGCTGATGCGGGTGAAGCCGGGCAGGGTGTTGATCTCGTTGATGACGACCTCGCCGGCCGGGGTGAGGAACACGTCCACGCGCGCCATGCCGGCGCAGTCCAGCGCCTGGTAGGCGGCGATGGCGATCCGGCGGATGCGCTCCTGCGCCTCGGCCGGGATGTCGGCCGGGATCACCGTCTCGGCGCCGTTGGCGCTGATGTACTTGGTGTCGTAGGCGTAGAAGTCGTCGTGCACCACCACCTCGCCGCAGACGCTGGCCTCGGGGTGGTCGTTGCCCAGCACCGCGCACTCGATCTCGCGTCCGGCAATAGCCGATTCGACCAGCACCTTGTGGTCGAAGGACAGCGCCAGCGCCATCGCCGTGCGGAACTCCTCCGCGTCGCGCACCTTGCTCACGCCCACCGACGAGCCCTGGTTGGCCGGCTTGACGAACAGCGGAGTGCCCAGCTGCGCGACCAGCGCGTCGTAATCGGCCCTGGCCGCGGTGGCGCGGTTGAAGCAGACGCATGGCGCCACCGGCAGGCCGGCGTCGCGCAGCAGGCGCTTGGCCACGTCCTTGTCCATCGCCACCGCCGAGCCGAGCACGCCGGAGCCGACGAAGGGCAGGTTGGCCATGCGCAGCAGGCCCTGCAGCGAGCCGTCCTCGCCCAGGGTGCCGTGCACGATCGGGAACACCACGTCGATCTGCGCCAGCGCCGTGGCCGGGTCGCTGGGCACCAGCTGCGCCCGTTCGCGGCCGGGCAGCACCGCCAGCGCATTGCCGGAGCGGTTCAGCGCGATCTTGGCCGGATCGCCGGGATTGAGCAGGAACTGCTGCGGATCGCTCAGGTGCCAGTGGCCCTGCTTGTCGATGCCGATCAGGCTGACGTCGAAGCGCTCCTTGTCCAGCGCGTCGAGGATGTTCTTCGCCGACTGCAGCGAGACCTCGTGCTCGGCCGAACGACCGCCGAAGATGATGCCGACCCGGGTCTTGCCCATTGCCTGTGTGCTCCTGCCGATTGCGTCTGATGTGTATGCATAGCATGAACCCTGTGGCGCCGATGCGGGAACAGGGGAGGGCGAATGGCAGGTGAATCCGCCCAGCGGGCGGGCCCGGGTGGCGCCGCCGGCGCCGACGCGCGTTCCCGCTTCGGTAGAATGCGGGCCATGCCTGCTTCCCCCTTCAAGTTCATCAAGCCGCTGGCCGGCCGCGCGCTGGAAACGGCGCTGAACCGCGCGCTGGCGCTGGACCCCGATACCCGCGCCGCGCTCGCGCCGCTGGACGGCCAGCGCATCGCCCTGACCCTGGAATCGCCCGCGCTGGCGCTGCAGATCGGGGTCGAAGGCCAGCGCCTGACGGTCGGCCCGGTGGATGCGTCGCAGGAGCCGGACCTGGCCGTGCGCAGCACGCTGGGCGGGGTGCTGGCGCAGTTGCCGTTCCTGGCCAATGCGCGGCGCAGCCCGGGTGCGCCGCCGGCCGGGCGGGTGAAGGTGTCCGGCGACGCCGAACTGGCGCGGCGCCTGCAGCAGCTGGCCACGCGCTTCGATCCGGACTGGCAGCAGCCGTTCGTGGCAGTGTTCGGCGAGGTGCTGGGCGTGCAGGTCGCGCAGACCCTGCGCGCGGCGCTGGCGCAGGCCCGCCGCGGCGCCACCGACCTGGCGCAGACCGCGGCCGAATACGTGACCGAGGAATCGCGCGACGTGGTGCCGCGCGCCGAACTGGACGCCTTCCACGACGACGTGGACGCGATCCGCGACGACGTCGAGCGGCTGGCCGCGCGCGTGGCGCGCCTGCGCAGTGGAGGCCGGGCATGAAGGCGACCCGCGCGATGTTCCGCGCCAGCCGCATCGGCCGGGTGATGCTCCGCTACCGGCTCGACGACCTGTTCGACGGCACGCCGGCCGAGCGCTGGCTGCGCATCGCCAAACCCTTCGTGCCGCGCGCGCGCGGCGACATCGCCTCGCTGCCGCGCGGCGCGCGCCTGCGCCTGGCGCTGCAGGAACTGGGGCCGATCTTCGTCAAGTTCGGGCAGATCCTGTCCACCCGCCGCGACCTGGTGCCGCCGGACGTGGCGGTCGAACTGACCCTGCTGCAGGACCGGGTCAAGCCGTTCGACGGCGAGCACGCGCGACGGATCGTCGAGCAGGCGCTGGGCCTGCCGGTCGGCGAGGCGTTCGCCAGCTTCGACACCGCGCCGCTGGCCTCGGCCTCGATCGCGCAGGTGCACGCGGCCACCCTGCACGACGGCCGCCAGGTGGTGGTCAAGGTGCTGCGCCCGGACATCGAGCGGCAGATCGACGCCGACATCGCCCTGCTCAGATCGCTGGCCGCGCTGGTCGAGCGCACCCACCCGCGCGCGGACAAGATCCGCCCGCGCGAGGTGGTGGCCGAGATCGAGACCACCCTGGCCGCGGAACTGGACCTGCAGCGCGAAGGCGCCAACGCCAGCGTGCTGCGCCGTTTCTGGCAGGATTCGGACGACCTCTACGTGCCCGAGGTGATCTGGACCCACACCGCCGAACGCGCGCTGACCCTGGAGCGGGTCTGGGGCATTCCCTCGGACGACATCGCCGCGCTGGACGCGGCCGGCATCGACCGCCGCGCCCTGGCCGCCAAGGGCGTGCGCGTGTTCTACACGCAGGTGTTCCGCGACAACTTCTTCCACGCCGACGCGCATGCCGGCAACATCTGGGTCGACACCGACCCGGCGCGCCGCGAAAACCCGCGCTTCATCGCGCTGGACTTCGGCATCATGGGCCAGCTCTCGGAAGAGGACCAGTACTACCTGGCCGAGAACTTCATGGCCATCTTCAACCGCGACTACCGCCGCATCGCCGAACTGCACGTGCAGGCGCGCTGGATGCCGGCCACCGTACGCATCGACGATCTGGAAGCGGCGGTGCGCGCGGTGTGCGAGCCGTACTTCACCCGGCCGCTGTCGCAGATTTCTCTGGCCGAGGTGCTGCTCAAGCTGTTCCGCACCGCGCAGCGCTACCAGCTGACCCTGCAGCCGCAGCTGATCCTGCTGCAGAAGACCCTGCTCAACATCGAGGGCGTCGGCCGCCAGCTCGACCCGCAGATCGACATCTGGGCGGTGGCCAGGCCGGTGCTCGAACGCATCCTGCGCGAACGCTACAGCCCGCGCCGCGCATTGAAGGAACTGCGCCGCCGGTTGCCGGAGATCATGACCCGCACCCCGGACATGCCGGTGCTGGTGCATGCTTGGCTGCGCCAGCAGGTCGAAGGCCGGCACGAGCTGTCGATGCGTTCGCAGGACATCGTCAACCTCGAGCAGACCCTGCGGCGCATGCAGCGGCGCGTGGTCACCGCCGTGGCCGGCGCCGGCCTGCTGGTGGTGGCCGCCCTGCTGCACGGTTTGCATGCCGGCGGCCCGCAATGGGCGACGGTGCCGCTATGGTCGTGGGTCAGCGGCGGCGCGGGCGTGCTGGCGCTGGCCTCGGCATGGCTGCGGCGATGAGCGCCGGTGCCGCCGCGGCGCCGACGATCGTCAGCAACGAACGGATCGACAAGGACCGCTTCACCGGCGCCAGGGTCGCCAATACGCATTTCCTCAACTGCGATTTCTCCGGCGCCGACCTGACCGGCGCCGAGTTCGTGAACTGCGTCTTCTACGATGCCGGCACCCAGGCCGGCTGCCGCTTCAACGGCGCGCAGCTCAAGGAAGCCAGCTTCCGCCAGTGCGACCTGAGCCTGTGCCGGTTCGCGTTCGCCAAGGCGCTGGGGCTGGAGATCGTCGGATGCAGGGCGCAGGGCGCGGATTTTTCCAATGCCAGCTTCATGAACCAGATCACCGCGCGCACCTGGTTCTGCAGCGCCTTCATCAAGCAGTCCAACCTCAGCTATGCCGATTTCTCCGGGGTGGCGCTGGAGAAATGCGAGCTGTCGGAGAACCGCTGGGTCGGCGCCAACGTCGCGGGCGCGAACTTCAGCGGGTCGGACATGTCCGGTGGGGATTTCTCGTCGCTGGACTGGCGCTCGGCCGACTTCACCCACTGCGACCTGACCGGTTCGGAGCTGGGCAACCTGGACCTGCGCGCGGTCGACCTGGAAGGCGCCAGCCTCGACACCCTGCAGGTCGCGCAGCTGATGTTGCGCATGGGCATCACGGTCGAACCGCTGAAGTCCTGACGTCCGCTTGTCCTACCGCTCCGCTGCCGCGGGGCCCCCACGAACCGGGCCGCGCATGGCGGGCCCGAGCAGGTATGCCGAACGATGGAACACGACACGACGACAGCGATGCCCGACCGGACGTTGCCGGTGCTGTACGCCGACGACTGGCTGGCCGTGGTCGACAAGCCGGCCGGGCTGATGGTCCACGACAGCAAGCTGGCGCGCGGCGAGGACGATTTCCTCGCCGACCGCCTGCGCGAGCAGCTGGGCCGGCCGATCTTCCTGATCCACCGCCTGGACCGCGCCACCAGCGGCTGCCTGCTGCTGGCCTTCGACCGCGACACCGCCAGTGCCCTGGGCAAGACCCTGATGGGCGGCGACGTCGAAAAGGATTACCTCGCCGTATGCCGTGGCTGGCCGGCGGAGGAGGCGTTCACGGTCGATCACGACCTGGACGGCGGCCCGGGCAAGCCGGTGAAGAAGCAGGCCATCACCCGTTTCCAACGGCTGATGACCGGCGAGTTGCCGGTGCCGGCGAACGGTTTTGAAACCTCGCGCTACGCGCTGCTGCGCTGCCAGCCGCAGACCGGCCGCTTCCGCCAGATCCGCCGGCACCTGAAGCACGTGTTCCATCACCTGATCGGCGACACCAGCCATGGCGACGGCCGCCACAACCGCACCTTCCGCATGCACGGCGTGCACCGCATGCTGCTGCACGCGCAGCGGCTGTCGTTCCCGCATCCGCAGGACGGACGCCGCATCGAGGTGGAAGCGCCGCTGGACGCCGGGTTCCGCAAGGCATTCCAGCTGCTGGGCTGGAGCGGGGTCTTCTAGGGCTTCAGCCGACCCGCAGCGCGGCCAGCACGATCAGCGCCACCGCGCAGGCGAAGCCGCCCAGCCATGACAGGCTGCGCAGCGGCGGCTTGTCGGCGACGTAGAACAGGCCATGCAGGACGCGGAACACCACGAAGGCGATGGCGAGTTGATTGACCAGCGGCGCTTCCACGCCCGCCAGCTGCGCCATGACCACGCCGGCGGCGAACGGCGCGAAATTCTCGAAGGCGTTCAGATGCGCCGCGTTGGCGCGCTGCACGAGGTAGTTGTCGCTTCTGGCGACCCAGGCGCGCGGGTTGCGGTTGTTGTAACCGGGCCGCGCCTTGGCCGCGGCCACCCAGACGTAAGGCAGCAGCGCGGCGATCAACACACACCAGTAAGCGGTCGACATGGGCTGCTCCGTGCGGAAGAAGCCAGCAGCCTAGCAGCCGTTCCGGCGGAGCGGAAAGCCGCCGCGACCGCGTCCGCACGCGCGGCCAGCGGGCCAGGCCGATACAATCGGCCGCCATGGCCAATCCCCCGCTCGCCGTCGATGTGTCGCTGACAATTCCGGAGACGGAGATCGTCGAGCGTTTCGTGCGCGCCAGTGGCGCCGGCGGGCAGAACGTCAACAAGGTGTCCAGCGCGGTCGAACTGCGCTTCGACGTGGCCGGCTCGCCGTCGCTGCCCGAGCCGCTGCGCGCGCGCCTGCTGGCGCGGCGCGACCGGCGCCTCACCGACGAGGGCGTGCTGGTGATCGACGCGCAGCGCTTCCGCACCCAGGAGCGCAACCGCGCCGACGCGCGCGAGCGCCTGGCCGATTTCATCCGCGCGGGGCTGTCGGTGCCGAAGGCACGGGTGGCGACCAAGCCGACCTACGGCTCCAGGCTGCGCCGGCTGGACGAGAAGAAAGGACGGGCGCAACTCAAGCGCGGCCGTTCGCAACGGAACTGGGAGTAGCGCTTGGACAACACACCGCCGCCGGGCAGGCCGCCGGTCGTTCCCCCCGTTCCCGCGAACGTGCCGCGCGTGGGCGGCAGCGGTTTCGTCCGCTGGCTGGGGCGCGCGATCCTGCGCCTGGGCGGCTGGCGCGTGGTCGGGCCGATCCCCGACCTGCGCAGGGCGGTGGTCATCGCCGCGCCGCACTCGTCCAACTGGGACGGCCTCTGGGGGCTGGCGGCGAAGATGGCGCTGGGCGTGGAGGCGCGCATCCTCGGCAAGGACAAGCTGTTCTGGTGGCCGCTGGGCGCGGTACTGCGCCGGCTGGGCGTGGTGCCGCTGGACCGCAGCTCGCCGCAGGGCACGGTGGGGCAGGCGGTGGCGATGATCCAGGGCAGCGAGCGCATCTGGTTCGCGCTGGCGCCGGAGGGCACGCGCAAGCCGGTGAAGGAATGGAAGAGCGGCTTCATCCGCATCGCGCGCATGGCGCAGGTGCCGATCGTGCCGGCCTATTTCCACTATCCGGAAAAGATCATCGGCTTCGGCGCGCCGATCCACACCAGCGGCGACGATGCCGCCGACATGGCCGTGGTGCGCCAGTGGTACCGGCCGTGGATCGGCCGCAACCGTGGCACGGTGTAGGCGGTGAACACCGCCCTGGTCTGGCTGCGCGACGACCTGCGCCTGGACGACCAGCCGGCCCTGCGCGCGGCGCTGGATCGCGGCCTGCGGCCACTGCCGGTCTATATCCATGCGCCGGAGGAGGAAGGCGGGTGGGCGCCGGGCGCGGCGTCGCTGGCGTGGCGCCGGCGGTCGCTGGCGGCGCTGGCCGATGCGCTGGAACGCCGCGGTTCGCGCCTGCTGCTGTCGCGCGGGCCCACGCTCGCGGCCCTGCAGGCGCTGGCCGCGCGCACCGGCGCCGAGGCGGTGCTGTGGACCCGGCGCTACGAGCCGGCCATCGAGCGGCGCGACGCGCACATCAAGCGCAGCCTGCGCCAGGCCGGCCTGCACGCGGAGAGCTTCAACGGCGCGCTGCTGTTCGAGCCCTGGGAGCTGGCGACCCGGCAGGGAGACCCGTACCGCGTGTTCACGCCGTTCTGGAAATCGGCGCGCGCGCACTGGCGGACACCGGCCACCTGGGACGCGCCGGCGCGCCTGCCTGCGATGGACGCGCTCGACCTGCCCGCGGGAGAACGCCTGGACGACCTGCTGCCGGCCCCGCGGCCCGCCTGGGACGCCGGCTTCTGGCAGCACTCCACGCCGGGCGAGGACGGCGCGCGCGCGGCGTGGCACGCTTTTCTCGACGGCGCGGTACACGGCTACGCGCAGGGCCGCGATTTCGCCGCGCAGGCCGGCACCTCGCGGCTGTCGCCGCACCTGCATCACGGCGAGCTGTCGGTACGGCGGACCGCCGCGGCGGTGCTGGCCGCCGGCGACGCCATCGCCGAGGCCGACCGCGACCGCTTCCTCGCCGAACTGGGCTGGCGCGAATTCGCCCATCATGTGCTGCACCACTACCCGCGGGTTCCCGACAACAACCTCGACCCGCGCTTCGACGATTTCCCGTGGGCGCCGCCGGATGAGGTGCTGCTGGACGCCTGGCGGCAGGGGCGCACCGGCGTGCCCATCGTCGATGCCGGCATGCGCGAGCTGTGGCACACCGGCTGGATGCACAACCGCGTGCGCATGGTGGTGGGCAGCTGGCTGACCAAGCACCTGCGCCAGCACTGGCTGCACGGCGCGCGCTGGTTCTGGGACACGCTGGTGGATGCCGACCTGGCCAACAACACCCAGGGGTGGCAGTGGACCGCCGGTACCGGCGCCGACGCGGCGCCGTACTTCCGCGTGTTCAATCCGGTCAGCCAGGCGCGGCGGTTCGACCCGGATGGCGCCTATATCGCGCGCTGGGTGCCGGAGCTGGCGGGCCTGCCGCTGCCGGCGCGTTTCGCGCCGTGGGAGCATCCTGAACTGGCGCGCCGGCTGGCGCCGGGCTACCCGGCACGGCCGCAGGTGGAGCTGGCCGCGGGCCGGGAGGGGGCATTGGCCGCCTTCGCCACGCTGCGTCGCGGGCGTGCGGACTGAGCCAAACGACAGGCGCCGCGTACCCACACGCCACCATCGGCACATGCCAGTCCGCGGCCGACGGAGTAGGGTTTGCGATCGCACGCAACCCGTCCCACAGGAGCACGTTACATGTCGCGTACCGTCATTTTGGCCGCCGCCATCAGCCTTGCGCTGGCGGCCTGTTCCGGCAAGGAGTCCACCGCCCCCGTGACCACCGAGACCCCCACTGCCGGCCAGCCGGCCGATGCCTCGGCCAATCCGTTCATGACCGCCAGCGCGCTGCCGTTCCAGGCGCCGGCCTTCGACAAGATCAAGGATGGCGACTACCTGCCGGCGTTCGAGGAGGGCATGCGCCAGCAGCTGGCCGAGATCGGGCAGATCACCGACAACGCCGAACCGGCCACTTTCGACAACACCCTGCTGCCGCTGGAGAAATCCGGCGCCATCCTCGACCGCACCAGCCGCGTGTTCTTCAGCGTGGTGCAGGCCGACACCAACCCGGAGCGGCAGAAGATCCAGGAAGAGGTGATCCCGAAACTGGCCGCGCATAGCGATGCGATCCACCTGGACGCCAAGCTGTTCGAGCGGGTGAAGGCGGTCTACGACGCGCGCGCCGGCGCCGGGCTCGATCCGGAACAGCTGCGCGTGGTCGAGGAAACCTACAAGGGCTTCGTCAAGGCCGGCGCCCAGCTCAGCGACACCGACAAGGAAACGCTGAAGCAGTACAACGCCGAGGAAGCCACGCTGGCCAACGATTTCCACAACAAGCTGGTCGCGGCTACCGCCGCCGGTGCGGTGGTGGTCGAGGACAAGGCGCGGCTGGCCGGCCTGTCCGAGGGCGACGTCGCCTCGGCGGCCGAAGACGCCAAGGGCCGCAAGCTCGACGGCAAGTGGGTGCTCGCGCTGCAGAACACCACCCAGCAGCCGGTGCTGATGTCGCTGCAGGACCGCGACCTGCGCGCCAAGGTGCTGGAGGCCTCGGAAACCCGTACCGAGCATGGCGATGCCAACGACACCCGCAAGATCATCCAGCGCCTGGCGCAGCTGCGCGCGGCCAAGGCCAAGCTGCTGGGCTTCCCGAGCTACGCCGCCTACAACCTCACCGACCAGATGGCGCAGAACCCGGCCAACGCGCTGAAGCTGCTGACCGACACCGTGCCGGCGGCGACCGCCAAGGCGCGCGGCGAGCTGGCCGAGATCCAGAAGGTGGTCGATGCGCAGAACGGCGGCTTCAAGGCCGCGGCCTCGGACTGGGACTTCTACGCCGAGCAGGTGCGCAAGGCCAAGTACGACCTGGACGAAGCGCAGATCAAGCCGTACTTCGAACTGGACAACGTGCTGCAGAACGGCGTCTTCTTCGCCGCCAACCAGCTCTACGGCCTGACCTTCAAGGAACGCAAGGACATCCCGGTTTATCACCCGGACGTGCGCGTGTTCGAGGTCAGCGACGCCGACGGCAAGCCGCTGGCGCTGTTCTATGCCGACTACTACAAGCGCGACAGCAAGTCCGGCGGCGCGTGGATGGACGTGTTCGTCGAGCAGGACGGGCTGACCGGCGCCAGGCCGGTGGTCTACAACGTGTGCAACTTCACCAAGCCCGCCGCCGGCCAGCCGGCGCTGCTGAGCTGGGACGACGTGACCACCATGTTCCATGAGTTCGGCCACGCCCTGCACGGCATGTTCTCGAACACCAAGTACCCGAGCGTGGCCGGCACCGGCGTGCCGCGCGACTTCGTCGAGTTCCCGTCGCAGTTCAACGAGCACTGGGCGTCGGACCCGAAGGTGTTCGCCAATTATGCGAAGCATTACCAGAGCAAGGAGGCGATGCCGCAGGCGCTGGTGGACAAGATCGCCAAGGCCAAGACCTTCAACCAGGGCTACGCCACCACCGAGTACCTGGCCGCGGCGCTGCTGGACCTGGCCTGGCACACGCAGGGCGCCGACGCGCCGCAGCAGGACGTGGACAAGTTCGAGGCCGATGCGCTGAAGAAGTACCACGTCGATCTGGCGCAGGTTCCGCCGCGCTACCGCAGCAGCTACTTCGACCACATCTGGGGCGGCGGCTATTCGGCCGGCTATTACGCCTATTTCTGGGCGGAGATGATCGACCACGACGCCTTCGAGTGGTTCAAGGAACATGGCGGCCTGACCCGCGAGAACGGCCAGGTGTTCCGCGACAAGATCCTGTCCATCGGCAACACCCGCGATCTGGCCACCGCCTATCGCGAGTTCCGCGGCAAGGATCCGAGCGTGGAGCCGCTGCTGAAGAACCGCGGGCTGAAGTAAGCCTGGCGGCATCGAAGCGGGAGGGGCGACCCTCCCGCTTTTTTGTTGCCGCCCTCCTTGGGCGGAGGGGCAACGCCTATCCACACGCCGTAGATGCGGGGCAAGCCCCGCATCTACAGGTCCGACGCGCGGCGATAGTCCGTCAGCCGGGCTTGCCCGGCATTGCCGATGCGTCCACGAAGCCAGGAACTTTCCACGAAGGCCGGCAGTCGATGCTGGACCTGCCGATGGAGTCCAGCCATGACCCGCCAAGAACGCGCCGCTTCCGCCCACCCCGTGCTGGCCTGGCTGCGCCGCGAAGCGCTGCCGCTGGCGGCGATGCTGTTGCTGCTGGGCGCGGCGCGCGACACCCTGGCCAATCATTACCAGGTGCCCAGCGGCTCGATGCAGCCGACGCTGCAGCCCGGCGACCATGTCATGGTGGACATGCGCGCCTATGGCCTGCGCCTGCCGTTCACCGGCATCCGCCTGCTCGACACCGGCCACCCGCAGCGCGGCGACGTGGCCGTGTTCGATTCGCCGGCCGACGGCACGCGGCTGATCAAGCGGGTGGTGGCGGTGGCTGGCGACCACGTCGAACTGCACGGCGGTTACCTGCGCATCAACGGCCTGCCGCTGAACCAGGAGCCACGGCAGGAAAGCTTCGGCGCGAAGCAGGTGACGTTGGACCTGGATGCCGGCGGCGGTCCGGACATCGACGGCATCACCATTCCCGAGGGCAAGCTGCTGGTGCTGGGCGACCATCGAGGCAACAGCTTCGACGGTCGCTTCTTCGGACTGGTCGATGCCGACACCGTGTACGGCAAGGCGCGCGCGGTGTTCTGGCGCCGGGGCGAGGGCATGGAGTGGCGGGCGCTGTAGTCGCGCTGCATTGGCCGTGTGTGTATCCGGCTTTCCTTAAAATTGGTCTGTCCAATATCCAGAAAATAGCTGTGCTCTAATGCGTTCTCCGCGGAGCGCCTGATTCCATCTGCATCCGTTGGTGCGGTTGCCGTACATTGGTAATACCAATATGCGGCGCCGTGACATGCCTGCCGCGTGCAGGCGCTGTCCTGTCCAATGGGGAGTCGACATGCAGCCTTGGGAACAACTGTACGACCCGGCCGGCAATATCTGGCTGTCCAGCCTGATCGCGCTGCTGCCCATCGCCTTTTTCTTCGTCGCGCTCGCCGTGCTGCGCATGAAGGGCTGGCTGGCCGGCACGCTCACCGTGGCCATCGCCCTGGGCGTGGCGCTGCTGTTCTACCGCATGCCGCCGCTGCAGGCGCTGGGCGCGGCGCTGTACGGCTTCGTCTACGGACTGTGGCCGATCGCCTGGATCATCCTGGGCGCGGTGTTCCTGTACAAGATTTCGGTCAGGACCGGCCAGTTCGACATCATCCGCGCCTCGATCCTGTCGGTGACCGAGGACCAGCGCCTGCAGATGCTGATGGTCGGCTTCGCCTTCGGCGCGTTCCTGGAGGGCGCGGCCGGCTTCGGCGCGCCGGTGGCGATCACCGCCGCGCTGCTGGTCGGGCTGGGTTTCAAGCCGTTGTACGCGGCAGGCCTGTGCCTGATCGCCAACACCGCGCCGGTGGCGTTCGGCGCGATGGGCATCCCGATCATCGTCGCCGGCCAGGTCACCGGACTGGACGCGTTCGAGATCGGGCAGATGGCCGGCCGCCAGCTGCCGTTCCTGACCCTGGTCGTGCTGTTCTGGATCATGGCGATCATGGATGGCTGGCGCGGCATCCGCGAAACCTGGCCGGCGGTGCTGGTGGCCGGCGGTTCGTTCGCGCTCGCCCAGTACCTGACGTCCAACTTCATCGGCCCGGAACTACCGGACATCACCGCCTCGCTGGCCTCGCTGGTGTGCCTGACCCTGTTCCTGCGCCGCTGGAAGCCGCGGCGCATCTTCCGCTTCGAGACCGAGGCCAGCGCCGAGGCCGTGACGCTGGCGCAGCAGGCGCCGCGCCACAGCGCCGGGCAGATCGCGCGCGCGTGGTCGCCGTTCCTGGTCCTCACCGCCCTGGTCACGCTGTGGAGCATCAAGCCGTTCAAGGCGCTGTTCGCCGCCGGCGGCACGCTGGAAGGCTGGGTGCTGAAACTGCAGGTGCCCGGCCTGGACAAGCTGGTGCGGAAGATGCCGCCGATCGTTGATGCGCCCTCCGCCTACGAGGCGGTGTACAAGTTCGACTGGTTCTCGGCCACCGGCACCTCGATCCTGCTGGCGGCGCTGATCTCCATCCTCGTGCTGCGCATGCCGGCCAGGGCTGCGCTGTCCACCTTCGGCGAGACCGTGCGCGAGCTGAAAACGCCGATCTATTCCATCGGCATGGTGCTGGCCTTCGCCTTCATCGCCAACTATTCCGGGCTGTCGGCGACGCTGGCGCTGGCCCTGGCGCATACCGGCGATGCGTTCACCTTCTTCTCGCCGTTCCTGGGCTGGCTGGGCGTGTTCCTGACCGGCTCGGACACCTCGTCCAACGCGCTGTTCTCGGCGCTGCAGGCCACCACTGCGCAGCAGATCGGCGTATCGGACGTGCTGCTGGTGGCGGCCAACACCACCGGCGGCGTCACCGGCAAGATGATCTCGCCGCAGTCCATCGCCATCGCCTGCGCCGCGGTGGGACTGGCCGGCAAGGAGGCGGACCTGTTCCGTTTCACCATCCGCCACAGCCTCGCGTTCACGGTGCTGGTCGGGCTCATCACCAGCGCGCAGGCATGGTGGCTGACGTGGATGATCCCGTGAGCGCCATGGCCGGTACGCGACGCGGCTTAACGGTGCGGGGCGGCACAATGGCGGCATGAACATGCATCGCGGAACCCCGCAGCGGGTATCGGACCGGGTCGCCGCGCAGCTGCGCGCGCTGGTGCAGGAGCAACAGCTGCAGGCCGGCGACCGCCTGCCCGCCGAGCGCACGCTGGCGGTGCAGCTGGGCGTGTCGCGTACCGCGCTGCGCGAGGCCATCGCCCAGCTCAGCAGCCAGGGCCTGCTGAGCGCGCGGGTCGGTGGCGGCACCTTCGTGGCCGAACCGGCGGCACGTGCGCGGCAGGCCATCGACGAGCCGCTGGCACCTTACCTGCCGCTGTTCCAGGGCGACCCGGAATACCGCTTCGACGTGCTGGAGATCCGTCATGCGCTGGAAGGCGCGGCAGCGTGGCATGCCGCGCTGCGCGCCACCGCCGAAGACCGCGAGCGCATCGCCCAGGCCTTCCAGACGATGATGGATGCGCACGGCAAGGACGATCCTGCCGGCGAGGCCAGCGCCGACGCCGATTTCCACCTGTCCATCGCCGAGGCCTCGCACAACCTGGTGCTGCTGCAGGTGATGCGCGGCCTGTTCGACCTGCTGCAGACCAACATCTCGCAGAGCCGGGAACGCCTGTACACCTCGCCGCGCACCTTCTCGCCGCTGTCCGACCAGCACCGGGAAATGATGGACGCGGTGCTGGCCGGCGATCCCGTGCGCGCGCGCGCTGCCGCGCTGGCCCACCTGGAGTTCGTGCACACCACGCTGCGCACGCTCGACGACAACGAGGCCCGGCGCGCGCGCGCCTCGCGCCTGCCTTCTTCCACGGCCGACCCATGATCATCTCCGCCTCCACCGACTACCGCGCGGCCGCGCAGCGCCGCCTGCCGCCGTTCCTGTTCCACTACATCGACGGCGGCGCCTATGCCGAGCACACGCTCCGGCGCAACGTGTCCGACCTGGCCGACATCGCCCTGCGCCAGCGCGTACTGCGCGACATGGCCGACCTGAGCCTGGCCACCGAACTGTTCGGCGAGAAACTGGCGATGCCGGTGGCGCTGGCGCCGGTCGGGCTGACCGGCATGTACGCGCGCCGCGGCGAAGTGCAGGCCGCGCGCGCGGCCGACAGCCGCGGCATTCCGTTCACCCTGTCCACGGTCTCGGTATGCCCGATCGAGGAGGTGGCGCCGGCGATCAGGCGGCCGATGTGGTTCCAGCTGTATGTGCTGCGCGACCGCGGCTTCATGCGCAACGCGCTGGAACGCGCGCAGGCGGCGGGCGTCACCGCCCTGGTGTTCACCGTGGACATGCCGGTGCCGGGCGCGCGCTACCGCGACGCGCATTCGGGCATGAGCGGCCCGCACGCGGCGCTGCGCCGCTACCTGCAGGCGACGACCCATCCGCGCTGGGCCTTCGACGTGGGCCTGTGCGGGCGCCCGCATGACCTGGGCAACATCTCCGCCTACCGTGGCCACCCGACCGGGCTGGAGGACTACATCGGCTGGCTGGGCAGCAACTTCGACCCGTCGATCTCGTGGAAGGACCTGGAGTGGATCCGCGAGTTCTGGAAGGGGCCGATGCTGATCAAGGGCATCCTCGACCCGGACGACGCGCGCGACGCGGTGAAGTTCGGCGCCGACGGCATCGTCGTTTCCAACCATGGCGGCCGCCAGCTCGACGGCGTGCCGTCCACCGCGCGCGCGCTGCCGGCGATCGCCGATGCGGTGCAGGGCGAGCTGAAGATCCTTGCCGATTCGGGCATCCGCAACGGCCTGGACGTGGTGCGCATGCTGGCGCTTGGCGCCGACGGCGTGCTGCTCGGCCGCGCCTTCGTCTACGCGCTGGCCGCGCAGGGCGAAGCCGGCGTCGCGAACCTTCTCGACCTGATCGCGAAGGAGATGCAGGTAGCCATGACCCTGACCGGCGCGCGCCGCATCGCCGACATCGGCCGCGACTCGCTGGTGCGACTGCCGTGAGCGACGCGCTGCTGGCGCGCCTGCGCGGAGCGGTCGGCGCCGGCCATGTGCTGACCGGCGACAAGGCCACGCGTCGTTTCCGCAGGGGCTACCGCTTCGGCGATGGCCCGGTGCTGGCGGTGGTGCGGCCGGGCACGCTGCTGGAACTGTGGCGCGCGCTGCAGGCGGCGGTGGAGGGCGGTGCGGCGATCATCCTGCAGGCGGCCAATACCGGCCTGACCGGCGGCTCCACGCCCGATGGCGACGACTACGGACGGCCCGTCGTGCTGGTCAGCACGCTGCGCCTGGCCGGCATCCAGTTGCTGGACGGCGGCCGCCAGGTGCTGTGCCTGCCCGGCGCCACGCTCGACCGGCTGGAGCAGGTGCTGGCGCCGCTGGGCCGCGAACCGCATTCGGTGATCGGTTCCTCGTGCATCGGCGCTTCGGTGCTGGGCGGCATCTGCAACAACTCCGGCGGCGCGCTGGTGCGGCGCGGGCCGGCCTATACCGAGATGGCGCTGTTCGCGCAGGTCGATGCCGATGGCCGGCTGCGTCTGGTCAACCATCTCGGCATCGCGCTGGGCGGGAGCCCGGAGGAAATCCTGCAGCGCCTGCAGGCCGGCGACTACACGGCGGCCGATGTCGGCGCCGGCGAGGGCCGCGCCGCGTCCGATCCGGATTACGCCGCGCAGGTGCGGCAGGTGGATGCCGCCACGCCGGCGCGCTTCAACGCGGATCCGGCGCGGCATTACGAAGCCGCAGGGTCGGCCGGCAAGCTGGCGGTGTTCGCGGTACGCCTGGACACCTTCGAGAAGGAACCGGTCGAGGTCTTCTACATCGGCAGCAACCGCACCGAAAGCCTGACCGCGATCCGCCGGCAGCTGCTCACCGGCTTCGAGCGCCTGCCGATTTCCGGCGAGTACATCCACCGCGATGCGTACGACATCGGCGAGCGCTACGGCAAGGACGTGTTCCTGTTGATCGACAGGCTCGGCACCGCGCGCGTGCCGGCCGCGTTCGCGTGGAAGAGCCGCATCGACGGCTGGTTCGAGCGGCTGGGCCTGCGCGGCGCGAGCGACCGCGCGCTGCAGGCGCTGGCCGGGCTGCTGCCCGCGCACCTGCCGCCGCGCATGGGCCAGTTCCGCCAGCGCTACGAACACCACCTGCTGCTGAAGGTTTCCGCGCGTGACGCGGCGGAAACCGAGGCCTGGCTGCGCGGCTTCTTCGACGGCCACGAAGGCGGCTTCTTCCATTGCAGTGCCGATGAGGGGCGCAAGGCCTTCCTGCACCGCTTCGCCATCGCCAGCGCGGCGGTGCGCTACCGCGAGGCGCACCGCGACCGCGTCGAGGACATCGTTGCGCTGGACATCGCGCTGCGCCGCGACGACCGCGACTGGTTCGAGCGGCTGCCGGCCGATCTCGATGCGCGCCTGCTGCACAAGCTGTATTACGGCCACTTCCTGTGCCACGTGTTCCACCAGGACTACATCGCGCGCAAGGGCGAGGATCCGCTGGCGATCGAGCACGCGATGTGGGCGCTTCTGGACGCGCGCGGCGCCGAATATCCGGCCGAGCACAACGTCGGCCATCTGTATCCGGCCAAACCCGCGCTGGCCGATTTCTACCGGCGCCTGGACCCGAGCAATACCTTCAACCCGGGCATCGGCCGGACCAGCAAGCAGGCGGGCTGGAAGGGCTGCGACTGCGCGCCTTGAGCGGCTGCGCCGCGCCGCGGGAAGCGGCCCGATCCCATGGACCGGGCCGCCTGCATTACGCCCGCCTCAGCGGCGGATGTCCTGGACGTGGGTGCGGATCGCGTCGGCCAGGCCGGGCACGCCATCCGCGCCGGCCGGCACGGTGATGCTGGAACCGTTGAAGTCGGTGCCGATGGGTTGCGCGCGGCCGCCCAGGCATTGCGCCAGGAAGCCTTCGGTCACGGCGTTGAACGCCTTGTTGTTCTCCGGGCGCGCGAAGCCATGGCCTTCGTCCGGGAACAGCACGTAGGTGACCGGGATGTGCTTTTCGGTCATCGCCTTGACGATCTGGTCGCTCTCGGCCTGGTGCACGCGCGGGTCGTTGGCGCCCTGGCCGATCAGCAGCGGCTTGCTGATGCTGGCGACGCGGGTCAGCGGCGAGCGCTCGGCCAGCAGCTGCTTGCCGGCCGCGGTGCGCGGATCGCCGACGCGCCTGGCGAACTGTTCGAAGAACGCGGCCCAGTACGGCGGGATGGTGGACAGCAGCGTGTCGAGGTTCGACGGGCCGACGATGTCCACGCCGCACTTGAACGTCTCGGGAGTGAAGGTCAGCCCGACCAGGGTGGCGTAACCGCCGTAGCTGCCGCCCATGATCGCGACCTGCTCCTTGGTCGTGACGCCGTTCTTGACCGCCCAGTCCACCGCATCGATCAGGTCGTCGTGCATCTTGCCGGCCCATTCGCCGTCGCCGGCATTGGTGAAGGCCTTGCCGAAGCCGGTGGAGCCGCGGTAGTTGACCGCCAGCACCGCATAGCCGCGGTTGGCCAGCCATTGGTGATAGCCGTTGTAGCCATAGTCGTCGCGTGCCCACGGCCCGCCATGCACCAGCAGCACCAGCGGCACCGGGGCGTCGGCCTTGCCGTCGCCATTGGCGTCCGCGGTCCGGGGCAGGGTGAGATAGCTGACCAGGGTCAGGCCGTCGCGCGAGCGGATTTCCTGCGGCCACTGCGCCACCAGCGCCTTGCCTTCCAGCGCCGGGCGCGCGGAGAACAGCTTTTCCGGTGTGCCGCCGCGCGCATAGCGGTAGTACGCGGCCGGCGTTTCGGCGGCGGAGTAGGCGACGATCCAGGTCTTGTCGTCGAGCGTGCGCGAGGTGACGCTGAAGCTGCCGGGGCCGATGGCCTTGAGCTTCTCCAGGTCGGGGGCGACGGCGGGATCGATCGCCTTCCACTCGTTCTTCAGGTAATTGACCGCCACCGCCTGCGCGCGCTGGGTCGTTGGCTCGTCGAGGGCGTCGCTGATATCGGCGCGGGCATCCTCGAAGACCAGCGTCTTCGCGCCCGTGCCGGTATCGATGGCGTACAGCGCCGCGGTGTCGCGGCCGCGCGAATCGAAGAAGTACTGGGTCCCGCCGTCGCTGGTGTAGCCGCCGGGGAAGCTGGTCAGCGAGTCGGCGAACGGGATTTCGCCGCTGACCTTCCAGCCGCCCTTGCCGTCGGGTTCGAGCAGGTCGTTGCCGCCGTCGTCACGCGCGCGGCTGGCCATCCTGACCTTGAAATCCGGGTCGGCGATGTAGCCGGCGATCTGCTGGCTGTTCTTCTCCAGCAGCGTGCGCTGGCCGCTGGCCAGGTCCACGCGGTACAGGTCGTGCCATTTCGGGTCGCGGTCGTTCATCGCCACCAGCACCGACTCCGGATGCAGGTGGCTGACGCCGACCACCTCGGCGCGGGTGTTCGGGAAGTTGCTGAGGTCGCGCGCCTGCCCGGAGGCGAGGTCCACCGAGAACAGGTGGAAGTTCTCGTCGCCGCCGGTATCGCGCAGGTACAGCAGGGTGTCCGGCCGGTGGCTCCAGAAGTACTGGCGGATGCCGCGCGCCTTGTCCTCGGTCACCGCGCGCGCCTTGCCGATGTCGTCGGCCGGGGCGACCCAGACGTTCAGCACGCCGTCGACCGCGGCGACCCAGCCCAGGTATCTGCCGTCGGGGCTGATCTGCACGTTGGCGCGTTCGGGGTTGCCGAACAGGGCATCGCGCGGGATGAGTTCGGGCGGAGCGGCCGGCGCAGCGGCGGTTGGCGCCATCTGCGCGTCGCTGCCGGCCGGCGTGCCGTTGCAGGCGGAAAGGCTGAGTGTGAGGGCGAGACTGACAGCGAACAGCAGAGTGCGATCCATGGCGAAACTCCGGTAGGCCGCGCTGGCGGGTGCGGCAACGCTAGCGCGGAAGCGGGCACCAAGCGTTAAGCCGGAGGCCGCCGGCCGGGCGCGGCGTTCACCGCTCCGAAGGCCCGGTGTCGTCGTACTGGCGCGGGGCGAACAGATCCGGGCGGATCAGCTCTATGAAGGCGCGCGCCTGCGGCGAAAGCACCTTGCCGCGGCGCACCGTCACCCCGTAGCTGCGCTTGGGGAAGTAACGCGCCATCGGGCGGATCGCCAGCCGCTCGCGGTCGGCGTCGTTGAGGCACAGCGCGGTGACGATGGAGATGCCCATGCCCATCGCCACGTACTGCTTGATCACCTCCCAGCCGCCGACCTCCAGTGCCACGGTGTAGGGCACGCGGTGGCGCTGGAACACCAGGTCCACCAGCCGCCAGGTGATCTGCCGCTTCGGCGGCAGGATCAGCGGGCAGGACGAGAGGTCTTCCAGGGTGAGCTCGCGCCTGCCGGCCAGCGGGTGTCCGCGCGGGGCGATCAGCACCTGCTCGAAGTCGTAGACCGGCGCGTAGCTCAGGTCGCCCGGCACATCCAGCATCGAGCCGACGGCCAGGTCGGCGGCGTCGCTGCGCAGCAGTTCGGTGCCGTCGGCGCTGATCGCGTCCTGCAGGGTGAGCCGCACTTCGGGGTGGCGCCTGCGGAACTCCTCGACGATCTTCGGCAGCAGGTACAGGATCGTCGACGAATTCGCGGCGACGGTCAGTTCGCCCGCGTCCAGCCCGCGGACCTTGTCGCGGAAGCTGGCCTCCAGCCCGTCCAGGCTCTCCACCAGTGGCTGCGCCATCTCGTACAGCAGTTGGCCCTCGCGGCTGGGCACCAGGCGCCGGCCGCTGCGCTCGAACAGCACCACCCCCAGCTCCCGTTCCAGCGCCTGCAACTGCAGGCTCACCGCCGGCTGGCTGACGAACAGGGCCTCCGACGCACGCGAAACCGAGCCCAGGCGGACCGTCTGGCAGAACGCGCGCAGCGGCTTGAGCCGGTCGGACTTGTAGGAAAAACGCGGACTTGCGGGCTTGTTTCCGGTCATCCCGGTCGATTATTAGCACAACTTATGTTGGATATTGCAAAAACTGTTTTGATAAATAAGCCGCTCCGGCGGCACGGTGGAATCCCCGACACACGCAGGTTTCCGCCATGTCCGCCGTCGCCGCCGCCATCCCGTCCGTTCCCGCCCGCCCGACCCCGGGCATCACCGTGACCGCCCGGCTCGCCGGCCAGGCGGCGCTGCTGCCGGCCGGGGCGCTGGCACTGCTGGTGTCGCTGCACCGGGCGGTGGAGCCCGAGCGGCAGGCGCGGCTGGCGGCGCGGCGCCAGCGCCAGGCCTTTTTCGACCAGGGCGGCCTGCCGGACTTCCGCGCCGACACCGCGTCCATCCGCGAAGGCGACTGGACGGTGGCGCCGATCCCGGCCGCGCTGCAGGACCGTCGCGTCGAGATCACCGGCCCGACCGATCCGAAGATGGTGATCAACGCGCTGAACTCCGGTGCCCGGGTGTTCATGGCCGACTTCGAGGATTCGACCTCGCCGACCTGGCGCAACCTGCTGGCCGGCCAGCAGGCGCTGGCCGGTGCGGTGCGCGGCGACCTCGACTACACGGCGCCGGCGGTGGGCGGCAGGCCCGGCAAGTACTACGCGCTGCGCCCGTTCGAGGAACAGGCGGTGCTGATCGTGCGGCCGCGCGGCTGGCACCTGGACGAGAAGCACGTGCTGGTCGACGGCCAGCCGATCGCCGGCGGCCTGTTCGACGCGGCGGTGTTCGCCTTCCACAACGCCCGCGCGCTGATGCGCCGTGACCGCGGCCCGTACTTCTACCTGCCCAAGCTGCAGTCGATGGAGGAGGCGGCGCTGTGGGAGGCGGCGCTGTCGCACATCGAAGGCATGCTCGGCCTGCCGCACGGGCAGATCAAGGTCACGGTGCTGATCGAGACGCTGCCGGCGGTGTTCGAGATGGACGAGATCCTGCACGCGCTGCGCGGGCGCATCGTCGGCCTGAACTGCGGGCGCTGGGACTACATCTTTTCCTACCTGAAGACCTTCCGCCGGCATGCGGACAAGGTGCTGCCCGAGCGCGGCCAGGTGACGATGACCCAGCCGTTCCTGAAGGCCTATTCGGAACTGCTGATCCAGACCTGCCACCGCCGCGGCGCGCATGCGATGGGCGGCATGGCCGCGCAGATCCCGATCAACCACGACGCGGCCGCCAACGAGCAGGCGATGGCGCGGGTGCGCGCGGACAAGCTGCGCGAGGTCACCGCCGGCCACGACGGTACCTGGGTGGCGCACCCGGCGCTGATCCCGGTGGCGCGCGCGATCTTCGACGAATACATGCCGGCCGCGAACCAGCACAACGTGCTGCGTCGCGATGTACAGGTCTGCCGCGACGACCTGATCGCGCCCTGCGCCGGCACCATCACCCGCGCCGGCTTCGAGAACAGCGTGGAAGTGTGCGTGCGCTACATGGCCGCGTGGCTGGACGGCAACGGCTGCGTGCCGATCCACAACCTGATGGAGGACGCCGCCACCGCAGAGATCAGCCGCAGCCAGATCTGGCAGTGGCTGCATGCCGGCAACCAGCACCTGGACGACGGCACGGCGATCGACTTCGCCCTGCTGCAGAGCACGCTGCGCGCGCTGCCTGCGCGGCTCGGCGACACCGCCGCGCTGCCCGGCGGCGGCCGCATCGCCCAGGCCATCGACCTGCTTGACGAGCTCAGCCGCGCCGACGGACTGGCCGAGTTCCTGACCCTGCCGGCGTACCGGCAGATCGACTGACGGTTTCCTTCTTTCCTGTCCTTTCCCCGTACCTGTCCTTCCTCGTAGGAGCGGCTTCAGCCGCGACGGAGCTTTCCCGGTGAAGCCCCTTCGCGACGGAAGCCGCCCCACAAGCAAGCCACGCGACCCCAAGGAGTTACACCATGAGCACCCATCAGCAACAGATCGACGCCCTGCAGCACGACTGGGACAGCAATCCGCGCTGGACCGGCATCAAGCGCACCTACAGCGCCGCCGACGTGGTGCGCCTGCGCGGCAGCGTGCAGCCCGAGCACACCCTGGCCAAGCGCGGCGCCGAGCGCCTGTGGGAACTGGTCAATGGCGCCTCGAAGAAGGGCTATGTCAATGCCTTCGGTGCGATCAGCGCCGGCCAGGCGATGCAGCAGGCCAAGGCCGGGCTGGAAGCGGTGTACCTGTCCGGCTGGCAGGTGGCCGCCGACGGCAACACCTCCGAGACAATGTACCCGGACCAGTCGCTGTACGCCTACGACTCGGTGCCGGCCATGGTCCGCCGCATCAACAACACCTTCCAGCGCGCCGACGAGATCCAGTGGAAGAACATCATCGACGGCAAGCTCAAGGCCGAGGACGCGATCGACTTCTTCCTGCCCATCGTCGCCGATGGCGAGGCCGGCTTCGGCGGCGTGCTCAATGCCTATGAGCTGATGAAGAACATGATCACCGCCGGCGCCGCCGCGGTGCATTTCGAGGACCAGCTGGCGGCGGTGAAGAAGTGCGGCCACATGGGCGGCAAGGTGCTGGTGCCGACCCAGGAGGCGATCCAGAAGCTGTCGGCCGCGCGCCTGGCGGCCGACGTGCTGGGCGTGCCGACCATCGTGCTGGCCCGTACCGACGCCGAGGCGGCCAACCTGCTGACCAGCGACTTCGACCCCAACGACGCCCCGTTCGTCACCGGCGAGCGCACCGCCGAGGGCTTCTACCGCGTGAAGAACGGCCTGGAGCAGGCGATCAGCCGCGGCGTGGCCTATGCCCCGCATGCCGACCTGGTGTGGTGCGAGACCGGCACCCCGGACCTGGGCTTCGCCCGCGAGTTCGCCCAGGCCGTGCATGCCGCCAGCCCCGGCAAGCTGCTGTCCTACAACTGCTCGCCCTCGTTCAACTGGAAGAAGAACCTGGACGACCGCACCATCGCCCGCTTCCAGGATGAACTGGCGGCGCTGGGCTACAAGTACCAGTTCATCACCCTGGCCGGCATCCACATCAACTGGTTCAACACCTTCAGGTTCGCCCAGGACTACGCCCGCGGCGAAGGCATGCGCCACTATGTGGAACAGGTGCAGGAGCCGGAGTTCGCGGCGCGCGGGCAGGGTTACACCTTCGTCTCGCACCAGCAGGAAGTGGGTGCGGGCTACTTCGACGACGTGACCACGGTGATCCAGGGCGGCGCTTCCAGCGTCACCGCGCTGACCGGTTCCACCGAGGAAGCGCAGTTCCAGCCGGGCAAGGCGGCCTGACCAGCTCGCATCGATACTTTTTTGAGCTTTCGGGTATGGAGGGCGGGCGGCCGCGGCGGCCGTCCGTCGCGCCGCTGCGGCATGAATGGGAGGGATGCCGGATTGCGGCATCCCGCATGCTTTGCGCCGGTGCTATCCTTCCGCGCTGGCCCCAGGGGACGACGGGGCGGTGGGGCTGAGGGAATGACCAGCGACAGTGCTGCAATCATGGCCGAAGAACGCGAACTGGGCGTCGCCCGCATGGCGATGGCCGAAATCGTGCATCCCGTTCTGTCGCCCGACGAATTCGCGCTGTTCTCGCGGTTCGGCCGGCAGCGCCAGGTCGCGGCCGGGGAAATGCTGTTCCGCCGTGGCGATTCGGGCGATGGGATGTTCGTCATCGTCAACGGCATCGTCGATCTCGATTTCGGCGAGGACCTGGTGGTCAAGTACCTCGGGCCGGGCGAGTTCTTCGGCGAACTGGGCCTGCTGATCGGCGACCATCGCCGCGGCGCCGATGCCCGCGCGTCGACGGAACTGACCCTGTTCGAACTGAGCCATCCCGATTTCCAGAAGCTCGTGGACCATGATCCCGGCCGGGTCGCCTATTTCCTGCGCCGCACGATCATGCGCGTGGTGTCCAACGAGCAGATGCTGATCCGGCAACTGCGCCGCCGCAATCACGACCTGGAAGCGGCGCTGGACAACCTCTACACCACCACCCACCAGCTCAACCACACCGAAGAGCTGGTGCGTACCGACGAACTGACCGGCCTGTACAACCGCCGCGGGCTCACCCTCTATCTGCAGGAATGCCGGCAGCCGTCGCGGAACCCGCCGCAGGGGCTGCTGCTGATCGACTGCGACCGCTTCAAGAGCGTCAACGACGAGCACGGCCACCTGGTGGGCGACCGGGTGCTGCAGGCGGTCGCCAACATCCTGCGTTCGGTGGTGCAGCCCGGCGGGCTGGCCTGCCGCCTCGGCGGCGACGAATTCTGCCTGCTGGTGCAGGACGCGGACGCCGGGGTGCTGGAGCATGTGGCCGGTTTCATCCTGCATGCGGTGCACGGCCTGCTGGAACGCTCGCAACCGGTGCCGCGCGTCTGTCCGGTGAGTATCGGCGCCTGCCTGCTCGATCCTGCGCGCGACTGGAACGACTGGTATGCCCATGCCGACAGCGCCCTGTACGAGGCCAAGCGGCGTGGCGGCAACCGGCTGCAATGGCCGGTGGACTGGCTGGGAGCCGGCTGACGTGCGGCAGGAGCAGGCCGCGCGCGGCAACGACGCAATGGCGGATATCCCCGCCCCCCGCTTGCATACGCTGCTGCTGACCGACCTGTGTGATTCGGTCGCTCTGGTGGAGAGGTTGGGCGATACCGCGGCCGCGGAACTGTTCCAGGAACACGACCGCCTGGTGCTGCGCCTGCAGCAGCACTGGAAGGGGCGGATGATCGACCGCTCCGATGGCCTGCTGTTGCTGTTCGACCGGCCGATCAACGGGCTGGGGTTCGCGCTGGACTACCGGCAGGGCCTGGAGGAGCTGGCGCGCTCGCGCGGCGTCGGCCTGCAGGCGCGGACCGGCATGCATGTCGGCGAGGTACTGACCTGGCACAACAGCGCCGAAGCGGTGCAGGCCGGCGCCAAGCCGCTGGAGGTCGAAGGCCTTGCCAAACCCTTGGCCGCGCGACTGATGGCGCTGGCGCGGCCGGGGCAGATCCTGCTTTCGGCCGTGGCCGAATCGCTGGCGCGCCGTTCCGCCCGCGAGCTGGGCGGGCGCAGCGAGCACCTGCTGTGGAAATCGCACGGCCGCTGGCACTTCAAGGGCGTGCCGATCACGCAGGAAGTGTTCGAGGTCGGCGAGCCGGGCTTCGCCCCGCTGCGCATGCCGCGCAGCACTCCCAAGGCCTGGCGCGACCTGCCGCTGTGGCGGCGCCCGGTGGCCCTGGTGGCGGAGCTGGCGCTGCTGGGGGGCCTGGGCATCGGTGCGTGGTTCATCCTGCGCCCCGAGCCGGCCATCGCCTTCGCCGAGCGCGACTGGGTGGTGATGGGCGACGTACGCAACCTGACCGGCAATGCCGTGCTGGATGACTCGATGGCACAGGCGTTGCGCATCAGCCTGGAGCAGTCGCGCTACCTCAACGTGCTCAGCGACATGACCGTCGGCGATACCCTGGCGCGGATGCGCAGGCAGCGCGGAACCCGCATCGACCGCGCCGTCGGCAGCGAGATCGCGATCCGCGATGGCGCCAGGGCCGTCGTCCTGCCGACGCTGGCGCAGGTTGGCGGGCGCTTGCGGGTGACGGTGGAAGTAGTCGATCCGCAGACCCAGGCCACCGTCTATGTGCTGACCCGCGATGTCTGGAAGATGGATGACCTGCTGGCGTCCATCGACAGCATCGCCGGTTCGGTGCGCGACCACCTGGGCGAATCTTCCGATGCGATCCGGAATCTGTCGCAGCCGCTGCCTGAAGTCACCACCGCCAGTCTCGATGCGTTGAAGCTGTATGCCGCCGGCAACAGTGTCTACAACCAGCGGCGGATGGAAGACGCACGCGTGCTGTACCAGAAGGCGGTGGACATCGATCCGCAGTTCGCGCTGGCGCTGCTCGGCATTACCCGCACCTACATGACGCAGGGCGATGCGGAAAAGGCCGAGCCCTATCTGCGCAGGGCGCTGGCGCTGCCTGACCATCTGCCGATGCGCAACCGCCTGTACATGGAAGCCCTGGCGGCCGAGTTCGAGCCGCAGCCGCTGCGCCATGCCCCGGCAAAATGGCGCCTGCTCGGCGAGGTATATCCGGACTATGCCGCCGCCCACCAGAACTATGCCTGGGACCAGTTCACCAACGGCAACCTGGACGAGGCATTGACGGCGGTCACCGCGGCGACGGCATCCAAAGAGCCGCTGCGCTATGTCTCCTGGGAACTGAAGGGCCGGATCCAACTGGCGCAGGAAAAGTACGACGCCGCGATCGCCAGCTTCGAACAGATGCAACGGATTTCCGGGGCACCGGCGAACCGGCACCATGCCTCGGCCCTGGCCGCGCAGGGCAAGTTGCCCGAAGCCCTGCGCATGCTGGAGGCGAGCGCGGCACGCGAGCCTTCCAGTGCGTTGATCCACGTGCAGTGGGTGGCGGCGCTGCTGGCTGCCGGGCGGGCCGCGGACGCGGTGCAGGTTGCCGAGGCGGGAATCGCCAAGGCGGCGGGCGACAGCAATGGGACGCGCCTGTCCCAGCAACTGGGCGCCCTGGTGGCCCGTTACCGTACCGGTGTGCGGCCCGCGGCCGAGCTCGCCGCTCTGCTCGAGCAGGCCATCGGGATGGCCGAGGCCGCAGGTGCCGGGGAACTGGACGACCTGGCCGGCAACACGCTTGCGGCGGCCCGCCTGCAGCAGCGCTACGCGGGGCGTGCGCTGAGTGCGGCGGACGAGCAGCGTCTGGCGAGACTGGTGCAGCGCTCGGGGGATCCCGGGAATGAGGCCCTGCATGCGGTCGTTGCCGCCGACCAGTGGCGGCTGCGGGGCGACCCGCAGCAGGCGATGCGGCGGTTGCGTGCGGCTGGCAAAGCCAGCGCCCTGACCCAGTGGCATGTGGCGATGCGTGATGGCCTGCAGGCTGCGGGCGACGCGCAGGGCAGCCGACGGGAGCAGGCCTGGCTTTCCAGCCACCCGGGCGCCGCCTGGGGCAACCGGATGGGCGGCGAGGCGTGCCTGGTGATGAACGTGGTGGAGACGCTCGCGGGGGATGCCGCGAGCGTGGGGGCCTCAGTCGTTGAAGGCGAAAATGACGGTGTGCGGCTGCTCGCAGGTAAGACCCTGCATTAGGCGCTCGCGTGCGGCACGCAGCGCTTCCTTGCTCGCCAGCACGGTGGTGACGCGCAGGCAGCTTTGGCCGCGCAGCGCCAGCGCGGCCTGTTCGGGCGACAGCCCCAGCTGGACCAACGCCTGTTCCGGATCCTGCGCGAACAGATCGCGGAAGGCATCGTCTTCGGACAACAGGTCAAGCAGGTGCGTCGCTACTTCCTGACTCAACGGCGGGTGTGCGGCATTGCCGTGGTGATGGTGGTTCATGGGTCCCCTGTGGTGTGTGGCCTCCGCCTGATGCGAAGGATCTGCCGCGAGCATACAGTCCAAACCTGCCGGATTCATTGGTCCAGCCCAACTGGCGGAATGTTTCTACGCCGTGACAACGCCCGACACCTGGTCAAGCGGGCTGTGCGATGGCGCCGGCCAATGATCGATATCCATGTGGCCCCAGCGCCGCGCGGGGGATTTCCGGCATCCTGCAGAGCCCGTCATGAGGAAACAGCGTGCGAGTACGTCGATGTGGTGCCTTGGTCATCGAGCCGAATGAAATTCCATCCCTGGATATCGGCGACCTGCTGTCGGGGGGCGATGGAGTACGGACCCGGGTCGAGATCAGGGTATGGGCGGCGCACCTGGACGAATACCGGCGGGTAAGCCCCGCGCAGGCGCAATGGCTGCTCCAGTGCAGCGCCGAGTACTGGCAGGACCTGCCTGCGGATGCGGATTCAAGGGCGCTGGTGCACTCGCTGCTGGCGCTGGAACTGTTGGTGGCCGAAGAGGTACCCGATGCGGAAACGGGCGTCGGGCCCGTGTCCCGTTCCACGCCGGGAGAGGGCCACTGGTGGCCGCTGGCAGCGATCCACCACCGCCATTCGCGCTGGCAGGGCGTGGACAGCGTGACGGACATGGAGAGGAGCCAGCTGGTCACGGCCCACGATCTTCGCCAACGGCTCGGTTCCCCGCCGCCCGCGGTGCCGGATCAGGGGCCGCTGCCGGGGCAGATCGGCCTGCCGGAGGTTCCCGCCAGCGCACTGGAATCACTGGGGCGCAGGCGCGTGACCTGCCGCAATTTCGACCCCGGGCGTTCCGTGTCGATGGCGCAGCTGGCGGCAGCCCTGCAGCAGACGTTCCGCGCGCATGCGCAACTCGAACCCGCGCCCGGCCTGGTGTTCCTGAAGAAGAACGTGCCCTCCGCCGGCGGCCTGCATCCCATGGAGGCGTGCCTGCTGGTGCAGCGCGTGGAAGGCCTGGCGCCCGGCCTCTATCGCTATCACCCGCTCCGGCATGCGCTGACGCCGGTGGTCCCGGAGTGCGAGCTCGATGCGGACACGGCGCGGCGGTTCTTGGCGGGCCAGCACTGGTTCGTGGATGCGGCGGTGCTGGTGGTCTTCGTCTGCCGCTTCGAGCGCAGCCTCTGGAAGTACCGCAACCATCGCAAGGTCTATCGCGCGATGATGCTCGACGCCGGCCATCTGTCGCAGGCGCTGTACATGGCCGCGACCGAATGCGGGCTGGGCGCTTTCGTTACCTCGGCGATCAATGAAGTCGACATCGAGAAGGCGCTTGCGCTCGATCCCCTGAAGGAAGGTCCGTTGGCCATCTGCGGCATGGGCTGGCGTGCGCAGGAAAGGACGACCGCCGAGCTGGACCCGCTTCAAGGCGCCTGGCCCGCACCGGGCGGCGCCTGAGGTTCGCCGTCCCGGGCGGACTACGACCTCAGTCCGCCTCGAAATCCACCAGCACCGCGCCATCGCCGACCTGTTCGCCCGCGCGCACGCGATAGCCGTTGACCACGCCCTCGGCCGGGGCCTGCAGGGTGTGTTCCATCTTCATCGCTTCCATCACCAGCAGCGGGGCGCCGCGGGCGACCCTGCTGCCGGGTTCGACCAGCAGGGCGATGACGCGGCCGGGCATCGGCGCGAGCAGGCTGCCGCCGTGGTCGCCGGGATTGTCGGCATCGGCAACCGGGTCGTGCAGGGTGTAGCGGCGCTGGCCGGTGTCGCCGAAGACGTACAGCGCACTGCCGTCGTGCAGGACATCGCCGCGGAGCAGGCGGTCGTCGATCTGCAATGCGTAGTTCCCACTTCCGGCATGGCCAATGATCCGCAACGAAGTGGCATCGCTGCCCTGGACCTGCCAGCCATCGGCCTCGCGGCGTACCTGCAGCGTCTGTTGCTGCTGCAGGTGCTCCAGCGTGATCGAACGCGCTGCTGGTCCGGTCAGGCGCCAGCCGTCGGCGATGGCCCACGGCGAGGCCTCGGCTGTCGCGGAGGCGCTTTCCTCGACGGCGAGCACCGCGGCCAGTGCCCAGTCCGCGGCGCTGGCAGGGTGATGCGCGATGTCCAGCGCTTCGTGTTCGCGTTCGATCAGGGCGGTGTCCAGATCGGCGTGCTGGAAGGACGCGGTCGCCACCAGCCGATGCAGGAAGGCGGCGTTGGTGGTGACGCCGGCCGCCTGGCACTGCGCCAGCGCACGCTGCATGCGCAGCAGCGCGCGTTCGCGGTCCACGTCCCAGACGACCAGCTTGGCGATCATCGGGTCGTAGTACGGGGTGATCGCATCGCCCTGTTCGACGCCGGCATCCACGCGCACATTGGCGCTGGCCTGCGGCAGCCGCAGGTGGCGCAGCGTGCCGGTGGAGGGCAGGAAGCCGCGGTCGGCGTCCTCGGCGTACAGCCGCGCCTCGATGGCATGGCCATGGATGCGCAGCTCGTCCTGCGTTTTCGGCAGCTTCTGGCCCGCGGCCACGCGCAGCTGCCATTCGACCAGGTCGGTGCCGGTGATCATCTCGGTCACCGGGTGCTCGACCTGCAGGCGGGTGTTCATTTCCATGAACCAGAACTCGCCCGACGGGGCGGCGATGAACTCCACCGTGCCGGCACCCACGTAGCCGACCGCGCGGGCGGCGTCGGTCGCGGCCCTGCCCATCGCCGCGCGGCGCTCTGGCGTCATGCCCGGCGCGGGCGCTTCTTCCAGCACCTTCTGGTGGCGGCGCTGCACCGAGCAGTCGCGCTCGAACAGATGGACCACGTTGCCGTGGCCGTCGCCGAACACCTGGATCTCGATATGGCGCGGGCGCTCGATGTACTTCTCCACCAGCACGTGCGCATTGCCGAACGCCGACTGCGCCTCGCGCTGGCAGCTGGCCAGGGCCGCTTCGAAATCCGCACTGGCCTCGACCCTGCGCATGCCCTTGCCGCCGCCGCCGGCGCTGGCCTTGATCAGCACCGGATAGCCGATGGCGTCGGCCTGCGCGCGCAGGAACGCAGGCTCCTGCCGCTCGCCGTGATAGCCCGGCGTCAACGGTACGCCGGCCTGCTGCATCAGCGCCTTGGCCGCGCTCTTGTCGCCCATCGCATCGATGGCGCTGGCCGGCGGGCCGATGAAGACGATGCCGGCCTCGGCGCAGGCGCGGGCGAAGCCGGCGTTCTCGGACAGGAAGCCGTAGCCGGGATGGATCGCCTGCGCGCCGGTGCGGCGCGCGGCGTCGAGGATGGCATCGCCGCGCAGGTAGCTCTCCGCCGCCGGCGCCGCGCCGATGCGGACGGCCTCGTCGGCCAGCCGCACGTGCCGCGCGTCGCGGTCGGCGTCCGAATACACCGCCACGGTGGCGATACCCAGGCGGCGGCAGGTGGCAATGACGCGGCAGGCGATTTCGCCGCGGTTGGCGATCAGGATTTTGTCGAACATGTCCGGTCTCCGTTCGCCGTTACATGCGGAACACGCCGAAGCGCGTGTCCTGCGTGGGCGCGTTGAGGCTGGCGGCCAGCGCCAGGCCGAGGATGCGGCGGGTGTCGGCGGGATCGATCACGCCGTCGTCCCACAGCCGCGCGCTGGCGTAATAGGGGTGGCCCTGCTGCTCGAACTGGTCGCGGATCGGCTGCTTGAACGCATCCTCCTCCTGCGCCGACCATTGCCCGCCCTTGCCTTCGATGCCGTCGCGCTTGACCGTGGCCAGCACGCTGGCGGCCTGCTCGCCGCCCATCACGCCGATGCGCGCGTTCGGCCACATCCACAGGAAGTGCGGCGAATAGGCGCGGCCGCACATGCCGTAGTTGCCGGCGCCGAACGAGCCGCCGATCACCACCGTGTACTTGGGCACGCGCGCGTTGGCCACTGCCATCACCAGTTTGGCGCCGTCCTTGGCGATGCCGCCGTGTTCGTACTTGCGGCCGACCATGAAGCCGGTGATGTTCTGCAGGAACAGCAGCGGGATGCCGCGCTGGCAGCACAGCTCGATGAAATGCGCGCCCTTGAGCGCCGATTCGGAGAACAGGATGCCGTTGTTGGCGATGACGCCCACCGGATGGCCGTGCACGTGCGCGAAACCGGTGACCAGGGTGTTGCCGTAGCGCGGCTTGAACTCGTCGAAACGCGAGCCATCGACGATGCGCATGATCACCTCGCGCACGTCGTAGGGTTTGCGGGTGTCGCCGGGGATCACGCCATACAGTTCCCGGGCGTCGAACAGCGGCGCTTCGCCGGCCTGCAGCGCGACGCCCGGTTCGGGCCTGCGCCAGTTGAGGTTGGCGACGATGGCGCGCACCCGCGCCAGCGCCTGCAGGTCGTTGTCGGCCAGGTGGTCGGCGACGCCGGAGATGCGCGTGTGCACGTCGGCGCCGCCCAGCTCCTCGGCGCTGACCACCTCGCCGGTGGCGGCTTTCACCAGCGGCGGGCCGCCGAGGAAGATGGTGCCCTGTTCCTTGACGATGACCGTCTCGTCGCTCATCGCCGGCACGTAGGCGCCGCCGGCGGTGCAGCTGCCCATCACGCAGGCGATCTGCGGGATGCCCTGCGCCGACAGGTTGGCCTGGTTGTAGAAGATGCGGCCGAAGTGGTCGCGGTCGGGGAACACCTCGTCCTGCAGCGGCAGGAAGGCGCCGCCGGAATCCACCAGGTAGATGCAGGGCAGGCGGTTCTGCTGCGCGATTTCCTGCGCGCGCAGGTGCTTCTTCACCGTGACCGGGTAGTAGGTGCCGCCCTTGACCGTGGCGTCGTTGGCGACGACCAGGCATTCCACACCGGAGACGCGGCCGATGCCGGCGACCATGCCGGCGCCGGGCACCGGGTCGTCGTACATGCCGTGCGCGGCCAGCGGCGCGATTTCGAGGAACGGGCTGCCGGGGTCGAGCAGGGCGTCGATGCGCTCGCGCACCAGCAGTTTGCCGCGCGCCGTGTGCTTGGCCCGCGCCGCCTCGCTGCCGCCGCGCGCGGTGGCTTCCAGCGTGGCGCGCAGATCGTCGACCAGCGCCTGCATCGCCGCGCGGTTGGCTTCGAAGGCGTCGGTGCCGGGTTGCAGCTGGGATTTCAGTACGGTCATGGCGGTGGCCTTGGCTTTCCCTTCTCCCGGTGGGAGGAGGTGCCCCGATGGGGCGGATGAGGGTCCGGAAGAAGCCTCGGGAAGATTCAGGGGGTGTCGTCCCGCGCCTTCTCCATCGCTTCCGCTTCGCGCGCCGCTCCTGCGCTGGCGCAGGGGCGCTCGCGGAGGTCCGCAAACCGCCGCTCTCCCTCCGGAGGGAGAGCGGCTTCGATCACGCCGTGCGCTGGAACAGCTCGCGCCCGATCAGCATGCGCCGGATTTCCGAAGTACCAGCGCCGATTTCATACAGTTTGGCATCGCGCCACAGGCGCCCGGCCGGGTATTCGTTGATGTAGCCGTTGCCGCCGAGGATCTGGATCGCCTCGCCGGCGGCCCAGGTGGCCTTCTCGGCCGAATACAGGATCGCGCCGGCCGCGTCCTGGCGGGTGGTCCGCCCCTGGTCGCAGGCGCGTGCCACCGCATATACATAGGCGCGGCAGGCATTGAGGCCCACATACATGTCGGCGAGCTTGGCCTGGATCAGCTGGAAGCTGCCGATCGCCTCGCCGAACTGCCTGCGCTCGTGCACATAGGGCAGCACCACGTCCAGCGCCGCGGCCATCAGCCCGAGCGGGCCGCCGGACAGCACCACGCGCTCGTAGTCCAGCCCGGACATCAGCACCTTCACCCCGCCGCCGACTTCGCCGAGCACGTTCCCGGCCGGCACCTCGCAGTCCTGGAACACCAGCTCGCAGGTGTTGGAGGCGCGCATGCCCAGCTTGTCCAGCTTCTGCGCGGTGGAGAAGCCCTTCATGCCCTTCTCGACGATGAAGGCGGTGATGCCGCGCGAGCCGGCTTCCGGATCGGTCTTGGCATAGACCACCAGCACGTCGGCATCCGGGCCATTGGTGATCCACATCTTGTTGCCGTTGAGCACGTAGTGGTCGCCGCGCCGGTCCGCGCGCAGCTTCATCGACACCACGTCCGAGCCGGCGCCCGGTTCGCTCATCGCCAGCGCGCCGATGTGTTCGCCGCTGCACAGCTTCGGCAGGTAACGCTGCTTCTGCGCTTCGCTGGCGTTCTTGCGCAGCTGGTTGAGGCACAGGTTGGAATGCGCGCCGTAGGACAGGCCGATGCCGCCGGACGCGCGCGAGATTTCCTCCATCGCCACCACATGGGCCAGATACCCCATGCCGCTGCCGCCGTATTCTTCCTCCACGGTCATGCCGAGCAGGCCCTGCTCGCCGAGCCGGCGCCAGAGCGGGTTGGGGAAGTGGTTGGTCGCATCGGCTTCCGCCGCCAGCGGGGCGATATGCGCGGCCGCGAACTGGGCCACGCTTTCGCGCAGCATGTCGATCTCTTCGCCGAGATCGAAGGGAAGGGTGGGGACGTGCATGGGGCGGCTCCGGCTGGAAGAGGGCGCTCCGGGATGGTGGGGGCGGACCGGCCGCCAGCACGGGCGTTTGCGCGCAGCCTAGCGGGTCTCCATGAAAAAGTGAATACAAATTCAAAAATTGAACCTAGAATCAAACCATGGCCTACAAACGCTCGGAACTGATGGAAAAACGCCTCGCAGGCAACCGCGAGGCGATCCTGGCCGCGGCCCGCCGGCTGGTCGCCGCCGGCGGTTACCGCAATGCGCCCATCACCGCCGTGGCGGCCGAGGCGGGCGTGTCCACCGGGCTGATCTACCGCCACTTCCCGTCCAAGGCCGAGCTGTTCGTGGAAGTGCTGAGCGCCGCGGTCGAGCACGAGCTGGACATCCTGTCGGCCATCGCCGACGAGCCGCAGCCGGCGGCGCTGCGCCTGCAGCAGGCGGTGGCCTCCTTCGTGCGCCGCGCACTGGCCGGGCCGGCGCTGGCCTATGCCTTCATCGCCGAACCGGTGGACCCGGAGGTCGAGGCCGAGCGCATCCGCTGCCGCCGCCTGTTCGGCGATGTGTTCAAGCGCATCCTCGACGATGGCGTGCGCGCTGGCGAATTCCCGCCGCAGGACCTGGACGTGGGCGCGGCCTGCATCGTCGGCGCCTTCACCGAAGCGTTGGTCGGCCCGACCGCGCCCAGCCGCGACGGCCTGCGCGGCGGCGAACCCCTGGTCGAGGCGATCGGCGCGCTGTGCCTGCGCGCGGCCGGCGCTGGAGCCGTGGCGGGCAAGCCATGATGGCGCGCCGGCGCGGTCCCGGCCGGCGACCGTTGCCGGTGGGTAGGGGCGCTGGTCTATACTCCGCCGGTAGCTGTGGTCCATCGACTACTTGCCAGGGGTTTGATACGTGCGGAATTACGACCTTCAGTTCCTGAAACGCTTCTCCATCGTGATCGCCTTCTTGGCTGTCGTCACGATCGGCCTGATCATCTTCGCTTCGTTCCTGCAGCGCGCGATTCCCACCGAAGCCTCTCCGCAGGCGGTTGCGCGCGTCGAGCAGCGCATTGCGCCGGCCGGCGCCGTCTATGCGGGCAGCACCGGCGCGGCAGCGCAGGCCGCGGCCGCGGAAGCCGCCGCCGCACAGGCCGCAGCCGCGGGCGGCGCCTATGAAGGCACCCTCGACGGCAAGGTGATTTTCGACAAGCTGTGCACCGCCTGCCACCTGACCGGCGTGGGCATGGCGCCGACCTTGGATCATGCGCATTGGGACAAGCGCATCGCCCAGGGCACCGAAACGCTCTACAAGCACGCCATCGACGGCTATACCGGTCCGGACGGCGGAGTGATGCCGCCCAAGGGCGGCAATGCCGGGCTCAGCGAAGCGCAGATCCACGCCACCGTGGACTGGATGCTCGCAAACCTGAAATAAAACGTCCTCATCATGGACACTCGGCGCCGCCCTCCCGGGCGGCGCTTTGTTTTCCGCCGTTCCGGAGTCCACCTCATGCGCCACCTTCCCTCGCTGCTCGCCCTCTCGCTGTCCGTCGCCCTCGTGCCGCAGGCCGTCGCCAGGGGGCCGGCCGTCATCGCCATCGGCCAGGTGCAGGGCAGCGGCGAACGCAGTCCGCTGGAAGGTCGGCAGGTGACCATCGAAGGCATCGTCACCGCCGATCTGCGCGCCGGACTGGGCGGCGTCTTCGTGCAGGACGAAGGCGACCATGATCCGGCGACCTCCGATGCGGTGTTCGTGCAGCTGGATCCGGCGCAGAACGCATCGGCAGGACAGTGGCTGCGCATTACCGGCACGGTGCTGGAGCTGCCGGCCGGCAAGAGCGGGCAGAGCCTCACCGCGCTGAAGGCGGAGACGGTCGTCGCGGCCCGTTCCCGCCCGGCGCCGCCGGTCACCGTGCTCGACGGCGTGCCGGCCAACTGGGAGGCGCTGGAAGGCATGCAGGTGCGCATCGCCGCGCCGCTGACCCTGTCCGGTCAGGACCAGTTGGCGCGTCATGGCGAACTCGCCGTCGCATTCGAGGGCCGGCTGTGGCAGCCCACCGAGCTGGCCGCCGCCGGCACCGCGGAAAACGCGGCGCTGCTGGCCGACAACGCGCGCCGCCGCCTGCGCCTGGACGATGGCAGCGGCCAGCGCGATCCGGGCCATGTGTCCTATCTGCCCGACGATGCGCAGCTGCGCACCGGCATGGTGTTCACGGGTGTCGAGGGCGTGGTCGACCAGCGCTACGACGGCGCATACCGGCTGCAGCTGACCCGTCCGCTGCAGGTGCCCGCCATCGAGCGCCCGCAGCCGCCGGCCGTGGCGGGCGCGCTGCGCATCGCCGCGTTCAACCTGGAGAACTACTTCAATGGTGACGGCCGGGGCGGCGGTTTTCCGACGCTGCGCGGCGCAAAGACGCTCGCGCAGTTCCAGGCGCAGCAGGCCAAGCTGATCGCCACCATCCGCGCTCTCGACGCGGACGTGGCCGCGCTGATGGAGCTGGAGAACGACGGCTACGGTCCGGATTCGGCGATCGCCGGGCTGGTGCGTGCGCTCAACGAGGGGCAAGGCAAGGACCGCCAGTGGGCGTTCGTCGACGCCGGCAAGGGCCCGGGCGACAACCCGATCCGCGTGGGCATCATCTATCGCGCCTCGCGCGTGGCGCCGGTAGGCAAGCCGGTGGTGCTGGAGCACGAACCTTTCGGCGAGCGCAGCCGGGTGCCGTTGGCGCAGGCCTTCCGCGTGGGGCGCAAGGGCCAGCCGTTCGTGGTCGTGGCCAACCATTTCAAGTCCAAGGGCTGTACCGACGCGACCGGTGCCGATGCCGACCAGAACGACGGCCAGGGTTGCTGGAACGCGACCCGCGTGGAATCGGCACGGCTGTTGAGCCAGTGGCTGCAGCGCGACCCGACCGGCAGCGGCAGCCGCGACGCGGTGCTGCTGGGCGACTTCAACGCCTATGCGATGGAAGACCCGATCCGCCAGCTGCATGCCGATGGCTGGCGCGATGCGTTCAAGGTGGCCGGCGTGCACCAGCCCTACAGCTATGTCTACAACGGACTGACCGGCCGTCTCGACCACGCCCTGCTCAATCCCGGCATGGCGGCGCGGTTGAAGGGCGCCGCCGAGTGGCACATCAATGCCGACGAGGCCGACGAAGCGGGCTACCAGGGGCGCAACGTGCCCGGTCCTTGGCGCAGTTCGGACCACGACCCGCTGCTGCTGGGCTTCGATCCCTGATCGGGGAATCGCGATCGTAGGAGCGGCTCCAGCCTCTCCTACGCCTGCGCCCCGCGCGCGATCAGCGCGATCGCCATCACCGCCAGGCCCAGGCCGATGCGGTTCCAGCGGCTGGTCTTCTCGCCGAAGGCGAGCATGCCGACCAGTGCGCCAAGGCAGACCACGCCGATGTTCATGCCGGCGAAGATGGTGGCCGGGCTGTGCGGCATCGCCTGGTGGGCGCGCACATAGAACAGGATGTTGCCGAAGTTGATCGCGCCCAGCAGCAGGCCGAAGCCGAGGTTGCGGGCTTCCAGCCGGCGGCGGCCGCTGAAATGGCGCTGCAGCTGCCAGCCCAGCATCAGCACGAAGGCGATGGCGAAGCTGGCCAGCAGCGCGGCGGTGGAAGGCGTGCCGGACAGCGCCACCTGCTTGAGCAGGATGTCGATGAGCGCGAAACCGGCCCATACCGCCAGCAGCCAGCGCCAGCCCGATGCCGTGGCGCCGCCGGCATCGCCGTTGCGCGCGCTCACCCCGACGATGGCCAGCAGGCCCAGGCCCAGCCCGGCCAGCTTCCAGCCGTTGGCATGTTCGCCGAACAGCGCGAACGCCGCGCCCAGCGACAGCAGCAGCGACAGCCGCTGCGCCACGTCGCTGCGCACGATGCCTGCCTCGCGCACGGCGCGCGCCAGCACCAGGAAGATGCCCGGCAGGGCCAGCGCCAGGCCGAGCAGCGCCAGCCAGGGCGCGTGCCCGTTCCGCAGCGACTGCAGCGAGGGCTGGAGCAGCAGCAGCGACAACGCACTGGCGGCCAGGTAGTTCCAGGTCACGGCCTGGGCGATGTCGATGCCGCGCCGCGGCGCCAGTTTCAGCAGGACCGAGACCAGCACGCTGCACACCACGCTCAGGATCAGGAAGTGCATCGCGTTCGTTACCGGGCAGGGCGGCGGTGAAGCCGGTGGATGGGGCCGTTATTATGGCGGCATGAGCAATCCTTCCTTTCCCCACGAATCGATGGCGCTGATGCTGGAAGGCCCCGCCGGGCCGCTGGAGGTCGCGGTCGATCCGCCCGAGGGCGGCATCGCCGCGCATCCGGTCGTCGCCGTCATCTGCCATCCGCTGTCCACCGAGGGCGGCAGCATGCACAACAAGGTGGTGACCATGGCCGCGCGCGCGCTGCGCGAGCTGGGCGTCACCACCGTGCGCTTCAATTTCCGTGGCGTCGGCGCTTCGGCCGGCAGTTACGACAACGGCGAGGGCGAGCAGGACGACCTGCGCGCGGTGGCGGCGTGGGTACGCGCCGAGCGCCCGGACTGCGCACTGTGGCTGGCCGGTTTCAGCTTCGGCGCCTATGTGTCGCTGCGCGCCAGCGGCGCGCTGCAGCCGCAGGCGCTGATTTCGATCGCACCGCCGGTCGGCCGCCGTACCTGGGATTTCGACGGGCTGCGGCCGCCGGCGCAATGGCTGGTGGTGCAGGGCGACGCCGACGAGGTGGTCGATGCGCAGGCCGTCTATGCCTGGCTGGAAACGCTGGCCGCTCCGCCGCAGCTGGTGCGCATGCCCGACACCAGCCATTTCTTCCATCGCAAGCTGATCGACCTGCGCGGCGCGATCCAGCACGAAGTGCGGCGCTGGCTGCCCGACGGCAGCTGCTGAGCATGGACGCGACGACCCCCTCGCAGCGCTACGCCGCCGGCGTGGCCCGTGGCGACTGGCGCGACGATCCGGCCCAGCACGCGGCGCTGGCCGAACTGGATCGCATCCACGACGCCATCGTCGATTCGGCGCAGGACGGCTGGCTCGACCGGCTGTCGGCCTTCTGGAAGAAGCCCGAGCCGGTCAAGGGCCTGTACTTCTGGGGCGGCGTCGGCCGCGGCAAGACCTTCCTGGTCGACCTGTTCTACGACGGCCTGCCGATCGAACAGAAATACCGCACCCACTTCCACCGCTTCATGCGCGGCATCCACGAGCGGCTGCGCGAACACCAGGGGCAGAGCGACCCGCTGGCGAAAATCGCCCAGGAGTGGCGCAGCAGGCTGCGCGTACTGGTGCTGGACGAGTTCTTCGTCACCGACATCGGCGATGCGATGCTGCTGGCGCGCCTGCTCGAGCGCCTGTTCGCCGAAGGCGTGACCCTGGTGACCACTTCCAACACCGCGGTGGAGAACCTGTACCTCAACGGCCTGCAGCGCGACAGCTTCCTGCCGGCCATCGCCCTGCTGCAGAAATACTGCGTGGAGCTGTACGCCGAAGGCACCGAGGACTACCGCATGCGCGCGCTGACCCGCTCGCCGGTGTACCGCGCGCCGCTGGAGGACGGCAGCGACGCCTGGCTGGGCGGGCGCTGGAAGGAGCTCAGTGGCGGCGAGGAGGCACGCAGCGGCAACATCCAGATCGAGGGCCGCAAGATTCCCGTGCGCGGGCGCGGCAAGAGCATCGTCTGGTTCGATTTCCCCGGCTTGTGCGAGGGGCCGCGCGGGCCTTCGGACTACATCGAGATCGCGCGCGAGTTCAACACCGTGCTGCTCGGCGGCATCCCCCACTTCGACCGCATGAACGAGGATGCCGCGCGCCGCTTCGTCAACCTGATCGACGAGCTGTACGACCGCCAGGTCAACCTGGTCTGCACCGCGCAGGATCCGCCGCCGCTGCTCTATTCCGGCACGCGCCTGGCCGGCGCCTTCGAGCGCACCGCCAGCCGCCTGATCGAGATGCAGAGCGCCGAGTACCTGGGTACCGCGCACCGCCTGTAGGGGCGAGGGAAGCCTCCTCTTCCTTCGGGGCGGAGCCGCATGGCATGCGCCCACGCCACCGGCGCAAATGCCGCGGGCCAGGGCACGGAGCAGGAAAGAGGGCGACGGGCGCAGCCGTGTGCGATCGAACAAGGCGGGGGCTCGCCCGTGCCCTGATCCGCCCCCGCGGGACCACGCCCCGGCCCCGCGCGCATGTGTGGGCCAGGCGTGCAGGCCACAGGCCTTCACCCGGGAGGGAGAAGGGAAATGCGGATTCGATGCGTACGCTGTGCGTTCCTGCAAAACCCCATTCGCTTCCCCCATCCGTTCTCCTTGTCGCATGCCGCCACGGCGGCCCACCCTGCATGGAACGGAGCAAGCAGATGAAGCACGCAAGCATGGCCTCCCGGCGCCTGCCGGTACGTTCGATGGCGTTCGCGTTGACGGTGCTGGCCGGGCTGCCGGCACTCGCCGGTGAGCCGTTGTGGCCCGGGCCGGCCACCGTCGTCGCGGAACCCGACTTGAAGGCGCCGGCGCTCAAGCGCACGCGCCAGACCGCGCCGAATTTCCGCGCGCCTGCCGCCACGGTGTGCAGCGACACGCCGCGCATGCGCGAGGTTCCCGATCCGCAGCCGCCGCAGCGCGTGCGCGATGTTCCCACCCTGGTCGGGAAGGGTGGGCGCAGCAAGGTGCTGATGGAGGCCATGCCTGCTCCGCCGCCGGCTCCGGTCGCCGCGGATGCGCCGGCGGTGGCGACCAGCGTGGCGCGTTCCGGTCTGGCGGTTCCCTACGCGCCGGCACCGGCGCCAGTGCGCCAGCAGCCTGCTGCGCCGGTGACCGCCGGCGTGGTCGACGACAACGCCGATTTCGGAGGTTTCCAGCAGTTCCTGCAGCGTCATGCCGAAGCGGCGCAGCTCGGCCGGGATGTCTCGGTGCGCCAGCGCCTGCGCGTGATCGATGCGCAGGGGCGGCCGGTGCCCGATGCCGAAGTCGCCGTTTCCAGCGCCGATGGCGCGCGCATGTGGGCGCGCACCGACGCCGGCGGCCAGGCCTGGCTGCACCTGAACGCGTTCGACGACCGCGATTCGGCCAGCTACCGCGTGGATGTGCGTCGCGATGGCCGGCAGGCGCAGGCACAGCTGCGGCGCGGGCAGAAGGATGCGCTGGAGGTGCGCCTGCCTGCCGCCGCGACAGCGGCGCGCGCGCGGCTGGACCTGGTGTTCATGGTCGATGCGACCGGCTCGATGGGCGACGAGATCGACAAGCTGCGCGCTTCGCTGCACGACATCGTGCGCGGCATCGAACAGCTGCCATCGCGCCCGGACGTGTGCCTTGGGCTGGTCGCCTACCGCGACCGTGGCGACGAGTACTTCGTGCGCAGCTGGGACCTGACCGGCAACGTCGCCGCGTTCCAGCAGGTACTCGATGGCGTGCGTGCCGGCGGTGGCGGCGACATGCCCGAGGCGATGAACGAAGCCTTCGACCATGCGGTGCAGACGCTGGCCTGGCGCGGCCCGGCGACCACGCGCCTGCTGGTGTCGCTGGCCGACGCGCCGCCGCACATGGACTATCCGCGGCCGCACTACGACCAGACCATGCTCGCCGCGCTGGGCAAGGGCATCAAGGTGTTCAGCGTGGCCGCGTCGGGGCAGGACACCACCGGCGAGATCGTGCAGCGGCAGATCGCCCAGTACACCGGTGGGCGTTTCATCTTCCTCACCTACAAGGACGCGTCCGATCCGGGCAGCGGCCCCGGCCGCGAGACCGTGCACGACGTGGCCGACTACTCGGTGGACACGCTGGACACGCTGGTGGTGCGGCTGGTGCGCGAGGAACTGGCGCAGTTGCCGAAGGGGTGAGGACGGTACGCCGCCCGAGTTATGGGGCGTGCCCGTTCCACAGGGGACTAGGTTCTGCAATGCCAGGCAACGCGCCTGGTGGGGACAGGCCCGGGAAAGCTCCAGCGGGGCGTTGCCCCGCTCTACAGGGAGATGGATCGCGGCGGGCTTTGTAGCGCCGGGCAACGCCCGGCGGGGGCATTACCGGGAAAGCTCCAGCGGGGCGTTGCCCCGCTCTACAGGGAGATGGATCGCAGCGGGCTTTGTAGCGCCGGGCAACGCCCGGCGGGGGGCATTACCGGGAAAGCTCCAGCGGGGCGTCGCCCCGCTCTACGGGGAGGTGGATCGCGGCGGGCTTTGTAGCGCCGGGCAACGCCCGGCGGGGGCATTCCCGGGAAAGCTCCAGCGGGGCGTCGCCCCGCTCTACAGGGAGATGGATCGCAGCGGGTTTTGTAGCGCCGGGCAACGCCCGGCGGGGGCATTGCCGGGAAAGCTCCAGCGGGGCGTCGCCCCGCTCTACAGGGAGGTGGATCGCGGTGGGCCTTGTAGCGCCGGGCAACGCCCGGCGGGGGCATTGCCGGGAAAGCTCCAGCGGGGCGTTGCCCCGCTCTACGGGTTGCGGTCAGGGGTGTGCGGGCAGGGCGATGCGGTTGTCCGGGCCCTGCTCCTTCGCCACCGGCGCCGATGCCGATGCTTCGCCACTGACGTTCATCATCCGCAGCGGCTGGCCGTTGTAGCGGTACTCCAGCGCCGACTGCAGCTGGTCCAGCGCCAGGACCTGGGTGCACAGGGATTGCGCATGCTGCTCCAGCGCATGGGCGCGCGCTTCGATCTTCGGCTCGAGTTCGGCTTCGATCTTCTCGCTGCGCTTCTCGATGCGCTCCTCGCCGCCGGTGAGCATGGTCCACAGCAGGCCACGGGCGATCGAGCCTTTCAGCGATTCGGCCGCTTCCTGCACGCGCTGGTCGAAGCCTTCGCCGAACAGATCCTGCTCCCAGCGGCCGCGGCCGATGGTCGAGGCGACGAAGCGCTCGGCATCCGTGCGCAGCGCGCGCACCTTGCGCGAGTTGAAGTTGCCGGTCATGGAGCCATAGACCACGTCCAGCACGTCGAAGCTGATCCCCACCGATTCGTTGGCGATGCCGGTGACCGCCGGCATCATCTGGCGCACCCCGGCCTCAAGCACGCGCAGGCGTTGCGCATCGTCGGCGCTGACCACCTGCATGCGGCCGTCGACGCTCAGTTCGCCGTTGTGGAACACGATCTCGCGCGGCGTGGCGTCGTGCCTGCGCAGCCAGATGCCGCCGCCATCGACCAGCACGTCGTAGTCGGTGCTGACACCGCATTGGGTGGAGGAGAGCTCCGGCGATTTCAACGTGCCGGCGCGGGCGGCCATGGACGCGGCCAGGGCGAGCAGGGCGGTGGCGAGAACCAGGCGGCGCATGCGGGGTGTTCCGTGTTCGACAGGGAGACAGCATCGCCGGCTGCCGTCGGCCGCGGCGCCGGCCGGAAGTCATGGCGGCGAAGCCTGGGCAATGGATGATGAATGCGCGCGGTGTTTTCCTACCTCTGAATGGCGCTCCGAGGGCTTGACTGCGCAGCCGCGATGGGCAGGTCGCCATGGGCGGGCACGAGGCCGCGAGCCGGATCGCTTGTGCCCCAAGGGGCAGGCGGTTATCCACAAGATTTGGCGTTGACCCTGTCATTTACCCCCACTATCTTGTGTCCCGTCGGTTCTGGTGGGTTGCTCCCCACCGGATTGAAAGGGAAGCCGGTGACGCCTTGGATGGCCATTCCGGCACTGCCCCGCAGCGGTAATTGGGAACGATCCCGCCACCAAGCACTGAGGCCCGATGCCTTGGGAAGCGGCGGAGTAGGAGGAGGCCCCCGCCTCCATGCCCATGAGTCCGAAGACCTGCCGACGGCCGCGCGAAGCACAGCGCGCGGTGCCGGCTGCGGAGTCTTCGAGGGGAAGACGGCTGGCGACGCGGTACCGCCGGTGGCGACCCTGGGTCGCGTCCGTCTCGGTCGCTGCGACGCCGTCCTTCCATGCTCGCCAACCGCACCGGCCCAGGTTCCTGCGAGGGCAGGCGCCGCGTGCATCCCGCCATGAGGACACATCACCGTGACCGCCACCGATACCGCCGTTGTCCCGACCGAGGCCGGCTTCGAACTGACCCCGCCGCCGACCGCCACCGCCATGAGCGTGACCAAGCGCAATGGCGGCACCGAGCCGGTGGACCTGAACAAGATCGTCCGCGCCATCCAGCGCTGCTGCGAAGGCCTGCATGCGGTCGATCCGATGCGCGTGGCCACCCGCACCATCTCCGGCCTGTACAACGGCGCCACCACCCAGGAACTGGACGAACTGTCGATCCGCACCGCCGCGCTGCTGATCGGCGAGGAACCGGAATACGGCCGCCTGGCCGCGCGCCTGCTGGCCAACTTCATCGCCAAGGAAGTGTCCGGCCAGGAGATCCACGCGTTCTCGCAGTCGGTCGGCCGCGGCCATGAGGTCGGCCTGATCAACGACCGCCTGCTGAACTTCGTGCAGGTCAACGCGCGCAAGCTCAACGACGCGATCGATCCCGGGTACGACCTCAACTTCGATTACTTCGGCCTGCGCACGCTGTACGACCGTTACCTGCTGCGCCACCCGCACACGCGCAAGGTCATCGAGACCCCGCAGCAGTTCTTCCTGCGCATCGCCAGCGCGCTCAGCGAGGACGTGCCCGAGGCGCTGGCGCTGTACCAGCGGCTGGGCAGCCTGGACTACCTGCCGTCGAGCCCGACCCTGTTCAACGCCGGCACCAGCCACGAGCAGCTGTCCTCCTGCTTCCTGCTGGATTCGCCGTCCGATTCGCTCGAATCCATCTACGCCAGGTACGGCGACATCGCGCAGCTGTCCAAGTTCAGCGGCGGCATCGGCGTGAGCTACACCCGGGTGCGTTCGCGCGGCTCGCTGATCAAGTCCACCAACGGCCACTCCAACGGCATCGTGCCGTGGCTGAAGACGCTGGATTCCTCGGTGGCCGCGGTCAACCAGGGCGGCAAGCGCAAGGGCGCGGCCTGCGTGTACCTGGAAACCTGGCATGCGGACATCGAGGATTTCCTGGAGCTGCGCGACAACGCCGGCGACGATTCGCGCCGCACCCACAACCTCAACCTGGCCAACTGGGTGCCGGACCTGTTCATGCAGCGCGTGGAGGCCGACCAGGAATGGTCGCTGTTCGATCCGCGCGTGGTGCCGGAGTTCACCGACCTGTACGGCGAGGCGTTCGAACGCGCCTACCTGCAGGCCGAGGCGCAGGGCAAGGCGGTCAAGACGCTGCCGGCGCGCAAGCTGTACGCGCGGATGATGCGCACCCTGGCCGAGACCGGCAACGGCTGGATGACTTTCAAGGACAAGTGCAACCGCGCCAGCAACCAGACCCTGCGCGCCGGCAACGTGATCCACCTGTCCAACCTGTGCACCGAAATCCTGGAAGTCACCAGCGCCGAGGAAACGGCGGTGTGCAACCTGGGCTCGATCAACCTGGGCAACCACCTGGACGAGCACGGCGATTTCGACTTCGACAAGCTGGCCGAAACCGTGCGCCTGGCCGTGCGCCAGCTCGACCGGGTGATCGACCTGAACTTCTATCCGATCGAGACCGCGCGCCGCGGCAACCTGCGCTGGCGCCCGGTCGGCCTGGGCTGCATGGGCCTGCAGGACGTGTTCTTCCGCAAGCGCCTGGCGTTCGATTCGGAGGCCGCGCGCGTGCTGTCGGCGAAGGTCGCCGAGACCATCTACTTCCATGCGCTGGAAACCTCGTGCGAACTGGCCATCGAGCGTGGCCGGCACCCGTCGTTCAACGACACCCGCGCGGCCGCGGGCGAGCTCCAGTTCGATGCCTGGAACGTGGCTCCGGCCGACGCCGCGCGCTGGGACGCGCTGCGCGAGCGCATCCGCCAGCATGGCCTGCGCAACTCGCTGATGATCGCCATCGCCCCGACCGCGACCATCGCTTCCATCGCCGGCTGCTACGAGTGCGTGGAGCCGCAGGTGTCCAACCTGTTCAAGCGCGAGACCCTGTCCGGCGACTTCCTGCAGGTCAACCGCTACCTGGTCGGCGAGCTCAAGCAGCTGGGACTGTGGACGGCGGAGATGCGCGATGCGATCAAGCTGGCCGACGGCTCGATCCAGAACCTGCCGCAGATCCCCGAAGCGCTGCGCACGGTGTACCGCACCGCTTGGGAACTGCCGATGCGCTCGCTGATCGACATGGCCGCGGACCGCGGCGCCTTCATCGACCAGTCGGCCTCGCTCAACCTGTTCATGGAGAGCCCGAACATCGGCGCGATGTCCTCCATGTACATGTATGCCTGGAAGAAGGGCGTAAAGACCACCTACTACCTGCGCTCGCGCCCGGCCACGAAGATCGCCAAGACCACGGTCAGCAGCTACACGCCGACCGAGGCCGTGGCCTGTTCGCTGGAGAACCCGGAAGCCTGCGAGGCCTGCCAGTAATCGTTCCCGCCCCTCTCCCGGCGGGAGAGGGGCGAGCTCGCCCCCACCGAACCCTCGTCCGGCGCTCCGCGCCACCTGCATGCGGCACACCCCTGTGCCGCCCCCTCCGGGCGGCCTTGCCGCGAACCCCGGCGATCCTGCCGCGCTGCCTCCCGCAGGGAGAAGAGAAAGGAGACTCCAATGTCCGCACAACCCCGCCAGATGCTGCTCGATCCGGGCTTCGAACTGACCCTGCGCCCGATGCGCTACCCGGATTTCTACGAGATGTACCGCAACGCGATCAAGAACACCTGGACGGTGGACGAGATCAACTTCCAGATCGACATCACCGACCTGCATCACAAGATGACGCCGGCCGACCGCCACCTGATCCACCGCCTGGTCGCCTTCTTCGCCACCGGCGATTCCATCGTGTCCAACAACCTGGTGCTGAACCTGTACCAGCACCTCAACGCGCCGGAAGCGCGCATGTACCTGTCGCGCCAGCTGTACGAAGAGGCGCTGCACGTGCAGTTCTACCTGACCCTGCTGGACAACTACCTGCCGGACCCGGAGGAGCGCTTCAAGGCGTTCGCGGCGGTGGAAAACATCGAATCGATCAAGAAGAAGGCCGATTTCTGCTTCAAGTGGATCGACTCGATCCAGGGAATGAAGCGCATCGAGACCCGCGAGCAGCGCCGCCAGTTCCTGCTCAACCAGATCTGCTTCGCCGCCTGCATCGAGGGCCTGTTCTTCTTCGCCGCCTTCGCCTACGTGTACTTCTTCCGCTCGCGCGGGCTGCTGCCGGGCCTGGCCTCGGGCACCAACTGGGTGTTCCGCGACGAGAGCTGCCACATGGAATTCGCCTTCGAATGCGTGCGCACCATCCGCGCCGAGGAGCCGGACCTGTTCGACGCGACGATGGAGCAGCAGGTCTACGAGATGCTGGCCGAAGCCATCGAGTGCGAGGTGCAGTTCGCCGAGGACGTGCTTTCCGGCGGCGTGGCCGGCATCTCCACCCGCGACATGCGCCAGTACCTGCAGCATTGCGCCGACCAGCACTTCGCCAAGCTGGGCATGGCCCGGAAGTACAACGTGCGCAACCCGCTGCCGTTCATGGAACTGCAGGACGTCCAGGAGCTGACCAACTTCTTCGAGCGCCGCGTCTCGGCCTACCAGGTCGGCGTAAAGGGCGAGGTCGCCTTCGACATGAATTTCTGAGGCGAGGAGCTGCCGGCCGGCGCTCCCTGCAGGGCGGGGCAATGCCCCGCCCGAAGCGTTGCCGGTCGACCCCCACCCGGAAAGCCGGCGCCGCCGGCGGACGCGACGCGGGCGTCACACCCGGCATCATCCGCCCTGCGTATCATCCGCCCGCCATCCATTCCCGCGCATCCCGCCATGAACGCCACGCCCGCCATCGTCCCGCCCACCGAAGTCCGCATGGCGGAGATCGTCTTTCCCAACCACACCAACCATCTCGGCACCCTGTTCGGCGGCCAGGCGATGGCGTGGATGGACAAGGCCGCCTTCCTCGCCGCGGCGCGCTATTCGCGCCGCACCGTGGTCACCGCGCATTCGGACCAGGTGGATTTCAAGCTGCCGATCCGCATCGGCGAAATGGTCGAGACCGTCGGCCGCGTGGTCGAGGTCGGGCGCAGCTCGATGACGGTGCAGGTCGAGCTGATCGCCGAGGACCTGCACAGCGGCGAACGCAAGCTGTGCACGCGCGGCCACTTCGTGATGGTGGCGCTGGACGCCGAAGGACGCCCGGCCCCGGTGCCGGCGTTGCCGCCGCAGGCCTGAGCCGGGGCGCGGGCGATGGCCGTGCGGCCTGGGCAGGCGGGCCTCCCGTCCATGGCGACGGATACGCGGCTGGCGGAGTTCATGGCCGCCCACCGGCGCCTGTTGCTGTTGACCGGCGCCGGTTGCAGCACCGACTCGGGCATTCCCGACTATCGCGATGCCGATGGCCAGTGGAAACGCACGCCGCCGGTGGATTACCGCGCGTTCATGGCCGATGCGGCGGTACGCCGTCGCTACTGGGCGCGCAGCCTGGCCGGCTGGCCGCGTTTCGGCCAGGCCCGGCCCAACGCCACCCACCATGCGCTGGCCGCACTGGAGGCGGCCGGCGGGGTAGAACTGCTGTTGACCCAGAACGTGGATGGCCTGCACCAGCGCGCCGGCAGCCGCAGCGTGATCGACCTGCATGGACGGCTGGACGAGGTGCGTTGCATGGGCTGCGAGGCACGCTCTCCGCGCGAGGCGCTGCAGCAGCGGCTGCTCAATGCCAATCCGGCGTGGGCGGGGTTGCAGGCGGCGCAGGCGCCCGATGGCGACGCCGACCTGGAAGGGGACTTTTCCGGTTTCGCGGTGCCGGACTGCACCGCCTGCGGCGGCCTGCTCAAGCCGGACGTGGTGTTCTTCGGCGAGAACGTGCCGCGCGAACGCGTGGCCGCCGTGCACGCGCACCTGCAGCGCGCCGACGCGGTGCTGGTGGTGGGGTCGTCGCTGATGGTCTATTCCGGCTTCCGCTTCGTCGATGCCGCTGCCAGGGCCGGGTTGCCGGTGGCGGCGGTCAACCTCGGCCGCACCCGCGCCGACGCCCTGCTGTCGCTGAAGATCGAGCAGCCCTGCGCGCAGGCGCTGGCCTTCCTGCTCGACGGCATGCGGACGGCGGCCAAGACGCAGTGATCCACCGCGCCGGTTGAATGGCCCGGCGCGCGGGGGTGCAATGGGCGCCCCCCAACCGGATCACCTCCCACGTGAGCCATCTGTTCTCGCCGCTGTCGCTCGGCCCGTTGTCCCTTTCCAACCGCATCGTCATCGCGCCGATGTGCCAGTACTCGGCCGATGAAGGCCGTGCCACCGACTGGCACGCCCAGCACCTGGGCACGCTGTCGCAGTCCGGCGCCGGATTGATGATCCTGGAAGCCACCGCGGTGGAAGCGCGGGGCCGCATCAGCTGGGCCGACCTCGGCCTGTGGGACGACGCCACCGAAGCGGCGCTGGGCGAGGTACTGGCCTCGGTGCGGCGCTGGTCGAAGATGCCGCTAGGCATCCAGCTCGCCCACGCCGGGCGCAAGGCCTCCACCGCGCGGCCATGGGATGGCGGTGGCGCCATCGCGCCAGGGCAGGCGCGCGGCTGGCAGGTGGTGGCGCCATCGGCGCTGCCGTTCAATGCGGGCGACCCGGTGCCGCAGGCGCTGGACGCGGCCGGCATCGACGCGGTGGTGGAGGCATTCGCCGCCGCCGCGCGGCGTGCGGCACGGCTGGGACTGGAACTGATCGAGATCCACGCCGCGCATGGCTACCTGCTGCACCAGTTCCTGTCGCCGCTGAGCAACCGGCGCGAGGACGACTACGGCGGTGCGCTGGAGAACCGCATGCGCCTGCTGCTGCGCGTGTTCGATGCGGTACGTGCGGCGGTGCCGGCCAGCGTCGCGGTGGGCGTGCGCATTTCCGCCACCGACTGGGTGGAGGGCGGTTGGGATGTGGCCCAGAGCATTGCTGTCGCCAAGGCGCTGGAGGCGCGCGGCAGCGACTTCATCCACGTCTCCAGCGGCGGGCTGGACCCGCGGCAGCAGATTCCAGTGGGTCCGGGCTACCAGGTATCGCTGGCCGGCGCGATCAAGGCGCAGGTCGCCACGCCGGTGATCGCGGTGGGCCTGATCACCGCGCCCCGGCAGGCCGAAACGATCCTGGCCGAAGGCCATGCCGATGCCATCGGCATCGCCCGCGGCATCCTCTACGACCCGCGCTGGCCGTGGCATGCGGCCGCGGAACTCGGCGCCCAGGTGCACGCCGCACCGCAGTACCTGCGCTGCCAGCCGCACGGCCTGCGCGAGCTGTTCCAGTAGCCCAGCACATCCGCAGGGGCGGCTGGAGCCGCTCCTGCGGCCGTCGTGGCGGCAAAGGTTTCCCCGGAAAATTTCGTGCGTCGCTAGACTCCCGCGATGCGCCCCGACTACATCCTCACGCTTTCCTGCCCGGACCGTACCGGCATCGTCTACCGCGTTTCCGGCCTGCTGTTCGAGGCCGGCTGCAACATCCTCGACGCCCAGCAGTTCGGCGACGAGGAGAGCGGCCGCTTTTTCCTGCGCGTGCACTTCGACATGGCCGCGGCTGGCGAGGAGCCCGCCGTGCGCGAGCGTCTGCGGCGGCTTGGCGCGGAGTTCGCGATGGACTGGCAACTGCACGACGCCCGCCGCCGCGCGCGCCTGCTGGTGCTGGTCAGCAAGCAGGGCCATTGCCTCAACGACCTGTTGTTCCGCGCCCACAGCCGGCAGCTGAAGGTGGACATCGCCGCAGTGGCCTCCAACCACGGCGACTTCGCCGCGCTGGCCGGTTCCTATGGCGTGCCGTTCCAGCACCTGCCGGTGGATGCGGAGAACCGCGCGCAACAGGAGCGGCAGATCCTGGATCTGGTCGAACGCGAAAACATCGACCTGGTGGTGCTGGCGCGCTACATGCAGATCCTCTCGCCGCAGCTGTGCCAGGCATTGGCCGGGCGCGCGATCAACATCCACCACAGCTTCCTGCCCAGCTTCAAGGGCGCCCAGCCCTACCACCAGGCGCACGCGCGCGGGGTCAAGATCATCGGTGCCACCGCGCACTACGTCACCAGCGACCTGGACGAGGGCCCGATCATCGAGCAGGACGTGGCCCGCGTGGACCACGCCATGACGCCGCGCGACCTGGTACGGCTGGGCAGCGATACCGAATCGCTGGTGCTGGCCCGCGCGGTGCGGCGCCATGTCGAGCACCGCATCCTGCTAAACGGCCACCGCACGGTGGTGTTCCGCTGAGCCGCGGGAGCGGGTGAAGAGGAGCGGGAAACGAGAAATGAGAAACGGAAGCGAGCCCCGCGTCGCTTTTCGCACGCGGAAACGTCGAGCAAGGGCAGTGCTTCCGCTTTTTCTCACTTCTCTATTTCTATCCCCGCCTCGACAAGCGCGATGCGCGTGGTTTCATCGTTGTCGGCCGACACCGGCCGGGTCAGTTCCCACAGGAAGCGCACGCGGAAGCCGCTGATGGCCGCGTCCTGCGCGCTCCACAGCACGCAGTAGTCGCGCGCCAGCCCGCACACGTGCACTTCGGCGATGCCGCGCTCGTGCAGCCAGCCGGCCAGGCCGGTCGCCGGGCGGTCGCCCTGCGGGCCGAAGTTCTCGCGGAACGCGCTGTACGAATCCACCTGCCGGTCAGTGCCTTTGCGCAGGATCAGGTCGGCGCTGCTCCAGTCCACCTGCGGGTGCAGCGCCGCGCCCGCGCTGCCCTGCACGCAATGGTCCGGCCACAGCGTCTGCGCATGGCCGTGCAGTTCGATCGATTCGAACGGCCTGCGACCCGCGTGCCGGCTGGCGAACGAGGCATGGTCGGCCGGGTGCCAGTCCTGCGTGGCAACGACGGTGGCGTAGCGGCGCTGCGCCAGCAGCGCGGCGATGCCCGGCACGATGGCATCGCCCTGGTGGCAGGGCAGCGCGCCGCCGGGCATGAAATCGGGTTGCAGGTCGATCACCAGCAGGGCTGTGTCATTGCCGTACATCGCAGGTTCCGGTGCGGGGAGCCTTGGAGTGTAACGCCGCGCCGTCGGGTGCCGGTCCGGAGCGTTCACGACGCGATGCGGCACGGCGCGCGCGACGGCCTACACTGCGGCAACGGCAAGCGATGGGGAGGCGGCAATGATCCAGTGGTGGGAACTCGGCCTGCGGCTGCTGCTGGCGGCCCTGCTCGGCGCGGTGATCGGCATCAACCGCGGGCGCCTGGAGTGGGCGGCGGGCCTGCGTACGCACATGCTCGTGTGCGTGGGTTCCGCGTTGGCGATCATCGTGTCCGCGTTCGGCTTCTTCGACGTGCTGGGGCATCCCAACGTCCAGCTCGATCCCTCGCGCATCGCCGCGCAGGTGGTCAGCGGCGTCGGCTTCCTCGGCGCCGGCACCATCCTGTTCCTGCAGCGCGAGCAGGTGATCCGCGGCCTGACCACGGCAGCGGGGTTGTGGGCGGTGGCCTCGGTCGGCCTGGCTGCGGGCTCAGGCCTGTACGCGGCGGCGATCATGGCCACGGCGCTGCTGTGGGCGATCCTGGCGCTGCTCAAGCCGCTGGAGCAGCGCTATCTGCGGCGCCGCGCGCGCAGCGGCCGGCTGCGCCTGCGCGTGGCGCTGGGCACGCCGCTGGCCCGGGTCGAAACGGCGGCCAGCGACGCCGGCCTGCCGGTGAAGCGCATCACCCTGCGCCCGCGCGAGCAGGACAACGACATCGTCGACATCGACTGCGACCCGCCGCTGCCGCGCGAACAGATGCTGGCCAAGGCCGAGCAGCTGGGCCGCGTCGAAGGCGTGGTGTCGGTGGAACTGCCCGGGCTGGCCGTCGGCTGACCGCGGGGGGCCAGCGCCGGGCCTCCGTGGCGTCCAGCAGGTCGCGGAGAGTTCACCGCGCAGCACCTGCGCCGCTTCCATCATCGCCTCCAGCGCGGCGCGGGTCTGCAGGCCGCAGTCCGGGTTCGCCCATGGCTTTTCGCCGGCAGTACCTCGGCGACCCTGCGCAGCAGCTCGACCCTCTCGGTGCGCTCGGGTATGCGCGGGGTATGGATGTCGTACACGCCTGGCCCGACCTGGTTGGGAGAGTCGAAGCGCGCGAACGCATCGAGCAGCTCCATGCACGAGCACCAGGCCTCGATCGGGATCACCTCCGCATCCAGCGCCGCCACCGAATCGATGATGTGGTTGAACTGCGCGTAGCGCATGTGGGTATGGATCCGGGTGGCGTAGGCCACGCCGCTGGCGGCGATGCGGAAGGCCTCCGCCGTCCACGCCCGATACCGCCGCCGCCGCGCCTTGCGCAACGGCAGGTCCTCGCGCAACGCCGGTTCGTCGATCTGGATGCGCGGACGGTTCCGGCCGCCTCCCCGCGGAGACGCCAGGTCGAAACAAGAGGCGATGCGCCTCCAGCCCAGGCCGGTGTTCGGGCTGACGGACATGGACGCGGCTGCGTCCGCCTGGTGGCCGTCGCTTCCCGGGCGTTGGGCCCAGTGCCCGGTGACGGCGGTCGTTTCCATTCACCGCTGCGGGGCAGCTTCGGAATGGCGGGCCTTGCGGGCGCGCTTCACAGGGCTTCCGTTTAATTCCATCCCTTCACCCGAATAAAGAGACGGGTGAATTCGGCGCGCTCACGACAGGCAGGTGCGCAACGGCGGTCAAGCAGCGCCGCGGCATGGATCCGGAAGGCGAAGGAGGATGCCGCGGCTCAGTGCACGGTCGCGCGCGAGAACACGTTGATGACCACCACGCCGGCGCAGATCAGGGCGATGCCGAGCAGGGCCGGCAGATCCAGTTTCTGCCTGAACACGACCAGGCCGATCAGCGAGATCAGCACGATGCCCACTCCAGACCAGATCGCATAGGCGATGCCGGTGGGGACCGACTTCATCACCATCGACAGCAGCCAGAAGCACAGGCCGTAGCCGGCCAGCGAGCCCAGCGTCGGCCACAGCCGGCTCATGCCGTCGGAGGCCTTGAGCAGGGAGGTGGCGATGACTTCCAGGACGATGGCGCAGGCGAGCAGGACATAGGCGTTCATGGGCCTATTTTCGCCTGCCACGACGCCGCGTGCCTCGCCACGCCTGCCCGCCTGCACCGGCCCGGGAGCGGCCCTGTTCAGGCGCTTCGTTTACCCTTGGCATCCCTGTGCCGCCCTCCGGCCGCAGGCGAAGCCGATGCCACGCCCGGAAGAATCCGTTTTGCAGCCGAACCACGACCCGCGCCATGCCGCCTCCCTGCGCCTGTCCGTCGCCCCGATGATGGACTGGACGGA
>NZ_LDJG01000020.1 GCF_001431425.1 Stenotrophomonas nitritireducens
ATGGGTATAAGGGACAGGCGGTGGGGGCGGCGGCGGAGCGTCGACCAGGGTCACCATGACGTTGCGTTCCTTTTCCTTGGCGGCCTTGGGGGCCACGGCCGGGATCAGGAGCATCATCAGGGCTGCCAGATGGAGTGCGATTACAAAGGCGATACCGGCGATGCGGGGCCAGCTCAGACCCGTGTCTTTCTCGCCGTCATACCTGTGGTGGAAAACCAGTTGTTCCGTCATGCGCCAAGAGCTCGTTAGTGGGGCCGGGGCGGCGCTGTTCCGACGCCCCTGATTCAGCGGTGCATGACACCGCAGGAACCTCCAAGCTTATACCAATCCTGACCAGCTGCGCATCACAAATGCAGCTGTTCAGGCGTTATTCCTGCTTACTTCAGGTTGATGATCTTGTCTGCATCGGCCGGGTTCTTCACACCTTTAGCCTTTGCATCCCGGGCCGCCTGTTTGGCTTCGGGAATCCGCCCTTCAGCATGCAGCACACGCGCCAGATTCAGGTAGGTCTCGCCATCCTTGGAAAGCGGGGCGGCCTTCTGCCACGCCTCGATGGCCTGCGGGATCTGGTCGGAGTAGTAGTACGACTGCGCCAGCGCCAGGTAGACCTGGTAGTCCGGCTTGAGGATGCCCTTGGACAGGCCCTCGTTGATCACCGCAATGACGTCCTTTTCCTTGTTCTCGGTGTTGGCGTAGATCGAGTACAGCTGCTTGTACTCGCGCTCTTCGGTGAGCTGTCCGGCCGCGCGCAGCTTGTCCATCACCACGGCGGCCTTTTCCATCTGGTCGGCCTGCATGTACATGCTGGCCAGGTTCAGTTGCGCCTTCTTGTCGGCGGGGTTCTTCGCGGCCAGGGCCTCTGCTTCCTTGACTGCTTCGCCGGTCTGGCCGGCTTCGGCGTAAGCGGCCATCAGCAGCTGGTTCCAGTTGTCCTTGGGTTCGGGCGAAGCGGCGATGGCCGCCTTCAGCACCGGAATGGCCTCGGCATACTTCTCCGTCTGGTACAGGGCCTGGCCCTTGATCACCAGCTCCTCGGGCTTGTGCGACTTGGACTCGGCGAAATACTTGTCCAGGTTGACCAGGCCTTCGGCGTACTGCTCGTCCTGCAGCTGCAGCTGGGCAAGCATCAGCATGGCCTGGAAGTGGCCGTTGTTGTCCAGTTGGTTCAGGGTGACGGCCTGCTGCAGGTACTGCTTGGCGGCGGCGTTGTCGTCAAGGTTGTAGGCAGCCTGTGAAGCGAGCTGGTTGGCGACCGCCTTGTCATAGTCGTTGGCACCGTCAGCGGCGATGATCTCGTCGGCCAGCTTGCGGGTTTCCTCGTACTCGTCCTTGTTGTAGGCAGCGAACAGCTTCTGCAGCTTGCCGCCCATCTTCGAGGACGGCTTGCCCTTGGGCTCTTCGCGGGTCGCCTCCGGATACAGCACCTGCGCCTTGGTCGAGCCATGGCCGCCGCGGCGTTCGCCACCACGATCGGACGAGCGCGACTGGGCGTCGGCGTCGGCAACCACAGCGCCACCAAGCACGGTCGCGATGAGGACGGAAAGCAGGGCCTGCTTATGGCTGCGGGAGATCATGGGTCACCTCGATGAAACCGCGGGGGGCGGTGCTGTAGACGGGCCGTCCGGTAAGACGGAGCCGCCAAACGTAACAGAAATTTTTTGACGGAGAAATCACTTGTGTTGCTGTACTGCAACAATGTCCAGGGGGCCGGCGTGGACATGCGCACAGGTCAACCGCAACGGGGAGTGCGTCCTGCCGCCCGGGCCTGGCGATAGACAGGCTCCAGCGCATTGATGTCACGCTGCAGTTCGCGGATCCGGTTGGCTGGGTCGGGGTGGGTCGAGAGCCATTGCGGCGAGCGGGCGCCGCCGGCGGCCATCATGTTCTGCCAGAGGTCCACCGCCTGCGCCGGATCAAAGCCGGCCTGCGCCATCAGTCGCTGGCCGACCACGTCGGCCTCGCTTTCCTGGGTGCGGGAGTTGGGAAGCAGGATCACACCTTGCGCGCCCATGCTGCCGAACTGGTTGACAGCATTGGCAGCTGCATCGCCATAGGCGGCACCCGCCAATGCCCCGGCGATCTGCAGGAAACCAGAAGTCCCCATCTGCTGGGTTATGCGTTCTTCGTGATGCCGCGAGATCACATGGCCGATCTCGTGGCCCAGCACCGCCGCCAGCTGGTCCTGGTTCTTTGCCACGCTGAATATGCCGGTGTTGACGCCGACCTTGCCGCCGGGCAGGGCGAAGGCATTGGGTTCCTTCTCCACGAACAACGCCGTCTCCCAACGTACGCCACGGTACTGTTGGGGCAACTCCGCGACCAGCGCGTTGACCACGCACTGCACGTAGGCATTCTGCTTGCCGTCCGTGCTCAGGGTCTGTTTCGCCTTGGTCTCGGCGAACGCCTGCGCGCCGAGTTGATCCAGTTGCTGCTGGGAGACGCCACCCACGATCTGGCGACGGCCCGTCGGCGAGGTCGTCGTCGCGCAGGCCGCCAGCAGAAGCGCGAGCAGGGCACCGGACAGCACGGGTTTCATGGCGGATTTCCCCTTGTTCATGTCCGCAGTGTGCGAGCGTCCGGCTTAAATTTCCGTCAATCGGCCAATGCCATTACTGGATGCCGAAGAGCACCAGCGCGGCCAGCGCCACGGCGTTGTTGAGCGTATGCGCGGCGATGGCGGCCCACAAGGTACCGGTCCGGCGGTACAGCCAGGCGAACGCCACGCCCATGCCGCCATAGACCAGCCACAACTGCAGGATTTCGGGCAGGCCGTTGCCGCTCGTGCCGGGGATCTCGTGGATGAACGCGAAGGCTGCGCCACTGAGCACCATGCCCAGCCATGGCCGGCCCGCCGCCCAGAGGCGACCGAACAGCACCCGGCGGAACAGTAGTTCCTCATAGGCCGGCGCGAGGAATACGGCAAAGGCGACCAGGAATACCGGGTAGTGGGCCATCGCCTGTTCCATCAGGGGCAGGTTGGTCGGTACCGGCTCGATGCCGAGCTGCTTGCCCCCCCAGCCGATCAGGCTGCTGCCGACGAACACGCAGGCGGCCACCAGCAGGGTCCATGCCCAGGTGGAACCTCGGCGTGCGGCGGCATGGGATGCGGCGCGTTCGGCCGGCACGGCGCGCCGGCGCCAGAAGTAGAGCACCAGCGCGGCACCGCCGGTGGAGACCAGGGCTATCAGCATCTGCGCCAAGGCCCCCGGCTGCCCAAGCTGCGTACCCAGTTGGGCCGCGTCAGGCGCACCGCCGCCTTCGCGCGCGATCGCCATGCCGACCTCGAAACCGCGCCACAGGCCCCAGGCCAGGCCGCAGAACAAGCTCAGGCCCAGCAGGATGCAGGCAGCCAGCAGGACATCCAGTCCGAACCCCAGCAGTGGGGAACCTTGGCGGGACACCGGTGGCGTGGTGGGCGGGACGGACAACGGAACCGGCGGTGGTGCGGACATCGTGCTCCTGGGGCTGCCACGGATAGCGGGCAGGCGCCAGATGCGGCACCTGCCCTGTTGCCGGATTGTGTCAGATATCCAGGTTGGTGACCTTCAGCGCGTTGTCCTCGATGAAGTCGCGGCGCGGTTCGACCACGTCGCCCATCAGGGTGCTGAAGATCTGGTCGGCAGCCACTGCGTCCTCGATGCGCACCTGCAGCAGGCGGCGGGTATCGGGGTTCACGGTGGTGTCCCACAACTGTTCCGGGTTCATTTCGCCCAGACCCTTGAAGCGCTGGATCTGGCGGCCCTTCTTGGCCTCCTCCATCAACCAGGCCTGGGCCTGGGCGAAGCCGGTGACTTCGGCCGAGCGGTTGCCACGGTTGATGGTGGCGCCTTCGCGGATCAGGCCGTGCAGCAATTGCGAGGCCTGGTGCAGCGGACGCAGCTCGCCGGATTCGAACGCCGCCAGCGGCAGCACCTGGATGTGCTCCTCGCCCATGTGGCGACGGGTGACCAGCACGGCGGCCGGGCGCTGTTCGTTCGGCTCCTGCAAGGTCAGGCTGAAACGCGGAGCGCCCAGGCTGCCCTGGTTCAGGCGCTTGGCCAGGGCGTCCAGGCCTTCGCCAGCAGCGGCGTTGCGCAGGTGCTCCAGGTCCATCGGGGTGAAGTCGACCAGCGCTTCGAGCAGGTTGCGGTCGTAGCGATGGGCGTTGCGGTTGATGGTTTCCTGCGCGCTGGCGTAGGTCATCAGCAGCTTCTCCAGCGCCACGCCCTCGATCGGCGGTTCGCCGGCGGCCGGGACCAGCGAGGCATTCTCCACTGCGTTGTTGGCCAGGTAGGCATCCAGCGCCGGGTCGTCCTTCAGGTACAGCTCGGTCTTGCCCTGTTTGATCTTGTACAGCGGCGGCAGGCCGATGTAGACGTAGCCGCGCTCGATCAGCTCCGGCATCTGCCGGTAGAAGAACGTCAGCAGCAGGGTGCGGATGTGCGCGCCGTCGACGTCGGCGTCGGTCATGATGATGATCTTGTGGTAGCGCAGCTTGTCCGGGTTGTACTCGTCGCGACCGATGCCGGTGCCCAGCGCGGTGATCAGGGTACCGACCTGGTCGGAAGCCAGCATGCGGTCGAAACGGGCGCGCTCCACGTTGAGGATCTTGCCGCGCAGCGGCAGCACCGCCTGGTTCTTGCGGTTGCGGCCCTGCTTGGCCGAGCCGCCTGCCGAGTCACCCTCGACGATGAACAGTTCGGACAGCGCCGGGTCCTTTTCCTGGCAGTCGGCCAGCTTGCCGGGCAGGCCGGCGATGTCCAGCGCGCCCTTGCGGCGGGTCAGGTCGCGCGCCTTGCGCGCGGCTTCGCGGGCACGGGCGGCATCGACGATCTTGCCGGCGATGGCCTTGGCTTCGTTCGGATTCTCCTGGAGGAACTCCTCCAGGCGCGCACCGAAGGCGTTTTCCACGGCCGGGCGGACGTCGGAGCTGACCAGCTTTTCCTTGGTCTGGCTGGAGAAGCTCGGGTCCGGCACCTTCACCGACAACACCGCGATCATGCCTTCACGCATGTCGTCGCCGGTCAGGCTGATTTTGGCCTGCTTGGCGATGCCGTTCTGCTCGATGTAGTTGTTCAGCACGCGGGTCAGCGCGCCGCGGAAGCCGGCCAGGTGGGTACCGCCGTCCTTCTGCGGGATGTTGTTGGTGAAGCAGTACATCGTTTCCTGGTAGGAATCGGTCCACTGCAGCGCCGCTTCCACGGTGATGCCGTTGTGCTCGCCGGTGACCGAGATGACGTTCGGGTGCAGCGGGGTTTTCAACTGCGCCAGATGCTCCACGAAGCTCTTGATGCCGCCTTCGTAATGGAAGTCGTCGCGGCGGCCCTCGCCACGCTCATCCGCCAGGATGACCTTGACGCCGGAGTTGAGGAACGAAAGCTCGCGCAGGCGGCGGGCCAGGATCTCGTAGTGGTACTCGACATTGCCGTGGAATGCCACGGCCGAGGGCCAGAAGCGCACGGTGGTACCGCGCTTGGTGGTGGCTCCCAACTGCTTCAACGGACCGACCGCGGCGCCGTTGCTGAATTCCTGCTGGTAATGGGAGCCGCCCTGGAAGATATCCAGCAGCAGCTTCTGCGACAGCGCATTGACCACGCTGACGCCGACGCCGTGCAGGCCACCGGAAACCTTGTAGCTGTTGTCGTCGAACTTGCCGCCGGCGTGCAGGACCGTCATCACCACTTCGGCGGCGGAAACCTCGCGACCGAGCTTCTGGCTCATCTGCTCGTGCTTGCCGACCGGGATGCCGCGGCCGTTGTCCGACACCGATACCGAACCGTCGGCATGGATGGTCACCATGACGTTGTCGGCGTGGCCGGCGAGGGCTTCGTCGATGGAGTTGTCGACAACTTCGAACACCATGTGGTGCAGACCGGTGCCGTCGTGGACGTCGCCGATGTACATGCCGGGACGCTTGCGGACAGCCTCCAGCCCTTCCAGGGCAGTGATGCTGTTGGCGTCGTAATTGCCATTGCTGGCCGGGGTGTTCTGTTCTTCGCTCATCGCGCTTGCCGTTGGCTCCACAGGTCACGCGCCGGCCCGGAGGTCGGGGCGTGAGTAAAGAGGGGGTCGTGGAAAGTATACCAGCCGGGCCATTACGCACCCGGAACGGTCATTGCAGCCCATGGATGGCGCCGTGTTCCACGTGGAACACGGCAGCCGGACGCAGGGGTCCTTCGAGTGCGGCAGGTGGCTCGGTCGCGGTGATGAAGACCTGTGCAGGCGTCCCCGCCAGGCGTTGCAGCACGCGTTGCTGGTGGTGCCGGTCCAGCTCCGCGCCGAGGTCGTCCAGGGCGATCACCGGCCATTCGCCGCGCTGGGCGGCGTAATCGTCCGCCTGCGCCAGCAGGCTGGCAAGGGCGGTGAGCTTGGCCTGGCCGCGCGACAGGGCATCGCGTCCGGGGATTTCAGCATATCCGACAGACCAGTCGGCTCGATGCGGGCCCACCGAGGTATATCCCATGGTGCGATCCCGCTCGCGGGACAGCAGCAAGGCGTCGGCCAGCGACATTTCATGCCGGCGCCAGCCCGGCTGCAGCTCGAGACCCTGCAACTGGAGCCCCGGCGCCAGGTCGGCGGCGATGGCCACTGCCCGGTCCTGCAGCCGATCCAGATAGTGCTCGCGCCGCGAGGTCAGCGGAGTGCCGGCCTCAGCCAACTCATGATCCCAGGCATCGAGTTGCCGTGGAGCAGCCCCGGCTTTGAGCACGGCATTGCGCTGCTTGAGCGCGCGCGTGTAACGGCGCCAGAGGGGGAGAAAGTCAGGTTCCACGTGGAACAACCCCCAGTCGACGAAGCGCCTGCGTGCCTCGCTCCCCCCGCTGACCAAGGCGTGGCTGCCCGGTTCGAAGGTCACCACCGCCAGCGCAGCGCACAGGGATCCGAGCTGGGCGACATCCTCACCGTCCAACCGGCCTTTCCACGCCTGCCCACCGTGACGCAGACCCGCACGGCGCAACCGTTCGACCGGTGCCGCGCCCCCATGCTCCTGCCATTCAACGAAGACTTCGAGAGCATCAGCGCCTTTCTGCACCAGCCCATCACGTACGCGACCACGGAAACTGCGCCCATAGGCCATCAGATGCAGGGCTTCCAGCACGCTGGTCTTGCCGGCGCCGTTGTCCCCCGTGATCAGGTTGATTCCGGGGCGGGGAGCCAGTTCCACCGAGTCGAACCGGCGCACGCGGTTCAGCGAAATACGGACGATGTGCATTGACGCTCGGGAATAAACAGGACGCCCCGGACACCACCATCCCAGGCAAGACCGGCAGCTTAAAGCATCTGACCGGCAGGGCCGGGACGCTTTACTGGTCTGGGAAAGAACCGGACATGATCCATGGACCTGTTGGCGTCACTCAGCCCTGTGTGCTGCACGTTCATGAATGTTGAACATCCTGTGGACAATCCCCCCGCCATTTTTCCGGATTCTGCTTATTCACAGCTATCCACAGCCTGACCCCCTGCTTTTCCATAGGGGTTTCGACACGTGAAATATCTTTTAAAACAAACAGATAACCAAGTTTTACATGAAATCCAGCTCTACCAGCACCACCAAGCTTCTGATTTATTCTCAGATTTAAAGCTTTGAAGGCATCCAAAGCCGGGTTCTTCAGCCGAGGTCAAAGGGATCCTGTTCTACCGACCTCACAAGACCCTGCCGAGCTGGAATTATCTTCATCGATCACGTTGATCCAGCTATCAACTCCGGAAGTCAGTTCCACGTGGAACATCACACCACCGGAATGTCGATCCGGCACGTAGACGTCAGACACAAAAAAGCCCGGCATCGCCGGGCTCTCTGTTCCACGTGGAACCGGAGACGTCAGAGACGCAGCGGCATGACCACATGGCGGGACTTCTCACTGCTGGCTTCGCGCACAAGTGCAGACGAGTTGGAATCGCGCAGCTGGATCACGATGTGCTCGTCGCGCAGCGCCGACAAGGCATCAAGCAGGTAGTTCACGTTGAAGCCGATGGCCAGATCGCTGACCTGGGTGTCGGCTTCAATTTCTTCCTGCGCTTCTTCCTGCTCCGGGTTGTGCGCGCTGATCTTCAGCTGGCCCGGGGTGACCTCGACACGGACGCCACGGTATTTTTCGTTGGAAAGGATCGCCGCACGTTGCAGCGAAGCCCGCAGGCTCTCGCGATCGACCTTCACTTCCCGGTCGGCGCCGATCGGAATCACCGCTTCGTAATCGGGAAAACGGCCGTCGATCAGCTTGGAAGTGAAGGTCACATCGTCGCGCTTCACCCGCACGTGGCTGCGTCCGACTTCCAGTTCTACCTCCCGATCGCCGCCTTCCAGCAGGCGCTGCAGCTCGGTGACGCCCTTGCGCGGCACGATGATCTGGCGCTTGGAACCGGTGCTGTTCTCCAGCGCCGTTTCGCACAGCGCCAGGCGATGGCCATCGGTGGCCACGCAGCGCAGCAACTGGTCGCGCAGGTCGAACAGCAGGCCGTTGAGGTAGTACCGCACGTCCTGCTGCGCCATCGCGAATGCGGTGCGCTCGATCAGTTCCTTCAACGCCGATTCCGGTACCACCACGCGCTCGGTGGCCTCGACCTCGTCCACCGACGGGAAGTCGTTGGCCGGCAGCGTCGCCAGGGTGAAACGGCTACGTCCTGCCTGCACCGTGATCTTTTCGCCGGTCTGCGACACGGTCACCCGGCTGCCGTCGGGCAGGGCACGGATGATCTCGAACAGCTTGCGTGCCGGAATCGTGGTTTCGCCATCCTGCGCATCCTCGACCGCGATGCGGGAGACCATTTCCACTTCCAGGTCGGTGCCGGTCAGCGACAACTGGCCGCCCTGCACCTGGACCAGGAAGTTGGCCAGAACCGGAAGGGTCTGACGGCGTTCGACCACGTTGACGACCTGGGCCAACGGCTTGAGGAAGGCTTCGCGCTGCAGTGTGAAACGCATGTGGTTTCGTGCCCCTATGCTTTTAAAGATGTGGGTTAAATCAAAAGCTTGGTGGTGCTGGTAGAGCCAGATTTGGTTTAAAACACACCCAAGTATTTGTTTTTAAAGGGTTTAATTGCATCGAAACCCTCTGTATTACTGGTCCGGAACGGGTGGGGAAAGATGTGGATAACTTTACGTCAATCCGGAAGCACATTTTTATCCACAGCTTCCCCAACGCCTGCCCCCGAATGATGCACCGTTTTGTGCGATGACGCCTGCGTGGCGTCGATGCATCATTCGCTGGCCCTGTTGCCTGATCCTGCCCGGTGTCCCGATGGTCTACTCACTCAGCTTGCGGATGAGCTTGTCCCAGTCCTCGCGGAGTTTGCCGTCGGTCTCCATCAGCGTGCGGATCTGGCGGCAGGCATGCAGCACGGTGGTGTGGTCGCGGCCGGCGAAGGCGTCGCCGATTTCCGGCAGGCTGTGCTCGGTCAATTCCTTGGTCAGCGCCATCGCGACCTGGCGCGGACGCGCCAGCGAACGGGTGCGGCGCTTGGACAGCAGGTCCTTGATCTGCAGGCCGTAGTAGTCGGCCACGGTCTTCTGGATGTTCGGGATACTGATGGCCTGCTGCTGGGCGCGCAGCAGGTCGCGCAGGGTTTCCTGGGCGAACTCGGTGGTGATGGCGCGGCCGGTGAAGTTGGCGCGCGCGGTCAGCGTGTTGAGAGCGCCTTCCAGGTCGCGCACGTTCGAGCGCATCTTCTTGGCGATCAGGAACGCCACGTCGTCGGGAATCTCGGCGCCACGCTCGCGCGCCTTGGCCAGCACGATGGCCGCGCGGGTCTCGAAATCCGGCGGTTCGATCGCTACCGACAGGCCCCAGGCCAGGCGCGACTTCAGGCGCGCTTCCAGGCCCTCGACTTCGCGCGGGTAGCGGTCGCAGGTCAGGATGATCTGCTGCTTGCCGTCGAACAGCGCGTTGAAGGTATGGAAGAACTCTTCCTGCGTGCGGTCCTTGCCGGCGAAGAACTGGATGTCGTCGATCAGCAGCGCGTCCACCTGCTGGAACTGGCGCTTGAACTGGTCCATCGTCTTTTCCTGCAGCGCCCGGATCATGGCGCTGAAGAACTGCTCCGAGCGCAGGTAGAGCACGCGTGCGCCCGGATTGGCCTGGCGCATGGCGTTGCCGGCGGCCAGCATCAGGTGGGTCTTGCCCAGGCCGGTGCCGCCGTACAGCAACAGCGGGTTGTGCGCCCGGTCGCCCGGCTTCTGCGCCGCCTGGAAGGCAGCGGCCAGGCCCAGCTGGTTGCTGCGGCCTTCCACGAAGTTGGCGAAGGTGTAGTGCGCGTCCAGGTTGCCGTTGAACGGCACCACCGGTGCGGCCGGCGCCGGCGTGCCGCTGGCGGGAGCCATGGCCGGGACCGGCTCGGCCACGCGCGGCCGCGAGCCGATTTCCAGCTGCACGTCGGTGATATCGGCGAAATAGCGCAGCAGCTCATGGATGCGCGGCAGGTAGCGCTCGCGCACCTGGTCGACGATGAAGGCGTTCGGGGCGTACAGCACCATGCTGTCGGCGCGGTGGTCGGCCTGCAGCGGCTTCAACCAGGTGTGGACATCTTCGGGCGGAAATTCCGCTTCCAGACGTTCGATACAACGGGACCAGGCATCCATCGGAAATAATCGTCGAAGGCACGAGGGACGGGCGCAGGAAGCCGCCCGGCCACGTGCCGGAAAGGGGGAAAGTGGATGGCGCAGACTACCACCGCAGGGCGGGGGCGGGAATGCTTGTCCCTGACTTGTTCACAGATCCATCCACAGCCTGTGGATGAAACCCTTGCAGGGAAAGCGCTACAGCGCTTGACGCGACCGGGGTAGGGTCTATAGAATTTCCGGTTCTTTCCGTCCCATTCATACAGGTGCCCCCATGGCCACCAAGCGCACGTTCCAACCCAGCAACCTCAAGCGCAAGCGCGATCACGGCTTCCGCGCGCGTATGAAGACCGCTGACGGCCGCAAGATCCTGTCGCGTCGCCGCGCCAAGGGCCGCAAAGTCCTCAGCGCTTGATTGCGTTGCCGCCCCGTGCGGCAGATGCAAATCCGATCGTGAGCAGCACCGACCCGCGCAAGCGATTTCCTCGCTCTGCGCGGGTTCGTACGCGTGCCGAATATACAACGGTCTTCAACGGCGCCCGCCGTGTATCCGACCCATTGATGACACTGCACTGGCTGAAAGGGGATCCCCCCGCCCGGCTGGGCTTGGCCGTGTCTCGCAAGGTCGATACGCGGTCGGTGGGCCGCAACCGCATCAAGCGTGTGCTGCGTGATGCCACACGCCACCTCCGGGCAGACATGGCCGGGGGCGATTACGTCGTGGTCGCCCGCTCGGCGGCCAAGCTTGCCGACAACCGGCAGATCCGCGAGGCGTTCGTACGCCTGCTCCGCCGTGCCGGTGCATTGCCCGCCGTGGTCGCTGACGGCACAATGCCGCCGCGCGAGGGCAACGAACCCTCTTCTTCCTTGAACGCGCCGGGCTCTCCGCCTGGTCGAGCCGAGCCTGCCTGCTGATGAACCAGACCCGTGTATTCCTGATTTTCGCCTGGCTGATGGTGGCGGTGCTGCTGTGGATGGAGTGGGGCCGCGAGAAGAACGCGCCGGATCCGGCCACCGTGGCCGCGACCCAGCCGGCGGTGCCGGCCGCCAACGATGCAGACCTGGCCCCGCCTTCGGCCGGCAACGTGCCGCAGGCCACGGCTCCTGGCCAGGCGCCGGCCGCACCAGCGCCGACGCCCGCCATGGAAGCGGCCAGCGCCGCGACGCGCGTCACCGTCACCACCGATGTGCTGAAGCTGGCGCTCGATGGCCGCAGCGTGCTCGACGCCGACCTGCTGCAGTTCCCGCAGACCAAGGCCGCCGGCAGCCCGCCGGTGCAGCTGCTGACCGAGGAAAAGGCGCATCCGTACAGCGCCACCAGCGGTTGGGTGGGCCAGGGCGGCTCGGCCGCGCCGGGCGCCAATGGCTTCCAGCCGGTGCAGGCGGCCAGGGAATACACCTTGGCCGAAGGCCAGAGCGAGCTGCAGGTTCCGTTCGTCTGGAACGGTCCGGACGGCGTCAGCATCCACCGCACCTATATCTTCAAGCGCGGCGACTATGCCATCGGCGTCAAGGATGAAGTGGTCAATGCCGGCGGCGCGCCGTGGCAGGGCTATGTGTTCCGCAAGCTCGACCGCGTGCCGGCGATCCTCAGCCGCAGCATGACCAACCCGGATTCCTTCAGCTTCAACGGCGCCACCTGGTACGACAACGACAAGAAGTACCAGCGCCGCGCGTTTGCCGATTACCTGAAGGACGGCAACCTCAACCAGACCGTCAGCGGCGGCTGGGTGGCGATGCTGCAGCATCACTTCTTCACCGCGTGGATTCCGCAGGCCGACCAGGCCTCGCTGTACCTGCTCTCGCAGAACGGTCCGCGCAACGTCATCGAAGCGCGCGGCCCCGGTTTCACCGTCGCACCGGGCCAGAAGGTCAGCACGCAGGCACGCCTGTGGGTCGGTCCGAAGCTGGTCAACCAGATCGCCAAGGAAGACGTGCCCGGCCTGGAGCGCGTGGTGGACTACAGCCGCTTCACGCCGATGGCCATCATCGGCCAGGGCCTGTTCTGGGTGATGAACCAGGTGCACAAGCTGGTCGGCAACTGGGGCTGGTCGATCATCGGCCTGGTGATCCTGCTCAAGCTGGCGCTGTTCCCGCTGGCCAACGCGCAGTACAAGTCGCAGGCCAAGATGCGCAGGTTCCAGCCGCGCATCGCGCAGCTGAAGGAACGCTATGGCGACGACCGCCAGAAGTTCCAGACCGCGATGATGGAGCTGTACAAGAAGGAAAAGATCAACCCGATGGGCGGCTGCCTGCCGCTGCTGATCCAGATGCCGATCTTCTTCGCCCTGTACTGGGTGCTGGTGGAATCGGTGGAGCTGCGCCAGGCGCCGTGGTTCGCCTGGATCCAGGACCTGACCGCGCGCGATCCGTACTTCATCCTGCCGGTGCTCAACGTGGCCATCATGTGGTTCACGCAGAAGCTGACGCCGGCGCCGGGCATGGACCCGATGCAGCAGAAGATGATGCAGTTCATGCCGCTGGTGTTCGGCGTGATGATGGCCTTCATGCCGTCCGGCCTGGTCCTGTACTGGGTGGTCAACGGCGGCCTGAGCCTGGTCCAGCAGTGGTGGATGACCAAGAAGCACGGCGAGCCCAGCCCGACGCCGCCGGCCAAGGCCGAAGCCAAGTAACCGCGAAAGCCCGCCGCAAGGCGGGCTTTCCGCATGTGGAGTATTCACGCTGCTGCAGGAGCGATGCCCGCCGCGACTGACGCCGCTGCTACAGGATTTCCGCGCGGTGCCGGCAACCCCAGCGGGGCACGTCCCGCTCCACTAGAATCTTCCGGCCTCCGCCCGTCTTCGCCTGCCATGTCCCGTCTTCCTGCAATGCGCGGTTTCCTGTTGCCGATCGCCCTGTCCGTGCTGCTGGGCGGATGCGGCGGCAAGCCGGCCGACCCGCAGCAGCCGGGCGCGACCGCACCCGGGCAGGCCAGGGCCGCGGTGGACGATGGCGCCGCGGCTCCCCTGTTGGCGGCGCTGCAGAAGCAGCTCGACAGCCACCGCCGCATCATCGTGCTGCTGGCCGACGAGGACGCCCAGGGCGATCGCGACCGCGCCACTTCCACCCGCATCGGCCAGCAGCTGTTCCATGACGGACTGGAGCAGCGCGATGCCATTGCCGCGCAGTTCGATGCCCTGCTGCGCACGTCCAGCCCGCAGCGCTTTGCCACGCTGGGTGCGGTGCTGGACTACATCGAGTCGGCACCGGACCTGTTCGACGCCGATCGCCTGGCCTTCCGCGAGGTACTGCGCGACCTGCACGAGCGGGTCGGCGCCGATTCCTCGCTGCCGGCGGTGAAGCTGCACCAGCGCATCGGCGAGGACCTGGAGGCGCTGGATGAGATCGAGCGCAACTACAACCAGGAAATCACCCGCATCTTCAGCCGCTTCGAGCGCACCCGCGCCATCGCGCTCAAGCGCGAGAAGTGGGAGGACTACGTCGCCCATCTGCGCGCGCAGTACGACCGCGAGGCGATCCTGCGCGACCATGGCGTGATCGAGCCCTACCCGATGTCGATGAAGGACAGCGAGCGCGAGATCTTCGGCCGCGACCTGCCGGCCAAGACAGTGGTGCTGACCTTCGACGACGGCCCGCACAAGGCCTATACCGACGAGATCACCGCCATCCTCAAGCGCTACGACGTACCGGGCGTGTTCTTCGAAGTCGGCCGCAACATCGGCACGGTCGGCGCCGACGGCAAGGTGGCGCTGGGCGCGATGGCCGGCATCAGCCGCCAGCTGATGGCCGATGGCTATGCGGTGGGCAACCACAGCCTCACCCATGCGCAGCTCTCGCGCACCAGCGGCGACGCGCTGCGCGAGCAGGTGCTGGGCACCGACGCGCTGCTGCGCCGTGTCGGCGACAAGCGCGCGCCGTTGTTCCGCTTCCCGTATGGCGCGCGCAATGCCGAAGGCCTGCAGCTGCTCGGCGAGGCCGGGCTGAAGTCGATCATGTGGAACATCGATTCGATGGACTGGGCCGACCCGGTGCCGGAATCCATCGTGCAGCGCGTGCTCGAGCAGGTGCAGAAGGAACAGCGCGGCATCATCCTGTTCCATGACATCCACGACCGCGCGGTGAAGGCGCTGCCGCAGATCCTGGACCGGCTGATCGCCGACGGCTACCAGTTCGCCGGCTGGAACGGCCGCGATTTTTCCGTCAGCCGCGCGCGCAAGGATGCCGGCAAGGATGCCACCGTCACCACCGGCTACGAGAAGTCCTGGGCCATCGTCATCGGCATCGATGATTACGCCAAGTGGCCCAAGCTCGAATACGCCAGCCGCGACGCCCAGGCCGTCGCCGACACGCTGACCGGCCAGTTCGGCTTCCCGTCCTCGCAGGTGATCGTGCTGAAGAACCGCGAGGCCACCCGCAACAACATCCTGGCCGCGTTCCACGACCGGCTGTCCGACGGCCGCACCCAGAAGAACGACCGCGTGTTCGTGTTCTTCGCCGGCCATGGCGCCACCCGCCAGCTCGCCTCCGGGCGCGACCTGGGCTACATCATCCCGGTGGATTCGGATCCGAAGGAATTCGCCACCGACGCCATCGCCATGACGGACGTGCAGAACATCGCCGAGAGCCTGCAGGCCAAGCACGTGCTGTTCGTGATGGACGCCTGCTACAGCGGCCTGGGCCTGACCCGTGGCGGCGCTTCGTCGTCCTCGTTCCTGCGCGAGAACGCGCGCCGCACCGCGCGGCAGATGCTTACCGCCGGCGGCGCCGACCAGCAGGTGGCCGACAGCGGCCCCAACGGCCATTCGGTGTTCACCTGGGTGCTGCTGCAGGCGCTGTCCGGCAAGGGCGACCTCAATGGCGACGGCCTGATCACCGGCACCGAGCTGGCGGCCTATGTCGCCCCGGCGGTGTCGGCGGTCTCGCGGCAGACGCCGGCGTTCGGCAGCCTGCCCGGTTCGCAGGGCGGCGAGTTCGTGTTCCAGGTGCCGGACAGCCAGGAGTTCCTCAACGCCGACACCACCCAGTTTTCGGCCGATGCCATCGCGCTCAACGGCCGCGTCGATGCGGCGCAGGGCGGCAACGAGGCCGCGGTGAAGGTCGCCAACCTGCAGGGCGGCAGCAATACGCTGGTGGTGCCGGCCGCGGTGCCGACCTCCGACCGCCAGCGTGCCCAGCAGGCCAATGACCGCGGCCTGCAGCTGTACCGCGAGAAACGCTACGACGAGGCGGTGGCGCAGTTCACCGAAGCGTTGAAGCTGCGCCCGGATTTCGCCCAGGCCGCCAACAACCTCGGCTTCGTCTACTACCGCCAGCAACGCTACATGGAAGCGGCGCGCTGGCTGGAAAACACGCTGAAGATCGATCCCTCGCGCGCGGTGGCCTACCTCAACCTTGGCGATGCCTATTTCCACGCCGGCGAAAAGGCCAGGGCGAAGCAGGCCTACGCCACCTACCTGGAACTGCAGCCGCAGGGCAGCGGCGCCGCGCAGGCGCGCGCGCAGCTGCAGAAGCTGTAAGCCATGAACGCGATGGCCAGCAGCGACACCATCATCGCCATCGCCAGCGGCGCCGCCGCGGGCGGCGTCGGCATCCTGCGTCTTTCCGGCCCACTGTCGGCGTCCATCGCCCGTGGACTCGGCTGCCCGGCGCTGCGGCCGCGCCACGCCCACTACGCGCGGTTCCGCGACGCGGCGGGCGAGGCGATCGACGACGGCATCGCGTTGTACTTCCCCGGCCCGCGCAGCTTCACCGGCGAGGACGTGGTGGAACTGCAGGGCCATGGCAGCCCGGTGGTGCTGCGCCAGCTGCTGGCGCGCTGCATCGAACTGGGCGCGCGGCAGGCGCGGGCCGGCGAGTTCAGTGAGCGCGCCTTCCTCAACGGCAAGCTCGACCTGGCCCAGGCCGAGGCCATCGCCGACCTGATCGCCGCCGGCGACGTGCGCGCCGCCCGCGCCGCCCGTCGCTCGCTCGACGGCGTGTTCTCGCGCCGCGTCGAGGACGTGGCCGAGTGGCTGGTGCGGCTGCGCATCCACGTCGAGGCTGCCATCGATTTCGCCGACGAACCGTTGGATACCCTGGGGGGCGCGCAGGTACGTGCCGGCGTGGAGCAGGCGCGCGACTCGCTCGCTTGCCTGCTTGCCGATGCCGAGCGCGGGCGCAAGCTGCGCGATGGCCTGCACGCGGTGCTGATCGGCCCGCCCAACGCCGGCAAGAGCTCGCTGCTCAACGCACTGGCAGGCAGCGAGCGCGCCATCGTCACCGATATCGCCGGCACCACCCGCGACACCCTGCGCGAGACCATCCGCATCGATGGCCTGGAGCTGGAGCTGGTCGACACCGCCGGCCTGCGCGAAGGTGGCGACGCCATCGAACGCGAAGGCATGCGCCGCGCCCGCGCCGAGATGCAGCGCGCCGACCTGGCCATCGTGGTGCTGGACGCACGCGACCCGGACGCGGGCCGCCAGGCCATCGGCGACGCCGCGGCGCAGGCCGCGCGGCAGCTGTGGATATTGAACAAGTGCGACCTGCTGCCGCAGTGGCCGCAGCAACTGGACGAAGACGTGATCGCGATCTCCGCCGCCAGCGGGCAGGGCCTGGAGCAGCTGCACGCGCGCCTGCGCGAACTCGCCGGCGATGGTGCCGGTGAAGGCCAACAGGGAGAATTCTCCGCGCGCCTGCGCCATGTGCAGGCCCTCGTCCGCGCCGCCGCGCACCTCGACGACGCCGATGCGCAGCTGCGCCACGAGCAGCTGGAACTGGCCGCCGAGGAACTGCGCCTGGCGCACGATGCGCTGGGCGAAATCACCGGCCGCATGACCGCCGACGACCTGCTCGGCCGCATCTTTTCCAGCTTCTGCATCGGCAAGTGAGCGGCCACCGGCGTTGAACCGTTCATCCGTCGCCGGTTAGTCTTTCACCCTGCCGCCGCGATGGCGGCACTGTTCCCCGAAGGAGTCCGGTCCAATGCGTCATTGATGCCCGCCCCGCCAGCCCGCGCTGGTGAGGCCTCGCGAAGTCCCGCTGCCACCGGCAGGCGGGTGATCCGGGCATGGATGGAATGCAATGACCACGACTCCCTTCCTGACGCTTGAACGCGTCTGCTGGCAGCTGCCCGACGGCAGGCTGCTGTTCTCCGATCTGGACGAAACCTTCGACGCGCGGCCCACCGGGCTGGTCGGGCGCAATGGCGTGGGCAAGAGCGTGCTGGCGCAGCTGCTCGCCGGCCGGCTGGCGCCCACGCGCGGGCGCTGCCTGCGCTCGGGGCCGGTGGCGTGGCTGCCGCAGCAGATCGACGTGTCGCCCACCGCCAGCGTCGCCGACCTCGCCGGACTGGGCGATGCGCTGGCGGCCCTGCATCGCATCGAGCAGGGCAGCAGTGATGTCGCCGATTTCGAGGTGCTGGGCGAACGCTGGCAGCTGCGCGAGCAGTTGCAGACCGAGCTGGAACGGATGCAGCTGTGCGGGGTGTCGGCCGATACGCCGGCAAGCCGGCTCAGCGGCGGACAGCGCATGCGCGTGGCCCTGGCCGGCGCGTTCCTGTCCGACGCCGATTTCCTGGTCCTCGACGAGCCCAGCAACCATCTCGACGCGCAGGGCCGGCAACTGCTGCGCGAACAGCTGCGGCGCTGGCCGCGCGGCCTGCTGGTGGTCAGCCACGACCGCGCACTGCTCGGCGACATGCAGCGCATCGTCGAACTGTCGCCGCTCGGCCTGCGCAGCCATGGCGGCAACTACGCGTTCTACGCGGCGCGCAGCAGCGAGGAACGGCGCCTGGCAGCGGAAGCCCTGCAGCAGCGTCGCCACGAACGCCGCCAGGGCGAGCAGGCCCTGCGCGAGCAGCAGGAACAACGCGAGCACCGCGCCGCCCGCGGCAACCGGCAGGCCGCGCATGCCAACCAGGCGCCGATCCTGCTGGGCCGGCAGAAGCAGCGGGCGCAGGCCAGCGCCGGCAAGGCGCATCTGCAACAACAGCAGCAGCGCGAACGGCTGGACGAGCAGGTACGGCAGGCGGCAGCGGCGGTCGAAGCGGCCGCTCCCGTGGTGCTGCTGCCTGTCGCCGGTACCGGCGACGCGCCCGAGCGCGTGGCGGTGCTGGAGGACGTGGTGCTGCCGTTCGTGGATGGCGCCCTGGCCCGAATCGATCTGCTGTTGCGACGGGGCGAGCGGTTGGCGCTCACCGGCCGCAACGGCAGCGGCAAGTCGGTGCTGCTCAAGGTATTGGCCGGGCACCTGCGACCCCTGCAGGGAGCGGTGCAGATGAACGCGCCGCACGCGTGGCTGGACCAGCATCTGGCCTTTCCCATAGCGGCGGCCCCGGCGATGGCCCAACTGCGTCATGCCAACCCGGCGATGGCCGAAGCCGGACTGCGCACCCGCCTGGCGCTGCTGGGACTGGATGCCGCGCAGGCACAGCGGCCGGTGGAGGCGCTCAGCGGTGGCGAGCGCATGAAGCTGGCACTGGCCTGTGCCCTGTATGCGCAGCCGCCGGCGCAGCTGTTGCTGCTGGACGAGCCGGCCAACCACCTCGACCTGGACGCGATGCAGGCGCTGGAAACGATGCTGCGCGACTGGCCCGGCACGCTGCTGGTGGCCGCGCACGACGAGGCGTTCCTGCAGGGCATCGGCATCACCGGCCGCCTGCATGCCGATGCCGGGGGCTGGCGTCGATTGCCGCCCTGAATTCTGCAGGAGCGCACTTCAGTGCGCGAAGAGGCATCCCACCGATGGATCCGCGGATTGTTGCAGAAGGATCTGCCTGCAAGCTCTGTCACGCACTGAAGTGGGTTCCTGCGGGCGGGCCTGTCCCATGCCGGTCACATGCACCGCGCACACTCCCGCTTCTTTACCAAGATGGAAGCGGGAGCGGGCAGTGTTCGGCAGAGCGGTGATGGGTGTGGTGGCGGGCCTGTGCATGGCATCCTCGGCGGCAATGGCCGCTCCTTCCACCCCGCCGTTCGCGCATGTCTCGGTGTACGCGCACCGCGGCGCCAGCGCGCTGTTGCCCGAGCACACGCTGGCCGCCTACGCGCAGGCCATCGTCGATGGCGCCGATTACATCGAGCCGGACCTGGTCATGACCCGCGACGGGGTCATGGTGGCGCGGCACGAAAACGAGATCGGCGGCACCACCGACGTCGCCGCGCATCCGGAATTCGCAGCGCGACGCACTGCCAAGGTCATCGACGGCAAGCGCATCGAGGGCTGGTTCACCGAGGACTTCACCCTTGCCGAGCTGAAGACGCTGCATGCGCGCGAACGCCTGCCGGAACTGCGCGGCACCGCGTTCGACGGCGAGTTCCGCATCGCCACGCTGGACGAGATCGTCGAGTTCCTGGTCCAGCAGGCGCGGCGCAGCGGGCGCGGCATCGGCCTGGCGCCGGAGATCAAGCACGGCAGCTATTTCCGCGGCATCGGCCTGCCGATGGAGGAGCGCCTGCTCGATACGTTGCGCGGCAATCCCTACACCAACGTCGCGCCGATCCTGGTGCAGTCGTTCGAGACCGCCAACCTGCGCCAGCTGCGCGCGCGCATCGGCAGGCAGTCGAACATCCGCCTGCTGCAGCTGCTGGACGACGCGCAGGCCATGCCCGCCGACGTGGCGCTGTCCGGTGGCGACCTGACCTACGCGAAGATGATGACGCCGGCCGGCCTGCGCGGGATCGCCGGCTATGCCGATGCGATCGGCGTGGAGCGCCGCACCCTGCTGCCGGTGGATGCGCAGGGCCGCCCGGGTGCGCCCACGCCGCTGATCGCCGACGCGCATGCCGCCGGCCTGCAGGTGGTGGCCTATACCTTCCGTCCGGAAAACCCGTTCCTGCCGCCGGCCCTGCGCCAGGGGCCGGCGGACGCACGCAACCCGCAGGGCTCGGTCGCCGAGATCCGCGCCTATCTGCAGGCCGGCATCGATGCCTTCTTCACCGACGATCCGGCGCTGGGCCGGCGCGCGGTGGATGGCGGAGAAGCGGCGCGCTGATCCCGTCCGCGCTTGCCGCCGGGCCGCGCCAGCGACGAACATCGTTGCCATGAAGGGAACGACGCTGATCGGCTACAGGTACGAGGAACGCGGCGACCTCCTGCGCATCCATTCGGCCAACCGGCTGCTGCAGGCCTTGCTGCTCCTGTTGCTGCTGGCGTGCATCGGCCTGCCGCTGCTGCTGCGGGGCGAGCTGGCGGGCAGGAGCGGTGGCGACATGGTGGTTGCGCTGCTGGCATTGATCGCCTTGCCGGCGCTCGGCGTGGCCTGCGCCTGGTACTTCCCCGTCCGCGAAACGCTGGAACTGGAGGGGGTCGGCCGGCGGGTCCAGCGCTGCCGGCGCAACCTCTTCGGCGGGCGGGCCCGGGTGGAGGAGGCCTTCGCGCTGGAAGACGGCGACCGCTTGCAGCTGCGCCGGACCGGCGCGGCATCCGCTCCGGTCCGGCTGTGGCTGCTCGGCCGCGATGGCGGCGCGCACCGGCTCAGCTTCGAAACAGTCGCGGTGCGCCCGGGCACCGCGATGACCGACGCATGGCTGCGGCGGATCGCCGCTCACCTTCGACTGGAATTGCCCGGCGAAATCGTCGGGTTGCCACCCCTGCAGCCGCAGGAAGCGCGGGCCCGGCCTGCGCTTTCCGCTTCCGCTGCGACAACGCCTGGCACCCGGCGCGACGAGGCTGATGCGATCGCACCGGGCATCCGCGCCGTGCTGGCCCTGCTGGGCTGTTTCCTGGCCGCGTTCGAAGCCACCCAGGCCTTCGCGCTGCTGCGCGCGGTGTTCACCGGCACCCTGTACGCCAGCTTCTGGCGCGGGCGGATCCAGGTCCACCACTGGGACGGGCAGCCCGCATCGTTCCTGCTGCAGGCTTCGGTGGGGTTGGCGGAAATCCTGGTCGTCGGCGTGCTGGCCTGGGGCTGCCTGCGGCTGGCCTTGGCTGGACGGTTGCGGTAGCCGCTGCCGTCCCGGCACGGATTCCCTCAGGGTCCGCGACTCATCCGTCGCGGCGCGTGCGCGGCCGCAACTGCACGACCACTTCGTAGTCGCGGCCTTCGCGCGGCTGCCACAGTACCGGCACCTGGCCGGGCGAGGGCGGTTCCAGCTCGGCATCGGCCAGCGGTCCCGCCTCGTCTTCTTCCTCCTCGTCCTCCCAGCTGTAGCGCTTGCGCGGCGCCAGCGGGTCGGCATGGCGAAACAGCAGGGCGGCGATCACGCCGGCCGCGGCGCCGCCCATGTGCGACTGCCACGACACGCCCGGTTCATGCGGCAGCACGGTCATCACCATGCCGCCGTAGAACAGCACGCCGATCATGCCGGCGGCGATGGCGGCGCGGTCACGGCGCAGCAGGCCCAGCCCCAGTACCAGGAACATCAGGCCGTGGGTGAGGCCGCTGGCGCCCAGGTGATGGCTGCCGGGTTCGCCCAGCATCCACGCGCCGATGCCCGACCCCAGCCACAGCAGGGGCAGGGCGCGCAGGGTCGCCTTCGGGTAGACGCTGCCGGCCAGCGTGCCGAGGATCAGCAGCGCCGCCGCATTGGCGCCCAGGTGTTCGACCGAACCGTGCAGCAGCGGCGCGCCGAGCAGGCCCAGCAGGCCGGCGATGTCGTGCGGGCCCACCGACCACGGGCGCCAGTCCCAGCCGGTCTGCTGCAGCGCGAACACCGCCACCAGCAGCAGCACGAAGCCCAGGCTCAGGTTGAAGGCACGCAGCACGCGGCGGCGGTCGCTGCGGTCGGTGGCCGGCGCATTGCCGGTATCGGGCGTGTTGGAAGTATCCATGGCTATCGGGATTGCGGCGCCCCGAAGTGAATGCAAGGGCGCCGCTTCGGGAAGCCGGTGTACCACCGGCGGGACAATCGCGAGGAGGCAGACGCCGCTTCAGGCCTTGTGCCCGTTCCTGGGCGGCAGCTTCAGGCTCAGCAGCATCGTCACCACCAGGATCGCCGCGACCACGCCCAGCGACACCGGCACCGGGATCTTGAACACGTCGATCAGCAGCATCTTGGCGCCGATGAAGCCCAGGATCACCGCCAGCCCGTACGGCAGCAGGTGGAAGCGGTCGGCCATGCCGGCCAGCAGGAAGAACATCGCGCGCAGGCCCAGCACCGCGAACACGTTCGAGGTCAGCACCACGAACGGGTCGGTGGTGATGGCGAAGATCGCCGGGATCGAGTCCACTGCGAAGATCACGTCGGTCACCGCGATCAGGATCAGCACCACGAACATCGGGGTGAACCAGCGCACGCCGTTCTTCTCGGCGACCAGGCGGTTGCCGTTGTATTCGTGGGTGATGCGCAGGTGCCTGCGCATGAACTTCAGCGCCGGATTGTCGTCCAGGCTCGGTTCCTGGCCGGCGGCGAACCACATCTTCCAGCCGGTGAACAGCAGGAACGCGCCGAACACGTAGAGCAGCCAGTGGAACTGGCTGACCAGCACGGTGCCGGCGAAGATCATCACCGTACGCAGCGCGATGGCGCCAAGGATGCCGATGATCAGCACGCGCTGGCGCTGCGTCTCGGGCACCGCGAAGTAGCCCATGATCAGCAGGAACACGAAGATGTTGTCGACCGCCAGCGCCTTCTCGATCAGGTAGCCGGTCAGGAACTGCAGGCCGATCTCGTTGGCCACCGCGGTGCCGGCGGTCTCGTTCAGGTAGTACCAGAGGCCGGCATTGAAGGCCAGGGCAAGGGCGACCCAGCCGATCGACCACAGCAGGGCCTCCTTGAAGGTCACCTTGTGCGGGCCGCCGTGGCGCATCAGCACCAGGTCGATCAGCAGGGCGGCGATGACGACGGCGATGAAGCCGCCCCAAAGCCAGGGATTACCGATTGTCTGGATCATGGGAGTTCCGGTCATGTGGAGGTTCTGGGAACCGCAAGGGCCAGGAACTGGACACGGAATCGGGGAGACCGGGGACAGACCTTCGCCAATGCGGCGAAGGTCTTGCTCACAGTTCCGTCGGCCGGAACTGCCGTTGCACCGGAGCCTTGCGGCTCGAACTGACGGCGACAACGTCTGGGAGCTACTCCCCTTCAGGCCCGGATAGTGCGGCCTGCCGCCTTTGCCGTCAATGAACGCGCGGCGGCGGCGGGTCGGCGCCCGTTACAATGGCGCCCATGAATACCCCCCTTCCCGTCGTACGCCTGAAGAACGCGTGGCGCTCCAGCCACCCGTGGATTTTCCAGAAGCTGGTCGAAAAGCCCGCCGCCAAGCCCAAGCCCGGCACCATCGTCGACGTGGTCGGCGTGGACGGGGAATGGATCGGCCGCGGCTTCTACAACGGCCATTCGCGCATCGCCGTGCGCATCCTGGAAACCCACCAGGACGTGGACGTGGACCAGGCCTGGTTCACCCGCAAGATCGCCGAGGCGGTATCGCTGCGCCGCGACGTGCTGAAACTGGACGCGGTGTCCGACGCCTGGCGCGTGGTGCACAGCGAGGGCGACGGCCTGTCCGGCCTGGTGGTGGACCGCTACGGCGACCTGATCGTGGTCGAGTTCTTCGCCGCCGGCATGTTCCGCCACCGCGAGTGGATCTACGAGGCGCTGCGCACCCAGTTCCCGGGCTGCCGCTTCCACAGCTTCGCCGACGAGCACGTGCAGAAGCAGGAGAGCTTCGACTTCCACGGCAACACCACCACCGAACCGGCGGTGATCACCGAGCATGGGGTGAAGTTCCGCGCCGACCCGGCCGGCGCGCACAAGACCGGCTTCTTCGCCGACCAGCGCGAGAACCGGCAGTGGCTGAGCCAGCTGGTCGAGGGCAAGAGCGTGCTCGACCTGTGCTGCAACACCGGCGGTTTCGCCGTCTATGCGGCTACGCGCGGCGCCAGCGAGGTGCTGGGCGTGGACATCGACCAGGACGTGATCCAGATCGCCAAGGGCAACGCGCGGCTCAACAACGCCAGGCCGAAGTTCGTGCAGGCCGACATCTTTCCGTGGCTGCGCGATGCCGCCAACCGCGGCGAGCAGTACGACGTGGTGATCCTGGATCCGGCCAAGATGACCCGCGACCGCGACCAGGTCATCAACGCGCTGAAGAAATATCTGGACATGAACAAGCTGGCGCTGGGCGTGGTCAAGCCCGGCGGCCTGTTCGCCACGTTCTCCTGCACCGGCCTGGTGTCCGAAGAGCAGTTCCTGGACATGCTGCGCCGCGCCGCGTTCTATTCCGGCCGCACGATCCAGATCCTGAAGGTGGCCGGCGCCGGCCCGGACCACCCGTTCATGGCGCACGTGCAGGAATCGCGCTACCTCAAGGCCGTGTTCTGCCGCGTGGTGGATTGAGCGGGGCATCCCGGGGGAGCGGCAACGGCCGTTCCCCATAGCGTATGGATCGGGAGCCATGCCCGGCGGCTATGGCCGTAACAACGGCTGGTACTACCGGTACGCGACGCGGTGGCGGTATGGTCGTGGCCTTTCCCAAAAGCCGAGGCCCGCATGTCGCTGCGTCGTCTGTCCCTGCTGCTCGCCCTGGCGCTGGGCGCGCCGCTGTCCGCCCAGGCCATCGAATTCACCCAGGCCGAACTGGCCCGTGCGACGGCGCTGCAGCAGCGCCTGCTGACCCTGGACAGCCACTTGGACACCCCGGCCAACTTCGCCCGGCCCGGCTTCGACATCCTGCATCGCCACGACCACAACGCGCTGTCGCAGGTGGACTACCCGCGCATGCTGGACGGCGCGCTCGACGGCGGCTTCTGGGCGATCTACACCGACCAGGGCGACCGCAGCGCCGCCGCGCACCTGGCCGAGCGCGACCATGGGCTGCAGCGCTTGATCGAGATCCGCGAGATGCTGGCCGCGCATCCGGACAGGTTCCAGCTGGCGCTCACCGCCGACGATGCGGCGCGGATCAAGGCCGCCGGCAAGCGCGTGGTCTACATCAGCATGGAGAACGGCAGCCCGCTGGTGGCCGATCCCTCGCTGCTGGGCTTCTATCACAAGGCCGGCCTGCGGCTGATGTCCACCGTGCACTTCGCCAACAACGAGTTCGCCGACTCGGCCACCGACCCCAAGGGCGCGGAATGGAAAGGCCTGAGCCCGGCGGGCAAGGCGCTGGTCCAGGAAGCGGTGCGGCTGGGCATCGTGATCGACCAGTCGCACGCCTCCGACGCGGTGTTCGACGACCTGGCGGCGATGCTGCCGGTGCCGTTCATCCTCTCGCACAGTGCGTCCAAGGCGGTGTTCGGCCATCCACGCAACCTCGACGACGCGCGCCTGCGCCAGCTTGCTGCCAAGGGCGGCGTGATCCAGGTCAACGCCTACGGCGGCTACCTCGTCGACGAGACCCCCAGCGAGGAACGCAAGCAGGCCGAGGAAGCGCTCGAGAAGCAGCTCGGCGGCTGGGACGACATGCCGATCGACAAGGGCGTGGAACTGGCGCGGGCGATGGCCGAGCTGGACAAGCGCCTGCCGCGCCGGCGGGCGACGCTGGACGACTTCTTCGTCCATTTCGGCCACATCCTCGACGTGGTCGGCCCTGACCACGTCGGCATCGGCATGGACTGGGACGGCGGCGGTGGCCTGCCGGGCATGGCCGACATCACCGACCTGCCCAAGATCACCGCCTGGCTGCAGCGCCGCGGGCTGAGCGAGGCGCAGATCGCCGCCATCTGGAGCGGCAACGTGCTGCGGGTGATGCGCCAGGCGCAGGACTACGCGGCGAAGAACGGCGCGAAGTAAGCCGCGCGGGAATCTCTCGTAGGAGCGGCTTCAGCCGCGATGGGGCTTTACCGCCAAAGCCTGGGTCCTGGTAAAGCACCATCGAGGCTGAAGCGGCTCCTACGGGCGCGGCAGGGTCAGCCGGTAGACCAGCACCCGGTTGTCGTTGTCCAGCGGCGAATCGCAGGCCTCGCCCTGCCTCACGCACCGGCGGGCGCTGAAATCGTTGTCGTTGCCGCCCACAAGCAGCCAGGCGTCCAGATGCTGCGGGTCGCGCGCGGGCAGA
>NZ_LDJG01000021.1 GCF_001431425.1 Stenotrophomonas nitritireducens
CCCCGCCGGGCGCTGCCCGGCGCTACGGAACCCAGCCGCCTTGTAGAGCGGGGCAACGCCCCGCTGGGGCATTCCCGGCCAAGCCCCGCCGGGCGTTGCCCGGCGCTACGGAACCCCGCCGCCCTGTAGAGCGGGGCGCCGCCCCGCTGGGGCACTTCCGGCAATGCTCCCGCGCCTCACCCGCAATCGCCGGGCTCGTTGAAGAACAACAACAGTTCCTCCTCCTTGCCTGGCAGGCGGGTCGTGCCGGCGGCCCGGAAACCGAGCTTTTCCAGCAACGCGACCGAACGCGCGTTGCCCTGCGCCACGATCGCGCACAACGCGCCCAGTCCCAGGCTGCCGCGCGCATGTCCCAGCACCGCCCGCGCGGCCTCCAGCGCGTAACCCTGGCCGGCGTGCCGTTCCAGCAGGGCATAGCCGATGTCGGGATGGGGCAATGCGGCGCGGTGTACCAGCCCGGCATTGCCCAGCCATACGCCATCGCTGCGCCGTTCGACCGCGTACATGCCGTAGCCATGCCGCGAGTAGCTCGCCAGCGGGCCGTCACGGACACAGTCGCGCGCCTGCTCCAGCGTGCGGATTCCACGGTCGCCGATGTAGCGGTGGAATCCCGGGTCGTTGAGCAGTTCCAGCATCGCGGCGGCATCGGCATCGTCGTCGCGCAGCAGGCGCAACCGCAGTCGTTCGGTTTCGATCAGCATGCCAGCCCTTGTCCCCGGTCGTTGCCATGCAGCGTCGCTCCGGTCGCGGACATGCGCAAGAGCCGCATGGCACCTAGTCGAACAACGCCTGGATCGCCGCCAGTCCGGCCTGCGCGCGCTCTTTCTTGTTCGCCGCGTCGGCCACCGGGTCGGCGCCGTCGCGCTGCATCTCCGCCGCCGGCAGTTCGCCGAAGAAGCGGCTGGGCTTGAGCCGCACGTGCTCCCCGAACTTGCGGGTCAGGCGGCTGTAGCTCATCCACAGCTGGATCTTGGCGCGAGTGATGCCCACGTACAGCAGGCGCCGCTCCTCCTGCAGGTTGCCCTCGTCGAGACTGACCTGGTGCGGCAGCACGCCGTCCTCGCAGCCGACGATGAACACATACGGGAACTCCAGGCCCTTGGAGGCATGCAGGGTCATCATCCGCACCTGGTTGCCGCCATCGTCCTTGTCGTTGCGCGAGATCAGCGCCAGCTGCGCGGCCATGTCGGCGGCACTGGCGCCGCGCGGGCCGTTCTCGAACCACGAGGCCAGTTCCTCCAGATTGCCGGCGCGGCGCTCGTAGCCGGCGGTGTCCTTGGCCTGGTGGCGCAGTTCGGCCAGCATCCCCGAGTCCTTGGACACCCGGCGCACCAGGTCGCCGGAGGACATCTGCCGCATGTCCATGCGCAGCGCGCGCAGGATGTCGGTGAACCGGCTCAGGCTGTTGGCCGCGCGCGGCGGCAGTTGTGCCAGCGCGCCCATCGCCTCGGCGGCCTGCGCCATGGACATGCCCTTCTCCGAGGCCAGTTCGGCCAGCTTGGCCAGGGTGCCGGCGCCGACGTCGCGCTTGGGCGCCTGCACCGCGCGCATGAAGGCGGTGTCGTCGTCCGGGTTCACCAGCAGCCGCAGCCAGGCCAGGGTGTCCTTCACTTCCTGCCGTTCCAGGAACACCGTGCCGCCGGTCAGGTGGTACGGCACGCCGACCAGCTGCATCGCCTTCTCCAGCGGCCGGCTCTGGAAGTTGCCGCGGAACAGGATGCAGAAATCGCTCCACGGCACGCGCCGGCTGGTGGCGATGAACTGGATCTCGGCGGCCACCTTCTCCGCCTCGTGCTCGCTGTTGCGGCACTCCCACACGCGGATGCGCTCGCCGTCGGCCTGGTCGGACCACAGCGTCTTCAGGTGTTCGTGCGGGTTGTGCGCGATCAGCGCGTTGGCCGCGCGCAGCACGCGGTTGGAGCAGCGGTAGTTCTGCTCCAGCTTGACGATCTGCAGCGACGGGTACTCCACCGCCATGTTCTGCAGGTTCTCCGGATTGGCGCCGCGCCAGGCGTAGATGCTCTGGTCGTCGTCGCCCACGCAGGTGAAGTTGCCGGCCGGCCCGGCCAGCTGCTTGAGCAGGCGGTACTGGGCGTCGTTGGTGTCCTGGCATTCGTCCACCAGCAGGTAGCCGATGCGCTCGCGCCAGGCCAGCGCGATGTCCGGGTTCTCTTCCAGCACCTGCACCGGCAGGCGGATCAGGTCGTCGAAGTCGACCGCGTTGAAGGCGGTCAGCCGCGCCTGGTACAGCTCGTAGACCATCGCCGCGTCCTTCTCGCGGTTGCTGCGCGCGGCCGCCATCGCCTGCTCCGGCGACAGGCCGGCGTTCTTGGCGCGCGAGATCAGGTTCTTCATGTCCTCGATGTCGTCGGGCTTGGCATTGCTGCCGCCAAGCAGGTCCTTGACCTGCGCCGCCGCGTCGTCGGCGTCGAAGATCGAGAAGCCGCGCTTCAGGCCCACCGCGGCATGTTCGATCTGCATGAACTTCAGCCCCAGCGCGTGGAAGGTGCAGATGGTCACATCTTCGGCCTGGCCACCACGCAGGCGCTTGGCCACGCGCTCGCGCATTTCCTTGGCCGACTTGTTGGTGAAGGTGATCGCGGCGATGCGGCGGGCGCTGTAGCGGCCGCTGCCGATCAGGTGGGCGATCTTCTCCACGATCACGCGGGTCTTGCCGCTGCCGGCGCCGGCCAGCACCAGCAGGGGGCCTTCGGTGTGCAGCACCGCCGCGCGTTGGGGGGGATTGAGGGAGTCCAGCATGGGATAGGGTCTGTCGCAGGGCGGCAGTGTAAGCCATCGGCCGTGGCGGCCGGCGCACGCTAAAATGCCCCATGGCCAAGCTCTACTTCTACTACTCGGCGATGAACGCCGGGAAGACCACCACCCTGCTGCAGTCGGCGCACAACTACCGCGAGCGCGGCATGCGCGTGTCGATCCTGACCCCGCGCCTGGACCACCGCGCCGGCAGCGGCGTGGTCGCCTCGCGGATCGGGCTGCAGGCCGAGGCCACCGCCTTCGACCACGACACCGACCTGCAGCAGCTGGTCGAACGCGACATGGCCGCGCATGGGCGGCTAGGCTGCGTGCTGGTGGACGAGGCGCAGTTCCTGACCAAGGCGCAGGTGTGGCAGCTGAGCGAGGTGGTGGACCAGCTGCGCATCCCGGTGCTGTGCTACGGCCTGCGCACCGATTTCCGCGGCGAGCTGTTCGAGGGCAGCCAGTACCTGCTGGCTTGGGCCGACGAGATGCAGGAGATCAAGACCATCTGCCACAGCGGCAAGAAGGCGACGATGACCGTGCGCGTGGACGGGAACGGCTTCGCCGTGCAGGACGGTCCGCAGGTGGAGATCGGCGGCAACGACCGCTACGTATCGGTCAGCCGCGCCGAGTTCAAGAAGATCACCCGCGGCGAGGGCCGCATCGAGCCGATGCAGGCGCCGTTGCCGCTGTAAACACGCATTCGCGTATTTACTCCAGGGTGTGCGCCGCAGACCATGCGGCCCCAGCTCATCATCTCCCGCATTCCCGGGCCTGCCGGAGCGCGCCCTTGGCTCAAGGGCGCTCCGGATTGCAATCACCCAGCGAACGACAGCGCGCCTGGTTCAAGATGGTTCAAAGCGGCTTGAAAAGCTGAAGGAGATACCGCCCCCGATCTCGCAAGGCAGGCAGGATCCTCGTTGGAGCTGAAGCCCCCTCCTGCTGCAGTGAATCTTTTATCGGCAGCAGAAGATCCACTGCGATGAACTCCGGCATCACCTCCCGCAATACGCTGCGGATGCTTTCTTCACCGCCCGAATGGGCAATGATCGCGGGGATCATCGGGAACATATGAGCTGATTGGGGAAGCGAAGCCCGCCAGTAATGCGCAGGAACGTTTCAACGCGGCCTGGCCTGGCCTAGTCTGCGTATTTGTACAGCCGCACCCGGGCCCTGTGCTTCTATGCCCAAGCAGGCAGCCACATGCTCTGGCGCTGAAGCAGAAGCCCGAAGCGCAAACGTGACGCCACGCGGCCACAGTTCAGGCGTCAGGGGTGGGTTTTGATGCGGGTGCACGGATCACCGCAGCAGACGGAGGCACAGGCGCCGAGCCTGGCACCACGGCGCCTGCCCCGTATCTGATCAATACAACGTCCGCTCCGGCGCACCGGCCGGGGGCGGGCTGTACTGGTACAACCAGGTTTCGGTGAGGGTCTTGCCACCGCTGCGCAGGTACAGGCGGATGTCGATCTGGTCGTAACTGCCTTCGGGCGGCACCAGGTCGAACATGGCGCGGTAGCCGTTGATCTCGCGCAGCGGACGGGCGGAGACGACTTCCACGCGGCCGCGGCTGGTTTCCACCACCGCTTCGACCTCGGCCTTGTCGATCAGGCCGGCCAGGTCTCCGCCCTCGAAATCCACCGCGAAACGCCAGGAGAAATACTCGCGCTTCTTGCCGATGATGCCGCCCAGTCCGGTGCGGCTGGCCACGCAGTGCGCCAACGGCGGCCGTGCCGGCAGCTGCGCGCCCCAGTACAGCCGGTAACCGACCAGCAGTTCCTCACCCGGCTGCGGCTTCTGCTTCGGATTCCAGAACGCGACGATGTTATCGAAGGTCTCGTCGACGGTGGGAATCTCCACCAGCTGCACCGAGCCCTCGCCCCATTGTCCCTTCGGTTCCACCCACAGGCAGGGACGCTTCTCGTAGAACACGCCGTCGTCCTGGTAGTGGTCGAAATCGCGGTCGCGCTGCAGCAGGCCGAAGCCGCGCGGATTGTCGTCCACGAACATGTTGAAGCGCAGCTGCGCCGGATTGCACAGCGGGCGCCAGATCCACTCGCCGGCGCCGTTCCACATCGACAGGCCGTCGGTGTCGTGGATCTCAGGGCGCCAGTCCCAGCCCATGCGGCGGTCGTTCTCGCCGACCTGGTACATGCTGGTGCACGGCGCGATGCCGAGCCGCTCGATCTCCCGGCGCGGATACAAGGCGCTGTCGATGTCCATCAGCAGCACGTCGCCATTGGTGATGGCGAAGCGGTAGGCACCGGCCACGCTGGGCGAGTCGAGCAGGCCATGGACCACCAGTGTGTCCGAGCCGGCTGCCGGCTGTTCCAGGTAATAGGCGATGAAGTCGGGGAATTCCTCGGGCCTGCCCATGCCGGTGTCGATCGCCAGGCCGCGCGCGGACTGGCCGTATTGGCCTTCCTTGCCCACCGCACGGAAATAGCTGGCGCCCAGGAACGCGGCGAAGTCGCGGTCGGTATCGGCGCGGGTGTTGAGGCGGAAACCGGCGAAGCCGAGGTCCGCCGGCAGCCGGCTGCCATGGATGCCGCTCTTGCCGTAATCGAACGCGGCCGGGTCGTAGGCCAGTTCCTGGGCCTTGCCATCGACCACGTCGAACATGCGCACCGGCGAATGGAAATACAGGCCGAGATGGAAGAACTTGGCCTGGAATTTCCCGGGCTGGTCGGCCCACAGCGCGTGGTCCTGGCGGTAGCGGATCGACTGGTACTGGTCCCAGTCCAGCGCGTCCACTTCCGGCGGCAGGCTGCGCTTGTGGCTGCGGTACGGTGCCTGCGCCAGCGCGCGCGCCTGGCCCTTCAGCGCGGCGAAGTCGAACGGCTGCGGCTGGCCGATGCGGCGCAGGCCGAGCTGCCTGTCGGCGGCGGCGCAGGCCGGCAGCGCAGGCAGGCCGAAAGCGGCCAGGGCCAGCGAGGCGCGCTGGAGGAAGTCGCGTCGATCCATGCGTTCGTCCGGAAAGGGGTGTGCGGATGATAGGCAGGCGCGGGTGAATGAAGGTAAGCAGCGGGTGAAAGCTGGAGCCTGCCCATCCGGCCAGGTCCACCGGCCTCCTTCACCGCTGGCAGTGAGCGCACCAGACGCTGGCGCGCTGGCCGATGCTGGCATGGCGCAGTGCGCGCCCACAGCGCACGCAGGCCTCGCCTTCGCGGCCGTACACCGACAGCTCCTGCTCGAAGTAACCGGGCGCACCATCCGGGCTGATGAAATCGCGCAGGGTGGTACCGCCGCGAGTGATGGCGTGGCCGAGGATCTCCTTTGCCGCCGTGGCGAGGCGCCGGTAACGTTCGCGCGAGACCTTGCCGGCCTCGCGCAGCGGATTGATGCCGGCCATGAACAGGCTTTCGGCGGCATAGATGTTGCCGACGCCGACGACGATGCGCTGGTCCATCAGGAAGGTCTTGACCGGCGCGCTGCGGCCGCGGCTGCGCGCGAACAGGTAGTCGCCGTCGAACGCGTCGTCCAGCGGTTCCGGGCCGAGCGCGCGCAACAGTTCGTGGGTTTCGCCCGCCGGCTGCCACAGCAGGCAGCCGAACCGGCGCGGGTCGTTGAAGCGCAGCAGGCGCCCATCCTCCAGGCTGATGTCCACGTGGTCGTGCGCGCGCACCGGCGTGTCGCCGGGCAGCACGCGCAGGCTGCCGGACATGCCCAGGTGCAGCAGTGCGCTGCCGGCATCGGTATCCAGCAGCAGGTACTTGGCGCGGCGGCGGATCGCGGCGATGCGCTGGCCGGGCAGCTCGCGCTCGATCTCCGCCGGAATCGGCCAGCGCAGGTCCGGCCGGCGCAGGATCACGCCATGGATGCGCCGCCCCTGCAGGTGCGGCTCCAGGCCGCGGCGGGTGGTTTCGACTTCTGGGAGTTCTGGCATGGGGCGATTGTAGTGCCGGGATACACCATCGCTGCGTGCTGCCGGTCTGCGCTGCAAACCGCGGGCCCCGTCTTTCGCTTGCTACACCCCCGCGCCTTCGGCGCGCCCCCCGACCCAGGGGGAACACGCCATCGCTGCGCGCTGTCGCCCCACGGTTTGCCTCGCAAACCGCGGGCCCCGTCTCTCGCTTGCCACACCCCGCGCCTTCGGCGCGCCCCCTGACTCAGGGGGAACACGCCATCGCTGCGCGCTGTCGCCCCACGGTTTGCCTCGCAAACCGCGGGCCCCGTCTCTCACTTGCCACACCCCGCGCCTTTGGCGCGCCCCCTGACTCAGGGGGCTTTCTCCAGACACATCACAGGTGCGGGGCGAGCCGCGCATCTACAGATGGGGAATCGCGGTCAGCGCGGTGGCGCCATCAGTTCGCGCGCGCTCAGGTAACCGTCGCCGTCGGCGTCCTGTTTGTGGAAGCGCTCGAGGATCACCTGCTTCTGCTGCTCGCGGGTGATCGGTCTGCCGCGGCCGCCGGGTTGCTCTTCCGGCTCCAGCACGCCGTTGCCGTTGCGGTCCATGCGGTCGAAGGCGTAGAGCATCCACTGCAGGTATTCGTCCGGGCTTACCCGGCCGTCGCCGTCCAGGTCCATGCGCCGCAGGTAGTCGGTGGTGTCCTGCACCTGCGCCGCCAGCGCGGCCCACGGCAGCGTCGCCGCCAGCAGCAACGACAGACGCCGCACGAGGCGGCGTCCATGTGCAGAACCGGAGGCGCGGTTGGTCATGCCGCGCTGAGCGAATAACCCTTCAGCCGCGCCGCGTAGGCCTGCAGGGCGGCCACGCCGCTGGCCTCGGCCTCGTGGCACCACTGCTGCAGGTGCCGGAGACGCTCGGCGGCGTCGTGGGTGCGCGCTTCCAGCAGCGCGGCCAGGCGCGCGCGGTGCTCGACCAGCACCTGGATGTTCGGGCGCTGGCTCACCCACTGCTGCAGCTGTTCGCGACAGGCCGGCTTGAGCCAGCGGCCGTCGTTGACCAGGCCCTTGCGCATGCGCCGCGGCAGCAGCTTGCGCAGCTTGGCACCAGCGGCGGCCGCCTCTTCGCGCAGGGCCGGGGCGAACACGTTGCGCTGGTAGTCGGTCATCGCCTGGAAGCGGTGCGAGAGCAGCGCCTTGAGCGTGTCGGCGTCGGGCACGGCGATGTTGGGGCGGATGTCCATGGTCGGCGCCACGCGCAGCACCTTGGCCAGGCCCAGCGCCTGCAGCAGGCGGATCGCCTGCCAGCCGATGTCGAACTCCCAGCGGCGCATAGAGAAGCGCGCCGAGCTGGGGAAGGCATGGTGGTTGTTGTGCAGTTCCTCGCCGCCGATCCAGAACGCCCACGGCGTCAGGTTGGTCGAGGTATCGGCCGATTCGAAGTTGCGGTAGCCCCACCAGTGGCCCAGGCCGTTGACCACGCCGGCGGCCCAGAACGGGATCCACGCCATCTGGATCGCCCACAGGGCGATGCCCGGCAGGCCGAACAGCGCGAAGTTCAGCGCGAACAGGAACACCGGGCCGAGGTTGGCGTGCGGGGTGTAGAGGTGGCGCTCGATCCAGTCTTCCGGCGCGCCGCGGCCGTACTGCTCGATGTCCGCGCGCATCGTGCGCGCCTCGCGGTACAGCTCCACGCCGCGCCAGAACACGCGGCCGATGCCCTTGGTCACCGGGCTGTGCGGGTCCTCGTCGGTCTCGACCTTGGCGTGGTGCTTGCGGTGGATGGCGACCCACTCGCGGGTGATCATCGAGGTGGTCAGCCAGGTCCAGAAGCGGAAGATATGCGAGACCAGCGGGTGGAAGTCCACGCCGCGATGGGCCTGGCTGCGGTGCAGGTACAGGGTCACCGCGAAGATGGTGAGCTGGGTGAACACCAGCAGCACCGCCAGCATGCCCCACCAGCCCAGGCCGGCGATGCCGCCGGTGAGGAAGTCGAGGAGGGTGTCGGACATCGCGGAACTCCAGAGCTGTTTCGGTGACGGATGAAACCGTGGATACACATGATGGGGCCTGCCGCGGCAAACTTCATCACCCCGAGCGTCAACTTTGGTCCAATCCTTCAGCTGCCCCGCCACCGCCCGACCTTGCCTGAATGATGCCCACCGCACCCGCCGCCGTCGCGGCCCCCCTGATCGAGCTGGACCATGCCTGCGTCATCCGCGGCCAGGTCCGGGTCCTGCACGAACTCGACCTGCGCATCGAACAGGGCCAGCACACCGCCATCCTCGGCCCCAACGGCTGCGGCAAGTCCTCCTTCATCAAGCTGATCACGCGCGAGCTGTACCCGCTGGCGCGCGCCGACGGGCACGTGCCGGTCAAGGTGCTGGGCCAGACCCGCTGGCAGGTGGACCGGCTGCGCTCGCAGCTGGGCATCGTCACCGGCGACCTGTCCAGCAACCTGTCCGACATGCCCGGGCTGGGGGTGGAGGACGCGGTGATCTCCGGCTTCTTCGCCAGCTACGTGGTGCCGGCGCACCGCGACGTCACCGACGCCATGCGCGACCGCGCGCGCCACGCGCTGGAACTGGCCCGCGCCTCGTCGCTGCTGGGCCGCAGCTACGCCGAGCTGTCCGCCGGCGAGACCCGCCGCGTGCTGATCGCCCGCGCGCTGGTGAACCAGCCGCGCGCGCTGCTGCTGGACGAGCCCTCCACCGGGCTGGACCTGGTCTCGCGCCAGCACCTGGTCGACACCATGCGCCACCTCGCCGGGCAGGGCATCACCCTGGTGCTGGTCACCCACCACATCGAGGAAGTGATTCCGGAAATCCAGCGGGTGGTGCTGATGAAGGGCGGGCGCATCTTCGCCGACGGCCGGCGCGGCGAACTGCTGCGCGCCGGCCCGTTGTCGGAGGTGTTCGGCGGCCCGATCGACGTGCAGGAAGAAGACGGCCGGCTGACCGCCTGGGCCCGCGCCGTATAGGTGGGCGGCGGCATCGGTGCGATGATGCCGGCCCGTTCCACCGATCCATGCCGCCGCGATGTCCCGTTCCCCGTTTCCGCTGCGCCTGGGCGCGGCCTTCGTCCTGGCCGCCGCGCTCGGCGCCTGCGCCGGCACGCCCGCCACCGTTTCCGCCGGCCATGGCCAGGCCACCGCACCGGCGCCGACCGGCTACCTGCAGGGGGCCGCGATCCCCGACAGCCTGGCGCTGAGCCCGCCACCACCGGCGCCGGGTTCGGCCTGGGCCGCGCTGGACGACGCCGTCGCCCGCCAGGCCCTCGCGCTGCGCGACAGCGCGCGCTTCCGCCAGGCCCATACCGATGCCGACCTGCGCTTCCCCACCGGCGCCGGGCAGTTCAGCTGCGCACTCGGGGTTCCTGTCGATGCCGCACGCACGCCGGCCCTGTACCGCCTGCTGCAGCGCAGCCTGATCGACGCCAGCGCGGCGACCCGCGCGGCCAAGAATCACTACAAGCGGCCGCGCCCGTTCATGGTCAATGGCGAGCCGACCTGCACGCCCGACGACGAGCCGCACCTGCGCGGCAGCGGCTCCTATCCGTCCGGCCACACCGCGATCGGCTGGGCCTGGGCGCTGATCCTGTCGGAAATCGCCCCGGAGCGCGCCACCGCCCTGCTCGAGCGCGGCCGCAACTACGGCCACAGCCGGCTGGTGTGCAACGTGCACTGGTACAGCGACGTGCAGCAGGGCCAGGCGATGGGCGCGGCCGTGGTCGCGCGTCTGCACGACAACGCCGAGTTCCGCGCCGACCTCGCCGCGGCGCGGCGCGAGATCGCCGCCACGCCCGCACAGGCGTTGCCGATGCCGCGCGACTGCGCCGCCGAAGACGCGGTGCTGGCAACCGATCTGCCAGAAGCGCGTTGAGCCGCTTTTCGCAGGAGCGGCTTCCGTCGCTCCTGCGGGTCCGGTGGCCAGCGGTTTCAGGCGTTACCTCGCAGGGTGGCTCCCCTCATTGCGGCTAGAGTGGGGCGTTCGTCCACGCCAGGGCCTCCCATGTCCACACCCCACCGCCGCCTGCGCGTCCTGCTGGCGGCCGCGCTGCTCGCATTCGCCGCCGCCACGCAGGCGCAGTCCTTCCGCCTGATCGGCTACGTGACCGACGGCCCGGCGCCCCTGCGCCTGCCAGCCGCGCAGCTGGACGTGGTCAATTTCGCCTTCGCCCGGGTCGCGCCGGACGGCAGCGTGTACCTGCCCGACACGGTCGATCCGGCGCAGGTGCATGCGCTCGTCGCCCACCGCACCGTCAACCCCGCGCTGAAGATCGTGCTGTCCATCGGCGGCTGGGGCGCCGGCAACTTTTCCGAGGCGGCCGCCACCGCGGCGGCGCGCGCGCGTTTCATCGACAGCGGCGTCGCCCTGCTGCACCGCTTCGACCTCGACGGCCTGGACATCGACTGGGAATACCCGACCCTGGGCGATGCCGACATCAGCCACAGCCCGGACGACCGCCGCAATTTCACCCTGCTGCTGGAAGCGCTGCGCGCGCGCCTGGACCGCGAAGGCGGCAAGCGCCCTTACCTGCTGACCATCGCTGCGGCCGAAGGCCGTTTCGCCGAAGGCCTGGAACTGCCGCGCATCGCCCGGTCGCTGGACTGGATCAACCTGATGACCTACGACTTCCATGGCAGCCTGACCCCGACCACCGGCCACCACAGCGGGCTGGCGCGTTCGGCGCTGGCCCCGGCGGACGGACGCACCACCGAAGGCGCGGTGCGCTACTTCCTCGATGCCGGCGTGCCGGCGGACAAGATCAATGTCGGCGTGCCCTTCTATGGCCGCAGCTTCGGCGACGTCGAACCCGTCGACCATGGCCTTTACCGGAAGTTCGCCAGCGATGGCGGCTTCATCACCTGGAGCGAGATCGTGCATACCCGCCTCGGCGCGCCGGGCTGGGAACGCCACTGGGACGCGCAGGCGCAGGTACCCTGGCTGTGGAATCCCGCCACCCGCCAGCTGATCACCTACGACGACCCGCAGTCGCTGGCGATCAAGGCCGCATACGTCAGGCGCAACAAACTCGGCGGCATCATGTACTGGGAACACCGGCTGGACGATGGCCAGCTGCTGGACACGCTGCACAAGGCACTGCACGAAGCCCGCTGACCCGCGCGGCGCGGCAACCGCCGCGGCATAGACTGGGCGACCGCCATTACCCGCCAGGTCCGCCCATGAGCCAGTGGTATTTCCACACCCCCGGACAGCCCGACCGCACCGGTCCGCTCGACCACGAGACCGCCCGCCGCCACGTGCAGTTGCACCGCGATGCCCTGGCCTGGCGCGAGGGCATGCAGGGCTGGCAACCGGCCGCGGCGCTGCCCGAGTTCGGTGGCCAGGCAGCGCCGCCACCGATGCCACCACCGGTGGGCGGGCGCCGCAACCGCGCCGACGACATCGACTTCCGCATCGTCGGCCATGAGATGCAGTTCGTGGAGATCGAGCTGGACCCGGGCGAGAGCGCCATCGCCGAGGCCGGTGCGCTCATGTTCAAGGACGCCGCGGTACGGATGGAGACCGTGTTCGGCGACGGCCGCCACCAAGGCCAGGGCGCCGGGCTCATGGACAAGCTGATGGCGGCCGGCAAGCGCGTGATCACCGGCGAGAGCCTGTTCGCCACGCTCTACACGCATACCGGCCAGGACAAGGCCAGGGTCGCCTTCGCCGCGCCCTACCCCGGCACCGTGCTGCCGATGAAGCTCGACGAGCACGGAGGCAAGCTGATCTGCCAGAAAGACAGCTTCCTGGCCGGCGCGCGCGGCGCGCAGATCGGCGTGCACTTCCAGCGCAAGGTGATGACCGGCCTGTTCGGCGGCGAGGGTTTCATCATGCAGAAACTCGAGGGCGACGGCTGGGTGTTCGTGCATGCCGGCGGCTGCGTGGTCGAACGCGAGCTGGCTGCCGGCGAACGCATCGACGTGGACACCGGCTGCGTGGTCGCCTACCACGCCGGCGTGGACATGGACGTGCGCCGCGTGGCTGGGCTCAAGAGCATGTTCTTCGGCGGCGAGGGCGTGTTCCTGGCCACCCTCACCGGGCCCGGCAAGGTGTGGCTGCAGTCGCTGCCGTTCTCGCGCCTGGCCGGGCGCATGTACGCGGCCGCGCCGCAGGGCGGCGGCCAGAGCCGCGGCGAAGGCTCGGTGCTGGGCGGGCTGGGGCGCATCCTGGACGGGGACAACCGGTTCTGACCCGTGCCTGACCGTTGGCCCGCCGTTTGGCCGCTTGCCGCTATGCTTGCGCCCTTTCCCGCATACCCATTCATCATGAAGCCGCGCAACGCCCGCCTGCTGCTGTCCCTTTCGCTGTTTGGCCTGCTGGCTGCCTGCGGCGGCGAGAACACGCGGCCGTCCGCGCCGGCGCAGGCGGCGGTGCCCGGCACGCCGGCCAAGCCGGTGAAGATCGGCGTGGCCCTGGGCGGCGGCGCGGCCAAGGGCTTCGCCCATATCGGCGTGATCAAGATGCTGGAGGCCAACGGCTTCGAGCCGGTGGTGGTGTCCGGCACCAGTGCCGGCAGCGTGGTCGGCGCGCTGTACGCCAGCGGCATGAATGCCTTCGACATGCAGCAGAAGGCGGTGTCGCTGGACCAGGCCAGCATCCGCGACGTGCGCCTGTTCTCCGGTGGCCTGATCCAGGGCCAGAAGCTGCAGGACTACGTCAACGCGCAGGTCGGCAACAAGCCGGCCGAGCAGCTGAAGAAGCCGTTCGCGGCGGTGGCCACCCAGCTGGAGACCGGCGAGCGCGCGGTGTTCGTGCGCGGCAATGTCGGCCAGGCGGTGCGCGCGTCCAGCTCGGTGCCGGGCGTGTTCGAACCGGTCGCCATCGGCGGCAAGACCTTCGTCGACGGCGGCGTGGTCAGCCCGGTGCCGGTGGACGCCGCGCGCCAGCTCGGCGCCGAGTTCGTCATCGCCGTGGACATTTCCAGCAAGGCCAGCGGGCAGCGCCCGGGCAGCCTGCTGGGTACGGTGAACCAGTCCATCGCGATCATGGGCCAGCGCCTGGGCGAACAGGAACTGGCGCGCGCCGACGTGGTGATCCGCCCGCAGGTGCTGGACATCGGCGCGGCCGACTTCGAGCAGCGCGGTCGCGCCATCCTCGAAGGCGAGAAGGCGGCGATGGCGGCCATGCCGCAGATCCGCGCCGGCATCGCCCGCCTGCAGCAGGCGCATACAACCAGCGCGCGCAACGCCGACGCGCGCGCCAGCGCGGCGGCGGCCGAGGCCTACCAGCGCTGCCTGGATGGCCGCTCGCGGCTGGACAAGCTGCGCGGCAAGAACGGGGACTGCATCGCGCCGGCGCACTGAAGCGGCGGCCGGCGTTTCAATCAACCAGAGCGTTGCGTCCCTGCAGGGCGCCAAGGAAAACACAGCGCCTTGTAGCGCCGGGCAGGGCCCGGCGGGGCTTGCTTGGGAATGCCCCAGCGGGGCGTTGCCCCGCTCTACAAAAGGCGGAGCGCGGTGGCTTCTAGCGCTGGGCGGGGCTTGCTCGGAAATGCCCCCAGCGGGGCGTTGCCCCGCTCTACAGAGCCTTTGCGGTATTTGCGGGTCGTGCGGGCTACAACCGGGTGTACTGCACCTGCACCCAGAATTTGTCGGCGTCGCGCGTGCGCAGCGCGTCGCTGCTACGGTAGCGCGCGGTCTTGAGCAGCACGCTCAGGCCTTTGAGCTGCGGAATGGCGCGCTCCCACGACAGGTCGAACTCGCGGCCATAGCGGTAACCGCCGCGGTCGCTGCGGAAGTCGTGGTACCAGGCCTGCGCCTTGCCGCCGGCCAGTGGCAGCGCCACACCGGCATAGGCGTCGCGCAGGCCGTCGGCCGGGGTGGTCAGGAACTGGTCGGCCCAGCCCTGGAACGCGTGCTTGGTCGCCAGCGGCGTCTGGAAGGCGCGGTTGCCGGGGCCGCCATGGCCGGCGCCGAGCACTTCATAGCCGAGCGTGCTCTTCACGTTCCCGGCGGCATGGCTGGCTTCGCCCAGCCAGTAGCGGCTGTCCAGCGACCAGGGATTGTCCCGGCCATCGACCTGCCGCGCATGTTCCAGCACGTAGCCGACGGCGCCGTGGCTGCCCTGCAGGCGCAGGCCGGTGGTGTCGCTCGACAGCGTGCCGCGTGGCGCGCCCGCCGCCACCGCCACGTTCTCCAGGTCCAGCCGGTAGTGATAGCCGGTGAGCGCCAGCGCCGCACTCGGCGCGAACCGCGCCTGCAGCAGGTGGCTGTCGCCGTGGATGTTGGCCGGCGCGGTGAGGCTGGGCGCGGCCGGTTCGTCCGGACCGAACACGGTGTTGATGTTGCCCACGTAGGCGTAGGTCAGTTTCCAGCGCGCATCCGGCGCCCATTCGGCCATCGCGCCGTCGTAGGTCTGCTCGTTCTGGCGCCAGCCCACGCCGCCGACGAAGCGCTGGTTGCCCAGGTTGATGCGCTGCCGGCCGAACTGCACATTGCCGCGCGCGCCGTCATAGCGCAGCAGCGCCTGGTTGAGTTCGGCGTAATCCGGGTCGGCCACCGTCGGGTACTGGGTGCGGCCGTTGCGGGTGTCGTTGAAGCGCTCGCCGCCCAGGTGCGCCACGCCGTCGACTTCGCCCAATGCCGACCAGCCGTGCCAGCGCGCGGTGCGGTAGCCCAGCCGCAGGCGTGCGGTGTGGGCATCGGCGTCGCGGGCGAAACCGTCCTGCGCGACATGCTCGTAGCGGTAGCGCAGGTCCAGCAGCGGCGCGCCGCCGGCATCGGCCGCCAGCGCCGGCGCGGCGGCCAGCAGCAGGGGCAAGGCGTGGAAGAGGCGGATCGACATGGCGGGCTCTCGTGTGGGGTGGCGCCATCCTCCGCGCCCGCTCCCACGGCCACCATGACGCGGATCAAGCCGGCGTCGATCGCATCCTGATCCAATGTGCGGCTGCCCCGCGCGCTTCCGCGCCGGCCTGCATCAGCCGCGGCCAAGCTGCGACAGCGGCAGCGCGCGGAACTCCTTGACCGTGCGCAGCACGAAGCTGGAATTGACGTCGGCCACGCCGGTGGCATCGAGCAGCTTGTCGAGCAGGAACGCGGAGAAGTGGTCCAGGTCGCGCACGTAGATGTGCAGCAGGTAGTCCATGTCGCCGGTGAGCGCGTGGCAGGCCACCACCTCGTCCCACAGCTGCACCGCCTCGACGAAGTGGCCGATCGCCGCCTGCCCGTGCTTGGACAGCTGCACGCGCACGAAGGCCTGCAGGCCCAGGCCGATGGCGCGCGGTTCCAGGCGCGCGCCGTAGCCGGCGATCACGCCTTCGGCTTCCAGCCGCTGCACGCGGCGCAGGCAGGCCGAAGGCGACAGGTTCACCCGCGTGGCCAGTTCGGCGTTGGTGGCGCGGCCATGCTGCTGGATTTCCGCCAGCAGGCGCAGATCGGTGCGATCGAGGGAGACGGCATTCATTTGTTGCTCCGCAACATAGAATCGACGCAACAATGTTGCGCCATGTCATGCATCCTGCGCAATTTCGCACACCTGTTGCGCGGCCGGCTTTCTACCATTCCGGTGATCGACTTTCCCGGAATACCGCCATGGACACTTCCCCGCGCCGCGTAGAGCACCAACAGACCGACAAGGGATACGTGCCGGTCTATACCACTGCCGTGGTGGAGCAGCCGTGGGACGGCTACAGCGCCGACGACCATGCCACCTGGAGCACGCTGTACCGGCGCCAGCGCGAACTGCTGGTCGGCCGCGCCTGCCGCGAATTCCTCGATGCCCAGGACGAGATGGGCATGAGCGAGCACATGATCCCGCGCTTCGACCAGCTCAACGAAGTGCTGGGCGCGGCCACCGGCTGGACCCTGGTCGGCGTGGAAGGCCTGCTGCCGGAACTGGACTTCTTCGAGCACCTGGCCAACCGCCGCTTCCCGGTGACCTGGTGGATCCGCCGCCCCGACCAGATCGACTACATCGCAGAACCCGATCTGTTCCATGACCTGTTCGGCCATGTGCCGCTGCTGATGAACCCGGTGTTCGCCGACTACATGGCCGCCTACGGCCGCGGCGGGGTCAAGGCGCACGCCATCGGCCCGGAGGCGCTGCAGAACCTGACCCGCCTGTACTGGTACACGGTGGAGTTCGGCCTGATCGACACCGCCGAGGGCCTGCGCATCTACGGCGCCGGCATCGTCTCGTCCAAGGGCGAATCGCTGTACTCGCTGGAATCGGGGGCGCCGAACCGGATTGGCTTCGACCTGGAGCGGATCATGCGCACCCGCTACCGCATCGACACCTTCCAGAAGACCTATTTCGTCATCGACAGCTTCGAGCAGCTGATGGCGGCGACCGAGCCGGACTTCACCCCGCTCTACGCGCGGCTGGCCGAGCAGGCGCATTTCCCGGCCGGCGACGTGCAGGACGGCGACCGGGTGTTCCAGCGCGGCAGCGGCGAAGGCTGGGCCGACGGCGGCGACGTCTGAGCCCACGCCCGTAGGAGCGGCTTCAGCCGCGAGGGGGCTTTTGTCGGGAAAGCCCTTTCGCGGCTGAAGCCGCTCCTACCCCTAAAGCCTCACCTTGGCGCCTGCGCCATCGCGGCCCGGCGGCCACCGTACCTGCGGTCCAGGCGGATGCCGACGATCACCGCGACCACCACCGGCGCCGTCCACGGGAACAGTTCGACCAGCAGCGGCGGCACCGTGGCGTGCGCCTGCAGCCACTGCCACACCGGGCGCATGCCGATGCCGAGGAAGGCGACGTGGGTGGCGATGCCCGCGCCCAGCATGGACTGGTAGTGCTGGCGCAGCGCCCAGTCCGGGCGCGAGGGGCCGCGGCGGGCGAATGTCCGCATGCGCCAGCCTGTCCACAGGCCGATCATCGAGAACCCCAGGAACAGTATCTGGCCCTTGCCGATGCCCACCAGCAGCGTGGCCAGCGCCAGCAGCAGCATCGGCCACAGCGCCAGTTTCCAGCCGATCCGCCCTACCAGCCGCTTCCAGTCGCGCTTGTCGGTGACCGCGCGCCACGCCAGCCAGGCGGCATTGCCGGTGATGGCCATCAGGTAGGCCAGGAACAGCGCCGACAGCGGCTGCTGGCGGAAGAAGGCGTACTGCACGGTGATCGGCAACGCGGTGGCCACGATTACCGCCATCGCCACCAGGTACACCTTGCCCAGCGCGCGATGCCGCGGCGAACCTTTCTTCATCAGCGCCGCCGACCAGAAGCCCACCAGCGCGACCACGCCGGCCAGTACGTGCAGCGCGACGAACAACGAATATCCAGGCATGACGGTTCCTCCGGTGACGGCCGGCGGAATGCGGCGGCCATGCACAGGTTCGCGGAGCGGTGCCAGTCACGGCAGTCGCCACGGTCACCACCGGACCCTGCCGGAAGTCACTTTCTGCACCGCCCCCCTTGCCGGCGGCGGCCGCGCCCACCAGCATGCGCGCATGGAAATCGGCTCGCAGTCGCGCTGGCGCGGACTACTTCATCCCCTCAACCTGGCCGGCCTGCTCACCTGGTGCGCCGTGGCCTTCACCCTGTCCTATGGCGACGCCGCGTTGCAGCCGTGGCGCTGGGCCTGCGCCCTGCTGTTCCTGGCCGCCTTCCTGGTGGCCACGGCGCTGCCGCAGGCGTCCTGGCAACGGGCGACGCTGCTGCTGGTCGAAGCCGTCGCCGCATTGGCGCTGGTGCGGCTGGCCCATTACAGCGGCGTGGCGCCCGCGCTGCTGGTGATGCTGGCCGCGCAGGTTGCCGCCACCTGGCCGCTGCGCGTCGCCCTGCTCGCCGTCGCCGCCTTGAACCTGGGCATGTACTTCGTGCTGCGCGGGGTCAACGCGCATGCCGGCGTGGTGGTGCTGATCTTCGCCGGCTTCCAGGCCTTCGCCATGCTCACCACGCACTATGCGCGCAGCGCCGAGCAGGCGCGCGACCGGCTGGCGCTGGTCAATGCCGACCTGCTCGCCACCCGCGCGCTGCTGGCGGAAAGCTCGCGCGATGCCGAGCGCCTGCGGCTCGCACGCGACCTGCACGATGTCGCCGGACACAAACTCACCGCGCTGCGCCTGCAGCTGCGCGCGCTGGCAGGACGCGCCGACGCACCGGCCGGGCTGGCGTTGTGCGAACAGCTTTCCGCCGAGCTGCTCGGCGACATCCGCGCGGTGGTGCAGTCGCTGCGCGACAGCGGCGAGCTCGACATCGCCACCGCCCTGCACGCGCTGGCCGCGCCCCTGCCGCGACCACGGCTGCAGCTGCGGCTGGACGACAACGTGCAGCTGCGCGACACCGGCCTGGCCGAGGCGCTGCTGCGCTGCGTGCAGGAAGCCCTGACCAACAGCGCGCGCCACGGCGATGCGCAGGTACTGCACGTGGCCCTGCGCCAGCACGATGGCCGCCTGCGGCTGGACATGCACGACGATGGCCGGCTGCGCGGCGAACTGCGCGAAGGCAACGGCCTGACCGGCATGCGCGAACGCGTCGCCGAGCACGGCGGCAGGCTGCAGCTGCGGCGCGGCGCGTCCGGCGCGCTGCACATCCAGGCGGAGTTCGCGGCATGAGCGGCGCCCCACGCATCGCCCTGGTCGACGACCAGGCCCTGATCCGCGCCGGCCTGCGCGCCCTGCTGCTGCAGCAGGGCATCGAGATCGCATTCGAGGCCGACAGCGGCGAGGCTCTGCTGGCACAGCTGCAGCAGCAGCCGGTGCAGCTGATCGTCTCCGACATCCGCATGCCGGGCATGGACGGCATCCAGGCATTGCAGGCGCTGCGCGAACGCGGCGACAGCACGCCCTGCCTGTTCCTGACCACCTTCGACGAGAGCGACCTGCTGCTGCGCGCCACCGAAGCCGGCGCGCAGGGCTTCCTGCTCAAGGACGCCGCGCCGGAAGACCTGCGCGATGCCATCGTGCGCATCGTCGCCGGCCACACCCTGCTGCAGCCGGTCAGTACCGAAGCAGTGCGGCAGCGCTATCGCTACCACGCCGACGATGCGCCCAGGGAGCTGTTCAGCCAGAAGGAGGTGGCCGTGCTGCGCTTGATGGCCGGCGGCTACAGCAACCGCGAGATTGCCGGCAGCCTGTTCCTGGCCGAGGGCACGGTGAAGAACTACGTCTCGGCCATCCTCGACAAGCTGGACACCCGCGACCGCACCCGCGCGGTACTCAAGGCGATCACCCTGCGCATCATCTGAACACCTTGGCCGACCGTCGCAGGGGCGCCTTCGGCCGGCACCGGCCTTGCCAGCGGCGGCCGGTCGCGACTGGATCCGTTCCTACGGGACGGCTGGAAGGGCGGTACTGCGCACTTCCACGGTGACGTGCACGATCTCCTCGTGGATCGACAGCGCGCGGTGGAATACCTCGGCGCCCACGCCCGGCACGGTCGCCACCTCCATCGAACAGGCGAAGCGGCCGCGGCCGACCTGCCAGACGTGCAGGTCGCTGATGCGCGCCGGCACCTCGCCCTGCTCGACCGCTTCGCGGATCTCCGCCACCACCGGCGTGTCCATCTCCGCATCCAGCAGCACGCGGCCGGTCTGGCGGATCAGGCCCCAGGCCCACACCGACACCAGCACCGCGCCGACGATGCCCATCACCGGGTCCATCCAGGACGCGTTGAAATACAGGCCACCGAGCAGGGCGACGATCGCCAGCACCGAAGTGGCCGCATCGGCCAGCACGTGAAGGTAGGCCGAGCGCTGGTTGAGGTCGTGGTGATGATGGCCGTGATGATGGTCGTGGTCGTGGCCATGGCCATGGTGGTGATCGTGCTGGTCGCGCAGCCACCACGCGCACAACAGGTTCACCGCCAACCCCACCACGGCGATGGCGATGGCCTGCGGGTAGTGGATGGGGCTGGGCTTGAACACGCGCGCGATCGATTCGAAGGCCATGATCGCGGCCACGCCCAGCAGCAGGATCGCGCTGGTGTAGCCGGCCAGGATCTCGATCTTCCAGGTGCCGAAGGCGAAGCGCGGGTCGTCGCGGTAGCGCCGCGCGCAGGCGTAGGCGAAGGCGGCCAGCCCCAGCGCCAGCGCATGCGAGCTCATGTGCCAGCCGTCGGCCAGCACCGCCATCGAGTTGAACCACCAGCCGCCGGCGATCTCCACCCCCATCATCAGCACGGTCAGGGTCATGGCGCGGCGGGTGTTCTTCTCCGCCATCGGATTGCCTTCGCTGAAGGCGTGGCGGTGCCGGCGGGAACGGGCAAGGGCTTCAAGGTTCATCGCGGCGATCTTTTCGTATACCCCCATAGGGTATACGATCCATGGCATGGCACATATCCAGCGCGACAGGAAGAAGCTGCTCACCCGCGTCCGCCGCATCGCCGGCCAGGTGGCCGCGCTGGAACACGCGCTGGAGGCCGGCGACGACTGCGACGCGGTGCTGGTGCAGATCGCCGCTGCCAAGGGCGCCATGCACGGGCTGATGCTGGAGGTGATGGCCGGCCACCTCAGCGACCACGTCGTCGCCGAGAAGGATCCGGCCAGGCGGGCGGGCGAGGCAGCGGTGCTGCTGGAACTGCTCAAGCGCCACGCGCGATGACGGAACGCCGCGGGACCGGCGCCGGTCCGCGCGGCCATGCCGTTCCGTTCAAACCGTGCGTGCCGGCTCCATTGCCGCCCGCGCCCACACGCTGTCGGTGTGGCCCCGCTCCATCCGCAGTCGGGTGCGATGGGCGATATGCAGCATCACCGGCACGGCGGCGAGCGCGGTCGCGTCCACGGGCCAGCTGCCCGGGTGGCTCCACGTACCGCCGATGCCCCACAGGCCCGCCAGGCTCGACAGCGGAATGGCCAGGGTGAAGGCCGCGCCCGCCCACAGCAGTTCCACCGCGGCGCGCGACGGTCCGCGCAGGAAGGCCCAGGCCACCGAGGCGGAGAACACCGCGTAGTAGATGGCCTGGTGCCACCCGGCCAGGTCCTGCACCTGCGCCGGCAACCATTTGGCCGCGGCGAGCGTGGCCGAGATGCCAGCCACGCTTCCCAGGGTCACGCCGCTGGTCAGGCAGCCCAGCGCCCATGCCGAACGCTTCTGCGGCACCGTTTCCACGCCGCGTTGCTTCCGGCGCCGCGATTCGATCCACAGCACGTTGCCGGTATGGAACAGCGCCGCGCCCGCCAGCCCCATCAGCACGTACAGCCAGCGCACCGCGTTGCCGCCGTAGCTGCCGAAGTGCAGGGCGAAGAAGGCATTGACCGCCTCGCTCCATCCGTCCATGTGGCCGGGCAGGTCGTGGGTGTCCACGGTGCCGCTGTACGGGTCCAGCCCGGCCTGCATCCAGGTGCGCCCGCGCGCGCCGCGGCGCACGTCCAGACCGACGACGCTGGCCTCGGCCTGGCCCTGGCGGTTTTCCTGGAAGGTGAAGGCATGCACGTCGAAGCCCGGCAGCTGCGCCTGGACGCGAGCCAGCAACTCCTGCGCGGGCAGCGGCGCATCGCCGGCCGGCGGCGGCGCATGCTCGCCCCAGTCGAGCTGGCCGCCGTACAGCACCTTGGCCTGGGTAGCGTAGAACGGCGTATGCAGGGCGAAGCCGACGCTGGTGAGCGCGATCACCAGGTGGAACGGCAGGCTGAAGATGCCCAAGGCATTGTGCGCGTCCAGCCACATGCGCTTGATGTTCTTGCCGATGCGCAACGCGAACACGTCCTTGGCCAGCGTCGGCAGCAGTACGACCAGCCCGGACAGCAGCGCCACCGCATAGGCCAGCGCCACCGCGCCCATGACGATGCGGGCCACGGCATCGGGCAGCGGCAGGCCGACGAACTGATGCATGCGGTCGACCAGGCCGGCCGCGCTCGCCTTGCGCAGCTTCTCCGTCTGCAGGCTGCCGTCGGGAGCGAAGCTGGCCCCGTACTCGATCAGCTCGCGCGGCCGCTTCCCGCGCTCGGCCCAGATCACCCGCGCCGGCTGGTCGGGCGAGGGCTCGATGATGATCGAATGGCGCCGGGCGGCCTGCGGATGTACGGCCAGCACCGCGGCCAGCAGCGTCTCGGCATCGCGCAGCGGCGGTGCGGCGGCCAGGCCCGAGGGCGGCGTGGCCCAGCGCTCCAGCGGCTTCTCGAACATGGTGATCGCGCCGGCGTAGAACGCGATGAACAGCATCAGCCCGCAGACGATGCCGATCCAGATGTGCACATCCTTGTAGACCTTGATGATGTCGCTGCCGATCTTCATGCCCGCCTCACCCCAACCACGCCTTCAGCAACGCCAGCAGGCCGGAGGCCGCCAGCGTCGCCGCACCCAGCCACGACCAGGCGCGCCGGCCGTCGCGGAACAGGAATACAAAACCGAGCACCGTGGCCCACAGCGGCGCGATCATCCACATGTTGAACTGCAGCTTGCCCTCGCCGGCGAGGCCGCCCGGCGTGAGCAGGGCGATCACCCCGCTCAGCGCGACCGACAGCGCATAGCCCAGCACCACGCCCGCCGTGGTCTTGCCGAACCAGTGCCGGCTCTGCAGCCGCGTCCGCGTGCCGCTCATGCCGGCCCCCGTGCGCGCGTGCGCGCCCGCCACGCGCCCAGGAAGGGCGCCAGCGACCAGACGAACATCAGCAGCACCGCCCAGGCGAAGACGGCCTCCATCGGCGCCAGCACGCGCAGCATCGCCAGCAGCGACGCCAGCGCGCAGGCCGCACCGGGCCACCCGCGGCGGCGCGACGGCCAGGGCCCCGCCGCCCGCCACTGCTGCTGTGGCGAGGCGAGATAGGCCAGCAGCGCCGCGGCGGTGCCGGAAGCAGCCGCCAGAATGGCGAGCAGGAGGGTCATGGCGCGATCTCCGTCATGGCGCGCCGGTGCCAGCGGTGCCGTGATGGCACGCGTGGCACCGGCATTGCCTTACCAGTACCAGCGGGCGTTGGCGGTGATGGTGCGGCCGGTGCCGTACCAGCACGACGAGGTGCCGGTACAGGTGGTGACGTAGCGCTTGTCGGCGATGTTGCCGATGTTCAGCGACAGCATCACGTTGGCGTCGGTCACCCGCGACAGGTCGAAGCGGATCGCCGCATCCCACAGGGTGTAGGAGGGGATGTTTTCCGGATAGCCGGAGGTGATGGTGCCCAGGCTGCTGCCGACGATCAGGGTCGGGCCGTAATAGCGCAGACCGGTGGCGAGGCTGAAGCCCTCCAGGGCGCCCGACTGGAAGGTGTAGTCACCCCACAGCGAACCCATCCAGTCCGGCACCATCGCCAGGTCCTTGCCTTCCCACACGGTGCCGCTCTTGACCAGCTCCGAATCCATCCGCGACAGCGCGCCGATCACGCTGAAGCCTTCCAGCGGAGTGATGCGTGCTTCCAGTTCGACGCCGCGCACCCTGGTTTCGCCGGCGCTGATGTAGCAGGCGGTGATGCCGCCGGCACCGCAGACGTTGCCGTGGTCGGTATCGGGGATGGTGTCGTCCTTCTTGCGCAGGTCGTAGGCGGCCAGGGTGAACAGGCCGTCGAAGCTGGCCGGCTGGTACTTCACGCCCACTTCCCATTGCTTGCCGCGGGTCGGGTCGAAGGCCTTGCCGTCGAAGCTGTCCAGCGCGGTGCGGGTCGAAGGCTCGAACGACTCCGCATAGCTCAGGTACGGCGAGAAACCGCTGTCGAAGGCATACAGCACGCCGGCGTTGCCGCTGAACGCTTCGTTCTTCAGCCTGGTCGTGGCCGAACGTGGCTGGCAGGTGCCGGCACCGGTGCAGGACTGGCTCCAGGACTCGTCCTTGAACCAGTCATAGCGGCCTCCGAAGGCCAGGCGCCACTTGTCCAGCGCGATCTGGTCCTGCACATACACGCCGGTCTGGGAGGTCTTGCCGCCGCTCAGGCCGATGCTGTCGGGGAAGCCCGCCGGCAGGCCGGTATGGACCGGGTTGAAGATGTCGATCGGCTTGGGGTTGCGCGGGTCGGTGGGCGTCGCGCGCGGCCCCTGCAGGCGGCTGCCGGTCTGGTCGCCGTGGCGCCAGTCGGCACCGAGCAGCAGGGTGTGCTCGGCCGCACCGGTGCTGAACTTGCCGACGAGGCGGTTGTCGATGCCGTCGGTATCGGCATCGCCCAGGCCGGAGGCCTGGCGGCGCGCTTGGGTGCGGCCATCGGCATTGAGCGCACCATTGGTGACGATGCCGCGGTACAGCGAGTCCACGTGCATGTGGCGCGCGCTCTGGTTGAAGGTCCAGTGCTCGTTGAAGGCATGCTCGAACAGCCAGCCGGCGTGCCAGACGGTGGCATTCCAGGTGTCGAACTCCGGCTCGCCGATGAAGGTGGTGTTCTTCATGTAGCCGTACCGGGTCGGGATCAGGGTGCCGTCCATCGGCAGGAACTGGTAGGTGCTGCCGCCCTCGTCCTTCTGGTAGTAGCCCAGCAGGGTCAGGCGGGTCTTGTCGGCGACCTGGAAGGTGTAGCTGGGCGCCAGGAACCAGTGCTTCTGCTTGACCGTGTCGATCTGGGTGTCGCCGTCGGCGTAGCGGCCGACCAGGCGGGCCAGGTGGCGGCCGTCCTCCGTGCCCGCGCCCACGTCGAACGCGCTGCTCCAGGTGCCGTGGCCGTCCACGCCCAGCTGCAGCACCTGGCGCTGGCCCGGCTCCGGGGTCTTGCTGACCTGGTTGACCATGCCGCCGGGAGCGACCTGGCCGTACATCACCGCCGACGGGCCCTTCAGCACTTCGACGCGCTCGATGTTCCAGGTGTCGATCTTGCCGCGGTTCCATGCGCTGCCCGGCGGCGGAGCGCGCAGGCCGTCCACGGTCATCTGCCCGCTTTCGCTGCCGGCGTTGAAGCCGCGGATACGGAAGTCGTCGTAGCGGTTGTCCGAGCCGGAGCTTTCCAGCACCACGCCGGCGACATAGCGCATCGCTTCGTTGAGGTTGACCACGCCACGCGCATCCAGCTCCTCGCGGGCGATCACCGACACCGACTTGGCGGTTTCGGCGATGGGCGTATCGGTCTTGGTGGCGCCCGAGGTATGCGTGGTGACGCGGTAGGCATTGACCTGCACCGCATCCAGCGTGCGCGCGTCATCGGCGGCGGGCGCCTCGTCGGCGAGCGCGGCGGACGAGGCCAGGGACAGAACGATGGCCAGCGGCAGCGAAGCCGGCCGCCAGACGGAACGGGGGAGATGAGAGGACATGCAGCCAACCTGGATCGTGGGAGAAGGAGTTGGCTGACTGCTGTCGCAGCGGCTGACGCGCCGAATTGTAACAAATGCGAATGATTAACAATACTGCGACAACATGCCGCATGCCATCGCGTGCCGGCCCCGGCATCCGTTGCCGTGTAAAATCCGCGGTTTTTCCCAGTCAGGACCCATGGCGAAAGCTTCAACACGGGCGCCCGTCCTGGGCCCGGCGTTCATTCGCCTGCTGGCCCGCTTCAGCGCCGCCGATCTCCCGCGCACGCCGCCGGTGCTGACCGAGCGGCTGGCGCAGTGGTTTGACTGGAACCGCGCCATCACCCTGTCGCGCGCGCTGGACAACCGCCTGCCCGGGGCCGAAGCGGGCGCCGGCTTCGACGACGCCCAGGACGCCGAATGCGCGCGCCTGCGGCAGGCGCTGCTGGACACGATCGAGGCCGACATCGACCTGTCCGCGCCCAGGCGCAAGGATGCCAGCGCCGCCGGCATCGACCCCGGCTACCTGCCCTACCGCCAGCACTGTCTGGCCGCGCAGCGCGCGATGCAGGCGACCACCGGCCTGCTGCGCGGCCGCCTGCGCGACATGCTGGCGCTGCAGTCGCCCACCAAGGCGCGGCTGGCCGAGGTCGATGCGGTGATGGAAGCCACGCTCAGCCCGCGCGAACAGGCGCTGCTGGCCGTGGTCCCCGGCCTGCTCGGCCTGCACTACCAGCGCCTGCGCGATGCCGGCGCCCCGAACACCAACGATCCCACCGGCGCCGATACGCCGGACGACACCTCCGCGGCTCCCGCCACCGGCCCCTGGCTGGCACGGTTCCGCCAGGACATGCGCATCGCGCTGCTGGCCGAACTGGACGTCCGCTTCCACCCCATCGACGGCCTGCTCGCAGCGCTGCGCACCCGGTAACCGCATCTCCATGTCCAGAACCTTCATCGCTCCCGTCGTGTTCCTTGCCGGCCTGCTGGCCGTGTGCTGGATCGGCATCGGCTACCTCGGCAGCCACCCGCTGGCCGCCGCCGTCGCCGCGCTGATCGCCACCTGCTACCTGGTCGGCGCCGTCGAACTGCTGCGCTACCGGCAGGCCACCGCCACGCTGGTGCAGGCGCTGCCGTCGCTGGGCGAAGCCGCCGGCAACCTCGACGGCTGGCTGTCGCGGCTGCAGCCGGGCCTGCGCAGCGGCGTGCGCCTGCGCATCATCGGTGAGCGCGTCGGCCTGCCCGCGCCCGCGCTGACGCCGTACCTGGTCGGCCTGCTGGTGCTGCTGGGCATGCTCGGCACCCTGCTCGGCATGATGGCGACCCTGCGCGGCACCGGCCTGGCGCTGGAAAGCGCCAGCGACCTGGACGCCATCCGCAGCTCGCTGGCCGCGCCGGTCAAGGGCTTGAGCTTTGCCTTCGGCACTTCGATCGCCGGCGTCGCCACCTCGGCGGCGCTGGGCCTGCTGTCGGCGCTGCTGCGCCGCGAACGCGCGCAGGCCGTGCAGCAGCTGGACGCGGGCATCGCCGCGCAGCTGGGGCACCTGTCGCCGTCGGCGCAGCAGCGCGAAACCTTCCGCCTGCTGCAGGAACAGAACGCGCTGATGCCGGCGCTGGTCGATCGCCTGCAGGCCCTGGCCGGGACGCTGGAACGCCAGCAGCACGATGCCGGCCAACGCCTGCAATCCAGCCAGCAGGAATTCCACCAGCGCAGCGAAGCCGCGTGGACGCAGCTGGCCGCCTCGCTGCAGCAGGCGCTGCGCGAGGGCATCGCCCAGCAGGCCAATGCCGTCGGCGCCGCCCTGCAGCCGGTGGTGGACACCACCATGGCCGGGCTGGCCGGGAAATCCGCGCAACTGCAGGCCGCCATCGAGCAGGCGGTACGCACGCAGCTCGACGGCCTGGACAGCGCCGTGCAGGGTGCGGCCAGCGCCGCCCGCGACAGCTGGAATGCCGCCGTCGCCGAACAGCAGCGCGGCAATACCGCGCTGGCCGATGGTCTGCAGCAGGCGCTGCAGCAGTTCGCCGGCACCTTCGAGCAGCGCTCGGCCGCGCTGGTCGATGGCGTGGCGGCGCGGCTGGAGGACAGCACCGCCCGCACCGCCGAGACCTGGAACAGCGCGCTGGTCCGCCAGCACGAAGCGCACGAGGCGCTGGCCCAGCGCAACGAGCTGGCGCTGGTCGCCGCCTCCGCCCGTTTCGACCAGCACGCACGCACCCTGGTCGATACCCTGCAGCAGTCGCATGGCGAACTGCAGTCGGCGCTGGCCGCGCGCGACGAGCAGCGGCTGGCGCAGTGGTCGCAGTCGCTGGCGGCCATGCTCGCCACGTTGGACGAAAGCTGGCAGCGCAACGGCGCGCAGGTCGCGCAGCAGCAGCAGCAGGTCTGCGACGCGCTGGCCCGCACCGCGGGCGACGTCGCGGCGCAGCTGCAGGCCGCGGCCGGCGGCGCGCTGGACGGCATCGCCGGCAACGCGCAGGCCTTGACCGAAGCGGCCGCGACCTTCGCCCAGCGCAGCGACGCGATGATCGAAGCGCTGCACCGCACGCACGGCGAGCTGCAGGACGCCCTGCAGGCGCGTGATGCCGAGCGCCTGGCGCAGTGGCGCGATGCCTTCGCCCAGCTGACCGGCGAGTTCGGCCAGCGCTGGGAGCACAGCAGCGCACAGGTCGCCGCGCAGCAGCAGCAGGTCTGCGACACCCTGGCGCAGACCACGCAGGCGATCCACGCGCAGGCACAGGCGCAGGCCCGCGACACCCTGGCCGAGATCGAACGGCTGGTCGCCACCGCGTCCGAGGCGCCGCGCGCCGCGGCCGAAGTGGTCGCCGAGCTGCGCCAGAAACTGTCCGACAGCATGGTGCGCGACACCGCCACCCTGGAAGAACGCGGGCGCCTGCTGGAAACCGTGCAGACCCTGCTCGACGCGGTCAACCATGCATCCACCGAGCAGCGCGGCGCCATCGACGCGCTGGTCTCCACCTCGGCCGAACTGCTGGAGCGCGTCGGCAGCCGCTTCACCGCGCAGGTCGAAAGCGAGGCCGGCAAGCTCGACGACGCCGCCGCGCACGTCACCGGCAGCGCGCTGGAAGTGGCGAGCCTGGGCGAGGCGTTCGGCGGCGCGGTGCAGGCGTTCGGCCAGTCCACCGAGACCTTGAACGAACGCCTGCAGGGCATCGAATCGGCGCTGGAGAAATCGCTGGCGCGCAGCGACGAGCAGCTCGCCTACTACGTGGCGCAGGCGCGCGAGGTGATCGAGCTGAGCATGCTGTCGCAGAAGCAGATCATCGGCGAACTGCAGCAGCTGGCCGGCGCGCGCGACGGAGCCGGCGCCGCATGAGCGACGAGATCGAGTTCGACGCCGAATCCAGCGCCACCACCTGGGCCGCGTTCGGCGACCTGATGTCGGTGCTGCTGGGCGCGTTCGTGCTGATCCTGGCCAGCGTCATCGGCATCCAGCTGCTGCTGCACAACCGCCTGGACGAGGAGGTGAAGCAGCGCCAGGCCGAGGCCGCGCGGCTGAAGACACTGGAACAGGCGCTGGCCGCGCCGCTGGCCGCCGGCCGCGTGACCGTGATCGACGGCCGCATCGGCATCAGCGGCAACGTGCTGTTCGCGCTCAACTCCGACCAGCTGCAGCCCGAGGGCCGCGAGCTGCTGCAGAGCATCGCCGGGCCGCTGCGCGACTACCTGTCCGCGCGCGATGAGATCCTGATGGTCAGCGGCTTCACCGACAACCAGCCGGTGCGCGCGGCCAACGCCCGCTTCGCCGACAACCTGGAGCTGTCGGCGGCGCGCGCGCTCACCGTCACCCGCACCCTGATCGCCGACGGCGTGCCGTCGTCGTCGGTGTTCGCCGCCGCCTTCGGTGCCGAGCAGCCGGTGAGCTCCAACGACGACGAGGCCGGCCGCGCCAGGAACCGCCGCGTGGAGATCGCGCCGATCCCGCGCCACACGTCCAATGAAAAGTCCGGCGGCAAGGCCGATGCCCACTGAAGCCGGCGACATCCACGCGCGGCTCGAGGACTGGCGCCGGCACGGCGCCGATCGCATCGATCCGCTGCGTTTCGCGCTGATGACCGCGCTGGCGCAGCGCGCGGCGCGCCACGACGGCGCCGTGCGGCAACGCCTGGAAGCGCGCCTGCGTGAACTGGCCGATGCCTATGCCGCGCTGCCGCCGCGCCCGCAGGCGATGGAACTCCCGCGTGGCACCGGCGACAGCCTGCTGAAGCCGTTGCTGGACCAGTTCGGCACTGCACCGCGACCGGATGCGCCCGTACAGGTCGCCGCCACGCTGCCGCCACGCGAAACCGGCGACGCCACGCCCGCCGCCGATCTCGCCGCGCCGATGCCGGTGCTGGACGAATTCCAGCAGCTGTGGACCCGCATCCGCATCGATGGCCTGCTGCGCCAATGCCTGGACGGCCTGCCCGAGGACGCCGGCCCGCTGCATTCCAGCGTGCTCACCTACCGCGCAATGGCGCTGATGCGCGAGGTCTGCCCGGACTACCTGCAGCACTTCGTCGCCTATACCGATGCGCTGTCGTGGCTGGAGCAGCTCGGCGGCAGCGCGGCCGCCGGCAGCGACGCCGATGGCGCGGCCAGTCCGCGCAGACCCGCGCGCACGGGCGGACGCAGGAAAAAATAGGGCGGCCGCCTGCCCACCCCCATGTCCCGGGTTGTCACATCACCCGAGGCATGTTCTTCATACTGCTTCCGGTCCCCGGCCTGCCTGCCACGATGGCGAGAACGTCCATGAAGAACCCTGCGTTGCTGTCCTGCACGGCACTCCTGCTGTGGAGCCTGTGCGCTGCTGCCCATTCGGCACCGGCGTCCACGTCCGCCGCGACGCCGGCATCCGCGCTCCAGGCACGCATTTCCAGGGTCGAGCAGGGGCTCTCCACGCGCATCGTGGTCAAGGGTTCGCCGGAGCGGAAGATGGCGCTGGAAGAACGCATGGCCTTCCACCGGGTGCCGGCGGTCAGCATCGCGCTCATCGACCAGGGCCGGATCGCGTGGGCGCGTGCCTACGGCGTGGTCGATGCCGCCAACCAGCGGCCCGTCACCCCCACCACGCTCTTCCAGGCCGGCTCCATCAGCAAGCCGCTCAGCGCCCTGGGCGCGCTGCACCTGGTCGAGCAGGGCCGGCTCTCGCTGGAGGCGGATGCGAACGACCAGCTGGCGTCGTGGGAGATTCCGCAGAACGCGTTCACCCGCGCCGGCACGATCAACCTGCGCCGGCTGCTCAACCACAGCGCCGGGGTGACGGTGCACGGCTACAACGGCTACGCGCCGGGCCAGCCGTTGCCCACATTGCTGCAGGTGCTCGATGGCATCGCACCGGCGAACTCGGAGCCGGTCCGGGTCGATATCGCGCCCGGAAGCGCCTGGCGCTATTCCGGTGGCGGCTACAGCATCGTCCAGTTGATGGTGGCCGAGGCCAGCGGACAACCGTTCGAGCGGTACCTGGACACCGCGGTCCTGCAGCCCCTGGGCATGACGCACAGCACCTATGCCGTGCCACTACCGGAAGGAGCGGCCAGCCAGGCGGCCTCGGCCCATGACGGTGCCGGCCAGGCCCTCGCCGGCCGCTGGCGCCTGTACCCCGAATCCGCCGCCGCTGGCCTGTGGAGCACCCCCAGCGACCTGGCGCAGGTGATCCTGGAAGTGCAGCGGGCCGAGGCGGGCGGACCCGGCAGGATCCTGTCGCGCGACATGGTGTCGACCATGCTGACGCGCGGCCTGGGCGAGTACGGCCTGGGCTTTTTCGTCGAGCACCTGGGCGACCGCACCAGCTTCAGCCACAGCGGGGGCACCGAGGGGTTCCGCTCCCAGCTCTACGGCTATACCCGCTCCGGGCAGGGCGTCGTGGTCATGACCAACAGCATCAACGGCGCCGCATTGATCGACGAGATCCTGTGCAGCATCGCGGCCGAGTACGGCTGGCCCGAGTTCCAGGTGGTAGAGAAGACCGCGATTCCCACCGACGCGGCGACCAACCGGCTGCTGGCCGGTGACTATCGGCTGCTCGACCAGCCCGCCCACGTCGTCGCCGAGGGCGGACGCCTCTACTTCCAGAGCGATCTGTTCGGCGCGGGACGGATGGAGCTGTTCCGCGAGTCGGGGGATTCCTTTTTCATGACCGCCCAGGACATGAGCATCCGCTTCGGGCGGGACGATGACGGCACGATCGCGGGATTCGACCTGATCCGCGGTGCGGGAACCTATGCGGCGCACAGGACGCATTGAGGGGGAAAGGTCTGCCGTCGCCGCGGTCTTCCTCACGCATCCCGCCGGGCCTGGTTTTCCGGCGGCCTCAGGTGTCGCGGAAGCCGTAATCGAAGGTGTAGTGGTGTCTGCCGTCGACGATGTCGATGGCCAGGCGGCCGTGCAGGCCGGCCAGCTCGCCGGTGCCGCTGTCGGGCACCACGGTGAGGTCGAGGCGGGGCGTGCCGCGGTCCATGACGCCGTTGTGCTGGGCGTGGAAGCTGCCGCGGCGGCCATCGAGCGTGCCCTCGATGCGTTCGAGCGCGACATAGGCGCCGGAGCCGGACACCGGCGACATCGCCGCCAGCATGTGCACCACGCTGGTGGCGTTCAGCGCGCCATGGAAGCGTTTGTCGAAACGGACATGGCCGACGTCCGCGCCGCCGCCGACGTCCAGTGATTCCTGTGGAACGCGGGTGATGTCGAACTCGCCTTTGGCCTGCATGACCGATGCTCCTGGTTGGCAAGAGCGGCAATCCGGGCACGTATCGCCAGGTGCCGCCACTCGGGTGTCTGCGTGCCCGGATGCTGGCTCCGGAGGCCGCGCCCGCGCGCCTTCGAGCTCCTGCAACGCAGGCACGCAATGGATCATTTGCGGAACCAGATCTTCAACGTCACGTACAGCGCATAGGCCAGCGCCAGCACCAGCCACACCAGGAAGAGGACATTGGCCCAGTAAGCGCTGGCATTGGCGGCCAGGGTGTATACCTGCCCGGCGCAGCCCTTGCCGACGCAGGCTATTTCGCCCCGCGCCAGCGCGCGCACGATGGCGAACAGGAAGGCGCCCGCCACACCGATGCTCATCAGGAACCCCACCGGCCCGACCAACCCCTGGGTGGGTGCGCCGTTCTCGTCGAATGGCGCTTTCCGCAGCTGCTTCTGCCCGAACCTGTACCAGGCAAATCCCAGCAGGAGCAGCAGCGAGTAGTAGAGCAGGTCGCGCATGTCGTCGCGGTATCGTGGCCGGCCAGCGCGCAGTATGGCGGCAACCGGAGCCGCCGCATGTGGCGCCCCGCACGGATCGTGGGATCGCCCGCTGCTTCTTCCGGTTTCCAATGCCCTGCGCAGCTTGATCGCTTCCGATCCGTCGTCGCCAACGGGCGCGGTGGTCCATCTGTGCCCGCACATCATGCCAAGGAGCACCCGCGTGGCGCCGGAAGCATCCCGGCGTAGATCCATGGCGGCAACGCGGGGCATGTCCGGTCTTTGCCGGAACACCACCGACGCCTGCGCCGTTCCCGTGCCCGGCCCACGCCCGCGGACACCACAAAGGCGCGGTCGCCCGCGCCTTTGTGTCATTCACTCCCAGGTAGTCCTGCCGCTCAGGCGGCGGTATCCACCAGCACCAGTTCGGTGTCTTCCAGCGCGCGCAGGGTGATGCTGCTTTCGCCGGTGATGGCCGCGCCATCGCGGGCATCGAGCAGCACGCCGTTCACCTCCACCCTGCCGGTGTTGGGCACCAGGTAGCCATGGCGGGTGGCGTCGCTGAAGTGGTATTCCGCACTCTCGCCGGCCTTCAGCGACGCGCCCAGCACGCGCGCATCGGCACGGATCGGCAGGGCGTCGTCATCGCCCGAGATGCCGCTGGCCAGGGTGACGAAGCGACCGGAACGTTCGCCCTTGGGGAAGGGCTTGGTGCCCCACGCCGGCGCGCCGCCGCGCGCGTCCGGAATGATCCAGATCTGGAAGATGCGGGTCACGCCCGGCTCCATGTTGTACTCGGCGTGGCGGATGCCGGTGCCGGCGCTCATCACCTGCACGTCGCCGGCCTCGGTACGGCCCTTGTTGCCCTGGTCGTCCTGGTGGCTGATGGCGCCTTCGCGGACGTAGGTGACGATTTCCATGTCGGCGTGCGGGTGCGGCGGGAAGCCGGTGCCGGGCTGGATGGTGTCGTCGTTCCAAACCCGCAGCGCACCCCAGTGGACGCGCGCCGGGTCGCGGTACTCGGCGAAGGAAAAGTGGTGCCTGGCATCCAGCCAACCGTGGTTGGCTCCGCCAAGGCTTGCAAACGGGCGACGCTCGATCATGGCGTTCTCCTGCGTGGGTGGTTGCGATGGGGGCCAGTCTAGGCATGCGCCTTTGCATCCGGAATGGAAGGATTGAAAAGACATTCTTTCCGTTTATGCAATGATCTCCCCCTCCCCCTGCGGCCCTCCCCATGAGCCAACTGCCCGATCTGGAAGCCTGGGCCATCTTCGCCAAGGTCGCCGAGGCCGGTTCCTTCGCGCGGGCGGCCGAAGCGCTGGGGCTGTCGCAGGCCACCGTGTCCAAGGCCATCACCCGGCTGGAAGCGCGCATCGGCACCACGCTGTTCCACCGCACCTCGCGGCGCATGTCGCTGACCGCGGCGGGCGAGTCGGCGCTGGAGCGCGCCGCGCGCATCCTCGACGAGGGCGAGGCGGTGGAGGCCGAGGTCGCCGACCGCTCGACCACGCTGCGCGGACTGGTGCGGGTGGCCGCGCCGATGTCGTTCGGGGTGGCGCAGCTGGCGCCGCTGCTGCCGGCGTTCATGCGCCAGCATCCGGACGTGGAACTGGACGTCCAGCTCAGCGACGCGCAGGCGGACCTGGTGGCCGGGCGCTTCGACATGGCGCTGCGCATTTCCACCCTGGCCGATTCCAGCCTGCGCGCGCGGCGCCTGTGCCAGGTGCGCATCCTGCTGGTGGGCGCGCCGGCGTATTTCGCCGAACACGGCAGGCCGAAGCATCCGCGCGACCTCGCCCGCCATCGCGGTTTCCAGTACAGCTACACCCGCGGCGGCAACGCCTGGCGCTTCCGCCACGATCGCCACGGCGAGTTCGCGCAGACCGTGCCACGCCAGCTGCAGGCCAACAACGCGGAAGTGTTCGCCGGCGCGTTGCGCGACGGCCTTGGGCTGGCGCTGCAGCCGGAATTCATGGTCTGGGAAGACCTGCGCGACGGCCGCCTGGAAACAGCGATGGACGACTGGCAGGTGGAGCCGATCGCGCTGCACATCGTCACCCCGCCGGGCCTGCGCCGCCCGGCGCGCGTGCAGGCGCTGATCGACTACCTTGCTGCAGGCCTCGAACGCGCGCCATGGGCGACAGGTGCGGACGCAGACCGGTAACTTCGACGGTGACGATGACCACGGAGAAAGCGATGAACCTGGCGATGCGCATGCTGCTGGCGGGCCTGCTGCTGGTGCTGGCCGGAACCGCGGGTGCGACCGCGCAGGTAGCGGACCGCATCCTCATCGAAGGCCGCGAGTACGCGCTCAACACCAATCCGCTGGAAAGCCAGCTGCGCGACCGCCGCGACTTCCTGCCCGGGAACGTCTCGCGCAGCACCGCCAACTGGCGCGGCTATGTCGCGCACTGGGCGATCGACGGCGACCGGCTGCTGCTGCGCAAGGTCGAGGTGCGCCTGTACGACCGTGAAAGCGAGAAATCGAGCAGCGTCGACCTGCTGTCCAGACTGTTTCCTGGCGGTGCCCCGGTGGCCGCCACCTGGTACAGCGGCGCGCTGATCATTCCCGACGGGCGCCTGGTCGACTACGTGCACATGGGCTACGGCTCCACCTACGCGCACTACCGCGTCTACCGCATCGCCCAAGGCAGCGTGGTCGAGGCGCTGTCGATGGATGCCGAACAGTTCCGTGCCTGGCGCGAGCGGAAGTTCCAGGCGTTCAGGCAAACCGGGCAGTACCGCAAGGCCGTGGCCGACGTGCGCAGGGAGGGCGGCGGAATGAGCGCGGAGGACATCGACAGCTTCCTGCGCGGTTTCTATGCCGAGCAGTATCTGGGACGGTGAACCGGCCTGCGCATCGCTCGATTCACCCCGTCACTTCCTGTTGATCCGGTAGCTGAGAGCCGTGTTCGAGTGCGGCTTCAGCATGTTGCGCCGCCTCCCTGCCTCGCTGGCTTGCGAACCGCTGGACGCGGGGGGCATACCCCTTCATCCGATGCTCCAGATAGCCACGCATCTCACCGCAGGGGATTGTTTTCCCTGACGTAGAGATGCCGGCATGACGCCGCCCAGCCTCGGCCAGGAAATCACTGCCGGTTGCCAGTTCGCAGGCAGATGAACGCTGGTCGTCATGGGGAGCGGAACGCAGTGCCTCATGCACCGTGGCGGAATCCGAATGATCGTTTGCAGGAGTGCGGTCCACTGCGCGATGTGGCTTCGCTGGGACAGCTTCATCGCTCAGTGAACTGCGCTCCTACAGATGGCCCAGACGCTGGGCAAGGCCGGAAAGGCGGCTGGCGTGGCGCGACAGCGCCGCTTCGATCACCGCCGCATCGCCGGCCACATGCAGGGCGTGGCGGGCGCGGGTGATGCCGGTGTAGAGCAGCTCGCGGCTGAGCACGCGGTTGTCGCGGCGCGGCAGCTGCAGCCAGACCTCGTCGAACTCCGAGCCCTGCGCCTTGTGCACGGTCATGGCGAAGGCGCTTTCGTGCGCGGGCAGGGCCGCCGGATGGAACGGGCGCGGATCGTCGGGGTCGTCACCGGGGAACCAGGCGGTGATGCCGCGCGCAGCGCCGTCGTCCTCGCGCAGGCAGATGCCGACGTCGCCGTTGAACAGCCGGTGACGGTAGCTGTTCTCGGTGATCAGCAGCAGGCGGCCGTGGAAATGGGCCGGGGCGCCGCCGCGCGGGGTCGCGCCGCCGAGCAGGTCCTCGATGCGCGCGTTGAGCCCGCGCGCGCCCTGCGGGCCTTCGCGCACGGCGGTGAGCAGGCGCAGGCGCCCGGCCAGGGCGAGCGCCTGCGCCGGGTTCGGCGCGGCGGCCAGCGCGTCCCAGTAGCGTTGCAGCGGTTCGCGCCAGGCCTGCAGCGGGTCGTCCTCGTTCTCGTGGAAATGCACGCCGGGCAGGTGCCCGTCCCGCAGCAGCGACAGCGCGCGTGCGGCATCGCCCTCGCGCATCGCCGCGGCCAGCGGCGCCAGCTGCAGCGCCTCGCTCTGCCGGTAACCCCGCTGCAGCTGCACGCGGGTGCCGGCGAAACCGCTCGACGGCATGGCGATGCTCTCCGCCGGTAGTCCTCCCAGCAGCGCCTGCAATGCCTGCGCGTCGTCCAACGCGATGCGCGTGCCGTCGCCGGTGGCGCGCAGGATGGCGCCGAGCACATCGCCGGCTTCCACCGACGGCAACTGGTCCGGATCGCCGAGCAGCACCAGCCGGGTGCCGCTGGCCACCGCTTCGACCAGCTTGGCCATCAGCGGCAGGTCGATCATCGACGCCTCGTCGACCACGACCGTGTCGTACGGCAGCGGGTTGTCGGCGTGGTGGCGGAAGCGCGGCGAATCCGGGATCACGCCGAGCAGGCGATGCAGGGTGGTGCCGGCGGTCGGCAGCTGCGCGCACAGCGCGGCGTCCACGCCCAGCTGCGGCAGTTTCTGCACGGCGTTGCGCAGGCTTTCGGCCATGCGCTCGGCGGCGCGGCCGGTGGGTGCGGCCAGCGCCACGCGCGGCGGCGCGCGGCCGGCGGCATGGGCCTGCGCAGCCAGCAGCACCAGCAGGCGCGCGATGGTGGTGGTCTTGCCGGTACCGGGCCCGCCGGTCACCAGCAGCAGCGCGTGGCGTAGCGCCAGCGCGGCGGCGCGGGCCTGCTGGTCGCCGGCGACGGAAGCATCCGCGGCGGCAGCGGCAGGCGCCTGCGCGAACAGGTCGCCCTGCGCGGCCGGCGTGTGCGGCGCGGCGTCCGCGTGGCCGGGGAACAGCTGCGCGAACAACGGCGCCAGCGCCGCCGGATCGCCCGCCTCCAGCGGCGCCCGGCCGATGCGCTGCAGGCCCAGCGCCAGCCGCCGCTCGTATTCGCGGTAGCGGCGCAGGTACAGCAGGCCGTGTTCCCAGGCCAGCGGCGCCTGTGCGGCCTCAAGGCTGCCGTCATCGGGCGTAGCGACCCAGCGCGAGGCCTGCAGCTGCGCGATCCACGCCTGCGGCTCGGGCCACGGGAGCGGGGTCTCGACCAGCCGCGCGGGCTGGTCCGGGTCGAAACCCGCATGGCCCTGGGCCACGGCCAGCGAGGCCAGCGCGGCGGCGGCGAGCACGGCGTCGGGCGTTTCCGGATCGAGGCGGCGCAGGCTCTGCGCCAGCGCGTGGTCGAGCGCGCGCAGCGCGCCGGCCTTGGTGAGCGCGGCCAGCAGGCTCATGCCCGGCCTCCCACGCGCGCCAGCAGGGCGGCGTGCGCTTCATCGCCGCCGGCGAACAGCGCGTCCACCGCGTGCACCAGTTCCGGCTCGAAGCGATGCGCGTACAGGCCGGGCGACGGCGTGCGGGTCGCGTCCAGGCCACGGCAGAACAGGTAGCGGATGCCGCCGAAATCGCGCGCGTAGTCGTAGCCCTCGCCCACGCGGAAGCGCAGCCAGCGGTGCAGCGCCACGGTGTAGATAAGCGCCTGCAGGTCGTACTCGCTGTGGCGCATGGCCGCCTCCAGCTGCGCCGGGGCGTAGCCGGGCAGGCGGTTGGATTTGTAATCGAGCACGTACCAGCGGCCATCACGCACGTAGGTCAGGTCGATCTTGCCGGTCATCAGCCCTTCCAGGCGGCCGCGCGCGCCGAAGCCGTGGCGGCCGCGCACCACGCCGTGCGCGTGCAGCACGCGCAGCAGCGCCGGCACCGCGGTGGGCTGCATGGCGAAGTGGAACTCGATTTCGGCGCGGCACTCGCCGGCGCCCAGCGAATGCAGCGCGCCGCCTTCGGGCAGGGCCACGGTCAGGGTCTGGCCGACAAGCGCGGTGAGTACGGCCACGCCATCGTCGATGTCGGCCCCGGCATAGCCTTCGGCGCGCAGCGCCCGGGCGATGACCTCGGCCTGCCCTTCGGGCGCGCCGTCGCCGGGCCGCCAGCCGCTCCAGGCGCCGAAACCGGTGTTCTCCAGCGCGGCGTGCAGCACGTTGCCGAAACGGCTGCCGGCGAAGCGCGGATCGAAGGCTTCCTGCGCCGCGGCCGGATCCTGCACGGCTTCTGCTTCGGTCTGCGCCGGTTCGTCGGCGGCGCCGCCGCTGTCTTCGGTGGCGGCGGCCGAGGTGTCGTGGCCGGCCTCGGCATGGGCGAGCTGGGTGAAGCTGTAGACCCACCAGTCCTGCGACAGCGCGCGGCGCACGCTGCGCACCGGCGGCAGCACCGCGTCGCGCTCGGGCGGCAGCCGTGCCGGCAGCGCGTCCACGCCGCCTTCGACGATACGGATGTCGGGGTGCGCGGCCAGGCGCTGCATGTCGCCGAGCATCGGCCCCAGCCGCGAGCCGGGCAGCCCGGCCAGCGCGCCGCCGGCGATCCACAGCGCGTGCTCGGCGCGGGTCAGGCCGACGTAGAGCAGGCGCGCGGTCTCGGCGGCGTCCTCGGCGGCGGCCTGCTGGCCGACGGCCTTCCAGTCCTCGGCGTCCTTGTCGATCTTCCAGTGCAGCACGCGCTGCGCGCCGTCGTGCACGGTCCGGTGCGCGTCGGTGTCCGGCGCGCGGCCGTCGATGCCGACGAAGGGCAGGTAGACCAGCGGGTATTCCAGGCCCTTGCTCTTGTGCAGGGTGATGACCTGGACCCGGTGTGCGTCCGATTCCAGGCGCAGCAGCTGGGTCTCGTCGCCGTCGTCGGCATGGGCGATGCGCGCCTGCAGCCAGTCGAGCAGGCCATGCAGGCCGATGCTGCGGGTGCCGGCCTCCTGCAGCAGTTCGCCCAGCTGCAGGTAGTTGGTCAGGCGGCGCTCGCCGTCGACCAGCGCCAGCAGGCGTTCGGCCTGTCCGGCGCACAGGTCCGACAGCATCGCCAGCACGCCGCCGCGCTGCCAGCGTTCGCGCCATTGCAGCAGGCGTTCCTGGTGCCAGCGCTGGCGCTGGCCTTCGTGTTCCATCGCGGCGATGGCGGCGGCGCTTTCGCCCAGCAGCACGGTGGCCAGCGCCGCGCGCAGGCGGCCTTCGTCGGCCGGCTGCAGCAGGGCCAGCAGCAGCAGGCGCAGTTCGTGCGCCTCGGCGGTGGAGAACAGGCTGTGCTTGCCGGCCGCGACCGCCGGGATGCCGACCGCGGCCAGGGCCTGCTGGATGCGCGTGGCTTCGCGGTGCGAGCGCACCAGCACGGCGATGTCGCCCGGGCGCACCGGGCGGCCGCCGATCAAGGCCTTGCCCTCGCGCGCGGCGGACAGCACGCGGTGGATGTCGGCCACGCAGGCCAGGGTGGCGGCGTGGCGCGAGTCGTCGGCCTTGAGCGGCTTGCCTTCGTCGTCGGCGTCGATGAGGTGCAGGGTCAGCGCCGGGGCCGGGACGCCGTCGAGCAGGTAGTCGGCGTCGCTGCGCTTGCTGCCCGGTTGCACCGGCTCGAAGCGGATGCGCGGGTCGAGGAAGGCCTGTTCGCCGGCGTTGGCGTACAGCGCGTCGATCGCGCGCAGCAGCGCCGGGCGCGAACGGAAGTTGTGCGCCAGCCGCGGCGCCTCGGCGGCCCGCTCGCGCGCCTGCAGGTAGGTATGCACGTCGCCGCCACGGAAACCGTAGATGGCCTGCTTGGGGTCGCCGATCAGGAACAGCGCGGCGTCCCCGGCCGGCTCGGCGAACACGCGGCGGAAGATGTCCCACTGGCGCGGGTCGGTGTCCTGGAATTCGTCCACCAGGGCGAAGCGGTACTGCGCGCGCAACCTCGCGGCGAGCGTGGCGCCGCCCTCGCCGTCCAGCGCGGCGTGCACGCCGTCGATCAGGTCGTCGTAGGTCTGCACCCGGTACTGCAGCTTGTGCCGCGCCAGGCGCTGGCGGGCTTCGTCGCGCAGTTGGTGCAGCAGGACGATGGACTGCTGCCGGCGCCAGGCGTGGAAGCGGGCCAATGCCTGCACGTAATCGGCGATCAACGGCTGCAGCGGCGAGACCGGGGTACTGCCGGCCCTGGCCTTGAGGGTCTTGGCGGTGAGTGCTTCCAGGGTGAGCCGCTCCAGCCGCTCGTCCAGCGCGGCGGCCGGATCGGGATGGCGCGCCCAGTGCAGCAGCTGCTGGAACAGCGGCTCGATCCAGTCGGCCTTGTAGCTGGCCTTGTTGAGCACGCCGCCTTCCAGCGCGGCGCGCAGCTGCTGCAGGTAGGCCTCGCCGTGCGTGGCCAGCCCTTCGGCCAGGCGCCGGGCGGCGGCGTCGCGCAGCGGGCGGGCCTCTTCCAGCGGCGCCGGCGGCAATGCCGGCAGCAGCGGCAGGTCGGCGACCAGCACCGGCAGGTCGGCGGCCAGCGCCTCGGGGGTTTTCCACAGGCCCAGCAGCGCTTCCAGCGACTCGCCGCGACCGGCATGCAGGCGCCACAGGTCGGCGGCCAGTCCGGCATGCAGCTGGCGGGTATTGGTCAGCAGTTCCGGCGCGGCGAAGCTGTGGCCGCTCTCCAGCGCGTGTTCGCCCAGCACGCGGGTGCAGAAGCCGTGGATGGTGAAGATCGCCGCCAGGTCGGTTTCCTCGGCGGCGATGCGCAGGCGCCGGGCCAGCTGCGCGGCGCTTTCCGCGCCCTGCTGCAGGTGGCGGTGCAGGATGGCGCGGGTGAGCACGGCTTCCGGGCTGTCGCCTTCGGCCGGCGCGGTGTCCGCCAGCCGCGCGGCCAGGTCCAGGCGCTCGCGGATGCGCTTGCGCAGTTCCTGCGTCGCCGCGTCGGTGAACGTGACCGCCAGGATCTGGCCCATGCGCAGGCCCTGTTCGACCACCAGCCGGGTGAACAGCGTGGCCAGGGTGAAGGTCTTGCCGGTGCCGGCGCTGGCCTCGATCAGGCGCAGGCCGTCCAGCGGCAGGTCGAGATACGGGTCGGCCACGGGCGCGGCGGCGTTCATGCCTGCACCTCCGTCCGGGCCAGTACCCGGCCCTCGCGCAGCGCGGTGAATATCGACAGGCTGTTGTGGATAAATCTGTTGGTAGTGGCCGCGTCGGCGAACGGATCGGCGCCGCGCAGGGCCAGTTGCAGGGCTTCGCCGTCGCGCTCGCCCCAACTGCGTTCGCTGCCGTACCACTTCTCGCGCGCGGCTTTTTCGCGCTTGTCCGGATCGGCGTTGTAGATCGCCCAGCCGGTATAGGGGGCGAATGGCAACGGCGCCTGCAGCCCCTGCGAACGCAGCTGCAGCAAGGCTTTCAGGGCGTCCTTGGCCTGTGCGACGGGCGGCGGCGGCAGGACGTGCGGGCCGAAGCTGCCATCGCCATCCTCGATGAACTGCAGCAACGGCTGCTGCATGCCGGCGGCATTGGCCAGCAGCCAGTCCAGCCCGCTGCGCAGCACCCAGGCCACGCCCGGCGCACCGGCCTGCAGGCGCGCCAGGCCCTGTGGATGAATCTGTGCGATGCGGCCGTGCACGGTGATGCCGTCGATCGCCACTTCCAGCCGCTGCGACTGCAGCGGCGCGCCGTCGTACCAGTGCGCGAACGTCTCCGCACACGGCCGGATACGCCCCAGCAGCTGCTCGAACTGCTGCCGGCCGAGCGCACCGGAGGGCAGCAGCGCGCGCGCGCGAAGGCGCTCGTACAGGCCCTGCCCGCGGCCTTCCAGCAGGGCGGCGAGCACCTGCTGCTGCAGCGAGGAATGCTCGCGGCCGCGTTCGGGCAGCACCAGCGGTTCGATGTCGTCGCTGGCCTCGATCCCGCCGCCCAGGCGCAGGCCCAGCCGCTGTTCCAGGAACTGCCCGGCCGGGTCGGCCAGGAAACGGCGCAGCGCATCCAGCGACAGGGTCGGTTCCTGCAGGACGTCCGGCAGCGGCGCGGCCAGTTCGCCGGCCGACCACGGCGCCAGCGGCTGGCGTTGCCCACCAACCGCGCCCGCCGCCGGATGCCACTGGCGGCGATAGCTGAACCGCCGCGGCTCGCCGTCGCCGCCGAACGCGGCCGGGGCGAAGGGCTGCAGCGGATGGCGCACGACGATGGCCCTGCGCGCGGCCGCCGGATCGGCGTGGCAGGCGGCCACTGCGTCGATCAGCTCGCTGACCAGCACCGAAGGCTCGCGCACGCTGCCGTCGCGCGCATCGGCGCCGAGATAGCTCAGGTAGAACACCTCCTGCGCCGAGGCCAGCAGCTGCAGGAACAGGAAGCGGTCGTCCTCGCGCAGCGAGCGGTCGCCGTGGCGGCGGCGCGCGGTGCCGAGTTCGGCGGTGAGCCGGCTCAGCCCCGCGGCCGGGTCGCGGCGCGGGAAGTCCCCATCGTCCAGGCCCAGCACGCAGATCGCGCGGAACGGCAGCAGCCGCATCGGCACCATGCGGCCGAAGCTGACGCCGCCGGTGAGCAGCGGCGCGCGGGTATCGGCTTCGGACAGCACCGTCGCGAAATGCGCGCGCACCACCTCGGCCGGCACCGGCGCGTCGAAACCGGCCTTGCCGGCTTCCTCGGCGAATTCGTCGGCGAGCTTGCGCAGGCGCTCCAGCGCGCGCTGGGTGGAGGGCTCGGCCGGGGTTTCCGGCAGCAGCGCATCCAGCAGCCCGAGCAGGCGTTCGCGCCACTGCGCGGGCGCCAGCGCCTCGGCCAGCGTCTTCTGGTGGCGGGCGAGCACCCGCAGCAGGCGGATCAGCGCATCGAGCGCGGCCAGCGCGCTGCCTTCCAGCTCCGGCCACGGCGCGACGCCGGCCAGGTCGTCGTCGCTGCCGCTGGCATGGCCGAGCAGCAGCCGGTCCAGCGCGAACTGCCAGGTGCAGGCATCGTCGGCCGGCGCCTGGTGCTGGCCGCGATGCGCGGCATCCAGTCCCCAGCGCGCGCCGGCGGCCTGCAGCCAGCCGTGCAGGCGCTCGAACGCGGCCGCGTCCAGCCCGGCGGCCGCGGCCAGCGGCGGGCTGGCAAGCAGGTCGAGGATCTCGTTGAGGCCGAAGCGCGACACCGGCAGGCCCAGCAGCTGCACGAACACCTCGGCCAGCGGTTCGCCCTGCAGCGGGCTGGCGTCGGCCAGCGCCCACGGGATATGGCCCTCGCCGGCGCCGCGGCCGCCGAACACCGATTCCAGGTACGGCACGTAAGGGTCGATGTCCGGCGCCAGCACCGCGATCTCGCGCGGCTGCAGCGGCGGGTCGAAGCGCGGGTCATCCAGCAGCGCGCGCAGCTGGTCGTGCAGCACCTGCATCTCGCGCAGGCGGGTATGGCAGGCGTGGATCTGCACGCTGGGGTCGTCCAGCCGCAGCGCTGGGCGCAGCGGCGCCGGCGGCAGCGCGCGGCGGTGGAACAGGTCGGCCTGCAGCCGGTGCAGCAGGCTGTCGCGCAGGCCGCCTTCGTCCAGTGACCTGCCGGTGCGTTGTTCCGGGTCGGCATAGGCGGCGATCTCGCCGGACGGGTGCACAACTTCGTAGCTGCCCAGCACCGCCATGAAATCGCGCCCGGCCGCGCCCCAGGCCTGCAGCAGCGGGTTTTCGCCGGCGGCGCTGCCGAACGGATCGTCCATGCCGCCGCGCAGGCGCTCGGACAGGGTCTGCAGGTCGCCCCAGTAGGCGCGGGTGGGCGTGGGCAGGTAGAAGTGCAGCGTGCCGACCCGCGCCTGGGTGGCGATCACCCGCAGCACGTCGGGCGAGACGTTGAGCGTGGCGAAGGCGAACAGCCGCGACGGCAGGCCGCGCGGCAGCGGCTGGCCGGCGCCCTCGAAGCGCGCCAGGTAGTCGTTGATGCGGCGCGCACGATGCTGGTGGCCACCGGCAATGCGGCGCCAGAGGATCGCCTGCGGGTCGTCGGCATCGGCGCCGCCCTCCCAGCGCAGCAGCCAGTCGCGGCGCCAGGCCTGGTACTTCTCGAACACGCCGCCCAGCTCGGCGGCCAGCGACCACGCGCGCAGCGGATCGTCGCGATCAAGCCAGGCGCGCAGCCCGGCCAGCGCCGGCAGCCGCATCGTCGCCTCGTCGTTCAGCGCGGCATACAGCCGCCAGTGCAGTCCGGCGGCGCCGAGGTCGTCCTGCTCGCCGGGCACGTTTTCCTTCAGCGCGCGCGCGACGAACTCGCCGGGGGTGAGGAATTCCAGGTTGGCGGCGATGCCGTACTCGGCCGCGAGCGTGGACTGCAGCCAGCGCCGCATCGCCACCTGCGGGATCAGCACCGTATCGGCGGCCAGCAGCGGCTGCCCGGGCGCAGGCTCGCGCAGCGCATGGGCCAGCAGCGAAGCGAGCACGTCGAGCGCGTTGGAGTGGTAGAGGCGGAAGTCCGCGGTGGCGTCGGGCATGGCCGCGCCATTGTGCCGGAGCGCGGTCGCAACCGGCGCGACCGCGCATGCGCCAGCACCGCCGCGCGCCGATAATGCGCGGCCCCGTCACCGATGGAAGCCGGCGAACCGTGAACCTGCGCATCCTCCTGGCCCTGGCCGCCGCCGCGCTGTTGGCCTGGTCGTTCTGGCACAACGGCGCCTGGCTGCAGCTGTGCGCCGGGCTGGCGGTGTTCCTGTTCGGCATGCAGATACTGGAGGAAGGGCTGAAGCAGCTGGCCGGCGGCAGCCTGGAACGGCTGCTGGCACGCGGCACCTCCACGCCGCTGCGCGGCCTGCTGTTCGGCGTGGCCGGCACCGCGGCGCTGCAGTCGAGCACGCTGGTATCGCTGCTGGCGATCGCCTTCATCAGCTCCGGATTGATCCAGCTGGCCGGCGGCATCGCCATCATCTTCGGCGCCAACCTCGGCGCGACCAGCGGCATCTGGCTGCTGGCGCTGGCCGGACAGAACCTGAGCCTGTCGCCGCTGGCCCTGCCGATGCTGGTGTTCGGCGTGCTGGCCGGGATCGCCGGCGAGCGCGGCAAGGCGGCCGGGCGCGTGGTGCTGGGCGTGGCGCTGGTGTTCCTGGGCATCGACCAGATCAAGGCCGGGTTCGACGGCTTCGGCGGCGGTTTCGATCTGGCCGCCCGCGGCGGCGGCGGCATGGGCGCGATGGCACTGTTCGTGCTCGGCGGCCTGTTGCTGACGGTGGTGCTGCAGTCCAGCCATGCGACGCTGATGCTGACCCTGGCCGCGCTGGCCTCGGGGCAGCTGCAGCTGGAGCAGAGCCTGGCCATCGCCATCGGCTCCAATGTCGGCAGCAGCGTCAGCACGGCGGCAGTCGGCATGCTCGGCGGCAACCGCAGCGGCCAGCGGCTGGCGCTGGCGCACGTGTTGTTCAACATGGTCACCGCGCTGCTGGCGTTCGCGCTGCTGGTGCCGTTGACCTGGCTGGTGGCGGGGCTGGCCGGGCTGGCGGGGTTCGGCGGCAACCCGCTGCTGCAGCTGGCGCTGTTCCATACCCTGTTCAATGCCGGCGGGGTGGCGCTGTTCTGGCCATGGCAGGGCCGGCTCGCGCAGGCGCTGCGGCGCTGGTTGCCCGAACGCAGCGACACGATCGCCGGCGGCGGCATCGAGCGCGTGCGCGCGCGCCACCTCAGCGACCAGGCGCTGGAATCGGCCGACGCGGCGGCGGCGGCGGTCGCTCTGGAGCTGGAGCATCTGGGCGGGTTGAGCGTGGAGGTGATCTGCCAGGCCCTGTGCCTGCCCGTGGAAGCGCTGGATGCCGGCGCGCCCGACCCGACCCTGCTCGAAGCCCGCCCCGACGGCAGCTGCCGCGATGCCGAGACGCTGTACCAGCAGCGGGTGAAGGGCGTCTATGGCGACCTGCTGCGCTTCATGGGCCGCCTGGAAGTAGTGCTGGATGCCGACCACCAGCGCTTCTGGTCGGGCAGCCAGGCGGTGGCGGCGCGGATGGTCGATGCGGTCAAGGACGCCAAGCACCTGCAGAAGAACCTCGGCCAGCGCCTGCAGGATGCCGATTCGCCGCTGCGCGCGGCCTATGTGGAACTGCGCGGGCACCTGTTCGGGCAGCTGCATGGCCTGCGCCGGATCGCGCAGCTGCCGGCCGGGGGCGCCGCAGGGCGCCAGGCGCGGCAGGAGGGGCTCGAAGCCCTCGACCGCCAGGCCGCGCAGTTCGACGCGGCGTTCCGCCAGCGGTTGTTCGCGGCAGTGAAGCAGGACCACCTGGACGGCCTGCAGGCCGGATCGCTGCTCAACGACCTGGGCTACGTGCGGCGCATCCATGCCAGCCTGCGCGACGTGGTGGCCTTCACCGACGAGCCGGGGTCGCTGCGCGACCTGCGCCGGAGCGGCGTGGAGTGACATGGGGAGGACTGGGCGTTCCGCCCATGGACACTGACGCGCGGAGCCGGCCCGGCGACAATACTGCACGGTCCAGTTCTCTTTTGTTCAGGCGGACCCGATAATCCTGCTACGTTGGTTTTCCGTTAAAGGCCGCCATGTCCCCTCCCCGGACGCCCCTGGTGCAGTTGTCCGACGTCCGCATCGACCGCGGCGGGCGCACGATCCTGCGCGACGTTTCGCTGGACGTGCCGCGCGGCAGCATCACCGCCGTGCTCGGCCCCTCGGGCACCGGCAAGTCCACGCTGCTGGCGGCGCTGACCGGCGAGCTGCGCCCGGTCGCCGGCCACGTGCGCCTGTTCGGGCAGGACATCCCGCACGGCAGCCGCGCGCTGCTGGAGATGCGCCGCAACGTCGGCGTGCTGCTGCAGGGCAACGGCCTGCTGACCGACCTCACCGTCGCCGAGAACGTGGCGCTGCCGCTGCGCACCCATACCCGCCTGCCCGAACCGGTGCTGCAGCGGCTGGTGCGGATGAAGCTGCACGCGGTGGGCCTGCTGGCCGCGGCCGACGCGTGGCCGCGCGAGCTGTCCGGCGGCATGGCGCGGCGCGTGGCGCTGGCCCGCGCGCTGGCGCTTGACCCGCCGCTGATGATCTACGACGAGCCGCTGACCGGGCTGGACCCCATCGCCTCGGGCGTGATCATGAGCCTGATCAAGCGCCTGAATGACAGCCTCGGCCTGACCAGCATCATCGTCAGCCACCACGTGCACGAGACCCTGCCGATCTGCGACCAGGCGCTGGTCATCGCCAACGAAGGCATCGTCTTCTCCGGCACGCCGGAACAGTTGCAGGCCAGCACCGACCCGCTGGTGCGGCAGTTCCTGCACGGCCAGCCCGATGGCCCGATCCCGTTCGATGCCGCCCCGCGCGCGAGGGTTGCCTGATGCCGTTCGCTTCTTCCATCCGCTCGCTGGGCCGCGCCGGCCTGTTCTCGCTGACGGTGCTGCGCGGCTCGCTGCCGACCCGCGACTTCCTGGCCGAGCTGACCCGCGAGATCTACAAGATCGGCGCACGTTCGCTGCCGATCATCGCCGTCGGCGGTGCCTTCGTCGGCCTGGTGCTGACCCTGCAGGGTTACCGCACCCTGACCACGTTCGGCGCGGCCGACGCGCTGTCCACCCTGCTCGGCCTGTCGCTGTACCGCGAACTGGCGCCGGTGCTGACCGCGCTGCTGTTCATCGGCCGCGCCGGCAGCTCCATCGCCGCCGAACTGGGCCTGATGCGCGCCACCGACCAGATCAAGGCGCTGGAACTGATGGCCATCGACCCGGTGGCCAAGGCAGTGGCGCCGCGCTTCTGGGCTGCGGTGCTGACCGTGCCGCTGCTGACCGGCATCTTCTGCTCGCTGGCCATCACCGGCGGCTGGTTCGAGGCGGTGCAGGTGCTGGGCCAGGACAACGGCACGTTCTGGTCGGGACTGCGCGGCAGCGTCGACTTCTGGGACGACTTCGCCGTGGCCCTGCTCAAGTCGGCGATCTTCGGCGGCACCGCGGCGCTGGTCGCCGCCTACGTCGGCTTCCACGCCGAACCCACCATCGAAGGCACCTCGGTGGCGACCACCCGCGCGGTGGTGAACGCCTCGCTGCTGGTGCTGATGTTCAACTTCGTGCTTTCCGCACTGATGTTTCATTGATGCGAGTCCCTCGCAAGAGCCCGCACATCCTTGTGCGGGGATCTGACGAACAACCCGCTTCGCCCGAACCGACGAAGCATCTGCTGGATCAGGAGTGAGACAAAAACATGGCCATCCGTGGACCTCGACTCGAATTCTCCGTCGGCGCCTTCCTGCTGCTGGCGCTGGCCTCGCTGCTGGTATTGGCGGTGGCTTCCACCAACCAGCGTTTCGGCATGGGCGGCGGCGACTACGTACTGAAGGCGCGTTTCAGCCAGATCGGCCAGCTGCGCAAGCAGGCGCCAGTGAAGGTCGGCGGGGTGACCATCGGCCAAGTGGCCGATATTCAGCTGGACCCCGTTAAATACGACTCCATCGTCACCCTGTCGCTGGACGGCAAGTTCAAGGACCTGCCCGCCGACACCTCGGCCGGCATCTTCACCAGCGGCCTGCTGGGCGAGAGCTATATCGGCCTGCAGCCCGGCGGCGATCCGGACGTGCTCAAGTCCGGCGACGAAATCGTGTTCACCCAGCCGGCGGTGGACCTGATCCAGCTTGTCGGCAAGTACATGTTCAGCGGTGGCGGCAACAACGCCTCCGAGCCCGCCCCGGGCACCCACGACACGCCCTCCAAGGAAGAGCCGTAATCATGAAGACCCGACTGCTCACCACCGTGCTCGCCTCGGCCCTGCTGGCCGCGGCCCCGACGCTGGCCATGGCGCAGGCGCGCCCGGCGGCCACCGCCGCGCAGCCCTCGGCCGCCGCGCGCACCGTGCTCGACGCCAGCTCTCGCATCCTGTCCGCGCTGGAGACCCGCCGCGCCGAGTTCCGCGCCAATCCGGCCGCGCTGCGCGGCTTCATCGACAGCGAGCTGAGCCGCGGCTTCGACCGCGACTACGCCGCCCGCCTGGTGCTGGGCGTGCATGGCCGCGGCGCCGCGGACGCCGACGTGAAGCTGTTCGCCGACGCGATGGCCGACAACCTGATGGCGCGCTACGGCTCGACCCTGCTCGACATCCAGGGCAAGCCGAGCTTCCGCTACAAGGGCGAGGCCGCGCTGCCGGGCAACCGCGGCGTGAAGGTGTCCACCGAACTGGTGCGCGCCGGCAGCGAGCCGACCCCGGTCGAGTACCTGATGCGCGACGTCGGCGGCCAGTGGAAGATCTTCGACGTGATGATCGAAGGCATCTCCTACGTGCAGACCTTCAAGAACCAGTTCGACGCCCCGCTGCGCCAGAAGTCGATCAAGGACGTGGCGGCCGAACTGCGCAGCGGCAGCATGCAGGCCAACGCTGGCCCGGCGCCCCGTGGCAAGTGACGCCACCGCGCGCGTCGAAGGCGACGCGCTGCACCTGGCCGGCACGCTCGACCGCGCCGCGGTAGTGGCGCTGTGGCCGCAGCTGGTCCGCCAGGCGGGCCAGTCGCGCCGGCTCGACCTGCAGGCCGTCGAACGCGTGGACAGCGCCGGCGTGGCGCTGCTGGCCGAACTGGCTGCACGCCTGCGCGACAATGGCGACGCTACCATCGTCGGCACGCCTGCGGGGCTGGACGAACTGCGGGCGGCCTACCGGCTGTCGCCGGACCTGGATTTCAACGCCTCCCCCGGCGGAACGCTGACATGAACCTCCTCCGCACCCTCCCCCTCCTGGCCGCCGCGCTCCTGCTCGGCGCCTGCGCCGGCAAACCCGTGCGCGGGACCGCGCCGCCGGCCGCTACCCACGTCGCCGCGGAACAGCCCGCGACCGCGCAGGAGCCGGTTCCCGCCGCGCCCGTACCGGAAGTGCCGCAGGTCGCCGACAACACGGACGCGGCAACCGCGACGCCCGCGCCGGTGCAGGCGACCGATGCCGGCACCGCAGACACCGCCGCGCCCACCGACGCCGAAGACGACTTCGCCGCGTTGTACGGCGGCCCGACCGCCGAGCCCGGCGCGGGCAACGGCACGGCGCCGGCCTACGATCCGTGGGAGAAGTACAACCGGCAGATGCACCGCTTCAACCTGGCGGTAGACCGTGGCATCGCCCGCCCGCTGGCCACCGCCTACGTGCACGTGGTGCCGCGCGTGGCGCGCACCGGGGTGAGCAACTTCTTCAGCAACCTGCGCTCGCCGCTGACCATGGTCAACCAGCTGCTGCAGGGCCATGCCGACGACGCCTGGGACACGCTCGGCCGCTTCCTGATGAACTCCACCCTCGGCATCGGCGGCCTGTTCGACCCGGCCAGCAAGGCCATGGTGCCGCGCCGCAGCGAGGACTTCGGGCAGACCCTGGGTACCTGGGGCTGGCGCCAGTCGCGCTACGTGGAACTGCCGTTCTTCGGCCCGCGCACCGTGCGCGACGTGTTCGGCCTGGCCGGCGACACGCCGCTGTCGCCGCTGCGGCGCATCGAGATGGACAAGCTGCGCATCGGCCTGCAGGGCCTGCAGCTGGTGGACACCCGCGTGCAGCTGCTGTCGCTGGACGACATCCGCGACAGCGCGGTGGACGAGTACGCGTTGACCCGCGACGCCTGGCTGCAGCGCCGCAACTACCAGATCGAGAAGGATCTGCGCCGCGACCGCCGCCGTCACGAGGACGACGAGCAGACCACCATCCCGGTCGATGCGATGCCGATGCCCGACTGGGGGCGTTGAGCGCGCTGCCAGCGATAGATGGAAAAAGCCCGGGGAAACCCGGGCTTTTTCTGGATCGGCGCCGGAGTCTGGAGCGGGTCAGCCGCCTTCCTGGCGCCTGGGCTGCTGCAGCACCAGCAGAAGCGTGGCGATCGGCCCGAGGATCAGCGACAGCAGCCCCCAGTTCATGCCGCTGCGTCCCTTGCCCTGGGCGAGGCCGGCATTGATGAGCGCCAGGGTGAACTAACCAACCGCGAATCCACCGGAATTGCCTGTTGTCATCCTTCAATCACCTCTCTGCCTGTTGCCCGTTGTGGCACCCTGGAACCGGCCGCTGCTGCCTGGCGGCAGCGGCTTCCATCCCCGGCCTTTGCGCGGAGCGGGCTCAGACCGCCAGCGCGGCATCAATCGCCGCACGCAGGCCGGCGTCGTCGGCCGTGGTATCCGGCGAGAACCGGCCGATCACCTGCCCGTCCTTGCCGACCAGGAACTTCTCGAAGTTCCACAGGATGCCCGGCGCCGGGTTGGGTTCGATGCCGAAGCCGGCCAGCTTCTCGCGCATCGGGCCTTCGCCGCTGGCGGCCGGCTGCGCGGCGATCAGCTGCTGGTACAGCGGGTGCACGTCGGCGCCGGCGACGCTGATCTTGGCGAACATCGGGAAGGTCACGTCGTAGGTGAGCGAGCAGAACTGCCTGATCTCGTCCTCGCTGCCCGGCTCCTGGCCGTTGAAGTTGTTGGCCGGGAAACCAAGCACCTCCAGCCCGGCGCCCTTCTTTTCGCGATAGAGCTTCTCCAGCCCCTCGTACTGCGGGGTGAGGCCGCACTTGGAAGCGACGTTGACCAGCAGCAGCACCTTGCCGGCATGGTCGCCGAGCGTGGCCGGGGCGCCGTCGATGGTGGTCAGCGGGATGTCGCGCACGGAAGCAGTCATGGTGGTTCCTGAGGGGGAAGGGAGCGCCAGCATAAACCGGTATCACGCCGGTCAGGCGTCGCTGGACCCGGTCCCTTGTTCCTCGCCCTCGTCATCGCCGCCGAGTTCGCCGAGCAGCGCCTGCGAAGCGTCGGCGGACAGCGATTCCACGCCGCGCAGCTTGCGTTCGATGGTGCGCGTCTTGCGGCTGGCATCGCCCAGGCTCTTGCCGACGGTGTTGATCTGCTTCTCGGCCTTCTCGAGGATGCCGGCGAACTTGCCGAACTCGCCCTTCACCGCGCCGAGCAGGCTCCACACTTCCGACGAGCGCTGTTCGATGGCCAGGGTGCGGAATCCCATCTGCAGGCTGTTGAGCAGGGCGGTGACCGTGGTGGGGCCGGCGATGACCACGCGGTGTTCGCGCTGCAGTACGTCCACCAGCCCCGGGCGGCGGATCGCCTCGGCGTACAGCCCTTCGGTAGGCAGGAACATCACCGCGAAATCGGTGGTGTGCGGCGGCACGATGTATTTGTCGCAGATCGACCGGGCCTGCACGCGCAGCGCGCGTTCGAGCTGGTTGCCGTTGGCGCGCACCGCTTCCTGGTCGCCGGCTTCCTGCGCGTCGAGCAGGCGCTCGTAGTCCTCGCGCGGGAACTTGGAATCGATCGGCAGCCATACCGGCGCCTCGTCGCCGCCGCGGCCGGGCAGGCGCACCGCGAAATCCACCATCTCGTTGCCGTCCGGGCGCAGCTTCACCCCGCGCGCGTACTGCTCGGCGGTGAGGGTCTGCTCGAGGATGTTGTCCAGCTGCACCTCGCCCCAGCCGCCGCGGTTCTTGACGTTGCTCAGCACGCGCTTGAGGTCTCCCACGCCGGTGGCCAGCTGCTGCATCTCGCCCAGCCCGCGCTGCACCTGTTCAAGCCGCTCGGAAACCAGCTTGAACGACGAGTCCAGGCGCGTGTTGAGCGTGCTCTGCAGCTTTTCGTCCACGGTCTGGCGCATCAGCTCGAGCTTGCCGTCGTTACCGTCCTGCAGGTCCTTGAGCCGCGCTTCCAGCGTCTGCCGCATCTCGGCGATACGCTGTTCGTTGCGCTGGGTAAGCTCGGCCAGGCGCTGGCCCAGCATCTCGCCGAAGCGCTGCTGCGCATCGCCGCTCTCCTGGCGGCCGTTGCGCGTTTCCTCCAGCAGCGCCTGTTGCAGCGCCGCCAGCTGCTTGGCGAAAAGTTCCATGCGCGCCTGCTGCTGCTGGCCGAAGGCGTCGAGCTGCCCGCGCACGTCCTGCAGGCGCGCATCGAGCAGCTGCGCCATCTGCTGGCGGGCATGGGCGTTTTCCTCGCGGCCCTTGCGCGCGTCGTCGGTGAGGCTGTCGCGCAGCAGGTCCAGGCGCTGGTCGGTGCGGGTGGACAGGTCGGTGAGATTGCGGCTGAAGCCGTCCATGCGCGCATCCTGCTGGCGCGACATGCCTTCCAGCTGCTCGCGCAGTTCGCCGCGGCCGTTGCGTTGCTCCTCGCGCAGCGCGTTTTCCAGCGCGGCATTGCCGGAACGACGCAGCAGCAGCGCCAGTTGCAGCGCGATGACGACCAGCAGCAGGCCGGCCAGGATCAGGGTTTCGGTTTGCATGGAACGAAGTGTAGCCCCGCGCGTCTCAACGGCTGCGCCGCTTCTGCGATCATGTGCTCCCCACGCGTGTCCCGTTCCGCCATGAAGCCCTCGCCTTCCCGTCTCCTGCCCCGGCCGCCGTTCGCTGCGGCGACTTCGTGGACCCTCGCCGCAGGTGCCGCTGCCGACGATGCCGACGCTCGCCGCGACGGACCGGCGTTGGTACATCCGGCCGCGCAGCGCGCGCACTGAGCCGGACCGGACGATCGCCATGCCGTGGATGGGCATCAACGACCTGGGCACCTTCGTGGTGGCCGTCATCCTGTTCCTGATGCTGCCCGGGCCGGGCACCTTCACCCTGCTCACCGCCACCGCGCGCGGCGGCGTGCGCGCCGGTTACGCGACGCTGGCCGGGCTGATGCTGGGCGACCAGATCCTGATCGCCATCGCCGCCACCGGCGTGGCCGCCCTGCTGAAGGCGCATCCGCTGCTGTTCGCCGGGCTGCGCTATGTCGGCGCGGCCTACGTGGTCTGGGTCGGCGTGCAGCTGCTGCGCGAACCCGCGGCCGCCGGCGCCGCGGCACCGCTGCAGCACGGCCGGCGCTGGTTCCGGCAGGCCTTGCTGGTCGGCGTGCTCAATCCCAAGGCGATCCTGTTCTACATGGCCTTCTTCCCGCTGTTCATCGACCCGGCCACGCAGCGCGGCGCGCTGACCCTGGCGCTGATGGCGGGCCTGATCGCCGTGCTGAGCGTGGGCTGGTGCTCGGTACTGATCTTCGGCGGCCAGTTCATCGCCCGGCGCCTGGCCGGCTACCCGCGCGTGGGCGTGTGGCTGCGGCGGGCGGTGGGCGTATGCTTGATCGCGTTCGGGATACGGCTGGGGCTGGAAAGCTGAAACGCTCCGGCGCTGCGGAGGTCGGCATGCTCATCCACTGCAAACGCGCTTACGAACCCGCCATGGCCGACGACGGCCAGCGTTTCCTGGTCGATCGACTGTGGCCGCGCGGGGTCAGCCACGAGCGCCTGCAGGCGCAATGGCTCAAGGAAGTGGCGCCCAGCAACGAACTGCGGCAGTGGTTCGACCACCGCGCCGAGCGCTGGGACGAATTCCGGCAACGCTACTGGCGGGAACTGGCCGCACAGCCGCGGTCGCTGGCGCCGCTGCGCGACGCGCTGGCGGCCGGGCCGGTGACGCTGGTGTATGGCGCCCGCGATACCGGGCACAACCAGGCCGTGGCCCTGCGCGACTACCTGCTGGCGCATCCGCGCCGCGCCGCGTAGGCACGGCGCTTCATCGGGAAGGCCCTGGGTGGGGCAAGCCCCACGCCTGCGTCCTCCGTTGCCGCCTGGATACAAGGCTGGTCCGCACCGGGGCATCGCCGCGAACCCCTTAGGCAAGCTACCTGCGGCATCGTCCGCGGGGGCCGCGGGGCAGCATGTTCCGTTTCCGCCTTCGATGGCGGGAACCCCTGCGGGCCGCCAGCGTGCGCACAAACGCCGCTGCGGGCGGCTTTTTGTGCCGGATCCGTCATCCGGGCTACCGCCCATCGCCAAACCCCATGAAAGCAGGCGGAATTTCTGGCTTTGCTGCGCTGCGTTCGGCGAAACTCGGCCCCTTTCCCGAATACCCACGAACCGCGAGGTCCGCATGCAGTCCTGGCTCCGGCGCAAATCCATCGACCAGCTCACCCAGCACGAGGAAGGCCGCCGGCTGATACCTTCGCTGAGCTGGCCCCACCTGGTCGCGCTGGGCATCGGCGCCATCGTCGGCACCGGCATCTACACCCTGATCGGCGTGGGCGCGGACAAGGCCGGCCCGGCGGTGCTGATCTCCTTCATCGTCGCCGGCATCGTCTGCGCCTGCGCGGCGCTGGCCTACGCCGAGCTGTCGACGATGATGCCGGCCGCCGGCAGCGCCTACACCTACAGTTACAGCGCGCTGGGCGAGACCATCGCCTGGGTGGTGGGCTGGAGCCTGATCCTCGAATACTCGCTGGTGGTGAGCACCGTGGCGGTGGGCTGGTCGGGCTATTTCACCGGCTTCCTGGAGTGGCTGCATACCTCGTTCGGCTGGAACGTGATGCTGCCGCACGCGCTTTCCGCCGGCCCGCACGTGGAAGGCGGCTTCCTCAACGTGCCGGCCATCGTCATCACCTTCCTGGTCGCCGGCATGCTGATCGCCGGCACCCGCGAGAGCGCCACGGTCAACGCGGTGCTGGTGGTGTTCAAGCTGATCGCGCTGGCGGTGTTCGTGGCGGTGGCGCTGCCGGCGTTCGACCCGGCCAACCTGCAGCCGTTCATGCCCTATGGCTTCCCCAAGTCGGTCAGCGCCGATGGCGTGGAACGCGGGGTGATGGCGGCCGCGGCGATCATCTTCTTCGCCTTCTACGGCTTCGACGCGATCTCCACCGCCGCCGAGGAGACCAAGAATCCCAAGCGCGACCTGTCGATCGGCATCGTCGGCTCGATGGTCGGCTGCACCATCATCTACCTGCTGGTGGCGCTGGCCGCGGTCGGCGCGATGAGCTACACGGTGTTCGGCAAGAGCGCCGAGCCGCTGGCGCTGATCATGCGCGAGCTGGGCCACGGCACCGCCGCGCTGGTGATCGGCATCGTCGCCATCATCGCCCTGCCGACCGTGCTGCTGGCCTTCTTCTACGGCCAGAGCCGCATCTTCTTCGTGATGTCGCGCGACGGCCTGCTGCCGCGCGGGTTGTCGCTGGTGAACAAGCGCACCGGCACGCCGGTGACCATCACCCTGTTCACCGCGGTGCTGGTGGCCGCGCTGGCCGGCGTGGCGCGCCTGGACGAGATCGCCGCGCTGGCCAATGCCGGCACGCTGGCCGCGTTCACCGCGGTCGGCCTGTGCCTGCTGGTGCTGCGCAAGCGCGAGCCGGGACGCCCGCGCACCTTCCGCACGCCGCTGGCCTGGGTGGTCGGCCCGATCGCGATCCTGGGCTGCATCTACCTGTTCTTCAGCCTGCCCACCCGCACCCAGGTGTGGTTCGCGCTGTGGAACGTGTTCGGCCTGGTGGTCTACGTGCTGTACAGCCGCCGCAACGCGGTGCTGGGCAAGCGCGCGGCCTGAGCCTGCTGGACATGGCCGCACCGGTGAAGCGGGTTCTCTTCGTGTGCGTGGAGAACTCCAACCGCAGCCAGATGGCCGAAGCCTTCGCGCGCATGCTCGGCGGCGCGGCGGTGGAAGCCTACAGCGCCGGGTCGCGTCCTTCCGGCGTCATCAATCCCAGGGCCATCGCGGCGATGGCCGAACTGGGCTACGACCTCGCCGCCCACCATTCCAGATCGCTGGACGAGTTGCCGGACGTCGAATTCGACTTCGTGGCCACCATGGGCTGCGGCGACGCCTGCCCTCTCATCCTTGCCCGCCAGCGCGCGGACTGGGCCCTGCCCGACCCGCGCGACATGGCGCCGGAGCAGTACCGCGGCGTGCGCGACGACATCCGCGCACGGGTCGCGGCGATGCTCGCCGCACTGGGCGTTCCGCTCCCGTCCTGATCCGCGTCCCCATCGAACGCATCGCCGCCGCAACGGCGGCGACGGATGCGCGCCGCAATACGCCTGTCATCACCTGCTGGAAGACTGCCGGCCGCGACGATGACGCCGGGGCCGCATCGCCGTAGTTCCGGTCCCTTGCGTCTGGCTCGTTCCTCCCACGATCCGTGGACGGGCCGACACCTTGGGGGGCGGCCTGTCCCCCACGACAGGCTCCGATCCCGATGAATCATTCCCTGCTTGCCCTGGCCGTCGCCATGGCGATGGCTTCCTCCGCATACGCCGGCGAAACCGCCGCCCCCGCCTCGGCCACCGAACTGGATGCGGTATCGGTGATCGGCAGCGGCGAACTGCGCCAGGTGCAGCGCATCACCCCGGAGAACCTGACCGTGCTGCCGCCGGGCACCAGCCCGCAGAAGGTGCTGAACCTGCTGCCGGGCGTGAACGCGCAATCGACCGATGCGCTGGGCACCAACGAGCAGTCGATGACCGTGAGCCTGCGCGGCTTCACCGGCACCAAGCTCGGCCACACCCTGGACGGCGTGCCGCTGGGCGACAGCGCCTACAACAACTACAACGGCCTGAGCATCAACCGCGCCCTGCTCTCCGAGAACCTGGGCATGGTCGAACTGGCGCAGGGCATCGGCAACCTCTCCACGCCGTCCACCAGCAACCTGGGCGGCGCCATCGCCTACTTCTCCAACGCGCCGCTGAAGGAGATGGGCGGACGCGTGGTGCAGACCTTCGGCAGCGACGCCAACCGCCGCAGCTTCGCCCGTTTCGACACCGGCGAGTACAACGGCTTCTCGATGTACGTGTCGGGCATGAACGCCGGTTCGGACCTGTGGAACGACCAGGCCGCCTACAACGATTCGTCCACCCGCCAGTTCAACACCAAGGCGATGTACGAGAATCAGTGGATGCGCCTGACCGGCTTCGCCGACGCCTCGCGCACCACCCAGGCCAACTACTTCTACCTGTCCAAGGACAGCATGGCGCGCGGGCTGGGCTGGGACTGGGGCGGCTATGCGCCGGACTGGGCCAAGGCCGTGGCCAAGGCCTACTGCAACAAGGGCACCTACGTGGCCGCACGCTGCGACGCCAGCGGCCCGGACACCGACGCCGACGGCGCCTTCACCGCCGGCCAGATCCTGCGCAACGACGACCTGTACTACCTGTCCGGCGAATTCTTCCCGACCGACACGCTGACCCTGCGCGTGCTCGGCTACCGCCACCAGGACGATGGCGAGGGCCACAACTGGAACAGCGGCGCGTGGTCGAACAAGGGCACCGCGCAGGAACTTCCGATCATCTTCCGCAACACGCTGTACAGCATCGACCGCCGCGGCGGCACCTTCGGTGCGGAATGGCAGCTGGGCGCGCATCGCCTGCAGGCCGGCGGCTGGTACGAAGAGAACACCAGCAGCGCCTCGCGCTACCAGAGCGCGGTGGACGGCCCGCGCGATTTCAGCGGGCTGGCCAAGGGCCAGCCGGACGTGGGCGTGTTCGCCCAGGAAACCGAGTGGAAGACCCGCCAGTTCCACCTGCAGGACACCGTGCACCTGCTCGGGGACCGGCTGCGCCTGGAAGGCGGCTTCAAGGCGGTGAACGCGCAGTCGCGCGCGCGCGCCCTGCCCGGCATCGCCAAGACCCCGATCGCGCCGACCTCCAACAACCAGTTCGCCACCGGCAACCTGCGCGCGCGCGATGCGTTCCTGCCCAGCGCCGGCGTGTACTTCCAGCTCGACGCGCGCCAGGAACTGTTCGCCAGCTATGCGGAGAACATCGCCATGTTCCAGGGCGGCTTCAAGCTCGGCCCGCAGGCGGTGAGCCAGGCCACCTGGGACAGCCAGGCCACGCTCAAGCCCGAGCAGTCGCGCACCTTCGAACTGGGCTACCGCTGGATCGGCGACAGCGTGCAGCTGTCGCTGGCCGGCTACGACGTGCGCTTCGACAACCGCCTGCTGCAGTACAACCCCTGCGACTCGCGCCAGCCGGTGGGCCCGGAGTGCGGCAACCGCTTCTACAACGTCGGCAGCGTGGACAGCCGCGGCGCCGAACTGACCGTGCTGTGGACCCCGACCGCGCACCTGGGCTGGTACAACTCGGCCTCGTTCAACGATTCCACCTACGGCTCGGACTACATGCAGAACGGCGTGCTGGTGCCGACCAAGGGCAAGACCCAGACCGATACGCCCAAAACCCTGCTCGCCAGCGAACTGAAATGGCACAGCGGCCCGTGGTCGCTGGACCTGCGCGGCGAGTACACCGGCAAGCGCTACTACACCTACACCAACGACCAGGGCTTCGGCGGCTTCACCGTGTTCGACGCCGGCGCCGGCTACGACTTCGGCCAGCTTGGCGTGCTGCAGAAGTTCAAGCTGTCCTTCAACGTGACCAACCTGACCAACAAGCGCTACGCCAGCAACCTGGACTCGAGCGTGTTCGCCCCGACCGACCCGGCCGGCAAGCTGTACGTGTTCCATGCCTCGGCACCGCGGCAGGTGTTCCTGTCGCTGGATGCGCGTTTCTGAGCCGGGGACGCCAGCGATGAACCTGCTCGCCGCCGCACTGCTCGCCACCGCACTGGGCGGCGGCGTGGCCTGGACCACGCCGCATCGGGTCACCGACGCGCCACCGCGCGTGCACGAGATCGAAGGACGGCGCTACGTCGACCAGGGCCTGGTCGCGGCGGGCATGCTGCCGGCGGCGAGCGTCGATTTCCTCGGCGATACGCTGGGCTCGTTCTCCTCGTTCGCGGTGGCGCCGGGCAGCTGGCGGCGCACCGCCGACGGCGGCTACGAGGGCGTGCTGTGGACCCTGCCCGACCGCGGCCGCAACGATCCCGAGGCCGGGCTGTTCTACGACTACCCGGCGCGGCTGGAACGGTTGCGCATGAGCATCGCGCCGGCCACTGCCGGAGCCATCGGGCAGGTGACGCTCACCGTGGATGGTGGTCTGGAACTGCGCGATGCCGATGGCCAGCCGTTCACCGGCGCCGACCCGGACGATGGCGTGGCGGTCCGCGGCGGCATCGCCCTGCCGGTGCCGCGCGAAGGCGCGACCGGCGCCGGCAGGATCTCGCTGGATGCCGAATCGCTGCAGTTCACCGCCGATGGGCATTTCTACGTCGGCGACGAGTACGCCGCGCACGTCTACTACTTCGACGCCGACGGCCGCCTGCAGGGCGTGCTGGTGCCGCCGCCGGCCATCCTGCCGATGCGCGACGGCAGGCCGTACTTCGGTTCGCTCAAGGCACCGCACAGCGGCCGCCGCAACAACCAGGGCGTGGAAGGCATGGCGCTCTCACCCGACGGCACGCGCCTGTTCGTCGCACTGCAGAGCGCGCTGGTGCAGGACAGCGCCAGGGGCGACGCCAGCGGCCGCATCAATACCCGCGTGCTGGTCTACGACGTCTCCCGCGAGCCGGTGCCGAAGCACCCCATCGGCCATCATGTCGTGCAGCTCCCGGCCTATGCCCTCGCCGGCGATGACGGCAAGGCCGACCGCACCGCCGCGCAGAGCGAGCTGCGCGCATTGGACGACCATCGTTTCCTGCTGCTGGCGCGCGACGGCAACGGCCTGGGCGGCAATGCGGCCGCACCGGTGTTCAAGAGCGTGCTGCTGGTGGACACCACTGGCGCCAGCAACCTGGCCGGCAGCCGCTACGAGACCGGCACCGGGAGCGTGCTGGCCGACCCGGCCGCCACCGCGCTCAAGCCGGGCATCGTCCCGGCGCGCTGGAGCGAGCTGCTGAACCTGCTGGACCCGGCACAGCTGGCGCGCGCGGGCCTGCGCCTGGACGGTGTCGCCGCGGACGATCCGCAGCGCCTGTCGGAAAAGTGGGAGGCGATGGACCTGCTGCCCGCGCTCGACCCGGCGCATCCGGACGACTGGCTGCTGCTGGTCGGCAACGACAACGATTTCATCGCCCGCCGCTGCGTGATGCAGGGCGAGGCCTGCGATTCGCCGCTGGACAACGACAACCGGGTGCTGGTCTACCGGCTGACCCTGCCGCGCCCGTAGGAGCCGCTTCAGCCGCGATGGGGCTTTACCAGGAACCAGGCTTTGCCGGTAAAGCCCCATCGCGGCTGAAGCCGCTCCTACGAGAGATTCCCGCGCGGCTTACTTCGCGCCGTTCTTCGCCGCGTAGTCCTGCGCCTGGCGCATCACCCGCAGCACGTTGCCGCTCCAGATGGCGGCGATCTGCGCCTCGCTCAGCCCGCGGCGCTGCAGCCAGGCGGTGATCTTGGGCAGGTCGGTGATGTCGGCCATGCCCGGCAGGCCACCGCCGCCGTCCCAGTCCATGCCGATGCCGACGTGGTCAGGGCCGACCACGTCGAGGATGTGGCCGAAATGGACGAAGAAGTCGTCCCGCGTCGCCCGCCGGCCCGGCACGCGATTGTACAGACCGGGAACACCACGCGACCGTT
>NZ_LDJG01000022.1 GCF_001431425.1 Stenotrophomonas nitritireducens
GAATCCAAGACCGGCGATGCGGCCGGCAAGTTCCGCCGCCTTGGCCACGTCGTCGGCGGGCACGCGCAGGCGCCACAGGGTGCGTCCGCCGCTGACGACATCGCTGAGCGTGGCGCCGGCGATGCCGGCCGCGCTCAGCTGCCCCAGTGCGCGCGAGGCGTTGTCGCGGCTGGAGAAGCTGGCGACCTGCAGCAGGATGGCGCCCAGCGCGCGCGCCGCGGCGTCGGCTGCCGGGGGTGCCGTCGCCGATGCGTCGGCGCCGGCCTGCGTCGACGGAACCATGCCGGTGGAGGCCGGCAAGGCCTGCACGGCCACCGCCTGCGGCGCCGGACCGGCGGCACTTATCTCCGCCGGGCGCGGCGCCGACGCCGCGACAGGCGTGGCCGGCAGTTTCTCGACCAGCTGGTCCATGCGGCTGGGTGGCGGCGCGGCGGCGATGGCGGTGGTCACCGCCGCAGTCGCCGCGCGTCCGCGCACCGGGCGGCGCGCTTCGTTCGAGGCCAGCAGGTTGTCGCTGCCCGGCGCCAGTCCACGCACCTCGACCCGGCCGGTGCCGCGCTGGGTGATGCCCAAGCGCACCGCGGCGGCATAGCTCAGGTCGATCACGCGGCCATCGTGGAACGGGCCGCGGTCGTTGACCCGCACGATCACCGATTCGCCGTTGTCCAGGTTGGTGACGCGGGCGAAGCTGGGCAGCGGCAGCGTCTTGTGCGCGGCGGTGAACTGGTACATGTCGTAGACCTCGCGGTTGGAGGTCAGGCGGCCATGGAACTTGGCGCCGTAATAGGAGGCGGTACCCTGCTCGACGTATTCGTCGACCCGGTCCATCACCCGGTATTCCTTGCCCAGCACCATGTACGGCGACTTGTTGCCGATGGTCGAGCGCGGTTCGTTGCTGACCACAGGTTCGGGGATGCAGTCCACGTCGGGCACATGGTCGGGCGTGGTGTCCTTGACCCCCGGCCGGTACAGGCCGCCGGCGCTGTAGTTGCCACGCGTGGTGGGATCTTCCTGCGCCTTGGCGTAGGGCGATCCTTCGGGACAATGCGACGGGCGCCCGCCACGGCCCTGCACCACGCTGCCGGCCGGCTGACCGTGGCCATGGCCGGCGGACTTCGACCGGGACGGCGCGCTGCTGCAGGCGGCCAGCCCGAGCACGATCAACGCAGGGACCAGCCACTTGATGTTCATGCCGGCGGCAGCTCCCGTCCGGCGATGGCCTGGGACAGCTGGAACACGGCCATCGCGTACATCTTGGAAAGGTTGTAGCGGGTGATCGCGTAGTAGTTCTGGAAGCCCAGCCAGTACTGCTTGCCGTCGCTGCCCTCCAGCGTGATCGGCGTGGCGGTGGCGCCGGCCGCGCGCACCGGCACGACCGGGTGGTAACCCCGCGCGGCCAGTGCGTCGATGCCGAGGTCCGGCGTCCAGTCGACGGGATTGAGTTCCTCGCGGCCGGCATCGAGCGTGGCCGGCACCGCGACCGTGCCGCCGCGCACCCAGCCGCCCTTCTTCACGAAGTAATTGGCGATGGAGGCGAACACGTCGTCAAAGCTGTTGAACAGGTCGCGGCGGCCGTCGCCGTCGCCATCCACGGCGTAATCCAGGTAGCTGGACGGCATGAACTGGCCCATGCCCATCGCCCCGGCATAGCTGCCCTTGAGCGCAGTGATGTCCAGCTTCTCCAGCGCGGCCAGTTCGAACAGCTTGGCCAGTTCATCGCGGAAGAACAGCTCGCGGCGCACCTCGCGCTCGAGCTTTTCCGGATCGCCGCTGCGCGGGTATTTGAACGCCAGCGTGTACAGCGCGTCGAGCACGCGGTGGTTGCCGGCGTTGGCGCCATAGCTGGTCTCCACGCCGATGATCGCCACGATCACCTCGGCCGGCACGCCGGTACGGTCCTGCACGCGCTGCAGTTCGGCGCGGTGCGCGGCCAGGAACTTGCGGCCGCCGTCGATGCGCGCCTGGCTGATGAACATCGGCCGGTATTCGTTCCACGGCTTGACCCGCTCGGCCGGGCGCGACATGGCGGCGATGATCGGTTCGCGGATCTGCGCCTGCGCCAGCATCGATTCGATATAGGCCGGGTCCAGCCGGTAGCGGGCAGCGGTGTCGCGCACGAAGTTGGCGCGCGCAGTCTCGAACGGCACCGGGGCCAAGTCCACCGGCGGCAGGCCGGGCTTGCTTTCCGGCGCGGCTTCGGCCGGCGCGGCGCCCGTGCCGATCGGTTTTTCCGCCGCTTGCGGAGCGGGAGCAGGGGCCTGTGGCTGGGTCGCGCAGGCGACCATGCCCAGGGTGAGACAGCAGACCAGGACGCGTCGAATCATCGGCCGAGGTTAACAGGTCATGGATGAATTTCCATCAATAACACCATGAATCGCAACGGGATTGAAGCGCCAGAACCGGCCTCGCCCGGCCTCGCCACACGTCGCTGCGGCAACCGGAAAAACTGAATGCGCAAATTATAGGAAAGCCCCTTGGTCCGATGTCGGGCAATGCCTGCAGGTGTGGAGAAGAATCCGACACCACCTGCGCGGAGACAGAGGCCATCGAGGGCCGCGACGCATCGCACGGTCCGGCAGGCAATGGGCGGCCGCTATCGCGGCGCTGCGGAACGGGGCGGCTCCATGAAAAATCTGGGCACCGGCCGCACCCCCCATCCCCGTGGGTACGACCGGTGCCCGGACCGGATTCCGGCGCCGCCCGGGCGTCTCCCCACGCCCGGCCAGCGGATCCCGGCCTTGCCGTCCAGCGCGATTGCAAGCCGGCCGCCACGGCGCGATGCGTCCTGTGGCGGGCGCTATTGTGAGGCTTTTGTTAAACGCTGTGTTTGATCCAGATCAACCCGATCCGGACCGGCATCGCACTTTCAGCCGGCATGGACCGGGCGATGCACACGTACCGCCATCACCAGCCCGAAACCCGCCAGCACCGACACGGCGGCGGTACCGCCGTAGCTGATCAACGGCATCGGCACGCCCACCACCGGCAGCAGGCCGGAAATCATGCCGCCGTTGACCATCACGTAGACGAAGAACGCCAGCCCAAGACTGCCCGCCAGCAGCCGTGCATGGGTATCGCGCGCCTGCGCGGCGATCCACAGACAACGCCCGACCAGGAACAGGTAGGCCAGCAGCAGGGCCAGCACCCCCAGCCAACCGAATTCCTCGGCCAGTACCGAGAAGGCGAAATCGGTGGTGTATTCGGGCAGGAAGTCCAGCGAAGCCTGGGTGCCCTGCCCCCAGCCGCGCCCCTGCCAGCCGCCGGAGCCGATGGCGATGCGCGACTGCAGGATGTTCCAGCCGGTACCCAGCGCGTCCGCGGCCGGGTCGATGAAGGTCAGCACGCGGTCCTTCTGGTACTGCCGCAGCAGCCCGAACCACGCCAGTGGCGCGGCCACCGCCAGAGCGCCCAGGCCGGTGCCGATCCAGCCCCAGTGCAGGCCGGCCAGGAGCAGGGCGAATACGCCGCTGGCGGTGACCAGGGTCGCGGTTCCCAGGTTGGGCTGCAGCAGGATCAGGAGCGCCGGCACCCCGATCAGCAAGGCCGACACCGCCACCGTGCGCGGCGACGGCGGCAACGGGTGCCGGTGCAGATACCAGGCGATCATCAACGGCACGCCCAGCTTGAGCAGTTCCGAGGGCTGCAGGTAGAACAGGCCGAGGTTGAGCCAGCGCCGCCCATACTTGCCGGTGCCGATCGCGTAGACCGCCAGCAGCGGCAGCATCGATACGGCGTACAGCCACGGCGTCCACGCGCGCAGCCGCGGCATGCTCACCCGCGACAGCAGCCACATCGCGCCCAGCCCGGCGGCGAAATGCATCGCCTGGCTGCGCACCGGCCCGCCCACGCTGTGCAGCACCGCCAGTCCGGCCGCCATCACCGCCAGCAGCGCGGACAGCAACGGCAGGTCGAGGGTACGGACGGCCTCGCGGCAGGTACGCCCCATCCACGGGAAGATCGGCATGTGCGCTCCTGCGCCCCGGACGCACGGCGCGCGGGCATCAGGGGCGGCGATACAGGCGCGCGCACCGTCCGCGACGGTGCCGGCGCACACTACCCCCGGCCACTTTCGCGAATCTGTCGCGCGGATGCCTCAGCCGTGGCCGCCGTGCACCGGGCTGTAGCTGCGCGCCGCCATCACCAGGCCGAAACCCGCCAGCAGCGATACCGCGGCGGTGCCGCCGTAGCTGATCAGCGGCATCGGCACGCCCACCACCGGCAGCAGGCCGGAAATCATGCCGCCATTGACCAGCGCATAGACGAAAAACGACAGGCCGGTGGCGCCGGCGACCAGCCGCGAATAACCATCGCGCGACTGCACCGCGATCCACAGGCAGCGGCCGACCACGAACAGGTAGAGCGCGAGCACGGTCGCCACGCCGATCCAGCCGAACTCCTCGCTCAGCACCGAGAAGGCGAAGTCGGTGGTCTGTTCGGGAATGAAGTTCAGGTGCGACTGCGAGCCCAGCCCCCAGCCCTTGCCGGCCAGTCCGCCGGAGCCGATGGCGATCTTGGACTGGATGATGTTCCAGCCCGCGCCCAGCGCGTCGCTCTCGGGGTCGAGGAACATCATGATGCGGTCCTTCTGGTAGGGCATCAGGAACCACAACCAGGCCACCGGCGCGACGGCCGCGACACCGCCCACGCCCAGTCCCACCCACCACCAGGGCAACCCCGCCAGCAGCAGTACGAAGGCGCCGCTGGCGGCGATCAGCATCGCGGTGCCGAAATCCGGCTGCAGCATCACCAGCGCGGTCGGGATGCCGATGATCACGCCAGCCACCAGCACCACCGGTATCCGTGGCGGCAACGGCATCCGGTGCAGGTACCACGCCACCATCATCGGCATGCTCACCTTGAGCAGTTCGGCCGGCTGCAGGTAGAACAGCTTCAGGTCCAGCCACTGCCGGCCGTACTTGCCGGTGCCGAGCACGAACACCGCCAGCAGCGGCAGCATCGACAACGCGTAGATCAGCGGCGTCCAGGCGCGGATGCGCAGCACCGGCACCCGCGCGATCGCCCACATCGCCAGCAGGCCCACCGCGAAACGCGCGCCTTGGGCCACCACCAGGCCACTGCCGCCGGCGCTGTCCAGCACCGCCAGCCCCATGCCCATCAGCGCGCACAGCGCGAGCAGCAGCGGCCAGTCCAGGCCGCGGGTGAGCCGCTGTGCCATTTCCAGCAGCCAGCGCAGGAAGTCCCTCATCGCCGTTCCTCCTGCGCCGGTTCCGGTGTCGATGCCGGCGGCGCCGGGGGCGGCGCCGGTTCCGGCGAAGCTTCGGTCGCCGCAGGCGCTGTGCCGGCCGCAGGAGCGGTCGCGCCGGCCGCGCCTTCAACGGCGCCGCTGGCGTCCTCCTGCGCATCTGGCATCACGCCCAGCAGCCACGCATCGAATACCTTGCGCGCGATCGGCGCCGCCGCCGAGCCGCCGTAACCGCCGCCCTCGACCGCGACCGCGATGGCGATCTGCGGGTCCTCGGCCGGAGCGAAGCCGATGAACAGCGCGCGGTGGCGCAGGTGCATCGGCAGGCTCTTCGGGTTCACCGCGGCGGTGCCCTTGCGGCTGACCACCTGCGCGGTGCCGGTCTTGCCGGCCATCCGGTACGCGGCGCCGGCGGCCACGCGCCAGCCGCTGCCGCCCGGCTGCATGGTGCCCATCATGCCTTCGCGCACCGCCTGCAGATTGGAGGGATTGGGGCTGATCGGCCTGGACGCGGGCTGCGCCAGCGGCGTCCAGTCATGATCGAAGGCCACCTTCTGTTCGACCACCAGGTGCGGCGTGCGCAGCTGCCCGGAGGCCAGGCCGCCGACGCCGCGCACCAGCTGCAGCGGGGTCACTTTCCACAGGCCCTGGCCGATGCTGGCGTTGACCATGTCGCCCGGATACCAGCGCTCCTTGCGCAGCCGGGCCTTGGCCGCCGGCGAGGGCAGGATGCCGCCGATCTCGCCGGCCAGGTCGATGCCGGTGGGCTGGCCGAAACCGTAACGGCCGCCCATGTACTGGTCGTAGCGCTCCACGCCCATGTCGGTGCCGAGCTGGTAGTAGTAGGTATTCACCGACTGCGAGATCGACTTGCGCAGGTCGGTCCAGCCATGGCCGCCGCGATTGGCGTCGCCCCAGCCGCGGCTCACGCCCGGCAGGTAGAACATGCCGCGCGAGAGGATCTTGTCCTCCGGCCGGCGCAGGCCGCTGTCCAACCCGGCCAGGCCCAGGAACGGCTTGACCGTGGAACCCGGGGCGACGCCGCCGAGCACCAGGCGGTTGAACTGCGGCCGCGAGGGGTTTTCGTTGAGCCGCTTGAAGTCGGCGTGGGAAATGCCGTTGACGAACAGGTTCGGGTCGTAGGACGGCAGGCTGACCATGGCCAGGATCTCGCCGGTGCGCGGATCGATGGCCACCGCCGAACCTTCCTGCTCGCCGAACGCGGTCGCCATCGCCTGCTGCAGGTCGACGTCGATGGACAGGCGCATGTCGGTGCCCGATTGCGCCGGCACCCGGCCAAGGGTGCGGATCGCCCGCCCCTGCACGTTGGTCTCGACGCGCTCGTAGCCGATCTTGCCGCGCAGCTGGTTCTCGTAATACCGCTCCAGCCCGGACTTGCCGATATGGGTCAGCGCCGCGTTGCCCTCGCCCAGTTCCTGCAGGTCCTTGTCGTCGACCCGGCCCACGTAGCCGATGACGTGCGCGAGCAGGTCGCCGTACGGATAACGGCGGGTCAGGTAGGGCTCCAGCTCCACGCCCGGGTAGCGCCAGCGGTCCACCGCGAAGCGCGCCATCTCCTCGTCGCCGACGCGCAGCTTCAGCGTCACCGGGATGAAGCTGCGCCGCGCCTTGCGCGACTGGTTGAAGCGCTCGATGTCCTCGTCGCCGAGCGAGAAGATCTCCTTCAGCCCGGCTAGCGTGGCCTCCATGTCCTCGACCTTGTTGGGCGTCACGTCCAGGCGGAACGCCGGTACGTTCTCGGCCAGCAGGCGGCCCTTGCGGTCGTAGATCAGGCCGCGCCCGGGCACCACCGGCCGCGCCTTGATGCGGTTGGCTTCCGAACGGGTGGCGTAGACGTCGTGGTCCAGCACCTGCAGCTTGAAATACCAGCCGCCCAGCACGCCGAGCCCGAGCAGCACGCCGAGGAAACCGACCGCCGCACGGCGCCGGAACTGCTCGACCTCGGCCTGCGGGTTCTTGTGCTGGCGCCGCCCGTACATGGCTCAGTGCCCGCGCTTGCCCAGCCGCGCGGCATCCAGCAGCACGTAGACCGGCAGCCACAACAGCATGCCCGGCAGCGGCGCCCACCAGTAGCTCCACGGCAGCAGCGGCTCGGCGGTGAACAGGTGCACGGCGGCGCTGATGATGCGGTCGTTGAGCAGCAGGCCGCCGATCGCCAGCGCCTGCTGCGACAGCGGGAAGAAGCGGATGCGGGCGCGGAAGCGCTGCAGGATGAAGGCGAACACCACCAGCCGCAGCGCCTGCTCGCCGAGGATGCCGCCGTACAGCAGGTCGGCCAGCAGGCCGATGCAGAAGGCGAAGCCCAGCCCGACCCGCTCGGGGGTCTCGATCACCCAGTAGCCCAGCACCAGCGCCAGCCAGTACGGGCGGATCGGCTGCAGCAGTTCCGGCAATGGCACCAGGCCCAGCAGCAGGGCCAGCGCGAGGCTGGCCGGCAATACCCAGCCACGGCTGCGCTGGCGGCTCATCGGCGGTCTCCTGCCGGAGGCGCCGGCGCATCGGTGGCGGGGGCCGGGGACGCGGCCGCAGGCGTCGCCGCCGGGGGATCGGCCGCGGCGGCGGGCGCGGCGCGCCTGGGCGTTTCGCTGTTCGGCGCCGGGCGCGGACCAGGCTCGGTGTCGCCGCCGGCCGGAGGCTCCAGCCCGGCAGTCACCGGCATGCGCGGAATCTCGGGCACCGAGCGCAGCAGCAGCACGTCGCGGCCACGGTCCAGCTTGGCCGCCGGCGCCAGTTCGCCGACCAGGAAGGCATGGGTGTCGTCCGGCCGCAGCTCCAGGATCCTGCCCACCGGGAAACCGGCCGGGAACCGCCCGCCCAGTCCGGAGGTGACGATCTCGTCGCCCACTTCCACGCCGGCGCTGAGCGGGATGTCGCGCAGTTCCAGCCGGTCGCCGCGGCCATAGGCGATCAGGCGCACGCCGTTGCGCGCCACCGTCACCGGCACCGCATGGTCCGGGTCGGTCAGCAGCAGCACGGTCGAATGCAGCGGGGTCACCGCGATCACCTGGCCCATCAGGCCGCCGGCGTCGATCACCGCCTGGCCGATGTGCACGCCTTCGCGGCTGCCGGCATCCAGCACCAGGCGCTGCTTCACCGGGTCCAGGTCGATGTCCAGGATCGGCGCCAGCTGCACGTCCAGGCCGCTGCGCTCGGCCACGTTCAGCAGTTCGCGCAGCTGGGCGTTGTCCAGCGCGGCGGTCTGCAGCCGGGTCAGCCGCGCGTTGGCCAGCAGCAGCTGGTTGCGCAGTTCGCGGTTCTCGGCGACCAGCTGGTTATGGCTGGCGGCGTTGTCGCGCACCGAGGCGCCCACGCGCCCGGGCAACCCGGCCAGCGCCCACACCGGCTGCACCGCCAGGCCGGCCTGCGTGCGCAGGCGCGCCAGCCAGCCGCCCTGGTCGTCCAGCACGATCAGGATGATCGCCAACGCCAGATAGGCCAGCAGCCGCAGGGTGCTGCTGGCGTCGCCCTGGCGGGAGGCTACGGGTGGACCGGCATAGGGCGGCACGACGGACTTCGGCAGGAAAAATACGGCGGAAGGATGCGACGACGCCCCGGCGGTGCGATGCCCGGCGCCTGCGCGCCGCGGGCACCGCGCCGCAGAGGCGCGTGCGCGGTACGGAACGGGTGCGGCTTATTCCGGCGCAAAGAACTCGTTGCCGTGCATGTCCACCAGCTCCAGCGCACGGCCGCCACCGCGGGCCACGCAGGTCAGCGGATCGTCGGCCACCTGCACGTGCAGGCCGGTTTCCTCGGAGATCAGGCGGTCCAGGTCGCGCAGCAGGGCGCCGCCGCCGGTCAGCACGATGCCGCGCTCGGCGACGTCGGCGCACAGTTCCGGCGGGGTCTGCTCCAGCGCCAGCTTGACCGCGGAAACAATTCCCGACAGCGGCTCGTGGAGGGCTTCGAGCACCTCGTTGGAGCTGATCTTGATCATCTTCGGCACGCCCTCGGCGAGGTTGCGGCCGGAGATTTCCATCTCGATCACTTCCGCCTGCGGGTAGGCGCAGCCCAGCTCGACCTTGATGCGCTCGGCGGTGGCTTCGCCGATCAGCATGCCGTGGTTGCGGCGCACGTAATTGGTGATGGACTCGTCGAAGCGGTCGCCGCCGATGCGCACCGAGGCCGAATAGACGATGCCGTTCAGCGAGATCACCGCCACTTCGGTGGTGCCGCCGCCGATGTCGATGACCATCGAACCGCGCGCCTCGGTCACCGGCATGCCGGCGCCGATCGCCGCTGCCATCGGCTCCTCGATCAGGAACACATCACGCGCGCCGGCCTCCTCGGCCGATTCCTTGATGGCGCGGCGCTCGACCTGGGTCGAACCAGCCGGCACGCAGACCAGTACGCGCGGGCTCGGGCGCAGCACGCGCGACTTGTGCACCTTCTTTATGAAGTGCTTGAGCATCGCCTCGGTGTAGGTGAAGTCGGCGATGACGCCGTCCTTCATCGGGCGGATGGTGGTGATGTGGCCCGGGGTACGGCCGAGCATCTGCTTGGCCTCGGCGCCGACCGCGGCGACCGAGCGGGTGCCGCCGATGGCGCGGTCCTGGCGCACGGCCACGACCGACGGCTCGTTCAGCACGATCCCCTGCCCACGCACATAGATGAGAGTGTTGGCCGTGCCCAGGTCGATGGACAGGTCATTGGAGAACATGCCGCGGAGTTTCTTGAACATCTGGGGAGTGATCCTGAGGGCGCCCGCCCACGCCGGCTGGCGAAAAAATGGGCAGAAATCGGGGGCTGGCTAGCCTATCAACCCACCCCGGCACGGGCAAGGAAAATCCATGTCCGCAGCGGGTCCGGGAGGCGCTGCGCAGCGCCGGTGGCGATACGTGGTTCTGGCCGCGCGCCGCCGCAGCCGGTAACCTTATGCACTTTGGCGCGCGTCCGCGCCGCCCCGCCTGCGCCCGCATGGCGGCGGTTTCCCCTTACCCGTATAGGCCCGTCCGCGATGTCCGCTCTGATCTGTGGTTCCCTTGCCTTCGACACCATCATGGTGTTCCCGGACCAGTTCAAGAACCACATCCTGCCGGACAAGGTGCACATCCTGAACGTGTCCTTCCTTGTCCCGCGCATGCGCCGCGAGTTCGGCGGCTGCGCCGGCAACATCGCCTACAACCTGCACCTGCTGGGCGGCGCGCCGATCCCGATGGGCACGGTGGGTTCGGACTTCGGCCCGTACCGCGAGCACTTCGACGCGCTGGGCATCGACCTGAGCCGCGTGCGCGTGATCGACGAGCTGTTCACCCCGCAGGCGTTCATCACCACCGACCACGACAACAACCAGATCACCGCCTTCCACCCGGGCGCGATGATGCGGTCCTACGAGAACCACGTGAAGGACGTGCCGGGCGTGACCCTGGGCCTGGTCGGCCCGGACGGCCGCGAGGGCATGATCCAGAACGCGATCGAATTCAAGGAGATGGGCGTGCCGTTCATCTTCGATCCGGGCCAGGCCATGCCGCTGTTCAACGGCCCGGAACTGCGCGCCTTCATCGAGCAGGCCGACTACGTGGTGGTCAACGACTACGAGTCCAACCTGCTGCAGGAGCGCACCGGGTGGAACGAGAAGGAGATCGTCGGCCGGGTCAAGGCCTACATCACCACCCGCGGCCCGAAGGGCGCGGTGATCCACACGCCCGAAAAGAGCTACGACATCCCGCCGGCGCACGAGCGCCGCGTGGTCGACCCGACCGGCTGCGGCGACGCGTTCCGCGCCGGCCTGATCTACGGCATCCAGAAGGGCTACGACTGGCTGACCATCGGCCGCATGGGCAACCTGATGGGCGCGCTGAAGGTCGAGCACCCGGGCACGCAGAACCAGCGCTTCGACTTCGACGAGTTCAACGAACAGTTCAAGCAGCAGTTCGGCTACGCGCTCTGATCCGGCAGGTCCGGACATTGACGGAAACGGCGCCGGAAGGCGCCGTTTTTCGTTGCGCCGCCGCGCAGGCCCACGGTCATTCCTGCGGGCGGTAACGCGCCGCCTCGCGCTCCAGCCAGGCCTGCAGCTCCCGCCCGCCGACGCCTTCGGCCTTGGCGCGGCGCAGGCAGTCGAGCATGTAACGCCGCTTGTCCTCGTCGTCGCCGGCCAGGGACAGCGCCAGGTCGCGGTCCATCCAGCGCCGGAACATCACGTACAGCACCACGTGCAGAGCGATGGCCAGCAGGCTGACCATGAGCACGATCGCCAGGTCCATCAGCACACCTCCCTCGTGGCCGGGGCCGGCACCGGTGCGCGCACCTGCGCAAGTTCCTGTTCCAGGGTGAATTCCTCCGGCCTGCGCCGCAGGTTGCCGGCACGGAGCACGGTGCCGCCGGCCAGGTAGAACAGGTAATGCTCTCCCGGCTGCAGCGCGACGTTGCCGAAACCCGCCGACGGCAGGCAACCGAGGGCGTCGAGCCGGTTCGCCGGAGCGACCTGCAGTTCCGCGTCCTCCGCCCCCTTGATCCGCTGGCGCACGCGAACCCGGGCGCCGTCCGGCACGGTCGCCAGGACATCAGCGATCACGATGGTGTCGGCCCTGGCGGCCAGCGCGGCGGCCAGGGCCTGCTGCCGCTGCAGGTCCCCGGCCACGAGCCGGCGGTGCGTGTCCGCGTCCAGGCTGCCGCATGCAGCCACCGGCAACGGCAACAGGGCAAGCAGCGCGCACAGCCAGCCCGCGCGGGACGTACCACCCCACGACCGCATCGAGCCGCCGGCCACCGCCATCACGATCAATCCCAGCCTGCGGGCATCTGGCTGCCGTCCAGGCCGCCCGTCTCGAACACCGCGGTCCGGGTGCCGCCGGCCTTTACCGGGAACTCGATGCGGATCACCTTGGCCTTGCGCGCCAGCCGCCACAGGCCGCGGTTGTCGGTGATGAACATGGCGATGGCCTCGTCGGTGTCCGGACGGTGCGCGGCCATCCGCCGCGGCGCCTGGTCGTCCACCGTCACCGTGACCTGGCAGCTGGCGTAGCAGGCCTTGGCGAAATCGCCGGCCTGCAGCACCAGATAGGCGTGGCGTTTCCATTCCGGGTGGTCGCGGAACACCAGCTGCACCACCTTCGGGCCGCTGCCGTCGACATCGACCCGCTCCTTGCCCTGGATCATCGCCGAGCGCTGCACGCCCTTGCTGCCGACCGACACCTGGTTGTAGCTCCAAAGGCCCTGCATGCGCCGCAGTTCGCGCGCGGCCTCGGCCTTTTCCTTTACCTCGGCAAAGCCCGGCTCGATGCGCCTGGCCGCTTCCGAGTCGGCGAACTGGTCGAGCAGCGCCGCGCCGTGGACGCGCGCCTTCTCCCACTCGGTGGCGGTCACCGCCGCATCGTAGAGCTTGGCGATGCCCTCGGCATCGGTCTCGCGCTTGGCGCGTTCCTGCGCGGCGGCGGCCTCGCGCTGCTGGCGCTCGGCCTCCGGATTGCCACAGGCGGCCAGGGCAAGGACGCACAGGGCGCCGAGGATCAGGGGTTTCATCGGGCAACTCCGCAGGGACAGGGCGCGGCGGTGCCGCGCGGCGTCCACCACTTTAAACACCCATGCGGCGATCCGTCATTCCTGTGCGCCGCGTGCGCTCATTCCTTCGCCCGCGGTGCCCTCACGCCACCACGGCGTGGCCGGCGCCGGCGCGCGGATGTCCAGCCGCTCGCCCATCACCGGCGCGGCCAGCGTCACGCCGTGCTGCCGCGCCAGCGCGGTGATCCGCTCGAACGGCTCGGTCCAGGGATGCAGGGCGAGGTCGAAGGTGCCGTTGTGGATCGGCATCAGCACCTTGCCGCGTACGTCCAGGTGCGCCTGCAGGCTCTGCTCCGGCTGCATGTGCACATCGGGCCAGTCGGCATCGTAGGCGCCGGTCTCGACCATCGCCAGATCGAAGGGGCCGTAGCGTTCGCCGATGCGGGCGAAGCCATCGAAATAGCCACTGTCGCCGCTGAAGAAGATCCGCGTGCGGCCGGTATCGAGCACCCACGAGGCCCACAGCGTGCGGTTGCCGTCGGACAGGCCCCGGCCGGAGAAATGCTGGGCAGGCGTGGCGGCGATCTTCAGGCCTTCTACCTGCGTTTCCTGCCACCAGTCCAGCTGGGTGATCTTTTCCTGCGGCACACCCCAGGCCAGCAGGCGATCCCCCACGCCCAGCGCGGTGACGAAGTGCCGCACCTTCGGTGCCAGCGCCAGAACCGCGTCGTGGTCGAGATGATCGTAGTGGTCGTGCGAAATGATGACCCCGGTGATCTCGGGCAGTTCCTCGATCGACAGCGGCGGCGCATGGAAGCGCTTCGGCCCCATGAACGAGAACGGCGACACACGCTCGGAGAACACCGGATCGGTCAGCCAGAAGTGGCCCTCCAGCTTCATCAGCAGGGTCGAATGACCCAGTCGCCACAGGCTGTCGTCCGGTGCGTCCAGCAATGCCTGCCGGGTCAGGGCATGCACCGGGATCGCCACGCTTGGCGTTGCATCGGTCGGCTTGTGGAACAGGAAGCGCCACCACACCCTGGCACCGCGCACGAAGCCGAGCGGAACCCGCCTGGCCACATTGTGGAAACGCCCGTCGCCGTATTGCGGCGAGCGGTCATAGGAGGCGGCAGGATGCGCACCGCAGGTCAGCAGGCCAATGGACATGGCAATCAGCACCGTAACGAGAAGGAGGAAACGAGGCAGGCGACGCTTCATGGCTGGGCTTGCCGGGAAAAGTACACCAGCGAGTCTACTTTCATCTCAAGAAAAGTAAACTGAACGGTGTAAAATAGCCGCATGAACCAGCCCAAGCGCCCCCTCCGCCTGACCGACCGCAAACGCGCGGCGATCCTGCGCGCGGCGGTCGCCGAGTTCCGCGAACTGGGCTTTGCCGGCACCAGCATGGACCGCGTCGCCGCTGCCGCCGGGGTATCCAAGCGCACCGTCTACAATCACTTCGCCAGCAAGGATGAGCTGTTCACCGCGATCCTCTGGCAGCTGTGGGAAGCCAGCCAGTCGCTGGACGCGCTCGCCTACGATCCGGCCCGGCCTATGCGCGAGCAGCTGCTGGCCTTCGTCGCGCAGAAACTGCGCCTGCTCAGCGACGCCAGCTTCATCGACCTGTCGCGGGTGGCCATGGCCGAACTGGTGCATGCACCGGAACGGGCACGGGTGATGATGGGCAAGCTGGCCGAGAAGGAAGAAGGCCTGGCCACCTGGATCCGCGCCGCACAGGCCGATGGCCGCCTGCGCGACGACATCGCGCCGGCCGACGCCACCCACCAGCTGCAGGGCATGGTCAAGGCGTTCGCGTTCTGGCCGCAGATCGCGATGGGCGCCGCGCCCCTGGACGCCAGCGCACAACAGCGGGTGATGCACGACTGCGTGGACATGTTCCTGGCGGTGCGCGCGCTCACGCCCTGAGCGCAGCGCCCGCCCGCTCCGGCAGCCTGCCGCAGGAATCATTGTTCGGCTGCACGAACGGCCGGAATGACTACAGCTGTAGTTACTTTTGACACTGCGGCGGCGACCTCGCCCTTCATACACTCCGCGAACACGCCCGCCGGGCCCTTCGCAGACATACGCAACGTGCGCACTTCCCTGACACTGTCATCGCTGCTGTTGTCCGCATTCCCGTTCACCTCCTTGGCCGCCGATCAATGGATCCTCGCCACCGATCTATGGGGCAACAGCGCCCGGCAGACCTTGGATCTGGACGTGCAAGGCACGCGTGTCAGCGGAACATTGGGCGGCGACCCGATCACCGGCAGCTTGAACGGCGCGCAGCTGAAGTTCACCGCAACCGGCAGTGACGGTCAGGTCTATCACTACGACGGGCGCATCGACGGCAGCCACATGCAGGGCCGCAGCGATGAGCCGGACACCAACAACCGCAGCGCGCGTGCAGCGCATGATTTCAGCGCCTGGCGAGTACCGTCACCGCCGGACAAGGCACCGCGCCTGCACCACTTCACCCCAGGCGACTACTCCAATACCTTCAGCGCCGACCGCGCGCCGGCGCTGGTGATCTGGCCCGGCGACTCGGTGCAGACCAGAACCCTGGATTCCGGTGGCGTCGACGAGCACGGCATCACCCGCGCCTTGTTCGGCAACCCACAGGTCGGGCCGTTCTTCGTCGCCGGTGCCGAACCCGGCGACACGCTGGCGATCACCATCAGCTCGCTGAAACTCAACCGCGACTATGCCGACAGTCTCGACGGCATCGTCGGCCGCCTGAAGACGCCGCGCATCGCCACCGAAACCGCGACGCTGGGCAAGCCGGTCCGCTGGGAACTGGACCGCGTGCGTGGCATGGCACGCCCGCAAGGCGCGAGTGGCGCGTTGAAGCACTTCGAGATCCCGGTCAAGCCGATGCTGGGTGGCCTCGCTGTTGCGCCGGGCTTCGGCTACCCGCCGTTCTCCACCGGCGACACCGGCGATTTCGGCGGCAACATGGATTTCAACGCCGTGGCCGAAGGCAACACGGTTTACCTTGAGGTGCGGCAGCCCGGCGCATTGCTGTATGTCGGCGATGGCCATGCGCTGCAGGGCGATGGCGAAACCAGCCAATGGGCGCTGGAGACATCGCTGGATGTGGTGCTGAAGGTTGACCTGATCAAGAAGCAGTCCATCGCCACGCCGCGCGTGGAATCACCGACGCAGATCATGACCCTGGGGCAGGCCGGCTCCAGCGACGATGCACTGCGCCTGGCGACATCGGGGATGCTGCAGTGGCTGCGCCAGTCCTACGGCCTGGATATGTCGCAGGCTACCCAGGTGCTGGGCGTGGCGGTGCAGTACAACGTGGTCAATCTTGCGGGCCGCAGTGTCGGCGTGGCGGCGAAGATAGACAAGGCGGTACTGAAGGGCCTGGCGCTCACGGCGGCAAAGACCAGCAACTGAGGGCTGCGGTCGAAATCTGATTGCGGCTACGGTGCAGGAAGCCGACGGGCTCGGGAGCGTCGTACAACCTGCACAACAACGCCGCCACCATGTAGTGCCGAGCCATGCTCGGCAGGGACCTCCCCGCGAAAGCCCCAGCCGAGCGTGGCTCGGCTCTACAAGAAAGGGTTCGCGCGAAGGGCCCCGGGTGCGCTGCGCTTGCGCGGGCTGCGACGCCTGCGAAGCCCTCAAACCTGGAGCGGCGCAAAAACAAACGGCGAGCCAAAGCTCGCCGTTTGGGTTGAAGCAAACCTGGCCGATTACGGCTGCGGCGCTGCGTCCTGCTTCGGCGCGGCTTCGGCCTTGGCGATCATGTCGGCCACCGAGGCGGTGGTGATCGGGTGATAGCCCGGCTTGGCCTTGGCAAAGACTTCCTTGGCGAAGGCCAGGCCTTCCGGCGTCTTCAGCAGCTCGGCGTAGATCGGCAGGATCAGCTTGCGGCGGCCGACCTTCTGGATGAACTCGCCGGCGGCCGGCTGGGCCTGGGCATAGCCGCTGCGGATGGCCAGCGGGTACCAGCGCATGGCGATCTCGCCGTTCGCCGTACCGGTGAAGCGGTAGGCCTTGTCCAGCTGCTCGAGCTTGGCCACCGGCACGGTCTTGCCGAGGCCGTCGATGAAGCGCACCCATTCCTGGGTGGTCCACTGGCCGGTCACCTGGTTGCTCGGCAGCTGCTCGCTGCCCAGCCAGGCGATGCGCGCGGTGTCGACCACGGCGAAGCTGCGCGAGCGGGCCTTCGGCGCGAACGACGGGATGCCCGGCTCGTCCAGCCACGCGTGCAGTTCGGCCTCGGTCACCGCGGTCGGGTTCTTCGGCAGCAGGTTCTTCTTCAGGTACTCGACGAACTGGTCGGTGTTGGCGCTCTGGAAGGCGTGGTCATCGAACCAGCCGCGCAGGAACGGATCGAACACTTCGCGGCCGAAGCGCTGCTCCAGGAACTGCAGGAACCACGCGCCCTTGACGTAGGCCACCTGGCTCAGCGCGTCGTCCGGGTCGCGCTCGGTCAGCGGCGGCAGCGCCAGCGCCTGGTCGGCCGGGCTCATGTCCTTCACTTCGTTGAGCAGGTCGGTCTGGTCGATCTCGCGCTCCATCTCAGCCGCTTCCTGGCCGTACAGCGCCTCGGTGATGCGCGCCTGCACGTAGGTGGTGAAGCCTTCGTTGAGCCAGATGTCCTTCCAGCTGGCGTTGGTCACCAGGTTGCCCGACCAGCTGTGCGCCAGCTCATGGGCGACCAGCGAGACCAGCGACTTGTCACCGACGATCACGGTCGGGGTGGCGAAGGTCAGGCGCGGATTCTCCATGCCGCCGAACGGGAACGACGGCGGCAGCACCAGCATGTCGTAGCGGCCCCAGCGGTATTCGCCGTACAGCTTCTCGGCGGCACCGATCATCTTCTCGGTGTCCTCGAACTCCTTGGCGGCCTTGTTGACCATGGCCGGCTCGGCCCACACGCCCGAACGCGACGAGATCGGCTCGAACACCAGGTCGCCGGCCGCGATGGCCAGCAGGTAGGACGGGATCGGCTGCGGCATCTTGAACGTGTAGTCGCCGTCGCGCGCGGCCTTCGGGTCGTTGTCGGCGCTCATCAGCACCATCACGTCCGGGCGCGAGACCACGTGCGCGCTGTAGGTGAAGCGCACGCTGGGAGTGTCCTGCAGCGGCACCCAGGAACGGGCGTGGATGGCCTGCGACTGGCTGAACATGAAGGGCAGCTTCTTGCCCTCGGTCATGGCCGGATCCAGCCACTGCAGGCCCGAAGCGGTCGGCGCGGTGTGGTAGGTGATGCGCACGCTGGCCGGCTGCTGCGGCGCCTGGATGGTCAGCTTGCTGCCGAACACCTTGTCCGCCGGCGCCAGCTCGAACTGCAGCGGCGCGGCGGCGCCGTCGGCGGCCAGCGCCTCGACCTTCTCGATGGTCAGTTCGCGGGTGTCCAGCACCAGCTGCTGGGCGCCCTTGTCCTTCCATTCCAGCGCGTAGGTGGCGGTGCCGCCGATCTGCTTCTGGTCGAAATCGACCTTCAGGTCCAGCGCCAGGTCCTTGATGACGACCTTGTCCGGCTCGGCGTAGGAGCTTTCATCGTGGCTGCGGCTGACGGTGTTCACGGCGGCGGCGGGCTTCTCGGCGACGGGATCGGCAACGGGAGCGGCGGGGTCCTTGGCGCAGCCGGCGACGAGCGCGACGGCCAGGGGCAGCATCAGGAAGGGTGAACGCATGGGATTACCTTTGCGGCGGAAAACGGTGGAGAGGAACGCGGGAGGCGGGAAGGACGGGGGGAGCCGGCTGTCGCCGCCCCGTCTTTGGCCTAGATCTTGTAGCCGGAATGGATGGCGACGATGCCGGCGCTGAGGTTCTTGTAGTGGCAGCGGCCGAAGCCGGCCTCGCCCATCATCGCCTTGAGCTCTTCCTGCGGCGGATGCTTGCGGATGCTCTCGGCCAGGTACTGGTAGCTGTCGCCGTCGCCGCGGGCGAACAGCCTGCCCAGCTTCGGCAGCACCTTGAACGAGTGGAAGTCGTAGATCGGCTTGAACCAGTCGGCGGTGACCTCGGAGAACTCCAGCACCCGCGCCTGGCCGCCGACCTTGAGCACGCGGTACATCTCGCGCAGCGCGGCGTCCTTGTCGGTGACGTTGCGCAGGCCGAAGGAAATGGTCACCAGGTCGAAACTCTGGTCCGGGAACGGCAGCGCCTCGGCGTTGAGCTGCACCCACTCGAAGCCGGACACCTGGCCGCGGTTGATCAGGCGGTCGCGGCCCACCGACAGCATGCCGGCGTTGATGTCGCCCAGCACCACGCTGCCTTCATCGCCGATGCGCTCCTTGAGCAGCACGGCGATGTCGCCGGTACCGCCGGCCAGGTCGAGCACGCGATCGCCCGGCTTCACCTGCGCCGTGGCCACGAAGTAGCGCTTCCACAACCGATGGATGCCCAGGCTCATCAGGTCGTTCATCAGGTCGTAGTTGTCGGCCACCGACGTGAACACCTGGCCGACAAGCTTCTGCTTGTCCTTGGCCGGCACGTCGCGGAAGCCGAAGTGGGTGGTGCCGCTCTTGTAGGGGGATTCGCTCATGCGCCCGATTATCGCACTCCCGCGCCGGCGGCGCGGCGGCCCCCGGGAACGGGCCGCTATCATGGCCGGCCACCCCACGGATGCCTGCCCCATGATCGCCACCCCCGACTACCGCGCCCTGCTCGACACCGCCGTCGCCGAAGCCCGCCAGGGCCTGGCCGAGGGCGGCATCCCGATCGGCGCGGCGCTGTACCACAACGACGGCCGCCTGCTCGGCTGCGGCCACAACCGCCGGGTGCAGGAAGGCGACCCGTCGATCCACGGCGAAACCGACGCCTTCCGCAAGGCCGGCCGCCAGCGCGGCTACCGCGACACCCTCATGGTCACCACCCTGGCACCGTGCTGGTACTGCTCCGGGCTGGTGCGCCAGTTCAACATCGGCACCGTCGTGGTCGGCGAATCGGTGACCTTCGGCGGCGGCATCGACTGGCTGCGCGAGAACGGGGTCAAGGTCATCGACCTGAACGATGCCGGCTGCATCGAGATGATGAGCCGTTACATCGCCGAAAACCCCGAGGTCTGGAACGAGGACATCGGCGAATAAGGGCGCCGCCGCGCTCCCTGGCGGCTCCGGCCATGCCCCGCGGGCCATTGCGCGGCCCTGGACATGCGCGCTCGACGGCCCCGCCGTAGCGCATCCGGGCGTGACGCGGCGCATGCCCGGCCGGTCCGGCCGTCACGGCGCCACCTGCCTGTCATCGATACAGGCTATGCTCGGTCGTGCAGGGGGGCACTGCCATCGAGGTGACGCGATGCATCTTTCGCCCGTACATGGACTCCATCGGCAATCGCTGCGCCAGGCCGGCGAACGGCTGCGCGCCCACTATGCCCGCCATCACCGCTCCGCCGCCTTCTGGGATGCCTACCAGCAGATCCAGAACGAACTGGCCGACGAATTCCCCGAGCACCGCGCCGAACTGTGCAACCGCATGGCCGCCTTCGCGCAGCGGCTGGGCGCGGTGGAGGAAGCGCAGCTGCTGGACGCGGCCGTCCATCACGACTGACCGGCCCGGCCACAGGAACGACAACGCCGGGGCA
>NZ_LDJG01000023.1 GCF_001431425.1 Stenotrophomonas nitritireducens
ACAAACAAAAACCCCCGCGACATCATCGCGGGGGTTTTTGTTTGTACTGGCGCCCGAAGTTGGACTCGAACCAACGACCCCCTGATTAACAGTCAAGTGCTCTAACCGGCTGAGCTATTCGGGCGGGAGGCGAATTCTAAGCATGGGGTGGGCGGGATGCAAGCCCCTGGCCGGACGCCGGTGGTGTGGCGGATGGGATGAGGGGCTTGATCCATTACTGCAGCCGCACGGCAGCTGCCTTCCCGGGGTGGTGGGGCTGATATGGCGGGGCATGTGGATGGTCTTGTCCTCACATGGGGCAGGAGGTTGGGTGGACAGGGCGGGTGCTGCGTATTCGCCCGGTGTTGTTCACGATCACGGAGCCGAGCAGTTCGCCGCGCATGTTGCAGATGGAAATGGTCAGGTTGCTGCCGGCACTGCGGCCATCGGGAAGGTAGCGGGCCTGCTGCCTTCCCGCGCTGCTGGTCAATCGAAGGTGTCGCGACACGGAAGTGTTGTCCGCGCGCACGATGTCCTTCGGGCGGTCAGGGCGGCGATTGCCGTCGCGGTCCAGGAACAGCAGCAGGCCACCGCTCCAGTCGGTGCCTGCATTGCAGGTGGCGCCATCGGTGGAGGGGCAAAGCACGGTATGGCTGGAGTGGGTAATGGCGGTCAGGCGGGCGGCCGAAAGGTGGGCGACCAGTGCGTTGGACGCGCTGATGGCGCGCTGTCGTTCAATCAGTCCGGCCATGGAGGGAGCTGCGACAGCGGCCACGATGGCCAGGATGCCGATGCCGGCCAGGAGCTCGATGAGGCTAATGCCTGATGGCTTGTCTGCAGGCAGTGTCCTTGCCATGGCTTCGGCCCTCATGCTGGATGTCGTGACCTGGAATCGTCGCTGCCGCGGTTCCATGGGGATATCGGTGACCACGCCATCACACCTGTGGGCATCACCCTCAGCCGGCCGTCATCCAGGCGGTGGCTATACTTGCCGGTCCATACCGCGCATGCCGCCATGTCCGACAGATTCCAGCTCGTATCGCCCTATTCGCCGTCAGGCGACCAGCCGGCCGCCATCGAGAAACTCGTCGCCAACTTCGAGGCGGGCATCGCCAAGCAGACGCTGCTGGGCGTTACGGGGTCGGGCAAGACCTACACCATCGCCAACGTGGTACAGCAGATCCAGCGGCCGACCCTGGTGATGGCGCCGAACAAGACGCTGGCGGCGCAGCTCTATGGCGAATTCAAGTCGTTCTTCCCGCACAACGCGGTGGAGTACTTCGTCAGCTACTACGATTACTACCAGCCCGAGGCCTACGTGCCCGCGTCGGACACCTTCATCGAGAAGGACAGTTCGATCAACGAGCACATCGAGCAGATGCGGCTTGCGGCGACCAAGACCCTGCTGTCGCGACCGGATGCGATCGTGGTGGCGACGGTGTCTGCGATCTATGGCCTCGGCGCGCCCGAGGATTACCTGTCGCTGCGCCTGATCCTGTCCAAGGGCGAGCGCATCGACCAGCGCGACCTGATCAACCACCTGACCCAGCTGCAGTACACGCGCAACGAATACGAGCTGCAGCGCGGCACTTTCCGAGTGCGCGGCGAGGTGATCGACGTGTTTCCCGCCGAGCTGGACAGCGAGGCGGTGCGCATCGAGCTGTTCGATGGCGAGGTCGAGCAGCTGAGCATGTTCGATCCGCTCACCGGCGAGAGTCTGCGCAGGATGCAGCGCTACACGATCTACCCGAAGACCCACTACGCCACCACGCGCGAACGGGTGCTGGCGGCGATCGAGACGATCAAAGTCGAACTGAAGGAGCGACTGGAACTGCTGTACGCGGAGAACAAGCTGGTCGAGGCGCAACGCCTGGCGCAGCGTACCCAGTTCGATCTGGAGATGATGGCCGAGGTCGGCTACTGCAACGGCATCGAGAACTACTCGCGGCACCTGACCGGCAAGGCCGCGGGCGAGCCGCCGCCGACCCTGTTCGACTACCTGCCCGCCGATGCGCTGCTGGTGATCGACGAATCGCACGTGACCATCCCGCAGATCGGCGCGATGTACAAGGGCGACCGGTCGCGCAAGGAAACGCTGGTGGAGTTCGGCTTCCGCCTGCCGTCGGCGCTGGACAACCGTCCGTTGCGCTTCGAGGAGTGGGAGGCGCGCTCGCCGCGCAGCATCTATGTGTCGGCTACGCCCGGGCCTTATGAGCTGCGCGAATCGGGCGATGAGATCACCGAGCTGGTGGTGCGCCCGACCGGCCTGATCGACCCGCAGGTCGAAATCCGCCCGGTGGGTACCCAGGTCGATGACCTGATGAGCGAATGCAACGAGCGCATCAGGATGGGCGATCGCGTCCTGGTCACCACCTTGACCAAGCGCATGGCCGAGAACCTCACCGAGTACCTCGGCGAGCATGGCATCCGCGTGCGCTACCTGCATTCGGACGTGGACACGGTCGAGCGCGTGGAGATCATCCGCGACCTTCGCCTGGGCAAGTTCGACGTGCTGGTCGGCATCAACCTGCTGCGGGAGGGCCTGGACATGCCCGAAGTCTCGCTGGTGGCGATCCTGGATGCGGACAAGGAGGGCTTCCTGCGTTCGACCGGCTCGCTGATCCAGACCATCGGCCGAGCCGCCCGCAACCTGCGCGGCAAGGCGATCCTCTATGCCGACAGGATCACCCGTTCGATGCAGGCGGCCATCGACGAGACCGACCGCCGCCGGCAGAAGCAGGTCGAGTACAACGAAGCGCATGGCATCGTGCCCAAGTCGGTGGCGCGGCCGATCACCGACATCCTCGAGGGTGCGCATGAGGAGGGTTCGGCCAGGGGCGGTGGCAAGGGCAAGGCCCGTCGTGTGGCCGAGCCGGAGGCCGACTACAGGGCGCTCGATCCGGCCCAGGCCGCTGCCCGCATCAAGGTGCTGGAGCAGCAGATGTACCAGCATGCGCGCGACCTGGAGTTCGAGGATGCGGCACGGGTACGCGACCAGATCCACCGGCTCAAGGAGGCGAGCCTCGGCTGATGAGGCGGGGCTTGCCGGAGTTGTTCTGGGGAGAAAAGAGCGGCGGCGAGGGGCGATGTGAAAATTTTTCCAGAAACCTGTTGCTCTCACCCTGATCGCTGGACTAAGATACGCGCCCTCGCAACGAGCAATTGATTGCGACGCGAAGGGCGGTTAGCTCAGCGGTAGAGCACTACCTTGACATGGTAGGGGTCACAGGTTCGAACCCTGTACCGCCCACCACTCCGGTAAGGAGTGGATCAATGACCCGGCAGATGCCGGGTTTTTTGTTTTCGCCATCCAGGGTTGGGTGGCGCGCCGGCAGGCGATGGCGAAGGCCGCTCCCGATGGTTTTTCATGCCCCGTTCCCGGCCGGTGGTCCGCGACGCTCGCCGCCTGGCCGGCGAAACGGCGCTCGAGCGCGGATGGAGGCGAAACGGCCGCGATTGGTTTACCATCGTGCCCGACCTCCTTCCGGAAAAGGTGGCCCGCGGAAACGCCGGCCGAGCGTGCGACATGAGCACTACCCACTCCTGACGCCAGATCACGCCACGGCCCTGCAGCAGGCGCCTTCGTGGCGCTTTTTTATTGCCCCAGTTCCCCCGGCGGCGCGCCGCCGCATCGCGCGCTCCGCGACCCGCCACACCGGCGGGCCATGACCCAGGTGAAGCCATGATCAACATCACTCTCCCCGACGGCAGTGTCCGTCAGTTCGAAAACCCGGTCAGCGTCATGGACGTGGCCCAATCCATCGGTGCCGGCCTGGCCAAGGCCACCATCGCCGGTGCGGTCGATGGCGTGCTGGTCGACGCCAGCGATGTCATCGACCATGACGCCGCGCTGCGCATCATCACCGCCAAGGACGAGGAGGGCGTGGAGATCATCCGCCACTCCTGCGCCCACCTGGTCGGCCACGCCGTCAAGCAGCTGTACCCGGACGTGAAGATGGTCATCGGCCCGGTCATCGCCGAAGGCTTCTATTACGACATCTACTCCGAGCGTCCGTTCACGCCGGAGGACATGGCGGCGATCGAGAAGCGCATGGGCGAGCTGATCGCGCAGGACTACGATGTCATCAAGAAGATGACGCCGCGCGCGGAGGTGGTCGAGATCTTCAGGGCGCGCGGCGAGGACTACAAGCTGCGCCTGATCGAGGACATGTCTGACGACATCCAGGCCATGGGCATGTACTACCACCAGGAATACGTGGACATGTGCCGCGGTCCGCACGTACCCAACACGCGTTTCCTCAAGGCGTTCAAGTTGACCCGCATCTCCGGCGCCTACTGGCGCGGCGACGCGAAGAACGAGCAGCTGCAGCGCATCTACGGCACGGCCTGGGCCGACAAGAAGCAGCTCGAGGCCTACATCAAGCGCATCGAGGAAGCCGAGATGCGCGACCACCGCCGCATCGGCAAGCAGCAGGAGCTGTTCCACCTGCAGGAAGAGGCTCCCGGCCTGGTGTTCTGGCACCCGAAGGGCTGGGCGCTGTGGCAGGTGGTCGAACAGTACGTGCGCCGCGTCTACCGCAGCAGCGGCTATGGCGAAGTGCGCTGCCCGCAGATCCTGGACGTGAGCCTGTGGAAGAAGTCCGGCCACTGGGACAACTACCAGGACAACATGTTCTTCACCGAGTCGGAGAAGCGCACCTACGCGGTCAAGCCGATGAACTGCCCGGGTCATATCCAGGTGTTCAACCAGGGCCTGCACAGCTATCGCGACCTGCCGATCCGCTACGGCGAGTTCGGCGCCTGCCACCGCAACGAGCCCTCCGGCGCGCTGCACGGCATCCTGCGCGTGCGTGGCTTCACCCAGGACGATGGCCACGTGTTCTGCACCGAGGAGCAGGTGGAGTCCGAGGTCCGCGCCTTCCACGCGCAGGCGCTGAAGGTGTATGCCGATTTCGGCTTCGAGGACATCCAGATCAAGATCGCGCTGCGCCCGGAATCGCGCCTGGGCGATGACGCCACCTGGGACAAGGCCGAGGACGCCCTGCGGTCGGCGCTGTCCAGCTGCGGCGTGGAATGGCAGGAGCTCCCGGGCGAGGGTGCCTTCTACGGCCCGAAGATCGAGTACCACCTTAAGGACGCCATCGGCCGTACCTGGCAGCTGGGTACCATGCAGGTGGACTTCATGATGCCGGGTCGCCTGGGCGCCGAATACGTCGACGAAAACAGCCAGAAACGGCATCCGGTGATGCTGCACCGGGCCATCGTGGGCTCCATGGAGCGCTTCATCGGCATCCTGATCGAGCACCACGCCGGCGCGTTCCCGGCCTGGCTGGCGCCGGTGCAGGTGGTGGTGGCCAATATCACCGACGCCCAGGCTGAATACGTTCAGCAGGTCCGTCAAACCCTTGCGGAGCAAGGGTTCCGGGTCAGCGCCGATTTGCGGAACGAGAAGATCGGCTATAAGATTCGCGAGCATACGCTGCAGCGTGTGCCGTATCTGCTGGTCGTCGGCGACCGCGAGAAGGAGAACGGCGCGGTGGCGGTACGCACCCGTTCGGGCGAGGATCTGGGCAGCATGTCGCTCCAGGCCTTCATCGAACGCCTGCAGGCGGAACACAGGCAGTAAGCATCCAGCCCCGGCCCCCGCGGACGCTCCGTCGGGGCCGGTTCGATTCCATCCGGAGATTGCAATATCAGTACCCTTGACACCAAGCAGAATCGTCGCAACCACGAAATCCGCGTGCCGCGCGTGCGCGTGATCGGCAGCGACGGTGAAATGATCGGCGTGTTGTCGCGCGACGAAGCGCTGTCGATGGCCGAGGATGAGGGCCTGGACCTGGTCGAGATCCAGCCTCAGGCCGATCCGCCGGTCTGCAAGATCATGGACTTCGGCAAGTTCAAGTTCGAGCAGCAGAAGAAGGCCAACGAGGCCAAGAAGAAGAGCAAGCAGGTCGAGATCAAGGAAGTGAAGTTCCGTCCGGTCACGGACGAGGGCGACTACCAGATCAAGCTGCGCAAGATGCGCGGATTCCTCGAGGAAGGCGACAAGGTCAAAGTCAACATCCGCTTCCGTGGCCGTGAAATGAGCCACCAGGAGCTGGGTCGCGAGATGGCCGGCCGCATCGAGGCGGACTTGGGTGAGGACATCGTGATCGAATCGCGCCCGCGCCTCGAAGGCCGGCAGATGGTCATGATGATCGCGCCGAAGAAGAAGTAAGGCCGTCGCGGCCAAGGCCGCTGCCTTGCTGGACGGGGAGCGGCATCATGCCGGCTCCCCGTTCCGCGTTCATGTGCCTGCCTGTCCGGTCGCCTGCGATTGCAAGTGCCCGGATCCGCGGGCATAATGGGCGGCCCGGTTCGCCGGGCTTGTTGTTTGCATCACCTACAGGACCTGCCTGTCTCCATCGGGAGCGCAGGCTTCAAGCAGGCAAGGGCAAGGATGGAAAGCGTGGCTCCGGCCACCGCCCCGGCCAGTAAAAAGAGACCATCAAGGACATAGCAATGCCCAAGATCAAGACCAACCGGGCGGCGGCCAAGCGTTTCCGCAAGACCGCTTCCGGCAAGTACAAGGCTGGCCACGCCAACCGTAGCCACATCCTCACCAAGAAGGCGACCAAGCGGAAGCGTAACCTGCGTCAGGCGAATCACGTCCGCGCAGAAGACGCAGGCCGTCTGGACCGCATGCTGCCCTACCTCTGAGGAACTGAACCATGGCACGAGTTAAGCGTGGTGTGCAGGCGCGTCGCCGCCACAAGAAAATCATCAGCCAGGCGAAGGGCTACTACAACGCCCGCCGCAAGGTTTTCCGCGTCGCCAAGCAGGCGGTCATCAAGGCTCAGCAGTACGCCTACATCGGCCGCAAGCAGAAGAAGCGCAATTTCCGTTCGCTGTGGATCACCCGCATCAATGCGGCTGCCCGCATCAACGGCATGAGCTACAGCCGTTTCATGAACGGCCTGCTCAAGGCTGGCATCACCCTGGACCGCAAGGTGCTGGCGGACATCGCCGTGCACGACGCGGCGGGTTTTGCCGCGCTGGCCGAGAAGGCCAAGGGCGCGCTGGCGGCATAAGTCCTTCTCCTGCCGGCGCGGTTCACCCGCGGCGGTGGTGAATGAGACAATGCATGGGGAAGGGCGCAAGTCCTTCCCCATTTCTTTTGGGGCCGGCCCGGGCATCGCCGATGCGATCGGGTCGACCGGCGGTGCGGCGGGGGTCGGCCCGGCGTGGACCGTACGAGGCAAGCCGATCCGAGGTCCGTCGATCCATGAGTGACATCCAATCCCTGACCGCACAGGCGCTGGCCGACGTGGCCGCGGCGCAGAATCCGGAAACGCTGGAAAACCTGCGCGTCGCCCTGCTGGGCAAGAACGGCAGCATCACCGCGCAGCTCAAGCAGCTGGGCGGCCTGCCCGCCGACGAGCGCAAGGCGGCCGGCGAGGCGATCAACCGCGCGCGGGACGAGGTGTCCGGCGCCCTGGGCGAGCGCAAGGCGCTGCTGGAAAACGCGGCCCTGGATGCGCGCCTGGCGTCCGAACGCATCGACGTCACCCTGCCGGGGCGCGATGGCGGACGCGGCGGCCTGCACCCGGTCACGCGTACGCTGGAGCGCATCACCGAGATCTTCGGCCGTCTGGGCTACGAGCTCTCCGAGGGCCCGGAGATCGAGGACGACTGGCACAACTTCGAGGCGCTGAACTTCCCGCCGCACCATCCGGCGCGCGCCATGCACGACACCTTCTATTTCGGCGACGGCCGCCTGCTGCGCACGCATACCTCCGGTGTGCAGGTGCGCTACATGGACGACCACCGCCCGCCGCTGCGCATGATCGCCGCCGGCAAGGTCTACCGCAGCGACAGCGATCAGACCCACTCGCCGATGTTCCACCAGGTCGAGGGCCTGCTGGTGGACGAGCATTCGACCTTCGCCGACCTCAAGGGCACCCTGAGCGAGTTCGTGCGCGCGTTCTTCGAGCGCGATTTCGAAATGCGCTTCCGCCCGAGCTATTTCCCGTTCGTGGAGCCGGGCGCGGAAGTGGACATCGCCTGGCAGCAGCCCGACGGCAGCACCCGCTGGCTGGAAGTGCTGGGCTGCGGCATGGTGCACCCGAACGTGCTGCGCAACTGCGGCATCGACCCGGAGCGCTACACCGGCTTCGCCTTCGGGCTGGGCGTGGAGCGCTTCGCGATGCTGCGCTATGGCGTGAACGACCTGCGCGCGTTCTTCGACAACGACGTGCGTTTCCTGCGCCAGTTCGCGTAAGCCGCGGCACGGCGGCAGGGTTCCCCACAGGCATACACACGGCGGGCGATGCAGGCCCGCACAACGGATCGAGCAACGATGAAATTCTCCGAAAGCTGGCTGCGCAGCCATGTCCCCACCGATGCCCCGCGCGAGGAGCTGAGCGCGGTGCTGACCGCCATCGGCCTGGAGGTCGAAGACGTCACCGCGCTGGGCGACGGGCTGGACAAGGTGGTGGTGGCGCGCATCGTCGAGGCCGTGCGCCATCCGGAGGCCGACCGCCTGCAGGTATGCAGGGTCGACGCCGGCCAAGGCGAGCTGCTGCAGATCGTCTGCGGCGCGCCGAACGCCCGCCCGGGCCTGGTCGCGCCGCTGGCGATGGTCGGTGCGCAGATCGGCGAACTGAGGATCAAGCCGGCCAAGCTGCGCGGCGTGGAATCCAACGGCATGCTGTGCTCGGCCAAGGAACTGGGCCTGGACAATGATGCCTCCGGCCTGCTGGAGCTGCCGGACGACGCGCCGGTGGGTGTGGCGCTGATAGAGTACCTGGGCCTGCCCGACGCCAGCATCGAGATCAAGCTCACCCCCAACCGTGCCGACTGCTTCAGCGTGCGCGGCATCGCTTTCGACGTCGCCGCCGCTACCCGCAGCGAAGTGAAGCCGTTCGCCGCCGACGCCGTGCCGGCGCAGGGCGCGCGCGAACTGGCCATCGCACTGGATGCTGGCGCCGAAGCGCCGCGTTACCTCGGCCGTGTGATCGAAGGCGTCAACGCCGCGGCGGCGACGCCGCTGTGGATGGCCGAGCGCCTGCGCCGCAGTGGCGTGCGGCCGGTATCGCTGCTGGTGGACATCACCCAGTACGTGATGCTGGAGCTGGGCCAGCCGATGCACGCCTACGACCTGGATACGCTCAAGGGCGGCATCGCCGTGCGCCGCTCGCGCGCCGGCGAAACCCTGAAGCTGCTCGATGGCCGCGACGCCGCGCTGGACGACAGCTTCCTGCTGATCACCGATGCCGACCGCCCGGTCGGCCTGGCCGGCCTGATGGGCGGTTTCGACACCCGTGTCACCGACGCGACCACCAATGTTTTCCTCGAGGCCGCGCACTTCGCGCCGGCCGCGATCATGGGCCGCGGCCGCAAACTGGGCCTGCATACCGATGCCGGCCACCGTTTCGAGCGCGGCGTCGATCCGCAGCTGCCGCGTACGGCCATCGAATACGCCACCCGTCTGGTGCTGGACCTGGCCGGCGGCGTGCCGGCGCCGGTCACCGAGGCCGTGCGCGAGGCCGATCTGCCGCTGGCGGCGACGATCCTGCTGCGGCGTACGCGCATCGCGCGCGTGCTGGGCATCCAGATCGCCGATGCCGAGGTCGAGCGCATCCTGCGCGCGCTGGGCATGGATGTGGTCGCAGCCGCCGAGGGCTGGAACGTCACCGCGCCGAGCCGTCGCTTCGACATCGCCATCGAGGAAGACCTGATCGAGGAGCTGGCACGCATCCACGGCTACGAGACGATCCCGACCACGCTGCCGGGCGGCGCGGCGCGCATCGCGATGCCGAGCGAAACCCGCCTGGACGACCTGAGCGTGCGGCGCCAGCTGGTGGCGCGCGACATGCTGGAGACCATCAATTACGCCTTCGTCGACGCGCAGCTGCTCGACCAGTGGGCGTTGACGGACGGGCGCGTCGCGCTGGCCAACCCGCTGTCGGCCGAACTGGCGGTGATGCGGCCAATGCTGCTGCCCGGGCTGGTGGCGACGCTGGGCCGCAATGTCGCACGCCAGGCGGGCCGCGTGCGCCTGTTCGAACTGGGGCGCGTGTTCGCGCAGCAGGCCGGCGAAGCCGGGCAGGCACCGCAGGAAACCGTGCGCGTGGCCGCGGCGGTCTGCGGCGATGCGGCGGCGCTGCAGTGGGGCGGGAAGGCGCGCAAGGTCGATTTCCATGACCTGAAGGGCGACCTGCAGTCGCTGGCCGCCGCGTCCGGCGCGCAGCTGGAGTTCCGCGTGGCGCAGCATCCGTTCGCGCATCCGGCGCGTTCGGCCGACGTCTGGCGCGATGGCCGGCGCATCGGCTGGATCGGCCAGCTGCACCCGCGCCTGGCTGCGGCGATGGAGATCGACGTGGAAGTACTGGCGTTCGAGCTGGACCTGGAGCCGCTGGCGGCGCGCCTGTTGCCGCGCGCTGGCGAGCTGTCGCGGTTCCCCGCGGTGCGTCGCGATCTGGCCTTGATGGTGGCCGAGCCGGTCGAATGGGGTGCGCTGTCGGCGACGATCCGCCAGGTCGCGGGCAGCCTGCTGCGCGAGGTCGTGCTGTTCGACCGTTACGTCGGCCAGGGGGTCGAACCCGGATTCAAGAGTCTGGCTATGGGCTTGATTTTGCAGGAGACCTCGCGCACTCTGACGGACCGCGACGTGGACGCCGTGGTCGCCTCCGTGGTGGCTGCCGTCGAGCATGAACACGGCGCCAGGATCCGGGGTTGAAGCGGAAGTAACAGGGAACAGGCATGGCATTGACCAAGGCGGAGATGGCCGACCGGTTGTTCGACGAGGTCGGCTTGAACAAGCGCGAGGCCAAGGAGTTCGTCGATGCATTCTTCGACGTGCTGCGCGATGCATTGGAACAGGGACGCCAGGTGAAGCTGTCCGGTTTCGGCAATTTCGACCTGCGGCGCAAGAACCAGCGCCCGGGCCGCAATCCCAAGACCGGGGAGGAGATTCCGATTTCCGCCCGCACGGTGGTCACCTTCCGTCCGGGCCAGAAGCTCAAGGAGCGGGTGGAGGCATATGCTGGATCCGGGCAGTAACCGCGAACTTCCGCCGATTCCGGCCAAGCGCTACTTCACCATCGGTGAGGTCAGCGAGCTGTGCGACGTCAAGCCGCACGTGCTGCGCTACTGGGAAACCGAATTCCCCAGCCTGGAGCCGGCCAAGCGCCGCGGCAACCGTCGTTACTACCAGCGCCACGACGTGCTGATGGTGCGGCAGATCCGCGGCCTGCTGTACGAACAGGGCTACACCATCGGCGGCGCCCGCCTGCGCCTGGAAGGCGAGGGCGCGCGGCAGGAGTCGGCGCTGAGCAACCAGATCATCAAGCAGGTCCGCATGGAGCTGGAAGAAGTGCTGCAACTGCTGCGTCGTTGACCGTTTCCACGGCAATACGCGTATAATCACCGGCTCGCCACCACGGTGGCGGCATGCAGTAACGATCGGGGCGTAGCGCAGCCTGGTAGCGCATCTGCCTGGGGGGCAGAGGGTCGTCGGTTCGAATCCGGCCGTCCCGACCAATTACTGCTGTAAGACAAGGGCTTGCGCTTGAAGCGCAGGCCCTTTCTGTTTCCGGTCGCGGCGAACGATCCGCTAACGCGGGCGCGCCTGGAACCGGTTAAGGTCGCGCCTTTCCCACGAGGCAGGGACGGTCATGCGGGTTGCGAAATGGAGTTTGCCGGCGGTTCTGTGGCTCGTGCTTCTGTCGCCCTCGTACGCCACTGCACCGCCCGCCGGGACGGAGGATGCGGCAGGTGCGGTGCCGATCCGCGATCTGGAAACCCTGGTGGTACACGGCGTGCAGCCCGGGCCGGGGTTGTGGAAGGTAAGCAAGGACGGCCATGTGCTGTGGATCCTGGGGACGGCGTCGCCGCTGCCCGGTCGGATCCAGTGGCAGTCGGCCGAGGTGGAGGCGATTGTCGCGCGCTCGCAGCAGGTGTTGCTGCCTCCTTCGTTGTCCTTCGACGCCGACGTTGGATTCTTCGGCATGCTCGCGCTGGCGCCAGCCGCGTGGAAGGCGATGCGCAACGAGGATGGCGCGAAGCTGGAGGACGTATTGCCGCCGGCGCTATATACCCGCTGGCAGGTGCAGAAGCGCCGGTACCTTGGCCGCGACGGCGGGGTCGAGCGCAAGCGGCCGATGATCGCCGCGAACGAGTTGTACGCGGCGGCGATCAAGTCGGCCGGCCTCGGGCAGAAGCCGGTCGTCTGGCCGGTCGTGCAGAAGGCGGCCAAGGCGGCGGGCATCAAGCCGACTTCGACGACGCTGAAGTTCGAGATCGACGATCCGAAGGCGGCGATCCGCGAGTTCCGCACGGGTGGATTCGACGATGTGGCCTGTTTCGAGCACAAACTCGCTTCGGTGGAACACGACATGCCCCGGCTGGTGGAGCGGGCCAATGCCTGGGCGGTCGGCGATATCGCGGCATTGCGCGACCTGCCGCTGGAAGACGCCGATGGTGCTTGCCTGCGTGCCCTCGCCGAATCCGGCTTTGCCCGCAATCGTGGCTATGGCGATCTGCGGGAGCGGGGGCGCGGACACTGGATGGCGATCGCCGAGGAGGCGCTGCGCCGCAACCGCGAGACGTTCGCGCTGTTGCCGGTCGATGGCCTGCTGGCCGCAGACGGCTACCTGGCCCGGCTGCAGGCACGGGGCTACGAGGTCGAAGCTCCCTGACGCGGGTGGCGCTTCATCCGGCTGCCAGCAGGCCGGCCATGGCCAGTGCGAGGAACAGCAGCGTCAATGTGCCGAACAGCAATGGCCGGGTGCGCAAGGTGACGGGCGCACGCTGCTCGATGCGGGCGCTGCTGGTGCGCAGGATCAGCCCTGCGGGGAATCCGCTGCGGGCCATGGTGTCGTCGCAGGCATCCACGCAGGCGCTGCACTCGATGCAGGAGCCGGTGCTGCCGTTGCGGATGTCCAGGCCGATCGGGCAGGCGAGGAGGCAGGCATCGCAATCGGTGCAGTCGCCGAGATGGGCGTCGCTGAAGGTCGGGCGCGGGCCGGCGCTGGCGGGGTGCGCGGCGCGGAATACGTAGTCGCGCGCGGTCACCGGGTCCAGCAGGCCGCGTGCGCGCTGCATCACGCTGCCGCCACCAGCCGGGCGTGCGCCGCGTGGTTCGCCGCGCCGCGCGTCATAGTGGATCGATGGCGTGAAGGCATCGGTGAGCCAGGGCTGCACGCGGCTGTACGGGCACAGGTAGGTGCACACCCGTTCGTGCAGGAACAACACGTTGGCCCAGGTGGCAAATGCGTAGAAGGCGATCCAGAACGCTTCCCAGCGGCCCAGCGCCAATGCAGGCAAGCCGGTGACGAGCCCTTCGACCGGCGAGAAGTAGCCGACGAAGGTGATGCCGGTCCACAGCGCGATCGCCGCCCACAGCGCATGTCGCAGCACCGGCTCGATCCTTGCGCCGGCCAGGCCATTGAGCGTGGTGATGCGCTGCAATGCGCGGTGCAGCCGCGTCAGCACGGTCTGTGGGCAGGCGTATGCGCACCACAGCCGGCCGTACAGGCTGGTTACCAGGCAGAGTGCGGCCAGCGCGGCCAATGCCAGCCACAGCATCGGCAGGACGGCGTCCATGCGCAGGTCCAGGCCGAAGAAACGGATATGGCGCGCTTCGATGTCGAACAGCAGCAGCGCAGCGCCACGCCAGCGCAGCCATGGCAGGCCGTAGAACAACCCCAGCATCGCCGCCAGCACCAGCCATTGCAGGAGGTGGCGCCGGTTCATTGGCGCCTGTCGCGCAGGTGCGGCGGGATGCGCGGCCGGGGAGTAAACGGGGCGATGGATGTTGCTCATTCCAGCGGCGGCTCGTCGCCGTCGCCCGGAGAGCGCAGCAGCAGGGCGGTCACGCTGCAGGCGGAGAGCGTGCCCAGCCAGGCAAGGAAGAAGCCGGCGGTATAGCCGAGGCCGCGGCTGATGCCATGGCGCGGGAAGCCGATGCGCTGCAGGTCCAGCGGATCGAAGAAGGCGAAGAACAGCACCGACGCGACCACCGCGACGAAGAAGCTCGGCCACAGCACCGCCCCCAGCTGCTGTAGAGGGGGGCGTCGCGTACGGGGCGAAGTGTCGAGGTCGATCATGGTGGCGGCGGACGCGGAGCTGGCAGGCGTACAATCGGTGCTTGCCGCCTCGCCGGGGCGGCGCTGAAGGCAAGGGCGAACTTGCTGTCAGCCTAGGCAGCCCGGAAGCGGGCGGCCTTGATCTGGATCAAGCCACGCCCGGAAGCGGTTCGGCAGAATGCGGGGCAGGGCGAGGAGTTTTGCAGCGATGAACGACGAACGCCTGCCGCAGCCGGCGGCGGACCTGTGCAGCGAGGAGGAGATCGATCGCCTTGTGCGGCGCTTCTACGGGCGCGTGCGCGAGGACGACCTGCTCGGGCCGGTATTCGAGACCCATGTCCACGACTGGGAAGCGCATATGCGCCACCTGGTCGATTTCTGGTCGGCGCTGCTGCGCGGCACGCGCCGCTTCCAGGGCGCGCCGATGCAGAAGCACATGGTGATCGACGAACTGCGCGAGGAACTGTTCGAGCGCTGGCTGCTGCTGTTCCGGCAGACCACCGCCGAACTGGGCAACGTGCCGATGCAGCGGCTGGCCGACGATGCCGCCGAGCGCATCGCGGGCAACTTCTGGCGGCGCTTCCAGATGTCGCGCTGGCCTACGCTGCAGGTACTGGGGCAGTAGCCGGCATGCAGGCAGCGGCTTTTGCCGCTGTCCTCCCTCGTTCCCCGCTACTGCCAACTCCCTCCTGCTCCATTGATCTGGCTCAAGGCGGCCGCATGCGGCATGCGGCAGGCTGTGCGCATGGACACGACCACCGCATTGCCCGACCCGCTGGGCTGGACCTTCGATCCGGACATCCTGCGCCGCCATGACCGGCCCGGGCCGCGCTATACCTCCTATCCCACCGCGCCGCATTTCCACGATGGCTACGGCGCAGGGCAGTTCCACGCGGCCATCGCGCGCAGCAATGCCTCGACGCGCCCGCTCTCGCTGTACGTGCACGTGCCGTACTGCACCAGCCCCTGTTTCTACTGCGGCTGCAACCGCGTCATCAGCCGCGACCGCAGCAAGGGCGCGCCGTATGTCGATCGCGTGCTGGCCGAGGCGGATCGCGTGGCGCCCCTGTTCACGTCGGAACGGGAGGTCATTCAGCTGCATTTCGGCGGCGGTACGCCGAACTTCCTCGATCCGGAGCAGCTGTCGCGGCTGGTCGAAGGACTGCGCCGGCGCTTCCGTTTCAGCGAGGACGCGGGGCGCGATTTTTCCATCGAACTGGACCCGCGCTTTGTCTCGCCTGCCGACATCGCGGTGCTCGCGCAGCTGGGCTTCAACCGCGCCAGCCTCGGCGTGCAGGATTTCGACCCGGCGGTGCAGCAGGCGATCAACCGCGTGCAGGGCGTGGACGAAACCCTGGCGATCATCGAGGCCTGCCGCGGCAATGGCCTGCGCTCGGTCAACGTCGACCTGATCTACGGCCTGCCGAAGCAGACCCGGGAAGGCTTCGCGCGCACACTGGAAACCGTGCTGGCAGTGCGCCCGGACCGGCTGGCGATCTATGGCTATGCGCACATGCCGCACCTGTTCAAGGCGCAGCGGCAGATCGTCGATGCCGACCTGCCCGACGCCGAGCGCAAGCTCGCGCTGCTGGGCCTGGCCGTGGAACGCCTGTCGGCGGCCGGCTACCAGTACATCGGCATGGATCACTTCGCGCTGCCGGAAGAAGACCTGTCGCGCGCGCAGCGCGCCGGCAGCCTGCACCGCAACTTCATGGGCTACACCACCCATGCGGACACCGACCTGCTGGGCCTGGGCGTGAGCGCGATCAGCAGGATCGACAACAGCTACAGCCAGAACCCGCGCGACCTGAATGACTGGGAGGCGCGGATCGACGCAGGCGGCCTGCCGGTATGGCGTGGGCTGGAACTGGACGCCGACGACCTGCTGCGCGCCGAGCTGATCCAGCAGCTGATGTGCCATGGCCGCGTGGACGGACATGCCCTGGCCGCGCGCCATGGCGTCGATTTCGAGCAGTACTTCGCTGCCGAACTGGTGGCGCTGCGGCATCTGGCTGCCGACGGGCTGGCCCGCTACCGCGATGGCGTCGTCGCCGCTACCCGGCAGGGGCGGCCGCTGCTGCGCCTGGTCGCCATGTGCTTCGACCGCTACCTGCAGGCCCCGCAGCAGCCGGCGCGCTATTCGAGGGCGATCTGACCGGCCTTGCTGCCGTGCGTGGGAGCGACTCCAGTCGTGACGGGGCTTTCGTGCGGATGCTACCGCCAAAGCCCCGGTTTCCTGCGCGGTTAGCCCGGCAAGGCCGGTCGCGATTGCAGTTGCTCCTGCAGGAGATGTGGCCAGATCGGATTCACAAGCGCGCGCCGATCAGGCACGCTATCGCGATGCCCGGATGGCGAAACTGGTAGACGCATCGGACTTAAAATCCGCCGGGGGCAACCCCATGCCGGTTCGATTCCGGCTCCGGGCACCAGCATGCAACCTCGAGGGATGGGATGAGCGCCGATATTTCCGCAGCCAGCGCGCCGCGCATCGCCATCATCGGCCTGGGCTACGTCGGTCTGCCGCTTGCGGTCGAGTTCGGCAGGACGCTGGACACGCTCGGCTACGACATCGACGCCGCGCGCGTGGCCGAGCTGCGCGATGGCCATGACCGCACGCTGGAACTGGATGCCGCCGAACTGGCCGCCGCCACCTGCCTGCGCTACTGCGCCGATGCGGCGGAGCTGGCGCAGTGCAATGTGTTCATCGTTACCGTGCCGACGCCCATCGACGCCTGGGAGCAGCCGGACCTGGAGCCGCTGCGCGGTGCCAGCCAGCTGATCGCCGGCGTGCTCAAGCGTGGCGACCTGGTGATCTACGAATCCACGGTCTATCCCGGCACCACCGAGGAAGTCTGCGTGCCGCTGCTGGAGCAGGGCTCGGGCCTGCGCTTCAACCAGGATTTCTGGTGCGGCTACAGTCCGGAGCGGATCAACCCTGGCGACCGCCAGCGGCGCCTGCCGGACATTCGCAAGATCACCTCCGGCTCCACGCCGGAAGCGGCCGAGGTGGTGGACGGGCTGTACCGGCGCATCATCGCCGCCGGCACCTGGCGCGCGCCGTCGCTGCGCGTGGCCGAGGCGGCCAAGGTGGTGGAGAACATCCAGCGCGACGTGAACATCGCCCTGGTCAACGAGCTGGCGCTGATCTTCGACCGGCTCGGCATCGACACGCTGGACGTGCTCGAAGCGGCCGGCACCAAGTGGAACTTCCTGCCGTTCCGGCCGGGCATGGTCGGAGGCCACTGCATCGGCGTGGACCCGTATTACCTGCTGCACAAATCCGAGAGCGTGGGCTACCACCCTGACCTGATCCACACAGCGCGGCAGGTCAACAACCGCGTGGTCGCGCACGTGGTCGGGCGCGTGGACGCGTTGCTGGCCGGCAAGGGCAAGCCGCTGCGCGGCGCCCGGGTGCTGGTGCTGGGCGTGACCTTCAAGGAAGACTGCCCGGACCTGCGCAACAGCCGTGCGCTGGACCTGGCGCGGCTGCTGGCCGGGCAGGGCGCGGCGGTCGATGCCTTCGATCCCTGGGCCGATCCGGCCGAGGCCGAGCGCGAATCGGGCCTGAAACTGGTCGATGCCCCGGCCCCGGCGCATTACGACGCGGTGGTGCTGGCGGTGGCGCACCGCCAGTTCCGCGAACTCGATGCCGCGCGGATACGCGCGCTGGGCGTGGCGGACATGGTGGTCTACGACGTCAAGTCGGCGTGGCCGCGGCACGTGGTGGACGACCGGTTGTAGAATCCGCCATTCCCGGTCGCGAGGACGGCAATGCATCGTTATCTGGTCTATGTACTGGCACTGGTCCTGTTGCCGGTGTCGCTGGCGCTGGCGGACCGTTGGCCCGCCTGGTACTGGGGCGTCGGCCTGTTCGGCGCGATGGCCCTGCTCGGCACCTGGGACGTGCTGCAGCGGCGCAGCGTGCTGCGGCGCAATTACCCGGTGCTGGCGCACTTCCGCTACGGCTTCGAGTCCATCGGCCCGGAAATCCGCCAGTACTTCGTGCAGAGCGACCTGGAGGACGTGCCGTTCTCGCGCCAGCAGCGGCAGCTGGTCTACCAGCGCGCGCGCAACGTGATGGACGTGGTGCCGTTCGGTACGCTGCGCAGCACCTATGCGGTGGATTACGAGTGGATCAACCATTCGATGGCGCCGACCAGCATCCCGCACCACGATTTCCGCGTGGTGATCGGCGCGGACTGCGCGCGGCCGTATTCGGCCAGCGTGTTCAACATCTCGGCGATGAGCTTCGGCTCGCTGTCGGCCAACGCCATCCGCGCCCTGAACAAGGGCGCGAAGATGGGCGGCTTCTACCATGACACCGGCGAAGGCTCGATCTCGCCTTATCACCGCGAGAACGGTGGCGACCTGGTGTGGGAGATCGGCTCGGGGTACTTCGGTTGCCGCGACGAGCAGGGCCGTTTCAGCGAGGAGCGTTTCGTCGAGAACGCCAACCACGACCAGGTCAAGATGATCGAGATCAAGCTGTCGCAGGGCGCCAAGCCCGGCCACGGCGGCGTGCTGCCCGCGGCCAAGGTCAGCGCGGAGATTTCCGTTACCCGCGGCGTTCCGATGGGCGTGGACTGCGTGTCGCCGTCGCGGCACTCGGCGTTCTCCACCCCGGTGGAACTGCTGCAGTTCGTCGCCCGCCTGCGCGAGCTGTCCGGCGGCAAGCCGACAGGCTTCAAGCTTGCCATCGGCCATCCGTGGGAATGGTTCGGCATCGCCAAGGCCATGCACGAGACCGGGCTGCTGCCGGACTTCATCGTGGTCGATGGCGCCGAAGGCGGCACCGGCGCATCGCCGGCCGAGTTCATCGACCACGTCGGCGTGCCGATGAACGAAGCGCTGATCCTGGTGCACAACACGCTGGTGGGCCTGGACCTGCGTGAGCGCATCCGCATCGGCGCGGCCGGCAAGGTGACCAGCGCCTTCGACATCGCGCGCACCCTCGCGCTGGGCGCGGACTGGTGCAACGCCGGGCGCGGCTTCATGTTCGCGCTGGGCTGCATCCAGTCGCTGAGCTGCCACAACGACAAGTGCCCGACCGGCATCGCCACCCAGGACCCGAGCCGCTGGCGCCACCTCGATCCGACCGACAAGGCCGAGCGGGTGCGCAATTTCCACGAGAACACCCTGCGCGCGCTGCGCGACCTGCTGGGCGCGGCCGGGCTGAACGATCCTGCCGAACTCGGTCCCGAGCACATCCTGCGCAGGGTGTCGCCGATCGAGATCCGTTCGATGGCGACGCTGTACCGCTACCTGTCGCCGGGCGAACTGCTCGACCGGGTGCCGGGCCATGCGGTGTTCCGCGAATACTGGGCCGACGCGCGCAGTGATTCGTTCGCACCGCCGCCGCGCATCGAGGCGCTACGCGGAACCAAGTTGCACTGAAGCCCGGTCTGCCCATCGTCATGTAGAGCGGGGCGCAGCCCTGCTGGGGCATTACCGGCCAAACCCCGCCGGGCGTTGCCCGGCGCTACAGAGCCTCGCCGCGTTGTAGAACGGGGCAACGCCCCGCTGGGGCATTCCCGGCCCGGCCCCACCGGGCGTTGCCCGGCGCTATAGAACGCCGGCTTGTAGAGCGGGGCAACGCCCCGCTGGGGTTTCCCCGGAAAAGCCCCGTGCGGAGCACGCTTCCCGCCTAAGCGGATGTGTTCACCGCAGCCACTCGACCACGCCTTCGGCCGCACGCAATGCGCTGGCGTAGCAGGCGGTAAGCAGGTAGCCGCCGGTCGGCGCCTCCCAGTCCAGCATCTCGCCGGCGCAGAAGACGCCCGGCAGGGCGTGCAGCATCAGTCCCGCATCCGTCGCTTCCAGGCGCACGCCGCCGGCGGTGCTGATGGTCTCGGCCATCGGCCGCGGCCGCAACAGGCGCAGCGGCAGGTGCTTGAGCGTGCGCGCCACCGTGTCGAGGTCGTTGCCGGCGTCCTTGCCGAGAATCTCGAACACCAGCGCGGCCTTGGCCGCGTCGATGCCGGTGGCGCGGCGCAGGTGTTCGCCGAAGCTGCGCCCCTTGCGTGGGCGCGACAGGTCGGCGCGCAGGCGCGCTTCGTCGCGGCCGGGCACCAGGTCCAGTTCCAGCAGCGCATGACCATCGCGGTTGATGGTTTCGCGCAGGTCGGCGGCGATGGCGTAGACCAGGCTGCCTTCGATGCCGTATTCGCTGGCCACGCATTCGCCCTGCAACTGCAGCGGCGTGCCGTGCAGATCCCGACAGTGCGCGACGACCGGCTTGAGCGGGCTGCCGGCATGGCGCTGGCGGAAATGTCCGCTCCAGTCGATGTCGAAGCCGCAGTTGGCTGGCTGCAGGGGAGCCATGTCCACGCCGCGCGCGCGCAGTGCTTCCGCCCAGGCGCCATCGGAACCGAGTTCCGGCCAGCTGCCACCGCCCAAGGCCAGCACGGTGGCGTCGGCGGTCACGGTGGCTTCGCCTTCGCCGGTCTGCATGCGCAGCGAGCCGTCGCCGTTCCAGCCCAGCCAGCGATGCTGGACGTGGAAGCGCACACCCTGTTCCTTCAGCCGCCGCACCCAGCCGCGCAGCAGCGGTGCGGCCTTGCGGTCCAGCGGGAACACACGGCCGGAACTGCCGACATAGGTGTCCACGCCCAGGCCCTGAGCCCAGCGGCGCAGGGCGTCGGCGTCGAAGCCGTCCAGCCAGCTGGCGACCTCCGCCGCGCGTTCGCGGTAGCGGCTGTCGAACTGCGGGCGCGGTTCGGAGTGGGTGAGGTTCAGGCCGCCCTTGCCGGCGATCAGGAACTTGCGCCCCGGCGAGCCCTTGGCTTCGTACAGGTCGACCGACAGGCCCGCCGCGCGCAGGCGCTCGGCAGCGAACAGCCCCGCGGGGCCGCCGCCGATCACCGCGACGCGCTTGGCCACGGCGCCGGGCTCAGCGCGGCTGGACATCGAGCAGTTCGACGTCGAACACCAGCGAGGAGCCGGGCGGGATCGGGCCGGCGCGGCGGTCGCCGTAGCCGTAGTCGGCCGGGATCATCAGCGTGCGCTTGCCGCCGACCTTCATGCCGGCCACGCCCTCGTCCCAGCCGCGGATGACCTGCTTCTCGCCCAGGTTGAAGGTGAACGGCTCGCCGCGGTCGAGCGAACTGTCGAATTTCTCGCCGTGTTTGTCGGCCGTGCGCTCGTCGTAGATCCAGCCGGTGTAGTGCACGGTGACCTTGGTGCCGGGGACCGCCTCGGCGCCGGTACCCGGCACGCTGTCGATGCGCTCGAAGGCGGCGATGCTGCCTCCCGGCGGCGGGCCGGGCGGGGTGCAGGCGGCAATGGACAGGGACAACAGCAAGGGGACGAGCAGGCGACGCATGGCGGCTCCAGGGGTGAGTTCCCGCACAACGGATGTGCGGCGCTCGGGTAAGGGGTCCACGACAGGAACCGGGACGCGGACATGCCCGGTTCTGGCGAAGGTTTTCGAGTGAAGGTCCGGCGCCGGGATGCACGGCGCTCTGGCGCGGGCTCCACGGGCGCGGGGCATGCAAGGGTAGCGTATCGCCAGCGGGTATCATGGCGCGATGGCGAAACTGCTGCTCAATCTGCGCAACGTCGGCGAGGACGAAAGCCGCGAGGTCGGCGAACTGCTCGACCGCCACGGCATCGCCTGGTACCGCACCGAACCCAGCCCCTGGGGCATTTCCTTCGGCGGCATCTGGCTGCGCGAACGCGAGGATCATCCGCGCGCGAAGGAGCTGATGGCCGCTTACCAGGCCGAGCGCTCGCGGCGCGTGCGCGCCGAACGCGAGGCCGCGCTGCGCGATGGGACCGCCGAGACCTTCCGCTCGCTGTTCCGGCGGCGGCCGCTGTACGTGCTCGCCGTGCTGCTGGGCATGCTGGCCGCGGCGGCGCTGGTGCTGCTGCCGTTCATGCTGCTGCGTGGCTGAAGGCCGGCGGCGCCGTAAAATACGCCGATGATCGTCAATACCGCCGCCTATCACTTCGTTCCCGTCGCCGATGCCGACGCGCTGGCCGCCACCCTGCTGGAGCGCGCGCAGGCGTACGAACTGCGCGGCACGATCCTGGTGGCGGACGAGGGCATCAACCTGTTCCTGGCCGGCGGCCGCGACGGCATCGACGCCTTCTACGCCGGACTGAGGGCCGACGCGCGTTTCTCCGACATGCGGGTCAAGTACAGCTACAGCCACATGCAGCCGTTCGCGCGGCTCAAGGCCAAGGTCAAGCCGGAGATCATCAGTTTCCGCCGCGACGACGGCCAGCCGCTGGATTACCCGCGCGCGCCTTCCGTGGCCCCGGCCACGCTGCAGCGCTGGCTGCGGCAGGGGCACGACGACGCTGGCAGGCGTGTGGTGATGCTCGATACCCGCAACGAGCAGGAATTCGAGCACGGCACGTTTGCCGGCGCCCTGACCCTGCCGATCGCCCGCTTCACGGATCTGCCGGCGGCACTGGAGCCGCACCGCGCGGAGCTGGCCGACGCCACCGTGGTCAGCTTCTGCACCGGCGGCATCCGCTGCGAGAAGGCCGCGCTGTGGATGCGCAACGACGGCATGGACAACGTGCTGCAGCTGGAGGGCGGCATCCTCGGTTATTTCGAGGAGGCCGGCGGCGAGGGCTACGACGGCCGCTGCTTCGTGTTCGACGAGCGCGTGGCGCTGGACCCGCAGCTGCAGCCGCTGGTGGATACCGGCGTTCCCGCGTAGCGCGGGGCAATGCCCCGCTGGGGCATTGCCAGCCAGGCCCCGCCGGGCGCCGCCCGGCGCTACAGGAGGCAGCGCCTCGGTGATGTAGAGCGGGGCGACGCCCCGCTGGGTCGTGCAGTGAATGCCCTGCCGGGCGTTGATCCGCGCGGCGCGGCCCGGTTGCCGCGAGGTCGACGATGCCGCGCCGGAAAACAGTGTCCGGGCGATGGGCGTCATGGAAGCATGGGAATCTGGCCGCGACGCCCCATGTCTCTCCCGATACCCCGCAGGAAGCCGCCGCATGATTCCACTTTCCGTTCTCGACCTGGCCCCCGTCTGCGAAGGCGCTGCACCGGGCCAGGCCTTCGCCAACATGCTCGACCTCGCGCGGCATGCCGAGCGCTGGGGCTACCGCCGCTACTGGCTGGCCGAGCACCACAACATGCCGGGCATCGCCAGTGCGGCGACCTCGGTGCTGATCGGCCATGTGGCCGGCGGTACCTCGAGCATCCGCGTCGGCGCCGGCGGCATCATGCTGCCCAACCACTCGCCGCTGCAGGTGGCCGAACAGTTCGGCACGCTGGCCTCGCTGTATCCCGGGCGCATCGACCTGGGGCTGGGCCGCGCGCCCGGAACCGACCATGCCACCGCCCGCGCGCTGCGCCGCTACTTCGACAGCGCCGACCAGTTCCCGCAGGACGTGACCGAACTGCTGCACTACTTCGAACCCGTGCAGCCGGGGCAGGGCGTGCAGGCGGTGCCGGGCGCGGGCCTCGAGGTGCCGGTGTGGCTGCTGGGTTCCAGCTTGTTCAGCGCGCGACTGTCGGCGGCGATGGGCCTTCCGTTCGCCTTCGCCTCGCATTTCGCCCCGGACGCGATGGACGAGGCATTGGCGATCTACCGCCGCGATTTCCGCCCCTCCGCGCGCCTGCGCGCGCCCCGGGCGATGCTGGCGCTGAACGTGGTGGCCAGCGAATCGGAGGCGCAGTCGCGGCGCCTGTTCACCACCCAGCAGCAGAGTTTCGTCAACCTGCGGCGCGGCCGTCCCGGACGCATCCCGCCGCCGGTCGACGACATCGAAACGTTCTGGGAACCGCACGAGAAGGCGGGCGTGGAGCGGGCGCTGGCCTGTACGGTGCTGGGCGATCCGGCCCAGGTAGGCGAAGGGTTGGCGGCTTTCGCCGCGCGCCACCGGCCGGACGAAATGATGCTCACCGCCAACATCTTCGACCATGCCGCGCGGCTGCGTTCGTTCGAACTGGCGATGCAGGCCTGGCAGGCTCGGCACTGAGGTAGTGCCCTCGCGGGGCAATCCTCCCGCTGGGCTTCACCAGGAATGCCCCGCCGGGCGTCGCCCGGCGCTACAAGGCGCGGGGCTTCGACCGTGTAGAGCGGGGCAACGCCCCGCTGCGGCTCTACCGGGAATGCCCCGCCGGGCGCTGCCCGGCGCTACAGGGCGCCGTGTTCCGACCATGTAGAGCGGGGCAACGCCCTGCTGGGGCTTTACCGGGAATGCCCCGCCGGGCGCTGCCCGGCGCTACAAGGCGCCGCGCTCCGACCGTGTAGAGCGGGGCAACGCCCCGCTGGGGCTTTGCCGGGAATGCGCCGCTGGGCTTCGCCGGGTCCGGTCTGACGCTACAGGCCGCCGCTCCAGCGCTGGAAAAGATCGACGGCGTGGCTGGCAAGCTGCCCGGAGCCAAGCCCGAAGAACACGCAGGCGGCAACGGCGGCGATCCAGTTGAACAGCATCAGCGCGCCGTCGCGCTCGATCAGCGCCAGCGCGAACAGCAGCAGCTGGAAGCCGAACAGATAGTTGGTGAAGGGAATGGGCAGCGACAGCAGGATGCCGACCAGGACCAGCAGCAGGCCGCTGAATACCCGCGCCGGTAGCGGCCATACCAGCATCGGCAGGCGCGGCTTGAGCATCCGGTCCAGGCGCCGCAGCGGCCGGTCGATGCGGCCGAGGAAGCGGTGCATGGTGCCGCGCCTGGGGCCGCGCCGGGCGATGAAGCCCGGCACCCACGGCCGCGACAGCCCGCACAGCATCTGCAGGCCGATCAGCAGCACCAGCGGGCCGCTGACCGCGCCGCCGATGCCGGGAATCGGGATGAACGAGGGCAGGATGGCGACGAACAGGAACACGCCGAACGCGCTTTCCTGCAGGCCCTGCAGGATCTTCCCCAGTGGCTGGTGCTCGTCCGGGTCGCCCTGTTCGAACATCGCCAGCAGGGTGCGGATGCCTTCGTTGCGGTAGGCGCCCGAAGCCTGGTCCGGCCCTGGTTCGTCGCCCGGCCGGTCAGCCGGTGGTGTCATCGGCGTCTTCTTCCGGGAGCCGGCGCAGCAGCAGCTTGTCGATGCGTGCGCCGTCCAGGTCGACGATCTCGATGCGCCAGCCGGCCCAGTCGAAGTACTCGCCGGCGTGCGGGATGCGGCCGAAGAAATGCATGCACATGCCGGCCAGCGTGTAGTAGTCGCCTTCCTCGGCGTCGGGCAGCTCGACGCCGCCCATCAGCTCGCGCAGGTCGTCCACCGGCAGCGAGCCGTCCACCAGCAGCGAGCCGTCCTCGCGGGTGACCACCAGCGCGTCCTCGTCGGTGTTCTCCGGCGCCTGCAGGCGGCCGACCACCGCGCCCATCAGGTCGCTGATCGTCACCAGGCCCTGGATCTCGCCGTACTCGTCCACCACCAGCGCCATCGACTGGTGCTCCTCGCGGAAGATCTCCAGCAGCTTCATCGCATGGGTGGATTCGGAGACATAGAGCGTCTCGCGCAGGTTCTCGAACAGCGCGTGCGCGTTGCCCTGCAGGCGGCGCGTGACCAGCGACTTGACCTCGAGGATGCCGGCGATGTCCTGGTCGTTGCCGCGGTACACCGGATAGCGCGAGAAGGCATGCTCGTGCATGGTCTCCAGGTTCTTCTCCACATCGGCGTTGGTGTCCAGCCAGGCGATGCGGTTGCGCGGGGTCATCAGGCTGTCGGCGGTGCGGTCGCCCAGGCGCATGACCCGGTTCATCATGTCGCGCTCGTGGATGTCGATCACGCCGGCCTCATGGCTTTCGGCCACCAGCATGCGGATCTCCTCTTCGGTCACCGAGGCCGAATCGGTGTTGCCCAGGCCCAGCAGGCGCAGCACCAGCCGGGTGGTGCGCGAGAGCAGCCATACGAACGGGAAGGCGAGGGTGGCCAGCCAGCCCATCGGCATCGCCACCAGGCCGGCGATATCCTCCGAGCGGGTCAGGGCCAGCCGCTTGGGCACCAGTTCGCCGAAGATCAGCGTGACGAAGGTGATCAGGGTGACGGCCAGCGCCTTGCCCAGCGCGCCGGCGTAGGCAAAGCCGGGCATCAGGCCCTGGATCCACGCGGCGATGGCCTCGCCCAGCGCTTCGCCGCCGAGGAAGCCGGTCAGAACGCCGATCACGGTGATGCCGATCTGCACGGTTGACAGGAAGTTCTCGGGCTTCTCGGCCAGCGCCAGCGCGCGTTCGGCGCGCTTGCTGGAAGCGGACATCTGCTTGAGCCGGCTCTTGCGCGAGGTCATGACCGACATCTCGGACATGGCGAAGAAGCCGTTGAGCAGGATCAGGGCGAAAACGATGAGGATCAGTTCAAACACGGGTCGCTCCCCGGGTCGATGGCAGGGAGGGCGGGTGCTTGCGATGGCGGCAGGAGTCCAGGGGCGTGCCCGGGCGCTGCGGCGGGGGAGAAGGGTCGTCGTCCATAGGGTGCGCCCGCGGGGGCGCCGGCGCATCTTAGCAAACCGGCATGCGGGGCCGGCAAGCGCCTGTTCACTTTTGCCGGCCCGGAGGCGGCGGGAATACCCGAGAAGTCATCCAGCCGTCATAATTCGCCCCGGTGCCGTCCCTTCCGCGACGGCGAACAGGCATCCCCAATGTTTTCATTGCAGACCATTTTCGGCTCCGGCAAGCAGTTCTATACCTACCTCGACGAGGCCGCCCAGGCCGCCGCCGACAGCGCCAAGGCGCTGCACGCGATGATGCGCGAGGCCGACCGGCAGCCGGCTCTGGATGCGTTCAAGCTGGCGCGCCTGCGCGAGCGCGCCGCCTCGGACAAGATCAGCCAGGCGCTGGTGGACAGCTTCATGACCCCGATCGAGCGCGAGGACATCGAGGCGCTGGGCTCGGCGCTGTACAAGATCCCCAAGCAGATCGAGAAATTCGCCGATCGCTATTCGCTGGCTACCCAGCACCTGGCCCAGATCGATTTCGCCCCGCGCGCGGCGATGCTGGAGCAGGCTGCCGACGTGGTGGTGGAGATGGTCCGGGACCTGCGCCACATGAACATCGACCGCATGACGGCGATGAACGAGAAGCTGCGCGCGCTGGAGAACGAGGCCGACCGGCTGATGCTGGAGCTGTACCGGGAAATCTATTCCGGGCGCCTGGACAACCTGCAGATGTTCCTGCTCAAGGAGTTCTTCGAGATCCTGGAGAAGGCCATCGACCGTTGCCGCGAGGCCGGTGTGGTGGTCTACCAGATCGTGTTGAAGAACAGCTGACGGGGACGGTCGATGCTCACCCTCGTACTGGTGGTGATCCTGGCAGCGCTCGTCTTCGAGTTCATCAACGGCTTCCACGATACCGCCAACTCCATCGCCACCGTGGTGGCGACCAAGGTGCTCTCGCCCGGCTGGGCGGTGATGCTGGCCGCGGGCATGAACCTGCTCGGCGCGCTGACCGGCACCGCGGTGGCGCTGACCATCGCCAACGGCCTGCTGAATACCGACGTGGTCGAGGTCACCCCGCAGGTGATCCTGTGCGCCCTGCTCGGCGGCATCGTCTGGAACCTGATCACCTGGTGGAAGGGCCTGCCGTCCTCGTCCTCGCACGCGCTGATCGGTGGCCTGTGCGGCGCCGGCCTGGCTGCCGCGCACAACAACTGGGACGCGCTGATCTGGTCGCAGAGCGTCGGCAACTGGGCGCAGAACAAGGGCCTGTTGTGGAAGGTGTTCGTGCCCATGATCACCTCGCCGATCGCCGGCTTCCTGCTCGGCATCGTGGTGATGTGCCTGCTGTGGGCGATCATCGCCGGCATGGCGCGGATGGGCGGCGTGCTGCGGCGGCTGGCGCGGCCGCGCTGGGTCAACGCGTTCTTCGGCAAGGCGCAGATCGCCTCGGCCGCCTACATGGGTTTCGCCCACGGCCACAACGACGCGCAGAAGACCATGGGCATCATCGCCATGACCCTGATCGGCGCCGAGGCCACCGGCGCGCTCAATGACCTGCCGTCATGGCTGGCGTTCATGCACCCGGACGCGCATGCCGGTGACGGCATCGCGATGTGGATCGTGCTGACCTGTGCGGTGGTGATGGCCGCCGGTACCGCTTCGGGCGGCTGGAAGATCATCAAGACCCTGGGCCACAAGATGGTCAAGCTGCATCCGATCCACGGTTTCGCCGCGGAGACCAGCTCGGCCACCATCCTCACCCTGGCCGCGCACTTCGGCATGCCGGTCTCGACCACGCACAGCATCTCCACCGCGATCATGGGCGTTGGCTTCGCCAAGAACCCGAAGTCGCTGCGCATCGGCGTGATCGAGCGCATCGTCTGGGCATGGATCCTGACCATCCCGGCGGCCGGCGGCTGCGCCTACCTGATCCTGAAGTTGTTCGCCCTCGTCGGCTGGAACTGAACGACGCCGGGTTCGACCCGCAAGAAGAGGCCCGCCGGAACCTGCGTTCCGGCGGGCCTTTCGTTTGTGGGGGGTAATGTCTGGCCCCGGCTTGCTGCGGTCCGCCGCATGGCGGCGGTGCCGCATCGGGCCCTGCGCGGCGGGCGCGGCAGCGGATTGCCTGCGTCGAGGCGCCGCCGGGCGCAGCCCCCGTCGCGGGGCGCCGCGCCATCGTCCTCAGTTGCGCTGGTACATCGCGCGCACGTCGCGGCGGAACGCGGCCTGGCTGTCGGCGCGGCTGTAGAACATGTGCCCGCCCGGATAGCTGCGCACCTGCACGCGCTGCGGATCGCCCATGGCCGGCATCTGGTCCACGGTCAGGATCGAGCCCATGAACGGGCACGACAGGTCGTTCCAGCCGTGCACGACCAGCACCTGCAGGCGCGGGTCGATGGCCACCGCCTGGCGCAGCTGGGTGACGGCGCCGGCGCGCAGGTCGCCGTTGCGGTCCCACAGCCGGTTCACTTCATAGCTCAGCGCGTTGTAGCGGGCGTCGACCTTCCAGCCGACCACGCGGGTGGCGAAGTCCACCATCGCGGTGGTGGTCGGGGCGATGATGCTGTCCAGCAGCGGATCGTTGGCGCGCTGCTCCGGATCGGTGGGGAACGGGTCGAAGGCGGTGACGTTGGAGTCGTAGCGGCTGCCCAGCGTGCCCTTGTCGCGGAATACTTCGCGCAGGTAGGCCTGGGTTTCCAGGCGGCCGCCGGCGCGGCGCACGAACACCGGGTCCAGGCCGGTCAGTTCGACGACGCGGCGGATCATCGCCTCGGTGGCCTGCGGGTCGGAGCGGCCCTTCATCAACGCGGTGGCGTAATCACCGCGGGTGTATTCGACGACTTCGCGCATCGCCTCGTCGGTCAGCCGGCCCTGGCGCTCCAGGTGCGCGGCGGCGATCGAGGGCAGGGTCTGGATCCAGGCCATCGGCGAGACGTCGCTGTTGTCCTCCAGCGTCGGGCTCAGGTAGGGCGAGACCAGCACCAGCCCGTTCATCGCCACGCCCAGCCGGGTCTGCAGGTAGTGGGTGATGCGGGGGCCGCGGTAGCCGCCGTAGCTCTCGCCGGTGAGGTATTTGCGCGAGGTCATGCGCTGGTTCTTCAGCAGCCAGTCGTAGACCGTGCGCGACAGGTATTCGACGTCGGCGGTGGGGGTGAAGAACTGCTTCTTCGCTTCCTCGTCGGGAATGCGCGAGCGGCTGAAGCCGGTGCCGACCGGGTCGATGAACACCAGGTCGGTGAAGTCCAGCCAGGTGCCGGGGTTGTCGCGCAGGGTGGCCGGGGCCGAGGCGCTGTCGCCCTCGCTGCCGAAGGTGACCACCTTCGGGCCGATCGCGCCGAGGTTCAGGTAGACCGAGGAAGCGCCGGGGCCGCCGTTGAGGGCGAAGGTGACCGGGCGGTCCTTGCCGGGCATCGTGTAGGCGGTGAACACCACGTCGCCGATGATCTTGCCCTGTGCATCGCGCACTGGCAGCGAACCGACGGTGGCGGTGTAGTCGAGGGTGCGGCCTTCCAGGCGCATGCTCTGGCGGGTGGAGGCATCGGCCGGAAGCGGGGCGGGGGCGGCCGCGGCGGCCTTGTCCTCGCCAGCGGCATCGGCGGGCTTGGCCGGCGCGGGGGCGGCGAACAGCAGGCCGGCGCCGAGCGCGGCCACGTACAGCAGGTGTTTCATGCGGATGACCACAGGATCAGGGAATTCCTGATCCTATGCCTGCAAGGAGAGCGGCAAATGTGCTCAAAGCCATGGAGAACCTGCCTGCAGGCGCACAGCATGATGCGCTTCTGCGAGCAGGGAGCCAGATCGTCCCTGCGCTCCGGCAGCGCCAGGGCGGCCCGTCCATCGCCGGAGTGCCTGTGCCGTCGCCACGGCAGGCGGCAATGAATCGCCGGGATCAGACTTCCAGTGAAGCCAGGTCGCCTTGCTCTCCAACCGCGCCAGGCCGGCCTGTCCGTTGCCGGAGTGCCCGTGCCGTCGCCACGGCAGGTGGCAATGAATCGCCGGGATCAGACTTCCAGCGAAGCCAGGTCGCCCTTGCTCTCCAGCCGCGCCAGGCCGGCCTGTCCGTTGCCGGAGTGCCTGTGCCGTCGCCACGGCAGGTGGCAATGAATCGCCGGGATCAGACTTCCAGCGAAGCCGGGCCGCCCTTGCTCTCCAACCGCGCCAGGCCGGCCTGTCCGTTGCCGGAGTGCCTGTGCCGTCGCCACGGCAGGTGGCACTGAATAGCCGGGATCAGACTTCCAGTGAAGCCAGGTCGCCCTTGCTCTCCAACCAGCCTTTCCGATCGCCAGCCCGCTTCTTCGCCAGCAGCATGTCCATCAGCGAGCGGGTCTGCTCGTCGTCGTCCACGGTCAACTGCACCAGCCGGCGCGTATCGGGGTGGATGGTGGATTCGCGCAGCTGCGCCGGGTTCATTTCGCCCAGGCCCTTGAAGCGGGTGACGCTGAGCTGGCCGCGGATCTTCTCGCGCTCGATCTTCTCCAGCAGCGAGCGCTTTTCTTCCTCGTCCAGTGCATAGAACACCTGCTTGCCCACGTCCACGCGGAACAGCGGCGGCATCGCCACGAACACGTGGCCGGCGGCGACCAGCGCGGGGAAGTGCTTGAGGAACAGCGCGGCGAGCAGGGTGGCGATATGCAGGCCATCCGAGTCGGCGTCGGCCAGGATCACCACCTTGCCGTAGCGCAGGCCGGAAAGATCGTCCTTGCCCGGGTCGCAGCCGATGGCGATGGCCAGGTTGTGCACTTCCTCCGAGGCCAGCACGCTGCCCGACGCCACTTCCCAGGTGTTGAGGATCTTGCCGCGCAGCGGCAGGATCGCCTGGAAATCCTTGTCGCGGGCCTGCTTGGCGCTGCCGCCGGCCGAGTCGCCTTCCACCAGGAACAGCTCGGTGCGCGACAGGTCCTGGCTGATGCAGTCGGCCAGCTTGCCGGGCAGGGCCGGGCCCTGGGTGACTTTCTTGCGGACGACCAGCTTCTCGGTCTTCAGGCGCGCGCTGGCGCGCTCGATGGCGATCTGGGCGATCTTCTCGCCGACCTCCACGTTCTGGTTCAACAGCAGGCTGAAGGCGTCGTGCGAGGCGCTTTCGACGAAGCCGGCGGCCTGGCGCGAGGACAGGCGCTCCTTGGTCTGGCCGCTGAACTGCGGGTCGGTCATCTTCAGCGACAGCACGAACGACACGCGGTCCCACACGTCTTCCGGCGCCAGCTTGACGCCGCGCGGCAGCAGGTTGCGGAAGTCGCAGAACTCGCGCAGCGCCTCGGTCAGGCCGGTACGCAGGCCATTGGCATGGGTGCCGTGCTGGGCGGTCGGGATCAGGTTGACGTAGCTTTCCTGCACCAGCTCGCCTTCCGGCAGCCAGGCAACGGCCCAGTCGACGATTTCGGTTTCCTTCTTCAGGCTGCCGGTGAACAGGTCGGCGGGCAGCATTTCGCGCTCGCCCAGTTCGGCCTTCAGGTAGTCGCGCAGGCCGTCCTCGTAATACCAGGTGTCGACTTCGCCGGTGGCCTCGTCGGTCAGCCTGACGGTCAGGCCCGGGCACAGCACGGCCTTGGCGCGCAGCAGGTGGCGCAGCGCGCGCACGTTGAACTTCGGCGTGTCGAAATACTTCGGATCCGGCCAGAAGCGCAGGCGGGTACCGGTGTTCTTGCGGCCGACCGTGCCGACCACCTCCAGCGGGCTGGCGCGGTCGCCGTCGCGGAAGCTGATGCGGTGTTCGCTGCCCTCGCGCTTGATGTGGATCTCCACCAGCGTGGACAGCGCATTGACCACCGACACGCCCACGCCGTGCAGGCCGCCGGAGAAGGTGTAGTTGCGGTTGCTGAACTTGCCGCCCGCGTGCAGGCGGGTCAGGATCAGTTCTACGCCGGGGATCTTCTCCTCCGGGTGGATGTCCACGGGCATGCCGCGGCCGTCGTCGCTGACCTCGCAGCTGCCGTCCTTGAACAGCACGACGTCGACGGTTCTCGCGTGCCCGGCCAATGCCTCGTCCACCGAGTTGTCGATGACTTCCTGCGCCAGATGATTCGGGCGCGCGGTGTCGGTGTACATGCCGGGGCGGCGTTTGACCGGGTCCAGGCCGGAGAGGACTTCGATGTCGGCGGCGTTGTAACGGGCGTTCATGTATCTCGATAAGGCGCTGATGCGACGGGCAAGTTTGCGGTCTGCCGGCGGAATTTGCACGCCGGTGTTCAGTGCGGGGAGAGGCGGGTGGAGGTATCCTGTGCGGGCTGGACAAGTACGCAACCGGCCCCTGTGGGTCGGTGGAAACTCCGGAGGATGAGAATGAAATCGTCGAAATTGCTGGTTCTGGCCGTGGCTGCCGCCGCCGTCGTGGCGGTGCCGCTGGTGATGGCGCAGAGCGCCGACAAGGGCAAGACGGGCGAGACCGCCCAGGACGCCGCCGTGGACAAGGCGCAGAACGAGGCCGAGCAGAAGGCCAAGCGCCGCGCCGCCGCCGCCGCCCAGGAAAAGGCGAAGGGCGAGCAGTCCGCCCCGCGCGAAGAGGAAGAAGAGGAAGCGCGCAAGCGTCGCTGACGCGCGTTTCCGCTGGACAGGGACGCCCCGGCCCAGGCCGGGGCGTCTTTTTTGTTGCGTCACCGTGGCGGCCGGGCTGCAGGCCGTGGCCGCCGTGCCGCGGGGCGGGATTTTTCGAGGTCGCCGCATGCCGCGCTTGGGTGTTCGCGCGACAACCTTTAAACTAGGGCTTTCCGGGAGGCAAGTGAGCCATGACCCCCCTTATTTTCGTTACCGGTGGTGTGGTGTCCTCGCTTGGCAAGGGCATTGCCGCCGCGTCGCTGGCCTCCATCCTCGAGGCGCGTGGCCTGAAGGTCACGATGATGAAGCTGGATCCGTACATCAACGTCGATCCGGGCACCATGAGTCCGTTCCAGCATGGCGAGGTCTACGTCACCGATGACGGCGCCGAGACCGACCTGGATCTGGGCCATTACGAGCGCTTCGTCCATACCCGGCTGAGCCGCAAGAACTCGGTCACCACCGGGCGCATCTACGAGAACGTGATCCGCAAGGAGCGCCGCGGCGACTACCTCGGCGCGACGGTGCAGGTGATCCCGCACATCACCGACGAGATCCGCCGTTGCATCGACGAGGCCACCGAAGGTTTCGACGTGGCGCTGGTGGAGATCGGCGGCACCGTCGGCGACATCGAATCGCTGCCGTTCCTTGAAGCCATCCGCCAGGTGCGCACCGAGCGCGGCCCGGAGAAGGCGCTGTTCATGCACCTGACGCTGGTGCCGTACATCGGCGCCGCCGGCGAGCTGAAGACCAAGCCGACCCAGCATTCGGTCAAGGAACTGCGTTCGATCGGCATCCAGCCCGACGTGCTGCTGTGCCGTTCCGAGCAGGCCATCCCGGATTCGGAACGGCGCAAGATCTCGCTGTTCACCAACGTCTCCGAGCGCGCGGTGATCAGCGTGCCGGACGTGGAAGTGCTGTACCGCGTGCCGATGGGCCTGCATGCGCAGGGCCTGGACGACATCGTGGTCAACCAGCTCAAGCTCGCCGACAAGGCCGGTCCGGCCGACCTGTCCGAGTGGGAGGCGGTGCTGGATGCGGCGCTGCACCCGCTGGACGAGGTGACCATCGCCGTGGTCGGCAAGTACGTGGACCACCAGGACGCCTACAAGTCGGTCGGCGAGGCGCTCAAGCACGGCGGCCTGCGCCAGCGCACCCGGGTCAACCTCAAGTGGCTGGAAGCGCAGGAGCTGGAAGAGTCCGGCATGGCCGCGCTGGAAGGCGTGGACGGCATCCTCGTGCCCGGTGGTTTCGGCGACCGCGGTTTCGAGGGCAAGGTGCTGACCTCGCAGTACGCCCGCGAACACCGGCTGCCGTATTTCGGCATCTGCTACGGCATGCAGGCGGCGGTGGTGGATTACGCACGCCACGTGGCCGGGCTGGAAGGCGCCAACAGCACCGAGAACGACCGCCAGTCGCCGAACCCGGTGATCGGCCTGATCACCGAGTGGCGTACCGCCAGCGGCGAGGTCGAGAAGCGCGACGAGAAGTCCGACCTGGGCGGCACCATGCGCCTGGGCCTGCAGGAGCAGCGCCTGAAGCCGGGCACGCTGGCGCGCGAGCTGTATGGCAAGGACGTGGTGGCCGAGCGCCACCGCCACCGTTACGAGTTCAACAACCGCTACCGTACCCAGCTGGAAGACGCCGGCCTGGTGATCTCCGGCAAGTCGATGGACGACACGCTGGTGGAAGTGGTGGAGCTGCCGCGCGAGGTGCACCCGTGGTTCCTGGCCTGCCAGGCGCACCCGGAGTTCCTGTCCACGCCGCGCGGGGGCCATCCGCTGTTCATCGGCTTCATCCGCGCCGCGCGCGAGAAGAAGGCCGGCGGCAAGCTGTTGAAGGAAGCGCGGGCGTGAATCGCCCGCCGCCATCCGGTGGCCGGTTGCAGCGGCGCATGGCCCGCTGGTTCATGGTCGCCGGGGTGGCGGTGTATCCGCTGGTGTTGATGTTCTACCAGGGCTGGCGCTCGCAGTCGGGGCTTGCCGACAGCCAGGGGCTTGGCCTTTTCTACGCGCTGCTGATCGCGACCGTGATCGCCGTACCACTGCTGCTGGTGGCGCTGGCGCTGTGGATTTCCAATCGCAGCCCCGATTTAAGCAGAAACGGGTGAACAGGAACGAGGAGCGAACCGGAGCCACCGCTGCTTCACTCGTTCCCCGCTTCTTTCCACTCGTTTCTTGTCCTTGGCCCATTAACCGGGAAACAGTATGAAACTTTGTGGATTCGACGTCGGCCTGGACCAGCCGCTGTTCCTGATCGCCGGCCCCTGCGTCATCGAGTCGATGCAGCTGCAGCTCGATACCGCTGGCAGGCTCAAGGAAATCACCCGGAAGCTGGGGATGAACTTCATCTTCAAGTCCAGCTTCGACAAGGCCAACCGCACCTCCGGCACCAGTTTCCGCGGCCCGGGCCTGGAAGAAGGCCTGAAGGTGCTGGCCGAGGTGAAGAAGCAGATCGGCGTGCCGGTGCTGACCGACGTGCACGAATACACGCCGATGGACGAAGTGGCCTCGGTCGTCGACGTGCTGCAGACCCCTGCCTTCCTGGTGCGCCAGACCGACTTCATCCGCAAGGTGTGCAGCGCCGGCCGGCCGGTGAACATCAAGAAGGGCCAGTTCCTGTCGCCGTGGGACATGAAGCCGGTCGTGGAAAAGGCCAAGTCCACCGGCAACAACGACATCATGGTCTGCGAGCGCGGCGCCAGCTTCGGCTATAACAACCTGGTCAGCGACATGCGCTCGCTGAGCGTGATGCGCGATACCGGCTGCCCGGTGGTGTTCGACGCGACCCATTCGGTGCAGCTGCCCGGCGGACAGGGCAGCAGTTCCGGTGGCCAGCGCGAGTTCGTGCCGGTGCTGGCGCGTGCGGCGGTGGCGGTCGGCGTGGCCGGCCTGTTCGCCGAGACCCACCCCGATCCGTCCAAGGCGCTGTCCGATGGCCCCAACGCGTGGCCGCTGGACAAGATGGAGGCGCTGCTGGAGACCCTGCTGGCGCTGGACTCGATCACCAAGAAGAACGGGTTCCTGGAGAGCACGCTCTGATGATCCGGAGTGTTGGGCGGATGGGCGCTGCATGCATGCAGCGTGTTGTCCTCGCCATGGCCTGCGTACTGGCCGCGCCCGTGGGCGATGCCGGTGCATGTGTCACGGACCCGCCGCTCAGGACTCCGGAGCCGCGCGAGGCCGCGCGTGGCGCCGACATCGTGGCCGTCATCCATGTCGATCATGTCGAACCCTTGACCGCGCGGGAACGGGCCGAAACCGATCGCCTGTTCACGACGCCGGGCGCAGGGCCGTTCGTTCCTCCCGCCCCCTCGGCGCGTTTCAGCGTGCGCCGTGTGCTCAAGGGCGATATCCCGGTCGGTGCGGTGATACGCAACGGCCCCACCAGCTGCGAGGTGTATCTGGCGGAGGGCGGCGATTACGTATTGTTCGCCATGAAACCACCTGCGCCGGGCGACCGGATCGTACCGATGGATGCTACCTTTCGGCTGGACAATACCGGATACGACGCGGCCAGACTGGCCGAAGTGGAATCCTCCCTCACTCACTCCAACTCACTTTCACCATGACCACTATCGCCAAGATCCACGCCCGTGAAATCCTCGACAGCCGCGGCAACCCCACGCTGGAAGCCGAAGTCACCCTGGCCGACGGCTCGTTCGGCCGTGCCGCGGTGCCCTCGGGTGCCTCGACCGGCACCAAGGAGGCGGTGGAACTGCGCGATGGCGACAAGACCCGTTACCTGGGCAAGGGCGTGCGCGATGCGGTGGCCAACGTCAACGGCCCGATCGCTGCGGCGCTGAAGGATTTCAATGCCGAGGACCAGGCCGGGCTGGACCGCCGCCTGATCGACCTGGATGGCACCGAGAACAAGGGCCGCCTGGGCGCCAATGCGCTGCTGGGCGTTTCGATGGCCGCCGCGCATGCCGCCGCCGCCTCGAATAAGCAGGCGCTGTGGCAGTACCTGGCCGGCAAGACCGGCGCCACGCCGTCGCTGCCGGTGCCGATGATGAACATCATCAACGGCGGCGCGCATGCCGACAACAACGTCGATTTCCAGGAATTCATGGTGCTGCCGGTCGGCTTCGGCTCGTTCGGCGAATCGCTGCGCGCCGGCACCGAGATCTTCCACGCGCTCAAGTCGGTGCTCAAGGGCCATGGCCTGAGCACGGCGGTGGGCGACGAAGGCGGCTTCGCGCCGGACTTCCGCAGCAACGTCGAGGCGCTGGACACCATCCTGGAAGCCATCGGCAAGGCCGGCTACACCGCGGGCGAGGACATCCTGCTGGGCCTGGACGTGGCCTCCAGCGAGTTCTACGAGAACGGCAAGTACAACCTGGTCGGCGAGAACAAGCGCCTGACCTCCGAGCAGTTCGTCGACTTCCTGGCCGACTGGACCGCGCAGTACCCGATCATCACCATCGAGGACGGCCTGGCCGAGAACGACTGGGCCGGCTGGAAGCTGTTGACCCAGCGCATCGGCAGCAAGGTGCAGCTGGTCGGCGACGACCTGTTCGTGACCAACCCGAAGATCTTCGCCGAAGGCATCGAGTCGGGCACCGCCAATGCGATCCTGATCAAGGTCAACCAGATCGGCACCCTGAGCGAGACGCTGGAAGCGATCGCCATGGCCGACAAGGCGCACTACGCGGCGATCGTCTCGCACCGCTCGGGCGAAACCGAGGACACCACCATCGCCGACATCGCCGTGGCCACCACCGCCACCCAGATCAAGACCGGCTCGCTTTGCCGCAGCGACCGCGTGGCCAAGTACAACCAGTTGCTGCGCATCGAGGAAGCGCTCGGCGGCAACGCGCGTTACGCCGGGCGTGACGCGTTCGTCTCGCTCAAGCGCTGACGCCGATGCGCGACTGGCGCTGGCTGCTGCTGGTGCTCGCGGTACTGCTGGCATTGCTGCAGTACCGCTTCTGGTTCGGCCCGGGCAATTCGGGTGAGGTGATGATGCTCGAGGCACAGGTCGCCAACCAGAAGCGCGACAACGAAGGCCTGCAGCAGCGCAACGACGCGCTCGCCGCCGAGGTGAAGGATCTCAAGGAAGGCGAGGCCGCCATCGAGGAGCGCGCGCGCAGCGAACTGGGCATGATCAAGCCGGGCGAGAAGTTCTACCGCGTGGTCGAGGACGCGCCCGTCACGCGGCCGGCCGCGGCGCAGGCGCGCGCGCATGACGCCACGACGCAGGAGGTCGTGCCATGACCACGCAGGTCTGGGCCGTGGTGCCCGCCGCCGGCCGCGGCACCCGCTTCGGCGGGCCGGTGCCCAAGCAGTACCTGCTGGCCGCCGGCGAACCGCTGCTGGCGCATGCGCTGGCGGCGCTGCTGTCGCATCCGGGCGTGGCCGGGGTGATGGTGGCCATCGCCGAGGACGATGCCGACTGGCCGGGCTGGAGCGATTTCGCCGGCAAACCGGTGCTGACCTGCACCGGCGGCGATACCCGCGCCGCCTCGGTGCTGGCCGGGTTGCAGGCCCTGCCGGAGAGCGTTCGCGCCGACGATTTCGTGCTGGTGCACGACGCGGCGCGCCCGAACCTGCCGGCGGGCGACCTGGGCCGGCTGCTGGAAGTGGGGCGCGCCGATCCGGTCGGCGCGATCCTCGCCGCACCAGTGCGCGACACGCTCAAGCGCGCTGGCGACGACGGCGGCATCGACCGCACCGAGCCGCGCGAGCGGCTGTGGCGTGCGCTGACGCCGCAGCTGTTCCGCCGCCACCAGTTGACCCGGGCCCTGGCCGACGCGACCGGCGCCGGCGTGGAGGTGACCGACGAGGCCATGGCCATGGAGCGCCAGGGCGCGCGGCCGCTGCTGGTCGAGGGCGACGAGTGCAACTTCAAGGTCACCACGCCGGCCGACCTGGCCCGATTCGAATTCGAGCTGTCGCGACGCGGCGGCTGATCTCCCTGCCGGCGCCCGTCGCCGGCATTGCAACGATGTACGGTACCGCCATGAATCCTTCCGCTCCGTTTCCTCCCCTCCGCATCGGACAGGGCTACGACGTCCATGCCTTCGGCGAAGGCGACCACGTCATGCTCGGCGGCGTGCGCGTGCCGCACCGTTGCGGCGTGCTTGCGCACAGCGATGGCGACGTGATCCTGCACGCCCTGTGCGACGCCATGCTCGGCGCGCTGGCGCTGGGCGACATCGGCCAGCATTTCCCGCCCAGCGACGACCGCTGGAAGGGCGCGGACAGCAGCGATTTCGTGCGCCATTGCAACGGCCTGCTGCGCGAGCGTGGCTGGCAGGTGGGCAATGCCGACATCACCGTGATCTGCGAGCGGCCCAAGGTCGGCCCGCATGCGCTGGCCATGCGCGAAACGGTGGCGCAACTGCTGGGCATCGCCCTGGACCGGGTCAGCGTCAAGGCCACCACCAGCGAGAAACTGGGCTTCACCGGCCGCGAGGAAGGCATCGCCGCGCAGGCGGTGGTGCTGCTGGTTCCGGCATAGCCGCCGCGGATCGCCCCGCATTTCCGCAGGAGCGGCTTCAGCCGCGAAAAGGCCGCCGGCCCAACCCCGCGCCTGGCCTGGGCAAAGGCGGGAGAAGGCATGAAAGCCCCCTTCGCGGCTGAAGCCGTTCCTACGAAAATACCGGCCAGACATCGTTCCACAGGACTGACATGACCGATCTTCCCGCGCTTCCCCTTGCCTACGGTGTACCGGTACTGCGCGCGCTGATGCGCAGCGTGCCGGAGGACTTCCAGGTCGATGAACTGCCCGCCTTCGAGGCGAGCGGCGAGGGTGAGCACCTGCTGCTGGACATCCGCAAGCGCGGCGCCAACACCGTGGCCGTGGCCAGGCAGCTGGCGCAGTGGGCCGGCGTGCCGCAGATGGGCGTCAGCTATGCCGGGCAGAAGGACCGGCATGCGGTGACCACGCAGCGCTTCAGCGTGCACCTGCCCAAGCGCGTCGCGCCGGACCTGGCGCTGCTGGAATCGGACGAAGTCCATGTGCTGGCCTCGACCTGGCACAACCGCAAACTGCAGCGCGGCGCGCTGGCCGGCAACCGCTTCAGGCTGGTGCTGCGTGAAGTGCGGGGCGAACGCCCTGCCATCGACGAGCGCCTGCAGGCCATCGCCGCGCGGGGCCTGCCCAACTGGTTCGGCGAGCAGCGTTTCGGCCGCGATGGCGGCAACGTGCCGGCCGCGCTGGCGATGTTCGCCGGCCGCCGGGTGCGCAAGGACCAGCGCTCCATGTTCCTGTCGGCGGCGCGTTCGGCGCTGTTCAACCGCGTGCTGGCCGCGCGGGTGGAACAGGGCAACTGGGACGGCGCGCTGGAGGGCGAGGTGTGGATGCTCGACGGCAGCCGCTCGGTGTTCGGCCCCGAGCCGATGAGCGAAGCCCTGGCCGAGCGCCTGGCGCGGTTCGACATCCATCCCAGCGGGCCGTTGTGGGGGGCGGGCGAACTGCGCGCCACCGGCGCGGCGCTGGAACTGGAGCAGGCGGCGCTGGCCGACGAGCAGGCATTGGCGCTGCGCGCCGGCCTGGAACAGGCCGGATTGAAGCAGGAGCGGCGCGCGCTGCGCCTGCGCCCGGCGCTGATGCAGCACGCCTGGCTGCAGGACGACATGCTGGAACTTTCCTTCGCGCTGCCGCCGGGCTGCTATGCCACCGCGGTGCTGCACGAACTGGGTGAAGTGAGCGAAGCCCCGCACCCGCAGGCGACCTAGGGCTGCGCGCTGCCGCGGCGGCGCGGCGTGCCGCGCTTCAGTCCTCCACGCACAGGTCGGGGTCGTCCACCACGCAGTCGCGCAGCGTGGCCGCGCTGCGCAGGCCGCGCGTGGCCGGGCCGGATGCGGCCGCGGCGGCCTGCGCCTGTGCATGCGGCAGCAGCAGCCACATCTGCGCCCGGTCGTTGGTGGCCAGCGCCAGCTGTCCGGCGCTGTCGCCGAAGCCCCAGAACAGGTCGGCGCGCACGCTGCCGCGGATCGCGCCGCCGGTGTCCTGGGCGAACATCAGGCGTTGCAGTGGCCCACCGCGCCTGGCCGGATCGCGGGTGGAGATGAAAACCGGCGATCCCAGGGGGATCGAACGCGGATCCACCGCCAGCGAGCGCCCGGCGCTGAGCGGCACGCCGAGGGCGCCGACCGGCCCTTGCGGGCCGTCGCCACCGGTGTTGCGGAAGAACACATAGCTGGGATCGGGGATGCCGCTGCTGCCGCTGCTTGCGCCGCTGTCGGCGACCGGCCGGGAAGCGGAGGCCGATCCACTGCTGCCGGCGGGCGCACTCGCCGGCGCGACCAGCGCCAGCGATGCGGGGGGCTGTTTCTGCGGCTGCGCCGGGGCAGGCGCGGCGGGCCTTGCCGGCGCCGCCGGGGCGTCCCCCATCAAGGCGGCGATCAGTGCCTGCACGTTGGCATTGGCGCTGACCGGGCGTGGCCGTGCCGGCATCGAGGCAGGCGTCGTGGCAGGGGCAGGCCGTTTGGCGGCGGCAGGCGGTGGCGCCTGCCCGGACAGGCGCGCGATCAGTTGCGCCACCTCGTCGTTGACTACTGCCGGTACCGCCGGGTCCGGCGCGAGCGCGCCGCTGGCCGCGCCCACGCGCAGGCCGCGGGTCTTGATGGCCTGCAGCACCAGGCCGGCGTCGGCGCTGCGGGTGACGTTGGGCAGGAAGGGCTGTCCGTTCTGTTCCAGATATGACACCCGGATGAGCGAGCCGTCTTCCAGTTCGATCTTGCCCGAGCCCTGGATCTGCAGTGAGTACAGCCGGCGCGCGTCGTCCACCCAGGCCAGTACCGGCGCGTCCAGTGCCTGCTGTTCGATCTCCTGCCGGGTCCAGTACGGACGCACGGTGGTGCCATCCAGGCGCACGCGCAGGCGTTTGTCGCGGATGTTGGGCCGGGCATCGTCCAGCGCCAATGTGTACTGGGCCGCCCCGGACGTACCCGGTTCCGCCGGCAGCAGGCGGTTGCCCTGCCGCACCAGCCACGCCGACGCGCCTTGCCCGCGCGCGGCGGCGTCGAGCGTCAGCAGGTCGCGCGGCAGGCCATATACCGGGTGGCGGAAGCGGTCGTCGCGCTGGCGGCGGCCATCGAGCAGAGGCTCGAAATAGCCGGTGATCAGCCCGTCGGGTTGCCGTGCCGGGGACATGATCTGGTAGGCGTAGAAATTGCGCAGGAAAAACCCGCGCAGGGCCGCGTCGCTGCCATCGAGTGCGTCGAAATCCGCGCAGATGCCGGCCCAGGCCGGCTTGCGCTGCAGGGCCTGGCAGGAGGCGCGCATGCCGTTGGCGCTCTCGTGCAGCGCGTCGCTGTCCCAGCCGGGCAGCTGCGCGTAGGACACCGGGAGGAAGGCGGCGTTGCGGGTCGCGAAGGCGGGCCCGAGCGTGTCGGCGGCGGGGACTTCGTCCGCCGATGCCGCGGCCGCAAGCAGGGCCGGCAGCAGGCCGTGCAGCAGCCAATGCCTGCGCTGGCGGACGCGGCGGTCCATCAGTTGCCGGTCCGTATTTCCACGCGGCGGTTCTCGCTGGCATAGGGGTCGTTGGCGTTGAGCAGTTCGCTCATGCCCTTGCCAGCGGAATTCAGGCGCGCGGCGGGTACGCCTTGCCGGATCAGTTCGCGCTTGACGGCCAGGGCGCGGCGTTCGGACAGCGCCTGGTTGTATGCCAGCGAGCCTTTGCCATCGGTATGGCCGATGACGGTGAACGATCGCGTCCCCAGCTGCGGCGCCTGCATGGCCGTGGCCAGGTTGTCCACCATGGCCTGCGAATTGCCGGAAATGCGGTCGGAGTTGAAGTCGAAGTTGATCTGTACCGAGATCGCCGCCTGCCTGGGCGCCACAGCCGGCTGCGGGGCCATCGTCGCCGCGGCCGCCGCGCCGGGGCGCAGGGCCCGGGTGGCGGTGGCCGGGTTCGTGCCGGCTTTGTCGCCTTCCAGGCCGGAAATGATGTCGTCCACCGAGGCATCGGCTTTCATTGCCGTGGCCGGCGGCGCCTGCTGGGCATGCACGGGAAGGGCGGCGAGCGCCAGCAGCAGGGCGGCCAGCAGGGGCCCGGAGGCAATACGACGGTTCATTGCGGCGATCTCCTGACGAGGGCGGATGGACCTGTTCGGCGGCAGCATGGGCGCATGCCCCGGCATTTTCGATACGGCGAACGGGATAGGCCGGTTGCCGCTCAGAGGCGTTTTCCGCGGGGCGACGCAGGGCCGGTATCGGCCCGGGCGGGATCGTGCGCGGGCTGGGCGTCGTCCAGCCGGGAACCGAGGCGCCGGCCATTGCGGGCCTCCGATTCCAGCAGGACCAGCGACAGCGCGGTGTCCTGCGCCAGCGGCGCGGGGGTGGCCGGGAGCATGGCTTCGATCAGGTTGCCGGCGTCGCCGCCACGGGCCTGCACGCGTGCGCCGGTGCGCGCGGCCACGCCGGCGGCGACGCTGAGGCCGGGCGTGCGCTGGCCACTGGGCCAGGTCTGCTGCAGCAGTTGCGCCAGCGGAATGGGAGCGGCGGCGGAGAAGCGCGGGCCGTCGTCGTGTACCTGTATGCAGGGGGATTCGCTGCGGATGCGATGGCTCACCAGGACGCGGGAGGCGGCGCTGCCGATGGCGTTGGCGACCAGCGCCCGCAGCAGATGGGTGCTGGCCTGCGGCACGAGGAAGCGGCAACCGTGGCTGCGCCGCCAGCGCAGGCGTACCCCCTGTTGCGCGGCCAGGGCGTCGAGTTCCGGGCGGATCGCCGCGAACACCCGGGACAGCGGAACCGGCCCGGTGTCGGTGCTGCCTGGCTGCGCCAGCCACTGCAGCAGCTGGTCGATCTCGTTCACCGCATCGGCCAGTTCGCGCACGCTGCTTTCCATGCCGTGCAGGGCGCTGCGCTGCGCCGGCTGCGCGTTTTCGTTGAGGCTGCCGGCATACAGGCTCAGCGCCTGCAGGGGTTGGCGCATGCGGGGAACGGCACTGGTCAGCAGCTCGGCCAGTTCGTCGGTCCCGGCGGGGACATCCAGGTGCCGTACCGGCGGCGCTGGCGTGGGCGGCGTGCCCGGGCGGTCGTCGCGTACAGGGGGACCGTGCGCGCGCCAGCAGGCCAGCGCGGCCAGCAGGGCCAGCAGCGACAAGGTGGCCAGCATGACCCACGGCCAGAGCGGGGCGGCAGGCGCGGTGCGCTGCGCGGCCGAGGCGGACCACGGCAGGGCCGCGATGGCCAGCGGCATGAGGCGCGACATCGCCACGGTCCCGGGCAGGGAGAGCGACATGGGGCAGGGTCAGGACAGGCAATGCGCGTGGATGCGGCGGCAGGCGGGCGTGGACATGCGGAACTCCTGGCGTGCCTGGATTGCCTGCCATTGGATGCAATGCCGCCATGCTTGGCGATACCGCTTGCGCGCTAGAGCGTGTTGCGTACGCCGATGCGGCCGCTGCAGGCGCCGGGCAGGCGGCCACGCGGGCAGGAGAGCATGCGGACGCCGGTCTATTCCGTATTGCCTATCGCGGCGGACGCGCGCGCGAACGCACAATCGCGGCACATCCTCCGAGGCGAACGCCATGGCCAAGCAGGTCGTCAACGGTGCGCTGCTGCAGTGCAGTTTCGGTGTCGCGCCCAGCTCGCTGGTGGTGTTGCCGGTCAACCGGGAGAACTCCAGCCAGCAGCCGGCGGCCACGATCATGGATCACGTGCCGATGGTCAACGTGATGCCGTTCGGCATGTGCCTTTCACCGGCCAACCCGAGCGTGGCCGCGGCCACCGCCGCCGCCCTCGGCGTGCTGACGCCGATGCCGTGCATTCCCAACACCCCCGCGCCGTGGGTGCCGGGCAGCCCGACCGTGCTGCTGGGGAACCAGCCCTGCCTCAACGACACTTCCACCTGCATGTGCCTGTGGGGAGGCACGATCAAGGTCGCTTTCCCCGGCCAGCTCACGCACGAGATTCCCTGAGGAAGCCGGCTTTCAGAAATCCCCGCAACCGTTTTCGCGCTCGCTGTCGAGGCAGCTCATCAGGTTGGGCCGGGTGCGCACGCGCGCCCATTCGCGGCCCAGCGTGTCGCCATTGGATTCCTGCTTCATGCCCAGCGGCGTATCCACCGGGCAGATGCCGGCCTGGCCGATGTTGAGGTCGTAGAGGTAGTTGTCCGGCGGCTGCAGCACGTAGTCGGGTGGCGTGGGCTGGCGCACCAGGCCGATATTCAGGGCGGTGGCATTGGCCGGCGCCTGCTCGAACACGTAATTGCGCGCCGACAGGCCGCTGCCGACGATGGCGTAGTCGCCGGGCAGCGAGAGCGGGGTGGCGTCGGTGGCGAACCTCGCCGTGCCGGTGGTGGCGGTCTGCAGCGTGTCGCCGTTGACGAAGCCGGTCACCGTGCCATGCAGTGTGCCGAGGCGCTGGCCCATCAGGATCGACAGCGGGTCGGCGACATAGGTGAGCAGGGCCGGGGTGACGAGCAGGGTGCCCGGCGAGACGGACAGGAAATAGCCGGGATTGGGCGAGTCGAATTTCCAGTCGATGGCGTAGCTGCCCGTGTCGCTGGCGGCGGTGGCGCTGGTGTATGCCGAGAGCGCGATCCTGTCATCGGCGAACAGTGGCGCGCTGACGGTATAGGTCAGCGGCGGGTTCTGCTGCCCGTATACGCGGCTCTGGTCGTCGAAGCGGATGGCCAGCACCGGCTGGGCGGCGTAGACGAAGTGATTGTCGGTGGCAGGAACGCCCACGGCGCAGGCGCCGGCATAGGTGCAGCCATAGAGGTTGGGCAGGCCGCCGCTGCCGGCCAGGCCGCCGCGGGTTTCGCCGCTCCAGGTCGAGGCCCAGATGCGCCAGCTGTCGGCGGCGCTCACGCTGGCGTTGCCGGTGTTGTCCAGCACGCCGGCGCTGACCAGGTCGACGCGGTTGCCGGAAACGTTGCCCCGCAGCGTCAGGTTGCCGGCCAGGCTGCGCACGAAGACGTTGCCGCCGGCACTGATGCCGGACGCGGTGAGCGGGGTGGTGCGGCTGTCGCCGGTCGTGCCGATGGCGCTCACCGTGCCGAGCGCCAGCGCGGCGCTGTTGAGAAAGGCGAAACCGCCGCCGGCGCTGCCGGCGAGAGTGTCGCTGGCGACATGGTTGGCCGCCGCATCCAGCGCGACATTGCCGTTGGCCCTCACCAGCAGGTCGCGCGTGGTGATCGCGGCATTGGCCGTCTGGCCGATATCGCCGCCGCTGGACAGGGCCAGGGTGTGGCTGCCGGTATCGAGGACGTCGTCCAGTTGGATGCCCGCGGTGCCGCCGTCGTTCTGCAGGGTGAGATCGCCGTTGCGGATGATCGCGTCGGCGACGGTGATCGCGCCGCCGTAAGCGGCGTGGCCGGCAACCAGTACGGGAGTGTCGAGGTTGGCCAGTGTCCTGGCGCTGGCGAACAGGCCGCCGAGCACCATCGGCGCGGTGTCGTCGTCCACCACGGCATCGCCACTGACCGCACCGGTGCGCAGGTTGAGCACGCCGCTGCTGGACGCCGCGCCATCGACCTGCAGGGCGTCGGCCGATGCACTGCCCGCGCGCAGGACGACCATGCCGCCGCCGTCCAGGCGGGAGCCGCTGTCGACCTGGATGCCATGGTGATGCTGCGACCAGCCCGATACCGACAGGTCGCCGCTGCCGCGGATCTGCGAGGACTGGAGCAGGGCGACACCGGCATCGGCGGCGACGCCGTTGGCGATGCCGCCGATGCCGATGGAACCGGTGCCGCCGTAGAGCGCCGTGGCCGATAGCAGTACCCCGGCACGGCCATTGCCCAGCAACTGCAGCCCGGTGGAGCGCAGCGATGCGCCGTAGGCGAGGATTCCCGTTCCGTCGCGGCTGCTCCCGTCGACGCGGATGTGCCCGCTGCCGGCAATCAGCGTACTGGCATCGAAGAACACGCCATGCGTGATTCCCCTGAAGCCGCTGCCGATGGATTGGCCGGCGATGGTGATGTCGCCGCCGCCGCTGTCGATGTCGCTGTCGGCGATGCCTACGCCGTAGGTCTGCGCCGTGCCGCCATGCAGGGCGATGCTGCCGCCCAGGCTGCCGATGCGCATGCCGGACAGGGTGATGCCTTCGCTGGAACTGGCGCGGCTGCCCATCGATACCGATCCACCGGCGGTCCGCAGCGCGCCACCGTACAGGCCGATGGTGGAAAGCGCGTCGAACACCAGGGCCAGCGGGGCGCTGCCGGCGAGCGACCAGGCGCCGGTGCTTGCGCCGCTGGCGGCCACGCCGCCCATGATCTGCCCGGCCGGCGTCCGGAAAGAGAGCGTCACCGGAAGCGGATTGGTGGCGGCGACGTTCACTCCCGGGGCGATGTTGATCTGGCTCGTCGGCCCGCCTGCGGCGCCGGCCTGCAGGCCGACGTCGCTGCCGGCGCTCAATGCGCCGGCCACGCTGGTGTCCGATACCAGGCTCGCATAGCCGCCGAAGCTGCCGTTGCCCGGAACGAGCGCGAGGTCGCCGCCGGATTCGATCCTCCACTGGCCGGGGCTGCCGCCGCCTGCCGATACGCGCAAGCCGCGCAGGTCCAGCCATGGCGCCTGGGTGAGGATCGTGCCACCGGCGCTGCCGCCGTCGGCGCGCAGGCTCGCCCGGGCTCCGGTGACGAGCGTTTCGCCGGCCTGCAGCAGGATGCTGCCGCCCCTGGCGGCCCCACTGGCGTCGAGGGATGCGTCCTGGCCGATCTGTATGTTGTCGGCGGCGAGCGTGATGCTGCCGCGCCGGCTTCCGCTGCTATGGACATTCAGGCTGCCGTCCGTTTCGACCAGATAGCCGGCGCGCAGATCGATGCTGCCGCCGTCGCTGGCGATGACGCCGTGGTTGATCGCCATGCCATCGTCGCCCGGCGCGGTGATGGTGAACTGGGTCAGTCCATCGCCATAGGGATCCAGGGTGATGCTCTGGCCGGCGATCAGGCCGATGCTGCCGCCGGCGCCGGTCAGCGTGCCGTTGTTCTCGACCGAGCCGCCGAGCAGGGCGATCGTGCCATCGGGCCGGGTCGCGGTGAGGGTCGCGCCCCGGTCGACGACCACTGCCGCTGGCGGGTCGCCGTTCGCGGCATGCGCGAAGACATGGCGGCCGCTGGCCGCGCCAGCGCTGAAATCGACATCGTCGATGTCGAGGGTGGAAGCGACGATGCCGCCGACGTTGACCTGCGCGCTGCCGGCGAAGGTGATGCCGGACTGGTTGACCAGGAACACGGTGCCGTCGGGGGCGTTGATCGCGCCGGCGATCAACGATGCGAGCGGCGCGTCGCCGGCCCAGCCGACCACGCGGTTGAGGGTGACGCCGCCGGACGTGGCGTGGTCGAAAATGACGGTATTGCCTTCGCTGATCGAAAACGAACCCCACTCGATCACCGCTCCCCTGCTGGTCTGCCGGATCGTGGTGGCGGCATTGACCGGGATGACATCGCCGGCGCCGGGGTTGTAGGAGATCGTGGCATTGCCCCTCGTCACGTTGCCGCCGCGCGGCAGCTCCGTGCCCCGGGACTGGGCCAGCGCCGGGGCGGCCGGCAGCGCCAGCACCGCCATCGCCAGGGCCATGCTCAGCGGATGGCGGGAAAGCGCGTGGCGCAGGGTGCGGTGGATGCGCGGAGTCATGGTGATCTCTCCTGATCAGAAACTGTGCTGGAGCTGCAGGTACAGCCGCGGTTCGCGGCGATCGGCCAACGGCCTGCCGGCATCGGGCCAGGACAGGCTGGCGTTGACCGTGTAGCGGCCCGGCCGCCCCCAGTTCACGCCCAGGCCGTAGCCGCGCAGGCTGCGGCCGTTGACCCGGGCCAGCGGATGGCGAAGGGTGTCGTACTGGCCGTGGGCGATGTCGTACAGCAGGAACGGCGTCAGGTTGTCGCTGGCCGACCAGCGCAGTTCCAGGTTGGCCAGCCAGCCGCGATCGACCAGCAGCTCGTTGCTGGAGTAGGCGCGCACGGCGCGCGGCCCGCCCAGCGACAGCTGTTCGGACGGATCGAGATTCCGGCTCGCCGCCTGCAGGCCCGCGCCCAGGTACAGCGTGGTGCGCGCGCTCAATGCCTGCAGGCGGGTGGCCTGCACGGTGAACTTGGAGAACCCGCCTTCGGTCTGGCGGCCGAACGGGGAGTGGTCCAGCACGCGGGCCGCGGGGTCGTGGATATGCAGCCTGCCGCCATAGAGCGCGAGGTTGAACGAGGTGTAGCCACCGCCCAGCAGGCGGTCGCGGTACTCGAAGCTGGTGCCGATGCCGATGCCCTGCACGCGCTTGCCCACGCTCAGGCCGACGGCCTCGAAGCGGTCGGTCAGCGCCTTGTTGTCGATGCCGGCGCGGACGAACCAGTTGCCGCTGCGTTGCCGCAGCGCGGGCCAGCTCAACGACAGGTCGGTGATGTTGGCGGTGCCGGTGGCTTCCAGTGCGCGGAAGGCGCCGCCCAGTTCGTACTGCACGCGGCTGAAGCCGGCGCCGATGCGCGCGCCGTCGTAGCCGACCGGCATCTCATAGGACAGGCGGCCGAACAGGGTGTGCGCGTCCTCGGCCACCATCAGCCGCAGGTCGAGGTTGTCGCCATGGCCGGTCGGGCTGGCCCAGCGCAGGGTGCCGCCCAGGCGCGCGCGGCCGGATTCGGGCGTGCCGTGGTTGTCGGCTTCCAGCAGGAAGGACAGGGGCCGGCCCCTGTCCACCTTCACCACCAGGTTGCTGCTGCCGGCTTCCGCGCCGCTGCTGACCGCCGATCGCGGGCGGATGCCGGGCAGGTCGGACAACAGCAGCATGCGGCGTTCGTATTCGCGCCCGTCCAGCGGCTGGCCCGGCTGCAGCGTCGCCAGCATGCGTTCGACCCGCTCGCGCGGAATCGGCGCATCGTCGGCAACCTGCACATCGACCACGCCCAGCACGCCTTCGGCCACGCTGATCTGCACGTGGCCATCGCGCACCTCCTGCACCGGCACCACCGCCTGGGCGAGGAAATAACCCCGGCTGCGGTACAGCGCCGTGATCTGCGCGGCGAGCGCCTGCAGCTCGGCCAGGCTCACCTGCCGGCCCAGCAGGGGCGCGGCCAGCGCCTGCAGACGCGCCTCGTCCACCTGCGTGGCGCCACTGAAGCGCACCGCCTGCAGCAGGAAGGTCTGCTGCTGCGGTGGCGCCTTCATCTGCGGCTCCGCCGGCGCCAGCGACTGCAGCGGCGTTGCCTGCCCGTCATCGTCGGCACCGGCAGGCGCGTCCTCGCCGGCTGACCCGGCCAGGGCCGCCGCCGGCAGCAGCAGGCCGGCGATGGTCCAGGCCAGCAGGGCGGCGCGGGGCTGGTGGTACGCGGGGAAAAGCCTGTTCATGTCACTTCTCCACCGTCAGACGCCAGTCGCCCACCAGGCTGAAGGCCGCCCAATAGAACGGATGCGAGGTGGCCGCATCGGCGATCACCGCCTGTTGCCCGGCCTGCAGCGCCTGTTGCGCGGGGACGCCTTCGCGCAACCGGCCGTACAGGGCCTGCATCAGCTTCTCGGTTTCGCGGTCGGGCACCGGCCACAGCGAGGCCACCAGCGTGGATACGCCGGAAGACAGGAATGCACGGGTGAAGCCGAGCGCTTCGTCGCCGTTCTCGACCTTGCCCAGTCCGGATTCGCAGGCCGACAGCGTCACCAGCGCCACGTCGTGCAGGTCCAGCCCGATCACGTCGCGCGCCTCGAGGAAATGAGTCCTGCCATCGACGTCGGCGAACAGGATCTCCGAGCGCATCGGGTCGGCCAGGTCCACGCGCGCATGCGAAGCCACGTGCACCAGCCGCGCCTTCGGCGCCTGTGCGACGAAGCGTTCGCGGGTGGCGTCCTGCAGGAAATAGGTCTCTGGGCGCGGGAACAGCGCGGTGATGGTGCGCACTTCCTGCTCGGCATGCGGCAGCGGGCTGGCCACCGCCGGGCTGACCAGCGGATTGCCGAAGGCCAGCATGCGCGGCGGCGCGCTGCCACGCCCGGCCAGGCGCAGGGCGATGCTGGCCGAGGGCGCCACCGACAGGGGGTTGCGCTGCACCAGGTATTCATCGTCCATGCGCAAGGCCTGGAACGGCAGGTAGTGCAGCGGCCCGTGCGGCACGAACACCAGCGGCTGGCCGGCGGGAAGCTGCAACGGTTCCAGCAGCAGCCGGGCGACGCTGGCGCCGGCATTCACCGCGCCGGGATGCTGGTTGATGATCGCGTCGCGCCAGGCGGCCACCAGGCGTTCCAGATCGCTGCGGCCAAGTTTGAGGACGGTCATGCGCGCGCCGTCGCGGGACACCACCCAGGCCAGCAGCCGGTCGGGCAGGGCGTGGTAGGCGACGAGGCGTTCATCCGGCTTGAGCTGGCCGCGCAGCTGCGCCACCGGCATGGGCGGGGCGGCGATTCCGCCCGCGCCGCGGGCATGGCCGGCCACGGCGTCGAGCAGGGCGCGGGCCCGGCTGCGTTCGCTGATGTCGAACGCGCCTTCGGCATCGCCGGCATCGGCGCGCAATGCCACCGCGTGGTCGAACACGTCCTGGAAATCGGAGAACAGGCCCATCTTGAATTCGTCGCTGCGGAAGTGCGCGCGCACGTCGTCGAAGGCGGCGATGGCCTGTTCGTAGGCACGTCCGGCGGCCTGCGCATCGCCCAGCGCGGACTGGCTTTCGGCAATGCCGGTCAGCGCCCACATGCGGTAGTTGCCTTCATCGCCCGGCACCGGGGTGTCGGCCAGCGTGCGGTACAGCGCCAGCGCGTCGGCGGGCCTGCCCTGCGCCAGCAGCAGGCGTGCGCGGGTGCGGTCGAGCTGGAAGCGCAGGGCCGGCGTCTCCGGCTCGGCCAGCGCATCCAGCTCGGCCTGTGCGCGGGCGGTGTCGCCGGCCAGCAGCAGCGCGTTGACCAGCGAGGCGCGGGCCAGCGGCAGGTAGCGCGGCGAGCTGGCGGCCACGGCCTGTTCGTAGGCCGCCACCGCTTCGGCGGGGCGGCGCTGGCGCATGCGCAGGTCGCCGATCACCTTGTACACCGGTCCCCGCACCTGCGCCGGATCCGAGGCCTGTCTGCCCAGCGCCAGCTGAGCGAACTGTTCGGCGCGTTCGCTCTGCCCGGCATAGTTGAAGACGATGGCCAGGTCGCGGTAGGACTTGGCCAGCAGGTCCTCGTTGCCGGTTTCCAGCGCTACATGCAGGGCCTTGCTGGCGGCCTGCACGCTGGCGCGGAACTCGCCTTTGTCGGCCAGCGCCACCGACTGGCTGCAGTAGGCGTAGCCGTCCAGCTTGACCGGTTCGGCCGCGTACAGCGCTGCGCCGTCGGCCGACAGCGACAGCGCCGTATCGGTGTCCTGCATGCGCGACAGCGCCCTGGCCACGGCGGTCAGGTCGTCGGCGGGAGCGGCAACCTGCGCGTGCGCGCCCAAGGCCGCCCAGGCCAGCAGCAGGCAGGGCAGCGCCGCGATGCGGCGTCGTGTCCGCCGATCGGAATATCCCGGAGTAGGGGCCCGCGTCATCCTGCCGCTCCTTGTGCAAAGCGCCGGGGGAAGGCGCACAGTAGGGGGGAGGAAACGAGTCTAGGAACCGGCCGGATGCTCGCCTATTTGTGGAATGGCGTAGCCCATTCGGCCGAGACGCCCGGCGCGTCGGCGCCGGTATTCCACGGTAGATTGCCCGCATGCACATCATCGATGACGCCGGCGAAGCGCGCCGCAGGATCACGTTGTCGTTCAGCAGCCGGCTGGCGTTGCTGGCGATCCTGCCGGCCATCCTGACCACCGTGCTGGTGGCCTGGGTGGTGACCCGCAACTACCAGCATGAAGTGCGCCAGTTCGGCACCTCCACCACGCAGATGCTGGCCGACAGCCTGGCCAGTGCGGCGGCGGGCCCCATGGAGCGCGGCGACCGCGAGGAGCTGGAGCGCATCGCCGCGCAGGTGGTGGCGGGCTCGATGCAGGTGAACGTGCAGTTCCTGTCCGGCGAAGGCGAGATCATCGCCGACGCGGGCATCCGCACCACCGATGGCGTGCACGCCATGCGCGGATTGCCGCCGTTTCCCGGCACCCACGCACCGGGCATGGTGCAGGTGTGGCTGAGCATGGAGCAGGCCCACGCCGCGCGCCGCGCGCAGTGGCTGACCACGGTCGCGCTGCTGGCTGCCGGCGTGCTGGTGGCCGGGGGCGTGAGCTGGCGCATGGCGCGGAGGATGGGCCGGCCGATCGCCGAGTTGACCGGCGTGGTGGAGCGCATCGGCCGCGGCGAACGCGGCATCATGGTGCCGGTAACCCGCAGCGGCGAGGTGGGACGCCTGCAGCGCGGTTTCAACGAGACCTCGCTGCTGCTGGACCGGGCCTGGGGCGAAATGGAGGCGCGGGTGGCCGCGGCGACGGCGGAGCTGGCGCACAAGAATGCGCGGCTGGAAGCGGTGGGGCTGGCGCGCGCGCGCTTTCTTGCCGCCGCCAGCCACGACCTGCGGCAGCCGCTGTACGCGCTGACCCTGTTCTCCTCGCTGTTGAAGGCGGGCATATCCGACCCGGTGCAGCTGGAGCGCGCCAGCCACGTGCAGGAATGCGTGGCCAGCCTCGACGCCCTGTTCGCCGAGCTGCTGGACATCTCCCGGCTGGACAGCGGTGCGATGCAGCCGGTGCCCAGTGCGTTCGCGCTGGATGGACTGTTCAACGACATCAGCAATACCTTCCGCGCCATCGCCGAGAAGCGGGAGCTGCGGCTGGTGCTGCGCAAGACCGATGTGCGGGTGGAAACCGACCGCATCATGCTCGCGCGCATCGTCAACAACCTGGTCAGCAACGCGTTGCGCTATACCCGCCACGGCGGCGTGCTGGTGGGGGTGCGCCGCGACAGCCCCGGCTGGGCCCGGCTGGAGGTGTGGGATACCGGTATGGGTATCGAGCCGGAGGTGCAGCAGCGCGTGTTCGAGGAATTCTTCCAGGTCGATCCCGGCCGCCGCAGCGGCGAACACCGCGAGTACGGGCTTGGCCTGGGCCTGTCCACGGTGGAGCGCCTGGCGCGCCTGACCGGCTGCGAGGTCGGCCTGCGCTCGCGTCCGGGCCGCGGCAGCGTGTTCTCGGTGCGGGTACCGCTGGCAGCGGAGGATGCGCAGGGCATGGCGGCGACGCCGGCAGCGGACACGGCGGAGGAGATCGACCTGGCCGGCGTGCGCGTGCTGGTGGTGGACGACGAGCCGGCCATCCTCAGGGGCATGCATCTGCTGCTGGACGCATGGGGCTGCCGCATGCGCAGTGCCCAGGACATCGGGCAGGCGCTGCGGATCGTGGCCGAATGGGGCGTGCCGGACATCGTGCTGACCGACCTGAAGCTGGCCCACGGCAAGACCGGGCTGGATGTCGTGGCCGCGCTGGAAGCATGGGGGGCGAAGCAGGCGCAGGCGCGCCGTTTCGCCTGTCTGGTCGTCACCGGCGAAACCAAGCCCGAGCAGCTGCAGGCCGTGCGGGATGCGGGCATGCGCGTGCTGTACAAGCCGTTGCCGCCGGAGCAGCTGCGTGCCGCGATGGCCGCGGCGCTGGCGGCTCAACGCACCTGATACACCTGCGTGCTCAGCTGCAGCACGGCGTCGAACTGTACCTTCTCCCGCGCCGGCCCCATTGCCATCAGCGCATCGACGCGGAAGCGCAGGGCGCGCTCCAGCGGCGAGGGCGGCTCCAGCGCGATGCGCACGCGGCTCAGCCGCGATTCGTGCTGGGCGATGGCCTGCTCCAGGTGACGGCGGATGCGGTCGCGATCCTTCGGATCGAGCAGGCTGTACGAGGAGAAATCGGCGATGCCGTAGGTCAGCAGCGATCGGCGGCATTCGGCGAAGGCATCGGCAATCAGCCGCGCACCCTCCGAGCGGGTGTTGAGCAGGTGCTCGAGGTCGCGGGAAATGCCCGCCCGCAGGCCATTGGCGCCACGGGCGGCATCGGGGTCTTCCTGCAGGCGGTCGAACAGGGTCGGCATGGGCTGTCATCCGCCGTGGTGGCGCATCGGCGCGGGAGCGGGCGGTCCCGCGCCGGCGCCGGGCGTATCGACGCGCCGCGGGGCGCTACTTGGATTCGTTGCGGGTCCAGTCGTAGTTGGCCGGCACCACGCCGCCCAGCGTGCCATCGGCGTTCTGCGGCTTATATTCGAAGGTGACCTTGCCGACGTTGAGCGAAAAGCTGTCGTGCACCAGCGCATCGCCGGAGGCGGCGGTCGAATAGCTGCTGACGAACACCGCCTCGAAGGTGATGACCAGGTAATCGGCCTGTCCGCCCTGGCCGGACGCCTTGCGCACGCTCAGCACCACCTTGGGGATGTGCTTGCCGGTGGCGGCGGCGGCCATCAGCAGCGGGCTGGCCTTGTCGCATGGCTTGCTGAAGGTGAAGTCGTTGGCGGTGGATTTTCCCGAGCCGCCGCCACCGCCCTGGCCGGTGCTGCCATGGTTGACCACGCCCCAACTGAAGGCGGTGATGTCGATTTCGTTGGCGTGCTTGCTGTCGGTGGATTCGCCGGGGATACCGTCGATTTTCAGGTGATAGTCCGAAGCGGCCATCGGAAGGCTCCTTGCTGGTGGCGGAAGTGCGGTGGAACGGGGCGGGCGAAGCGCGGGGCGCGGGGCGTCAACGTGCCGACTGCGGCAGTTCGGCGACCAGGCGCAGCGAAACGCTCAGTTCGTCGAGCTGGTAGTGCGGGCGCAGGAAGGCCACCGACTTGAAGCAGCCGGGCTTGCCGGGGATTTCGGCGACCTCGATGCGCGCTTCGCGCAAGGGGTATTTGGCCTTGGCAGACTGGCTGGCGTTGTCGTCCAGCAGCACGTACTGGGTGATCCAGTTGTTGAGGAACAGCTCCACGCTGGACTTGGAGGCGAAGCTGCCGACCTTGTCGCGCATCATCGCCTTCAGGTAATGGGCGATGCGGCTGACCGCGAAGATGTACTGCAGCTGCGAGGACAGCCGCGCGTTGGCGTTGGCCGCGTCGGTGTTGTATTCCTTGGCCCTCTGCACCGACTGGGTGGAGAAGAACGCGGCGTAGTCGGTGTTCTTGCAGTGCACCAGCGGAACCATGCCCAGATCGGCCAGTTCCTTCTCGCGGCGGTCGGTGATGGCGATCTCGGTGGGGCATTTCAGCGCCACCTCGCCGTCGTCGGTGGCGAAGGTATGCGCCGGCAGGCCCTCGACCAGGCCGCCGCCTTCGACGCCGCGGATCGCCGCGGTCCAGCCGTACTTGGCGAAGGCGTCGGTGATCTTGCTGCCCAGCGCGTAGGCGGCGTTCATCCACAGGTAGCGGTCGTGCTCCTTGCCGGATACCGATTCGACGAAGTTGAACGCTTCCACCGGCGTGGTGTCCGGACCGTAGGGCAGGCGCCCGAGCACGCGCGGCATCGCCAGGCCGACGTAGCGCGAATCCTCGCTCTGGCGGAACGATTTCCACTTGGCGTACTCGACCGTGTCGAAGATCTTGGCCAGGTCGCGCGGGCCGGACAGCTCGGTGAAGCTCTCGAAACCCATCAGCTCCGGCGAGGCGGCGGACAGGAACGGCGCGTGCGCGGCGGCGGCCACGTGCGACATCTCGCCCAGCAGGTAGATGTCCTCGGGGTTGCGGCCGAACTCGAAATCGCCGATCAGGGTGGCGAAGGGCGAGCCGCCGAACGTGCCGTATTCCTCCTCGTAGATCTTCTTGAACACCTGGCTCTGGTCGAAATCCGAGGCGTTCCTGAAATCCTTGACCAGTTCCTTCTTGGTCACGTTGAAGAGCTTGATCTTCAACGTGGTGCTGGTCTCGGAGTTGTCCACCAGGTACTTGAGCCCGCGCCAGCTGCCTTCCATCTGCTGGAAGTCGGCCATGTGCATGATGGCCGAGAGCTGGTCGGAGATGAGCTTGTCGATATCGGCGATGCGGGCGTCCAGCGACGAGATGGCGTCCTTGGACACCACCAGCGCGCCTTCGGTCACCTGGTTGACCAGCTCGGCCATCAGGTCGCGGGCGCGGTCCTTTTCCGAATCGGTCTTGGCGATCCGGCTCTGCGACAGTATCTGGTCGAACAGGCTGTTCTCGCCGGCTTGTGCGCCGGCGCTCGCGGTAGCGGTCTGGGTGCTGGCCATGGGCTGGGTACTCGCGGTTGCTGGAGGAAACGGGGGCGACGGTGCCGGGCGGGCGTCACTCCGGGGCGGAGGTTTTCCCCGCGCCGATCTCGCTGCTGAGCTGGGCGATCTTGTCGGTGTTCTGCAGGACGTCGTTGAGCAGGTCCTCGAACCGGTCGTTGCCTGCCGCCTTGTTGCGCAGGTCGGCCAGCTTCTGCCGCGCTTCCAGCAGCCTGCGCAGCGGCTCGACCTGCTGCACCACGTTCTCCGGGTCGAAATCGGCCAGGCTGGAGAACTGGATGTCCACCCCGATCCGCGATCCATCGCCGGCCAGCGTGTTCTCCACCTGCCCGGCGATGCGCGGCTTTATCGCCTTCAACACGTCGTTGAAGTTGTCCTTGTCGACATTGATGAACTTGCGGTCCTTCAGCTTGGGCTGCGGAACTTCGCTCTGCCCGCTGAAATCGCCGATCACCCCGGCGACGAACGGCAGCTCCTTCTTCTCGATGGCGTCGCCCACTTCGACGTCATAGGTGAGCTGCACGCGCGGCGCGCGCACGCGGTCGAGCTTGTGCTGGGTACTTTCCTTGGCCATGGCGAGGGTTCCGGTGGTGGTGGGACGGCGCCCGGCGCGATGCGCGGCGGGGCGGGCGCAATGGAGTCTGTGCGGCGCGCAATGCGGGGGAAATCCATCGGAAGGCCAGAAAACGGCATATGCCTTTTGGCGCGCGGGGACGGCGAAGCGGCGCCGGCCCCGTCACCCCTGCGGCAGGCCGACGCGGGCGCGGATGGCGTTGAGCACGCTGTCATCGCGCACCACTTCCTGCAGGAAGTCGGCCAGCGGCATGTCGGCCCAGCGCACGGCCTGGTCCAGCAGGGTGGAGACGGGACTGTGCGGTTCGGTGCGGCGGAAGTAGCCGGCAATCTCGCCAAGCGCTTTCAGGGCGGCCTGTTTGCTGGCGGCGTTGTTGCCGGACAGGTCGAGCGTGCCGCCGCCATTTCCGGTGGTGGCGGCACGCGGCGCGGCGGCATCGCCGCCGATGTCGGCGGCGGGCGCCAGGCCGGCCTCCGCGGCCGGAGCCAGGCCCTTGGCCTGGGCGGCCTTCAGCAGCACCTGGCCGATGCGCTTGAGCGCGGCGTCGATGGCGGCGAGGCTGGGCGAGGCCCGGCCCAGGCGTTCGTCGGCGGTGGCCTTGAGGCGCTGCAGGGCGGCGCTGGCGGCGTTGCTGGCGGCCAGGCGTTCGCTCAGTACGGCATCGGGCGTGGCGGCGATGGCGGCATCGAAGGCTTCGCCGCTGGCCTTGCCTTCGGCCAGCGCGGCCTGCCAGGCGTCGTTGTTCTGGCGCTGCAGGTTGTCCACTTCGCGCGAGCTCTGCCAGTCGTTGAGATTGAGCGGCGCGGCGCCGTCGGCAGTGAGCGGCATGGCCTGCAGGGCGGCGGCGAGATTGGTGTTGAGCCAGGCGATCTTGCCGGCGCGCTCGTCGGCGTCGTCGCCGTCCAGTTCCGGGTACAGGCCGTCCCAGTACTGCTCCAGCAGGCCGGCGATCACGCTCAGCCCGTCGCGCGCGCCTTCCAGCCCCAGGCGGTTGATGGCGGCTTCGGTCAACCAGCCGGCGGCCTGCAGATCCTTGCTGACGGTGGTGAGCACCTTGATCGACAGATCCAGCGCGCTGCGCCAGTCGGCGGTCTTCAGTTCGGTGGCCCAGTCGCCCTGCGACAGGCCGGGGTCGTCGAAGCGGCGCGCTTCGCGGATGCGGTCGAACAGGTCCGAGAAGCTGGCGTCCTCGCCGCAGGGCGAGTCGGCGCTGATCGGGGCCAGCAGCAGGTTGACGTCGAGGGCCATGGGCATGCTCCGTGGAAAGGTCAGTCGATGATCTGCCCCGGCAGTTCGCGCGGCGCGTCGGCCGCGCCGGACACGGCCTGCAGGAGCTGCGGCGAGGCGTCGATGCGCAGGTAGACGCGGGCCTGGCGGAAGCCGGCGGCGACCAGCCGGGGCTGCAGTTCCTGCCATTGCCCGGGGCTGTAGGAACTGCGGAAATCGGCCATGCCGAAGGCGTGGCTGCCACCGGCGAAATCCTGCAGCAGGCGCGCCATGCCGTCCTTGCCGCGATACAGCAGCACCAGCCGCGGGCTGTCGCCGACGACCGGTGCGGGTGTCGGCGGCGCGGCAGTTGCAGGCGTCTCGGCGGCAGCGGGGATCGCGTCGGGCAGCGTCGGCAGCGGCGGCAGGGCGATGCGGATGCGCGCCTCGGCGCAGGTCTGCGCCGACCATTGCGGCTGCATCTGCGCATCGCTGAGCGATTCGCCGCGGCTGCCGATGCTGCTGGTCTGCCCGCCGCAGGCCAGTTCGAAGACGGTGCCCTGCGCCCCTTCCTCCAGGGGCGACAGGTCCGATGGACTGTCCAGGGTGAAGGTGCCGGCCGGCACCGGCGCGTCGCTGGGCGGGCCGGCCTGGCCGGAGGCGATCAGGGCGACGAAGGCCGGAGCCAGCGGCATCGTCACGCCGGCCACGCTGACCGGGGTGCGCTCGCGTTCGCTGACGAAGGGCTTGAGCCAGTCGCCGACGAAGGCTTCGAGCTTGCCCTGCGGCCCCAGCAGGGCGCCCTGGCGGGCCTCGGGCGGCAAGGCGGCCAGCGGTTGGAAGACGGTTTCCTGCCAGCGCTGCTGCAGGGTCCTGGCGGCCATCGACGCCGTCGCCTGCCACAACAGGCGCGCCGGTCCGCGTGCGATCGCCCAGGCCGTCTGGTCCTGCGGGCTGAAGTTCTCGCCGTGGCCTTCCGGCGGCTTGTCGGTGGCGGCGAGCAGGCGCGCGTAGTCGTCGGCCGGCGGCTTGTCGCTGTTGCCGTGGCCGGCGAACAGCTCGCTGGCGATATGCCAGGCATCCTGCCCGGCGCCGGGGCCCTGCAGGCGCAGCCAGGCCTGGGCGAACGCCGGCGCCTGCGGGGCCAGCACCTGCAGCCGGGTGGCGCGCAGCGCCGGCACCCACGGCGGCGGTTCGATGCGGGTGCGCCACAGGGCGAGACTGTCGCCGATGAAGCCGGACAGGGGCCGCCACGAGGTCAGCCAGCGCGATTTCATCTGCGCCCAGCACTGGCTCCAGCGCAGGCCCACGGGCAGCGCCAGCGGCAGTCCGTAGACCTGTTCGTCCAGGCGGGCGAAGTACAGGGCATAGGGGTTGTCGTTGCCGGCGGCGCGCTTGAGCAGATCGTCCTCGCGCCCCTTCCACAGCGCCAGGCCGTCGCCGAAATGCGCCTGCAGGCCGCCCCAGGCGGCGAAGTAGTCGGTGAAGTACTGCCCGCGCAGCGCGTCTATGCGTTCCCGCGCCACGCCGGCGTCGGGCAGGGTGTCGAGAAAGGGCTCCACCACGTTCTCCCAGGCCGGCCGGGTGTAGGCCGCCGGTATCGCGGGCAGTGCGGCATCGGTGCCGACCAGGGCGCCGGCGGGCAGCCACCAGTCGGCCAGGGTGAAGCCGCCGCCGCGTGCCTGCGACCAGCTCTTCAACTGGCCGGGGGCGACGGCCTGCGTCGACTGCATCAGCCGGGCGAGCTGGCCGCGCAGGCGGTCGCGCTCATCGTCCAGCGTCTTTTTTTTTTGCCAGCGCAGATAGCCCAGGTAGGCGCCGAACAGCGCCATGCCGTTGTCGTGGTCGCGCGCGGTGTCGTGGTCGGCGCTGACGAACGGCGCGAACAGGCGCGAGCGCGCGTCGAAGGCGAGGTTCCCGCCGGCCTCGTGCTGCAGGCACCAGCGGCTGGAACCGCGGCAGTGTTCCAGCATGCGCAGGCGCTGGGCGATGGCCAGCGCGTGTTCCAGGCCGGCGTGGCCCTGTTCGATGTCCTGGCCCAGCATCTGGTCGTAGGGCGCCAGGATCAGGTTGGCGAAATCCTCGGTGACGCGCTGGCGGAGCGTGCCGATGTCGCGGTCGGCGCGGCGGATGCCGAAACCGAGCAGGGTCTTGTCGGCCGCGGATTCGAGCTGCTCGATGGTGCGTCCGCAGCTGGCCACCCATTCGATGCGGGCATTGCCCAGCCGGTCTTCCATCTCCCGGCAGGCGCTGTGGGTGCTGGCCAGCAGGCGGGTGTCGTCGCGGCGCGCGGTGGACAGGCCGTAGGCGAGGTACACGCTGAATCCCAGCAGCGCGGCCACGCCCGCCGAGGCCACCGCCATGCGTCCGGCATTGCCGCGCAGCGAGCTGCCGGCCAGCGGCTGGTCGCCCGGCAGGAAGCGGGTGAACAGGTCGGCCACGAATGCGCCGCCGGGGTTGGCGCTGTCGGCGCCGCCGGCGAAGTAGAGCCCGCGCCAGCTGGGCGTGCGCTGGAACGTGTTGTCTTCCAGCAGCAGGGTGACCAGCAGGTTCAGGCCGGAAGAGGCGCGGCGGATGGCGTCGAAGAACTCGAAGATGCCGCGCCGCTGCGCCGGGGTGGACTGGCCGCGCAGGGCGGTCAGGCCCAGGGCGTGCAGGCGGTCGAGCAGCGGGGTCAGCAGGCCGGGCAGGGCGTTGGCGTTCGCGCCTGCCGGTTCCAGCACATGGCCCAGCGCCTGGGCGAAGGCCTCGGCGGGCAGGGTGGCGCGCAGTTGCGGATAGCCGCGCAGGCGTTCCAGCCCGGTGACGGCGATATAGACCGGCACCCGCACCTGCAGGTGTTCCATGGCTTCGTCCACCAGCCGGCGCAGGCGCGTGGCGGTGGACTTGAGCGCATCGGCCGGGCCGAGCAGCGACTGGATCGACACCGCCAGCACGATGCCGTTGAGCGGCAGTTGCGCGCGCTCGCCGGCCAGCTGCATCAACGCCTGGTACCACAGCCCGCGTTCCAGCCGCGCGCCCGGTTCGCAGACGATGCGCGGATGCATCTGGATGGCGATCAGGTTCTTGAAGAACCACCACTGCCACACCGCTCCGGGGTCCGCCGCCGGTGCGGGGAACGGCGAGACGTCGGCGGCCGCGCGCAGCAGGCCGGAGGTGTCGGCGTCGTCGTCGCCGATCACCAGCATCCATGGCACCCGGTACAGCGGGTCGCGGCCCTTGTCCATTTCCGGCGAGCGGGCGATGGTGCGCTTGGCCTCGGCGATGGCGGCCTGCATCCGCGCCAGCGGTTCGCGTTCGTCGTCGGCATTGCCGGGGCCGAGATCGCCGATGCGCTTGCGCGCGCGTCCCTGCAGGGAGAAGCGGCGCCGGCCGGCGGCGAACCACCAGATCAGTGCGGCGGCGATCAGGCAGATGCCCAGCAGCTGCCAGAACCGCGCCGGCAGCTGCGGCAGCAGCTGGACCAGCACGAGGGTGCCGCCAACCAGCACGGCCAGCGCCAGCACGGCCAGCAGCAAGCGCGGCAGCCACGGCTTTTTCGCGCCCGCGGCGGCGCCATCGGCCAGCGGCTTGGCGCGGCGGAACAGGGCGAGCAGCGGAGCGAGCGGATTGGGCAGGTTCATGGCGCGGGCTCCGTCTGCATGAACATGTAGTCGGCGCTCATCGCACGGGCGTCGCCGTGGGCCTTGAGCATCTGCTCCAGCCGCGGCAGGTAGTCGCGGGCCGGTTCGATCATTTCGGTCGGCGCCTGTTCCGGCGCATACAGCGGCGTGGGCGAGGAAATCACCAGGATCAGCTCCTGCCCATAGGGCGCGGACACCTCCCACGCCACCGCGCCGCCGACATCGAACGGGGTGCCGGCGGGCACCAGGCCACGGTCGCCTTCGCGCGCGTTCGGATACATGTGCGCCACCTGGCCGTTGACGGTGAAGTAGTCCACGTACAGGTAGCCGTCGGCATTGCCCTGCACCAGGCGGGCGGTGACATTCTCGCCATCGGTGAAGCGCGCGGTGTGGCCGGTGCTCGGGGTGACCGACAGGCCGCTCTTCAGGTCGTGGTTGCGCGCATACAGCGGCTTGACGATGCGCGTCACCTCGCAGTGCGGCCAGATACGCAGCTGCACGTCGAAGCCGGCATCGCGCACGCCCTTGACCGCCGCGACCCGCTCCTTGAGCGCGGCCAGGTCCTCGGCGCGCGAGACATGGCCGGTCACCCGCGTCCGCCCGTCCCCGGCCACCGTCGCCGACAGGTCAGAGCAGGGGAAACCGGCGATCTGCCGGTCGACCAGCTCCTGCACGGTCGGGCCTTCCACCCTGGGCGCGGCGACCAGCAGATAGCCCAGGTAGAGCAGCGGGATCAGCAGCGCCACTACCAGACCGGCCTTCAGCAGCAGGCCGTCCCATTGCCGCGGATAGCGGGGGCCGGCAGGCGCCTGGCTGGCGTAGGGCTGCGGCGTGATCCGTTCCTCGCGCAGGGTGTGGATCGGGGCCGGCGGCACCGGCAGCTGGCGGGCATGCAGTTCCTTCAAGCGGCCCAGTTCGCCGCTGTCGCCGTTCTCGTAGTAGTACTGGCCGACGAAACCCAGCAGCAGGGTCTGGTAGAAGACCTCGCGCACTTCGTCCTGTTCGGCCTTGAGGTTGGACAGGTGGGTGAAGAACTCGTTGCCGGCGTTGTTGGTGTTGAACAGGGTGATCTGCAGCGGGGTGATGTGCGCGGTCAGCCAGGCCGGGTTGCGGGCCATGATCTCGTCGAACCAGGCGACCACCGCGAAGCTGGCTTCCTCGATCTGTTCCGGGCGCTTGCCGCCGGCGCTGGCCGAACCGCGCGCGCGCTCCAGCAGGTCGCGCGCGTGCTCGATGATCGCCTGCGGCTGCTCGTCGGCGGCATTGGCCGCGATCTTCTCCTCCAGCGCCAGGCCGAAGGAGAACAGCGGGGCGAAATGATGGACGAGGCGGGCCACGGTTCAGCGCCCCCCGCCTTGCGCGCGGGTGTTCATTCGTCGGCTCCCACCGGGAACAGCTTGATGACGGTGTCTTCCGGCGACAGGTCGGAGAACACCGCCAGGTTGCGCGCGTTCCTGATCATCTGCCAGAACGGGTGCGTGGTATCGACCTGGAAGTAAGTGGTGTTGGGCGTCTTCTGCGGCAGCTCTTCCGGCGGCACCGGCAGCAGGTCGATCTTCAGGCCGAACAGTGCGGCCTGCAGCAGGCGCGGCATCTCGTCCATCGAGGCGATCTTGGCGGTGCGCGACAGGCGGGTGAAGAGTTCCTGCCCGCGCACGTCCGATTCGATCGTCAGGTAGAAGCGGGTCTTGTCCGACTCGAACAGCGACGCCGGCAGGTCCGCCTTGTAGAAGCGGCCGTCCCAGGCCAGGGTGATGCCGACCTCGGCGCCGACGGTCAGCGCCTTGATCAGCGCCTCGGCGCGCTCGAAGGCGAGGCGGAAGCAGCGCCGCAGGTCTTCGTGGTCGTAGTCCGGCAAGGCGGTTTCGATCGGGTTGGACGCCAGCCCGCCGAAATAGCCGATGTCCTCGGAGAACACCGAGAATTCGGCCACCAGCGTGCGCAGTTGCTGGTACAGCGGATAGGCCGGCACGCTGCCCAGGCGCACATGTTCGTCCAGCACCGGCATCCAGCGGGCGAAGGTCTGCATCATCAGCACGCGCATCACTTCCTGCGCGCTGGTGGAAGCGGCGCGGATGCCGCGCTGGCGCTTGCTGGCGGCGAAATCCTGCCCGCGCGATACCAGCAGGTCGCGCAGTGCGCGGGTCCAGCGCGACAGGTTGGTCGATGCGTCCAGGGCCAGCAGCGGCGGCACATAGTCCTGCGACAGGCGGAACTTGCCCGGCGACAGCGGCATTATCTCGGCGAACCGGTAGGCATCCCCCGAGCGCACCAGCACCTGCGCGTTCTCGTCCAGCGAGGTGACGATGCCCGGCTGGTACAGCAGGAAATCCACGTCCACTGCCGGCGCCGCCGGATCGTAGGGATCGGCGATGCTGTCGCTGCCCAGCGCGTGGCGTTCGCCCAGGCGCCCGCCGTTGCCCATGCCCTGCAGCGTGCGTTCGCGGTTGAGCACCAGCCACAGGCCGATCGGGTTGGCGTCGCGCGGGACCAGCTCGGCCAGCGACCGCTGCGGTATGCGGGCGTTGCCGGTGGCCACCGCCGAACCGCCGTGCAGGCGTTCGCCGTCGCGGGTATGCAGCAGCAGCTGCTCGATGTCCACGATGCCCTCGCCCAGCGCGGCCTCGCGCAGCTGCAGGCGTTCGAAGCCCCAGGGGTGCGGCGACAGGCGCGCATGTAGTTGCTGGCGCATCGCCAGGTGCCAGGCGTCCTGCGCCTGCAGGTGCTGCGGGCTGAGGAATGCGCCCTGGCCCCAGAAGACCTGGCGTTCGCCGGGCGTGGCCGGGGTGATGGTCGTGCTCACAGGGGTTGCGCCTCCACGCGATAGCCGGCGCGCAGCAGGGCGGCCAGCAGTCCGTCATAGCCGGGCAGGTGGATCGCGCCCACCGCGACCAGGCTTCCACCTTGCGCCAGCACCTGCAGCAGCCGCGGCAGCCACTGCGCATTGCGCTGCTCGATCAGGCAGCGGCGGGCGCGCAGTTCGATGGCCCGGGCGCTGTCGCCGAGGCCGGACATGCGGTCCACATCCGCCAGCCAGGCCCACAGGTCGCCGCGGTGGTAGAAGACGAGCGCGCGCGCCGACTCGTCCTGCATCTGCGAGGGCGCACGCAGGCGTTCGGCGAGTACCTGCGCCTGTTCCTGCGACGACACGCAGTCCAGCGCCCGCAACTGCGCCGGCATGTCCTCCAGGTGCACCAGCGGCAGGCCGCCGGCGGCGGCCAGGTGCTGCACGCGCACGTCCATGGTGTCCTCGCCGACGCGCTCGCCGCGCGCTTCCAGCAGCGCCAGCACCAGCCACGGCTTCATCCGCGCCAGGGTGTCCGGCGCGATCTCCGGCAGCAGCTCATGCGCGCGGGCCAGCCCCTCGGGCCCGATCAGGGAGGTCAGCGACTGTTCCGGCGGCAGCCAGCGGTAGGCATCCAGCACCGCATCGATGGGCGTGTCGACGTCCACTTCGTTGACCACGGTGGCGGCGGCGTCCACCAGCCGCTGCAGGCGTGCGCCGTCGATGCCGTGTTCGCTCTCGCTGCCGAAGTGGATGGTGCCCAGGATCCAGTTGGCACGACTCTGCGAGGGGGAGGCGTCGGCAGCGGTCGCGGTGACGGCATCCGCTGCCGGCGCCGCGCCGCCGGTGTCGTTGCCGATGTCTGCGGCGATGTCTGTGGCGGCGGCCGGCGGCGTGACCCGGAACAGCACGCCGTACCAGGGCAGGGTGCCGGCGGGCGAGGGCAAGGGCGGTGGCGGCAGCGGCGTGCGGGGCCTGCCGGGCGCCTGCTCCGACCCAGCGGCGGCCGCGCCAGCCGCGCTGTCCCGTGCCGCCGGCGCGGCCATGACATGCGCGCCCATTGCCAGGAGCAGGCAGGCAAGCGCGAGAGTCGTCAGGAGGCGGGGCGGGAGGTTCATGGCAACCGGGCTGGCCGCATGTCGCGGGACGCTGCATCTTTCCTGCTGGCCGATGCCGGCGGCCATATCGCCTGAGGACTAGGCCATCCGGCCTGTATCGGCTATTGCCCAGGCAGGGGCGGCGGACTATGGTCGTGCCCGTTCACTGCATGGCACGCGGCCGGACCCGCGCCGGCATCCCGCCGCACCCCGGGGACAGGATTCCATGAAGGTTTTGATTGCCGACGACCACCTCCTCATCGTCGAGGGCGTGAAAGCCAAATTGATGGAGCTTGGTGGCGATATCGAGTGCGTGGTCGCCATGGACATGGACGGTCTGGCGCGGGCGACGGCCAGCGTCGAACACCTGGACCTGGCGCTGCTGGACATCGCCATTCCCGGCGCGGTCGGCTACCAGCACATCGCGCAGATGCGCCAGCGCCTGCCGGACACGCCGGTGATCGTGCTGTCCGGCTCCGAGGACCTGGACCTGATCCGCGTCCTGCTGGAACTGGGCGTCAACGGCTTCATCCCCAAGGCCTATTCGCCGGAAGTGATGCTGTCGGCGATCCGCCTGGTGCTTTCCGGCGGAGTCTATGTGCCGCCGATGCTGCTGGCCGGCGTGCAGGCGCGTGGCTGGACGCCGCCGGCAGCGATGGCGCCGGTGGTGGAAACCGGCCATTCACTCGATTCGCTGCGCAGCATCCTGACCGGCCGCCAGATCGACGTGATGATGCTGCTGTCGCAGGGCAAGCCGAACAAGCTGATCGCCCGCGACCTGGGCATCAGCGAAGGCACGGTCAAGATCCATCTGGCGGCGATCTTCCGCGCGCTCAACGTGCGCAACCGGGTGGAGGCGGTGGTGGCCTCCCGGCGCATGGTGGAGTCCTGAACGCGGATGGCGGCGTGACGCGGCGACAGGGCGTGCCCATAATGGCGTCCCTCCGGGGTCCCCGAACGGTCACGGCCATGGATGCCATGTCGCGTCGCGCGCTTATCCGCCTTGCCCTGCTGGCCAGCCTGGGGGCGGGCATCCTGTCCGCGTCCGGCCAGAACAGCGGCGCGCCGCCCCTGCGCTTCGGCATCCTGCCTACCGGCGGTCCGGCCGAATCCAGCGAGGACTGGCAGCCGGTGCTGGACGATATGTCCAAAGCATTGAAGCGCCCGGTGATCGGCGTGTCGGTCAGCACCTATGAAGGCATGTACCGCGCGGTGCTGGACAGGCGCGTGGACGTGGCTTTTCTTTCCGGCAAGCTGGCGCTGGACAGCGTGCTGGCCGGCAAGGCCAACGTGACCGTGCAGCTGGCGCGGCTGGATGGCGCACCCGGTTACCGCGCTGTGCTGCTGGCGCACAAGGACGGGCCGATCCCCAATCTGGAGACGGTGTTTTCGGGCAGCAAGCGCTGGAGCTATGCGCGTGGCGAAGCGGTGTCCGTGTCCGGCTACCTGGCCCCGGAGGCGCAGCTGTTCGCCCGCCGCGGGGTGAATTCGGATTCCTACTTCAAGAGCGTGAAGGTGGACAACCACCAGAACAACGCGCTGGCCGTGGCCAACGGCGAAGTGGACCTGTGCAGCAACAATTCCGCCGACATGGAACGGTTCGCGAAAAGGTTCCCGCGGCAGAACGCGCAGCTGCGGGTGCTGTGGACCTCGGCGGTGATCCCGCATGCGGTACTGGTGACCGCGCGCGACCTGCCGGACGCGGACAAGGAACAGGTGCGGCGTTTCCTGCTGGACTATGCGCGCGGCCGCAGCGCGCAGGCGGCGGCGCAGCTCGAGCACCTGCAGCGCGTGCACAAGCTGGCCGGTTTCATCGCCGCCAACGACAGCGTGCTGCTGCCGTTCGCGCAGATCGAGCACTCGCTGGAACTGCGGCGCACCCGCGACGGCCGCTGGGTGGACGAAGCGGCGCGGCAGGCGCGCATCGACCGGGTCAACGCCGAATTCGCCGAAAGGAAGGCGATCCTGGAAGCGGGCAGCAGGCGCACCGCGCCGCGCTGAGCGGCTGCCGGCCGGCCCGCTGGCGGCATGGCCTATCCCATCCGGCGAATGGGCGGGCTCCGTCCTCCTGCCTAGGCTTGGCCCATCTTCAGGCATAGGCCGGGGCCACCGGACAGGTAGCCATGCTCGACGAGTTGCTGCCCTATTACGAGAACGAACTCACCTACCTGCGCCGGCTCTCGCGCGAGTTCGCCGGGCGCTACCCGAAGATCGCCGCGCAGCTGATGCTGGAAGGCGAGGTCTGCGAGGACCCGCACGTCGAGCGGATGATCGAGTCGTTCGCCTTTCTCTCCGCGCGCATCCACAAGAAGCTGGACGACGAATTCCCGCAGGTCACCGAGGCGCTGCTGTCGGTGCTGTATCCGCACTTCCTGCGGCCGGTGCCGTCGATGTCGATTGCGCAGCTGCATCCGGCGCCGGGGGTGGAACTGACCACGATGCAGGAAGTGCCGCGCGACACCCTGCTGCTGACCCGCCCGGTGCAGGGGATGCCGGTGCGTTACCGCACCGCCTATCCGGTGCAGGTGTGGCCGATACAGGTGGCCGATGCGAAGCTGGAAGCGGCCGAACGCTCGGCCTTCGCGCTGGGCGCGGCGAGCCGGGTGGCGACGCTGCGCATCGCGCTGCGCGCCAGCGGCAGCGAACCGCTGGCGAAACTGGCGCTGCACAGCCTGCGTTTCCACATCGATGGCGAAAGCCCGCTGGCGCACGCACTGCACGAGATCGTGCTCAACGCCACCGAAGCGGTGTCGCTGCGCGATCCGCACAGCGGGCGCAGCGTGGCCTTGCCGGCGGCGGCACTGCGGGCGGTGGGCTTCGACGAGGACGAAGGGCTGCTCGACTACGACGCGCGCTCCTTCCTCGGTTACCGCCTGATCCAGGAATACTTCGCGCTGCCCGAGAAATTCCTGTTCTTCCAGGTCGATGGGCTGGACCTGTCCGGCTTCGGCCAGCAGGCCGAACTGGTGCTGGAGATCGGCGCGTTCGGCCGGCCCGAGCGCCTGGCGCGGCTGGAACAGGCGGTCACCGCCGATACCTTCAGGCTCAACTGCACGCCCATCGTCAACCTGTTCAAGCAGCAGGCCGAGCCCATCCGGCTGACCCAGGAGCGCCACGAATACCCGGTGATTCCCGATGCGCGCCGCCCGCTGGGACTGGAGGTGTACTCGGTGGATTCGGTACGGCGCCTCACCCGCCAGGGCGACACCGGCAAGGTCACCGAGTTCGAGCCGTTCTACTCGGTGCGCCACGGCCTGCACGACGACCCGGACGCCTGTCACTGGTACGGGCAGCGGCAGCCTTCGCTGCGCGCCGACGACGAAGGCACCGAACTGTCGATCAGCCTGGTCGACCGCAACATGGACCCCACCGTGCCGGCGGTGGAAACGCTGTCGCTGTCGCTGACCTGCACCAACCGCGACCTGCCGTCGCAGCTGCCGTTCGGCGGCGAGGAGAGCGTGCTGCAGGTCGAGCGCGGCGGCGCCATCGGCCAGGCGCGCCTGCTGAAGAAGCCCACGCCGACCTGGCGCGCGCCGATGCGGCTGGCCAACCAGTGGCGGCTGATCTCCCACCTGGCGCTCAACCACCTGTCGATCGTCGAAGGCGGGCGCGACGCGCTGCTGGAGATCCTGAGCCTGTACAACTACGCCGATTCGGCCAGCCTGCGCAAACAGATCGCCGGCATCGTCCAGGTGCGCAGCACGCCCTCGCTGACCGCCATCGGCATGCCGCCGCGCCGCGCCTTCGTGCGCGGCACCGACATCGAGATCGACTTCGACGAAAGCCAGTACGTCGGCAGCGGCATCTACGTGCTGGCGCGGGTGCTGGACGTGTTCTTCGGCCTGTACTGCACCGCCAACTCCTATACGCGGCTGACCGTGCGCTCGCTGCAGCGCGAAGGCGAGCTGGCCCGCTTCCCGCCGCGCGCGGGGGCATGGCCGCTGGTGTGAGCATGGACGGCGCGCTCCCCGCCGCGACGGGCCTGGCCGATGGGCTGCAGGCCCTGCCCGGCCAGGCCGCGGCCGCGCCGCTGCAGCGGCTGCAGGCCGATCCGCTGGCATTCGGGTTCTTCCAGGCGGTACGCATCCTGTATGCCAGCGCCGGTTTCGACGGGCGCGGCGGCGGTGGCCGGCCCGGACCGGTGCGGTTCGCCACGCCGGCCTCGCTGTCCTTCCCGGTGGCCGAACTGGCATCACTGGAACAGGAAGGCGGGGACTGGCGGATGGGGGTCAATTTCCTCGGGCTGACCGGCCCCAGCGGCGTGCTGCCGCGCCACTACACCGAGCACCTGATCGAGCTGAAGCAGCGCCGCGAGCGCCCCACCCAGGATTTCCTGGACCTGTTCAACCAGCGCGCGTTGTCGTTGTTCTGGCAGGCCTGGGGCAAGTACCGCCCGGAGATAGGCCGCGAATTCGGCTTCCGCAACGCGCCCCTGCGCTACGTGCATCACCTGGTCGGCCTGGGCACGCCGGCCCTGCAGGCACGGCTGGAAGAGGGCGCCGCGCCGGCGGTGGAGAAAGGAGCGGGCCGGCGCGCGCTGCCCTCGGCGGCCATCGGCTATTTCGCCGGGCTGATCTCGCAGCGGCCCCACGGCGCGGGGGCGCTGTCGCAGGTGATCGGGCAGTGCGTGGGCGCGCCGGTGACGGTGGAGAGTTGTCCGGGGACCTGGCAGCCGGCGCCGGCGCGCGACCGCATCCGCCTCGGCGCGCGCCAGCGCCTGGGCGAAGGCGTGCTCGGTCCGCGCTACTGGGACCGCCAGATCACCCTGCGCCTGCGGGTCGGGCCGTTGGACCGCCCGCGCTTCCGGGCCCTGCTGCCCGACCAGAAGCTGCTGGCCGACATCGCCGAGCTGGCGCGCTTCCTCACCGGCCTGTCGATGGACCTGCGCATCGGCCTGCTGCTGCGCGAGGACGAAGTGCCGCCATTGGCGCTGGGCGGCGCCGGCCCCGACCGCCCGCGGCTGGGCTGGAACACCTGGCTGCGCGGCCAGCGCCACGGCCGCCCGGCCGACGAATGCGAATTCCATTTCACGCAATGAGAGGCCCGTCATGGCACTGAACCTGCGTTCCCTGGTCTCCCGCCTGGATGCCACCTGCCGTTCGGCGATAGAGGGCGCCGCCGGCCTGTGCCTGGCGCGGACCCATTACGACGTCGAGATCGAACACCTGCTGGTCAAGCTGCTGGAAGCGGACAACACCGACCTCCACCGCATCCTGCGCCAGTTCGAGGTGCCGGCCGATGCGCTGGAGCGCGCGCTGGGCAAGGCGCTGGACGGATTGAATGCCGGCAACCAGCGCACCCCGGCGCTGAGCGCGCATATCCCGCTGCTGCTGGAGCGCGGCTGGGGATGGGCGTCGATCGAGTTCGGCGAATCGAAGATCCGCAGCGGCCACCTGCTGGTCGCGCTGCTGGCCGATGCCGAACTGCGCCGCCTGCTGGGCGACGCGGCGGGCGTGCTGGCGCCGGTCAACCTGGAAACGCTGCTGCAGAACTTCCACGCCATCGTCGCCGCTTCGGCGGAGGCGAAGCAGGCGCGCGGCCTGGGCGACGCCGCTGGCGCCCCCGCCGGCGCGGACATCGCGCCCGGTTCCGGCAGCGCCGGCGGCGCGCCCAGCGCCACGCCCAATCTGGACCAGTACTGCCAGAACCTGACGGCCAGGGCGCGCGAGGGCAGGCTCGATCCCGTGCTGGGCCGCGACGGCGAAATCCGGCAGATGGTCGACGTGCTCACCCGTCGCCGCCAGAACAACCCGATCCTCACCGGCGAGGCCGGCGTCGGCAAGACCGCGGTGGTCGAAGGACTGGCCGCGCGCATCGCCGCCGGCGACGTGCCCGCGCCGTTGCAGGGGGTGGAGGTGCTGTCGCTGGACCTGGGGCTGCTTCAGGCCGGCGCATCGGTCAAGGGCGAATTCGAGAACCGCCTGAAAGGCGTGATCGAGGAGGTCAAGGCCAGCCCCCGGCCGATCATCATGTTCATCGACGAGGCGCATACCCTGATCGGCGCGGGCGGGCAGGCGGGCCAGAACGATGCCGCCAACCTGCTGAAGCCGGCGTTGGCGCGCGGCGAGATGCGCACCATCGCCGCCACCACCTGGAGCGAGTACAAGAAATATTTCGAGAAGGACCCGGCGTTGACCCGGCGCTTCCAGGTGGTCAAGGTCGAAGAGCCTGACGACGAGCGCGCGGTGGCGATGCTGCGCGGCGTGGCCGCGGCCATGTCCGCCCACCATGGCGTGCGCGTGCTCGAGGAGGCGGTGCGCGATGCGGTCAAGCTGTCTTCGCGCTACATCGCCGGCCGGCAGCTGCCGGACAAGGCGGTCAGCGTGCTCGACACCGCCTGCGCGCGCGTGGCGGTGGGGCAGGGCGCGACCCCGGCGCAGATCGAGGACCTGCGCCGGCGCGGCGAAGTGCTGGCCGCCGAGCACACCCAGCTGCGGCGTGAGGCGGCGGGCGGCGCCGACCATGCCGCGCGCCTGGCCGAACTCGAGGCCGAACAGGCCGACGTGGCCGAACGGCTGCGATCGCTGGAGCTGCGCTGGCGGGGCGAGGGCGAACTGGTCGGGCGCATCCTGGCCGCGCTGGACGAACTGGAAGCGCTGCCCGAGGACGCGGCCGAGCGCGCCGGGAAAACGGCCGCGCTCGATGCCCTGCGCGCCGAACTGGCGCAGTTGCAGGGCCAGAACCCGATGGTGCTGCCGGTGGTGGATGCCAACGCGGTGGCGCAGATCGTTGCCGGCTGGACCGGCATTCCGGTCGGGCGCATGGTCGGCGACGAAATCCAGACCGTGCTCAACCTGCGCGAGAACCTGGAGCAGCGCGTGATCGGCCAGGGCCATGCGCTGGAGGCCATCGCCCAGCGCGTACGCACCTCGCGCGCCAACCTGGAAGACCCGGACAAGCCCAAGGGGGTGTTCCTGCTGGTCGGCACCAGCGGCGTGGGCAAGACCGAAACCGCGATCGCGCTGGCCGAGCTGCTGTACGGCGGCGAACGCAGCATGATCACCATCAACATGAGCGAGTACCAGGAGGCGCATACCGTCTCTTCGCTCAAAGGCTCGCCTCCCGGCTACGTCGGCTACGGCGAAGGCGGCGTGCTCACCGAGGCGGTGCGGCGCAAGCCGTATTCGGTGGTGCTGCTGGATGAGATCGAAAAGGCCCATCCCGACGTGCTGGAACTGTTCTTCCAGGTGTTCGACAAGGGCCGCATGGAGGACGGCGAGGGCCGCGAGATCGATTTCCGCAACACCATCATCATCCTCACCTCCAACGCCGGCACCGAGCTGATCATGCGCGCCTGCCGCGGCAATCCCGAGCCGCCGGACGTGGCCGCGCTCAACGAACTGCTCAAGCCGGAACTGAACGCGGTGTTCAAGCCGGCCTTCCTCGGCCGCACCACGGTGATCCCGTACTACCCGCTGGACGACGCCAACATGCGCAGGATCGTCCGCCTGAAGCTCGGCAAGATCGCCCGCCGCATCCAGGCCAGCCACAACGCCCGCCTCGACTACGACGATGCACTGGTGGACGCGGTGGCCGCCCGCTGCACCGAGGTGGATTCGGGCGCGCGCAATATCGACCACATCCTCACCGGCAGCCTGCTGCCGGAAGTGGCCGGCGAGGTGCTGGTGCGAATGGGCCAGGGCCGGAGCTTCGGCAGCATCCACGTCAGCGTCGGCGACGACGGGCGTTTCGCCTATGCGCTGGAATGAGGCCAGGGCCGCCGTCCTCCCACCATCGGGCTAACCCGTCTGGCCGATACCGCCGCCACCAGCCCACGCGCGAGCATGTGCCGGCCGCCACCCGGTGACCGAGCCGCCATGCCTTTCAGCACCGCCCACCGCGCCTACAACCTGGTCAGCCCGCTCGGCGAGGATGCCCTGCTGGTGCATGCGGTGGAGGGCAGCGAAGGCTTGTCGCAGCTGTTCGAGTTCAACCTCACGCTGATGTCGCTGGACGATGCCATCGAGCCGGCGGCGATCATCGGCAAGCGTGTCCGGCTGGAGCTGGAGACGCTGGACGACAGGCGCTTCTGGACCGGCGTGGTCGTCGCCTTCGGCCGTACCGGCGTCCGCCAGCTGGGCGGCGACGACGAGGCTACCGTCTACCAGGCGCAGATGGTGCCGTGGGTATGGCAACTGCAGCTGCACGAGGACAGCCGCATCTTCCAGCAGTTGTCGGTGGTGGAAATCGCCGAGCAGATACTGGGCGAGTTCGGCCTGGCCGATTTCGATTTCCAGCTCAACGAAAGCTACCCGCCGCTGGAATACTGCGTGCAGTACCGCGAGACCAGCTTCGCCTTCCTTTCGCGCCTGCTGGAAGCTTCGGGCATCCATTATTTCTTCCGGCACGAAGCCGAGGCCGAAGTGTGGGTGTTCACCGACAACCGCGACCGCAATCCGGAGATGCGGCCCAGGGAGCTGCGCTTCGCGCTGGCGGCCAGCGACGTGGAGAAGGACGACGACGACCTGCTACTGACCCTGACCCGCCGCGAACACCTGCGCAGCGGGCGCGTGACCCTGCGCGACTTCGATTTCAAGCGGCCGGCCACGCTGCTGGAATCGTCGATGGAATCGGTGCTGGAGATGGGCGACAACCGCAGCCTGGAGCGCTTCGTGCACCCGCCGCTGCACTACACCGAACAGGATGGCGGCGACCGCTTGGCCAAGCTGCTGGTCGAGATCGAGGAAACCGACCACGACACGCTGCAGGGCACCGGCAACGCGCGGATGATGTCGCCCGGCTATGTGTTCGGGCTGAGCGACCACCCCGACGACGCGCTCAACCGCGACTACCTGGTGGTCAGCGTGCAGCACCGGGGCCGCAACAACCTGGTCGAGGGAAACGCGCGCTACACCAACACCTTCACCGTCATTCCGCACGACACCACGTGGCGCGCGCCGCTGCGCACGCCGCGGCCGACGATGCCCGGCCCGCAGACGGCGATGGTGGTCGGCCCGGCAGGCGAGGAGATCCACTGCGACGAACATGGCCGCATCAAGGTGCAGTTCCACTGGGACCGGCGCGGCCAGCGTGACGACAAGAGCTCGTGCTGGCTGCGGGTCGCACAGATGTGGGCCGGGCGCGGTTGGGGCGCGCTGTTCATCCCGCGCGTCGGGATGGAGGTGGTGGTCGATTTCATCGAGGGCGACCCGGACGCGCCGCTGGTTACCGGTTGCGTCTACAACGGCGCCAACACCCCGCCGTACGCGCTGCCTGCAGAAGCGACCCGGACCGCATTGAAAAGCAGCTCGTCCAAGGGCGGCGATGGCTTCAACGAACTGCGCTTCGAGGACAGGAAGGGCGAAGAGCAGCTGTTCGTGCACGCGCAGAAGGATGTCGATCTGCGCACGCGCAACGACCGCCGCGAGTTTGTCGGCAACGACCGCAGCCTGACCGTGGAGCGCGACCGGCTGGAAACCACCCGGCGCGACCACAGCAACCGGGTCGAGCGCGACCGCATCACCGAGATCGTCCGCGACGACTCGCTCAAGGTCGATGGCAAGCAGGCGGTCAGGATCGCCGACTCGCTGTCGCTGAGCGTCGGGGCGGCGCACAACGTGGCGGTCAACGCCGATTCCAGCCACCAGGCCGCGGGCAACCTCTACCTCAAGGCCGGCGCCAACCTGGTGCTCGAGGCCGGGAGCAACATCACCCTGAAGGTCGGCGGCAGCTTCATCGCGATCAGCGCCGCCGGCGTGGATATCCAGGGACCGATGACCAAGATCAACAGCGGTGGCGCGCAGCAGTCCGGCAAGGCCGGCGCGCTGGTCGCGCCGCTGGCGGCGCTGGCGCCGGCCGCCGCGCTCACCGCCCTGGCCGGCAAGCCCATGGAGACCGGGCCGCTGGGCCAGGTGCGCGGGGGCAGGCCGCCGGAAGCCCTGCCCGATCACAAGCCCGACCCGGCCAAGATCCACTGGATCGAGGTCGAGCTGCTGGACGAGGCGGGCAGGCCCGTGCCCGGCGAAATGGTGCGGGTGGAACTGCCCGACGGCAGCGTCAGCACCGGCACCACCAACGACAAGGGCGTCTACCGGGTGGCAGGCCTCGATCCGGGCGACTGCCAGGTCACCTTTCCGGATCTGGACGAAAAAGCATGGGAGCCGGCATGAGCGGGTCCGACCAGGGGTCGTGGCACACGGTATCGGCCGGCGAAGGCATCGCCGCCATCGCCAAGAAGAACGGCTACCTGTGGAAGACGCTGTGGGAGCACGGCAACAACAGCCGGATCCGGTCGCAGCGGCCCAATCCCAACCAGCTGGTGGCCGGCGACAAGGTGTTCCTGCCGCCCAAGGGCCGGCGTCAGGAGGCGCGCGCCACCGATGCCCGCCACCGCTTCAGGCGCAAGGGCGAGCCGACGCGCCTGAAGCTGCAGCTGACCAGCATGGGCGAGCCGCGCGGGAACGAACCCTACACCCTGGTGTTCGCCGATACGGTCATCACCGGCAGCACCGACGGACAGGGACGCATCGACCAGCCGATCCCCGGCGAGGTCGCCACCGCCATGCTCACGCTCAACGAGGGCCGCGAACAGTACCCGCTGACCATCGGCCTGCTGGAACCGGTCGAGGAACCGCGTGGCGTGCAGCAGCGCCTGCTCAACCTGGGCTACGACTGCGGAGGCGAGGACGGACAGGCGGGCGCGGGCACCCGCGCGGCGCTGCTGCGGTTCCAGGCCGAGAACGGCCTGCAGCAGAGCGGCGAGATGGACGGGCCTACCCGCGACGCCCTGCGCGACCTGCACGTCTGAGCCGGACGAAGGGAGAATCACGATGGGACTGGGCGGACTGGGCGACACGGCCAAGGGGCTGGCCGACAAGGCCACCGACAACGTGGTGGGCAATGCCATCGATGCGCTGGCCGGCGACCTGGCCGGCAAGGCGGGAGGGAGCGCGCCGGGCACCGTGCGTTTCATCAAAGGCCGATCGCTGGCCGACGGACAGGACGCCGTTGGCGGCGCGGTGCAGAACGCACCGGCGGGCGAGGACGGGGGCAGGAAGAAGGAGAATGCCCTGTCCATCGACCCGCCGATCGAGTTCATACACCTGGGCTGGGTCCACCCGGATGCGGTCAAGACCTTTGCCGGCGAGGCCGGCAGCCATGGCATCGCCTTCCGCGATGCGCTGCTGCGCGAGAACATCCTGCTCTGGTCGTTTGCCAGCTCGGCCCGGCGCGTGCTGCAGCAGGTCAAGGATTCGAAGGGCGCCGCCGGCGCGCTGCTGGAAACGGCAGGTTCGCTGTTCGGCGGGAAAAAGCAGGCGTCGCCGGGGCCTGAATCGATCGACCCGATCCTGGAACGCATCCGTAGCGCCGGCGACAAGGCCAACCGCGATGCGCCGACGTACACCGATCTGCACGATGCCGGCAAGGCGCTCGCCCAGGCCTGGGCGGATCTCAATGTCGCCTGCATGAGCGCGCTCAAGCCGGGCGAGGGCGGAGGCGCGGGCCTGCCCACCCTGCCCGGGGCCAACCTGATTCCGGGCGCGGTACCGGAGGTGGTGGCGAAGATTCCCGAATGGCTGTTCAAGGCGCAGGACTGCTACATGGCGATCTTCCGCGAAGCGCGCGTGGCCTACGAATGGCCGCTGATGAAGGCGGTCCACGAGTATTCAGTGGCGGCGATCAAGGCGGACTGGCGGCCTACCTACGACATCTGGTTCCTGCGCGACAGGGCGGCGGCCGAGGGCGGGGGCGGCGACGCGGCCAGTGCTCCGGAGCAGGCCCTGCAGAAGGCGCAGGACGCATTGCAGGGGTTGCCCTCGTTCCAGGGCTTCGACCCCGGCGGCAGCGTCGCAAGCCCGCTGGGCAGCGTGCGCGAAGGCATCGCCGGTGCGCGCCGGGACGCGCGCGATTCGCTGGGCGACATCACCGGCTGGCTGGCCACCGCCGAAACCGAGCAGGCCAATGTCCCGGCCGAGGCCGCGGCCGCGCTGGGCGCGTGCTTCGCGGTGTTCAAGGGGGACCCGCAGGCCACGCCGCCGGTGCCGCCACTGGCCGATGTCGTGGCCGCCGGCCTTGCCGGCGGGCTCGGCCTGAAAGGCGGGCTGCCGGGATTCCTGGCGTTCCATGTGGGCATCAGCTGCGACATCGCCCAGGTGGTGCTGCCGAAAATCTACAGCCACCTGCATGGACGCCTGGGCAAGCCGGATCCCGGCCTGTTCATGGCCGCCATCCACGACGCCATCGCCAGCCGCATCGTCGAACTGATCTGGGGGCTGATCTTCGGCAAGGACAGCGGACCGGGCCACGACGATGCCGACGCGCAACGCAGGCGCGGCACCGATGTCGTCGATGGCCTGGGGCAGGGACAGCTGGGCACCGGCAATCTCGTGCCCGGCACCGAGGAGCTGAAGAACAAGGCCGCCGACCTGGTGCGGCAGTTCGTCAACAGCCAGGCGAAGCATCTCAATGCGCTGTACCTGTTCCTGGCCCAGGATCTGTTCGAGGAACTGGGGCAGGCCTATGCCGACGCCGCGGCCCGCAGGCAGCTGACCATGGAGGCCTATCTGGGCCACCTGCCGCGCATGGCCGCGCTGCTCGCGCGCAACCTGACCTTCCCCCTGTTCAACCTGCTGCTCGACGTGTTCGGGCTGGGCGACAGGTTCGCCGGCCTGGCCTGGAACCCGGTACGCGAGAAGATCGGCCAGCTGGGAGGAATCGCCAACGCGGTCAAGGGCGCCAAGGACGACATCGGCCGGGCCGGCGCGGACATCCAGCGCGGCTCGCACCAGGCCGACGAGGCCATCGACGCGCGCAGGGAAAAACTGGGCGAGGACCTGCGTGGCCTGGGCAGCGCCGATACCAGCGACCTGATGGACGGCGGGCAGGCCAAGCAGCAGGCCCTGGAGACGCTGGGCAACGATGCCGGCTCGGCCCCCGGCGACATCTGGGATGCGGCAACCCGCAAGGAGGCCGAAGCGGCCGGAATCGCATTGCCGGAGCAGAAGGGCAGTGGTCCGATTTCCGCCGCGCGCAAGGCCGGCGGCGCCGCGGCCATGATCGAACCGGGCGAGCCGGCGCGCGTGGGCTACGTCAACGGCGAAGAGGAGGCCGAAGCGGTCAAGGGCCAGCAGGCGCCGCCGCCGGCGCCGCCTCCGGCCGCGGGCCGCACGGCGGGCGCCCTGCCGTTCTGAGCATCGCCGGCCGGGCTGGCAGCGGGACGGGCAAGCGACGGGGCCGGCTCAACGCCGTGCCAGCAGCACCAGCAGCGCCCCGGTGCCGCCCTGCGCGGGCGGTGCCGAATGGAAGGCCAGCACGTCGTTGCGCTGGCGCAGCAGGCGGTCGACGAGGTTCTTCAGCACCGGCGCGCCGCCATCGGACTGCAGGCCCTTGCCGTGGATGATGCGCACGCAGCCATGTTCGTGGGCATGGGCTTCGAGCAGGAATCCGCGCAGCAGGTGCTCGGCCTGGAGCGCATTGGCGCCATGCAGGTCCAGTTCGTCCTGCACCGCGTACTGGCCGCGCTTGAGCCGCTGGAACATCCCCGGAGGCAGGGCGTCGCGGCGGTAACTGGCGACGTCGCCGGCTTCCAGCGGCGTGCTCGAATGCAGCAGCCGGGCGAATTCGCCCAGCGCCTGGGCCTCGTCCTGCTCGGCCATGCGCGCGCGCGCCCTGGGGCGCGGCCGGGTGGTGGCGGGTGCGCCCACCTTGCGCAGCGGCGTCACTTCGCCGATGGCCGAGCGGAACAGGGCGCCGTCGTCTTGGTCTTCAGGGTGCGACATGCGCATAGCGTAACGGCTGCGGCAATGCGGATGGCGTCACGGGAAGGCGATGGACGCATTCCGGTATCATGCCGGATCGGGCCATGCCGGCCGGTGCGCAGCGCACCGACGGGATGGCGGTGGACGGCGAGGCAGCGGGAGCGCCGTCATGGATTCAGCGATTCAGGTCTTCAATGCGCGTACTTGTAAGCAACGACGACGGCGTGGACGCCCCCGGCATCAGGATGCTCGCCGAGGAGCTGCGCAATGCCGGCCACGAGGTCACCGTGGTGGCGCCGGACCGCGACCGTTCCGGCGCCAGCAATTCCCTCACCCTGGACCGGCCGGTGCGGCTGCGCCGGATCGACCACTACACCTGCGCGGTGAGCGGCACGCCCACCGACTGCGTGCACCTGGCGCTGACCGGCATGCTGGAGCACGAGCCGGACATCGTGGTCTCGGGCATCAACAACGCCGCCAACCTCGGCGACGACGTGATCTATTCCGGCACGGTTTCGGCGGCGATGGAGGGGCGTTTCCTCGGCCTGCCGTCGGTGGCCGTGTCGCTGGTGACCCAGCGCCATGAAGCGAAGCATTTCCTGAGCGCCGCGCGCGCCGCCATCGAGATCGTGGCGCGGCTGATGGCCGATCCGTTGCCGGCCGACACCATCCTCAACGTCAATGTGCCGGACCTGCCGTGGGAGCAGATCCGCGGCTTCGAGGTGACGCGGCTGGGCAACCGCCATCGCGCCGAGGCCTGCATCCCGGCCAGCGATCCGCGCGGCAACACCGTGTACTGGATCGGCCCGGCCGGTTCCGAGCAGGATGCCGGCCCCGGTACCGATTTCCATGCGGTGCGCACCGGCCACATCTCGATCACGCCGATCCAGGTCGACCTGACCCGCTACGAGGCGCTGGAGAAAGTGGCCAGCTGGGTGGGCGGCCTGTCCGCGAAATTGGGGCGCCAGGCATGACGCCACGCCTGCGTCTTTCGCCGGAGGCGGTCGGCAGCGGCATGACCTCGCAGCGGGTGCGCGACCGCCTGGTCGACCGCCTGCGCGACGGCGCCCACAGTGGCGGGGGCATCGGCGACGAGCGCGTGCTCAACGCCGTGCGGGTGGTGCCGCGGCACCTGTTCATCGACGAGGCGCTGGCCTCGCGCGCCTATGAGGACACCGCGCTGCCGATCGGCCATGGCCAGACCATCTCCCAGCCCTGGGTCGTGGCGCGCATGACCGAGGCGGTGCTGCAGGTGGCGCCGAAGACGGTGCTGGAAGTGGGCACCGGCTCGGGCTACCAGGCCGCGATCCTGGCGGCGGTCGGCCTGGAAGTATTCACCGTCGAGCGCATCGGCGACCTGCTGCGCCAGGCCCGCAAGCGCCTGCGGCAGCTGGGCATGAACGTGCGCAGCAAGCACGACGACGGCCGCATCGGCTGGCCCGAACACGGCCCGTACGATGCCATCGTCGTCACCGCCGCCGCACCGGCGCTGGTGGAGGCATTGATCGGGCAGCTGGCCGTTGGTGGCCGCCTGGTGGCGCCGGTTGGCGGCCCCGGCGGGCAGGTGCTGCTGCAACTTACCCGGCAGGCCGATGGCATCGTGCAGGAGGAACTGGCGCCGGTCAGCTTCGTGCCGCTGTTGTCGGGCATGCTGGACTGAACGCGCTGGACTGACAGGGAAACCCCGCGACGATGAAGATATTCGGGCCGCTGTACGACCGCGCGCTGTACTGGGCCAGCCACAGGCGCGCGCCCACCTACCTGACGGTGCTGAGCTTCATCGAGGCCATCATCTTCCCGGTGATGCCGGAAGTGATGCTGATGCCGATGTGCGTGGCGCAGCCGCGCAAGGGCTGGCGCTTCGCCACGTTGAGCCTGGCCGGTTCGATGGTCGGCGCGATGGTCGGCTATGCGCTGGGCCACTATGCGTTCGAGGCGCTCAAGCCGCTGTTCGCCGCGCTGGGCATGTTGCCTGCCATCGAATCGGGCATCGCCACGCTGCAGGCGAAGATGGTCGAATCGCCGTGGGCGGTGTTCACCTTCCTGGTGCTGGGCGGCTTCATGCCGATCCCGATGAAGGTCTTCACGTGGGCATCCGGTATCGTCGGGGTGCCGCTGCCGCAATATGTGCTGAGCATGCTGGTCGGGCGCGGCAAGCGTGTGTTCGTGCTGGCCGCGGTGATCCGCTTCGGCGGCGCGCGCGCGGCCGAAGCGCTGCGGCGCTGGATCGAACCGCTGGGCTGGATCGCGACCGCGCTGGTCGTCGGCCTGGTGGGTTGGCTGGTATGGAGGACGAAATTCGCATGAGTGCAGAGGTGAGGTTCAAGGGCGCGTTCAAGGCGTCCGCCGGCGCGGCGGCAATGCTGCTGGTCGCGGCGCTGGCCGGCTGCGGCACGGCCACGGTGGTGCGGCCTTCGGGCGGCGCATCGGCGGCGCCGGCGGCTCCGCGCACATCGGTGCCCAAGCCCGGGCAGACCGCGGTGGTGCGCCGTGGCGACACGCTGTACGCGCTGGCCCGCATCCACAACATCACGCCTGGCGACCTGGCGGCCTGGAACGGCCTGTCCAACCCCAACGCGATCTATCCGGGGCAGACGCTGCGGCTGTATCCGGGCAGCGGCGCCACCGCCTCGCGCCCTGCCACCGGCAGCAGTGGAGCCGCCACGCGGCCGGCCACGCCGCCAGCGGCGGCGACGCCGGCCCCGGCCCCGGCCAACAGCGGCATCGGCTGGCGCTGGCCGGCCGACGGCGCGCTGGTCGGGCGGTTCGTCGCCGGCGAGACCACCAAGCAGGGCATCGACATCGCCGGCAGCAGCGGCCAGGCGGTACGCGCGGCCGGTCCGGGCGTGGTGGTCTACTCCGGCGCCGGCCTGGTCGGCTATGGAGAGCTGATCATCATCAAGCACAACGACCAGTGGCTGTCGGCCTATGGCCACAACCGCAAGCGCCTGGTCAACGAGGGGCAGAACGTCAAGGCCGGCGACCAGATCGCGGAGATGGGCCGTACCGGCACCTCGCGCGACATGCTGCACTTCGAGATCCGCTACAACGGCAAGCCGGTGGATCCGCTGCAGTACCTGCCGGCGCGTTGACGGTTGATTCGCCATCCGGGCTGATCCCCGCCCCGGTGCGGCGTGCGGGGCGTTCGCCATGGATGCGGCCGATGGGTTGCAGGCGCCCCCGGTACACCCCTGCTGCAATGGCCGGCGCTGTGGGGCCACCGCAGGGCCGGCGCATGAAGATCGCAGGTTGGCGGTCCGTCCACCCGGGCGAGGGAGGACAGGAATGCCGTTCGTCGAAGCCCTGAAGGAAGCCTGTTTCGTGGTGTTCCCGATCTACGCCGTCCTGAGGGTGCTGGCATGCGCCTTCGGCTGGCGTCGTCTGCAGGGGCTGGGCACGCTGGGCATCATGGTGGGCTGCGTGCTCGGCGCCGCGCTGGCGGCGCAGATGGGCATGGCACTGTTGTCCCGCAGCCTGGTGATGGGCCTGATGGTCGGAGTCTTCCACTATCTGTTCGACCTGCTGGAACGCAAAGCGCAGCGGCGCGACCAGGGCAGGCGTGCGCGCCCGACCGGTACCGGTTAAGGAGAAAGAGAATGGGGAAGCCGCGTTACTGGTTCGCCGCCAAGGAGCTCGGATGGGGCTGGGGATGGCCGCTGGCGTGGCAGGGATGGCTCGCCTATGCGGTAGCGGCGGTGCTGCTGGTGGCCAACTTCGTGGTCTTCCCTCCTGCAGCCGATCCCGTCCGCTTCATCGTGTGCAACACGGGCGTGGTCCTGCTTCTCCTGCTCGTCTGCTGGTTCAAGGGCGAGCCATTGCGCTGACCGCAGGGCGTGCCTGGGATCGGGTGATGCGCCCCATCGCGGCGTTGCCCGCCGCGTGGAGGGCGGCGTCAGTTGCCGCCGGTTTCCAGGATGAACGCCGCGACCACGCGGCGGTTTTCGCCGGCCAGCACGTTGAAGGTGCGCGCCGCCGAGGCGTTGTTCATCACTTCGATGCCCACGCCGCGGGTCAGGCAGGCGGCCATGACCTCCACCGGCGGGAATACCTGCTGCTCGCCGGTGCCGAGGATGAGCACGGCCGGGTTCTGTTCCAGCGCCGGAGCCAGGTCCGCCACGGTGAGCCGGCCGACCGCGGCCACCGCCCAGTCCTCGATCAACTGATCGGGAGAGAGGATGAAGCTGCGCGCCAGCGTCCGGTCGTTGACCCGGGCCTGCTGGCCGTCGGCCGAGCGCAGGGAATAGATGTAGTCGGGCAGTTCGCGGCTCAGTTGCATCTTTGGCTTCTCGGCGGTCAGCCGCGGGGCAGCACGATCTGGCGCTTTTCCCGGGCCGGGCGGTACAGGACGGCGACGTGGCCGATGCGCTGGATCAGCGCGCTGCCGCTGGCGTCGACCAGCTCGCCGACCATGACGTCGCGCGCCTCGCGGTCCTCGGCGGCGACCTTCACCTTGATCAGTTCGTGGCGTTCCAGCACCTCGTCCAGTTCCGCCAGGAAGGCGGGGGTGACTCCCTTGCCGCCGATCTGCAGCAGTGCTTTCAGATCGTGGGCCATGCCGCGCAGGAATCGGTTCTGGGCCGGGGTGAGGACGATGGACATGCAGTGATTACGGGTTATCAAGGGGGTTCAGGGTATCATGCCCACCCCTACAGGCCCCATTCCGATGTCCCGCAGCAAGAGCAGTCAACGCTGGTTGAAGGAGCATTTCTCCGACCCCTTCGTGAAGAAGGCGCAGTCCGAGGGCATGCGCTCGCGCGCCGCCTACAAGCTGGAGGAACTGCTCCAGCGCGACCGCCTGCTGAAGCCGAACATGGTGGTGGTCGACCTCGGCGCCGCGCCGGGCGGCTGGTCGCAGCAGGTGCGGAGACAACTGGGCGACAGCGGCCGGGTGCTGGCGCTGGACATCCTGGAGATGCCGCCGCTGGCCGGTGTCGAGTTCCTTCATGGTGACTTCAGGGAAGAAACCGTCCTATCCCAGTTCGAAGCCATGCTCGGCGGCCAGCCGGTGGACCTTGTCCTGTCGGATATGGCCCCCAATAAGAGTGGCATGGATGCGGTGGACCAGCCGCGGATGATGCACCTGGCGGAGCTGGCGATGGATTTCGCCGACAACCATCTCAAGCCGGGCGGGGCGTTCCTGATCAAGCTGTTCCAGGGCGTCGGCTTTGACGACTACGTGCGGGAAATGCGCCGCCGTTACGAAAAGGTCGTGATCCGCAAGCCGGAAGCCTCGCGCAAGCGCTCGCCCGAGGTCTACGCCCTGGGCCAGGGCAAGCGTCCGCAGATCAAGTAAGCTCGACACCATACGAATCGCGTCAGAAATTAGAGGAACGCCGGAGCCGATGAGGATGAACGACCTGACCAAGAACCTCCTGCTATGGGTGGTTGTCGCCGTCGTGCTGATGGTGGTGTTCCAGAGTTTCGCCCCGCGCGGCGGCACGCCCACCGCCGGTGACGCGAACAACTACACCCAGTTCCTGCAGGAAGTGGACGCGGGCCGGATCAAGTCGGTGGAGTTCACCGACGATACGACCCTAACCACCAATGCCATCCGCTTCAGGCGCAGCGACGGCAGCGAAGGCTCGCTGTACGCGCCGCGCGACGAGAAGCTCATCGACCAGCTCTACACCAAGAAGGTCGACATCGTGCGCATGAAGCCGGCCACCGGCCCGAGCTTCTGGAGCATCGCGCTGCAGTTCCTGCCGGTGCTGCTGCTGATCGGCTTCTGGATCTTCATGATGCGGCAGATGCAGGGCGGCGGTGGCGGCGCGAAGGGCGCGATGTCCTTCGGCAAGTCGCGCGCCAAGCTGCAGGGCGAGGACCAGATCAAGGTCACCTTCGCCGACGTGGCCGGCTGCGACGAGGCCAAGGAAGAAGTCGGCGAGCTGGTCGAATTCCTGCGCGACCCGTCCAAGTTCACCAAGCTGGGCGGCAAGATCCCGCGCGGCGTGCTGATGGTCGGTCCGCCGGGCACCGGCAAGACCCTGCTGGCGCGCGCCATCGCCGGCGAGGCCAAGGTGCCGTTTTTCGCGATCTCCGGTTCGGACTTCGTCGAGATGTTCGTCGGCGTCGGCGCCAGCCGCGTGCGCGACATGTTCGAGCAGGCCAAGAAGCATGCGCCGTGCATCATCTTCATCGACGAGATCGACGCGGTCGGCCGTCACCGCGGTTCGGGCATGGGCGGCGGGCATGACGAGCGCGAGCAGACCCTGAACCAGATGCTGGTCGAGATGGACGGCTTCGAGGGGGGCGAGGGCGTGATCGTGATCGCCGCCACCAACCGTCCGGACGTGCTCGACAAGGCGCTGCTGCGTCCGGGCCGCTTCGACCGCCAGGTCATGGTCGGCCTGCCCGACATCAAGGGCCGCGAGCAGATTCTGCGCGTGCACCTGCGCAAGGTGCCGGCTGCCGACGACGTCAGGCCGGAAGTGCTGGCGCGCGGCACTCCGGGGTTCTCCGGTGCCGACCTGGCCAACCTGGTCAACGAGGGCGCCCTGTTCGCCGCGCGCCGCGGCAAGCAGGAAGTGAGCATGCAGGACTTCGAGGACGCCAAGGACAAGATATACATGGGTCCGGAGCGCCGCAGCATGGTCATGCGCGAGGAAGAGCGCCGCAACACCGCCTACCACGAGTCCGGCCACGCCGTTGTCGCCATGTCGCTGCCCAAGGCCGACCCGGTGCACAAGGTGACCATCATGCCGCGCGGCTGGGCGCTGGGCGTGACCTGGCAGCTGCCCGAGCACGACCACATCAGCAAGTACAAGGACCGCATGCTGGAGGAACTGGCGATCCTGTTCGGCGGCCGCATCGCCGAGGAGATCTTCGTCGGCGAGATGTCCACCGGCGCCTCCAACGACTTCGAGCGCGCCACCAAGCTGGCCCGCGGCATGGTCACCAAGTACGGCATGTCCGATGTGATGGGCACCATGGTCTACGCCGACGAGGAAGCCGGCTATGGCATGCACAGCAAGACCATTTCCGAGGCCACCCAGCAGAAGGTGGACGCGGAGATCCGCCGCATCCTCGACGAGCAGTACGACGTGGCGCGCCGCATCCTGGAGGACAAGCGCGACATCGTCGAGGCCATGACCGCCGCGCTGCTGGACTGGGAAACCATCGACGCCGAGCAGGTCAAGGCGATCATGGAAGGCCGCAAGCCCTCGCCGCCGGCCGGTTGGGTGGACAAGGGCAAGAGCGACCCGTCGGACGGCGACAAGGGCGGCGACGAACGCCCGGTGGCGCCGATCAGCGATCCGGCCGGGCAGCATTAACCTGCTGTCAGGATGTTGAACACGACGGGCCGGATATTCCGGCCCGTCGTGTTTCCGGGAGCCGGCAACCAGGCCCGTGGTGGGCTGGCGCATCCGCGGAGGGCGCCTGTCCGCGGGTGTTCCGCTTCCCGGCTCCCGGGAAAGCACGGGCACGGGCCTCGCGGGCAGCTCCGCTTCCACGCCCGCAGGCTTTTCACTATGGAAGCCCCCCCTTCAGCCTCGATGGTTCCGGTGACCGCATCCGCGGGAGACAATGGGCCACCGTGCCCCAGCCGCTTGCCGAATGACCGCCCAGACTCCCGCTCCCAATACCTCCACCCACATCCCCGAAATGGTGATCGCCACCGTGGCCGGCGTCGCTTTCGGGGTGAAGACCGGTCATTACCTGACGGGCATCTTCATCGGCATCGTGCTGGGCGTGGCGCTCAGCGTGCTCGGCACCGTGGTCCGGGCGAGGAGCCGGCGCTGATGTTCGATACGTCACCGGTACTGGATTGCGCCGGCCGACCGCTGCGGCTTGACCGCCCGCGGGTGATGGGCATCGTCAACGTCACCCCGGATTCGTTCTCCGACGGTGGGCGGCACTTCGATACCGATGCGGCCATCGCCCATGCGCTGGCGCTGGTCGAGCAGGGCGCGGACCTGCTTGATGTCGGCGGCGAGTCCACCCGGCCCGGTGCCGCGCAGGTATCGGTGCAGGAGGAGATCGACCGCGTGGTGCCGGTGATCGAGGCGCTGGTGGCGCGCGTGCCGGTGCCGGTCAGCGTCGACACCTTCAAGCCGGAGGTGATGCGCGCGGCGCTGGCGGCCGGCGCCGGCATGGTCAACGACGTGCAGGCCCTGCGCCAGCCCGGTGCGCTGGAGGTCGTGGCAGATTCCGGAGCCGCCGTGGTGCTGATGCACGCGGTCGGCGGGCCGCATGACGCCGGCATGGCCTGGGACAGCGACGATGTCGCCGGCGACGTGCAGCGTTTTCTTGCCGAGCGGATCTTCGCCGCGGAGATGGCCGGCATCGCCCGCAACCGGCTGGTGGTCGACCCCGGCTACGGTTTCAACAAGGACACCGCGCAGAATTTCGCGCTGCTCGCGGCCCAGGAAAAACTGCTGGCGCTGGGCGTGCCGCTGCTGGCCGGGTTGTCGCGCAAGCGCTGCATCGGCGAGGTCACCGGGCGTGGTGTCGCCGCCGAACGCCTGGCAGGCTCGGTCGCCGCGCACCTGCTGGCGGTGCAGCGCGGGGCGAAGATCGTGCGCGTGCATGACGTGGCCGCCACGGTCGATGCGTTGAAGGTGCTGGCGGCGCTTGACGCGGTGCCGGCGCCGCGCGCCGATCGGCCGGCAATGCCGCGCTGGCCGGACGAGGACTGATGGCGGCCGACGCGCGGCCGCTGGCCATCGCGCTGATGGGGCCTACCGCCTCGGGCAAGACCGCGGCGGCGATCGAACTGGCCAGGCGCCATGGCGGCGAGATCGTCAGCGTCGATTCGGCGCTGGTGTACCGCGGGCTGGAAATCGGCGCGGCCAAGCCCGACGAAGCCGAGCGCGCCGGCATCCCCCATCATCTGCTGGACCTGCGCGATCCCTGGCAGAGCTACTCGGCCGCCGAGTTCGCCGCCGATGCGGCCGCCGCGGTGCGCGACATCGTCGCCCGCGGCCGGCTGCCGATCCTGGCCGGCGGCACCGGACTGTATTTCCGCGCGCTGCTGCAGGGGCTTTCGCCGATGCCGGAGGCCGACCCGGCCGTCCGCGCGGCGATCGGCGCCGAAGCCGAGGCGCTGGGTTGGCCGGCGCTGCACGCGCAGCTGGCGCAGGTCGACCCGGCCGCGGCCGGGCGCATCCATGCCACCGATCCGCAGCGCATCCAGCGCGCGTTGGAGGTCTACCGGCTCACCGGCAAGCCGATCAGCCATTGGCAGGCGCTGCCCGGCATCGCCCGCCTGCCGGCGCGCGTGCTCAAGTTGGTGCTGGCGCCGGCCGACCGCGCGGTGCTGCACGCCCGCATCGAGCGCCGCTTCGACCTGATGCTCGAACAGGGATTCCTCGACGAAGTGCGGCGCCTGCGCGCCCTGCCGGCGATGGCCGGCGTGGCGGTTCCTCTGGACCTGCCGGCGATCCGCGCGGTGGGTTACCGCCAGGCCTGGCAGTTCCTGGAAGGGCAGGACGAGGCGGCCGCATTCCGCGACAAGGCGATCTTCGCCACCCGCCAGCTGGCCAAGCGCCAGCTCACCTGGCTGCGCGGCGAACGGGACGCGCGCTGGTTCGACCCGGCCACCGACATGCCGCGTCTGCACGAGGCGATTTCCCTGTTTCTGGCAAGGTGAGCGGGCGTGCGGCGGTGTACCATCGGCAGTCCGGCGCGGCGGGGGAAGCCGCGCCGGCCCATAAGAACAATAACTAGGAGTTGAAGATGTCCAAGGGGCAATCCTTGCAGGACCCGTTCCTGAACGCACTGCGCCGCGAGCGCGTGCCGGTTTCGGTCTACCTGGTCAACGGCATCAAGCTGCAGGGCACGATCGAATCGTTCGACCAGTTCGTGGTGCTGCTGCGCAATACGGTCAGCCAGATGGTCTACAAGCACGCCATTTCCACCGTGGTGCCGGCGCGCAACGTGCGCGTGGGGCCGGGCGGCGGCTATGTGCAATCGGCCGACAGCAATCAGGCAGGCGATGACGACAACGAATAAGCAGGACGTGGCGCGTGTTTGACCGCTCCAAACGAGGCGAACACGCGCTGTTGATCCAGCCGCACGCAGGGCGGCTGGAAGAGGATGTGCTGGAGGAGTTCACCGACCTGGCCCGCTCGGCCGGGGCCAGCATCGCGGCCACCGTGACCGCGCGCATCGACCGCCCCAATCCCTCCACCCTGATCGGCAGCGGCAAGCTGGACGAGGTCAAGGCCATGGCCGACGCCACCGGCGCCGACCTGGTGCTGGTCAACCACGCCTTGACCCCGGTACAGGAGCGCAACCTGGAACGGTTCCTGGAGCGGCGCGTGATCGACCGCACCGGGCTGATCCTGGACATCTTTGCCCAGCGTGCGCACAGCCACGAAGGCAAGCTGCAGGTGGAGCTGGCGCAGCTGCGCCACCTGGCCACGCGCCTGGTGCGCGGCTGGACCCACCTGGAGCGCCAGCGCGGCGGTTCCATCGGCCTGCGCGGCCCCGGCGAGACCCAGCTGGAAACCGACCGCCGGTTGCTGCAGAAGCGCGTGGAGCAGCTGCAGAAGCGCCTGGAGAAGGTGGAAGTGCAGCGCACCCAGATGCGCCGCGCACGCGTGCGCAGCGAGATGCCGCGCGTGGCCCTGGTGGGCTATACCAACGCCGGCAAGTCGACGCTGTTCAATGCGCTGACCGGAGCCGGGGCGTACGCCGCCGACCAGCTGTTCGCCACGCTTGATCCGACCGTGCGCCGCATCCAACTGCCCGGCGGCAACGCGATGCTGGCCGACACCGTCGGTTTCGTCCGCGACCTGCCGCACGAACTGGTCGCCGCGTTCCGCTCCACGCTGAGCGAGGCGCGCGAGGCGGATTTCCTGCTGCACCTGGTCGATGCCGCCGATCCGCTGCGCGAGGAGCGCATCGCCCAGGTGGATGAAGTGCTGGAGGCGGTCGGTGCCGGCGAGCTGCCGCAGCTGCTGGTGTTCAACAAGATCGACCGTATCGAAGGTGCGGACGTGCGCCACGACGCGCAGGACGGCGTGCCGGACGAAGCGCGCCGCGAACGCGTGTGGATTTCCGCGCGCGACGGCCGCGGCCTGGAACTGCTGCAGTCGGTGCTGGGCAAGCGCCTGGGCCTGCAGCACGTCACCGGCAGCGTGCGACTGCCACCCAGCGCCGGCCGGCTGCGTTCGCGCCTGCACCAGCTGGAGGTCATCCGCAGCGAGCAGGCCGACGAGGAAGGCTGGCTGATCGAGGTGGACATTCCCATCGCCGAAGCGGAGAAACTGGCCGCGGGGGCCGACGGGCAGGTGATCCGCGCATTGCTGCCGGAGCGCGAACCGGAGTGGTGAGCCGCCTGCGATGAATGTGGGCTGGAAACGAAACAGGAGCGACGTGTGTCGCTCCTGTTTTGCTTTTGGCGTTGCCGCTTCTGTCGGTGGCGCGCAGGCCTGCGCGCCAGCGGGGTTACTTCAAACGCGCCAGCAGCTGCCCAAGCCGCACCGGACTTTCGGCCATCAGCGCTGGATCGAATTCAGCCACGCCAGGCGGCAGCAGCACGATCACGGTGCTGCCGTAGTTGAAGCGCGCCATCTCCGCGAACCTCTCCAGCGTGATGCCCTTGCCGCGCCAGTCCTTGCGGGTGATGCGGTCGCCGTAGGCGGGGATTTCCTCGCCGCTCCACACCGTTTCCACGCCGCTGACCAGCAGCGCGCCCACCATCACCTGCACCATCGGGCCGAAGTCGGTGTCGAAGTGGCACACCAGCCGTTCGTTGCGGGCGAACAGGCGCGGCACGTTGGCCACCGCATCCGGGCCGACGCTGAACAGGCGTCCGGGCACGTGCACGGTCTCGCGCAGGGTGCCGGTCCAGGGCATGTGCACGCGGTGGTAGTCGCGCGGGGACAGGTACACGGTGGCGAACAGGCCGTCGGCAAAGGGCTCGGCGTCCCTGGCGTTGCCGAGCAGTTCGGCGGCGGTGAACGACTGGCCCTTGGCCTGGAAGATGCGGCCATCCTCGATCGGGCCGAGCTGGCTGATGCGGCCATCGGCCGGCATCAGCAGCGCGCGCGGATCGGCATCGGCCACGCGCGCGCCCGGTTTCAGCGCGCGGGTGAAGAAGGCATTGAAGCTGGCATAGCTGCGCGGGTCCGGATCGGCCGCTTCGGCCAGGTTGACGTCGAATTTCCGCGTCACCGTGTCGATCAGCCAGCGCGACACGCGCGGGTTGCGCGAATAGGCCAGCGCGCGCGCCATCGACGACAGCAGCCGGTGCGGCAGGGCGTGGGTAAGCGTGGTCAGCAGACTCATGGTGCGGTTTTTCCGGTCAGCTTGGTCAGGTCGCTGGCGATCATCTTCGGGTCGAACGGCGGGCGCATGAGTCCGGCCAGCCTGCCTTCCGGGTCGAGCACGGCGATGCTGGCCGAGTGGTCCATGCTGTAGTCGTTCGGATTGGCCTTGAAGTTCTTGCCCGGCGCCTTCTGGAACACCAGGCCCAGCGGCGTGGCGAAGCGCTCCAGCGACGGGACGTCGGCGGTGGCGGCAATGGTGTCCTTGTGGAAGGCATGGGCGTATTCGCCCAGCCGCGCCGGCGTGTCGCGTTCCGGGTCGACCGACACGAACACCACGCGCGGGCGCAGGCTTTCGGGAATGCTTTCCCATTGCTTCTGCGCAAGCGCCAGTTCGGCCAGGGTGGTCGGGCACACGTCCGGGCAGGAGGTGAAGCCCAGGAACACCAGGGTCCAGTGTCCGCGCAGTTCGCCGGGGATCAGGCGGGTGCCGTCGGACTGTCCGAGGCTGAAATCCGGCAGCGGCCGCGGCGTGGGATAGAAGATGATCGAGCCGGTCTGCTGGCCGCCGTTGCCGGCGGGGCCGAATACCTTCTGTGCCAGCAACAGTCCCAGGCCTGCCGCCAGCGCGATGGCCAGGACGATGCCGGTATTGCGGTTGAACATGGGCCGTTTCTCCGTACGGGTAATGGCGGCACCGGGCGGAGCGCGGGCCTGCGGGCGGCGGTGGCGGGATCCAGCGGCAGGCCGGCCCCTTGCCGGGTTGTTGCGGTCCGATGCCGGGACATCGCCGCAGTTTCGGCTGCAACCGGGCGCTCAATATACCGGGTGCACGCCTATAATCGCAGACCACCAATATTCCCCGTATTGCCATGACAGCCCAGGCGGCCGCCGAACTCCTCACGATCATCGACCTGATCCGCTACGGCGCGAGCCGTTTCAATGCCGCGGGCCTGACCTTCGGCCACAGCTACGACAACGCGCTGGACGAGGCGACCAGCCTGGTGCTGCACGCCCTGCACCTGCCGCCGGACCTGGGCCCGGCCTACGGCCAGGCGCGCCTGCTGGCCGAGGAGAGGCAGCAGGTGCTGGCGCTGTTCGAGCGCCGCATCGCCGAGCGCGTGCCGGCCGCCTACCTCATCGGCGAGGCGTGGTTCGCCGGGCTGAGCTTCAAGAGCGACACGCGCGCGCTGGTGCCGCGCTCGCCCATCGCCGAGCTGATCCTCAATGGCTTCGAGCCGTGGCTGGCCGGGCGCGACGTCGCCCGCGCGCTGGACCTGTGCACCGGTTCGGGCTGCATCGCCATCGCCATGGGCCACTACTACCCGAACTGGCAGGTGGACGGCAGCGACATCAACGACGCCGCGCTGTCGCTGGCGGCCGAGAACAAGGAGCGCCTGCTCGCGCACAACGTCGAACTGGTCAAGAGCGATCTGTTCGGCGGCCTGCAGGGCCGCGTCTACGACCTGATCGTCACCAACCCGCCCTACGTCACCAACGACGAGACCGATGCGCTGCCGCGCGAATACGCGCACGAGCCGGACCTGGCGCTGCGCGCCGGCGACGACGGCCTGGACCTGGTACTGAAGATCCTGCGCGATGCGCCGGACCACCTGAGCGAGGACGGCCTGCTGATCTGCGAAGTGGGCGATTCCGAGCAGCACCTGGTCAAGCTGCTGCCGGAAGTGTTCATGTCCTGGATCGAATTCAAGGTCGGGCAGATGGGCATCTTCGCGGTCGAGGCCGCCGAGCTGCGTACCCACCATGCGCGCATCGCCGAGCTGGCGGCGCAGCGATGAGTTCCAATTCCTTCGGCAAGCTGCTTACGGTCACCACCTTCGGCGAATCGCACGGGCCGGCGATCGGCTGCGTGATCGACGGGTGCCCGCCGGGGCTGGAGATCGCGCCGGAGGAATTCGCCCACGACCTGCAGCGCCGGGCCACCGGCAAGAGCCGGCATACCTCGGCGCGGCGCGAGGCCGACGAGGTGGAGATCCTGTCCGGCGTGTACGAAGGCCGCACCACCGGCACGCCGCTCGCGCTGCTGATCCGCAATACCGACCAGCGCAGCAAGGACTACAGCAACATCGCCGCGCAGTTCCGTCCCGGCCACGCCGACTACAGCTATTGGCAGAAGTACGGCATCCGCGACCCGCGCGGCGGCGGCCGCTCCTCCGCGCGCGAGACCACCATGCGCGTGGCCGCCGGCGTCATCGCCAAGAAGTGGCTGCGTCAGCGTTACGGGGTGACCGTGCGCGGTTACCTGTCGCAGCTGGGCGCGATCACCCCGGCCGGCTTCGACTGGAGCGCGGTCGAGGACAACCCGTTCTTCTGGCCCGACGCCGCGCAGGTGCCGGAACTGGAGGCGTACATGGATGCGCTGCGCAAGTCCGGCGATTCGGTCGGCGCGCGCGTGGACGTGGTCGCCGACGGCGTGCCGCCGGGCTGGGGCGAGCCGATCTACGGCAAGCTCGACGGTGAGATCGCCGCGGCGCTGATGAGCATCAACGCGGTCAAGGGCGTGGAGATCGGCGACGGTTTCGCCAGCGTCGTGCAGAAGGGCACCGAGCACCGCGACCTGATCACCCCCGCCGGCTTCCAGTCCAACCACGCCGGCGGCATCCTCGGCGGCATCGCCACCGGCCAGCAGATCGTCGCTTCGATGGCGCTCAAGCCGACCTCCAGCCTGCGCCTGCCCGGCGCGACGATGGACGTGGAAGGCAACGCGGTCGAAGTCGTCACCACCGGCCGCCACGACCCCTGCGTCGGCATCCGCGCCACGCCCATCGCCGAGGCGATGCTGGCGCTGGTGCTGATGGACCAGGCGCTGCGCCACCGCGCGCAGTGCGGCGACGTCGGCGTGGTGGCGCCGCGCATCCCCGGGAGCCTCGATGGCTGACCGGCGGCCCCGCGTCTGGGTATCGCAGCCGCTGTTCGACGACACCGTCGCGCAGCTGGCCGCGTACTGCGACGTGGTGGCCACGCCGGCCGTCACCGCGCACGACAGCGCGGCCCTGGCGGAGCACCTGGCCGGCGCCGATGGCGCCCTGGTCACGCTCAACGAACGCATCGGCGCGGCCGAGATCGCCCATGCGCCATCGCTGAAGATCGTCGCCAACGTCGGCGTCGGCTACAACAACCTCGACATTCCCGCGCTGAGCGCGGCGGGCATCGTCGCCACCAACACGCCCGACGTCCTCACCGAAACCACCGCCGACCTCGGTTTTGCGCTGCTGATGGCCGCGGCGCGGCGCATCGTCGAATCCGATCGCTGGCTGCGCGAGGGCCACTGGGGGCAGTGGTCGTTCACCACCATGCTTGGCGCCGACCTGCATGGCAGCACCCTGGGCATCCTCGGCATGGGCCGCATCGGCCAGGCCATCGCCCGCCGCGGCCATCATGGTTTCGGCATGAAGGTGCTGTACCACAACCGTTCGCGGCTGCCCGCGGACATGGAGCAGGCGGTCGGCGCGCGTTACGTGGATTTCGACGAACTGCTGGGCAGCGTCGATCACCTGTTGCTGGTGCTGCCGTATACCGCGCAGAACCACCACATCATCGATGCCGCCGCACTGGCGAAGATGAAGCCCACCGCCACGCTGGTGAACATCGCGCGCGGCGGCATCGTCGACGAACTGGCGCTGGCCGACGCGCTGGCGCACGGCCGCCTGGCCTCGGCCGCGCTCGACGTCTACGAGAACGAGCCGGACGTGCGCCCCGAACTGCTGGCCCTGCGCAACATCGTGCTGACCCCGCATGTCGGCAGCGCCTCGCTGGCCACGCGCCGGGCGATGGTGCAGGTGGCGATGGACAACCTGCTGGCGGGCCTGGGCATCGGCCCGGATGCCGGCCATCCCGCCAATGCGGTCAATGCCGGCCTGCTGGCCGATGGCATGGCGCGCACGGGCAATGCCGGCACCAAAATCGACATCAAGAAACGGTAGGGAGCCTCCGAGGCTGTCGCCGGAGGTTCCCCGAACCTGGCTCGACGTGTGTGTCCCCCCATCTCTTTCTTTCGAGTACACCCCATGAGCAATGAAGCCCGTCGTTTCCACGTAGCCGTCGTCGGCGCAACCGGCGCGGTCGGCCAGACCATGCTGGCCATCCTCGCCGAGCGCGATTTTCCGGTCGGCAAGCTGAGCCTGCTCGCCTCCGAGCGCTCGGCCGGCCAGCAGGTCGAGTTCAACGGCGAGAAGGTCACCATCCAGGACCTGGCCACGTTTGATCCCGCCGGCGTCGAGATCGCCCTGTTCTCGGCCGGCGGCGGCATCTCGAAGGAATACGCGCCGAAGTTCGCCGCCGCCGGCGCGGTCGTCATCGACAACTCGTCCTCGTTCCGCTACGACGACGACGTGCCGCTGGTGGTCTCGGAGGTCAATCCGGAAGCGGCGAAGAACCGTCCGCGCGGCATCATCGCCAACCCGAACTGCTCGACCATGCAGCTGATGCCGGTGCTGGCGCCGATCCACCGCGAGTACGGCATCGAACGCGTCAACGTGGCCACCTACCAGTCCGTTTCCGGCGCCGGCCAGAGCGGCATGGAAGAGCTGGGCAAGCAGACCGCGCAGCTGCTGGGCTTCCAGGAAATCGAGCCGAAGAAGTTCCCGGTGCAGATCGCCTTCAACCTGATCCCGCACATCGACGAGTTCCTCGACAACGGCTTCACCAAGGAAGAAATGAAGCTGGTCTGGGAGACCCGCAAGATCCTCGGCGACGACAGCATCCAGGTGAACCCGACGGCCGTGCGCGTGCCGGTGTTCTATGGTCATTCCGAGGCGGTGAACATCGAGACGAAGAAGAAGATCAGCGCGGACCAGGCGCGCGAGCTGCTGGCCGCCGCGCCGGGCGTGAAGGTCGTCGACGAGCGAAGGGCCGGCGGCTACCCGACCCCGGTCACCCACGCCTCGGGCACCGACCCGGTCTATGTCGGCCGCATCCGCGAGGACATCTCGCATCCGCGCGGGCTGAACCTGTGGGTGGTAGCCGACAACATCCGCAAGGGCGCTGCGCTCAACGCGGTGCAGGTCGCCGAACTGGTCGCCAGCGGCGGCTGAGGCAAGGCCCGCCGCACCATCCTGCATCGCCGGGGATGCGGCGCCATCCTGGGCCCGGCCGCTGGTCGGGCTTGGGCTTTCAAGGGGCCGCCAAACAATGCCGACCAACGGTCGGCCCCCTCCGGTACCGGTACCTGCCAACACCACCTGGAAGCATCTGGAGCAAAGCCTCCTTGGTAAGCGGGCGCGCCACTGCGCGAAGCGCGAACGGCGAAGCCGACCCGAAGGGAGAGCCGCTTGCGGCGAGTCAAGGCGCGGGGGTGTGGCAAGCGAGAGACGGGGCCCACGGTTTGCGAGGCAAACCGTGGGGCGACAGCGCGCAGCGCTGAGGTGTCTATGGCAGGCGAAAGAGGGCCCGCGGTTTGCAGCGCAAACCGTGAGGCAACAGCGCGCGGCGTTGGCGTGTCTCCCCCGCGGTATTCCGAATCCGGCTCTGCCGGTATATTGGCCGGCATGAAACCACGGGGCAGGAGCGCGATGCGCTCGATACAAGGCGTGTTCGTCCTCGCGCTGGGGCTGTACAGCAGCGCCGCGCTTGCCCTCGGCCTGGGCAACATCCGCGTACTGTCCAGGCCCGGACAGCCGCTGGTGGCCGAGATCCCGGTGATCTCCAGCGACCCGGGCGAGCTGGAAAGCGCCACGGTGGCGCTGGCCTCGGCGGCGACCTTCGAGCGCGTGGGCCTGTCGCGGCCGGAAGGGCTGGTCAGCGAGCTCCAGTTCCAGTTCGCCCAGGATGCACAGGGGCGCGCCGTAGTGCGCGTGACCAGCGCGGCGCCGGTGCAGGTGCCGGCGCTGAGCTTCCTGATCGAGGTGGACTGGGGGCAGGGGCGGCTGGTACGCGAATACTCGGCACTGGTCGCCGCGCCGGAGGCCGCTACCGCGGTCGCCGAACCGGTGATCGAGGCGCCGGCCGCGGCGCCTTCCAACCTGATCGTGCGCGAGCCCGGGCCGGCGTCGGTGCCCATGTCCGGGCCGGCGAAGGAACCGGCGGCGGTCGCCGCACCCGTACCATCCACGCCTTCCGCATCCCGTCCGGCGCCTGTCGCGCGGCCGGCGGCCACGGCCGACGGCACGCTGGCGCCCGTACAGCGCGGCCAGACCCTGTCGGGGATCGCGGGCGAGCTGGCGCGCGACAACGGCGTTTCGCTGGACCAGGCGATGGTGGCGCTGCTGCGCGCCAACCCCGAGGCGTTCATCCGCGGCAACGTCAACCTGCTGCGGCAGGGGGCGGTGCTGCGTGTTCCCGGAAGCGGGGAGCTGGAGCGCACCGACACGGCCGCTGCCCGCGCATTGGTGCGGGAGCATGTCGCGCAATGGCACCAGGCGCGCGCACCGATCCCGCAGCCGGCGGTGGTCGGCACGGCGACCGCCACCGCAAAGGCGGATGCGGTCGCGCCGGCGGCGCGCGATGCGCGGCTGGAAATCGCGCCGGCGGTGGCTGGCGCACATCAGACGGCAGGAATGACGACCGGGCTCCAGGCCGGTGGCGAGGGCGACATGGCGGCGAACGAACAACTGCGGCAGGCCAGGGAAGATCTCGCCACGCGCGATGCGGAACTGCAGGAACTGCGCGAGCGCGTCGCCGAACTGGAGAAACTGCAATCGCAGCAGCAATCGCTGATCGCGATGAAGGACAGCAACCTGGCCGCAGCGCAGCAGCGCCTGGCCGAGGTGGGGAAGAAGGAGCCGGCGGGCACCGCGCCATGGGCGTGGCTGGGCGTGCTGCTGCTGGTCGTGGCCGCGGCAGGCTGGTGGCTTTCGCGCCGTCGCCGGCCGTCGCCGCTTCCGCCCGCGCCACCTGCCGGTCGCGCCGCCGAAGGCGAACTGTCGGCGCTTGCCGCGGCGATGCCTGCGGTGGAAGAGGAGATCGCCACCGAGGTCGCGCCCGTGCAACCGGCTGCCGCGCCCGTCGAAGATGAGGTCGAGGTCGAGTCCGTTCCGTTCTGGTCGCAGCCGTCCACCGGCGCCAATCCGCCGCGTTCGGCCCGGCAGGAGCCGGTGCTGCTGTTCGAGGCCTCGCGTCCATCGGGCGACGCCGCAGCGCCAGCCGCGCCGGCGGAACCGACTGTGCAGGAGGAAGGCGACTGGCTGGCCGGCGACATGGCCAGTCTGGCGCCGCTCAACCCTGCGCCTGCCGGCCGCGAGCGGCTGGAGCTGGCGATCGCCTACCTGGACCTGGGCGATGCGGAAACCGCGCGTACCCTGTTGAACGAAGTGGCCGCAGGCGGCGACGTGCAGGCGCGCGCCGAAGCGGTCGAATTGCTGGGGCGGTTGGGATGAGCGGGCAGGAGCCGGCGGTGAAGCACGAACGGCGCATCGACTATGTCGAGTTCGCCTCGCGCGATCCTTCCGCGAGCCGGCGTTTCTTCGAGCAGGTGTTCGGCTGGCGCTTCGAGGATTACGGCCCGGACTACACCGCGTTCGACGACGGCGGACTGCAGGGCGGTTTCTTCCGCGGCGAGCCGGCGACGAGCGGGTCCGGCGCACCGCTGGTGGTGCTGTACGCGGCGCGGCTGGCGCCGCTGCAGGCGGCGGTGCTGGCGCAGGGCGGCATGCTGAGCAAAGCCGAATTCACCTTCCCCGGCGGGCGCCGCTTCCAGTTCCTCGAACCCGGCGGCAACGAACTGGCCGTGTGGTCCGAACGCGACGCGGATTGAACGGGCGCCCGCTGCGGGCGCCGGCTCCGGCAAGCGCCGGCGAAACGAGAGGTTTGACGATGCGCTACGCGCTGGGCGTGGAATACGACGGCAGCGGCTTCAAGGGCTGGCAGCAGTTGGGCGAAAGCGGCTGTGCGAGCGTGCAGGCCACGCTGCAGGATGCTCTTTCGTCGGTGGCCGATGCGCCGGTGAGCGTGGTCTGCGCCGGCCGCACCGATGCCGGGGTGCACGGCGAATGCCAGGTGGTGCATTTCGACAGCGATGTCGCGCGCGAGCCGCGCGGCTGGGTGCTGGGCACGACCACGCGGCTTCCGCCTTCGGTGTGCGTGCGCTGGTGCGTGCCGGTGGCCGACGACTTCCATGCGCGATTCTCCGCGCGCGCGCGGCGCTACCGTTACCGCCTGCTCAACCGCCAGGTGCGTCCTGCGCTGTACCGGCAGACGCTGAGCTGGGAACGCCGGCCGCTGGACGCCGATGCGATGCACCGTGCCGCGCAGGCGCTGCTGGGCGAAAACGACTTCAGTTCGTTCCGCAGCGTGCAATGCCAGGCGCTGCACGCCCGCCGCGAGCTGCAGTCGATTTCCGTCGCGCGCCACGGCGAGGTGGTCGAGGTGCAGGTGCAGGCCAATGCCTTCCTGCACCACATGGTGCGCAATATCGTCGGCTCGCTGCTGCTGGTCGGTGCCGGCGAGAAGCCGGAGTCGTGGATCGGGCAGGTGTTGGCGCTGCGCGACCGCACCCAGGCCGGGCCGACCGCGCCGCCGCAGGGGCTGGTGTTCGTAGGCCCGCTGTATCCTGACCAGTGGCAACTGCCGGCCGAGGTGACGTCATGACCCGCATGCTGTTCCGCACCCGCATCAAGTTCTGCGGCATGACCCGCGCCGGCGACATCCGCCTGGCCAGCGAGCTGGGCGTCGACGCGATCGGTTTCGTTTTCGCCCGCGGCAGCGCGCGCCGGGTGGCGCCGGCCGAAGCCCGCGCGATGCGCCAGGCGATCACGCCGATGGTCGATGTGGTGGCGCTGTTCCGCGACAACAGCCGCGAGGAAGTGCGCGAGGTGATGCGCACGGTACGGCCGAGCCTGCTGCAGTTCCACGGCGACGAGGACGACACCTTCTGCCGTGCGTTCAACATGCCCTACCTGAAGGCGGTGGCGATGGGCGGTACGGAGGCGGTCACCGCGCGCAGCCTGCAACTGGCGCATCCGCATGCGGCCGGTTTCCTGCTGGACAGCCACGCGCCGGGCGGCAGCGGCGGCAGCGGCGTGGCCTTCGACTGGTCGCAGGTGCCCTCCGGGCTGCACCGGCCGTTCCTGCTGGCCGGCGGCATCCGCCCGGACAATGTGTTCGAAGCGATCGCCAGCGTGCAGCCGTGGGGCGTGGATGTCTCCAGCGGCATCGAATCGGCGCCGGGCATCAAGGATGGCGACCGGATGCGCCGTTTCGTCGAGGAAGTGCGCCGCGCCGACATGCACGACGCATCCGCGTAAGCCCCAGGAGCGGCTTGGGCCGCTCCTACGCGGCCAGCTGCCGCCGCAACCAGTCCGCCAGTGCCTCGACCCGTGGATGTCGGTCCCCGCCGGCGGTGCACAGCGCCCATTGCCCTTCGGTATCGACGAAGCCCCACGGGGCGATGAGGCGGCCGTTGACCAGGTCGTCGGCCACCAGCGGTTCGGGGGCGATGGCGATGCCGAGGCCGGCGACCGCGGCTTCGAGCAGGTAATACAGATGCTCGAAACCGGTGCCTTCGCGCAGCGCCGCCGCGTCCAGGTCGTTGAGCGCGGCCCAGGTGGGCCAGGCCTGCGGCCGCGAGCGGGTGTGCAGCAGCGCATGGCCGAGCAGGGCGTCGAGCGGCTGGTGGGCGAGTACGTGCGCGCCACGCATGGATGGGCTGAACACCGGGCCGATGCGTTCGCTGCCCAGGCCGTGCACGGTCCAGCCGGCCGGCCACGGCGCCTGGCCGAGCAGGAGGGCGGCGTCCATCCCGGCCAGCCGCGGGGCGAAATCGCCGTCCTGCGCGGCCAGATGCAGGGTCAGCCCCGGCAGGTCGCGCTGCAGCTGCTGCAGGCGCGGGATCATCCAGCGCGCCAGCACGCTGCCCGGGCAGCCAAGCA
>NZ_LDJG01000024.1 GCF_001431425.1 Stenotrophomonas nitritireducens
ACCACCCAGCAGAACGCTGCGCTGGTGGAGGAAGCCACCGCCGCGGCGCGTTCGATGGAGGAGCAGGCCAGCCACCTGGCGGCGGCGGTCGCGCTGTTCCGCATCGACGACGCGGCAGCTGCGGCCTCCCCTACCCGGGCTCCGGCCACCTCGCAGCCGGCAGTCCTGTCTCCCGCCGCTCCGCGGCGCCCGGCGCCTGTGGCCCCGCGCAAGGTCGATGCGGCGCTGGCCGACGGCGGCGACTGGCAGGAGTTCTGATCCGGTACCGGCGGATCCTGGCAGGCAGGATCCGTCGGTGGATGTTCCGGCGGCACGGACCGGAAGTGTCGCCGGAGACCCGCCATTCCGAAACGCCTGTTCCGTGATGCCGGTCCAGCTCCAATCCGGCGTCACGTCACGCAATGGCATGCCGAAGCCGCGGATGCTGAAGCCGCGCGAAGCAGCGCCGATAACGCGGGAAGGCAACTGGCCGTTTCGTGGTCCGAGGACGCAGGGCCACCCCTTCCATGCATGGTGACGGAAAAGGAACCAACCGTATGAACACCCACTCAGCCCTGCGCTTCTTCAGCGACCTGCCGCTGCGCCGGAAATTCGTGTTGATGCTCGCCATCCTGGCGGCCGGCATCGTCGCCCTGTGCCTGGTCGCCGCCCGGCGCAACCACGCCGAGCTGCTCCAGAACGAACGCAACGCTCTGCATACCCGCGTGGAAGCGGCGTTGGCGCTGGCCAACCGCTACGCCGACCGCGCCGCCGCCGGCGAGCTGAGCGACGAGGACGCGCGCCGGCAGGCGCTGGCGGCCATCGAATCGCTGCGCAGCGCCAACGGCAGCGACTACCTGTGGGTGAACGACGGACATCCCACCATGCTGATGCATCCCTACCAGACCGCGTTGAACGGCAAGGACCTCAGCGACACCACCAGCGCCGACGGCAAGAAGATCTTCGTCGAGATGGCCAGGCTCGGGCAGCAGGAGGGCGGCGGCTTCCTCGACTACACCTGGCCCAAGCCCGGCGTCGACGGGGCGGTGCAGAAAATTTCCTACGTCGGCCTGCACAAGCGCTGGGGCTGGATCATAGGCAGCGGCGAATACACCGACGACATCGCCGCGCGCGCCTGGAGCTTCAGCAAGGTGCTGGTACTGGCCGGCGTGCTGGTGCTGCTGTCGGCGCTGCTGCCGTGCTGGCTGATCGCCCGCTCCATCCTGCGCCCGCTCTCCGGGGCGCTGGGCGCGATCCAGGCGGTCTCGCACGGCGACCTGGACGTGCGCGTGGAGCACCATTCGCGCGACGAGATCGGACAGATGTATGCCGCCATCGGCGAGATGGTCGGCCAGCTCCGCACCCGCGCCGGACAGGACCGCGCGCGCGCCGCCGAGGACCTGCGCATCCGCACCGCGCTGGACGATGTCACCACCAGCGTGATGATCGCCGACGCCGACCTCAACATCATCTACGCCAACCGCCCGTTGATGGAGATGCTGGGCAAGGCCGAGCAGGACATGCGCCGCGACCTGCCGAACTTCGACATGCAGACGCTGATCGGCAGCAACATCGACATCTTCCACAAGCATCCGCCGCACCAGCGCAAACTGCTGGGCGACCTGCGCGGCACCCACCGCGCGCAGCTAAGCGTCGGCGGCCACGTGATGCGCCAGATCATCAACCCGGTCGCCGACGCCGACGGCAAGCGCATCGGCTATGTGGTCGAGTGGGACGACCGCACCCTCGAGGTGCAGGTGGAGAAGGAAGTCAGCGACATCATCGTCGCCGCCTCGCGCGGCGATCTGTCCGGCCGCATCCGGCTGGAAGACAAGAGCGGTTTCCTGTTGCAGGTCTCCGAGCAGCTCAACGGCCTGCTGGCGGCCATCGGCACCAGCGTCGAGCAGGTTTCCGGCGTGCTGCGCGCGCTCTCGCAGGGCGACCTCACCGTGCAGATGGAGGGCGACTACCGCGGTACGTTCGCCGACATGCGCGACGACGCCAACGCCACCGTCATCCAGCTCACCGGCATCATCGACCGCATCCAGACCGCGGCATCCAGCATCCACCGCGCGGCGGCGGAAATCGCCACCGGCAACAACGACCTGTCGCGCCGCACCGAGCAGCAGGCCGCCAACCTGGAAGAAACCGCCGCCTCGATGGAGGAGCTGACCTCCACCGTGCGCCAGAACGCCGAACACGCCCGCCAGGCCAACCAGCTGGCGCAGGGCGCGGCCGGTGTCGCCTCGCAGGGCGGACAGGTGGTCAGCCAGGTGGTCACCACCATGTCGGCCATCGAGGCCTCGTCGAAGAAGATCGCCGACATCATCAGCGTCATCGACGGCATCGCCTTCCAGACCAACATCCTGGCCTTGAACGCCGCGGTGGAAGCCGCACGCGCCGGCGAGCAGGGCCGCGGCTTTGCCGTGGTCGCCTCGGAAGTGCGTACCCTCGCCCAGCGCTCGGCGGGCGCCGCCAAGGAGATCAAGGACCTGATCGAGACCTCGGTCGACAAGGTCTCTGAAGGTTCGCAGCTGGTCCACCAGGCCGGCACCACCATGGGCGAGATCGTCAGCTCGGTGCAGCGGGTGACCGACATCATGGCCGAGATCAGTGCCGCCTCGCAGGAACAGAGCGCCGGCATCGAACAGGTCAACCAGACCGTGGTGCAGATGGACGAAACCACCCAGCAGAACGCTGCGCTGGTGGAGGAAGCCACCGCCGCCGCGCGCACGATGGAAGACCAGGCCAACGACCTGGCCACGGCGGTATCGATGTTCCGCACCACGACGACCCGCGCTGCGCCCGCTGCCCGGCCGCTACTCACCGTCGTGCCACCGGCGGCGAAGCCGCAGCCGGCGCCGGGCACGCCGCGTCCACGACCGGTGCCTGTATCCACGCTCCAGGCCGACGGCGGCGACTGGCAGGAGTTCTGAGCGGCGGACACTGCCGCATCGCACCGGTGCCATCGCATCGGTGCTAAAGAGCCTTGGAGCGGGGCCGATACTCCATGAAGCCCTGCCGGTATGCTGTTGCCTCCAGGCCTCCGCCACCCCTGTTCCAGAGATCATGTCAGAGCGCGAACCGACGGAATCCGCCCTTCCCTCCTTCGACGGCAACCTGTATGCCGACGAGAAGTACATGGTCCGCAATCCGCGCCAGATCCGCCTCCTGCTGCAGGCGATGATCGATCAGCGCGCCACGATCGCGGTCCATCCGGACGGCCGCGAACAGTCCTATCCCAGCGCCGTGCTGGAACTGGACGAGGACACCCTGCTGCTCGACGGCAGCCCGATGCCGCAGGTCAACCGCAGCGTCGGCGAGGCTTCGCGCCTGCTGTGCTTCGCGCAGGTGGACAAGGTCATGGTGCGCTTCCGCCTGGAACACCCGCAGGTGCTGGTCGAGGACGGACGCACGGCGTTCCGCGTCGGGCTCCCCGAAGAGGCCTACCACCTGCAGCGCCGCGAGCTGTACCGGCTGGAGACGCCGGTCGGCGATTCGCCCTGGTGCGTCTTCCCCGATCCGCAGGGGGGAGACCCCCTGCGCTGGCGCGTGGTGGACATCAGCGCCGGCGGCCTGGCCGTGCTCCTGCCCCCCGACCTGGACCTGCTGCGCCTGCAGCAGCGGCTGGGCGGGTGCGAACTGCTGCTGCCCGATTCGGCGCCGATCCCGGTCACCCTGGTGGTCTGCAGCCAGCTGATGCGCAAGCAGGCCAACGGCGTCGAGCAGCAGCGCGTGGGCCTGCGCTTCGAGGATCTGCCGCGCGGTGCCGATGCGGCCATTCAGCGCTACATCTTCCGGGTCGACCGCGAGCGCAAGGTGCGCAGGAACGGCGGCGCCTAGGGTTCCACCTAAAGTCCCGGCGGCCGGTGCCGATACACGGAGGTGAGCCATCTCCGCACCGCATGCCGCCAGGACCAGGAACCCAGATGAACGACACCAGCGCCCACGCTGCCACTTCCGGCGGCGAGTACCTCAGCTTCACACTCGGCAACGAGCATTACGGGGTGGATATCCTCAAAGTGCAGGAAATCCGCGGTTACGACGCTGTCACCCGCGTTCCCGACGCACCGGACTACATCAAGGGCGTGATCAACCTGCGCGGCACCATCGTGCCGGTCATCGACCTGCGCCTGAAGCTGCGCCTGGACGAGGCCCGCTACGATGCCTTCACCGTGATGATCGTGCTCAACGTGGAAGACCGCGTGGTCGGCATCGTCGTGGACAGCGTCTCCGACGTGATCCCGCTCAGCGCCGAGCAGATCCGCCCGAAGCCGGAATTCGGCGCCGCGGTGGACACCCGCTTCATCTCCGGCATCGGCACCCAGGACGAGCGCATGCTGATCCTGCTGGACATCGAGACCCTGCTCGATACCGCCGACCTGGGCCAGGCCGCCGTCGCGGAAGAAGCGGCCGCCTAAAACGTTATATCCGTCACATTTTCATGTGCGGCGTATCAATCATCGGCCGTGCCTGCCGATACCGAGCGCATGGCCGGCCGTTCGCCGGCGAAACCCCAATCCGGAGAAAAAGATGTCCAAGCCCTTCATTTCGCTGATGTCCGCGGCCCTGCTGGCAAGCCTGTCCCTGGTCGCCGCCGCCGACGAGATGATCCCGCCCGAGAACGCGGCCCGTTTCGCCGGCAAGGACGGCATGGTCTGCGGCAAGGTCGAAAAGGCCCGCTACGCCGAAGGTTCCGAAGGCCAGCCGACCTTCCTGCACATGGGCGGCTCGTTCCCGCGCCACACCTTTTCGGCGCGCATCCCCGGCTCGGCGCGCGGCAACTTCAGCTTCGACCTGATGTCGCTGGAAGGCAAGACCGTGTGCGCGATCGGCAAGATCCAGCGCGATGCCTCGCGCGCCGAGATCGAAGTCACCTCGCCGTCCAGCCTGAAGCTGGCCAACATCAAGTAATCCATCCCGACGTCGCCGCGCCGGCCATGCCGGCGCGGTCCCCGCCGTGCCTTGGCCGGGGGATGCAGCAGGAGACAGCGCAACCATGCAGTGGATCAAGAACCTCAACCTGATGCCGAAGCTGATGCTCACCTTCGGCATCGTCCTGTTCGTGATGCTGATCCAGGGCATCGTCGCCTATCGTGGCCTGCACTCGCTGGACAGCGTCACCAACGAGATCGCGGAAAAGCGCATGGCCGGCCTGCGCACCAGCGGAGAACTGGCCGGCATGGTCAGCGAGTACCGCAACGCGTCCTACCAGAGCCTGATCCGCGCCAGCGCCGACGTGAAGACGGAGGCCAAGACCCGTGCCGGCGAACTGCGCGTCCAGATCGACGAATCCATCGACAAGTATTCCAAGCTGATCGACAACCCGCAGCAGCGCAAGCTGTTCGACACCTTCGTCGCCGACTGGGATGCAACCAAGAAGTCCTACGACTCGGTCACCGAGCTGCTGGAACTGGACCTGCCCGACGACGCGATCGACACCTTCGTCGGCGAGACCCGCAACCTGCACCGCAAGGCCTATGCTTCGCTCGAAGCGCTGGCGACGGACGAGAACACCCGTGCGCAGGCAGCCAGCGGCCAGGCCGCCGACACCTATTCGGCCTCCGTCGCCGTCACGTTGATCGCGGTGCTGGTCGGCGCCGGCGCCGGCCTGCTGCTGGCCTGGCTGTTTGCCCGTTCGCTGGTCGGTTCGATGCGCGGCGCGGTGGACGTGGCCAACGAGATCGCCGGCGGCAAGCTCGACGGCACCATCGACACCCGCCGCTCCGACGAGGTCGGCGAGCTGCTGCGCTCCATGCAGCGCATGCAGCGCGACCTGCGCGAGCGCATCGAGCGCGACCAGGCCGTCGCCGCCGAGAACCTGCGCATCCGCACCGCGCTGGACTATTCCTCCACCGGCGTCTACCTGACCGATACCGACCTGCAGATCGTCTATGCCAACCGGGCGCTGGCGCACACGCTGGAGCGCTACGCCGACGACATCCACGGCGCGCTCGACCATTACGACGCCTCGCGTCCGCTGGTCGGCCAGCCGGTGACCTCGCTGGAGTTCCGCGGCGAAATGGACCGCAGCGTGCTCGACGCGCTGCAGCGCACCGGCGTGGCCTCGCGCGAAATGCGCTACGGCGAGGCCCAGTTCGCGCAGACCATCTCGGCCATCCGCGACGAGGCCGGCAGCGTGGTCGGCCATGTCGTCGAATGGCGCGACCGCACCACCGAGGCCATGGTGGAACGCGAAGTCGCGCGGGTGATCGACGCCGCCGCCGCGGGCGACCTGAGCGGCCGCATCGGCACCGATGGCAAGGACGGCTTCTTCCTGGAGCTGGCGCGCCAGCTCAACAGCCTGCTCGACGCCAACGCCAGCAGCCTGGAGCAGATCTCCGGCCTGCTGTCCGCGCTGTCGCAGGGCGACCTGACCGTGCGCATGCAGGGCGATTTCCAGGGCGTGTTCGCGCGGATGCGCGACGACGCCAACGCCACCACCGAACAGCTGACCGCCATCGTCGGCCGCATCAAGCAGTCCACCGCGGCGATCAACTCCGCCGCCGGCGAGATCGCCTCGGGCAACAACGACCTGTCGCGCCGCACCGAGCAGCAGGCCGCCAACCTGGAAGAGACCGCCGCCTCGATGGAGGAATTGACCTCCACCGTGCGCCAGAACGCCGAACACGCCCGCCAGGCCAACCAGCTGGCGCAGGGCGCGGCCGGCGTCGCCTCGCAGGGCGGCGAAGTTGTCGGCCAGGTGGTCACCACCATGTCGGCCATCGAGGCCTCGTCGAAGAAGATCGCCGACATCATCAGCGTCATCGACGGCATCGCCTTCCAGACCAACATCCTGGCCTTGAACGCGGCGGTGGAAGCCGCACGCGCCGGCGAGCAGGGCCGCGGCTTCGCCGTGGTCGCCTCGGAAGTGCGTACCCTCGCCCAGCGTTCGGCCGGCGCCGCCAAGGAGATCAAGGAGCTGATCCAGGACTCGGTCGGCAAGGTCGGCGAAGGCTCGCAGCTGGTGCGTCGTGCCGGCAGCACCATGGGCGAAATCGTCAGCTCCGTGCAGCGCGTGACCGACATCATGGCCGAGATCAGCGCCGCCTCGCAGGAGCAGAGCGCCGGCATCGAGCAGGTCAACCAGACCGTCACCCAGATGGACGAGACCACCCAGCAGAACGCCGCGCTGGTGGAGGAAGCCACCGCCGCGGCGCGTTCGATGGAAGAACAGGCCTCGCATCTGGCGGAAGCCGTAGCCCTGTTCCGCCTGGACGAACACGATGCCCCCGCGGTGGCGGTCAAGGTGGCGCCGGCCGTGGTGGCGGTCGCCGCCGCGGCGCCGGCTTCCCCGGCGCCGGTTGCCTACACGCCCGAGCCCAGGCCGCGCGGCCAGGCCCGCGCGGCCGTCGCCGAAGCACTCGATTCGGACTGGCAGGAATTCTGATCCGTCCCCACAGCAACCCCGGCATATGCCGGGGTTCTGCTGTCGGCCCTCCGCCGCGGCGAGCCGCACTTCCAGACTGAGCCCGCCGCCGCTTCCGGCCCCCGCAGCTCAACTTGCGGGATTCCTGGCCGATATCCAGCAGTGAAGTCCCGTCTCCGTGCCCGACGTCGCGGCGGCCATTCCCCCAAATCACCCATCGCGCATGAATATTCTCCGTACCTGGTCGAGTTTCATTTCCAACATCTCCGTGCGCGGCAAGCTCAACCTGCTCACGGTCATCATCGCGATCGGCGTGGTCGCGCTGGCGGTGGTCGCCGCCCGCATGCAGTACCTGGACCTCTACGAGACCCGCAAGGTCTCGCTGCAGAGCGACGTCGAACTGACCTACGGCGTGCTGGACCATTACGCCGAACGCGTCGCCGACGGCAGCCTCCCGCTGGAACGCGCGCAGGCCGAAGCCATCGCCGCGCTGGAAGCCATGCGCGCCAAGGGCGAATCCAGTTACTTCAACATCTACAGCACCGACTACGTCATGCTGATGCACCCGTTCCGCAAGGAGCTGGTCGGCAAGGACATGAAGGACTTCCGCAGCGAGGATGGCGTGCCGCTGTACCGCGACCAGGTCGAGGCCGCGAAGAACGGCGGCGGCTACGTCGCTTACGAATGGGCCAAGCCCGGGAAGAAGAAACCGGTTCCCAAGCTCGCTTACGCGGGCATGTACAAGCCCTGGAACTGGGTGATCTCCACCGGCGTCTACATGGACGACGTGCAGACCCAGGCGCTGCGCTTCACCGGCATCATGACTGTCGCCGGCGGCGTGCTGGTGTTGCTGGTGTTCGCGCTGAGCTGGGTGATCGGCAGCCGCATCGTGCTGCCGCTGCGCAAGGCCACCGCCGTCGCCGACGCCATCGCCAACGGCCGCCTGGACAACACCATCGTCCAGACCTCGCGCGATGAAGCCGGCCAGCTGCTGGGCAGCATGCAGCGCATGCAGGTGCAGCTGCAGGCGGTGATCGCCGCGCAGCGCGAGATGGAGCGCCAGCATGACGCCGGCATCATCAGCTACCGCATGGACAAGGGCGCGTTCCCCGGCGACTACGGGGTGATGGTCGACGGCACCAACCAGCTGGTGGGCAACCACATCGGCGTGAAAATGCAGGTGATCGAACTGGCGCAGCGCTATGCCGTGGGCGACCTCAGCCGCGATATGCCGCAGCTGCCCGGCGAGAAGGCCGAGATCACCGAGACCATGGCCACCATCAAGCGCAACCTCACCGCGATCAGCGCCGAGATCCGCCGCCTGAGCGGCGCCGCGGCCGCCGGCGACTTCAGCCAGCGCGGCGACGAGGAGCGCTTCCAGTACGACTTCCGGCAGATGGTGCACAACCTCAACGCGATGATGGAGGTCACCGACGGCAGCCTGGCCGAGACCTCCAGCCTGCTTCAGGCCATCGCCCGCGGCGATCTCACCGCACGCATGCACGGCGATTTCCACGGCGTGTTCGCCAGGATGCGCGACGACGCCAACGCCACCGTCGCCCAGCTGACCTCCATCGTCGGCCGCATCCAGCAGGCCGCCGGCAGCATCAACCTGGCCGCCTCGGAAATCGCCACCGGCAACAACGACCTGTCGCGCCGCACCGAGCAGCAGGCCGCCAACCTGGAGGAAACCGCCGCCTCGATGGAGGAACTGACCTCCACCGTGCGCCAGAACGCCGAGCACGCCCGCCAGGCCAACCAGCTGGCGCAGGGTGCGGCCGGTGTCGCCTCGCAGGGCGGCCAGGTCGTGGGCCTGGTGGTCACCACCATGGCCGACATCGAGGCTTCGTCGAAGAAGATCGCCGACATCATCAGCGTCATCGACGGCATCGCCTTCCAGACCAACATCCTGGCCTTGAACGCCGCGGTGGAAGCCGCGCGCGCCGGCGAGCAGGGCCGCGGCTTCGCTGTGGTCGCCAGCGAGGTGCGTACGCTGGCGCAGCGCTCGGCCGGTGCCGCCAAGGAGATCAAGGAACTGATCGAAACCTCGGTCGACAAGGTGTCCGAGGGCTCGCAGCTGGTGCACCAGGCCGGTACCACCATGGGCGAGATCGTCACTTCGGTGCAGCGCGTGACCGACATCATGGCCGAGATCAGCGCCGCCTCGCAGGAACAGAGCGCCGGTATCGAGCAGGTCAACCAGACCGTCACCCAGATGGACGAGACCACCCAGCAGAACGCCGCCCTGGTCGAGGAAGCCACCGCCGCCGCGCGCGCGATGGAGGAACAGGCCATGGTGCTGAACGACGCCGTGTCGGCCTTCCGCCTGCAGGCCTCCGCGCACGCTTCCCGTCCCCTGGCGCTGGCCAGCTGAGGTTTCCACGGTGTCCCTGTCCGCTCCCGCCTCCCGCGATTTCGAGTTCAACGACCGCGACTTCCGCCGCGTCTGCGAGCTGATCCACAAGCGCGCCGGCATCGCGCTGGCGCCGGCCAAGCGCGACATGGTCTACGGGCGCCTGTCGCGCCGGCTGCGGGCGCTCGGCCTGCAGTCGTTCGAGGAATACCTGGACCAGCTCGAGCGCAGCGGCGGCGACGAATGGCAGGCGTTCACCAACGCGCTGACCACCAACCTGACCTCGTTCTTCCGCGAGCCGCACCATTTCGAGAAGCTGCGCGAGGAGCTGCAGGCACGCGCCCACCGCGCGCCGCTGCATATCTGGTCGTGCGCGGCATCCACCGGCGAGGAGCCCTACTCGCTGGCGATCACCGCCTGCGAGACCTTCGGCAGCCTCGCCCCGCCGGTACGCATCCTGGCCACCGATGTCGATACGCAGGTGCTGGCCACCGGCGCCCAGGGCGTGTATCCGGTCGAGCGCATCGCCGGCCTCGATCCGTCGCTCAAGCGCCGCTACTTCCAGCGTGGCAGCGGCCCCAACGAAGGCAAGTGCCGGGTGGTGCCGGCGCTGCGCAAGCTGATCGAGTTCCGTCAGCTCAACCTGCTGGCGCCGCGCTACGACGTCGGCGGTCCATACGACGCCCTGTTCTGCCGCAACGTGATGATCTATTTCGACAAACCGACCCAGCGCGGCATCCTGTCGCGGCTGGTGCAGCACATGGGCGACGACGGCCTGCTGTATACCGGCCACTCCGAGAACTACCTGCACGCCGCCGACCTGATCCAGCCTTGCGGGCGCACCCTGTACCGCCGCGCGCGCGGTGCCGGGGCATGAGCATGGCCGCTCCCGCCGACGACGTGATGCGCTACCGCGACACGCGTTTCCAGACCATCGCCGCCAAACTGCTGCCCACCCAGTACCTGGTGGTGGACGACGACACCGCGCTGACCACCACGCTCGGTTCCTGCGTGGCCGCCTGCATCCGCGACCCGGTGCTCAAGATCGGCGGCATGAACCATTTCCTGCTGCCCGACGGCAACGTCGGCGACGGCGCCCCCGCGCGCTACGGCAGTTACGCGATGGAACTGCTGATCAACGACCTGCTCAAGCGCGGCGCCAACCGCAAGCGCCTGGAGGCCAAGGTGTTCGGCGGCGCCAACGTGCTCAAGGGCTTCACCAGCAATCCGGTCGGCACCCGCAACGCCGAGTTCGTGCGCCAGTACCTGCGCGCAGAACACATCCCGGTGATCGCCGAGGACCTGCTCGGCATCCATCCGCGCAAGGTCTGGTTCTTCCCGCAGACCGGGCGCGTGGTCGTGCAGCGCCTGCCGCATGCCCACGAGGCCGAAGTCGCCGCTGCCGAATCGGCGGTGCGCGCCCGCCTGTCCAAGGCGCCGGTCACCGGTGGCGTGGAGTTGTTCGAATGAGCCTGCAGGCCCCCTGCCGCGTGCTGGTCGTGGACGATTCGGCGCTGGTCCGGCAGATCCTCAGCGACCTGCTGGCGCGCGATCCGGGCATCGAGGTCGTCGGCACCGCCTCCGACCCGCTGATCGCGCGCGACAAGATCAAGCGCCTGAATCCGGACGTGCTGACCCTGGACGTGGAAATGCCGCGCATGGACGGGCTGGCCTTCCTCGAGAACCTGATGCGCCTGCACCCGCTGCCGGTGGTGATGGTGTCCTCGCTGACCGAGCGCGGCGCCGACACCACGCTGCAGGCGCTGGCGCTGGGCGCGGTGGATTTCGTCGCCAAGCCCAAGCTCGACGTCGCCCGCGGCCTGGAAAGCTATGCCGCCGAGATCTGCGCCAAGGTCAAGATGGCCGCCCGGTCGAAGGTGCGCGCGCTCGCCGTGCCGTCGCAGGCCAAGCGCACGCTGGACACGATCGCGCCGGCCGGCGCCGCGAATCCGTCGTCGCTGAAGTTCCGCACCACCGACCGCCTCATCGCCATCGGCTCCTCGGCCGGCGGCACCGAGGCGCTGCGCGTGGTGCTGGAGATGATGCCGGCCGACGCGCCGGCCATCGTACTCACCCAGCACCTGCCAGCCAGTTTCAGCACCGCCTTCGCCGAACGCCTGGACCGCCACTCGGCCATGTCCGTGCGCGAAGCCAGCGATGGCGAGGCGATCCTGCCCGGCCATGCCTACCTGCCGGTCGGCGGCCGCCACCTGCGCATCATCCGCGACGGTGCCCGCTGGCGCTGCCGCATCGACGACACGCCGCCGGTGAACCTGCACAAGCCTGCGGTGGACGTGCTGTTTCGTTCCGTCGCGCAGAACGCCGGCGCCAATGCCATCGGCGCCATCCTCACCGGCATGGGCGACGACGGCGCGCGCGGCCTGCTGGAGATGAAGCAGGCCGGCGCCCGCACCCTGGTGCAGGACGAAGCCTCCAGCGTGGTCTGGGGCATGCCCGGCGCCGCGTTCAAGCTCGGCGCCGCCGACGAGGTCGTAGCGCTGGACCAGGTGGCCCCGCGCCTGCTGGCCTGGGCGCAGCAGGGCTGACGGATGTCGCACGCCGGACCGGCCGGGCCATGGGCATCGACAGCGCGACCGGCCGATGCGGCCAGTGAAACGGCGCTGCGCCAATGCCTGCAGGAAGCGCCGGACGGCATTCTCGTTCTCGACCGGGACGACCGCATCCTGCTGCGCAACCGCAGGGCGGACGAGTTGCTGGGGCTGGCGCCAGAGCGCACGGACGCTCCCGCGCTGCCGGAGCTGCTGACCCCCGACGAGTACCTGCAATGGCATGAAGCGCTGCAGGCACAGCCGCCTGTACCGCTGCTGCTGGCCGCCGAGGCGCGGCCCGGACGCCATGGCGACCTCTGGCTGGCGGTCGGCCCGGGCGGGTTCCCGCGCTTGGCCGTGCTGCGCCCGGCCACCGAACATGCGCAGGAGCAGGAGCGCATCCGCCTGCTGTCGCAGGCGCTGGACTGCAGCGACAACGCGATCTTCCTGTGCGACAGCCAGGCGCGCATCCGCTACGTCAACGAGGGCTTCGTGCGCATGCTCGGTTATGCGCCGGACGAAGCATTGGGCAAGCTGCCGGGCGAACTGATCCGCGGCCCGCACACCGACGCGGCGACGCTGGACCGGCTGGGCGAACAGCACCGCGCCGGCCGCGCCCACCGCGACCACCTGCTCGGCTACCGCAAGGACGGCAGCCCGCTGTGGCTGTCCGTGGTGGCCACGCCGCTGGCCGATGCCAGCCGCAGCCTGGTCAACGTGTTCACCGACATCACCGAATCCAAGACCCACGAGGTGCTCAACGGCAAGGTGCTGGATGCGCTGGTGCGCGAGGAACCGCTGGCCACGAGCATGGCGCTGGTATGCCAGGAGGTGGAACGGGTTGCGCCCGACCTGCGCGTGGTGGTGACCCGTAGAGAGGCCGACGGGCAGTTGTCGGTCCTCGCCGCGCCCTCCGCCCTGATGCCGGCCGACGGCACGGCCGCCTGGGATCATCCGGCCTGCATGCAGGCGCTGCGCCGTGGACGGGCGGTGGAAGTGAAGGACATCGCCAGCGCCCCGATGTTCGACAGCCACCGCGCGACGCTGCTGGGACTGGGCCTGCGCGGCTGCTGGTCCAACCCGATCCGCTCCACCGCCGGCCAGGTGCTGGGCACGCTGGCGTTCCACTGCCACCGCCCCGGCCCACCGCTGTCCTGGCATCGCCGCCTGGCCGAACTCTGCCTGCACCTGTGCGCGCTGGCGCTGGAGCGCGAGCAGGCGCGCTCGCGCATGCACCGGCTGGCGTTCTACGACGTGCTCACCGGCCTGCCCAACCGGGTGATGTTCAACGCGCTGAGCGAACAGCCGTTGATGCAGGCCGAACAGCAGGGCGCGCCGATGGCGCTGCTGTTCGTGACCCTGGACCGCTTCAAACGCATCAACGAAAGCCAGGGGCATGCGGCCGGCGACGGCCTGCTGCGCGACCTGGCGCGCCGCCTGCACGACATCGCCGGTCCCGAGTCCGTGGTCGCCCGCCAGGTCGCCGACGAATTCACCCTGCTGGTTCCGCACTGCGCGCAGCACCAGGCCGTCACGCTGTGCGAGGAACTGCTGGCCATGGTCGCCGCCCCCAACGTGGTCGGCAGCATGACCCTGCATGCCAGCGCGAGCATCGGCGTGGCGATGTACCCCGAAGACGGCCGCGCGATGGACACCCTGCTGCGCCACGCCGACCTGGCCATGCGCCGGGCCAAGGACGAAGGCGGCGGGCGTTTCCGTTTCTTCAGCGCGGACATGAACCGGCTGGCGCAGGAACGCCTGCTGCTGGAGGCCACGCTGCGTGATTCGCTGCGCCATGGCGGCCTGCGCCTGCACTACCAGCCGCAGGTGCAGGGCGACGGCAGCAGCCTGTATGGCGTGGAAGCGCTGCTGCGCTGGCGCCATCCGCATCTGGGCGAGATTCCGCCGGCGCGCTTCGTGCCGCTGGCCGAGGAATGCGGGCTGATGACCGAACTGAGCCGCTGGGTACTGGAGGAGGCCTGCCGCCAGCATGCCGACTGGCGGCGCCGCGGACTGGAGGTGCCGCGGATCGCGGTGAACCTGTCGGCCAGCACCTTCGAACTGCCCTCGCTGGTGGATGAGGTACGCCAGCTGCTGGAACGCCACCAGCTGGCGCCCGGCGCGCTGGTGCTGGAGATCACCGAGAGCGTCATGCTCTCCGAACAACCGCAGGTGCCCGCCAACCTGCACGCCCTGCATGCATTGGGCGTGCGGCTCTCGCTGGACGATTTCGGTACCGGCTATTCCAGCCTCAGCCATCTGCACCGGCTGCCGATCAGCGAGATGAAACTGGACCGCAGCTTCATCAGCGAGATCGGCCACGATCCGACCGCCAGCGCGCTGATCCTGTCGGTACTGCGCATCGGTGAAAGCCTGGGCAAACACGTGGTCGCCGAAGGCGTGGAAACCGAGGCCCAGCGCCGGTTCCTGATCGACAACGGCTCGCCGGCGCTGCAGGGCTACCTGTTCTCGCACGCGCTTTCCGCCGACGACTTCGAACAGTGGCTGCACGACCAGGTCCCGCTGCAGCCACCGCTGCTCTGAGCGCCCGCCTCGTCCCCGCAGGCGCGGCTTCGGCCGCGACAGGGCGTTGCCGGGTAGCGCCCCGCCGCGGCCTATGCCGTTCCTGCAGAGGAACCCACGCCGGCGATTGCGGTGCCGGGCGTTTGCCGGCCGGAGCGCCGATAATGCAGCTGCACCATCGCTGCCCAAGGAACGCCCAATGACGGACACCCCCACCCGCCACGACCAGCACGGCCGCTACCCCCGCGCCGAGACCACCGACGATTTCCGCCACAACCTCGACGTGGTCCACGCGCGCATCGCCGCCGCCTGCCGCCGCGCCGGGCGCGACCCGGCCGGCGTGCGCCTGCTGCCGGTGAGCAAGACCATCGACGAAGCCCGCATCCGCCATGCCTATGCCGCCGGCTGCCGCTTCCTCGGCGAGAACAAGGTGCAGGAAGCCCACCACAAGTGGGAGGCGATGCAGGACCTGGGCGACCTGCGCTGGTCGGTGATCGGGCACCTGCAGACCAACAAGGCCAAGCTGGTGGCGCGCTTCGCCAGCGAGTTCCAGGCGCTGGACAGCCTGCGCCTGGCCGAAACCCTGGACCGCCGCCTGCAGCTGGAGGGCCGCACGCTGGACGTGTTCGTGCAGGTCAACACGTCCGAAGAAGCCAGCAAGTACGGCCTGGCGCCGGATGACGTGGCGGCCTTTATCCGCGAACTGCCGGGGTTCCCGGCCCTGCGCGTGCGCGGGCTGATGACCCTGGCGCTGTTCTCCGACGACACCGAACGGGTGCGCGCCTGCTTCGTGCGCCTGCGCGGGCTGCGCGACCGGCTGCGCCAGGACGCGCCGGACGGCATCGGCCTGGACGAACTGTCGATGGGCATGTCCGGCGACTTCGAGATCGCCATCGAGGAAGGCGCCACCGTGGTGCGCGTCGGCCAGGCCATCTTCGGCGCGCGGGCGGTCCCGGACAGCCATTACTGGCCGGGCGGCAACAGCTGAACGCCTGCCTGCCAGCACGCTTCGACCACGCGGGAAGCGCTATAAACTGCGCGCCTGCCCTCTCGCCTGCTCACCGGACGTAACGATGTTTTCCTGGATTTTGGCCCTGCTGCTCGCACTGTTCGTATGGGGCCTGACCTCCGCCTGGCTGTGGATGGTCAAGCGCCGGAAAACCGAGACGCAGCACGGCCTGGCCGCGCTGGCGGGAATGCGCTGGCGCGAGTTCTCGCAGATCGTGCGCCGCGCCATGAACGAACAGCGCGGCCTGCACGACCTGACCGGCGAGGACAACAGCGACCGCGGCACCAGCAGCGATTTCCTGATGGAACGCGACGGCCAGCGCTGGCTGCTGTCGTGCAAGCACGGCCGCGCCTACCGGATCGGCGCCCCGGCGATCACCGAACTCGGCGCCGCCCTGCGCCTGACCGGCGCGGCCGGCGGCATCCTCATCACCGAGGGCCTGGTCGAGCGCGACGGCCTGGCCGCGGCGGAAAAGGAATCCATCGAAGTGCTGGACGGCCGCGTGCTGTGGCAGTTCCTCGCTCCGTGCGTCCCGGAGGACATGCGCACGATGGTGGAAGGCATCGCCCGCCGCGAAGCGGCACGCCAGACCGGCATCGCCGCGCTCGGCGCGACGGCGGTGGGCCTGCTCGCCGGCCTGGGCTACATGACCGCGCAGGTGGACGAGAACCTTTCCCCGCGCCCGCCCGCGCCGGTGGCCGCATCGACGCCGGCGGCCGATGCGCGCCATCCCGCGTCCGCAGCGGAAGCGCCCGCCCCGGCAGCGGCGCCCGCGATGGCCGACGCCAGCGCTTCCACCGCTACCGCCAGCGCGGCTCCGCAGCCGACACCGGCCGCGTCTGCCGCCGTGGCCGCGACGGACGACCTGCAGGAAGATCCCGATCCGGAAACCCTGCTGCGCTACCAGCAGGCCGTGTCCAGGAAACTGGCCGCCACGCCGGGCGTCATCAGCGGCATCTGGCTGACCCGTTCCACCCTGTCGGTCGAACGCAGCGGCGACGACGCCACGGTCTGGCCGCTGATCTGCCGCGAGGTCGAGCACTATCCGGCGCTGCGCACCGTGCGCGTCCAGCTCAACCCGCGTCCCGGCACCGGCGAGCCGGTCCGCTGGCGCCAGTGCCGGACTTTTTGAAGCGGTAACCCGGAAAAGCAAAACAGCCGCCGTTCCGCTGCTTCCTAGATCTTCGCTCCGGGCGCAAACCGCGCCACCAGATCGTAGGCATCGCCCAGGAATTTCTGCCGCACCCAGGTGATCGGCGTTTCGCCGCGCCAGGTCTGGCGGTCGATCACCAGGCAGGCGGTACCCACCGGCACGTCCAGCAGCGCGGCTTCGGCGGCGGTGGCGGCCACCGCGCTGATGCGATGCTGGCCGCGCGTCCACGACACGTTCTGCAGCAGCCAGCTGCCCGGTGCGTGGGCGGAGAAATCCACCGCCAGCGTTTCCGGCACCGCCCCTGGGTTGATCAGGCGCCGCTCCAGCGCCAGCGGCCGGCCGTCGGCCAGGTGCAGGCAGCGCATCGCCAGCAGCTCGCCCTCGCCCACCAGCCGCAGCTCCTCGGGCACCGCTGGATCGGCGCGGCGCTGCTGCCGTTCCAGCAGCTGGAAGCCGTAACGGTGGCCGCGCCCGTTCACCGCCAGCGCGATGTCGGGGATCTCCAGCGCCACCTGCTCCAGGTGCGGCGGCTGCCGCGCGACGAAGGACCCGGCGCGGCGGCGGCGTTCGATCATGCCGCTCTCGGCCAGCGCGGTGAGCACCTTGTTCACCGTCATCCGCGAGCAGGCGTACTGCGCCATCAGTTCGTGCTCGTAGGGAATGCGGAAACCGGGCGCCCACTCGCCACTGAGGATGCGGCCCTCGATGTCGCCGCGGATGCGCTGGTTGAGGCTGGGCGCCTTCTTGTCCTTCACTCGTGGATCCTGCCTGGAGTCAGCCCAGTATCCGCTGCAATGCCGCCCGATAGCGCGCGGCCACCTCGTCGCGGCGCACATGGCGGCCGTCGCGCACCCATTGCCGGCCTTCGCGCCACACCGAACGCACTGCGCCGCCGCGCGCGGCGAACACCCAGCTGTCCAGCAGCGCGTCGCCCGCGCGGCCATGCAGCGACGGATGCGCGGCATCCAGTTCGACCAGATCCGCCGGCGCGCCGGCGACCAGCCCGGCCGCCACGCCCAGCGCCTGCGCGGCGCCCTCCTGCGCCTGCTGGTACAGCCAGCGGCCGCTGGACAGTTCGCCCGGGGAGACCACGTTGCGCCCGCGCAGCGCCAGCCGCTGGCCGTATTCGAGCAGGCGCAGTTCCTCGGCCGCGTCGATCAGCACGTTGGAGTCGGAACCGACGCCGAAACGCCCGCCGTGCTGCACGAACCCGCGCATCGGGAACAGGCCGTCGCCGAGGTTGGCCTCGGTGACCGGGCACAGCCCGGCCACGGCGCGGCTGCCGGCGATGCCGCGCACTTCGTCGTCCAGCAGGTGGGTGGCGTGCACCAGGCACCAGCGCTCGTCCACCGGCGCATGGTCCAGCAGCCAGCGCACCGGACGCTGCCCGCTCCAGGCCAGGCAGGCCTCGACTTCGCGCACCTGCTCGGCGATATGGATGTGGATCGGTCCGTCCACCAGCGCCGGCAGCGCCTGCAGTTGCTCCGGCGTGCAGGCGCGCAGGCTGTGCGGCGCCAGCCCCAGCACCGCGTCCGGCGTGTCGCGCAGCGCCTGCCGGCAGCCGTCCAGCAGCGCGGCGAAACCGTCGACGTCATGCAGGAAGCGGCGCTGCGCCGGCAGCGGTGCGGCGCCGCCGAAATCGCTGTGCGCGTAGAACACTGGCAGCAGGGTCAGGCCCAGCCCGGTCGCGGTCGCGGCAGCGGCGATGCGGCCGGACATTTCGGCGTGATCGGTGTAACGCCGGCCATCCGGTGCGTGATGCAGGTAATGGAATTCGCCGACCCGGGTGAAGCCCGATTCCAGCATCTCCATGTAGGCCTGCTCGGCCACGGCCTGGAGGTCATCCGGGGTCAGCCGGTCGAGGAAGCGGTACATCAGCTCGCGCCAGCTCCAGAAACTGTCGCCCGAGCGCCCGCCGACCTCGGTCAGGCCGGCCATGGCGCGCTGGAAGGCGTGGCTGTGCAGGTTGCCCAGTCCCGGCACCACCGCGCCCAACGGCTGCGCGCCGGGGCCGGCCGGCGCACCGGCGGTCACCGACACGATGCGGCCATGCGCGCACTCGATGCTCACCGACTGTGCCCAGCCCTGCGGCAGCAAGGCCTGCGCGGCGTGGAAACGGACCGGACTGGAAACTTCGTTCGCCATCACTGGACACTCTCCGTGGGTGGTGATTATTGTATATACAAATAAACGCGGAAGGGTGCACATGCACTGCGATACGGTCTGGCACAACGCCCACCTGATGACGCTCGACGACGCCGCGGGCGGCTTGGGCATCGTCCGCGACGGCACCGTCGCCGCGCGCGACGGGCGCATCGTGCATGCCGGCCCGGCCGCGGACGCGCCGGCCTTCGACGCCGCCCGCCGCATCGACTGCGAAGGCCGCTGGATCGGCCCGGGCCTGGTCGACTGCCATACCCACCTGGTCTACGCCGGCAACCGCGCCAATGAGTTCGAGCAGCGCCTGCAGGGCGTGAGCTACGCCGACATCGCCCGCGCCGGCGGCGGCATCGTCGCCACCGTGCGCGCCACCCGCGAGGCCGACGACGACGCGCTGATCGCCGCCACCCTGCCCCGCCTCGACGCGATGCTGGCCGAAGGCGTCACCACCATCGAGATCAAATCCGGTTACGGGCTGACGCTGGACGACGAGCGCAAGCAGCTGCGCGTGGCCAGACGGCTGGAACAGCTGCGCCGGGTCGACGTGGTGCCCACCTTCCTCGGCGCGCATGCGGTGCCGCCGGGCCGGCAGGCGCAGGACTACATCGACGAAGTCTGCGAGGCCATGGTCCCGGCCATCGCCGCCGAAGGCCTGGCCGAGGCGGTGGATGTGTTCTGCGAGAACATCGCCTTCTCGCGCGAACAGGCCGCGCAGGTGTTCGAGGCCGCGCATCGCCACGGGCTGGCGGTGAAGATCCACGCCGAACAGCTGAGCAACCAGCATGGCGCCGAACTGGCGGCGCGGCATGGCGCGCTGTCGGCCGACCACATCGAACACCTGGACGAGGCCGGCATCGCCGCGATGCGCGCGGCCGGCACCGTCGCCGTGCTGCTGCCGGCCGCGTTCTACTTCACCCGCGACACCACCGTGCCGCCGATCCAGAAACTGCGCGAGGCCGGCGTACCGCTGGCGCTGGCCACCGACAGCAACCCCGGCACCTCGCCGCTGACCAGCCCGCTGCTGGCGATGAACATGGGCGCGACCCTGTTCCGCATGACCGTGGACGAATGCATCGCCGGCTTCACCCGCGAAGCGGCGCGCGCGCTCGGCCGCTACCACCGCGTCGGCCGGCTCGCCGCCGGCATGGACTGCGACCTCGCGATCTGGGACATCGACGCCCCGGCCGACCTGGTCTACCGCATGGGTTTCAACCCGCTGCATGCGCGCGTGTTCCGCGGGCAACCAACAACACCGTAGGTGCGGGGCTTGCCCCGTACCTCGCCGAAAACCGTGCGGGGCAAGCCCCGCACCTACCCTTGAAAATCTGGAGTAACCCGATGATTTCCCCCCTCGTGCTTCGCCCCGGCCATGTTCCGCTGGCCCAGTGGCGCCAGATCTACCGCGGCGCCAGCGTGCGCCTGGACGCATCGGCGCAGGCCGCCGTGCTGCGCAGCGCGCAGGTGGTGGAAGCCATCGTCGCCAAGGGCGAGCCGGTGTACGGCATCAACACCGGCTTCGGCAAGCTGGCCAGCGTGCGCATCGAGCGCGAGGACCTGGAAACGCTGCAGCGCAATATCGTGCTGTCGCATGCCGCCGGTGTCGGCGAGCCGATGCCGGCCAGCGTGGTGCGGCTGATGATGGCGCTCAAGCTCACCAGCCTGGCGCAGGGCGCCTCGGGCATCCGCACGCAGACGCTGGCGCTGCTGGAAGCGTTCCTGCAGCACGACTTCATCCCGATCATTCCGTGCCAGGGCTCGGTCGGCGCCTCCGGCGACCTGGCGCCGCTGTCGCACCTGGCCTCGGTGATGATCGGTGTCGGCGAAGCTTTCGTCGATGGCGTGCGGATGTCCGCCACCGATGCGCTCGCACGGATCGGCCATGCCCCGCTGACGCTCGGCGCCAAGGAAGGCCTGGCCCTGCTCAACGGCACCCAGTATTCGACCGCCTATGCGCTGGCCGGCCTGTTCGAGATCGAGACCGTGTTCCAGGCCGCGCTGGTCACCGGCGCGCTGTCGGTGGAAGCGGCCAAGGGGTCGGACACGCCGTTCGACCCGCGCATCCACAGCATCCGCGGCCAGCGCGGGCAGATCGCCACCGCCGCCGCGCTGCGCACGCTGATGGCCGGTTCGGCGATCCGCGAATCGCACCGCGACAACGACGTGCGCGTGCAGGACCCGTACTGCCTGCGCTGCCAGCCGCAGGTGATGGGTGCGGCGTTCGACGTGATCCGCCAGGCCGCGACCACGCTGGAGATCGAGGCCAATGGCGTGTCCGACAATCCGCTGGTGTTCACCGACACCGGCGAGGCGCTGAGCGGCGGCAACTTCCACGCCGAGCCGGTGGCATTCGCCGCCGACATGTTGGCCATGGCGGTATGCGAGATCGGCTCGATCAGCGAACGCCGCATCGCCATGCTGGTGGATCCGGCGCTGTCCGGCCTGCCTGCGTTCCTGACCCCGAAGCCCGGCCTGAATTCCGGTTTCATGATCCCGCAGGTCACCGCCGCGGCGCTGGTCTCGGAGAACAAGCAGCGCGCCTATCCGGCCAGCGTCGATTCGATCCCGACCTCGGCCAACCAGGAAGACCACGTGTCGATGGCCGCGCACGGCGCGCGCCGCTTGCTGGCGATGGCGGAGAACGCCGCCAATGTCGTCGGCATCGAACTGCTGGCCGCCGCGCAGGGCTGCGACTTCCACGCCCCGCTGCGCTCCAGCGACGCGCTGGAACAGGCTCGCGCCACCGTGCGCGCGCAGGTGCCGACCCTGCAGGACGACCGCTACTTCCACCCGGACATGGTCGCCGCCACCGCGCTGGTGCGCGACGGCGCCCTCGCCCGCGGGCTGGAAAGCGTGCTACCGCAGGTGGAGGCCCTGTAACGCCGGGCCTCGCCCCGCCGGGGCCTGCCCCGGCGACATGGCTTCAGCGGGGCTTTGCCCCGCCCTACATTCCACACCCTGCGGAGATGCGCAGATGAACACCCCTCCCGACTGGCTGCAGGTCCACGAAGGCGACGCCCCGCTGATCGTCAGCTTTCCGCACACCGGCACCGAACTGCCCGACGAGCTCGCCGGCCATTTCGTTTCGCCGTGGCTGGCGCGGCGCGATGCCGACTGGTGGGTGCACGAACTGTACGCCTTCGCACGCGGCCTGGGCGCCACCACCGTGCGTACCGCGGTCTCGCGCTCGGTGATCGACGTCAACCGCGATCCGTCCGGCGCCTCGCTGTATCCCGGGCAGAACACCACCGGCCTGTGCCCCACCACCACTTTCGACAACCAGCCGCTATACCGCGCCGGCCACGAACCGGGCACGGCCGAGATCGCGCGCCGCCGCGACAGCTACTTCGCGCCCTATCACGCCGCGCTCGCCGCGCAGATCGCACGCCTGCGCCAGCGGCACCCGACCGTGGTGGTCTATGACGCGCATTCGATCCGCTCGCACATCCCGCACCTGTTCGATGGCGAACTGCCGCAGTTCAACATCGGCAGCGCCGGTCCCAGCGGTGCGCCGGATACCTCCTGCGACAACGCGCTGACCGACGTGGTCGAGAACCTGTGCGCGATCAGCGGCATGAGCCATGTGCGCAACGGCCGCTTCAAGGGTGGCTGGATCACCCGCCACTACAGCAACACCGCCCATGGCGTGCATACGCTGCAGATGGAACTGGGCTGCCGCGGCTACATGCACGAACCGGCGCCCGAAGACGTCGACGAGCACAGCTGGCCCACGCCCTACGACCCCGACCACGCCACCCCCGTCCGCAACACCTTGCAGCAAGTGCTTGGCGCTTGCCTGGAATTTGCTACCCGGAGAAATGCATGACCCGCCACGACCCTACCCGCAGCCCGCGCGCACCGCGTGGCAATACGCTCAACTGCAAATCCTGGCAGACCGAAGCGCCGTTCCGCATGCTGCAGAACAACCTGGACGCCGAAGTGGCCGAGGATCCCGCCTCGCTGGTGGTCTATGGCGGCATCGGCCGCGCCGCACGCGACTGGGAGAGCTACGACAAGATCCTGGAAACGCTCAAGCGCCTGGACGACAACCAGACCCTGCTGGTGCAGTCCGGCAAGCCGGTCGGCGTGTTCCCCACCCATCCCGACGCGCCGCGCGTGCTGATCGCCAACTCCAACCTGGTGCCGCACTGGGCCAACTGGGAGCACTTCAACGAGCTCGATAAGAAGGGCTTGATGATGTACGGCCAGATGACGGCCGGCTCGTGGATCTACATCGGCTCGCAGGGCATCGTGCAGGGCACCTACGAAACCTTCGTCGAGATGGGCCGCCAGCACTACGGCGGCAGCCTCACCGGCAAGTGGATCCTCACCGCCGGGCTGGGCGGCATGGGCGGCGCGCAGCCGCTGGCCGCCTCGCTGGCTGGCGCCAGCTCGCTGACCATCGAATGCCGCCAGAGCAGCATCGATTTCCGCCTGCGCACCCGCTACGTGGACGAGCAGGCCAGCGACATCGACGACGCGCTGGCGCGCATCGCCAGATACACCGCCGCCGGCGAAGCCAAATCCATCGCCCTGCTCGGCAACGCCGCCGAGATCCTGCCGGAACTGGTGCGTCGTGGCGTGCGCCCGGATGCGGTCACCGACCAGACCAGTGCCCACGACCCGGTGCACGGCTACCTGCCGATCGGCTGGACGGTGGAGCAGTGGCTGGCCGAACAGAAGGCCAATCCGGAGCAGGTGCGCGACGCCGCCAAGGCCGCCATGCGCGTGCACGTGGAGGCGATGCTGGCCTTCCATGCCGCCGGCATCCCGACCGTGGACTACGGCAACAACATCCGCCAGATGGCCTTCGACGAGGGCCTTGAGAATGCCTTCGACTTCCCGGGCTTCGTACCGGCCTACGTCCGGCCGCTGTTCTGCCGCGGCGTCGGCCCGTTCCGCTGGGTCGCGCTGAGCGGCGACCCGGAAGACATCTACAAGACCGATGCCAAGGTGAAGGAGATCATCGCCGATGATCCGCACCTGCACCGCTGGCTGGACATGGCGCGCGAGCGCATCAGCTTCCAGGGCCTGCCGGCGCGCATCTGCTGGGTCGGGCTGGGCCTGCGCCACAAGCTCGGCCTGGCCTTCAACGAGATGGTCCGCAACGGCGAACTGAAGGCGCCGGTGGTGATCGGCCGCGATCACCTGGATTCGGGCAGCGTCGCCTCACCCAACCGCGAGACCGAATCGATGAAGGACGGCAGCGACGCCGTGTCCGACTGGCCGCTGCTCAACGCCATGCTCAACGTCGCCGGCGGCGCCACCTGGGTAAGCCTGCACCACGGCGGCGGCGTGGGCATGGGTTACAGCCAGCACTCCGGCGTGGTCATCGTCTGCGACGGCAGCGCCGAAGCGGACCAGCGCATCGCCCGCGTGCTGTGGAACGACCCCGGTACCGGCGTCATGCGCCACGCCGACGCCGGCTACGACATCGCCATCGACTGCGCGAAGGAAAAGGGACTGGACCTGCCGGGTATTCTCGGCTGATCGACCTCCTTCCAAGGCAGCCGCCGCAACCGGTGGCCGCCGTCGATGCATGCGTTGCGCCCTGTTATCTTCATGCTTGGACGCAAGGAGGGCCGGCATGGGACGCAGACGGCGCAACGACGGATTGATGGACGCCATGGCTGCGTTGCCGTGGCCAGCAGGCATCGCGGCCGGGATCCTCGGGTTCCTGGTACTCCGTCTTGGATTGCCTGCATGGCTGGGCGACGCCGGGCCATTTGCCGGCGCGCTTTCCCCGATGTCCGGCGTGCTGGCTTGTCTATGGCTGGCTGCCTGCCTGTTGGGCGCCCTCATTTCCGCTATCCGCAGCAGGAACCGCCGTCGCCTGCTCGACACCCGCACCGACCTGGAAAGCCTGTCCGCAACCGGCTGGCGCAATTTCGAACGCCTCGTAGGTGAAGCCTTCCGCCGGCAGAGCCATGCCGTTGAAGAGAACCACCACGGCGGCCCCGACGGCGGTATCGATCTGGTGCTGGTCAAGAACGGCCGCCGCATCCTCGTGCAATGCAAGCAATGGCGAAGCGAGCAGGTGGGCGTGGCCATCGTGCGCGAGATGTACGGCCTGCTTGTCCATCACCACGCCGACGCGGTGAAGATCGTCTCCACCGGCGCCTATACGGAAGCCGCAGCCGCCTTCGCGGCAGGCAAACCCATCGAACTGATCACCGGCGAACAACTGCTGGCGATGATCCGTGCAGTGCAACCGGCAGCGCCCACATCGGCATCCGCTACCGATGCACGGCAACCCGCCAGCGCATCGCCCACCCACGTGACGACCTGCCCGCGTTGCGGCGCTGCCATGGTGGAGCGGCGCAACCGGCAAACCGGCGCCTTCTTTATGGGCTGCAGCCGTTTCCCGACCTGCCGGGGCACGGCCTGAGGTGCACGCTCAGCGCGGCCGCCCGACCACCGCATAACGCCCGCCGCCGGTCACCGCCAGCAGCACCAGCCCGCCGGCAATGGACAGGTTCTTCAGGAACTGGGTCATGTTCATCGCGCGCTCGGCGCCTTCCATGCTCCAGAACGCATGGCCGAGCACGCCGGTGCCCAGCACGAACAGGACGAACAGCAGCGCCAGCAGCCGCACCTGGATCCCCAGCAGCAGGGCGATGCCGACCAGGAATTCCATGCAGACCGCCACACCGGCTGCCACCTGCGGCAGCGGTGCGTGCAGCGAGGCCATGTAGCCGACCGTGCCTTGGAAATCGGTCAGCTTGGCCCAGCCCGACACCACGAACAGCACCATCAACAGGATCCGCGCCAGCAGGATCAGCCCATCGCGGTTGCGTTCCACCCATCCATCCAGCATGGCAGCACTCCCGGTCGTTTCCGGTATCTGACGACCGGCGTCGTAAGCGCGGCGTGACGTATCGGAACGGCCCTCCCGTGTCCGCGATATGGTATCCAGACGCATTCTTCGATCATCGACCGTCCATGTCCCTGTCGCGCCTGCTGGGCCTGCTGCTGTTGCTCGCCACCGGAACCACCTTCGCCCGGCCGGCGACCGTTCCCATGCCGGCGCATCTGCTCGACGGGGGCATGGACGCGGCCATGCCTGGTTTCGCCCGACAGGTGATGGCGCACTACCGCGACGAGGATCGGAAGCGTTACCTGGGAACGCTGTTCCGCCTGCAGTCGGCCACCGGCCAGTATCCGCAGGCCATCGCCAGCATCCACGAACTGCGCCAACTGGGAGACCATGCTGCTGGCCAGTCACCGCTGTTCCTGCAATACGAAATCCATGCCCTCGCCAGACAGCGCCAGGCCAACACGCACGCGTCCTATGCCGATGCCTGGCAACAGGAATTCGCCGAACGGTTCGGAGCGCTCGACGAGCGCACCGCACTGCAGGCCGAGTTCGCCTTCGGCGGCTGGCTGCCGCGCATGCGCGACGAACTGGATGCACAGATCGCCAGTGCCCGCGGCAAGCCGCGGCTGTCCATCGATGAAGCCATCGCCCTGGTCCGCGCGTGGCAGGTGCACGATGCCTATGCCGCGTTCCAGCCGTACTTCACCACTGCCCTGAAGGTGGATGACGCACGCCGCTACGCGATCGACCGCGACGCGATGGTGCGCACGCCCGACGGCGTGGAACTGGCCGCGCTGGTGGTGCGCCCGGAGACGGCGCCGCCTCTGCCGGTGCTGCTCACTTTCACGATCTATGCCAACGACGACTGGGCCTGGGCCGATGCCAAAAAGATGGCCGCGCACGGCTATGCGGGCGTGGTCGCCTACAGCCGCGGCAAGGGCCGCAGCCGCGATGCCATCGTCCCCTTCGAACACGATGGCGCCGACGCCGCTGCGGCGATCGCATGGGCCGCGGCGCAGCCATGGAGCGACGGCCGCGTCGGCATGTACGGCGGCAGCTACAGCGGCTACACGCAATGGGCAGCGCTCAAGCAGCGACCGCCGGCGCTGAAGGCCATTGCCACCTCGGCCACGGCGGCGCCGGGCATCGACGTGCCGATGGAAGGCGGCGTCTTCCTGAATTTCATGTACCCGTGGCCCTTCTACGTCGCCGGCAACCGTTCGCTGGACGACGCCACCTACGGCGACAGCGAACGCTGGGAGAAGCTCAACCGCGAGTGGTACCGCAGCGGCCGCGCCTACCGCGAGCTGCCGCGCATCGACGCTGCCTCCAATCCGGTGTTCGAACGCTGGCTGCAACACCCGGTCTACGACGACTACTGGCAGGCGATGACCCCACAGGGGCGCGAGTTCGCCGCCATCGACATCCCGGTGCTGGTCACCACCGGCTATTTCGACGGCGCGCAGATCGGTGCCCTGCACTACTTCCGCGAACACCTGCGCCAGCGCCCCGACGCCGACCACACCCTGCTGATCGGCCCCTACGAGCACTTCGCCATGCAGGCCGGCGTAGCGCCGGTGGTGCAGGGCTACACGCCGGACGCCTCCGCGCGCCACGACCTGCAGGCACTGCGCCTGGCCTGGTTCGATCATGTATTCAAGGGCACGCCCAGGCCGGAACTGCTGGCCGACCGCGTCAACTGGCAGGTGATGGGCGCCGACCGCTGGCGGCACGCCCCCACGCTCGAAGCGATGGCCACGCGCAGCGAACGCCTGTACCTGCTTCCCGGCGAGGCTTCGCACCGGCTGGCCGACGCACCGTCCGCTGATGCCGTCACCGTTCAGCGCGTGGATTTCACCGATCGCGGCGACGCCGGCTGGACGCCTTCGCCCACCGTGCTCAACCGCGAACTCGATCCGCACGCCGGGCTGGTGTTCCGCGGCGAACCGCTGCCGCACGACACCGAACTGGCCGGTCCGTTCGGCGGCGAACTCGATTTCGTCCTCAACAAGGCCGATGCCGACATCGCCATCGGCATCTACGAACAGACCGCCGCCGGCGACTACCTCGATCTGGCCTGGTGGCTGCAACGCCTGAGCCATGCCGCTGACCGCAGCCACCGGCAGCTGCTGCAGCCGGGCGCGCGGCAACGCCTGCGCATCGCCGACACCCGCCTGCTCGGCCGCCGTCTTGCCGCCGGCAGCCGGCTGGTCGTCACCGTCGGTGTCGTCAAGCAACCCGATCAGCAGCTCAATCTCGGCAGCGGCAGACCACCGGCCGACGAAACCCTGGCCGATGCCGGGCAACCCCTGGAGATCGGCTGGTTCGGCAGCAGTTATCTGGATTTCCCGGTGCGCGAATGACCTGCCGGGCCGATACGACGCAAAAAAATGGAACCCGATCCGCTGCTTGCATCAATACTGCTATCTTCCGGGCTGGAATGAACGCAGGAAATCAATGGAATGAGCGCGCAACCCCACCATCCTGACGGCCGTGTCGCGGTGCTTGTCGATTGCGACAACGTGCCGCCCGACATTCTCGAACACGCCCTTCTGATGGCCGCGCAGTTCGGACGCGTCGTCCTGCGTCGCGGCTACGGAAACTCCGGCACACTGAACAGCAGATGGCAGGATGCGCTGATTCGTTTCGCCTTCACCCCATATCTGCAGTACCAGTACGCCTCGGGCAAGAACACGGCCGATATCGCGTTGGCACTCGACGCATTGGAAGCAATGTTCGATGGCCGCGTCGAAACCTTCTGTCTGGTCACCAGCGATTCCGACTTCGCCTATCTTTCCCGCAAACTGCGCGAACGAGGGGCCACCGTCTGCATCGTCGGAGAGCCCAAGACTCCGGATGCCCTGCGCAACGCCAGTGATCAGTTCTTCGAATGGACACGCCCGACTACGACAGTGGAACCCGTCGACGAGACCACAGCCAAGACATCGGTCAAGGTCGAAGCTCCCAAGCAGGAGACGGCCAAGGTCGACCCTTCACGCCCGCTACCCAAGCGTCGTCCACGCTTCGTTATCGAAGCGGTAGCCCTCCTTGCCGGCTCCACCTCGGATGGTAAGGTTTCCCTGGGTGCCTTGGGCCAATACCTGAAACGTACCGATCCGGCGTTCTCGCCAAAGCTCTACGGCCATTCCGGTCTTCTGGATATGCTCAAGACCTATGACCTGCTGGTGCCACAGCAGGAAGTGGGTGGTCACTGGTCGGCCAGCGTGAAGCAGACCACCGAGCTCGAAGGTGCAGCGGAGCCCTGAAACCACGAAAATCGCGATTCATGCACTGGACCGAACCATGAACATGATCATCCGCGATGAACACCCTGGCGACGTCGATGCCATCGCCCGCCTCACCGAAGCCGCATTCGCCAATGCGCCGCATGGCAGCCACACCGAACACCTCATCGTCGCCGCCCTGCGCGAGGCCGGGCAGCTGAGCGTCTCGCTGGTGGCGCGGGAAGGCGACGATCTCATTGGCCATGTCGCGGTGTCGCCGGTGACGTTGTCCTCCGGTGACGCCGACTGGTACGGACTCGGTCCGATCTCGGTGCGTCCGGACCGGCAAGGCCGCGGCATCGGCTCGGCATTGATGGCTGAAGCCATCGAAAAGCTCAAGGCGATGGGCGGCGCCGGTTGCGTGCTGCTGGGCGATCCGGGCTACTACGCACGCTTTGGGTTCGAGGCATGCGGACAGTTGGTATTGCCCGGTGTGCCTGCGGAGTATTTCCAGGCGTTGCCGTTGGCCGATGGAGTACCCGCCGCTGAAGTCCGCTATCACAGCGCATTCGAGGCGGGCGCCTGAGCTGCTCGGCCATGGACGGGCTCACGACCCGCTTTCACAAGCTGCCCGGACATCAAGCTGATCTGCCACGCTGCCGCTTCGCCTGCCGTCGACCGATACGCCAACGCGCCCTTCAATGGCGGGCGCGTCGAACGCTTTTGCCACTGTTGCCCTGTGCGGTCGAGCGGCTCCGGGCGAACTCGGGAAAGGTCTCCGCCAGCGACGCCTTGTCCGGCAGGATGTAGAAAACCCCGCCCCGTTCGAACGTCTTGCGGACGACCTGCTCGTAGAACCCGGGCGAGACGTTGATGCAGCCATGGGTGATGCGGTTGTCGTCCGGTGAAGGCGATGCGAGACGTTCAGGGCGCCTCTCGGACGGCACGCCGGTGGCGGTGGGATGGATGGAGACCGCCGAATCGTAATCCACCCACAGCACGCGTCCGGCATCGATCGACGGGCCGAAACCGCCGACGAAGCGACCCGCGGGCGTCGTGCGATCCCGGCCCGGAATCTCGCGAAGCGCCAGGCCGGCGACACCGGGAGCAATGTGATCGCCGATTGCCGAGCCAAACAGCGCCGGCGCCGCGCCACGAAGCCTGCCGTCGCCACCGAACACCAGGATCTGTGCAGCGGCCTTGTCCATGATCGCGAAGGGATAGCCTTCGCTGTCCCTGCTTGCAACCACCCAGCCGGCGAGCTCGATCACCGTGTCGGACACGTCCTGGCCCTGCGGAAGCTGATCGACGGACGCTTCCGCCTGCGTGGCGGCATCCTCGGCACTGGCCACGCCGATGCCCGCGCATGCCAACACCACCAACAGCGCGCCATGAACGATCCGGACGGCAGCGTATCTGTACATGCGGATGGAATGACTCCCTGGAACAAAGACCGTGTGATGGAAGGAAACCAGTGGCCTGCAAAGGCCACCGGTTCCTGATTCAGGCGTTACGAACGGTGCAAGAGCGGTCAGCCGCGCGCCGCGCGGCGAGGCGCCGTTTCGAGCTGCTGGACGCGACCTTCGATCTGGTCCAGGCGTTGGTTGGCCCGCTGCGCTGACTGATTGGCGGATTCGGCGCTCTGGGCTGCGCCCTGCACCTTGGCGTCGAGCTGGTCCAGGCGGGTGTTGATGTTCGCGAACTCGTTCTTGTAGGTGGCACAGGCGCCAAGGCCAGAGGTGGCGACGAATGCGACGCCGAGCATGCCCGCGGTTTTCAGATGTTGTCTGGTCAGAAACATTCCACTCCTCCTTCGTCGGGGAGCTTGGAATATAGCGGCCTTTTCGCAGAAGCCATGACCCCGCCTTCAGCTGATGTTGGCGCACGTGGAAGGGTCGTGAAGATGCGTAAACGCGCAGGAACTGCGACCTGGATCCATCGATATCGTGCAGAACCTGCAGCATCCGATCAGCTGTCACAAAGCTGTCTGAAGCATCCGAGCCCCAGTCAGGGACGAGCAGCCTGCCTTGATGAGTGCATCGCTTTTACACGGCGGGTCTTCCAGGGATGTCGCCGGCTCCTCCCGATTCATCTGCGAGGACAGCCATGTCGATTGCTTCGATGCGGCATGGTCACGCGACAACACCGGCAATGCGCCGGATACAGGCATGCGGACACTGCGTCGCGCTCCCTGCGCAAAGCGGGCAGCAGGAGTCACATCGGTGACGTTGGATGATGACGACCTCATGCACCGCGCGGAGTCGCCTCTGCGGCGACTCCGGCGAAGGGTCCGGCCGTACTCCGCGCGCCTGGAGCGCAAGAGCGCGGCATCGGCTCAGCGCTGATCAAGGCTGGCAGCCAAGCGAGCTGTCGCGTTGCGCTTCAGTTGAGCGACAGCAATGGCGTCTGCTGCCCATGGGCCCATTGCGGGCTTACGACCGACACCAGAGATCCACCATGTGGAAGGACGGGTCGCGCCCGCCGGACGTCCTGCGGATATGGAGCGGCTACTTTATTTCTGGAAACGCAACGTCATCGCCATAGACGATGCCCACGATGGTTTCCAGAAACGCATTGGTCGGAATGCGCTCGCCATTGGTCGAGTAGGCGATGGCCACCTCGTCCTTCGGGTTGTAGATGACCCGCGAATGAGAGCCGAGCACGTCGCCGGCGTGGCCCAGAAAACGCTTCTCTCCGTACCTGAACTCCGCCAGGCCCCGGCCCCAGCCGTTGCCCGGGGCCGGCTCCATCTGCTCCAGGGTGTCCCTGCGCAGGATCCTGTACTGGAACAGGCCGGTGATCAGCGCCCCCATGTCCCGCGTCGTGCTTGCGATGTCACCCACGCCGATCACATTGGAGTAGGCGATGTCCTTGATTTCTCCCCACTGCCCCGCGAATGCATAGGACTTGAAGGTGTTGGCGGGATGGGATCCTGCCGAGGCGAAATTCCTCAGGCCAAGCGGCTCTGCGATCTCCTGCGCGACGATCTCATGGTAGGCACGCCCGTATTTCTGCTCGAGGATCATCCGCAGCAGGAAGTAGGCGGAGTTGGAATAAGCGACGCGTTCGCCGGGCTCGAAAGCCGTGCCCTGCCGCTTTATCTCCTCCAGGATCTGCGGCTGGCGGACTTCGTCGACCACCCAGACCGAGCCGTTCCGGATCGCGAAATTCCCCAGGCCACTGGTATGCGCCAGCAGGTTTCCGATGGTGATTTCCCGCGACGACGGCATGTCGGGATAGAAGGCGGACAGGCGGTCATCCAGGCTCAAACGCCCGTCTTCGATCAACTTGAACGCCAGGATCGCCGTCACCATCTTCGTCACGGACGCGATCTGGTACTTGCTGTTCCCATCATGGGCAACGCCAGGCAGGTTGTTCTGCCCGAAGCTCCTGCCATAGACCTCGCGGCCGCCCCTGAAAATGGTCAGGCTGCCGATGCCGCCATTGTTGTTTTCCACGTAGCCGAGGAAATCGTCCAGCCTTTCCTCATGCAGGTCCTGCGCCGATACAGGGGCCGCATGCGCGAGCACGAACGCCGGAAGAAGCAACAACAGGGCAGCCAATCTCTTCATATCGCTCGCTTGGGTGGATGGGGTGGGTGATGCCCTGCCAGCGACAGGCAATGAACCTGTCGCACCGGATGAGCGTTGCTTTGACAGAGCCAGCCAGTCCCCAGTTGCCGGGTCCGGACGGCGATGGCCGGAAGGTGATCGGCCATGGTTCCAGGCCGTCATCAGGCGCTGCCCTGGCAATCTTAGGTCGGCCGAATCCGGCCAACAAGCGATCGGCGGACCGGCATTCCGCCCTGTCGGCCGAGCGGTATCGCCTCGCCTTTTTCTGCTTCGGATCAATGCGGGAAACCCGCTACGGCGAATTCCGCAGCGGGGTTTGACAGCCTGAAAGGCGGAGCTGCACAGCCCCCGTCATTGATGCTGGCGCCTTCCGCGCATGACCAAATGGCAGGTGGTGCGCAGAGACCGCATGGTCCCCCAGTCCGGTCTGCCAACCGTGTACCGTCCGCCATCGCGATCGACAGCGCCATGGTGGACTCCCACGAAACGGGGAATCCGACAGCAGCCTTTTCAAGCGTTCCATCGACGTTCCCTCCATCACGACGACGCACCACGCTTGAATGCGCAGGATGCCCGCAAAGGAAACAGCAACAGGCACGCCCTCCCCCGCTTGCGACTCCTCGCCGCGCACGCCAGCCCACGCGCTGCACGATGGGCCATTGCACTGCCCCGCGCGCCACGGTGAGCAGATCATCGGCTGTGCGGTGCGCAGGCTTCGTTTGTCCGGCGCTGGCTGGAGCATTGTGGGTTTGCGGTGGGCGATGGTTGTAGGTGGCAGTCGGCAACGGGGTGTTGTTGATCAGCCATGGCAAGAAGGGCGAGCAGGCGGTCCCGGGCAGCAGTGATTCAACCACCAGCGCACGCCGCTGGCTTTATTCGCGCAACCCAATCCGCCAACACGCGGAAAGGAAGAAGCCCGCTTGCGCGGGCTTCTTCCTGTTGATCGATCAACTCACCTTCGGCTCACTTGGACGAAGCCGCCGGCGCGTTCTTCACGTAGCGGTCGAACCAGGCCAGCATTTCGGCCACCAGCTGTTCGTTGGATTCCAGCGCGGTGTACCAGTGCGGTTCGTGCGGCAGCATCACCAGGCGGGTGGTGCCGCCGTTGCCGCGGATGGCCTGGTAGAGCTTGCGCGACTGGAACGGTTCGGTGCCGGGGTTGGCGTCGTCCTCGCCATGCACCAGCAGCAGCGGCAGCTTGATCCTGTCGGCGTAGAAGTACGGCGAGGCCTTCAGATACACGTCCTGCGCCTGCCATACCGAGCGGCGCTCGTTCTGGAAGCCGAACGGGGTGAAGGTCTTGTTGTACGAACCGCTGGTAGCCACGCCGGCCTTGAACAGGTCGGTGTGGGCGATCAGGTTGGCGGTCATCAGCCCGCCGTGGCTGTGGCCGGTGACGCCGATGCGGTTGCGGTCCACCACGCCCAGTTCCACCGCCTTGTCCACCGCGGCCTTGGCGTCGGCGGTGAGCTGTTCCAGGTAGGTGTCGTAGGCGCTCTTCGGGTCGCCGACGATGGGGAACGAGGCGTTGTCGATGATGGCGTAGCCGGCCAGCAGCATCAGCCGGTACGGCGCCAGGCGGGTGAAGGTCTGCTGCGAGCCGGACACCTGCCCGGCCTGCGCGCTGTTGGCGAAGTCGGCCGGATAGGCGTAGAGGATGGCCGGCAGGCGCTGGCCTTCCTTGTAGCCCGGCGGGGTGTACAGGGTGAAGGACAGGTCGATGCCGTCGGCGCGCTTGTAGGTGACCAGCTTCTTCTGGATCTGCCGCACTTCGGGAGTGGGGTCGGCGATGTGGGTCAGCGCACGGCCTTCGGCCGCGTACTGCGCTTCGCCTTCCTTCGCCGCGGCGTCGCGCGCACCCAGTTCGCGCAGCCAGGCGTTGGGCGGATCGATCACCGACTGGTGCCAGGTGAGGTAGCCGCCCGGCGCGGCGGTGAAGCCGAGGAACTGGTCGTAGGCGTCGGGGGCGCTGCGGAACAGGCGCTCGCTCTTGAGCGTGGCTAGGTCCAGGCGGTCGAGGAACGGGCGGTCGCCCTGCGGCGATGCGCCCTGCCCGCGCAGGAACACCTTGCCGTCCTCTTCGCGCACGACCACCGCGCCGCTGGGCAGGCGCTGGTAGACGAAGCTGCCCGGGTCGCCGTACAGCTCGTCGCTGGACAGGTCCCACAGCAGGCGCGCTTCCTGTTTCGGATCATCGATGTCGACGATGCGGGTCTGTTGCCAGTGGCGGTTCTCGTCGTATTCGTGCAGGAAGCTGCGCTGCGGCCGCGCGGTCCATTCCAGGCCGGCGTAGCGCTGGGTGGTGCGGGCGATCTCGCGCGGCGCCGCGGTGAACGGTGCGGACTGCAGCATCAGCCTGTCGCGCTGCGGCACGCTGACGTTCCAGTCGCCCTTGTCCAGCGCCTCGGCCCAGACCAGGGTGGCCGGGTCGGTGGCGCGCCAGTCGAAATCGCGCGGGCCTTCCGGCACGCCATGCACCGGCACCCGCTCGGCCAGCGGCAGCGCGGCGATGCGCACGCTCTTGCCGGTGGCCACATCGAGCACGTCCACGTCGTAGGCGAAACGCTGGTAGGTGACCGCGTGCGAGAACGGCGGCTTGAGGGTCTGGGTGAGCACGTGCACGCCGTCGGGCGCGCCGTTGACGCCGTTGTACAGCTGCGGCGCACCGACCGGGCTCACCTTGCCGGATGCGGCCTCGACCACCGCCAGCTGCGACTGGCCGTAGTAGGCGAACAGGCGTTCGTCGTGTTCGCTGGCCAGGGTGTCGCGGGTTTCGTAGGTGCTGCTCACGCCCTTGGCGCCGAGCGATTCCTGTACGTCCGGGCCATACACGTCATCGCCTGCCGGCGCCGGCCTCTGGTTGGCAGGCACCAGCTTGACCAGCAGGCGGTTGCCGCCGTCCAGCCACTGCACGGTGCTGCCGAACATGGGGTTCAGGCGCGCCCCCGCAACCTGCCGGACCTGGCCGCTGGCGGCGTCGCCCACCCACAGCTGCACCGAATCGGCGACGACGTTCTGGAAGGCGAAACGCTGGCCGTCCGGCGACCACAGCGCACCACCGGCGCAGGCGTCCTTCGGCAGCGGCACGCGGGTTTCCTTGCCGCTGCCGATGTCCACCAGGGTGAAATCGGCCACGCAGGCCGGAATGCCGTAGCCGCCCGGGGTGTCGTGGCGGCTGCGGTTGCCGGGCTCCAGGCGCAGGCCGGCCAGCTTCAGATAGGGCCGGGCGACGCGGGCGATGGACGGATAGGTCTGGCTGGTGGTCAGCAGCAGGCGCCTGCCGGTGGGGTCGACGCTGGGCGCCGGCGGTGGCGGCGCGGTCAGCACCTTCAGCAGTTCGGCCGGCGGCTTGGCGTATTCGGCATGCGCGGGCATGCTGGCCAGCAAGGTGGTGGCGGTCGCGGCGAGTACCGCGGACCAGGCAGTGCAACGGACGCTCATGGTTTCCCTCATGCGCTGGAAAGACGCCGGCATGGAAGCCGGTAGCGGCCGAATCTAGCACCGCGCCCGCTGCCGGCGGATGGGCCATAAGCAAGGGGTCGCCCACCCGCGGGGCCAGGCCACGGCCGGCATGGCCGGGCCTCCGGAGGGGCGGCGGCGGAAGACAAGCCGAAGGTGCGCACTGAGTGAAGGATTGATTGCCACCTTCCTTGCTATGTTGCGCAGTCATGAAACCCGCCGCCGGACCTCCGACGATTCCCTCGCTGCCGCGCGAACTGCGCAGCGTGCCGCTGCGTACCATCGCCCCGGTCGCCACGCTGGCGCTGCTGGTGTTCGCCGGCTGGCTGGCATGGCACCGCCTGCCGCTGCAGATGCTGGCCGCGCTGGCCTGCGCGGCGCCGGCCGCGGTGGCGACCTGGCTGGTACACAAGCGCACTGCGCAGTTGTCCAGCGCCGGCCTGCTGTTGTGCCTGTCGAACGTGGCCGGCTGCCTGTTGGCCGTGGGCGAACTGGGCCACCGCGCCCTGCCCTGGTCGCTGCTGGCGTTGATGGTCAACTTCTTCCTGGTCCACAACCGCATCGCCACCCCGGCGAACCTGGTGATGGTGGCCGGCCTGCTGGCGATGCCGGGCGTGCTGCGCATGCCGGCGCTGGATATCCAGGCGCTGGTGGTGATCGCGCTGATCCTGGGCTTCGGCTTCCGCTTCTCGCGGCGCCTGCAGGGCGATCGCACACGGCTGGAGCTGCTGGCCTCGCTGGACGAGCTGACCGGCCTGCCCAACCGCCGTGCGCTGGAAAAGACCCTGGTGCAGGAGATCGGCAGCGCCCGCCAGGGCCGGTTCCGGCATGCGCTGGTGATCCTGGACATCGACCACTTCAAGGACGTCAACGACCACTACGGCCATACCGCCGGCGACAATGCGCTGGTCGAGCTGGCGGCGATCCTGCGGCTGGAGCTGCGCGAGCAGGACAAGGTGTTCCGCTTCGGCGGCGAGGAGTTCGTGATCCTGGCCGAGGCCGGCAGCCGCGACGCCCTGGCCAGCTTCACCGAGCGGGTGCGCGAATCGGTGCAGCAATCCCTGCACGGCCCCGGCGGCGGCATCACCATTTCGCTGGGCGCGGCGATGTATGCCGGCGAGCAGTACTGGCAGGACTGGTTCTCACGCGCCGACGCGGCGCTGTACCTGGCCAAGGGCAATGGCCGCAACAGCGTGGTGATCGCCGAGGACCTGGGCTGAGCCGCACGACGCTCCCCGGCAGCACTGCCGGACAAACGGAGAAGAAACCTGCCCGTCGCTGATCACGGGACAACCCCGCGCCGGAGCGTCCCCGGCGAGGCCCCGCCGGGCCTTGCCCGGCGCTACAGGGCAGCAGCGCCCCTCTTCTGTAGAGCGGGGCAAGCCCCGCTGGAGCATTACCGGCCAAACCCCGCCGGGCGTTGCCCGGCGCTACAGGGCAGCAGCGCCCCCTCTTCTGTAGAGCGGGGCAACGCCCCGCTGGAGCATTACCGGCCAAGCCTCGCCGGGCGGTGCCCGGCGCTACAGCGCACGGTGCGCCCCGGGATCATCTGTCCGGCAATCACGCCTGCCGCGCCGGCCGCGGCCTCGTGCCGCGGCGGGAATCCACAAAAAGAAAGAGCCGCTTGCGCGGCTCTTCCAGGACCGGGACTACGGCCGGGTCACGAACGCAGCGGGATCACGCGGATCTCGACGCGGCGGTTCTGCGCGCGGCCGGCGTCGGTATCGTTGCTGGCGATCGGGTAGTTCTTGCCGGCGCCCAGGGTCTCGATGCGTTCGCGCTGCACGCCCTGCGCGGCCAGATAGGCCGCCACGGCGTCGGCGCGTTCCTTGGAGATGCGGTTGTTGACCGCGTCGGTGCCGATGCTGTCGGTGTGGCCGACCACTTCGATCATGGTCTGGTTGTACTCGGCCAGGGTCGAGGCCACGCCGTTGAGGGCGCCATAGAACTGCGGCTTGAGCGTGGTCTTGTTGAAGTCGAAGGTAATGCCGTCGGGCAGATTCAGGGTGATGTTGTCGCCCTGGCGCTGGACGTCGATGCCGGTGTTGGCGGTGCGCTCGCGCAGGGCGCGTTCCTGGCGGTCCTGGTAGTTGCCGACGGCCGCGCCGCCCAGCGCGCCAATGCCAGCGCCGATCATCGCGTGCTGGCGGCGCTCGGTGGCGCTGCTGCCGCTGAGCAGTCCGGCGGCGGTACCGATGGCCGCGCCGATCAGCGCCCCCTTGCCGGTGCGGTTCTGCTGCTGGGTCTGGTTGCCGTACGGGTCGCTCTGTACATAGGAACCGCCAGTAGCGCAGGCCGACAGCACGGCGGCGGTCACCAGGCCGATGGAAAGAGTGCGGATAACGGTGCGGGTGCTCATCGGGGAATCTCCGTCTAGGGCCGGCCATGCCAGCGTGATTTGCGCGGGCAGCATAAACAGGCCTGCGCGATTGGCGCATGACGACACGGCGCCCCGCGGGGCCTCCATTCAGGTAGCTGTCCGAGGGCGGAACCGGAGGGTGCGGTCCAGCAAGGAGCTGGCGGCGGGCAGGTAGCGGTGGAATGAGCAGGCGCCGCCCGCGAGGAAACGTCCAGGCCGGTAGGATCCATGACGCATGGTGCCCGGCCAGAGCATTCCCCCCGGGGGTGCGGAATCGCGGATTGCCGCGCATCGATGCAGCGGCCGCTTCGACTCCCGTTCGGTGCGCGGATTCCTGTTCCGACGCGGGAACCTTCAAGGGACAGCGGACCGACGGTGCGCATGCCTCCCTCCCCCGCGGGCAAGAGGGGGCGAATCTATTCCACGGCAGGCGCCCAGCTGGCGCTGTAGACCTGCCACCGGCCATCGCGCTCGCGCCAGTGGCTGGTCACCTGCTGCAGTTGCCCGCGCTCGGGCAGGAAACGGCCGTCGCCGCCGGTCAGCAGCACGCCGAAGCGGACCGTCGCGGTATCGCCCTGCCCCATCTCCACCTGCAACGGTCCGGTGCGGATGCCCACCTTGGCGTTGAGCAGCAGCTGTCCGCGAAGCAGTCGATCCAGTCCATCGTGGTCCAGGGCATCGTTGCCGATGAAGTCGTCGGCGACGTCGGCCATGAAGTCCCTGGGCCTGCCCTGCTCCACCGCTTCCTGCATCTGCGCCACGGCCTGGCGCAGGCGCTGCTCGGGTGCCTGCCGCGCGCAGGCGGCCAGGGCCAGCACGATCAGCGCAATACGCGCGCAGTTGAGGACCGTTCGGATCATCGCTCCCTTCGCCTTTTCCATTCTGGACGGTATGCTGCGGTGACGGCCGCCATCGGCGGACGGCCGCCCATGCCAACTAGACCACAAACCATTTCCTGGAGGGGAAGATGAATCAGGAACGTCCCTGGCTGCAGAGTTATCCCGCCGGCGTGCCGGCCGAGATCGACGTCGATGAATTCCGCTCCGTGGCCGCGGTGTTCGACGCCTCCGTGGCCAAGTTCCGCGACCGTCCCGCCTACTCCAATTTCGGCAAGGTGCTGACCTACGGGCAGGCCGATGCCCTGGTCACGCAGTTCGCCAGCTACCTGCTGGGCGAGCTGCAGCTGAAGAAGGGCGACCGCGTCGCGGTGATGATGCCCAACTGCCTGCAGTACCCGATCGCCACCTTCGGCATCCTGCGCGCCGGCCTGACCGTGGTGAACGTCAACCCGCTGTATACCGCCCGCGAACTCAAGCACCAGCTGGTGGATGCCGGCGCCTCGGTGCTGGTGGTGGTGGACAACTTCGGCGACACCGTGCAGCAGGTCATCGCCGATACGCCGGTCAAGCAGGTGGTCACCACCGGCCTGGGCGACATGCTCGGCTTCCCCAAGGGCGCGATCGTCAACTTCGTGCTCAAGTACGTGAAGAAGATGGTGCCGGACTACCGCATCCACGGTGCGGTCCGCTTCCGCGAGGCGCTGCGCCTGGGCGCGCGCCATGCGCTGCCGCCGGTGGACGTCAGCCACGACGACATCGCCTTCCTGCAGTACACCGGCGGCACCACCGGGGTGGCCAAGGGCGCCATGCTGACCCACCGCAACCTGGTGGCGAACATGCAGCAGGCCTCGGCGTGGATCTCGGCCTCGGGAGTCAAGCCGGGCGAGGAAGTGATCATCACCGCGCTGCCGCTGTACCACATCTTCGCGCTGACGGCGAACGGCCTGGTCTTCATGAAGCTGGGCGGCCTGAACTACCTGATCACCAACCCGCGCGACATGAAGGGCTTCGTCAAGGAGCTGCGCAACAATCGCTTCACCGCCATCACCGGCGTCAACACGCTGTTCAACGGCCTGCTCAACACGCCCGGCTTCGAGGACGTGGATTTCTCCGCGCTCAAGGTCACCCTGGGTGGCGGCATGGCGGTGCAGCGTGCGGTGGCCGAGCGCTGGAAGAAGATCACCGGCACCACCCTGGTGGAAGCCTACGGCCTGACCGAGACCTCGCCGGCGGCCTGCATCAACCCGCTGGACCTAGCCGAGTACAACGGCGCCATCGGCCTGCCGATTCCCTCCACCGACGCCTGCGTGAAGGACGACGACGGCAACATGGTCGCCACCGGCGAAGTCGGCGAGCTGTGCATCCGCGGCCCGCAGGTGATGAAGGGCTACTGGCACCGCCCGGACGAGACCGCCAAGGCGATGGATGCCGACGGCTGGCTGCACACCGGCGACATGGCGCGCATGGACGAGAAGGGCTTCTTCTACATCGTCGACCGCAAGAAGGACATGATCCTGGTCTCCGGCTTCAACGTGTACCCGAACGAAGTGGAGGACGTGATCGCGATGATGCCGGGCGTGCTGGAAGTAGCCGCGGTCGGCGTGCCGAACGAGAAGTCCGGCGAGGTGGTCAAGGTGGTGATCGTCAGGAAGGACCCGAACCTGACCGAGGAGCAGGTGAAGGAGTTCGCCCGCGCCAACCTGACCGGCTACAAGCACCCGCGCATCGTCGAGTTCCGCAAGGAACTGCCCAAGACCAACGTCGGCAAGATCCTGCGCCGCGAACTGCGCGACGCGCCGCCGGCCGGCTGAAGCCCGCCTGTCCAGCCGTCCCCGTGAAGGCCCCGCCGGCTCCGGCGGGGCCTTCGCGCATTCACGGGACCGGTACCGCGTGTAGGATCGCGGAGTGCCAGCGTCCGGCCCGCCGCCCACGCTTCCGATTCCGCGGGCCTCCTGCAAGGACCCAGCCCATGAATGCGATCGAACTGCTGCCTGTTGGCGCCCCCGCCACCCCCTACTCCACCATCCGCGTGCACGACGACGCGGCCAGCGACGTGCACTGGCTGCACATGCATGCCGACGCCGGCCCCGGCGTGCGCCCCTGCTTCCGCAAGCCGCTGATGACCGAGATGCATGCCTACCTGGATGGCATCACCGGCGCTCCGCAGGCCCGTTCCGGACGCCTGCGCCACCTGGTACTGGCGTCCGCGGCCGACGCGTTCAATCTGGGCGGCGACCTGGATGTGTTCTCCGGCCTGATCCGCGCACGCGACGGCGAAGGCCTGCTGCGCTATGCGCGCAGCTGCATCGACGGCGTGTACCGCTTCCACGCCGGCCTGGACGGCAGCTTCCGCACCATCGCCCTGCTGCAGGGCGACGCGCTCGGCGGCGGCCTGGAAATGGCCTTGTCCTGCCACACCATCGTCGCCGAGGAAGGCGTGGGCATGGGGCTGCCGGAGGTCCTGTTCGGTCTGTTCCCGGGCATGGGCGCGTACAACTTCCTGAGCCGCCGCGTGTCGCCGCAGCTGGCCGAGCGCATCATCCTGGAAGGCCGCGTGCACACGGCCGAGGAAATGCACGCCATGGGCGTGGTCGACATCCTGGTACCGCGCGGCCAGGGCGAGCAGGCGGTGAACGACCTGATCCGCCAGCAGCAGCGCATCCCGCAGTCGTACCTGGCGATGAACGCGGTGCGCGGCATCTCCAACCGGGTCGATTACCAGGAGCTGCTGGACATCACCCGGGTATGGGTCGATGCGGCGCTGGCGCTGGACGAGAAGTCGCTGCGCACCATGGACCGGCTGGTCAAGGCGCAGACCCGCCGCAGCGGACAGGTGCGCGGTTGAGCCGAGCCTGGGCGGCGATGGACCTCAGCCGGTCACATCGTCGTGCGACTGCGCGCGCCCGCGGGCGCGCGCGTCCAGCGCCTGGCGTCCCTCCTGCAGCGCGGCACCGATGCGCGCGTGCAGCGGCTTCCATTCGCCCTTGAGTTGCCAGTCGGCCATGCGCATCAACTCTCCCCCCTGCCGGGCGACTTTCAGCAACCCAAGGTTGGCGGCCACGCCCTTGATCGCGTGGGCGTGCTCGCGCATCCGCGTCCAGTCCTGCGCCTGCGCATCGCCGGGCAAGGCGCCGATCCCGCTTTCCAGGTCCTCCAGGCACTGGCGCACGAACTCGCGCTCGAAGCCCTTGCCCATGCCCAGCGCCGCCAGTTCGTCGAGCACGCCGGTATCGAGCACGGCATCGCCATCGATGACGGCGGGAACCACCTCGGCCATGTCGCGGCTGCCGGCAGCGGCGCCGCTGGCGATGTCGGCCATGGTTTCCAGCAGCCTGGCCGCCACCACCGGCTTGGCCATGAACGCGTGCGCGCCGGCCTGGTTGCAGCGCTGGATCGCCTCGGGCGTGACGTCGGCGCTGAGGATCACCACCGGCGTGCGTGCGCCGCCGCCGGCCTGCATCACCCGCAGTTGCCTGAGCAGGTCCAGCCCGCTCATGCCCGGCATGTGCAGGTCGGTGATGGCCACGTCGAAATCGCGCGCGGCCATCGCATCCAGCGCTTGCTCGGCGCCATGCACGCAGGTGACGCGGTGGCCGGCCTTCTGCAGCAGCCGCTGCAGCACCATGCGGTTGGCTTCGTGGTCGTCGGCGACCAGGATGTCCAGGCTGCGCACGCGCGCGCGGTGGCGGCGGAACGGATCGGTGAAGGCGATGACATTGCCCGGGTCTTCGACCGCCAGCGGTTCGGCCGCCGCGGCCGCCTCGCCATCGGCCGCCGCCAGCGCGGCGCGGCCCAGCGGCAGCTCCACCCAGAAGCAGCTGCCGACCGGCAGGTTCTCGCGATAGCCGATCTGGCCGCCCATCGCCTGGGCCAGGCCCTTGGCGATCGCCGTGCCCAATCCGGTGCCCTCGTGGCGCCGGGCCATGGAAACATCGGCCTGCTCGAATGCGTCGAACAACCGCGGACGCAACGAAGGCGCCACGCCGATGCCGGTATCGAGGATCTCGAAGCGCAGCCGCAGCGGTCCATCCTCCCCGGACGGACTCACCGAGACGCGGATCTCCACCTGGCCCTGATCGGTGAACTTGACCGCGTTGCCGGCCAGGTTGAGCAGGATCTGGCGCAGATGGCCGACATCGCCATGCAGCCCGTCGGGCACGCCGGACTCCACGAATACCCGGTAGTCCAGCCGCTTGGCGCGCGCCTGCGGCCCCAGGATCAGGCCGATCGACTGGACCAGCTCGGCCAACGAGAAATCCTGCGCGCTGATGCGCAGCTTGCCGGCCTCGATGGCGGATATGTCCAGCACTTCCTCCACCAGCGCCAGCAGGGTCCGCGCCGAGGCCTGGATCGTGCCCAGGCACTCGCGCTGCTCCTCGTCCAGGCGGGTGGTGGCGAGCAGTTCGGTCATGCCCGACAGGCCGTTGAGCGGCGTGCGGAACTCATGGCTCATGTTGGCCAGGAAGCGGCTCTTGGCGTCGCTGGCGCGGCGCGCTTCGGCCATGGCCTCGGTCAGCTGCCGCAGCAGGCTGGAGAAATACAGCGGGATCGCCGCCAGCCCGACCAGCAGGCCGATGCCCAGGCCCAGGTTGCGTTGCCAGTAGTCGCTCAGGGCCAGGGTGATGCCGAAACTGGCGGTGGCCATGACCACCGCGAGCATCAGGTAGCGGTTGCCGAAACGCATGCCGTTGCCGACGGTCACCCACATCACCACCACGTAGATGCAGGCCATCGGCTCGCCGATGGTGCTCATCGCCGCCGACATCAGTGCGTAGTCGTCGACCATGCCGAGAATGCGGCGCAGGTCCGAACGCCCGGGCTTCCACAGCAGCCAGCCCATCAGCGCCAGCGACAGGCCCTGCGCGATCAGGATCAGCGCGATCACCAGCCGCAGCTGCGCCGGTGGCAGGCTCCAGCGGCCGGCCGACAACAGCACGTAACACAGGATCAGCGCGATCATCACGATGCGCACCAGCGCCTGCGCGTGCTCGCTGTCCCCGCGTTGCCGCAGGCGTTGCCGGAGCCAGGCGAACGCGTTCGTCATTTCAGGCTTCCGGTCTCGGGAAGGCGGCCGAATAGCGTGCGCAGACTTCCTCCAGCCGTTCCCTCGCCTGCAGCAGCGCATCGACGCAGCGCGGGCAGAACAGGCGCCCGCGCTGGGCATAGAGATAGGCCAGCGCGGCGTCCATCGACCAGGCTTCCTTGTAGGGGCGCGGCGACAGCAGCGCGTCGAACACGTCGGCCACCGCGACGATGCGCGCCTCCAGCGGGATCGCATCGCCGACGAGGCCATCGGGGTAGCCGCTGCCGTCGTAGCGTTCGTGGTGGCGCAGGGCGATGGTCGCGCCCATCTGGATGAAGCGGTTGTTGCTGCCGCTGAGCAGTTCGTGGCCGATGCGCGGGTGGCGGCGCATGACCACCATCTCCTCCTCGTCCAGCTTGCCGGACTTGAGCAGGATGGAATCGGGGATGGCGATCTTGCCCATGTCGTGCAGCGGCGCGGCCATCTCGATGGTGCGCACGTCCTCGCTGGGCAGGCCGAGCTCATCGGCGATCAGTCCGGCGACATGGGCCATGCGCTCCAGGAAGGCGCTGGTGCCGGCGTCGCGGTACTCGATGGCGCGCGCCAGCCGCGACAGGGTCTCGCGTTCGCGCTCCTCGACCTCGTGCATGCTCGCCAGCAGCCGCTGTTCCAGCGACAGCGCACGCTGGCGCACGCTCTGGCTGTGGCGGCGCAGCTGCAGCAGGTTGTTGCAGCGGGCGCGCAGTTCGCGCGGGCGGATCGGCTTGACCAGGAAGTCGATGACCCCGGCTTCCAGCGCGCTCTGCCGCAGCGGTTCGTCGCCGACCACGGTGATCAGCACGATGGGCACGTCGCGGTTGCCGGGCAGGCGCCGGAAGCGCTGCGCGAACTCCAGGCCGTCCATGTTCGGCATGCGGTAGTCGAGCAGCAGCAGGTCGGTCTCGTGCGACTGGCACCAGGCCAGCGCCTCCAGCGGATCGGCGAAGTCGTGCACGCCCAGTTCCGGCGAGATGTCTTCCAGCACGTGCCGCACCATGCTGCGGGCCGATGTCTGGTCGTCGACGATGACGATTTCCAAGCGCATGTGACTGTCTGTCCGATGAAACCGCTGTTGCCGGGAAGGGAGGCTCCCGGCACGCCGCGCCTCCTCACCGGCCCCTGAGGGCGCGATCCGGCGGACATCGCATCATCAACCGCATGCGCCGGCCCTGCAATACACCGGCGCGCGGACGAGGGTCCTCGCGCGCCCTTCACGGGGACCGGTACGACCTGCCGCGGTCAGTTTTCCGGGCGCATGTACGGGAACAGCAGCACGTCGCGGATCGATCCGCGGCCGGTCAGCAGCATCACCAGGCGGTCGATGCCGATGCCCAGGCCACCGGTCGGCGCCATGCCGTATTCCAGTGCACGGATGTAATCGGCATCGAAATGCATGGCCTCGTCGTCGCCGCCCTGCTTGGCCTCCACCTGCGCCTGGAAGCGCGCGGCCTGGTCTTCCGGGTCATTCAGCTCGGAGAAGCCGTTGGCGATCTCCTTGCCGTTGATGAACAGTTCGAAGCGGTCGGTATAGCCCGGACCGGCATCACTGGCCCGGGCCAGCGGCGAGACCTCGACCGGGTGATCGGTGATGAAGGTCGGCTGCACCAGGGTGTGCTCGACCGTGGCCTCGAAGATCTCCAGCAGCAGCTTGCCCCAGCCCCACGACGGCTTGACCTTGATCTTCAGCCGCCCGCAGTGGCCCAGCAGCGCGTCGCGGTCGGTGCAGTCGGCCGCGCTGATCTCCGGGTTGTGGTGGCGTACCGCCTCGTCCATGCGCCAGCGGCGGAAGGCGGGGGCCAGGTCGATGGTCGCGCCATCCCATTCCACCGTGGTGGTGCCCAGCACCTGCTGCGCCACGTCGCGGATCACGCCCTCGGTCAGGTCCATGACCTCGTTGTACGTGGCATAGGCCTCGTACAGCTCCATCATGGTGAATTCCGGGTTGTGGCGGGTGCTCACGCCCTCGTTGCGGAAGTTGCGGTTGATCTCGTACACGCGCTCCAGGCCGCCGACCACCAGCCGCTTGAGGTACAGCTCCGGCGCCACGCGCAGGTACAGGTCCAGGTCCAGCGCGTTGTGGTGGGTGGTGAACGGTTTGGCGGTGGCGCCGCCGGGGATGTAATGCATCATCGGCGTCTCGACTTCGAGGAAGTCGCGCGCGTCCAGCCAGGCGCGCATGGCGCGGATGATCTTGGAGCGCTTGATGAACACCTCCCGCGACTCCGGGGTCACGATCAGGTCCACGTAGCGCTGGCGGTAGCGCTGCTCAACGTCGGCCAGGCCGTGCCACTTGTCCGGCAGCGGGCGCAGCGACTTGGTCAGCAGGCGCAGGGCGGTGGCCTTGACCGACAGCTCGCCGGTCTTGGTGCGGGTCAGGCCGCCTTCGACGGCGATGATGTCGCCCACGTCCCAGCCCTTGAACGCGGCATAGGCCTCGTCCAGCGCGGTGGCCTGCAGGAACAGCTGGATGCGGCCGGATTCGTCCTGGATCTGGGCAAAGCTGGCCTTGCCCATGATCCGCTTGGCCATCAGCCGGCCGGCCATCTTCACGGTGCGGCCCGAGGCTTCCAGCGCCTCGGCGCTCCACTGCTCCTTCTTCTCGCCGTCCTTGCCATCGAACTCTTCCAGCAGCGCACCGGCGAAGTGCTGGCGGCGGAAGTCGTTCGGGTAGGCGATCCCCTGCCCGCGCAGCGCCGTGAGTTTCGCGCGGCGCTCGGCGATGAGGCTGTTCTCGTCGGCGGGGGGCTGCTGCGCGGGGGTCTGGTCGTTCATGGCGTTGGCTTGGGTGGTTGCGGGGGGAGGAAACAGGCCCGGCCATCATGCCGATGGACAGGCGGTAGAGCCAATGGGCACGGCCGCACCAGCGGCCGCGCCGTTCTTACGCGTCGATGCGTTTGGAACCGGCTTCCAGGCCGGACTTGAGGCTGGCCTCGACGAATTCGTCCAGGTCGCCGTCCAGCACCTTCTGCGTGTCGCTGCGCTCGATGCCGGTGCGCAGGTCCTTGATGCGGCTCTGGTCCAGCACGTAGTTGCGGATCTGGCTGCCCCAGCCGATGTCGGACTTGGTGGCTTCCAGCGCGTCACGCTCGGCGTTGCGCTTCTGCACTTCCAGCTCGTACAGCTTGGCCGCCAGCATCTTCATCGCGCGGTCGCGGTTGGCGTGCTGGCTGCGCTCGGTCTGGCAGGCCACGACCGTGTTGGTCGGCACGTGGGTGATGCGCACCGCCGATTCGGTCTTGTTGACGTGCTGGCCGCCGGCACCGGAAGAACGATAGACGTCGGTCTTCAAATCCGCCGGGTTGATGTCGATGTCGATGCTGTCGTCCACTTCCGGCGACACGAACACCGAGGTGAAGCTGGTGTGGCGGCGGTTGTCCGAGTCGAACGGGCTCTTGCGCACCAGCCGGTGCACCCCGATCTCGGTCTTCAGCCAGCCATAGGCGAAATCGCCTTCCACCCGGAAGGTCGCCGACTTGATGCCGGCCACGTCGCCGCCGGAGACTTCCATCAGCTCTGCCTTCCAGCCGCGGCTTTCGGCCCAGCGCAGGTACATGCGCAGCAGGATTTCGGCCCAGTCCTGGGCTTCGGTGCCACCGGCACCGGCCTGGATGTCGACGAAGGCGTTGGCCGAATCCATCTGCCCGGAGAACATGCGCTGGAATTCCAGCTTCTCGATCTGCGCCTGGTACTTGTCCAGGTCGGCGACCACGGCCAGCGCGGTGTCCTCGTCCTGCTCGCTCTCGGCCAGGTCCAGCAGTTCGCCGCATTCGGCCATGCCATCGAGCACGTTGGCGATGCCGACCACGGTCTTCTCCAGCAGGGAGCGCTCGCGGCCCAGGTTCTGCGCGTATTCGGCGTTGTTCCAGATGTCCGGGTTTTCCAGCTCCCGGGTTACTTCCTCAAGACGTTCTTTCTTGACGTCGTAGTCAAAGATACCCCCTGAGCGAGACCACGCGATCGGTCAGATCGGCGATTCGCTGGCGGATGGGATTCAGTTCGATCATGGTCGGTCCATGCAAGTGCGGACAAGCCGGCAATTCTAGCATCGCGCACCCGCCTCGTCGGCGATGCGGGAAGCGGGCCGGGTTCTCACGGAGCGGCCGGCGCTTGCCGTTAGAATCCCGGCCAGCCGTGCCCCCGCGCGGCCCTTTCAACCGATAAGGACTCTCGCTTGAATACACGCCCCCCCCGCCTGTTCGCCGCCCTTTCCCTGCTCACCCTGGCCCTGGCCGCCTGCCAGAAGCCCGGTGGCGGCGCTGACGACAATGCCCCCAGCCTTGCCGTGGGCGACAGCGTCTCCGGTGAAATCACCTCCTCCAGCCGCCTGAACTACAACGATGGCAGCCGCCACCAGGGCTACAAGGTCGCCCTCAAGAGCGGCCAGGCCGTCGCCCTGGAACTGGGCGGTTCGCTCAATGGCCAGCTGTCGGTATTCGATGGGCAGAGCCTGCTGGCCACCGCCTCGGCGCGTGGCTACGAGGGCGAAGCCGGTCCGGGCGACGTCAGCCTGGCGTTCAAGGCGCCCAAGGACGGTACCTACCTGGTCGCGGTGAACAGCGCCGGTTCGGATTCGTTCGGCCCGTTCAAGCTCAAGAGCAGCGCGGTCACCCCGTACGACGGCAAGCCGCTGGGCGCCGACAGCGAAGCCATCGACTGGCTGATGGGCGACAAGCAGGAATACAGATTCAAGGTGGACAAGGCCGGCATCTACACCATCGGCATGGAGTCGGGAACGCTGGACTCCTACCTGCACCTGACCGGCCGCAACGTCGACATCGAGGACGATGACAGCGGCAACAACCTCAACGCCCGCATCCGCGCCTACCTGGAACCGGGCGACTACACCATCGGCGCCTCGTCGCTGAACGGCAGCACCGGTTCGTTCAAGCTGAAGGTCGGCCTGACCCCGGTCGACAAGGATCTGGTCATCCGCGACGGCAGCGCCCTGACCATCGGCCAGACCGCGCAGGGCATGGTCGATTCGCGCGGCCGCCGCAGCTTCGTGCTCAACCTGGACAGTGCGCGCCACCTGCAGTTCGACGCCATCGCCGATAACTTCGATTCGGTGCTGCGCATCAGCGGACCCGGCATCGATGCCGAGGACGACGACGGCGGCAATGGCACCAATGCCCGCCTGACCCTGCACATGGGCCCGGGCCACTACACCGTGACCGTCTCCAGCTTCGGCAGCCAGCAGGGCGTGTTCGAACTGGAGACCAGCGACCTCGGCGCCGACATGGCCGCACCGGCCAACAGCAACCGCAAGGATGCCGCCGATGCGGCGGCCGAAGCCGCAGCAGCGGCGGTAGCGAACTGATCGTCTCCGGCCGGCGGGCACGCGCCTGCCGGCCGTTCGACTCCCCCTGGGCCACTCCCGGAGCGTCCGTGCGCGACGCGCCCGGTACCGGCCCTGTTTCCCCCGTTCCAGACCAAGGAAAAACCAAAGTGAAGCGACTTGCAGCAGGATTGCTGACCCTCGCCATCGCCACCGGCCTGAATGCCACCGTTCACGCCGCCCCCGCCGCCCGTCCGCTCGCCAGCAACGGCGAAGTCTCCGGCGAAATCACGTCCGCCGCGGCGTTGAACTACAGCGACGGCAGCCGCAGCCAGTTGTTCAGCCTGCAACTAGCCGCCGGCCAGGCGGTGTCGCTGAAACTCGATGGCCCGTTGAAGGGCAGCCTCGCCGTTTTCCATCGCGACCTGCTGGTCAGCCGATCCGGCTCCGGGTCCAGCTGCGACTGCGGCGACAGCGCCCGGCTCAGCCTGCGCGCAGACAAGGCCGGGCAATACCTGGTCGCCGTCAGCGGTGCCGATGCCAACGCCTATGGCCCGTTCCAGCTCACCGCCACGCCGATCGTCGCCTATGACGGCCAGCCGCTGGCCGCCGGCAAGCGCATCGCCGACTGGCTGGTCGATTCCCGCCACACCTATTCGCTGCAGGTCGACAAGCCCGGCCTGTACACCCTCAACCTGGAATCGGACGCCTTCGACACCGTGCTGGGCCTGAGCGGCAACGGCGTGGAACTGGAAGACGACGACGGCGGCAACAGCACCAATTCGCGCCTGGTCGTTCCGCTGCAGCCGGGCCGCTATACGGTTAGCGCCGGCGGTTTCAGCCAGAGCAGCGGCGCGTTCTATCTGGGCGTGGAACGGACCGACCTCCCGGAAGGGCTGGTGTTCGAGGATGGCCACGCGCTGCCGATCGACGACATGGCCAGCGGCTTCATCAACGCAGGCGACACCCGCAGCTTCGTGTTCTCCCTGCCCGATCGCCGCCGCGTGCAGTTCGACGCCAGCAGCCGCGACCTCGATACCCTCCTGACCCTGCAGGGTGCCGATATCACCCTCAGCGACGACGATGGCGGCGACGGGGTCAATTCGCGCCTGTCGCAGGTACTTGACCCGGGCGAATACAACGTCTCGGTGCGCTCGGTGAACGGCCGCGGCGGAATTTTCCAGCTCGCCACCAGCACCGCGCCGGCAGCGGATGGCCCGACCCGCCCGGTCCTGGCCCTGGGCCGCGAGACCAGCGGCCAGCTGATCCCCGGTTCGCGCAGCCTGTACACGCTCGACATCCCGCGCAAGGGCCGTTACGTCATCACCATGACCGGCAGCAACGGCCTGGACGGCATGGTCACCCTGATGCGCGACGGTCAGGAAGTGGCCTCGCAGGACGACAGCGAGACCAGCCTGGACCCGATGCTGGAAGTCGAACTGGAAGCCGGCCGCTACGTGTTGATGGCGCACAGCTTCGACCCGTCGGCGAGCGGCGCCTATCGACTGCTGGTCCGCCGCAGGTAAGTCACGGCTCCGTAGCGTTCATCAGGGAATCCCCGGCAAAGCCCGGCATCGCCGTGGCTTTGCGGTGCCGGGCAACGCCCGGCGGGCTTGCCTTGTAATACCCCAGCGGGGCGTTGCCCCGCTCTACAAGAAGCGGATCGCTGCGGTTTTGTAGCGCCGGGCAACGCCCGGCGGGCTTGCCCGGTAATGCCCCAGCGGGGCGTTGCTCCGCTCTACAGGAAGCGGGTCGCTGCGGTTCTGTAGCGCCGGGCAACGCCCGGCGGGCTTGCCCGGCATGCCCCGTTCAGACGGGAGCCCGGCCGGGCGGGAGCGCTATTCAACGCCGCCGCGGGCGCGCAGTCCTGCCCGGTAGCGGCGGCTGCAGGGCAGCACCGTGGCGTCGCGCAGGTGGACCCGGGCGTCGCCGCTGTCCAGCGGCTCGATCGAGGCTACCTGTGACAGGTTGACGATGTAACTGCGGTGGATGCGCACGAAGCAGTCCGGGTCGAGCTTGGCCTCGATCCCGGCGATGGTGCTGCGCAGCGGGTAATCGTGGTGGCGCACCCGCAGGTTGACGTAGTTGCCGGCGGCCTGCAGCCATTCGATGTCGGCGGCGGCGACCAGGAATTCGCGGCCGAGCTTGCGCACCAGGAAACGCTCGGGACGATCCACCGGCTCCACGGGCGGCCCCTCGTCTGGCAGCGACAGCAGCATGGCTTCGCCCTGCAGGCGGCGCAGCAACAGGCGATAGCCCTCGATGGTCAGCACCATGCCGGCGTAGGAGCGAACGTCCTTCAGGTATTCGTAGCCGAACTCGCGCCACCATGACCCGAAATCGTAGCTGTCTCCGGCACTGGCGTAGGCCAACTTGCGGATCGCCACCATCCCGGCCACGTGCAGCATCGACCACGCAAGGCTCCCCAGCAGGTGCAGCGGCAACAGCCGTCGCCAGTCATCCACGTGCAAAGGGAAGCGGCGAGTGAACCAGACCACAGCAGGCACCAGCGCCAGCGCCGCCAGGGCGGAGCTGGTTTCCCATACCATCGGTTGCCAGGCGCTGAAATCCAGATGCTGCCGTCGTACATCCATGTTCACGGTGATGCTGTTGGCCAGCCCACTGGCGAGGTACTGGACCACCCAGAACCCGATCTCGGTGAAACGTCGCCACGGTTGATAGCGCTGGTAGAAGGTCGGAGGGCTCATATCCATCCGCGCATTGTAGGGGCTGCCCCTCGCTCCCCCGTCCCCGGCCCATCCCTCGAATCCGCGGCTTGTCCCAAACCCCTATCGCATGGTCACTTTCCGGTGGAAGAGCAGCCCCACGGGCGCGGACGCTGTCTGCATCCCCACCAACGGATACCGACGCATGCCACGCCGGCACGACATCGACGCCCTGCGCGTCATCGCCTTCTCCCTCCTGATCCTCTACCACTCGGCGATGGTCTACGTGGCCGACTGGAGTTTCCACATCAAGAGCACGTATCAAGCCGAATGGCTGCAATACCCGATGATCGCGCTGAACCGCTGGCGGATGCCTCTGCTCTTCATGATCTCCGGCATTGCCATCGGGCTGGCACGGGTCGAGGGCCACCGCCTGCGCTTCGCCGGAACACGCAGCCTGCGCCTGCTTCTTCCGCTGGTGTTCGGCATGCTGGTGGTGGTGCCGCCGCAGACCTACTTCCAGATCATCCAGCAATACGGCTACACCGGCGGATTCGCGCACTTCTACAAGCTCTATGCCAGCGGTGGACTCTGTCGCATAGACCAATGCCTCGTCACCCCGACATGGAACCACCTGTGGTACCTGGCTTACCTGTTGCCCTACACCCTGCTGTTGCTGGCGGCGCTTCCGCTGCTGCAATGGTTGCGGGGACGTTGGGGGAATGCAGGCGAGCCCAGGCGGCTATCGGTCTTCATGTTGCTGACACTGCCTGTTCTCTGGCTGCTGGGCGTTCGCCTGTGGCTGGCACCGCGTTTCGAGGAAACCCATGCCCTGCTCAATGACTGGGTTGTCCATGCGGAATCGCTGCCGCTGTTCCTATTAGGCTACGTGCTGGCGATCCAATCAGGATTCTGGAACTGGGCGCGGCAGCAGCGCTGGCGAACACTGGTCGCAGCGCTGCTGGCGATTGGCGTGGAACTCTGCCTGCGCTGGTTCGGCCACCATCCTCCTTCCGGGCCGATGCCGGAATGGGCACTGCACGTCCCGTGGTACCTGGTCGAACGCATCGCCCGCGTCACCTACACCTGGATGGCGTTGCTGGCGATCCTGGGCTGGGGCCGTGCCCTGCTCGACCACCCTTTCCGTTGGCTCCCCTATGCGGGCGAAGCGGTGTTTTCGTGGTACATCCTGCACCAGACCCTGATCATCGCCATCGCCTACTGGCTCATTCCCATGAAACTAGGAGGGGGACTTGAAGCCGCCCTGGTCGTCGGCGGTACCGTCGCGGGCTGCCTGATGGTGCACGAATACCTGATCCGCCGTGTAGGTTGGCTGCGGCCGCTCTTTGGCCTGAAGCCAAGGCCAGCCGCACCATCGATACCGATACCCAAGACCGCCGGCATGCAGCCATAAGCCTCGCAGCGGGCGGCGGAACCGGGCCGCACATCCGTCCAGGCCGGCCTGCGATGTTCCACGGGCAATTGCATCGGGTTGCTGATCAGGTAGTCGTCGCTGACCAGCCATAGGCAAACGGCGCGCGCGATGCGGGGCATTGCGTTCCAGCCACTGAAATGGATCGCGCTGATGCATGCCAGGGACCACGCATGCGCAGCGCCAGGATGAAGTGGCGCTGTGCGTGCGCGGGCCACGCCACAACTTCGAACACGCCATCGACCAGGGATTTGGGGAATACGTGTCCCCACTGCCCGGCCAGGCGCAGGGCCTCGGCATGGCCGCAATCCATTTCGGCGGCAGGCAGTTCGCCATCCTTGAGCAGTCGCCGTCGAAGCACAGCCGGGCAGGCACCGCCGGTAAGGATCACTCGCACGAACCGGTTCGGTATCGCGCATCCGCCGCATTCAAGCCGGACGCGCCATTCCAGCCATCCCCATGCGCCCACCATTCGTCACTTTCCGCCCCCGGGCCATCCCCTCGTGCTGGCCCGGCGCATCCGCCGCGGCAAGGCTGGCCGCCTCTCCAATGCGATGGGATGGAATCACGATGCAACGCCGCCACGACCTGGACCGGGTCCGCGTCTTCGCTTTCTGCCTGCTGGTGCTCTACCACGTGGGCATGTACTACGTGAGCTGGGGCTGGCACGTGAAAAGCCCGGCCGCCAGCATCGCGCCGGAACCGTTCATGCTGCTGACCAGTCCCTGGCGGATGTCGCTGCTGTTCCTGATCTCGGGCGTGGCCACCGCCTTCATGCTGCGCGGCACCGCCGGTGGCTTCCTGCGCCGGCGTTCGCGCCAGCTGTTGCTGCCGCTGCTGTTCGGGATGTTCGTGATCGTGCCTCCACAGGCTTACCTGCAGGTGGTCGAACAGCTGCCGGGCGGCTATTCCGGCGGCTGGCTCGACTTCTATGGCAAGTACCTGGGCGCTTACCACGGCTTCTGCGGCATCGACGGCAAATGCCTGATCCTGCCGACCTGGAACCACCTGTGGTTCCTGCCCTACCTGTGGTGTTACACCCTGTCGGCCTGGCTGCTGTGGCGGTTCCTGCCGGAGGGTGCGCTGGCCGGGCTGCGCGCATGGACCGGCCGCATCCTGCATGGCTGGAGAGCGCTGCTGGTGCCGGTGCTGCTGCTGGCGGCGGCAAGGCTGCTGCTGGTGGCGCGCTTCGAGCAGACCCACGCGCTGGTCGACGACTGGTACAACCATGCCCAGTACGCGAGCGTGTTCCTGATCGGCTTCCTGGCCGCCTTCGACGAGGGTTTCTGGCAGTCCCTGCATCGCCTGCGCTGGCCGGCACTGCTGCTGGCCCTGGCCAGCTATGCACTGATGATCCACAGCTGGTATTTCTCCGGCCACGACGATGCCAATCCGGTGTCCGAAACGCTGCGGCTGTGGTTGCGCGGCGCCTGGGCGCTGGACCAGTGGTGCGCCATCGCCGCCCTGCTCGGCTTCGCCTTCCGCTGGCGCGATGTCGACAGCCCGGTGCTGCGCTACCTGAGCCTGGCCGTGTTCCCGCTCTACATCCTGCACCAGACGGTGATCGTGGTGCTGGCCCACGCGCTGAAGCCATTGCACATCCCGGCGGCGGCCGAAGCCGTGCTGCTGGTGGTGGCGACCTTCGCCCTGTGCCTGGGCGCCTATGAGCTGATCCGCCGCGTCGGCTGGCTGCGGCCGTTGTTCGGGCTCAGGCCGCGGGCGGCGCCAGCGGCCATCGCGCTGGCGGGCACTGCCGACGCGCGATCCTGACCACACCGCCCCATCCGGGAAAAAGGCCCGCTGCCGTCTGGCGGCGGGCGATCGGCTCGCCCATCAGACCGTCTGGCAATGCTCGACGATCAACTGGATCGCGCTGCCGCCGCGGTAGTCGTCGCCGACCAGACGATAGGCCAAGTGCACATGGCGGCCCGGATCGTTGCCGGTCCAGCCGCCAAAATGGATGGCGTTGAGTGCGCCGGCCATGCCCGGCAGGCGCAGCTCCAGTTTCAGGTGGCGCTCCTTGAGCACGCGCCACTGCACGACCTCGAAATGGCCGTCGAACAAGGGCTCGGGGAAGCCCTGCCCCCAGGGCCCGGCCAGGCGCAGCGCCTCGGCATGGCGGAAATCCAGTTCGGCGGCGGACAGTTCGCCATCGCTGAGCAGTTGCTGCCGCAGCAGGGCTGGATCCAGCGTCGCCAGCACCTGCCGCTCGAACGCCTCGCGGAACGCGTCCAGCCGTTCCTGCGGCAGGCTCAGGCCCGCGGCCATGGCGTGGCCGCCGAAGCGTTCGATCAGGCCGGGATGGCGCGCATCCACCGCGGCCAGCGCGTCGCGGATGTGGAAACCGGGGATCGAGCGCGCCGAACCACGCAGCGCCTGTGCGCCCGGCTCGGCCGGGGCAAAAGCGATCACCGGGCGATGCAGGCGGTCCTTCATCTTCGAGGCCACCAGCCCGACCACGCCGGGATGCCACTGCGCGTCGAACAGGCAGGCCGCGACCGGGCGATGGCCGTCGTCGGCCAGCAAGGCGCGCGATACCGCCAGCTCGGCGTCGTCGGTCATCGACTGCTGCACCGCGCGGCGCTCGGCGTTGATCTCTTCCAGCAGGGCTGCAATCCCGCGCGCCTGCGCGGCGTCCTCGGTGAGCAGCAGCTCGATGCCGAGCGCCATGTCCTCCAGCCGCCCGGCCGCATTCAGGCGCGGTCCCAGTGCGAAGCCGATGTCGCTGGCGCTCAGCCTGCGCGCGTCGCGGCCGCTGGCCTCGATCAATGCGCGAAGGCCCACGCAGCACTGCCCGGCCCGCAGCCGGCGCAGGCCCGCAGCGACCAGCGCCCGGTTGTTGTCGTCCAGCACGACCAGGTCGGCGACGGTACCCACCGCGACCAGGTCCAGCAGCGGGGTCAGGTCGGGCCCCTTGTCGTCGGCGAACGCACCGGCCTGGCGCAGGTGCCGCCGCAGCGCCATCAGCACGTAGAAGATGACGCCGACGCCGGCCAGCGCCTTGCTCGGGAACGCATCGCCGCCGAGGTTGGGGTCGACGATGGCGTCGGCCGCCGGCAGCTGTTCCCCGGGCAGGTGGTGGTCGGTCACCAGCACCTGCCAGCCCAGCGCCTTGGCCGCGGCCACGCCGGCATGACAGGCGATGCCGTGGTCCACCGTCACCAGCAGGTCGGGCTGCAGCGCCGCCAGTTCGGCCACCAGCGACGGCGACAGGCCATAGCCGTGCACCATGCGGTTGGGCACCGCGTGCACCACGTCGCGCGCGCCGAGCAGGCGCAGGCCGCGCACGCCGACCGCGCAGGCGGTGGCGCCATCGCAGTCGAAGTCGCCGACGATCAGGATGCGGCGGCCGTCGGCGATCGCCGCGGCCAGCAGCTCCACCGCGGCCTGCATGCCGCCGAGCAGTTCCGGCGCGTGCAGCTGCGCCAGCTTCGGTTGCGCCTGCTCCTGCGAACGCACGCCGCGCGCGGCATAGATGCGGCGCAGCAGCGGCAGCGTGCCCTCGTCCCACTGCCCGCCTTCGACGGCCTCGCGGCGGACGATCTTCAGGGCATCACTCATCGCGCAGCGCCGCCAGCGGCTTCTTCCAGAAACGCCAGCGCTGGCCGCGATGGATGCGGTAACGCACGCCATCCTCGAAATCGAGCAGCAGTTCGCGCAGTTCGCCGCGGCCGATGGCATCGAGCAGCGGCGCGATGGCGTCGTGGGTGAGCTGCTCCAGCGAGCGCAGCTGGCGCAGGTCCACCAGCGCGTCGACGGCCTGGCTGTCATCGGGGACCGGGCCATCGGCACGGACGCCGGCCATCGCCGCCAGGCCCTGCAGCAGCGCATCGCGGCTACGCACCTGCGCATGCGCCGTCCGTACCGATTGCGGCAGTCGCCCGGCGCCCCAGAACCACAGCGAATTGACCGCGCGCCGGCCCTGCGCGACGCGCTCCTCGTTCCACGGATGCTGGTGCAGCACCACCTGCGCCTCGGTCAGCAGCGACCGCCAGCGGCGGCCGTTGTCGCCTTCGGGCAGGTGTTCGAACAAGTCGTCGCCGAGCGCCAGGTCCGGCGCGGTGAAGGCCGGCAGCGGCGTGTCGTCGGGCAGGCGCAGGTACCAGCGCGATGGCGCCGGTGCATCGAGCTGGAAGCCGAACCCGGCGAACAGCGGCTGCAGCGCCGGCAGCAGCGCGGCCGCGTCGGCCGGTTCCAGGCGCAGGGTTTCGGCCGAGGCCATCAGCCGCGCACCCTGCATGTCCGGCTGCACGTTGGCCGGGTCGGCGCGCAGCCACAGGCTGCCCGCGGCATCGCCGGCATCGACCTGGCGGGTCAGCGCGGCCGCCGACCAGGCGTCGGGCTGCACGTCGAAATGCCGGCGCAGCTGCGCCGACTCGCCGGCCTCGCCCTCATTGCGGTCGGCGCGGCCGAGCGCGCTCGCCACCTGTGCCGGCAACGCGCCGTTGGGGAAGCGGTGGCGGGCGGGAAGCAGCAGGGTGGCTTTGGCGTGGGTCATCGGTTGCTCGCAATCCGCCCGTAGGCCTGCAGGAGCGACGCAAGTCGCGAGGGGGCCGCATCGGCGGAAGCCTGGTCGCGACTTGCGTCGCTCCTGCAGGCTTCCACCTCAAGGCAATGGCCGCGGGATGCAGGCCCCGCGGCCAGGTGCGTCAGTCGAGGTACTCGACGCTGACGATCTCATACTCGCGCTGGCCGGCCGGCGCGGCGATGGCGACGCTGTCGCCCTCGTTCTTGGCGATCAGCGCACGCGCCACCGGCGAGGAAATGGCGATCAGGCCCAGCTTGATGTCCGCTTCCAGGTCGCCGACGATCTGGTAACGCTTTTCCTCGTCGCTCTCCACGTCGGCCAGCGTCACCGTCGCCCCGAACACCACGCGGCTGCCGGCGTTGAGCTTGCTGATGTCGATGATCTCGGCATGCGACAGCTCGCCTTCCAGCTGCTTGATGCGCCCTTCGATGAAGCCCTGCTCCTCGCGCGCGGCGTGGTACTCGGCGTTCTCCTTGAGGTCGCCGTGCTCGCGTGCCTCGGCGATCGCGGCGATCACCTTCGGGCGCTTCTCCGACTTCAGGTGGTCCAGTTCCTCGCGCAGGCGCTGCGCGCCCTTCAGGGTGATGGGGGCTCTCATGCGTTCAACTCCTTGTGCAGTTCCTGCAGCGACCAGACCGGGCCGGTGCCGCGGAATTCCAGCGATTGCACCAGCGCCTTGGCGCCGGCCACCGTGGTCGAATAGGTGACGCGCTGCTGCAGCGCCTCGCGGCGGATCGAGAACGAGTCGTTGATCGCGGCACGGCCTTCGGTCGTGTTGACGATGTAGACGATCTCGCCGTTCTTGATGCTGTCCACGATGTGCGGGCGCCCTTCGACCACCTTGTTGACCACTTCGCAGGCGATGCCCTGCTGCTGCAGCCACGCGGCGGTACCGCGGGTGGCGACCACCGAGTAGCCGCGTTCGACCAGGCCCTGCACCGCCGGCAGCACGCGCGGCTTGTCGGCGTCGCGCACCGAGATGAAGGCCTTGCCCGGCGGCGGGGTCTTGATGCCGCCGGCTTCCTGCGCGCGCGCGAAGGCGGCGCTGAAGCTGCGGCCCACGCCCATCACCTCGCCTGTGGAGCGCATCTCCGGCCCGAGGATCGGGTCCACGCCCTGGAACTTGGCGAACGGGAAGATGGCTTCCTTCACCGAGTAGTAGTCCGGCACGATCTCCGTCGTCGCGCCCTGCTCGGCCAGGCTCATGCCGGCCATGCAGCGGGCGGCGATCTTGGCCAGCGGCATGCCGGTGGCCTTGGACACGAACGGCACGGTGCGCGAGGCGCGCGGGTTCACTTCCAGCAGGAACACCACGTCGTTGCCGTCGGCATCGGTCTGGATCGCGAACTGGGTGTTCATCAGGCCGACGACCTTCAACGCCTTGGCCAGTTCGGTGACCTGGCGGCGCAGTTCGGCCTGGGTTTCAGCCGACAGCGAGTAAGGCGGCAGCGAGCAGGACGAGTCGCCGGAGTGCACGCCGGCTTCCTCGATGTGCTCCATCACGCCGCCGATCAGGACGTTGCCTTCGCGATCGCAGATGATGTCCACGTCGGCCTCGACGGCGGCGTCCAGGAAGTGGTCCAGCAGCACCGGCGAGTCGTTGGAGACCTTGACCGCGTCACGCATGTAGCGGGCCAGGTCGGATTCGCCATAGACGATTTCCATCGCGCGGCCGCCCAGCACGTAGCTCGGGCGCACCACCAGCGGATAGCCGATCTCGCGCGCCAGCGCCTGCGCCTCGTCGGCGGTGCGCGCGGTGCGGTTCGGCGGCTGCTTCAGGCCCAGCTCGTTGACCAGCTTCTGGAAGCGCTCGCGGTCCTCGGCCAGGTCGATGGAGTCCGGCGAGGTGCCGATCACCGGCACGCCGTTGGCTTCCAGCGCACGTGCCAGCTTCAGCGGGGTCTGCCCGCCGTACTGCACGATCACGCCCTTGGGCTGCTCCAGCTCGACGATCTCCAGCACGTCTTCCAGCGTCAGCGGCTCGAAGTACAGGCGGTCGGAGGTGTCGTAGTCGGTGGAGACGGTCTCCGGGTTGCAGTTGACCATGATGGTTTCATAGCCGTCCTCGCGCAGGGCGAGCGCGGCATGCACGCAGCAGTAGTCGAACTCGATGCCCTGGCCGATGCGGTTGGGGCCACCGCCGAGGATCATGATCTTGTCGCGGCTGCTCGGGTTGGCCTCGCACTCGTCCTCGTAGGTCGAGTACAGATAAGCGGTGCTGGTGGCGAACTCGGCGGCGCAGGAATCCACGCGCTTGTACACCGGGCGCACCTTGTGCGCGCGGCGCAGCGCACGGATCGCCGCCTCGTTGGTGCCGGTCAGCTGGGCCAGGCGCGCGTCGGAGAAGCCTGCGCGCTTGAGCGTGCGCAGGCGCTTGCCGTCCAGCGCGTCGATGCCTTCGGCATGCACCTGCTTCTCGTCGGCGATGATGTCCTCGATCTGGTCCAGGAACCACGGGTCGATGTAGGACAGGGCATACACGTCGTCGACGTTCATGCCGGCGCGGAAGGCGTCGCCCACGTAGAACAGGCGCTCCGGGCCGGGCGCCTTCAGCTCGCGTTTGAGCGTGGCGATGTCGTCCTCGCTGCCCAGGTCCAGGCCGGTCGGATCCAGCCCGATCTTGCCGGTTTCCAGGCCGCGCAGCGCCTTCTGCAGCGATTCCTTGAAGGTGCGGCCCATCGCCATCACCTCGCCCACCGACTTCATCTGGGTGGTCAGGCGCGCGTCGGCGGCCGGGAACTTCTCGAAGGCGAAGCGCGGAATCTTGGTGACGACGTAGTCGATGGACGGCTCGAACGAGGCCGGGGTCAGGCCGCCGGTGATCTCGTTCTTCAGTTCGTCCAGGGTATAGCCCACGGCCAGCTTGGCGGCGACCTTGGCGATCGGGAAGCCGGTGGCCTTGGAGGCCAGCGCCGAGGAACGCGACACGCGCGGGTTCATCTCGATCACCACCACGCGGCCGGTGGTCGGGCTGATGCCGAACTGCACGTTGGAGCCGCCGGTGTCCACGCCGATCTTGCGCAGCACGGCGATGGAGGCATCGCGCAGGCGCTGGTATTCCTTGTCGGTCAGGGTCTGCGCCGGCGCCACGGTGATCGAGTCACCGGTGTGCACGCCCATCGGGTCCAGGTTTTCGATCGAGCAGACGATGATGCAGTTGTCCGCGGTGTCGCGGACCACTTCCATCTCGAACTCCTTCCAGCCCAGCACCGATTCTTCCACCAGCACTTCGGTGGTCGGCGACAGTTCCAGGCCGCGGTTGACGATCTCGACCAGTTCCTCGCGGTTGTAGGCGATGCCGCCGCCGCTGCCGCCCAGGGTGAAGGACGGGCGGATGATGGTCGGGTAGCCGACCCGGGTCTGGATCTCCAGCGCCTCTTCCAGCGTGTGGGCGACGGCGGCCTTCGGGCACTCCAGCCCGATCTCGCCCATCGCCACGCGGAACAGTTCGCGGTCCTCGGCCATGCGGATGGCGTCGCGCTTGGCGCCGATCAGCTCGACGTTGTACTTCTCCAGCACGCCGTGGTCGGCCAGGTCCAGCGCGCAGTTCAGCGCGGTCTGTCCGCCCATGGTCGGCAGCAGCGCGTCCGGGCGCTCCTTGTCGATGATCTTCTCGACCGTCTGCCAGTTGATCGGCTCGATGTAGACCGCGTCGGCCATTTCCGGATCGGTCATGATCGTGGCCGGGTTCGAGTTCACCAGCACCACGCGGTAGCCCTCGTCGCGCAGCGCCTTGCAGGCCTGCGCGCCGGAGTAGTCGAACTCGCAGGCCTGGCCGATGACGATCGGGCCGGCGCCGATGATCAGGATGGTTTTTAGATCGGTGCGCTTTGGCATTGTCTTCTCTAAGTCAGTACAGCGTGTCTAGGGGGAGTGATCGCACGCTGTCGATCAGGAAATCTGTCCGGGGTCCAGCTCGATGCCGCACTCGCGCTGCAGGCTCTCGGCCAGGCGCTGGCCGATGTCTTCCGGCAGTACGTTGTCGTCGCCGAATCCGTCCATGAAACGCTGGAACGCGGAGGTGCCCATGAAGGCCGCGATCTCCGCCTTGCCGGCCTCGTCCAGGCCGGTCTCCATGGCCGGCCCGCCGGCCATCGCCGCGGCCGTGGCCTGGAAGGTGCGCGCCATCCCGGCGCCGGCCTCGGTGGCCATGAAGCGTTTCCAGTCGGCGATGAGCCGGTCGCCGTCGGCGCCCATGCTGTCCACCACCGACTGCTGGAACTGCGCGGCCATCAACGCGGACACCTGCGCCGACGCGCAGGCCTTGCCCGCGCCGTCCAGCGCCTGCAGGTCCGGGACCTGCGCGATGAGCCCGCCGGTGGCATCGCCGGCCAGGCCGTCCATGCCCAGTTGCCGCATGATCCCGCCGATTTCGGCCGGGTCGGCCGGCGCCGCCGAGGCGCCGGTGGCGAGCAGCAACCCGGCCAGCAGCACGCCTGTGCGCATCAGGCCCGGGCCTCGCTCATCATCGTGATGAAGCGGTCGAACAGCGGCGCGACGTCTTGCGGACCGGGCGAGGCTTCCGGGTGGCCCTGGAAGGAGAACGCCGGCGCGTCGGTGCGCTCCACGCCCTGGACGGTCTGGTCGAACAGCGAGCGCTGGGTGACCCGCAGGTTGGGCGGCAGCGTGCTTTCGTCGATGGCGAAGCCATGGTTCTGCGAGGTGATCATCACCCGGCCGCTGTCGATGTCCTGCACCGGGTGGTTGGCGCCGTGGTGGCCGTGGCCCATCTTCATGGTGCTCGCGCCCGAGGCCAGGCCGAGCAGCTGGTGGCCCAGGCAGATGCCGAAGGTGGGGAGTTTTCTGTCCACGAATTCCCGGATCGCGGCGATGGCGTAGTCGCACGGCTCCGGGTCGCCGGGGCCATTGGACAGGAACACGCCGTCGGGATTCATCGCCAGCACGTCCGCCGCCGGGGTCTGCGCCGGCACCACGGTGAGATCGCAGCCGCGCTCGGCGAGCATGCGCAGGATGTTGGCCTTCACCCCGAAGTCGTAGGCGACGACCTTGAATTTCGCCTCGGCCTGGACGAACTGGCCCTTGTCCAGGTCCAGCTGGCCCTGGGTCCACGGATAGGCCTTGCCGGTGCTGACCACCTTGGCCAGGTCCATGCCCTTCAGCCCGGGGAACTTGCGCGCCGCTTCCAGCGCCTTGTCCACGTCGATGTCCGGGCCGGCCATCAGCGCGCCGTTCTGGGCGCCGCGCTCGCGCAGGATGCGGGTCAGCTTGCGGGTGTCGATGCCGGCGATGGCGACCACGCCGCGCTGCTGCAGCCACTCCGGCAGCGACTGCTGGTTGCGCCAGCTGCTGGGACGGCGCGGCACGTCGCGCACGATCAGGCCCGCGGCCCACACCTGCGCTGCCTCGTCGTCCTGCTCATTGGTGCCGGTGTTGCCGATGTGCGGGTACGTCAGGGTGATCATCTGCCTGGCGTAGGACGGATCGGTCAGCATTTCCTGGTAGCCGGTCATGGCGGTGTTGAACACCACCTCACCCACGGACAGGCCGGGCGCGCCTACGGATTCGCCCTCGAATACGGTGCCGTCTTCGAGCACGAGGATTGCGGCTTGGGTCACGGGAATCTCACTTTGGCTACCGAGGGGGCTCCGAAGCCACGCCTGCGCTCACGGCAAAAACCGGTTGCAAAAAAGCGCGGACGGCGGTGTGAAACCGGTCCGGCTGACGTGATTCGGCGAGCGGGAATTGTAATGGCATGGGCGCCATCGGCGCCAGCGCCGCGTAGGCCGCCGGCAACCCGCCCTGCCCTCCGGCCGGCGCCTGTTCAGCCGGCGCCGGCAGCCACCAGGTCGCGCACCGAATAGCGCCCGGGCGCCCGTCCATGCAGCTGCCGCGCCACATGCAGGGCCCCGCGGGCGAAGATGTCGCGGTTGGTGGCGCGGTGGAACAGCTCCACCCGCTCGCCCAGCCCGGTGAACTGGACCTGGTGCTCGCCGATGATGTCGCCGGCGCGCAGGCTGGCGTAATGCGGCTCGGCCCCGCCATGGCGGGCCGACTCGCCCAGGGTCAGGGCGGTGCCGGAGGGCGCGTCCTTCTTGTGCACGTGGTGCGACTCGACGATGTCGCAGTCCCAGCCAGGCAGGCTGGCCGCGGCGCGCTCCACCAATTCGGCCAGCACCGCCACGCCGAGACTGAAATTGGTCGCCCAGGTCAACGCGATCCGCGGCGCCGCGGCGGCCAGCGCCGCCTGCTGCGCCGCGTCGATCCCGGTGGTGCCGGAAACGAACGCCGCGCCGCGCGCCACGCACAGCGCCAGCACCGGGTCGAAGCCCTCCGGCAGGCTGAAATCGATGGCCACGTCGAAGGCCGGCGCGCCGGACAGTTCGCTGGCGGCGAAGTGCGGCACGCCGTCGATCACGCGCTGCGCCGGCGCCTTGCGCACCACCGCGGCAACCACCTGCAGCGAAGCGTCTTCTGCCGCCAGCCGCAGCAGGGCCTGGCCCATGCGACCGGAAGCGCCATGGATCAGCAACCGTGTGGGAGTCTCGTTCATGGCCTGCAAACTACCGCCTTGGAGTGACCGGAGACAAGCATCGGCCGCACGGCATGAAGCGCCGCCGGATACGCCTCTCCTGCTGGAAACGGCTGCCGGCGCGACGCGCGTCGCGACCTAGCCCGCCCCGGCGATGCCGGCAGCGTCTTGCGCCGCTCCCGCTGGCAGACCGCGTCAGTGCTGCCTGGGCGGCGTCGGCCCGCAGCCATCGCAGCCGCCGCAGGCGCTGTCGCCGCCGGACGCGGCCGGCGCCAGGCGGCGCCCCAGCGCCTGCAGCCGCGGCGAACGTTGCGGCTTCACCAGCCACAACGCCAGCGCCCCGCGCAGGCGCCGCACGACGCCGGGGAACTGCTTCTTCAGTACCACCCACGCACTGACCAGCAAGGCCAGGGCGATGATCGCGTACTGCAGCAGCAGCCCCCGGTCCATCAGCCCGCCCCCAGCGCCACGGCGACCTGGTAGGTCACCAGCGAGGCCAGCCAGGCCGCGGCGAACAGGTAGACCGTGGCGAACGTCATCTGCTTCCACGAGTTGGTCTCGCGCTTGATCGTGGCCAGCGTGGAGATGCACATCGGCGCGTAGATGTACCAGACCAGCAGCGACAAGGCGGTGGCCAGCGACCAGCCGTCGCTGATCAGCGGGGTCAGGGCCTGCGCGGCGGCATCGTCGTCGGCCGCCGACAGCGCATACACCGTGGCCAGCGAGGCCACCGCCACCTCGCGCGCGGCCAGGCCCGGGATCAGCGCGATGCAGATCTGCCAGTTGAAGCCCAGCGGCGCGAAGAACACCGCCATCGCGTGGCCGATGCGGCCGGCGAAGCTGTAGTCGATGGCCGGCAGGGTGGCGTCGGCCGGCGCCGCCGGGAACGACAGCAGGAACCACAGCAGGATGGTCAGCGCCAGGATGATGCCGCCCACGCGCTTGAGGAAGATCATACCGCGCTCGTACAGCCCGACCGCGAGATCCCGCGCATGCGGCAGGCGGTAGGACGGCAGTTCCAGCAGCAGCGGGTGCTCGCCCTTGTCGCGGCGGAACTTCTTCATCGTCCACGACATCGCCAGCGCGCTCAGGATGCCCGCCGCATACAGCCCGAACAGCACCAGCCCCTGCTGGTTGAACAGGTCCCACACCGTCTTCTGCGGGATGAACGCGCCGATCAGCAGCGCATATACCGGCAACCGCGCCGAACAGGTCATCAGCGGCGCGACCAGGATCGTCGCCAGCCGGTCGCGCGGGTCCTGGATGCTGCGCGTGGACATGATGCCCGGCACCGCGCAGGCGAAGCTGGACAGCAGCGGGATGAACGAGCGCCCGGACAGGCCGGCCGCGGCCATCATCCGGTCCAGCAGGAAGGCCGCGCGCGGCAGATAGCCCGACTCCTCCAGCGCGAGGATGAAGAAGAACAGGATCAGGATCTGCGGCAGGAACACCACCACGCTGCCGACGCCGGCGATGATGCCGTCCACCAGCAGGCTGCTCAACGGCCCTTCGGGCAGGGTCGAGCCGACCAGCGCGCCGAGCCAGGCGAAGCCGGCCTCGATGCCATCCATCAGCGGCGTGGCCCAGGCGTAGACCGCCTGGAAGATCAGGAACATCACCACCGCCAGGGTCAGCAGACCGAACACCGGGTGCAGCAGCCAGCGGTCCAGCGCATCGTCGATCTTCGCCGTGCGCGTGGGCATGCGCACCGCAGTGGCGAGGATGTCGCGGACCTGGGCGTGATGGTCGGCGGCCGGCACGGCTTCCGGCGGCGCCATCGACGCCAGCTGCGGCATCATCGCGTCGATGCGCGCGACCAGTTCGCTGGCGCCGTTGCGGCGTACCGCCACGGTCTCCACCACCGGCACGCCCAGCGCCTGTTCCAGCGCCGCCACGTCGATCTCGATGCCGCGCCGGCGCGCGGCGTCGACCATGTTCAACGCCACGATCATCGGCTTGCCCAGCTCGCGCACTTCCAGCGCGAAACGCAGGTGCAGGCGCAGGTTGGTGGCGTCGATCACGCACACCAGCGCATCGGGCGCGGCTTCGCCGGGATAGAAGCCGCGGCACAGGTCGCGGGTGATGGCCTCGTCCAGGCTCGCCGGCTGCAGGCTGTAGGCGCCGGGCAGGTCCAGCACCGCGTATTCGCGCCCGGACGGCCCGCGCATGCGCCCTTCCTTGCGCTCGACGGTGACGCCGGCGTAGTTGGCCACCTTCTGCCGGCTGCCGGTCAGCTGGTTGAACAGCGCGGTCTTGCCGCAGTTCGGGTTGCCCACCAGGGCCAGCCGCGACACGGCGGTGGTCGCGGCGCTCATGCCGATGCCTCCTTCGTGATCCGCACGCGGGCGGCCTCGCTGCGCCGCAGCGCGAAGCGGGTGAAGCCGACCTGTACCAGCAGCGGCTCGCCGCCGACGGGCCCGCGCGCGACCACGCGCACGTCCTCGCCATCGACGAACCCCAGTTCCCTCAAGCGCCGGGCGATCGCATCATTGGCATGCAGGTCCTGCACCGCCTCCACCTGCGCGGGTGCATGCAGCGGCAAATCTGACAACGTCACTGAATGGCGCCTTTGAATGAGTTGATAAGAATGGTTATCAATTCTAGCACCGCCGCGCCGCGTCTTGCTGCCCTGGGCGCTCCGCTATGATTCCGTGCACCCAAGCACGCATGGAATCCGATGAGTGATGCACTGCTCGTTCGCCACGACAAGGCCGTGGCGACGCTCCACCTGAACCGTCCCGAGCTTCACAACGCGTTCGACGCCGGGCTGATCGCCGCCCTCACCGCCACGCTGGAAACCCTCGGCGCCGACCCGTCGGTGCGCGCGGTGGTGCTGGCCGGGCATGGCCCCTCGTTCTCGGCCGGTGCCGACCTGCAGTGGATGCGGACCATGGCCGGCGCCACGCAGGAGGAGAACCGGCAGGACGCGCTGGCGCTGGCCCGGCTGATGCGCACCCTGGACGAACTGCCCAAGCCGACCATCGCCCGCGTGCATGGCGCCAGTTTCGGCGGCGGCGTCGGCCTGGTGGCCTGCTGCGACATCGCCATCGCCGCCGACGGCGTCCGTTTCGGCCTGACCGAGAGCCGCCTGGGCCTGTTGCCGGCGGTGATCTCACCCTATGTCATCGCCGCCATCGGCCCGCGCCAGGCACGGCGCTGGTTCGCCACCGGCGAGCATTTCGACGCCGCCACCGCGCTGCGCATCGGCCTGGTGCACCAGGTGGTCGCCGCCGAGGCGCTCGACGCCGCCGTGCAGGCGCAGCTGGACCTGGTCGGCAAGGCCGGCCCGGTCGCCGCGGCTTCGGCCAAGGTGCTGGTGCGCGAAGTTCACGCCGCCAACGGCGAGCGCGACGCGCTCGACCGCGCCAACGCCGGGCTGATCGCCGCGCTGCGCGCCTCGGACGAAGGCCGCGAAGGCCTCTCGGCCTTCCTCGAGAAGCGCCCGCCGCGCTGGGTCGCAGGGGAAACGCGATGAGCGATTTCGTCCGCATCGTCGAGGTCGGCCCGCGCGATGGCCTGCAGAACGAGAAGCAGCAGGTCGCCACCGCCGACAAGATCGCGCTGATCGACCGCCTGTCGGCCACCGGCCTGCGCACCATCGAGGCCACCAGCTTCGTCAGCCCGAAGTGGGTGCCGCAGCTGGCCGACGCCGCCGGGGTCATGGCCGGCATCCAGCGCCGCCCCGGCATCGCCTATCCGGTGCTGGTCCCCAACGAACAGGGCTACGCGCGCGCGCTTGCGGCCGGTGCGCGGGAAGTGGCGGTGTTCACCGCCGCCTCCGAGCAGTTCAACCGCACCAATACCAATGCCGGCATCGACGAATCGCTGCAGCGCTTCGCGCCGGTGCTGGCCCGTGCGCAGGCCGATGGCATCCCCGTGCGCGGCTATGTGTCCACCGTGCTCGGCTGCCCCTACCAGGGCGAAGTGCCGCTGGCCGACGTGGTGCGCGTGGCCCGCGCGCTGCACGCCATGGGCTGCCACGAGATCTCGCTGGGCGACACCATCGGCGTCGGCACGCCGCTGAAGGCGCGCGCGATGCTGCGGGCGGTGGCCGCGGAGGTACCGCTGGCGGCGCTGGCGGTGCACTTCCACGATACCTACGGGCAGGCGCTGGCCAACATCGCCGCCTGCCTGGAGGACGGCGTGCGCGTGGTCGATTCGGCCGTGGCCGGCACCGGCGGCTGCCCCTATGCGCGCGGCGCCAGCGGCAACGTCGCCAGCGAGGACGTGGTCTACATGCTGCACGGCATGGGCATGGAGACCGGCATCGACCTGCCGGCGCTGGCCGACACCGGGCGCTGGCTGGCCGGGGTGCTGGGCCGCGACAACGGCAGCAAGGCCGGCAAGGCCATGACCCCCCATTGATCGACCCACCGAAAGGATTCCCCTGCATGATCCGCACCGCTCTCGTCATCGCCGCCCTGCTCCCGGCAGGCCACGCCCTCGCCGCCTCGGCGGTGGCTTTCTCCGATTCCGGCGCCTACGGCTACGCCTACAACCACCCCTCCGCCAGCCTCGCCCTGCAGGCCGCCCTGGGCCATTGCGCGCGTCGTTCCGCCAACTGCACCGAAGTGGCCAGCACCTCGGCCGAGGCCGGGTATTCGGCCATCGCCAGCGGCAGCGCCGCTTTCGGCCACGCGCTGGGCGAAAGCGACGAGCGCGCCGCGATCGACAAGGCCCTGGCCATGTGCCGGCGCACGGCCGACGACTGCCGGCTCGAGTTCCTGTGGCGGGAAAGGCCGGTACCCGCCCTCCTGCGCGTGCCCTCGCACCCACCGATGCCGGTCCCCGCGCCCCGGCAGTACTGAACGCCCCGCCGTCCCCTGTGGGGACGGCGGCATCGGCTAGAATCACCGGCCAACCCCTTGCAGGTAGCGTCCCGATGCAGCTGTCTTCCGTCCGCGCCGTCGTCACCGGCGGCGTTTCCGGCCTCGGCCTGGCCGTGGCCCGGCACCTGGTCGCCAACGGCGGCAAGGTCGCCCTGTTCGATCTCAACGAGGAGAAGGGCAGCGCCGCGGTCGCCGAACTGGGCACGGACAAGGCCCGCTACTTCACCACCAACGTCACCGACGAAGCCGGCGTGGCCGCCAACCTGGCCGCCGCGCGCGAGTTCCTGGGCGGGCTGAACGTGGTGATGAACTGCGCCGGCATCCTCGGCGCCGGCCGCGTGCTCGGCCGCGAGGCGCCGATGCCGCTGTCCAACTTCCAGGCCACGGTGATGGTCAACCTGGTCGGCAGCTTCAACGTGGCCAAGGCCGCCGCCGACCTGATGCAGCACAACGAAGCCGGCAGCGACGGCGAGCGCGGCGTGATCATCAACACCGCCTCGGTTGCCGCCTACGAAGGCCAGATCGGCCAGGCCGCCTACTCCGCCTCCAAGGGCGGCGTGGTCGGCATGACCCTGCCGATGGCGCGCGAGCTGTCGCGCTTCGGCATCCGCGTGATGACCATCGCGCCGGGCGTGTTCTGGACGCCGATGGTGGACGGCATGCCGGCCAGCGTGCAGGAATCGCTGGCCGCCTCGATCCCGTTCCCGTCGCGCCTGGGCCAGCCGGACGACTTCGCCGCGCTGGTCGGCCACATCATCGGCAATACCTACCTCAACGGCGAGACCATCCGCCTGGACGGCGCCGTGCGCCTGGCGCCCAAGTGATCCACACCGCGGGCGCCCTCAAGGCGCCCGTTTCACTTCATCCCTTACCCCAACCGACTTTCCAAGCATGAAAGCCAGCGATATCAAGAAAGGCAACGTCGTCGAATACAACAACGGCGTCTACCAGATCCGCGACATCGAGCGCAGCTCGCCGCAGGGCCGCGGCGGCAACGTCCGCTTCCGTTTCATCATGTACAGCGTGCCGGGCGGCAACAAGCTCGACGCCAGCTTCGACGCCGACGACAACCTGCCGGAAGTCGAGCTGCTGCGCCGCCAGTCCACCTTCTCCTACATGGACGGCGATGCCTTCGTGTTCATGGACGACGAGGACTACACCCCGTACACGCTGGACGCGGACGTGATCGGCGACGACGCCGGCTACATCACCGAGGGCCTGGCCGGCATCTACGTGCAGGTGATCGACGACCAGCCGGTCGCCATCCAGATGCCGCAGCACGTGACCCTGGAAGTGGTGGAAACCCCGCCGGAACTGAAGGGCGGCACCGCCACCAAGCGCCCGAAGCCGGCCAAGCTGAACACCGGCATCGAGATCATGGTGCCGGAATACATCACCAACGGCGAACGCATCCTGGTCAACACCACCACCGGCGAGTTCGGCGGCCGCGCCGACTGATCCGGCGGCAAGCGGCAAACGACGGCGCCCCTGTGGCGCCGTCGTCGTCCATGAAGACCGGTGGCAGCGCGCCGATGACGCTGCAGTTCCCCATCCGCGACGGCGCACCCGGGACATTTTCCTGCCCCGGCCGACCGGCGCCCTCCTGCCGCTGTCTCCCGTCCCTCCTGCCGCTTGCGGCCACCACTCTCGCCGCGACGGAGGTCCGCCCCCGGCCTGTCTGGCCGACCCGAGAACCTGGGCAGTGGCGATGCCTGGCCGGTCGAACCCGAAGCGGCCGGGAACGAAGGCCTGCGCCGGGGCGTGCGCTGGTCGTACATCGATCTGGGCGCGACCGGCGACCGTCCGTCCATCGGCCAGCATGAGTACCTGGCCTTTGCCGGCTGCCGCTTCGGGGCCTGGGCGTGAGCGACGACTTCGCCGCGGGCACAGGAGCGGCTATCGGAAAAACCGCCTGCGCCTGGCCTGCAACCTCCGAGTGGCCGCCGCTTGCCAGCGCTATGCGCCGGACGCGCCCTCCGCCACCGGGAAGTACATCGACACCGCCGCGCCGCCGAGCGTGGACGTGCCGATCTCGGCCATGCCGCCGGACTGCGCGACGAAGCCATGCACCTGGCTCAGCCCCAGCCCGCTGCCCTGGCCTTCGGGCTTGGTGGTGAAGAACGGCTCGAACACCGTGTCGCGGATTTCCCGGCCGATGCCCGGCCCGCTGTCGCCGACGGTGACGCGGATGTAGCCGGCGCTGCCGATGCCTGACGCGACCGGGCGCTGTTCCAGCCGCGCCTGCAGCAAGACGTCGCCTCGCCCGCCGATCGCATCGCGGCTGTTGCCCAGCAGGTTCAGCAGGGCCGCTTCGAGCTGGCCGACATCCACCGCGACCGGCGGCAGGTCCTCCGCCAGATCCAGCGTCACCTGGACGCCTTCCCCGCAGACGCGCTGGTAGAGATCCCGCGAGGCCACCAGCAGGTCGTTGACCCGGCACAGCTGCGGCACCAGCGCCTGGCCGCGGCCGAACACCAGCATCTGCCGGGTCAGCCCGGTACCGCGCTCGACCGCGCGGTGCGCCAGGTCCAGCAGCCGCCGCGTGCCCTCGTCCTCGGCCCGGCGCGCGGACAGCATGTCCAGGCTGTTGGCGATCACCGACAGCAGATTGTTGAAGTCGTGCGCCAGCTCCAGGGTGAGCTTGCCGAAGGCGTCCAGCCGCTGCGCGCGCATCGCGCTTTCCTGCGCCTCCTGCACGCGCTTCTGGTTCTGGAAGAACTCGGTGATGTCGCGCACCACCATCAGGATGCGCGGGGCGCCGCCGTCGAACACGCCCCGCTCCATGGTCAGCGCCGCGCGGAAACGGGTGCCATCCCTGCGCACCAGCGGGCAGGCGGACTGCTCGATGCCCTGCTCCCGCACCCGCGCCAGCAACGCCAGGTGCATCCCGCGTTCCTGGTCGGCGCGGCTGAACAGGCTGGCGAAGCTGCGCCCGCGCAGTTCCTCGCGGGCATAGCCGTAGATGGATTCCACGCCCGCGGTGCCGTCATGGATCAGGCCGTCGTCGTCCAGCTCCAGGATCGCGCAGGAGCGCAGCTGCATCATGCCCTGCATCAGGCGGCTGTCCTCGTCGTGACGCGGCAGGTAGTGCGGCTGCTGGTTCAAACGCGGTCTCCGTTGGCGTTCACGGCCGCGGCACGGGATCCACGCCGGCGGCTTCGGTGCCGCTAACGTACCGCAATCGCAGGCGCTGGCGCAGGTGATCCAGATTCGACTCCACGCCCAGCAGGCGCGCGCGTTCGGCCTCCGGCAACAGGTCCCGCAGCGCTGCGTCCAGCGAGCGCCGTTCGTCGCCCGCGGCCTGCGTGCGCCCGGCCACGTCGCGGCGGAGGACAGCGCGCTCGCGCTCCAACGGCAGGCCGTAGCCCTCGCCGGCCAGCATGCCCGGCGCCAGCAGCAGGCCGGCCTGCGCGAGCAGGCCGCGGACGCGCTCCAGCGCCGCGGCGTCGCCACCGCGCGCCAGCAGACTGCGTTTGAGCAGGTCGCGCACGCGCAGTTCGCCGCGTCGCCACGCCGCCTGCTCCAGCACCAGCAGGGCGGCCAGCACGCGTTCGTCGTCCGCGTCCATCCAGCGCCGGCGCTCGCCCGGCGGCAGCTCCAGCCATCGCTCCACATCCGCCACCGGCGGCTGCAGGCCCGCATGCACCACCTCGAACAACTGCCGGTAGCGCGGCGCGTCCGATTCGAAGTAATAACCGGCTCGCACCGCCGCGGCGCGGTCGCCGGGCGACACCGGAACCGCATCCCCGCCGCGCTCGAGGCGGCGCAGCAGGCCGACCGGCGTGATCGACGACAGCCGGCGCCCGGCCAGTCGCGGCACGCCGTCGTGCAGCAGCTTCCAGGTTTCCACCGCGCAGTTGTTGCTGACGAAGTAATAGCGGCCGTCATAGGTCCAGTGCACCCGCGCGGCCTGTTCCAGCAGCGCGGCGATCTCCTCGCGTCGCAACCGCAGCGGCACGGACGAAAGCCCGCGCAGTTCGACCCGGGTGTAGTCCTCGACCACGCGGTCCAGCGGCAGCACGAACAGGCGCGAAGGATACGAGCCGGTCAGGCCACGCCAGTTGGACAACTGCACGTCGCCGACGAAGGCGCGGAAGGACAGCACCCGGTGGTACTGCAGGTCCATCCGGCACGCCGGCCCCGGCGCGCGTCCTGGCGCGCAGACCACCAGCCGCAGCATGCTGTGGCCCCAGCGGCTCATCGGCTGGCCGTTGCCCTCGGCCAGCAGGTAGTCGACCTCGTAGACGCGCGCCGGGTCCAGTTCCAGCAGGCCGGCCATGCCGTCCTGCGCGCCGGCTTCCACGAACGGCAACGCCGATGCACAGGTCGCTTCGGCCGCCGCCGGCAACGGCCCCAGCGCGGCGGCGAACCAGCGGTGCAGTGCCGGTCGCCGGCAGGCGTTGTCGGCGTCGAGCAGGTAGTGCTCCAGGTTGACCGCGAAGAACTCGGCCGGGCTGTGCAGTTCGTACCGGTCGGGACTGCGCAGCAGGAAACGGTTGCGGCCGCGGCCCGGCAGCAGCGGTCGCACCTGCCACCCGGCCAGATCGAGGAAGCGCGCATCGTGCGACCAGCCGCCCGCCACGGAGCGGTCCAGCGCATGCGCCAGTTCGTGGATCAGCGCCGCCTGCGCCCGCCGCCAGGCCGGCGTCGATGCGTCTGCCCCGTCGCCGGGCAATGCCGCGAGCAGGCGCTGGTCCAGGCCGAGTTCGCTGCCGCGCGCGCGACCGGCCACATGACTTGGCAGGTCGTCGCGCCAGCGCAGGCGCAAGGCGAGCGCCTGGCCGTCGCGCACCGGTGTTGGCAGGCGCACCAGTACCTGTTCGATCAGTTGCCGGCTGGCCTGCAGTTCCTGTGCGGACAGTCCATCGGCAGCGACCTCGATCCGCAGTGCGGCCTGCACCGGCGCGGCGATGGCCGCGCACAGCAGCAGCGTCCAGCAACGCCGGCGCCACCGCCGGCAGGCGGCGCTCACAACGCCAGGATCTTCCGCGCCAGCGCCATGTCGCTGGCCTCGCGCGCAGCGGCGTCGCGCTCGCGCAGGTGCAGCAGGGCCGCTTCCAGCCAGGCGCCGCGGATGGCGCCCTCGCTGGCGACGAACGCCGCGGCATCGTCGCGCGCGTCCAGCACCACCTTGTCGTCGCCGGACGAGCTGCTGCTGGAATGCGAGGACGCGCCCGCCGCCGATCCGGCGGTGGTGCCGGCGAAGCTGGAAGACAGGGCCGACAACGGCAGGACGGCCAGGGCAAGGAACAGGATCGGACGGATCATCGGTGCGCGGGAATCGTGGAGCGGGAGGCAAGCATAACGGGCTGCCGTTCCCGGCGGCCCGCCGCTGCGCCCTCAGCGGTCGAACAGCTTGCCCGGGTTCATCAACCCCAATGGGTCGAACGCCTGCTTGACCCCGCGCATCAGCGCGATCTCCGCCGCATCGCGGGTGCTCGAGAGGTAGGGTTTCTTGACCAGGCCGATGCCGTGCTCGGCCGAGATGCTGCCGTGGAAGCGGTGCAGCACCTGCGCCAGCAGCTTGGTCACCTGCTCGCACTGGCCCAGGAATTCGGCGTCGGAGCTGTCCTCGGGCTTGAGCACGTTGATGTGCAGGTTGCCGTCGCCGATATGGCCGAACCAGACCACGTCGAACTGCGGATAGGCGCCGCTGATCAGCGCCTGCGCCTCCTCCAGGAAGGCCGGCATCGCCGAGATGCGCACCGACACGTCGTTCTTGTACGGCCGGTAGCGCGCCAGCGACTCGGTGATGCCCTCGCGCAGGCGCCACAGCTGCTGCGCCTGCGCCTCGCTGGCGCTGATCACGCCATCCAGCACCCAGCCCTGCTCCATGCAGTGTTCGAACGCGGCCAGCGCCGCGGCCTCGCCCGCCTCGTCGGCCGCGGCGTATTCGGTCACCACGTAGTACGGGTAGGTCTCGGCGAACGGATACGGCGCGCCATGCGCGGTGACGTGGTGCACGGCGCGATCGGTGAAGAACTCGAATGCCTCCAGCTGCATCCGCTCGCGGAACGCGGAGAACACCTGCATCAGCACCTCGAACGACGGCAATGCCAGCAGCATCACGTTGCTCGCCGGCGGCGGGTCGGTCAGCTTCAGCGTGGCCTCGACCACGATGCCGAGCGTGCCTTCCGAACCGATCAGCAGCTGGCGGAAGTCGTAGCCGCTGGAGTTCTTGATCAGGCCCTTGTTGAACTCGAGCAGTTCGCCGTTGCCGGCCACGACCTTGAGCCCGGCGATCCATTCGCGGGTGTTGCCGTAGCGGATCACGCGGATGCCGCCGGCATTGGTGGCGATGTTGCCGCCGATCGAACAGGAGCCGCGCGCGGCGAAGTCCACCGGGTAGAGCAGGCCGTGTTCGCGGGCGGCGTTGTGCACGGCTTCCAGCGGCATGCCAGCCTGCACGGTCAGGGTGCGGTCCACCGCATTGAAGTCCAGCGCCTTGTTCAGCCGCTCCAGGCTCAGCACCAGTTCGCCGTTGGCCGCGACCGCGCCACCGGACAGGCCGGTGCGGCCGCCGGACGGCACCACCGCGACCTTGTGTTCATTGGCCCAGCGTACGACCGCCTGCACGTCCTCGACACTGCCCGGCAACGCGATGGCCAGCGGCGCCGGCGTCCAGCGCCGGGTCCAGTCGCGCCCGTAGTGTTCCAGGTCGGCCGGATCGGTCTTCAGGCGCAGCCCCGGGCAGGATTGCAGCAGGGTGTCCAGGCGCGGGTCGGTCATGGCGGCGGGGGTGCTCGGCAGGGGAAACCGGAAAGCCTGCCAGCCGTGGCGCGGCACGTCCAGCGGCAGCAGGCGGCGGCGATGGATTCAGCTGAAACTGTCGGGTTATCAAGACATTACCAGGTGTCGCAGTGCACAAGAGCCGGTCGCTTCTGGCATAGTCGGTAACTCCCTCCGCTCGCACAGCCGCCACCGCCATGTCGCCGAAGAAAACCTCGTTCCCAAAGCAGGACATCCGTGTTTTGTTGCTGGAGGGGGTCAGCCAGACCGCGGTGGAAACATTCAAGGCGGCCGGTTACACGCAGATCGAATATCACACCAAGGCCCTGCCGGACGACGAGCTGAAGGCGCGCATCGCCGAGGCGCACATCGTCGGCCTGCGCTCGCGCACCCAGCTCACCGCCGAGGTGCTGGCGCACGGCAAGCGCCTGATCGCCGCCGGCTGCTTCTGCATCGGCACCAACCAGGTGGACCTGGAAGCGGCCGAGCTGGCCGGCATCCCGGTATTCAACGCGCCCTATTCCAACACCCGCTCGGTGGCCGAACTGGTGATCGCCGAAGCCATCATGCTGACCCGCGGCGTGCCGCAGAAGAACGCGCAATGCCACCGCGGCGGCTGGTCCAAGTCGGCCGCCGGCAGCCACGAGGTGCGCGGCAAGACCCTGGGCATCGTCGGCTACGGCCACATCGGCACCCAGGTCGGCGTGCTGGCCGAGGCGCTGGGCATGCAGGTGATCTTCCACGACATCGAGACCAAGCTGTCGCTGGGCAACGCGCAGCCGGCCGCCAGCCTGGACGACCTGCTCGCCCGCGCCGACGTCGTCACCCTGCACGTGCCGGAAACCGCGGCCACGCAATGGATGATCGGCGCGCCCCAGCTGGCGAAGATGAAGCGCGGCGCGCACCTGATCAACGCCGCGCGCGGCACCGTGGTGGTGATCGAAGCGCTCGACGCGGCGCTGCGCTCCGGGCACATCGGCGGCGCCGCGCTGGACGTGTTCCCGGTCGAGCCGCAGGGCAATGGCGACCGCTTCGAGTCGCCGCTGATCGAACACGACAACGTGATCCTGACCCCGCACGTCGGCGGCAGCACGCTGGAGGCGCAGGACAACATCGGCATCGAGGTGGCCGCCAAGCTGGTCCGCTACAGCGACAACGGCAGCACCCTGTCGGCGGTCAACTTCCCGGAAGTGACCCTGCCCGAGCACGAACAGAGCCTGCGCCTGCTGCATATCCACCGCAACGTGCCTGGCGTGCTGTCGCGGCTCAACGAAGTGTTCTCGCGCCACAACCTCAACATCGACGGCCAGTTCCTGCGCACCAACCCGAAGCTGGGCTATGTGGTCGTGGACATCACCGCCACCGAGGAACAGGCCAACGCGATCCGCGACGAACTGGCCGCGATCGACGGCACGCTGCGCACCCGCATCCTGTACTGAGCCGCCGCGGCAGTGCCGGCCGCTGGCCGGCAACCGCAATGACGATGATCCCGAAGCTGCCGGCCAGCGGCCGGCATTACCGGGACCGGACTGGAGGCAAGCCGCCCCTCTCGCGGGAGCTCACGCGGCGAGCCAGCGCCGCGCCATGCGCCGCAGCGATTCGTCCGCCTGCGCGTCGGCGGCGATGGCGGCAATGTCGCGCCACGCCAGTTCCAGCGACTCCTCGCTGACCACGAAACGCTCATCCGCCGCGGCACGCACCACGTAGCGCGCGTCGTAATGCCAATGGCCGGGCACCTGCCCGCGCTCGGGAATCCAGTGCCGGTCCAGGTCGAACGGTGTCCGCGTCTCCAGCCGCAGCCCGGACAGCCCCGACTCTTCCTGCGCCTCGCGCAGGGCAACTCCGGCCAGGTCGCGGTCGCCGTCGGCGTGGCCGCCCAGCTGCAGCCAGCGTTCCAGCTTGCGGTGGTGGGTCAGCAGCACCCGCCTGCCGTCGGCGCTGACCAGCCAGGCACTGCCGGTGAAATGGCCGGCCAGGCGCGAGCGCGCGAACGGATCCTCGCCCCCCTCGTCCAGCAGCTGCAGGAACTGGCCCGCCAACGCCACGTGCTCCGGCACCCCCCGCGCATAGTCCTGCAGCGCGTCGCGCAGCTTCCCATCGTGTTCGAGCATGACTGCAGGCACATCCCTTCGGTCCGATCCGGCGCTCATTATCGCCGTCCATGCTGCACCTGCGCTTGTCGGTTTCCTTTGCCTTTGGCAAGGTAGGACGTTGCCAGCGGTTCAGCTTGCATCGTCCCTTACGCATCCCCGCCGATGCGTGGAACAACACCCAGGTCTGGAAAACAGCGAATGCTCAAAACACTGTTGAGGGTCAAACCGGTCGAGCCGACCGCACACGTGGATGCCGGCGAACCGGTGGAAGGCAGCCTGCAGGGCGAAGCCACGCTCAAGCGCACCCTCACAGCCAAGCACCTGATCCTGTTGGGCATGGGCGCGGTGATCGGCGCCGGCATCTTCGTCATCACGGGCCAGGCCGCGGCCCACCACGCCGGCCCCGCGATCATGCTGTCGTTCGTGCTGGCCGGGCTGGCCTGCGCCTTCGCCGGCCTGTGCTATGCGGAGTTCGCGGCGATGATGCCGGTCTCCGGCAGCGCCTATTCGTACTCCTACGCCACTCTGGGCGAGGGCATGGCCTGGTTCATCGGCTGGTGTCTGGTGCTGGAGTACCTGTTCGCCTCCTCGTCGGTGGCGGTCGGCTGGTCGGCCTACCTGCTCAGTTTCCTTACCAGCACCCTGCACCTGCCCTTCCCCGAGGCGCTGACCGCCGCGCCGATCGCCTGGGAAAACGGCCAGTTCGTCGCCTCCGGCAAACTGCTCAACCTGCCGGCGGTGCTCATCATCGCCGTGATCTCGGGGCTGCTGTACGTCGGCGTCACCCAGTCCACGTTCGTCAATGCGGTGATCGTCGCCATCAAGGTGGCGGTGATCTGCCTGTTCGTGGGTTTCGGCGCGATGTATGTCAATCCGGAAAACTGGACGCCCTTCATCCCCGACAACACCACCGGCGTTTTCGGCGATTTCGGCTGGAGCGGCGTGTTCCGCGCGGCCTCCATCGTGTTCTTCGCCTACATCGGCTTCGACGCGGTCTCCACCGCCGCCGGCGAGACCAAGGACCCGCAACGGAACATGCCGATCGGCCTGCTCGGCTCGCTGGCGGTGTGCACCATCATCTACATCGTGGTCTGCGCGGTGATGACCGGGCTCATGCACTACACCAAGCTCGGCACCGACAAGCCGGTGGCCACGGCGCTGGAAGCCTATGCCAACCTGGCGTGGCTCAAGACCTGGGTCGAGATCGGCGCCATCGCCGGCCTGTCCTCGGTGGTGCTGGTGATGATGATGGGCCAGACCCGCATCGCCTACACCATTTCCCGCGACGGCCTGCTGCCGCCGATATTCGGCAAGGTGCACCCGAAGTTCCGCACCCCGCACCTGAGCACGGTGATCGTCGGCGTGGTCGCCGCCATGCTGGGCGGGCTGGTGCCGCTGAACGTGCTGGGCGAGCTGGTCGCGATGGGCACGCTGCTGGCCTTCGCCACGGTCTGCATCGGCGTGCTGATCCTGCGCCGTACCCGCCCGGAAATGCCGCGCGCATTCCGCGTGCCGGCGGTGTGGCTGGTCGCGCCGCTGGGCGCGCTGATCTGCCTGTCCCTGTTCGCGATGGCCTTCGCCGCCCACTGGCTGGTGTTCGTGCTGTGGAACGTGCTGGGCGTCGCCATCTATCTCGGCTACGGCATGCGCCACAGCAAGCTGAACCAGAACGCCTGATTTTCCTCCGGCCGGCCATCGCGCCGGCCGCTCCTGCACGCACGACGAGCGAAGACGCACCATGTTCAAGCAATTGTGGGCCACCAAACATCCGCACGCCGCCCATGAGGAGGCCAACGGCCTGAGCCTGCGCCGCACCCTGGGCCCGTGGGGCCTGACCGCGCTGGGCATCGGCGCGGTGATCGGCGGCGGCATCTTCGTCATCACCGGCCAGGCCGCGGCCAACCACGCCGGCCCGGCGATCATGCTGTCCTTCATCCTGGCCGCGGTGTGCTGCGCGTTCTGCGCCATGGCCTATGCCGAGTTCGCGGCGATGGTGCCGGTCTCCGGCAGCGCCTATACCTATACCTACGCCACCTTCGGCGAACTGTCGGCCTGGTTCATCGGCTGGATGCTGGTGCTCGAGTACGGCGTCTCCGCCTCGGCGGTGGCGGTGAGCTGGACCGGCTATTTCCTCAGCCTGCTCAGCCATTTCGACATCCACCTGCCGGCGGCGCTGGTCAACGCGCCGCTGGACGAGAAGCTGCGCCCGACCGGCGCCATCGCCAACCTGCCGGCGGCCGGCCTGGTGCTGCTGCTGACCTGGCTCTGTTACGTGGGCATCCGCAAGTCCTCGGCGATGAACATGGCCATGGTCGTGCTCAAGACCGGGCTGATCGTGCTGGTGATCTTCGCCGGCTGGAAGTACGTGGACCCGGGCAACTGGACCCCGTTCATCCCCGCCAACGAAGGCCCGGGCAAGTATGGCTTCGAAGGCGTGCTGCGCGGCGCGGCGATGGTGTTCTTCGCCTACATCGGCTTCGAGGCGGTGTCGGTGGCGGCGCAGGAATCGCACAAGCCGCAGCGCGACATGCCCATCGGCATGCTGCTGTCGCTGGTGGTGTGCACCGTGCTGTACATCGCCATGGCCGCGGTGATGACCGGCCTGGTGCCGTACAAGCTGCTCGGCACCGCCGAGCCGGTGGTGACCGCGGTGGCCGCACATCCGCAGCTGGGCTGGCTGCGCATCATCGTCGAGGTCGGCGCGCTGATCGGCTTGTCCTCGGTGGTGCTGGTGATGATCATCGGCCAGCCGCGCATCTTCATGATCATGGGCCGCGACGGCCTGCTGCCGCCGGTGTTCACCCGCATCCACCCGAAGTACCGCACCCCGCACATCAACACCGTCATCACCGGCATCGGCATCGCCCTGCTGGCGGCGCTGTTCCCGCTGGACATCCTCGGCGAACTGACTTCGATGGGCACGCTGATCGCCTTCGCCGCGGTCTGCGCCGGCGTGCTGGTGCTGCGCCGCACCCATCCGGAACTGCCGCGCCCGTTCCGCATGCCGGCAGCCTGGCTGCTGTGCAGCCTGGGCGTGCTCAGCTGCATCGCCCTGCTCACCGCCATGACCCTGCACAACTGGATGCTGATGGGCCTGTGGACGCTGACCGGCTTCATCATCTACTTCGCCTACGGCATGCGGCACAGCAAGCTCAATGCCGCCAACAAGGCCCGCAACGGCTGAGCAGCGACGCACCAGGCCGCGCATGACCGGAGCCCGGGGCGTTCCCCCGGGCTCTGCGTTGCCGCCAACGCCAAACAAACCGGCACCGGCTGGGTAGAATTGGCGGCATGAACGCGCCCACTGCCCCTTACGACGCCCAGCGCCTGAGCGAACTGGCCCAGTTGTTGATCGACAACGTCCGCGAACTGGCCCAGGCCGGCTGGACGCCGGCCACCAGCAGCAACTTCTCGCATCGCCTGGACGACCGCCACGCCGCGATCACCGTGTCGGGCAAGGACAAGGGGCGGCTGGTCGAGGCCGACATCATGGTCGTGGATTTCCACGGCAAGGCCGTCGGCCGGCCGCTGCGCCCCTCGGCCGAGACCCTGCTGCACACCCAGCTCTATGCGCGCTTCCCGGAAGTGGGCTGCGTGCTGCACACGCACTCGCCGGTGCAGACGATCGCTTCGCGCCTGTACGGCGGCGATGGCCACATCCGCCTGGAAGGTTATGAGCTACTCAAGGCGCTGCACGGCAACTCTACCCACGAGACTGCGGTGGACCTGAAGGTATTCGCCAATACCCAGGACATGGACGCGCTCGCCGCACAGGTGGAGGCCGAACTCGACCGGGCGCCGATGTGGGGTTACCTGATCGACGGCCACGGCCTGTACGCCTGGGGCCGCGACATGGCCGAAGCGCGCCGCCACCTGGAAGCCTTCGAGTTCCTGCTCCATTGCGAGCTGGAACTGCGCCGGCTGCGCGCCGCCGGCTGAAACGCTGCATTCGCCCGCCGCCTCGCTCCGGCGGGGGCAATGCCGTGCCCATGCCTGCTACCCTTTTTATCCCCACGCCCGGAGCCGCCGCCATGAGCCGACTGCGCATCTTCAACGACACCGATCCCGCCACCCCGCTGCTCGACAGCCGCGACGGCCAGGTCATCAGCACCGAACTGAAGAAGATCGGCGTCACCTTCGAACGCTGGCAGGCCAGGCATCCGGTCGCACCGGGCGCCAGCCAGGAGGACGTGTTCGCCGCCTACCGCGAGGACATCGACCGCCTGGTCGCCACGCACGGCTTCAAGAGCGTGGACGTGGCCTCGATCGCGCCGGACAACCCCAACCGCGCCGAGATCCGCCTGAAGTTCCTCGACGAGCATTACCACAAGGAGGACGAAGTGCGCTTCTTCGTCGCCGGCTCGGGCCTGTTCACCCTGCACGTGGACGACAGGGTCTATGAGGTGGAATGCGTCAAGGACGACCTGATCTCGGTGCCGGACAGCACCACCCACTGGTTCGACATGGGGGCCGAACCGAGCTTCGTCGCGATCCGCTTCTTCACCGAGCCGGATGGCTGGGTCGGGCACTTCACCGGCACCGACATCGCGCAGCGCTTCCCGCGCTACGAGCCGGAATCCGCCTGACCAGCGCTGCCCGCAGGAAAGGGATTGGCATGAGGGCGGCAGGGCGGCGATGCATCCACTGCCCGGCCCCCCAGCGCCCGCCTGCCACTCCACGGCTTCGCCGCCTCCCATCCGCCCCTTCGGGGGCGACTTCCCCGGCAGGGGAAGGAACCGGAACAACCCCATGACCGTCCGCGCCATCCTCACCGACATCGAAGGCACCACCTCGAGCATCTCCTTCGTCAAGGAAGTGCTGTTCCCCTACGCCCGCGGCGCCCTGCCCGGCTTCGTGCGCGCGCATGGGCAGGAACCGGAGGTGCGCCGCTGGCTCGATGCCGTCGCCACCGAGATCGCCGCCAGCGCCTGCCAGGACGAAGTCATCGTCGAGGCGCTGCAGGGCTGGATCGACCAGGACCGCAAGCACACCGCGCTCAAGGCGCTGCAGGGCATGATCTGGGACAGCGGCTACCGCAACGGCGACTACACCGCGCACCTGTACCCGGAAGTGGCCGCGGTACTGCGCGGCTGGCATGCCGCCGGCATCCCCCTGTACGTCTATTCCTCCGGCTCGGTGCCGGCGCAGAAACTGTTCTTCGGGTTCAGCGACGCCGGCGACCTCAACGGCCTGTTTTCCGGCAACTTCGACACCGAGATCGGCGGCAAGCGCGAGGCCGGCAGCTATGCGCGCATCGCCGCGGCCATCGGCGCCGCGCCGCGCGACATCCTGTTCCTGTCCGACATCGTCGAGGAGCTGGATGCCGCACGCGAAGCCGGACTGCGTACCGTGCTGCTGGACCGCCGCGACGACTACCCGATGCCGCGCACCGGCGATGCCACCCACGGCCATGCGCGCGTGGAGGATTTCAGCCAGATCGTGCTTTGAGCGCATCGTCGCCGTTGACGCCGCGCCTGCGGAAACCTGCCGTTGCGCAAGCGCCGCCCGTGGCGGCTACTCACGGTCCGCCCGGCGCAGCACCAGCACATCGATGCTCGACGGCACGCCCAGCCGCGCGGTGAAGCCGTCCCACTGGCCAGCGCCGGGACTGACGAACAGGGTCATGCCGCCGACCTGGTAACCGCCGCGCACGTAACCGTCGTTGGCCGGGGCCACCAGCCAGCGATCCATGCCGAGAATATGGCCGCCGTGGGTATGCCCCGACAGCTGCAGGTCGATGGCGCCGGTGGCCGCGGCGGTACGCGCCAACCGCGGCTGGTGCGCGAGCAGGATGTGGAAATCGCTTCCCTGCGCCTGCCGCACCACGGCGGGGATGTCCGGGGCGATGCCATCGTGGACCAGGTCGCCACGCCGGTAGAACGCCGGATCGCCTACGCCGGACACCGCCAGCGTGCGGCCGCCGATGTCGAGCTTCGCTGTCTGGTTCTCCAGCACGCCTAGCCCCAGCTGCCGGAAGTGCGCCATCCACGCCGCGTAGTTGCTGTAGTACTCGTGGTTGCCGGGCGCGAGCCACACGCCATGCGGCGCATGCAGTTCGGCCAGCGCGGCGACATTGGCCGCATTGCTTTCGACCTGCCCGTCGACCATGTCGCCCGGCAGCACGATCAGGTCGGGCCGCGCCGCCAATACCTCATCGACGATGCGCCGTGTGCGCCATGCGCCCTTGACCGGGCTGGCATGGATATCGGCCAGCACCGCCACGCGCAGGCCGTCCAGTTCGGGCGGCAAGGTGGACAACGCCAGTTCGCGCTCGTGCACCTGTGGCGGTTTCAGGCCATTGAACACGCCCAGCGTCGCCAGCAGCACGCCCGCCAGCGCGATGCCACGATTCAGCCGCACGCCGTGCAGCAGGGCGCGCGCCGGCACACCCGTCTTCAGCAGGCGCAACGTCAGCCACAACGCGTCGCGCAGCAGCACCAGCGGCAGCACCAGCAGGAACGCCACCAGCACCCAGCCGAACAGCAGCTGCACCCAGGCGCCGGCGACGTCGCCCAGGGCATGCATGCGCCACAGCGCACCCAGCACCGGCGGCAGCAGAGCGAAGGCCAGCGTGACACCGAAATGCCAGCGCCGCGGGCGACGTCCCGGGGAGGTCACCGGCCACCACAGCCAGAATGCGAGCAACAGGGGAACGAGCAGTACCAGTACGATCATCGACATGCACCACGGCGGCAGCGAACGTTCCGCCGGAAGGAAACGGAGAAGGGGCCGCTACTCTCGCATGCCGCCCCTGTAGCGCCGGGCAACACCCGGCGGGGCCTTGCCGGGACGGCTCCAGCGGGGCGGTGCCCCGCTCTACAAGGCGGCGGGTTCCGTAGCGCCGGGCAACGCCCGGCGGGGCCTTGCCGGGACGGCTCGAGCGGGGCGGTGCCCCGCTCTACGAGGCGGCGGGTTCTGTAGCGCCGGGCGACGCCCGGCGGGGCTTTGCCGGGAAAGCTCCAGCGGGGCGGTGCCCCGCTCTACAAGGCGGCGGGTTCTGTAGCGCCGGGCAACGCCCGGCGGGGCTTTACCGGGAAAGCTCCAGCGGGGCGTTGCCCCGCTCTACAAGGCGGCCGGTTCTGTAGCGCCGGGCAGCGCCCGGCGGGGCTTTGCCGGGAAAGCTCCAGCGGGGCGGTGCCCCGCTCTACGAGGCGGCGGGTTCTGTAGCGCCGGGCAGCGCCCGGCGGGGCTTTACCGGGAAAGCTCCAGCCGGGCGCCCCCCCGTTTACGAGGTCTTGCCGGAGATCCAGCGGTCGACCTTCTCGTCCAGCACGTCCAGCGGCACCGAGCCGTCCTTCAGCACTTCGGCATGGAATTGGCGGATGTCGAACTTGTCGCCCAGCTTCTGCTCGGCGCGCCTGCGCAATTCCTGGATCTTCAGCTCGCCGGTCTTGTAGGCCAGCGCCTGGCCCGGCCAGGCCATGTAGCGCTCGGCTTCGGCGATGGCGTCCGGCTCGCTGACCGAGGAGTTGGCGAACATGTAGTCCAGTACCTGCTGGCGGGTCCAGCCCTTGGAATGCAGGCCGGTGTCCACCACCAGCCGCACCGCGCGCCACAGTTCGCCCTGCAGGCGGCCGAAATAGTTGTACGGATCGGTGTAGACGCCGAGGTCCTTGCCCAGGCTTTCGGCGTACAGGCCCCAGCCCTCGATGAAGGCGGTCTGTCCGCCAAAGCGGCGGAACGCCGGCACGCCCTGCAGTTCCTGCTGCAGCGCGATCTGGAAGTGATGCCCCGGGATCGCTTCATGCAGGAACAGGTCCTCCGCGTCCCAGGTCTTGCGGGTCGGCAGGTCGTAGGTATTGACGTAGAAGATGCCCGGGCGGCTGCCGTCCTCGCTTGGCGAGGTGTATTCGCCGCCGGCGGCCGACTGCGCGCGGAACGCCTCGACCGGGCGGATCTCGAAGCCGGCCTTCGGCGTCAGCGAGAACAACTTCGGCACGTTCGCCTCGATCGTCTTCTCCAGCCCGCGGTAGTGCGCCAGCAGCGCCTCTTCCGACTTGAACTCGAACTGCTTGTCGTGCTGCATGAACCGGAAGAAATCCTGCAGCGAGCCCTTGAAGCCCACCTGTTCCATCACCTTGCGCATCTCGCCCTGGATGCGCTCGACTTCCTTCAGGCCGATCTCGTGGATCTGCTCGGGGGTCTGCGTGGTGGTGGTGCTCTGCCTGGCGTTGAAGGCATACCACGCCTTGCCGTCGGGCAGCGCATCCAGGCCGACGCTGTCGCGGGTGGCCGGCAGGTATTCATTGGCGATGAAATCGCGCTCCTTCCGGATCGCCGGCATCAGCTGCTCGTCGATCAGCGTGCGGAATGCGGCGGTCAGGCGCTCCTTGTCGGCGGCCGGGAAATCGGCCGGCATCGACTTGACCGGACCCCAGAACTGGCTGTCCTCGGCCTTGGCGGCAAGGATCGCATCGAACTGCGGCACCACTTTCTCCATCAGCACGCGCGGCTGCACCACGCCGGCCTTCATGCCTTCGCGCATGTTGGCGACTGTCTCTTATCCACTTCTGACGCTTCCG
>NZ_LDJG01000025.1 GCF_001431425.1 Stenotrophomonas nitritireducens
GGACACCGCCATCACCACCGCCAGCAGTACGCCGGCCGCGTTGTGGGGGCCGGCGGCCGGCGTACTGCTGGCGGTGGTGATGGCGGTGTCCTGCGTGGGCGCGCTCAACGGCTGGACCCTGCTCTCGGCGCAGCTGCCGATGGCCGCCGCGCGCGACGGCGTGCTGCCGCGCGCCTTCGCCCGCGAGAACGGCCGCGGCGCCCCGGTCTTCGGCGTCATCGTCAGTTGCCTGCTGGCCACCGTGCTGGTGATCTGCAACTACAACCGCTCGCTCGTGGACCTGTTCAAGTTCTCGGTGCTGCTGTCCACCGCGGCCACCCTGCTGCCCTACCTCGCCGGCGCCGCCGCATGGCTGTGGCGCGGCAACGGCGGCGCCTCGCGGCTGGCCGCCGCCGGCGCGCTGGCCTTCAGCCTGTATGCGCTGGGCGGCATCGGCGCCGAGGCCCTGCTGTGGGGCGCGGGCCTGATCGTGGCCGGGCTGCCGATCTATTTCTGGTTGCGGCGCTGATCCCGGCCGGTCGGCGCTGCGGGAAAGAGCGGCGCATGCCTGCCATCGGCCATGCTCCCGAAGCCCATGCGCCGGACGATGAACCCCTCCCGATGGCGCACCTGATGGAACACGGCGGCCGCAGCATGCAGGCCGACCAGCGCTGACAGCAGCCAGGCCGCGTACACATGCACGTACCAGGCGACCGCCCGCCCCGTTTCGTCGGCGGGCGGGACGAACAGCGCGGGAACCTCCACGCCCGCGAACAGCACCCGGTCCGCGCCCATCCATACCCAGATCACATGGCCGCTGACCGGCAATACCAGTACCAGGACGTAGAGCAGTCCATGCGCCCACGTGCGGACCCGACGGCGCCACGGCGATCCATCATCGTGGCCGGGTATCGGCAGCCAAAGACGCAGGCCCAGGCGCAGCAGCATCAGGCACAGGATCAGCACGCCCAGCCGGAAATGGACCGGCAGCAGCGCATCGGAGAGCTCGCGCGGGGTCCCGTGTTCGGCCGCGAACCCGAGCGCAAGCTGCGATACCAGCAGCAGCGCCAGCAGCCAGTGCAGCACCCGCAGGACCAGGGGATACCGCTCCACGGCCTGGCCGCTCATGGAGCGCAGCCCGGATAGCCGGGAATGCCGCGGCCCAGCACGATGTCGCGGGTCGCCTCCCAGCCATCCGCGATCCGCACGGGCGTCACGATGCCCGGACCGCCGCGGCCCTGCGCGGCCCTGCGCGCGACCGCAGGGGTCAGGTACGGGTCGTCGCGGAACAGCACGTCGTCGATGTAGTACAGCGCGCAGCCGCGCTCGATCACGTACAGATGGATGTGCTGGGGCATGCGCGTTCCGGGGTAGCTGCCGGGGCGGATGGTGGAAAACGCATACCGTCCGCCGGCATCGGTGGCGACCCACGCACGCAGCCGCCCGTGCCGCCGGGCTCCCGGGTCCTGGTCCGTCCTTTCGCCCGGGTAGACGCCCTGCTGGTTGGTCTGGTGCGCGTAGACGATGACGCCCGGGCGCGGCCGTCCCTGCGCATCGGTCACCCGCCCGGCCAGGTGCAGGCGCTGTCCGGGTTCATCGGCAGGCGCCAGCCGGGCGCTGGCCGCCAGCGCCTCCGGCATGCCGATCAGCGGCACCTCGCAGTCCTCGCAGGGCAGCCCGACGACGGGGATCGTAACGGCGTCGGCCCGCGAACAGGCGGCCAGCAGCACAAGCAGGGCCGCGGCGCGGACAGTGCTGGCAACCAGACGCGGAAATGATGGCGGGGAGTGAGGCATGCGGGTTCTCCAGACAGATTCATCGATGAAGAGCGCCCTCCGCGGCGCGGCGTTAACCGTCCCCACGTGTTAACACTCCGCTCCCGAGCCCCCTCTTTGCCTGTGTCTCCCAGACCCTCCCGGACATGAAGGCCGCGCCACTTTCCCTGGACATCGCCCGGCAGGTGCAGGACGCCCGCCGCGGATCGCAGGCCGCCTTCGCCTGGCTTTACCGCACCTTCGCCCCGCTGGTGCATGCCATCCACCTGGGCATGACGGCACGGGCGCGGGCGGAGGAACTGACCCAGGAGACCTTCGTCATCGCCTTCGGCAAGCTCGAGCAACTGCGCGAGCCGGCGCGCTTCGGCCCGTGGATCGCGATGATCGCGCGCCGGAACCGCCCCGCCGCCGCCATCGACGAACGGGAACTGGCCGATGCGGACGAGCCCGCCTGGACGGGCACGGGCCCCGATGCGATGGCGCAGGCAAGCCAGGCGCTGCGCGCCATCCGCGAGCTGCCCGAGGCCTACCGCGAGACCCTGATCCTGCGCCTGGTCGAAGGCCTCAGCGGCCCGGAGATCGCCAGCCTCACCGGACTGACGCCGCAGTCGGTCCGGGTGAATCTTCATCGCGGCATGCACCAGCTGCGCGACGCGCTGGGCATCGCCCGCCAGCAGGAGACGAACGATGGGTGAGAAACCCGACCCGCTGTGGGACCCGGACGTGCCCGGCGATGACGCGCTGCAGCGCCTCACCTCGCTGCTGGGCGTTTACCGCCACGCGCATGGCCCGGTGCCCACCGCAGCGGAAGTCCGGCGGCCAGGCGCGGCGAGCGTGCGCAGGCGCTTCATTCCCCTGGCGGCGGCCGTGGCCCTGGCCGCCTGCCTGGCCGGCTTCGCCGCCTGGGTGCCGTGGCGCCTGCAGTGGAGCGAGAACCGGCAGTGGGCCGTCGAGACACGCGCCCACGCGGTTCCCGCGGCGCTGGGCGTCGGGCAGACACTGGCTACCGCCGCCACGCAGTCGGCCACGATCCGGGTCGCGCGTATCGGCCGGGTGGAGGTGATGCCGCTGACACGGATCCGGCTCACGGACACCCGAACCGGGCACCACCGCATCGAGCTGCTGGAAGGCCGCATCCGCGCGCGGATCTGGGCACCGCCGGGCCAATTCGGCATTGCCACCGGCACCGGCGAAACCGTCGATCTGGGCTGCGCGTTCGAGATGGATCGCAACCGCGACGGCGAAGGCCGGATCCACGTCACCAGCGGCTGGATCATGCACAGCGTGGACGGCCAGGAGACCCTGGTGCCGGCCGGTTCGTATCTCGATTTCACCCGCGAACGCAGCGGCATCCCGTTGGCGGTGAATGCCGCCGCAGGATTCCGGACCGCCGTCGGCCAGTTCGACCGGGCGATGTCGGCAGGGCAGCGTCCGGCCGATACCGAGGCGCTCATCGCCCGCACCGCCACGGCCGCGGATCGCTTCACCCTGCTCACCCTGCTCACCCGCTATCCGGCGCTGGCCTCCGGACCGCTCTACCCCAGGCTCACCGCGATGTTCGACGGGGCGCCTCCGCCGGGGCACCGCGACGACTGGCTGCGCGGCAGCGTGCAGGCGATGAACCTGTGGTGGGAGCAGATTCCGCGTCCGCCCAAGGCCTGGTGGCTGAACTGGCGCGATGCGCTGGATTGAATGGCGGCGATTCCATGGCCGGGCGAAGTGCGCATACGATGCGTTCCGTTCCGTCCTGCCTGTTCCCATGCCTTCTGCCGCCACCACCACGACCCGCCTCGCCCGGCACTCGCGCGCCATCGCCCTTGCCTGCGCCCTGGTCTGCGCCATCTGGCCGGCACTGGCACAGACGCCGGACACCCCGCCCTGGGAACCGACCACGCCTGTGCTGGAAGGCGCGCAGCTGGCGCTGCTCGACGCGGCACTGGCGCGGCTGCCGCCGCAGCGGCCGGGCGTGACCGACCTGTATGTACTGGGCGTGGCCGGCGATGCCGACGAGGACGTGTTCCGCAACGAGGTCGCGTACCTGCGGCAATTGTCGGCGCAGCGCTGGGATGCGGCCGGGCGCATGCTGGCGCTGGCCAACCAGCCCGATACGCTGGCCAGCGAGGGGGCGCTGCCACTGGCCACCTACGACAGCCTCGGCTACGCGCTGGATGCGCTGGGGCGGACGCTGGATCCGCGCGAGGACGTGCTGTTCCTGTACCTGGGCAGCCATGGCGTGGACGACAGCAGCGTCTACCTGCATACCGGCCCGGACGAGGAGGACTACCTTGCGCCGGAGGACCTGGCCCAGCTGCTGGACGAAGCCGGGATCGGCAACGCGGTGATCGTGGTCTCGGCCTGCTATTCGGGGGGATTCGTGCCGGCGTTGAAAGCCGCCAACCGCATGGTCATCACCGCCGCACGCAAGGACCGCCCGTCCTTCGGCTGCGGCAATACCGACAGCGCCACCTGGTTCGGCCGCGCTTTCCTGGTCGAGGCGCTGAACGCCACCAACGATTTCGCCGCCGCTTTCGGCCTGGCCCGCGATACCGTGCGCCGCCGCGAGAAGGAGGAAGGCGAACTACCGTCGCAGCCGCAGTTCTTCGCCGGCAAGGCGATCACGCCGGTGCTGGCACGATGGCGTGCCGGGTTGCCGGCGAGCGCACCGGTGCCCTATCCCTTCGTGCACTCGCCGCCGGCGGGCAACAGCAACCGCAAGTCTCCATAGGAGCGCATCCTGGTGCACGCTGGGACCTGCATGCAGGCCCCTCCGCACCGGCCCGCCCATTCAAGACGGAAAGGCCTTATCGCGCACTGAAGCGCGTTCCCGCCGGCGGATATCAGGGCTGCGCGTCCTGCAGGCGGTAGGTAGTGCGGCTGCGGTATTCCCTGCCGTTGAGCGTGGTGCGCACCTCGACGGCGTGCTCGCCCACGTCCAGCTTCGTCGGCAATGCCGCGCGCCACAGGTGCGAGGAGGGCGTGGCCTCGGGCGATCGGTCGTAGCCGCGCAGGCGCGCTGCCTGGTCGTCGGCGACGTTCTCGGCCAGCAGGCGCGGGTCGGGCTGCTCGACCCGCTTCATCGGCTGCCATTCGCCGTCATCGACACGGAATTCCACCGGCAGGCCGTCATGGCCCATGAACACGTTGGCGTACACGCCCCAGGCCGGATACGCGCCATGGCGCAGCACCTTCGGCGCATGCAGGGCGATCTGCTCGTCCTCGGCCGCGCGGGCGGCGCGGTATTCCACGCTGTAGCTCCCCTGCGGCCGCACGTTGAGCAGGCCATAGCCGTTGGGCGTACCGTCGGACATGGTGGTGTCGGGAATGCCCTGCGCGTCCTTCACCCCGGACCAGAACGCGCCGCAGGCCGCGCCGACGTTGTATTCGTGCAGCGGCCGCGCGCCCTTCCAGCCCTGCGCCGCGCTCCAGAACACCTGGTTCTGGTTGTGGGTATGGCCGCTCAGGACCAGCGGGTGCGGCAGCTTTTCCAGCAGCGCGAACAGGCGCGCGCGGTCCCCGGCGCGGAACACATGGTCGAACAGCGGGATATGGATGCCCAGCACCACCAGCCGGTCCTTCGGCACCGTCGGCAGGTAGCGTTCGAGGAAGGCGAACTGGTCCTCGCGCAGGCCGCCGACATAGGCCGGCTTCTGCCCGGGCTGGGCGACGACGTCATCCAGCCCGATGAACACCATCGACGGTTCTTCCCAGGCATAGGTGTCCGGGCCGAGCTGGCGGTGGAAGCTGTCCAGCGACTGCGCATCGCTGTGCGCGCCGACGTCCATGTCGTGGTTGCCCGGTACGTGCAGCCACGGCACGCCGAGCGAGGTCACCGCCTTGACCAGCAGCGGATACAACGACGGATCGTCGTTGGTGATGTCGCCCAGGGTCATGCCCAGGCGCGCGCCGTGCCGGCCGCGCAGCGGTGCGACGATGTCGCGCTCGAAATAGCTCACGTCCAGCGGGCTGGCGGTCTGGCTGTCGGCCATCACCAGCGCCTGGAAGCTGTCCGGCGCGTCGGCCTGCGGCACCAGCGCGAACGGCCGGCATTGCCCGCCGCCCGCCTCGCCGGCGCGCGGGCGCCAGATGTCCGGCAGGCCGTCGGCACGCGCGGCCACACGGTATCGGGCGGGCTTGATGACGAACACCGTGGGCTGCGCCGAATCCGGCAGGCGATAGCGGCCATCGCGGTCGGTGACGGCGATGTGCTCGCCATCGGAAACGCGGATGCCGGCCAGCGGCTTCTCGTCCGCATCACGCACGCCGTTGCCGTTGGCATCGGCGAACACCACGCCGTCCGTGCAGGAAGCGGCCGTGGCGAACGGCATGCAGGCCAGCTGCAGGCCGGCAAGCAGGAAATGGCGCATGGAAGCCTCGTCGGGCGAACGGACAGGCGGCCATTATCGCGCCGCCATGCGACATGCGCATGGCGATGGGTTTGCCGTGGACGGCGGATCGCAGCAGCGCCGTGGCGGGCGCCCCCGTTCAGCCCGCCGCCTTCTCCGCTGCCCTGGCATGCCGCTGCTCCAGCACCGCCACCGCGTCGTCCAGCGACAGCCCGCGCGCGCGCAGCAGCACGATCAGGTGGAACAGCAGGTCGGCCGATTCGCCCAGCAGTTCGTCGTCACGCTGGACCACGCCGGCCAGCGCCGTCTCCACGCCCTCCTCGCCCACCTTCTGCGCGATGTGGCGCGTGCCCTTCTCGAACAGTTTCGTGGTGTAGCTGTTGAGCGGGCGGTCGTGCTCGCGCTGCCGGACCAGCGCGTCCAGCGCGCCCAGGAACTGTCCCGGCGCGTCGCCGAAACAGCTGGTGCTGCCGGTGTGGCAGGTGGGCCCATGCGGGCGCGCGGTGACCAGCAGCGTATCGGCGTCGCAGTCGGCACGGACCGCCACCAGTTCCAGGTGGTTGCCCGAGGTCTCGCCCTTGGTCCACAGGCGTTGCCGGCTGCGGCTGAAGAAGGTGACCTTGCCGCCCTGCAGCGTCCTGTCCAGCGCGGCGCGGTCCATGTAGCCGAGCATCAGCACCCGCAGCGTGGCCGCGTCCTGCACGACGACCGGCATCAGCCCGCCGACCTTGTCCCAGTCCAGTGCGGCCGGGTCGAAGGGGTTTTCAGTAGACATCGCGTACCTCGATCTGTTGTCCGCGCAGGAAGCGCTTCAATTCCGCAATGGCGATAGCGCCGGAGTGGAACACACTGGCCGCCAGCGCGCCGTCGACGTCGGCCTGCTCGAACACGTCGGCGAAATGCCGTGGCTCGCCGGCGCCGCCGGACGCGATCAGCGGCACGCTGCACAGGGCGCGGGCCTGGCGCAGCTGGGCGATGTCGTAGCCGCTGCGCACGCCGTCGCTGTCCATGCAGTTGAGCACGATCTCGCCGGCGCCGCGCTGCTGCGCCTCGCGCAGCCAGTCCAGCGTCAACCGCGCCTCGGCGCGGGTCCTGGCCGGGTCGCCGGTGTAGGAGCGCACCCGCCATTGTCCGTCCGGCTCGCGGATGGAATCGATGCCGACCACCACGCACTGCTGGCCGAACGCCTCGGCCAGCTCGCCGATCAGCGCCGGCCGCTCCAGCGCCGGGGTGTTGATCGAGATCTTGTCGGCGCCGGCGTTGAGGATGCCGCGCGCGGTGTCCACGTCGCGTATGCCGCCGGCCACGCAGAACGGGATGTCGATCAGGCGCGCGACGCGCTCGATCCAGGCGCGGTCCACCGAGCGCCCTTCCGGGCTGGCGGAGATGTCGTAGAACACCAGTTCGTCGGCGCCGTCGTCGCGGTAGCGCAGCGCCAGTTCGGCGATGTCGCCCATGTCGACGTGGTCGCGGAAGCGCACGCCCTTGACCACGCGGCCGTCGCGCACGTCCAGGCAGGGAATGATGCGGCGGCTCAGCATGCCAGCGCCTCCTCAAGCCGCAGCCGGCCTTCGAGCAGCGCCTTGCCCAGCACCGCGCCGGCGCAGCCGGCCGCGCGCGCCGCGGCCACGTCGGCCACGTCGCGCACGCCGCCGGAGGCCTGCACCGCCACGCCGGGCAGCCGCCGCGACAGGTGCGCGTACAGGTCGAGGTTGGGACCGGACAGCATGCCGTCGCGGGCGATGTCGGTGCACAGCAGGTGCTCCATGCCGGCCTGCGCGTAGCGCAGGGCCAGTTCGTCCAGGGTCGCGTCGGCGGTCTCGGTCCAGCCGTGCACCGGCAGGCGCCACACGCCGTCCTCGCCCTGCCGCGCGTCCAGCGCGATGGTCAGCCGGTCCGGGCCGAATTCCTGCAGCCACGCCAGCACGCGCCCGGGGTCGCGTACCGCCAGCGATCCGATCACCACCCGGCTGGCGCCGGCGTCGAGGAGCCGCGCCACGTCGTCGCGGCCGCGCACGCCGCCGCCGGTCTGCACCTTCAACGAAGTGCTTGCCGCGATCTGCGCCAGCAGCGGCGCCAGCGTGTAGCCGCCGGCCCTGGCCGCGTCCAGATCGACCAGGTGCATCCACCGCGCGCCGGCGGCGGCGAAGGCCTGCGCGCGCGGCAGCGGATCGTCGCCATAGGTGGTCTGCTGCGCGTAGTCGCCCTGCAGCAGGCGCACCACCTGGCCATCGCGGATGTCCAGCGCGGGATAGACAACAAAGCTCATGGAAATTCGTTCTCGATGAAGTTGCGCAGGATGCGCGCGCCGGGCCCGGCCGAACGTTCGGGATGGAACTGCGCGCCGCACAGGCGGCCGCGCTGCACTACCGCGGTGAACAGGCCGCCGTGATGGCAGGCCGCCACCGTGTCGGAGGTGACCGGCGCGGCGTAGCTGTGCACGAAATAGGTGCTGGAACCGGCCGGAACACCGTCCAGCAGCGGCGACTCGCGCAGGGCCAGCAGTTTGTTCCAGCCCATGTGCGGCACGCGCACCCCTACCGCAGGGTGCAGGCGGCGCACCACGCCCGGCAGCAGCCCCAGGCAGTCCACGCCGCCCTCCTCCGAGCGCTCGAACAGCAGCTGCATGCCCAGGCAGATGCCCATCAACGGCACCTGCAGGTCGCGCAGCGGCTGCACCAGTCCCTGCGCGTGCAGGCGGCGCATGCCTTCGGCCGCGGCGCCGACCCCGGGGAGGATCACCCGCGAGGTACCTTCAAGCGCGGACGGTTCGCGCACCATGCGCACCGCCACGCCCAGGCGCTCCAGCGCATAACGCACCGAGCCGAGGTTGGCCCCGCCCGCATCCACCAGGCCGACCGCGTTCACAGTGCCCCCTTGGTCGAAGGCAGCTCGGTACCTTCGCGGCGGATCGCCTGGCGCAATGCGCGCGCCAGCGCCTTGAAGCAGGCCTCGACCTTGTGGTGGTCGTTGTCGCCCTCGACCTTGAGGTTGAGATTCAACCCGGCGGCGTCGCACAGCGAGCGGAAGAAATGCGGCACCAGTTCGGTGGGCATGTCGCCGACGCGCTCGCGCTTGAATCCGCCCTCGAACACGAAATACGGGCGGCCGCTGAAATCCAGCGCCGCGCTAGCCAGCGTCTCGTCCATCGGCAGGGTGAAGCCGTAACGGCCGATGCCGCGCTTGTCGCCCAGCGCCTCGCGCAATGCCTGGCCCAGGGCGAGCCCGGTGTCCTCGATGGTGTGGTGTTCGTCGATGTGCAGGTCGCCGCGCGCCTGGATTTCCAGCGCGAAGCCGCCGTGGCGGCCGATCTGGTCGAGCATGTGGTCGAAGAACGGCAGGCCGGTGTCGATCTTCGCCGTGGCCACCTTGTCCAGATCGACGGCTACGCGGATCTGCGTTTCCTTCGTATCACGCTGCACGGTGGCGCGGCGCGGCGCGTCGGCCAGTTCGTGGGCGATGCCGTCCCAGTCCCACTGCCCTCCAAACTGTTCTGTACGCAGCTGGAAACCGCGGATCTTCATGTTGTCGGCGAACTGGATGTCGGTGGGCCGGTCGCCGACCATCGCCGAGCGCGCCCAGTCGATGTTCCGATCCTGCAGGTACGGCAGCATCATGCCGATGCCCGGCTTGCGGTTGGGGCTGTTGTCGGCCGGCCAGCTCGGGTCCACCAGCACGTCGCGGAACGCGATGCCCTGGCTGGCGAAGATCTGCAGCATCAGTTCGTTGGGGCCGTCGAAGCTGGCCTGCGGATAGCTTTCGCTGCCCAGCCCGTCCTGGTTGGAGACGATGACGAACTGGTAGCCGGCATCGCGCAGGCGCAGCATCGCCGGGATGACGTTGTTGACGAAGCGGACCTTCTCGTAGGCGTCGATCTGGAAATCGGCCGGCTCCTCGATCAGGGTACCGTCGCGGTCGACGAACAGGATGGGCGTCATGCGGCAGGCTCCAGGGTGGCAAGCACGCCCAGCACGCGCGCGTTCTGTTCGGGGGTGCCCAGGGTGATGCGCAGGGCATCGTGCAGTTGCGGCGCGGCGCGCTGGTCGCGCACCACCACGCCGGCGGCCAGCAGCCGCTGGAACGCGGTTTCGGCATCGACGAAGCGCACCAGCAGGAAGTTGGCGTCGGAGGCGTACACCCGGCGCACGCCGGGCAAGGCCGCCAACGCGGCGCGCAGACGCCCGCGTTCGGCGCGCACCAGCGCGGTGCGTTCGCGCGTACGCAGCAGCGCCGCGTCGTCCAGTCCATCCAGCGCCAGTGCCGAACACGGTGCCGGGACCGGGTATGGCGCCTGGCAGCAGCGCAGCACCGCGACCAGGTCGGCGTCGGCGATCACGCAGCCGATGCGCGCAGCCGCCAGCGCATGCGCCTTGGACAGCGTCCGCAGCACGGCGATGTTGTCGTGGCGCGGCAGCAGGGTCGCCGCCGAGGGTTCGTCGGCGAACTCGGCATAGGCCTCGTCCACCACCACCAGGGCTTGTCCACGCAGGGCCACGGCGACCTGCTCGACCTGCGCCAGCGGGATGCTCAGGCCGCCGGGATTGGAGGGCGAGCACAGGAACACCAGCCGCGCCCCGCCCCGCTTCGCGGTGGCGATGATGGCCTCGATGTCCGGCACCAGGCCGGCCTCGTCGTCGCGCAGCGGCACTTCCAGCGCCGGTGCGTTCTGCAGCCGCGCGCTGACCGCGTACATGCCGAACACCGGCGGCGTGTACAGCACGCCATCGCGGCCCGGCACGCACAATGCACGCACCAGCAGGTCGATGGCCTCGTCGCTGCCGCGCCCGATCAGCAGCTGTCCGGGCGTGCAGCCGTAGAGCGCGGCCAGCCGTTCGCGCAGTGCCTGCGGCTGCGGCTCAGGGTAGCGCCGGCAGGTGGCCGCGGCATCGCCCGGATTGGGCCATGCCGCTTCGTTGGCGTTGAGCCATATTTCGCCGTCGAGCCTGGCGCTGCGCGCGGAGGAATAGCCGCCGAAACCGCGCAGGTCTTCGCGCACCAGGTCGAGCACGCCGCTCATGGCGCACCTCCCAGGCGCAGCGCGACCGCATTGGCGTGCGCATCCAGCCCTTCGGCGCGGGCCATGATCAAGGCGCACGGGCCGATGCCGGCGATGCCCTCGGCGCTGGCCGCCTGCACGCTGATCTGGTTCTGGAAACTGGCCACGCTGACACCGCTGAAGGCGCGCGCGGCGCCGGCCGTGGGCAGCACGTGGTTGGTGCCGGAGCAGTAATCGCCCAGCGCTTCGGGGGTGTAGTCGCCGAGGAACACCGAACCGGCGGCCTCGACGTGGTCGAGCCAGTCGCGCGGCTGCCGCAGCGCCAGGATCAGGTGCTCCGGCGCGTAGCGATTGGAAATGGAAAATGCCTGTTCGATCGACGCCACCCTTACGAGCAGCGAGGCAGCCAGCGCCTGCCGGGCGATGCCCTGGCGCGGCAGCTGCGCCACCTGCCGCTCCACTTCTGCCTGCACCGCGGCGATCAACGCGGCATCGTCGCTCAGCAACAGCACCTGCGAGTCCGGGCCATGCTCGGCCTGCGACAACAGGTCGGCCGCGACGAAAGCCGGGTTGGCGCCGGCATCGGCGATGACCAGTACCTCGGACGGACCGGCCGGCATGTCGATGGCGGCGGCGCCGGCCTGCGCCACCTGCTGCTTGGCCTCGGTGACGTAGCTGTTGCCCGGCCCGAACAGCTTGTCGCAGGACGGGACGGTCGCGGTACCCCAGGCCATCGCCGCGATCGCCTGCGCGCCGCCGATCTTGAACACCTTGTGCACGCCGGTCAGGCGCGCGGCCACCAGCACCGCCGGATCGGCCGTGCCGTCCTTGCGCGGCGGCGTGCACAGCACCACTTCGCGGCAGCCGGCCAGTTTCGCCGGCACGCCCAGCATCAGGGCGGTCGACGGCAACGGCGCACTGCCGGCCGGCACATACAGGCCGACGCGCCCGATCGGGCGGATGACCTTGCCGCAGACCACGCCCGGCGCGGTCTCCAGCGAATACGGCTGCGCCATGCCGGCGCGGTGATAGGCGTCGATGCGTCCGGCCGCCTGCTGCATGGCGATGCGCAGGTCCGCCGGCACCGCCAGTTCGGCGGCGGCGAACTCGTCCTCGCCCACCTCGAAGCGTTCCAGCGCCACACCGTCCAAACGCGCCGTGATGTCGCGCAGTGCGAGGTCGCCGATGCCACGCACCTGTTCGATCAGGGCCGCGACCGCGGCACGGGTCTGCGCGGCCACGGCCTGCGCCGGCCGGGTCAGCGCACGCGCCTGCGCGTCGGCATCCAGTGCATTCCAGTCGAGGATGTTCATGCCAGCGATTTCTCCACCGCCAGCACCATCAGCCCCTGCGCACCGGCACGCTCCAGCTCCTCCAGCCGCTGCCAGCTCAGTGCGCCATTGCACATGGTCTGCAGGCGTACCGCTCCGCCATTGCCCGGCAGGCGCAGCAGCGGCTCGGCATCGGGCAGCAGCCGCGCCAGTTCGTCCACGCGTTCCTCCGCGGCGGAGAACATCAGCAGCTTCCGGTCCTGCACCCTGCTCAGGCCATCCAGGCGACGCAACAGCATCGCCATCAGCCCCGCGCGGGCGTCGTCCAGCGCGTGCGCCGGGCCCGCCAGCACCGCCTCACTGTCTAGCAGCGTTTCCACCGGCTTGAGCTGGTTGGCCGCGAGCGTGGCACCACTGGAGACCAGGTCGCAGATCAGGTCGGCGGTGCCGAGCTTGGGCGCGATCTCGACCGAGCCGGACAGCTCCACCACCTGCGCGTCCACGCCCTTGTCCTTCAGCCATGCGGCGAGGATGGCCGGATAGCTGGTGGCGATGCGCCGGCCGGCCAGCTGCGCCGGCCCCTGCCAGTCCCATTCCTCGGGCACGGCGATCATCAGCCGGCACTGGCCGAAGCCGAGGCCGCGCAGCGGCTGGTAGGCATCGGCCAGGCCGAGCTGCCGGCGCGCCTTGGCCTGCTCGTCCAGTTCGTTGAGGCCCACCACGCCGAGGTCGCAGACGCCATCGGCGATCAGCCCCGGGATGTCGTCGTCGCGCACCAGCAGCAGGTCCACCGGCAGCGATTCGCCGAAGCAGAACAGCTTGTCGCGGCTCTGCCGCCAGCTCAGCCCGCAGGCGGCCAGCAGGCTGCGCGCGGGGTCGGCCAGGCGCCCGCTTTTCTGGATGGCGATGCGCAGCCGGTCGCGGGTCGGCGCGGAGGAAGAAGCAATCATGGGTCTTGTCTCAGTTGGATTCGGCTTTGCGCACGGACAGGCGCTCGATGGCGGCGGCATAGCCCCCGGCGCCATGTTCGAGCGAGCGCGCGACCCGGCCGATGGTGGTCACGCTCACCCCGGTCAGGTCGTAGATCTCGCGGTACGGCACGCCCTTGCGCAGCAGCGGCACCACCCGCCAGCGGTCGGCCATCGCCTCCAGCTCGGCGGGCGTGCACAGGTCGCGCAGGAAGGCCTGCACGTCCTGCGGCCGGTCCAGCGCGGCGAACGCACGCGCCAGCGCCTTGAGGGAAGCGTCGGATGCCTTTTCGCGGTCGGGGTCTGGGCGCGTTTTCATGCGTACCAATGTAATAGCGTGCTAATACATTAATCCAAACAGGATTGCCCGGTCAAACATCGGCGGCCACCATCGTCCTGGCAAAAGAAAAGGCCCCGCAGTGCGGGGCCTTTGGTTCAGGTCGAGCCCGGGCGCTCAGCGCGCCATGGCGCGGGCCTGCTCCAGCTCCACCTGCAGGGTGGATGCCAGCTCGTCGCGGGCGACCTCGAACTGCTGCTCGCGCAGCAGGTCCTTGACCGCGACCACGCCGCGCGCCAGCTCGTCCTCGCCGGCAAGCACCACGAAGCGGATGCCGGCCTTGGCCGCGTACTGGAACTGCTTGCCGATCTTCTTCGGCTCCATCTGCACTTCGGTGTTGATGCCGCCGGCGCGCAGACGGCGGGCGATGTCCAGCGACTGCGGCATCGCCGCCTCGTCCATCAGCGCCACCATCGCCTGCACGCTGCTTTCGGCGATGCCTTCGATCAGGCCGGCCTCGCGCAGCTGCCAGAACAGGCGGGTCAGACCGATGGAGATGCCCACGCCCGGCAGCCGGCTCTTGGTGTAGTGGCTGGCCAGATCCTCGTAGCGGCCACCGGAACAGATCGAGCCGATCTGCGGGTGGTCCAGCAGCGTGGTCTCGTAGACGGTGCCGGTGTAGTAATCCAGCCCGCGCGCGATGGAGAAATTCAGGCAGTACGCGCTTTCCGGCACGCCCAGCGCCTTGACCAGCTCCAGCACCTCGCGCAGTTCGGCGGCGCCGGTGCGCAGCGACTCACTGGCGCCCTCGCCGGCTTCGGCCAGTACCGCGTCGATCTTCGCCAGCGCGTCGGCGTGCGACTGCGAACGCACCTCGACGAAGGCGAGGATGCGCTCCACCGCCGCGGCCGGCAGGCCGAAGTCCGGGCCGGCCAGGGTCTCGCGCACGTAGTCGGCACCGCGCTTGTCGAGCTTGTCGACCTCGCGCAGCACCAGCGCCTGCTGCTGCGGATCGGCCACGTCCTGCGCCTCGAAGAAGCCGCGCATCAGCTTGCGGTTGTTCAGCTGCACCGCAAAGCTGCCGATGCGCAGTTCGGAGAACACCGCGTGGATCACCGCCAGCACTTCGGCGTCGTAGCGGATGCTCAACGCGTCCTTGCCGATCACGTCCACGTCGCACTGGTAGAACTCGCGGAAGCGGCCGCGCTGGGCGCGCTCGCCGCGATAGACGCGCTGCATCTGGTAGCGGCGGAACGGGAAGGTCAGCTCGTGCTCGTGCTCGGCCACGTAGCGCGCCAGCGGCACGGTCAGGTCGAAACGCAGCGCCATTTCCGGCAGGCTTTTGTCGCTGCCCGCCTCGGCCGAGCTGGCGGCATTGGCCAGCGCGCCAGTGGACTGCACGAAATACACCTGGCGCTCGGTCTCGCCGCCGGACTTGGTCAACAGCACGTCGGACAGCTCGAACACCGGCGTCTCCACCGGCAGGAACCCGAAGCGCTCGTAGTTGCGGCGGATGACGTCCAGCATGCGCTGGAACGCAATCTGCTCGCGCGGCAGCAACTCCATGATGCCGGGCGGCGTACGGGGCTTGATCACGGGTGGAACTCCTGCAAACGGGGGGATGAGCGGACGCCAATTCTAGCGCCACGCCGCCCGGGCCGACCGCATGAAGTATCATGCGCACACTTCCCCCGCCCCGAAGCCATGACCCGGCCCGTCCCCGGTTCCGAGCCACCTGCCGCATTCCAGACCGTCTCCGAAGGCAGCGGCGCGCGCGAGTGCCTGCACTGCTCGGTCCGCCACCTGTCGGTGTGCTCGGCGCTGTCCTGCGACGAAGTACAGGCCCTGGAGCAGATCACGCTGTCCATGCCGGTGCCGATGGGCGCCACGCTGGCCCGCAGCGGCGAACCGCGCGCGCATGTCTTCACCGTGACCGAGGGCGCGTTGCGGCTGGTGCGCACGCTGGCCGACGGCCGCCGCCAGGTGAACGGCTTCGTCCTGCCGGGCGACTACGTGGGCCTGAGCGGCAGCGACCATCACCGTTATGACATCGAGGCCATCGCCGAGAGCCGCGTGTGCCGGGTGCCGACCTCGCAGATGCGCGACCTGCGCCAGCGCTTCCCGCACCTGGAGCGCAAACTGCTGCAGCGCGCCTGCCAGGAACTGGACGCCGCGCAGGACAACGCCCTGGCCCTGGCCCGCCTGCAGCCACCGGAACGGCTGGCCGATTTCCTGCTGCGCCTGGCCGCGCGCGAGGCCATGCAGGGCCAGGTCGGCAACCGGGTGGCGTTGCCGATGGGGCGCGGCGACATCGCCGACCATCTCGGCCTGACCATGGAGACGGTCAGCCGCACCTTCACCAAGCTGCGCCAGCAGGGGCTGATCGCCCTGCCGCACCTGAACGTGGTCGAGATCCTCGATTTCGCCGGCCTGCAGAAGCTGGCCAACGACGACCTGGGCTGAATCGCCCGCCCGGCATTTGACGCTGCGCCGCGCGGTCTGCAAGCTGGGCCTGGCCGCCACCGCTGGCGGCGCCCGGGAGGTCTCATGTCGCGTGCTGTCGCCACACTGCTCTCCATCGTCATCGGCATCGGTTTCGTGCTGCTGGTCCTGTATGCCTGGCCGCCGATCGCCGCCCACAACATGATTCCGGCCCGGCTCGCGCAGGCCGGGCTGTCCGGCACCGCCTGGTACGGCGCGCTGACCCTGCAGGACTTCGCGATCAACCTGCTGCTTGCCCTGCCCGCCGCCTGGCTGCTGCGGCGGCTGGGACGCGACCGGCTCCGTTTCCACTGCGCGCTGGCCACGCTGACGTTCGCCACTGCCTTCACCGTCGCGGCAGGCCTGCCGTTGTTCTCCGCCGGCGGCTTCATCGTCGCCGGCTGGCTGCTGATGCTGGCCGCCCTGCCGGCGGCCAGCTGGCTGCTCGGCCTGCGCGGGCGCGGCAACAGGCGCAACCGCTCCGGCAACCTGCCCCGCCCGCACGCAGCCTGAGCCAGGTCACCGGTCTGGCGTCATTTTGACCAGACCGGCGCGAACGCCCGCCGGCATTGGCCCGGCGGGCACTTGTCCACAGGCTTTCCTCGCCGCGCTCCACATCCGCTGTGGACAACGCGGCGGTGGCTCTCAAGCCAGCAGCACGTCGCGCAGCGCCGCATATTCCGGCGCGCAGGGCTCGGCATGCGCCGGACGCTGCAGCAGCTCGGCCAGCGCCGGCGGCACCGGCACCTGGCGACCGATCAGCGGCTCGACCACCGTCTCGAACTTGGCCGGATGCGCCGTCGCCGCCACCGCCCAGTGTTCGTGCGCCGCGGCCTCGCCGCTGGCGCGCAACTGCTCCAGCACCCGTACCGCGGTGGCGGTGTGCGGGCAGAACACTTCGCCATGCCGCCGATGGCGCGCGGCGATAGCGTCGCGGATGGCGTCGTCGTCCACCGCACGCGAGAGGAACTGCGCGCGCAGCACCGCGTCGTCGCCGGCGTACAGCCAGCGCAGCCGCTCGAAGTTGCTGGGCGCGCCCACGTCCATCGCATTGGCGAGCGTGGCCACGCTGGTGCGGGCCTGGTACCCGCCACCGGCGAAGTAGTCCGGCAGCACGCGGTTGGCATTGGTGGCCAGCACGATCCGCCCCAGCGGCACGCCCAGGGCGCGCGCCATGACCGCCGCCATCGCATTGCCGAGATTGCCGGTGGGAACGACGACGTTCAGCGGCGAGCCGTGCGCGGCGCGATGGGTCAGCGCCGCATGCGCGTAATAGCTCATCTGCGGCAGCAGGCGGCCGAGGCTGATGCTGTTGGCCGAACTCAGCGGCATCTGCGCCTGCAGCCCGGCATCGTTCAACGCCTGCTTGACCATGGCCTGGCAATCGTCGAACGAGCCGGCCACGCGCAATGCGCGGATGTTGCCGCCCAGGCAACCCAGCTGGTGCGCCTGCCGCGGCGACACGCGCCCGTCCGGATACAGCACCACCACCTGCAGGTTGGGTTGATTGTGGAAGGCGGCGGCCACGGCCGCGCCGGTATCGCCGGAGGTCGCCACGACAATCGTCAACGGGCGCTCCTGTCCTGCGCGCAGCCGCGACAGGCTGGCGGCCAGGAAGCGCGCGCCGAAATCCTTGAACGCGGCCGTCGGGCCGTGGAACAGCTCCAGCACATGGTCGTTGCGGGTGGCCAGGCGCTGCAGCGGCGCCGGGAAGTCGAAGGCTTCGGCGCAGATCCGCGGCAGCTCGGCTTCCAGCCCGTCGCCGGCGAAGAACGGCTGCAGCAGCGTGGCCGCGGTGTCGGCCAGCGAGTCGCCCGCCTCCAGGGCACGGGCCGGGGGCATCTGCTGCGGCACATACAGTCCGCCATCGGGCGCAAGCCCGGCGGCGATGGCCTGGCTGAGCGTGGCGGCGGGAGCATCGTTGCGGGTGGAAATGAAATGCATGGAGAAGATTCCGTGAAGTGCCCCCGCGCAGGAGGGCGGGGTTTCAAAGCAGACGTGCACCCGGGCTGTCCAGCGGCGTCACCCAGCCCTGGCTGTCGAAACCTGCGTCGGCAAACGCGGCCCGCACCTTCGGCGCGGCGGCCTCGGCCGCTTCGCGCGTCTCGAACCACGCGAACACGCTGGGACCGGCGCCGGAAATGCTGGCCCCCATCGCATCGGCATCCAGCGCGGCCTGCTTGGCCGCATCGAAGCCGGCGATCAGCGGCGCGCGGCGCGGTTCGACCAGCACGTCGCGCAGGCCGGCGCGCACCAGCCCGGCGTCGCCTGCATGGCAGCCGGCCAGCACCAGCGCCAGGTTCGTGCTCTGGGCGACGAACTCCTGCAGCGCGTAATCGCCCTGCAGGGCGGCGCGCGCGCGGCGGGTTTCCAGCAGCGCATCCGGGTGCACCAGCAGGCTGTGCCACGGTGCCGGCACCGGCACCGGCACCAGCCGCTCCAGGGTGGACAGCACGAGCCCGCCAAGGAACATCGGCCCGAGGTTGTCGCCATGGCGGCTGCCGCTGGCCACCGCCTCGCCTTCCAGCGAATGCAGGTACAGCGCTTCCCTGCTCAACGGCGCATCCAGCAGGGCGTTGGCCGCGACCAGCGCGGCCACGCACGAGGCCGCCGAGCCGCCCATGCCGGAGCTGAGCGGTATGCCCTTGTCGATCTCGATCTCGAAGCCGAACGGCAGCGCCAGCGCCTGCCGCAGTGCGATCAGCGCCGCGCCGGCGGTGTTGCCGGCCGCATCCGTGGGCAGGTCCGCGGTGGTACCGCGGATCGCCGCGATGCGCACTTCGGGCGCCTCGATGCGCCGCACCGTCACCGTATCGCCGACGCCGGCCACGGCATAGCCGAGCAGGTCGAAACCGACCGCCACGTTCGCCACCGAGGCCGGCGCGAAGGCGCGCGCCTCGCGCTGGCCGGCACCACCCTGCATTGCTTGCCCGCTCACAGTCGTGCGCCCTCCCCCGCGGCCACCCGCAGCACGTCGGCGAACACGCCGGCGGCCGTCACTTCCGGGCCGGCGCCCGGCCCCTGCACCACCAGCGGATTGTCGCAGTAGCGGCGGGTGATGAACTGCACCACGTTGTCGGTCAGGCGCAGGTTGGCGAAGGCATGGTCGGCCGGCAGTTCCACCAGTCCGACGCTGGGCGCCTGCCCCGGCGCGAACTGCGCTACATAGCGCAGCACCTGGCCGCGCGCACGGGCATCGGCCAGACGCTGCGCGAACGCGGCATCCATCTCGTGCAGGCGCGCCATGAAATCCTCCACGCTGGCCTGGCGCAGCGCATCGGGCACCAGGCTTTCCACCGCCACGTCTTCAAGGCTGAGCGGGTGGCCGGCCTCGCGCGCCAGGATCACCAGCTTGCGCGCCACGTCCACGCCGGACAGATCGTCGCGCGGGTCCGGCTCGGTGTAGCCCATTGCCCGCGCCTGCGCGACCAGCTGCGAGAACGGCACGCTGCCGTCGTACTTGTTGAACAGCCAGGCCAGCGTGCCGGAGAAGATGCCGGCGATCGCGGTGACTTCGTCGCCGGTATCGACCAGGTCGCGCAGCGTGGTGATGACCGGCAGCCCGGCGCCCACCGTGGCCTCGTAGCGGAAACGCGCGCCGGTCGCGCCGGCCGCCTCGCGGATGGCCTGGTAGCGCGCCAGCGGTCCGGAGCCAGCCTGTTTGTTCGGCGTGACCACGTGGATGCCGGCAGCGAGCCAGCCGGCATAGCGGTCGGCCACTTCCGGGCTGCCGCTGCAGTCGATGACCAGGGTGTGCGGCAGGCGGGCGGACAGCAGGTGCTCGGTGAAGCGGTCCAGGTCGGCCGGTTCCGCGGCAGCCTCGAACGCGGCCTTCCAGTCGCCCTGCACGCCACGCGCGTCCAGCAGCATGCGGTTGCGCGACAGCACCGCGCGCAGGCGCAGGTCCAGCTTGGTCCGCGCCAGCAGCTGCGGCTGGGCGACGCGCAGTTGTTCCAGCAACGCCGCGCCGACATTGCCCGGGCCGATCACGCCCACGGAGAAGGTCTGCGGCGACAGCCAGAACCCGGCATGCGCCGCGCGCAGTGCCTTGGTGGCGTCACGCGCGTCGATGGCCACCGAGATGTTGCGTTCGGACGAGCCCTGCGCGATGGCCAGGATGTTGACCTGCGCCCGCCCCAGCGCCTCGAACAGGCGCGCGGCCACGCCCGGTTGGCCGGCCATGCCGTCGCCCACCGCGGCCAGCACGCTCACGCCCTCGGTCAGCTGCACGCGCTGCACCTGGCCGGCGGCCAGTTCGTGCGAGAACGCCTGCACCAGCGCATCGCGCGCGCGCGCCGCCTCGGCCTGGCGCACCACGCAGCAGATCGAATGCTCGGACGAGCCCTGCGAAATCATCACCACCGACACGTGCGCATTGCGCAGCGCGGCGAACACGCGCTCGGCGGTGCCCGGCACGCCGATCAGGCCGGTGCCCTCGACGTTCAGCACGGCCAGGTCGGGGCTGAGCGTCAGCCCCTTGATCGGCCCGCTGCCGGCGCTGACCGCGGTGATGCGGGTGCCCGGATGCTGCGGCTGGAAGGTATTGCGGATGATGATCGGCAGTCCGCGCTCGATCGCCGGCGACATGGTCTGCGGGTGCACCACCTTGGCGCCGAAATAGGCCAGTTCGCAGGCCTCGTCGTAGCTGAGCGCCTCCAGCTGCACCGCCTCGGGCACCACCCGCGGATCGGCCGACAGCACGCCGTCCACGTCGGTCCAGATATGCAGTTCGTCGGCGGCGAACAGCGCGGCGAAGATCGCACCGGAGAAATCGCTGCCGTTGCGGCCCAGCGTGGTGATGTTGCCCTTGCGGTCGCGGGCGACGAAGCCGGTCACCACCAGCCGCCGCGCCGGGTGCGACTGCCGCCACAGCGCCAGCCTGGCGGCGCTGGACTTCCAGTCCACGTCCACGCCGAGTTCGCCATGGTCGACCACCAGCACCTCGCGCGCGTCCAGCACGTCGGCGTCTTCGCCCAGCGCCTGCAGGTGGTGGCCGAGCAGGTGCGCGGAGAACACTTCGCCCAGGCCCTGCACGCGGTCCAGCACTTCCTGCGGCAGCTCGCCGATCACCGCCAGCGCGGCGAGGATCTCGCGCAGGCGGTTGAAGCGCGCATCCAGCCATTCGATGGTCGGCCCGGAGTTCTCGACCAGCAGCGCCACCGCCGCCGCGCGGTGGCGGGCGCGCAGTTCATGCCAGCGCTCGTCCCAGGCCGGGTCGGCGCCGGCTGCCAGCCGGGCCAGCTCGATCAGCGCATCGGTGACGCCCTTCATCGCCGAGACCACGGTGACCTGCACGTGCTCCTCGCGCGCCAGCAGCAGTTGGGCCACGTGGCGGTAGCGGTCGGCGTCGGCCACCGAAGTGCCGCCGAACTTGTGGACGACACTGCGGACGGCGGCGTCCGCGGCGGGAGCGAGGGGTGAAGCGGCAACTGGCGACATCGGATGAACCTCGGCTGGAGGCCCCGACACGCATCAGGATGGGAGCCCCCGCATCCTGATCCGGGTGCGGGGCCGTGGTTTTCGGAAACTACGCGAAGACGACGGGCCGCACCGGGCGAGTGGTGACGGTAATGGTGGTGGTAATGGACGCGCGGCCGCAGCTGCCCGGCAGCGCGCCTGCAGGCGGCTGGACGAAGGCGAAGTTGGGCGACGGCGTGTGCATGCGGTCAAGAGGACACCAGCCGTGAATGCGCTGTCAAGTGTTGCGGCGCAAAAGGCCACTTGCGCCCATCGTCGGCGAACGCGCACTTATCGGTTGCAAATGTCATCAACGCCGATCATCGCCCATCTATCCGGCAAGCATCGGTAAAACGCGCCTTCGTCAATGGCAGGCCGCGGCCGCGCCCAATCGCCCGACGGATGCCTGCGGACCACCGGCTGGAAAGCGCCGACCGGCGGAACTGCGCCGAACGCGCGCATTCCGCTGCGCCACGGGGCGGTTCAATGCGGAGCCAGCGCCTCCGGTGCGGGCCGGTGCGCGGCCGCGCTCGACACCACGCCGGCCAACAGGCAGCCGGCCGCCAGCAGCTCCAGCGGCAGCGGCCAGCGCTGCTGCCAGAGGAAGCCGTAGAGCAGGCCGAACAGGGTCTCGAACACGATCATCTGCCCGCCCAGGGTGAGCGGCAGCGCACGGCTGGCGCGGTTCCAGCAGGCGTTGCCGAGGATCGAGGCCAGCACCGCCACCGCCGCGGCGACCAGCCAGAACTGCCCCCACTCGGCCGGCGGACGCCCCTGCCCTCCGCCGGCGAACGCGAGCGGCGCCACCAGCAGCGCCAGGCCGCCGGTCGCCACGCCGGTCAACAGCGACCAGTCATGCCCGGATACCTCCGGGCAGCGCGCCAGCCAGCGCGTATTGCCCACCGAGTACACCGTCCACGACAGCAGCGCGCCGACCGCGCACAGCAGGCCGAGCAGGCGCCGCCCGGTATCGGCGTGCACATGCGAAGAGGCCATCGCCGCCCATCCCATCAGCACCACCCCGGCCACGCACAGGGCCAGCGCCGGCGCCAGCTTCGACAGCGGCACCGCGCCCGGCTCGCGCGAGGCGGTGACCGCCACGAGCACCGGCACCATGCCGACGATCAGCGACGCCGCCGCGCCGCCGCTCCACTGCACCGAGATGGACAGCAGCACGTAATACAGCAGGTTGCCCAGCAGGCTGAGCCAGGCCAGGGCGCCCCATTCGGCGCGGCCGATGCGCGACCGCAGCGCCGGCCAGCGCGGCACCAGCAGCACCAGCGCGATCGCGCCATAGACCAGGTAGCGCGCGGCCGCCAGTTGCAGCGGCGCGAATCCGGCGAGCATGGCCGGGGCCAGGAACACCACGCCCCACAGCGCCCCGGAGGCCACGCCGTTGGCGATCCCGACACTCATCGAACGACTCACGCTTGCCGCACCATTGCCACGGAGAAGGGCGCGCAGTGTAGGCAGCGCCCGGGCGGCGCGTCTTGACCCAGGCTATTGCCGGGCGCGCCACTGCCGCGGCGTGCGCCCGCTCTCCCGGCGCAGCGCACGGGTGAACGCGCTCTGCTCGGAATAGCCGGCGCGCTGGGCGATGTCGCTGAGGCTGGCATCGCTGCCCAGCAGCTGGCGCTTGGCCCAGCGCAGGCGCGCGGCACCGACCCATGCCAATGGCGGCAGCCCGAACTCGCGGACGAACAGCGCATGCAGGCGGCTGCCGCTGACCCCGGCCATGGCCGCCATGCGCGCCACCGACCAGTCCAGGCCCGGTGCCGAGACCACCGCCATGCATACACCCTGCAGCCGCGCGCCGCTGCCGGCCGGGGCGAAATGCCGCAGCAGGCGCGGCAGCGGATCGCCCACCAGCCCGCTTGCCGGCAGTTCGCGCAGGCGCTGGCGCACCTCGATCGGCAGCGCCAGCCAGGGTTTGCGGTACAGGTGTTCCAGCGTGTCGTCGTCGAGCACGCCTGCCGGACAGTCAACGATCAGGCAGCTGTGCTCGCCCAGCGCTTCCAGGTCGTGGGTCTGGCCCGGTGCGACGAAGGCGCCCTGCAACCGGTCCAGGTGGCCGCCGGCGCCGCCCACTTCGAACTGCAGCTCGCCGTGCACCGGCAGCACCCATTGCGCATAGTCGTGGCACTCCAGCCCGGTGGGCCCGAGGTAACGGCGCAGGTGGGGAGTACTGGCGGACATGCAGGCAGTCTGCGCAGGAGGTGGCGGTCGCGGCAAGCATTGCGCGGCAGATGGAACGATGGCGGCCCCGACACGATTCGAACGTGCGACCTGTCCCTTAGGAGGGGACCGCTCTATCCAGCTGAGCTACGGGGCCTGCGGACGCGTATTGTGGCATGCCGCCGCCGCATCCGGCATCCACCCTGCGCCAAGAAACACGCGCGGCTCTGCTAAAATCGCGGTTCTGCATGCCGCACCCCACCTCTGCCAGCGGCTGCGCCCCCCAACGCAAAGCAATCAGGAGATTTCATGTCCTTCGAAATGCTCAAGGCGCTCGGCCTCGACGCTTCCAACGCTGGCACCTATCTGGGCAACGGCGAGTGGTCCACCGCTACCGGCGCGGGCGTGCTCAAGCCGCAGAACCCGACCACCGGCGAGGTGATCGCCGAGGTCCAGGCCACCACCGAGGCCGACTACGAAACCATCGTCGCCCGCGCCCAGGAAGCCTACAAGGTGTGGCGCACCACCCCGGCGCCGCGCCGCGGCGAGGCCGTGCGCCTGTGCGGCGAAGCACTGCGCAGGCACAAGGACGCGCTGGGCTCGCTGGTCGCGCTGGAAATGGGCAAGTCCAAGCCGGAAGGCGACGGTGAAGTGCAGGAGATGATCGACATCGCCGACTTCGCGCTGGGCCAGAGCCGCATGCTGTACGGCTACACCATGCATTCCGAGCGCCCCGGCCACCGCATGTACGAGCAGTACCAGCCGCTGGGCCTGGTCGGCATCATCTCGGCGTTCAACTTCCCGGTCGCGGTGTGGGCGTGGAACTCGTTCCTGGCCGCGATCTGCGGCGACGTGTGCATCTGGAAGCCGTCCAACAAGACCCCGCTGACCGCCATCGCCTCGATGAAGATCTGCAACGAGGCGCTGAAGGAAGGCGGCTTCCCGGACATCTTCTTCCTGATCAACGACGCCGGCACCGCCCTGTCGGAAAAGCTGGTCGCCGACACCCGCGTGCCGCTGATCTCCTTCACCGGCTCCACCCAGGTCGGCCGCACCGTCAACCAGGTCGTGGCCAAGCGCCTGGGCCGCTGCCTGCTGGAACTCGGCGGCAACAACGCCATCATCCTGGACGAGACCGCCGACCTGAAGCTGGCCGTGCCGGGCATCGTGTTCGGCGCCGTCGGCACCGCCGGCCAGCGCTGCACCACCACCCGCCGCCTGATCGTGCACGAATCGATCTATGACAACGTGCTGGCCACCCTGATCAAGGCCTACAAGCAGGTCGAGGGCAAGATCGGTGACCCGCTGGATGCGGCCAACCTGATGGGCCCGCTGAACAGCCCGGAAGCCGTGCAGCAATTCCTGGCCTCGATCGCCAAGGCCAAGGCCGCCGGCGGCACCGTCGAGACCGGCGGCACCGCCATTGATCGCGCAGGCAACTTCGTGCTGCCGGCGATCGTCACCGGCCTGAAGAACAGCGACGAGGTCGTCCAGCACGAGACCTTCGCGCCGATCCTGTACGTGATGAAGTACTCGACCCTGGACGAAGCCATCGACATGCAGAACGGCGTGCCGCAGGGCCTGTCCTCGTCGATCTTCACCACCAACCTGAAGTCGGCCGAGAAGTTCCTGTCGGCCGCCGGCAGCGACTGCGGCATCGCCAACGTCAACATCGGCACCTCCGGCGCCGAGATCGGCGGCGCCTTCGGTGGCGAGAAGGAAACCGGCGGCGGCCGCGAGTCCGGTTCGGACGCGTGGAAGGTCTACATGCGCCGCCAGACCAACACCATCAACTACTCCGATTCGCTGCCGCTGGCCCAGGGCATCAAGTTCGACCTGTGATGGTTTTTCCCCGTCTCCCGCCGGGAGAGGGGGAGGCGCGAAGCGCCGGATGAGGGTGCGGAACAGCCCCGCCCCCTCGTCAACCCGCGCCCCGGCCCAGGCCGGCGGCGCGCGCTCCAAGGCCTGCGCGGCAGTGACGCGCAGGCCGCGCCTTTTCGCCCCGGACAGGGGCTTTTTTCCACCCGCAACGGAGTCCCACCGATGAGCATTCCCGCACCACGACAGACCAGCAGCTATGCCGTGATCGCCCTGGTCGCCGGCATCCTCGGCTGGACCCTGCTGCCGTTCCTGGGCAGCATCGGCGGCATCATCTTCGGCCATATGGCGCGCGGCGAGATCCGCCGCAGCAACGGCCAGCTCGACGGCGATGGCCTGGCCGTCACCGGCCTGGTGCTGGGCTGGCTGTCGGTGGCGATGTGGGTGCTCGGCATCCTCGCCTTCATCCTGTTCTTCGGTGGCCTGGCCTGGATCGCCGCATTGAATTCCTGAGGCACGCGTGAGCGCTCCGGCCGATTCGACCCAACGTTTCAGCAGCCGGGTGGCGGACTATGTCCGCTACCGGCCCGACTATCCGCCGGCCCTGCTGGACTGGCTGCATGGCCAGATCGGGGTGCCCGCCGCCACGCCGGTCGCCGACATCGGCGCCGGCACCGGTATTTCCACCCTGATGTTCCTCGACGCCGGCCACCCGGTGGTCGCGGTCGAGCCCAACGCCGCGATGCGGCAGGCCGCCGAGCGCTGGCTGGCGCACGATCATCCGCAGCTGAGCTTCGCCGCCGGCACCGCTGAAGCCACGACCCTGGACGACGCCAGTATCGGCCTGATCAGCGTCGCCCAGGCCTTCCACTGGTTCGACACCGAGGCGGTGCGGCCGGAGTGGCGGCGCATCCTGCGGCCGGGCGGGATGGCGCTGGTGTACTGGAACTCGCGCCTGCTCGACGTCTCGCCGTTCCTGTCCGCCTACGAACAGCTGCTGCAGGACTACGGCACCGATTACAACGCGGTGGCCGAGCGCTACCAGGACGACGCGACGATGCGCGCGTGGTTCGGCGACGGCCTGCGCGGCATGGTCCAGCTGCCGAACACGCAGCACCTGGACTTCGACGGCCTGCGCGGCCGCCTCCTTTCTTCCTCCTATGCGCCGCAGGCCGGCCATCCGCGGCATGCGCCGATGCTGGAGGCCCTGCGCGCCCTGTTCGACGCCCATGCGGTGGACGGACGGGTCGCCTTCGAATACCGAACCCGTGCCTTCATCGGCACGCTGGACTGAAACAGCATGTACCCGCTTGCCCGCCCCTTCCTGTTCGCCCTCGACGCCGAACGCGCCCATGGCCTGACGCTGTCCGCGCTGGAGCTGGCGTGGCGCACCGGCACCACGCCGCTGATCGCGGCGCGGCCGGCGCCGATGCCGACCGCCGCGTTCGGCCTGGACTTCCCCAACCCGGTCGGGCTGGCGGCGGGGCTGGACAAGAACGGCGAGCACATCGACGCGCTGTTCGGCCTGGGCTTCGGCTTCGTCGAGATCGGCACGGTCACCCCGCGCCCGCAGGCCGGCAACCCGAAGCCGCGCCTGTTCCGGCTGCCGCGGCATGCGGCGATCATCAACCGCATGGGCTTCAACAACGCCGGCGTCGATGCGCTGGTGCGCAATGTCGAGCGTAGCCGCCAGCGCACCGGGCCGCTGGGCATCAACATCGGCAAGAACAAGGACACGCCCAACGAGGACGCGCTGTCCGACTACCTGACCTGCATGGAGAAGGTGTACCCGCTGGCCGACTACATCACCGTCAACATCTCCTCGCCCAACACCGCCGGCCTGCGCGAGCTGCAGGAAGAGCAGGCGTTGCGGCGGCTGGTCGGCGGCCTGCGCGAGGCGCAGGAACGCCTGGCCGCCCAGCATGGCCGGCGCGTTCCGATGCTGGTCAAGGTCGCGCCCGACCTGAGCGACCGCGACATCGAGGCGGCCGCGCGCGTGCTGGGCGAACTGGAAGTGGACGGCGTGATCGCCACCAACACCACCATCGGCCGCGAAGGCATCGAGCACGATCCGCGCGCCGCCGAGACCGGCGGCCTGTCCGGCGCGCCACTGCTGGGCCAGTCCACCCTGGTACTGCGCCGCCTGCGCGCGCGCCTGCCCGAACGCATCCCGCTGATCGGCGTGGGCGGCATCCAGTCCGGCGCCGACGCGGTGGCGAAGATGGCTGCCGGCGCGACCCTGGTGCAGTGCTACAGCGGCCTGGTCTTCCGCGGCCCGGCGCTGATCGGCGAATGCGTGGACGCCATCCGCCGCCGCCGCGAGGCCCCGTCCCGAGGCGCCGTCGCCCCCCTATGACAACCGCTGCACCCTGGTCGCTGACCGAAAACGCCCCGCTGCATTCGCTCAACACCTTCCATGTCGCCGCCCGTGCGCCGCGCCTGCTGCGCGTGAGCGACGCGGCCGCCCTGCCCGAGGCGCTGGCCGCGGTGGCGCCGTCGCCGCTGCTGGTGCTCGGCAGCGGCAGCAACGTGCTGCTCGCCGCCGACCCGGAAGGCACCGTGCTGTGCTTCGACAACCGCGAGGTCGCCATCCTCGAGCACCGCGCCGACCACGCCGTGGTCCGTGCCGGCGCCGGCGTGGTCTGGCACGAGCTGGTGCTGTGGTCGCTGGCCGAAGGCCTGTCCGGGCTGGAGAACCTGGCGCTGATCCCCGGCACCGTCGGCGCCGCGCCGATCCAGAACATCGGTGCCTACGGCGCCCAGGTCGGCGAATTCATCCAGGCCGTCGAAGCCTGGGACACCCGGCAACAGGAATGGGTGCAGCTGGACCAGGCGGCCTGCCGCTTCGGCTACCGCGACAGCCTGTTCAAGCACGAAGCCGACCGCTACCTGATCACCGCGGTGCAGTTCCGCCTGCCGCTGCTGCACGAACTGCGCCTGGACTACGCCGGCATCGGCGAGGAACTGCACGCCATGGGCGTGGAACTGCCGGTGGCCGCCGACGTGGCCAATGCGGTCATCGCCATCCGCCGCCGCAAGCTGCCCGACCCGGACGTGCTCGGCAACGCCGGCAGCTTCTTCAAGAACCCGATCCTGCCGCGCGAACAGGTCGAGGTGCTTGCGCAACAGTACCCAGCGCTGCCGGTGTTCCCCGGCGACGACGACGGCAACCGCAAGCTGTCGGCGGCCTGGATGATCCAGGCCTGCGGCTGGAAGGGCCGGCGCGAGGGCGATGCCGGCGTGTCGCCGGACCACGCGCTGGTGCTGGTCAACCACGGCAACGCCAGCGGCGCGGACCTGCTGGCCTTCGCCCGCCGCATCTCCGCCTCGGTGCTGGAAACCTTCGGCGTGCCGATCGAGCCCGAACCGCGGCTGGTCGGCGCGCGCTGGTGAACGCCACCGCCACGGCAAGCCGCCTCGCTCCGCTGCGCGCGGCGCTGCTGATGTTCGGCAGCGCCATGGCCTTCGGCCTGATGGCCATCGCCATCCGCTACGCCACGGCCTACGTGCCGACCCAGGAAGTGGCCTTCTTCCGCAATGCCTTCGGCCTGCTCGCCCTGCTGCCGATGCTGCTGCGCCCCGGCCACGCGCCGCTGCGCACGCAGCAGCTGCCGCGCTACCTGGTGCGCAGCGCGATCGGCCTGGCCTCGATGCTGTGCGCCTTCTGGGCGCTGGGCCACCTGCCGCTGTCGCAGGCCATCTCGCTGTCCTATTCCACGCCGCTGTTCGTGACCATTGCCGCGGTGCTGTGGCTGGGCGAGACCGTGCGCGCGCGCCGCTGGGCCGCGGTGATCGCCGGCTTCATCGGCGTGCTGGTGATCGTGCGGCCCGGCTCGCACGGCTTCCAGGCCGGCAGCCTGATCGCGGTGGCCGCGGCCATGCTCAGCGCACTGGTGTCGATCCAGATCAAGCAGCTCACCCGCATCGATGGCCCGGATACGGTGGTGCTCTACACCTACGTGTTCTGGGTGCCGCTGTCGCTGGTGCCGGCACTGTTCGTGTGGACCTGGCCGACCGGCATCGCCTGGCTGTGGCTGGTGGCCACCGGCGTGCTGGGCACGGTCGGCCAGTTGCTATGGACGCGCGCGCTCAGGCTGGGCGAGTTGTCGGCGCTGACACCGATCAGCTTCACCCAGCTGCCGCTGGTGGTCGCCCTGGGCTGGCTGCTCTTCGACGAACCCCTGGACCGCTGGACCCTGCTGGGCGCGGCCATCATCCTCGCCGCCAACGCCTACATCGCCCACCGCGAGGCGGTGCTGGCGCGCCGGACGCCGCCGAAAGCGCCCTGAAAGCCGGTCCGGCCGATACTGCCGCCATCATGAACGGCGGCAGTGCCGGTACCGGCGCGCCGACATTGATTGGACACCGGCCATGCCACGCTTGCCGCCCTTGGCCTATGGTTCCGAGCGGGGAACGATCGCATGCGCATCCTGGTTGCCGAAGACGACCGCGACATCGCCGCCGGGGTGTGTGCCTCGCTGCAGCGGCAGGGACATGCCGTGGATCACGTCGGCGATGGCGCGCAGGCGGACGCGGCGCTGGCCTCGATCCGCTACGACATGCTGATCCTCGACCTGGGCCTGCCCTCGCTTGAGGGCACCGCGGTGCTGCAGCGCCTGCGCCAGCGCGGCGACAGCCTGCCGGTGCTGGTGGTGACCGCGCGCGATGGCCTGCAGGAACGGGTGCGCACCCTGGACCTCGGCGCCGACGACTACCTGATCAAGCCCTTTGCGGTGGACGAACTGGAAGCGCGGGTCCGTGCCCAGCTGCGCCGGGTCACCAGCAACGGCCAGCCGGAACTGCGCATCGGCAGGCTGCGCCTGGACCTGCCCGGGCACCGCGTCTGGATGAACACCGATCCGCTGGAGCTCACCGCCCGCGAGTTCGGCCTGCTCTCGGCGCTGGCCACCCGCCCGGACCGCATCAGCTCCCGCGCGCAGCTGGTCGAAGCCCTGTGCAGCTGGGACGAGGAACTGACCGACAACGGCCTGGACATCGCCCTGCACCGGCTGCGGCGCAAGCTGCGCCCGGGCGGCATGGGCATCCGCACCGTGCGCGGGCTGGGCTACATGCTGGAGGAAGCGGCCGAGTGAGCACGCTGCGCGCGCGCCATCCCAGCCTGCGCCGGCGCCTGCTGGCGTTCCTGGCGCTGCCGATGCTGGTCCTGCTGCTGCTCAACGCGGTGATCACCTATCGCATCGCGCTGGCCTATTCCAACCACCTGCACGACCGCAACCTGCTCGACGACACGCAGTCCTTCGCGCGGATGCTGCAGACCATGCCGTTGAGCGGGGAACTGTCGCCGCAGGCGCGCTTCCTGCTCGAATACGATCCCGACGGCCACGGCTATTTCAACGTGGACAGCCTGCACCACGGCATCCTGGTCAGCAATGCCGATTTCAGCGCGGTGGCCAAGTCCCGGGACTGCGTCGATTCGACGCCGCTGCTGTACAGCGCACACCTCAACCAGCAGAAAGTGCGCCTGGCCACACTGTGCATCCAGAGCGCGACCGACCCGGGCGACCGGCTGGCGGTGACCGTCGGCGAGACCTTCGACGACCGCCGCCAGCGCGCCCAGGAAATCCTGATGATCACCATCCCGATGATGGCCCTGCTGATGCTGTGCGTCGGCGCGCTGGTCTGGTTCGGGGTCAATCACGGCCTGCGCATCCTGCGCCCGCTGACCCGGCAGCTGGCCGAGCGCAAGCGCGACCTTGCGCCGATCTCCAACCCGGACGTGCCGCGCGAAATCCTGCCGCTGATCGAGACCATCGATGGCCTGTTCGGGCGCCTGGCGGAAATGATCGCGCTGCAGGAGCGTTTCGTCGCCGATGCCGCGCACCAGCTGCGCACGCCGCTGGCCGGCATCAGCCTGCATGTGGACCGCGCGTTGAGCGCCACCGACGGCAAGACCCGGACCGAGGCGCTGGAACACGTGCGCCGCCTCAACCAGCGCACCGCCCGCGTCTCCGGCCAGCTGCTGGCGCTGACCCGCGCGCAGGCCTCGCCGGCGGTGGTGGAGACGCTGGACCTGACCGCGCTGGTGCCCGAATGGGTCGCCATGCGCGTGCCCGAGGCGATCCGCGCCGGCGTCGACCTGGGCTACCAGCGGCCGGACGAAACCCTGCGGGTTCCCGGCTATGCGCCGGTGCTGCAGGAGGCACTGGACAACCTGATCGACAACGCCCTGCACTACGCCGGCCGCGGCGCGACGGTCACGGTCGGCATCGCGGCCAGCGGCAACCAGGTCGAGCTCTACGTCGAGGACGATGGCCCCGGCGTTCCCGAGGCGGCGATGGCACGCCTGGGCGAACGCTTCTATCGGGTCGCCGGTACGCAGGAAAACGGTACCGGGCTGGGACTTGCGATCGCGCATGAAGCGGTGGAGCACTTCCGCGGCACGATCCACTACCAGACTTCGGTTCCGCATGGTCTCAAGGTTTCCATCCTGCTGCCCCGGCTTACCCCGTAGAGCGGGGCCACGCCCCGCCTGCACCTTGTCGATGAGGCCCCTGCCGGGCGGCGCCCGGCACTACGGAACCTCCAGCATTACAGTTCCGGTGCAGGCCCTGCCGGGCGGCGCCCGGCGCTACGGAACCTCCAACGTTACCGTTGATGAATACACGCCGGTCCATTGCCGGGCCTGAAAGGCTGGCGAAAAGGCCGGCTGCGATCCTTCGCCCATCTGCAGGAAGGTGAATGCGTGACGATGCCAGGTTCCCAGGAGTTTCTGTTCGAAGGCGGCCGCAGCGGCGTGCTGCTGATCCACGGCCTGACCGGCACGCCGATGGAGATGCGCCTGCTCGGCAAGGGCCTGGCCAATGCCGGCTTCACCGTGCACGGGGTGCAGCTGCCCGGCCATTGCGGCAGCGTCGAGGAACTGGTCGCCACCCGCTGGCAGGACTGGTACGGCGGCGTCGAACGTGCCGCCGAACGCCTGCGCGCGCGGGTGGACACGCTGTTCGTCGGCGGACTGTCGATGGGCGCGGTGCTGGCGCTGGCGCTGGCCGCCGAGCGCCCTGAGCTGGTCGCAGGAGTCGGCGTATACGGCGCCACTTTCCGCTATGACGGCTGGAACATCCCCGCGATGGCGAAACTGTCGTTCCTGCTGCCGCTGTTCAAGCGGCTGGGCATCGGCCGAAACCGCATGTTCATGGAGGAGCCGCCCTACGGGCTGCGCGACGAGCGCATCCGTGCCCAGGTCAGCGCCTCGATGCTGTCCGGCGACAGCGCCGCCGCCGGCCTGCCCGGCAACCCATGGCCGGCGCTGGCCGAAATGCATGGGCTGGCCGCCTGGGTGAAGCCGCGCCTGCCAAAGGTTGTCGCCCCGTGCCTGATCGCGCACGCACGCGAGGACGACATCGCCAGCCTCGATAACGCCCGACTGGTGGCCGCGCGCGTCGCCGGCCCCACCGAAATGCTGATCCTGGAAAACAGCTACCACATGATCACGATCGACCGCGAACGGCGCCTGCTGATCGAGCGCAGCGCCGGGTTCTTCAACGCCATCGCCGCCGGCCGGACGCTGGCCGACGCCGCCTGATGTCCGCGCTCGTCGTCACCCTGTGGCTGCTCAACGTGCTGCTGGATACCGGCGGGCAACTGGCGTTCAAGGCGGCGGCGGGGGATCCGGATGCCGGCGAAGGCTTCGCGCGCTGGAAGCACATGCTGTCGCGGCCGTGGCTGGGCCTGGGCATCGCCTGCTACGTGCTGGAATTCGTGGTCTGGATCGCCTTCCTGTCGCTGGTGCCGCTCTCGCGCGGCGTGCTGCTCGGCTCGATCAACATCGTCGCGCTGATGCTCGCCGGGCGCTTCCTGTTCAAGGAACGCCTGACCCGCCTGCGCGTGGCCGGCATGCTGCTGGTCAGCCTGGGCGTGGCCGTGGTGGGGGTGGCCGGATGAGGCGCCTGTACCTGGTCGGGTTCCCCCTGCTGATGACCTTCGACACCCTGGCCCAGCTGTGCTTCAAGCTGGCCGGCGACGGCGCGCTGCCGGTGGAAGCCAATACCGCCTGGGTGCTGCGGGTGCTGTCCCAGCCCTGGGTGTACGGCGCCATCCTCGGCTACATCGGCGCGTTCTTCACCTGGATGAGCCTGCTCAAGCACGCTCCGATCGGGCCCGCGTTCGCCGCCTCGCACCTGGAGGTGGTCAGCGTGCTGCTGCTTTCGGCCTGGCTGCTGCACGAACCTGTCGGCCCGCTGCACCTGCTCGGCGCGGCCCTGATCGTGGCCGGCATCGTCTGTCTCGGCGTCGCCGAATCCGACGATCCGCATTCACCGGCCCCAGCCGGCGACATGCAGGAATGAGCCGGCGCTTTCCCGGCGAACTGCCGCCCACCGCCGGGCTCCCGTTGCGGTGGCGGGATTTCCTGCCGGGGGACGCGCAACTGGGCGACACACTGGCCCAGCTGCTGGGTACGCCGCCGATGCAGCTGGAGTGCTCGGGCACCTCGGCGCTGCGCATCGCATTGCAGACCCTGCAGCAACTGCAGCCGCAGCGGCGCGTGGTGATCGTGCCCGCCTATACCTGCCCGCTGGTCGCCATCGCGGTGCACAGCCTCGGGCTGGAACTGCGCCTGTGCGATCTGGCGCCGGGGGGCTTCGACTTCGACCACCACGCGCTCACGGCCCTCTGCGACACGGACACGCTGGCGGTGGTTCCAACCCACCTCGGTGGCCGCGTCGCCGACGTGGAGCGCGCCTGCGCCATCGCCGGCCGCCATGGCATCTTCGTCATCGAGGATGCCGCGCAGGCGCTGGGCGCCGTCGATCGCGGCCGCAGCGTCGGCCTGCGCGGCGACATCGGCCTCTTCAGCCTCGCCGCCGGCAAGGGCCTGAGCCTGTTCGAAGGCGGCCTGCTGCTCGCCCGCGACCCTGACCTGCGCGCACTGCTGGGGCGGATTTCACGGCAGCACATCCACGGCGACTGGCGCTGGGAACTGAGGCGCAGCGTGGAACTGCTCGGGCTCGCCGCATGCTACCGCCCTTCGCTGTTGCCGCTGGCCTATGGCCGGCCGCTGCGGCGCGCGCTGGCCGCTGGCGATCCGGAAGCGGCAGTCGGCGACGTGTTTCCACTGCAGATCCCGCAACACCGCGTCGGCCGCTGGCGCCGCGCCGTCGGCAACCGCGCCGCCACGCGCCTGCCGGCCTTCCTCGACGAGGGCCGGGCGCGTGCGCAACGCTGGAACGCCCGGCTGCGGGAGCTGCCGGGCGTACAGGTCCACGACGACCCGCCCGGAGCACGGGGAGTATGGCCGCTGCTGATGCTGCGGTTTGCCGACGGCGGCCAGCGCGACGCCGCCCTGCGGCGGCTGTGGACGCGCGGACTCGGCGTGAGCCGCATGTTCATCCACGCCCTGCCCGACTACGCCTACCTGCGCGGCATCGTCCCCGCCGTGGACACGCCCAACGCACGCGACTTCGCCGCGCGCACGCTGACCATCGGCAACAGCCCGTGGCTGGATGACGCCCGCTTCGAGGTCATCGTCGAGGAACTGCGCGCCGCGCTCGCCCCATAGCGGGGCTTACCCGAATGGGTATTTCACCCTGTAGAGCGGCGCAACGCCCCGCTGCGGCATTCCCGATCAAGCCCCCAGCCTGGCATCGCCCGGCGCTACGACTCCGTGGACGGATGCGCCGTGTCGTCGTGCTCGACCGGAGCATGTTCGACGGAGGCATGTTCGACAGGAACCGGCTCGCAATCCTCGCTGAAAGCCACCTCGCCGAATTTCCAGCCCAGCGGTCGCCGCACCGTGCCCCAGAAGCGGCGTACCGCATGCCATTGCATGGCAAGCACGCCGCGCTGGTTGTCGGCATCGACCACCGGATCGGCCACGCCGGTCGGACGGATCGGCTCGCCATACAGCGCGGTGCCGAACAGCACGTCCCAGAAGGCGAACACCTGGCCGAAATTGCAGTTGTGCAGGCCCGGCCGCTGCGGATCCACGACCATGTGGTGCAGGCGGTGGAAGACAGGATCCACCGCCAGCCGGCTGCCCCAGCGGCCAAAGCCGAAGCGGACATTGGTATGCGAGTAGTTCTGCACCAGTTCGCCGAGCAGCATCAGCGCGGCGAATTCGTCGGCTTCCACCCCGGCCAGCAGCCCTACCCCTGCCAGGATCACCGACTGCAGCATGCCGTCCAGCCAGCTGCCGCGGTCGTTCGACCAGCAGCTCAGCTGGCGCTGGCTGTGGTGCAGGCTGTGCAGCGCCCACCACCACGGAATCGCGTGCTGGGCGCGGTGCATCCAGTAGTAGACGAAGTCGTACAGCAGGTAATAGACCGCGAACAGCAGCCACGGATGCTGCTGGAACCATGGCACCCACGCGCGCAGACCGTGCGGTCCCTGCACCGTCTCGGGGCTGCCGCCCAGCGAGGCCAGCGGCGCCAGCACCAGGTAACTGAACAGCGGGAACAGCCCCAGCAGCATCAGCAGGGTGTAGGTGCGGTCCACGCGGGTCAGGTTCCGGTCCTGCCAGCGTTCGGCAGGCCACAGGCTTTCCAGCGGCCGGAACACGCCGGCGATCAGCGTCAGCTGCAGCGCGGTCAGCAGCAGCGCGATGGCGATGTCATGGGGATCGTCGTGGCGCCCCAGCGCCTGCAGCGCCGGCGTCACCACGTGATCGGCCAGCCACATCACCGGCGCCCAGCCGTGCACGTCCATCTCAGCGCGGCCCCGCGCCCGGCACCTCGGCCAGCGCCGACAACAGGCGCTGGTTCACCTCGCGCTGCTGCGCCTGCCATGCATGCAGGGTATGGCCGGGAATCTCCGGCTGCCCATCCAGCGCCGACAACAGCCGCTTGACCCGGCTGCGGTAGCGGTACTGCGACACCTCGCCGGTGATGTCGCTGCCCACCAGCCCGCCCTCGTGCAGCGCGTGGATCACCGCCAGCGCATGGCCGAGGCGGAAACGCCCCTGGTCCCAGTTGGTGCGCGCGACCTCTTCGGCGAACACGTCCTTGTCGATGGACAGGTAGGTCGGCTGCGGCCGCCGCTGCTGCTCCGCGACGAAGGCTTCCACCAGCGCCGAAGGCGAATCGAAACTGCGGAAGCCACGGCCCAGGCCCATGTACCGCGCCCAGCGCACCGGCACGCCCATGCTCCAATAGGTGAGCCTGCCCGACAGCAGCGGCCGCCAGCGGTTCTCCCAGGCGTGCGCGCTGCCGATGTCGTGCGAGGTGATGCCCAGCACATGCACGTGGCTGATCTGCGGCAATGCCGCGGCCCAGCTGACCCAGGAACCGCAGTGGATGCCGAACGGGTAGCGCATGTTGTCCGGATGGTTGTCCAGCACCACCAGCTGGTACCGGGCACCGGCATCCAGGCGGCGCAGCAGCGGATAGCTCAGGTGGTGGAAGTCGCCGCTGCCGAACAGCACCGTGCCATGGCGGGCCGGCAGCCGTTCGTCGAGCAGGGCCGAGAACCGGCGCAGGCTGGCCTGCGAACAGGCAAAACGCAGTTCCTCCTGCCAGTCCTGCAGCGCGACGACGCGCTCGCCGCCGAGCGACAACACCGAACCGTCCAGATCGAGTACGACCGGGGACCGCAGCGCATCAGCCTCCATGCTCAACCTCCGCCATCGGCTTCGCTCTGGAACAGATGCGCGCAGCGCCGCAGCACCGCCCTCAGCAAGGGATTGCGCGCGCGTACCGCATGCCAGGTCGGGGTGATGCTGGCGCCGAGATACCGCTTGATGCGCGAATCGGTCCAGCCGGCGACGTAGTGGCCCAGGCCCTGGTCCAACGCGTACTGCAGGTTGTGCATCCAGCTGACGAAATACAGGTTGCGTTCGCGCGCCTGCGGATAGAGGAAGCCGACGTACTTGTCCACGAGCTTGCCCTCGTACAGGTAGCACAGGTTCCAGCCGATCAGCGTGTCTGCCTCGAAGTACAGGAACATGCGGCCGCTGCTGTCGCGGTCCTGCAGCAGCGCCCTGAGGTAGTCTCCGGTCAGCAGGTCGAAATGCACCTGGCTCTGCGCGTGTACGTTGAGGTACAGCTCATGGCAGCGGCGCACTGCGGCTTCGTCGAACCAGGCGTCGCCGGTTTCCAAACAGCGGATGTCCAGCCCGTCGCGCGCCCTGAGCTTGCGGCGGATGTCCTTGCGCCGGCTCGCCGACAGGCGCGACAGGTACTCGTCCACCGATTCGAAATCGATCGCCACCCAGGCCAGCGGCATGCCTTCCAGCAGCACGAAGCCGGCTTCGCGCAGGGCTTCGACAAAGGCGCCGGCGTGGCGGTTCTCGCGTACCCCCAGCAACGGTGAGTCCACGGCCAGGTCCTTGACGATCAGCAGCCGGCTGTCGCGACCGTGGCGCTCGAGGAGTTCGGCCACCAGCGCCTGCGGGTCGACGCCATGCGGCAGCGGCATGTACTCGGTGGCGGTACAGCCGATGAAGCGCGTCCTCCAGCGCAGCCAGTGCTGCCAGCGGCGATGGCCGGGCAATGCCCGCAGGCGCTGGCACATCGCCTCGTCCAGGGTAGTGGTCAGGTCGTAGTCGGCGAGGAACACCGGCACGCCCGCGGCGGACAACGCGGCTTCGAAACCCTGTGGTGGATGCGCGACGAACTGGCGGACCAGGGTGCCCGGCTCCAGCGCGGTGTCGTATCGGCCGTTCATTTCCGTTCAGGCACTGCGGAGCGCCAGCACCGCGTTCAGGCCACCAAAGGCGAACGAATTGCTCAGCGCGGCGGTGACCGGCATGGCGCGTGCGCTGCCCAGCACGTGGTCCACGCCCTCGCACTGCGGGTCGAGGCTGTCCATGTTGATCGTCGGCGGCACGCGCGATTCGGCCATCGCGCGCAGTACCGCCACCAGTTCCAGCGCACCGGACGCGCCCAGCGCGTGGCCGTGCATGGACTTGGTCGATGACACCGCCACCTGGCGCGCATGCGCGCCGAATACCTGCGCGATGGCGCGCACCTCGTTGATGTCGTTGGCCAGCGTGGCGGTGCCGTGCGCGTTGACGTAATCGACCTGCGCCGGCTCCATTCCCGCATCGGCCAGCGCGGTCCGCATCGCCGATGCCGCGCCGGCCATGTCCGGCGCGACGATGTCGCCGGCATCCGAACTCATGCCGACGCCCGCGATCTCGCCCAGCACCGTGGCGCCGCGCCGCTGCGCATGTTCCAGCGATTCGAGCACGAACATGGCCGCGCCCTCGCCCAGCACCAGTCCCTTGCGGTTGGCGCTGAACGGCCGGCAGGTGTCGTCGGCGAGCACGCGCATCGCTTCCCAGGCACGCATCGCGCCGTAGCTCAGGCTGGCCTCGCTGCCGCCGGCCAGCGCCACGTCCATCGCACCGGCGCGGATCAGCTGCACCGCCTGGGCGATGGCGTGGTTGCTGGACGCACAGGCGCTGGCGACGACGAAACTCGGGCCATGCAGCCCATGGCGCATGCTGATCTGGCTGGCCGCCGCATTGGTCATGGCGCGGATGATGGTCAGCGGATGCAGGCGCTGCGCATTCTCGGCATAGAGCCGGCGCGACTGCTCGTCCTGCGTGTTCTCGCCGCCCACCGCGGTACCGACGATGCAGCCGGTGCGCTCGGCGCTGCCGCCGGGCTCGAAGCGGAGGCCGGACTGGGCGATCGCTTCGCCGGCCGCCAGCAGGGCGAACTGCGCCACCCGGTCCAGCTGCGGCAGTACCTCGCGGCTGAAATGCGGTTCGGGCGTGTAGTCCTCCGGCACCTGCGCGGCGACGCGCACGCGCATCTCGGCCGCGCGCTCGTGGCGCAGCGGCGCGATCGCGCAGCGGCCCTCGCTCAACCCGGCCCACAGCGCCGGCACGCCCAGGCCGAAGGCGCTGACCGCGCCCATGCCGGTCACGACTACCCGTTGTGCGTCGGCGCGCATTTCAGCCTCCGGCGGCCTGGTCCTTGTCGCGCAGGCCCTGCACCACGGCATCGACCAGGTCCTGCAGGGTGTCGCTGCCGAGGCTGTCGGCGCGGCTGTCCGGGAAAGTGAAGTCGAAGTGTTCCTCCAGGTCGAAGATCAGCTCGACCGCATCCAGCGAGGCGACGCCGATGTCCTTCAACGTCGCCTGCGGCGTCAGCGCCGCCGGGTCGATGTTGCCCTGCATATGCTTGAGGATCATGTCGTTGATCGTGGTACGAATGGCGTCCACATCCGGAACTGCGTTCATCGTGCGTCCTCCTGGGTGGGTACTGCATATCGATCCGGAGCCCGCCGCGCCCACACACGGAGCGCGGAGGCCATGCGGACCGCGTATTACTTCGCCTTGCCGATCAGCTGGTCCAGCAGGGCGATCGCGGTGTCGATCTCCTCGTGCGTGATGTCCAGCGACGGCGCGAAGGTGATGACGTTCTTGTACCAGCCACCGACATCCAGCACCAAGCCCATGCGCTTGCCCTGGTGCAGCAGGTCGCCGGCCAGGCCGATGTCGACCATGCGGTCGAGCAGCTCCTTGTTCGGGGTGAAGCCGTCGGTCTGGCAGATCTCCGCACGCAGCGCCAGGCCCAGGCCGTCGACGTCGCCGATCTCCGGATGCTTCTTCTGCAGCCCGCGCAGGCCGTCGAGGAAGTACGCGCCCTTCTCCGGCACGGTGCGCTCGTAGTCCATTTCCCTGCCCAGCTTCAGTACTTCCAGGCCCAGGCGGGTGCCCAGCGGATTGGAGTTGAACGTGGAATGGGTGGAACCCGGCGGGAACACGGTCGGGTTGATCAGCTCCTCGCGCGCCCACAGGCCGGACAGCGGGTTCAGGCCGTTGGTCAGCGCCTTGCCGAACACCAGCACGTCCGGGGTCACCCCGAAGTGCTCGATCGACCACAGTTTGCCGGTGCGCCAGAAGCCCATCTGGATCTCGTCGACGACCATCAGGATGCCGTACTTGTCCAGCACGCGCTTGAGCCCGGTGAAGAAGTTGCGCGGCGGAATCACGTAGCCGCCGGTGCCCTGGATCGGCTCGACGTAGAACGCGGCGTATTCGGCCTGGCCGACCTTGGGGTCCCACACGCCGTTGTATTCGCTCTCGAACAGGCGCTCGAACTGCCACACGCAATGATCGGAGTACTCGTCCGGGGTCATGCCCTTAGGGCGACGGAACGGATACGGGAACGGAATGAACATCGCGCGCTCGCCGAAGTGGCCGTAACGGCGGCGATAGCGGTAGCTGGAGGTGATCGACGAGGCGCCCAGGGTACGGCCGTGGTAGCCGCCCTCGAAGGCGAACATCAGGCTCTTGCCGCCGCGCGCGTTGCGCACGATCTTCAGCGAATCCTCGATCGCCTGCGCGCCGCCGACGTTGAAGTGCACGCGGCCATCAAGGCCGAATTTTTCCCTGGCATCCACCGCGATGGTTTTGGCCAGCTGCACGCGGGTCGGGTGCAGGTACTGGCTGGCGACCTGCGGCAGCTGGTCGATCTGGTCCTTGAGCGCGTCGTTCAGGCGCTTGTTGGAATAGCCGAAATTGCACGCCGAGTACCACATCTGCAGGTCCAGGAACGGCGTGCCCTGCGCATCGAACATGTAGCTGCCTTCGCAGCGGTGGAAGATCTTCGGCGGGTCCACGTAGTGCACGGTGTCGCCGAAGGAGCTGTAGCGCGCCTCGTCGGCGAGCAGCTGGGAATCGTCGATCAGGGGGGCAACGTTCTTGTCGAATGCATTCATCGGGAGGGCCTGGTGGGTTCGAGGCGGTCAGGCCGGCAGCGCGGCCGGCAACGGGGAATGGGCGGGCGGCAGCAGGCTTCCATCGAGCAGGCGCGGCAGCAGCTCGATGGCGTCCTGGAAGCCGGTGATGGGCATGTACGGAATGCCGGCGGCGCGGCAATGCTCGATGAGCCTGTGCTTGGCGAAGACGAAATCGACGCGGTTGGCGACACAGAAATCGGAAGCGCCATCGCCGATGAGCAGCACGCGTTCGTCATCGCGCCTGCGGCCCGGCGCGGCGAAGCTGCATTTGCAGGTGCCGCTTCCGCAGCCTTCGGCCTGCAGCGGCGACTCCAGCGTCCAGCGATCGGGCGCGCGCGCGACGAGGTGGTTCGCCGACACCGGCAGGTCCTGCAGGCCGTGCCGGGCGAGGATGCGGTGGATCGCGTGGTCCAGGCCATCGCTGACGATGCGCAGCGGCACGCCGGCGGCAGCGGCCTGCCCGACGAAATCGGGAAAGCCCTGGTCGATGCGCACCGCGTCCAGGTGCGCGTCCAGCGTCGGGCGATCCAGTTCCAGCAGTTCCACCTGCCCGCGCATGCACTGCCGCGAGCCGATTCGCCCCGCGCGCCAGTCGTCTTCCAGCTGCTGCCAGCCCGGACGGCCGTACTCGCTCAGCAGCGAGTCGATCACATCCTCCACGCTCACCGTGCCATCGAAGTCGCACAGGATGGTCCAACGCATGCATCGCTCCAGCATCTTCGGAAAACGTCGTATCCGCTTGATGGGGCACTCTAGGCAGGGTTTCTTTCGCGTCCCTTTCTCCTGGCCCGCAGGCCGGCGCCGGGTGCTGAAGCGTTAAGCGATGTCGGAAACCTGTTCAGACGGTTCCCCATGGACGCCGGGAACCCTGGGCCGCATGCTGCGGTCCATCACGTTCCCCCACCGCGTGCCGCCCCGATGTCCTCTTCTTCTTCCCGGCTTCCCCTGCTCCTGGCCCTGGGCATCGCCAACGCCTTGCTGCTGCCGGCACAGGCACGGGCAGCCGACGATGTCCCCACCGATGGCGACAGGAAGGTCAACATCGCGCTCGGCGTCGGCGGCCAGTACCTGCCGGGCTGGCTCGGTTCGGGCCAGCGCCAATGGCAGACCGTGCCGTTCTTCGACATCGAGATGCCCGGCGTCGGCGAACTGTCCAGCACCGATGGCCTGACCCTGCACCTGCCGCATGACGGGCCGTGGGAAGCCGGCATCTACGGCGACTACCTGTGGGGCCGCAGCCGCTCCGATCTCGGCCCACGGCTGGCCGGGAAAATCCCGTCGCTGTCGCCGCGGGTACATGGCGGCGTCTATGCCGAATACCAGTTCGACGGGCACAGCGCGCTGGGCGCCCGACTCGGCCACGACCTCACCGGCAACAGCGCCTACCTGGCGGCCTACTACGACCGCGACCTGCCGCAGGTCTGGTACATCCAGCATTCCGTGGAACTGGGCTGGCGCGGCATGAACCGCGCGGCGATGAACCGCTACTTCGGCGTGTCCGCGCAGTCGGCCACGCAACTGCAGACCGATGCATGGTCGCCCGGCAGCGGCAGCCAGCAGCTGTCGGCCAACTACTCGGCCTTCGTCCCCACCAGCCAGCACACCGGATTCGCGTTCTCGCTCGACTACTCGCGCCTGCTCGGCGGCGCGGCCTCCAGCCCGCTGGTGCGGCAGTTCGGCAGCCGCAACCAGCTGGAAGAATCCATCGCCTTCGTCTACCACTTCTGAGCAGGCCGTCCGCGGCACGGCCGTGCCGGTCATGGCGCCGACGGCCCGGTCCCACACCTGCCGCAGCCCGATCCTGGAACCCGACATCGGCCTGCGACTGGCCGGATCCGGCACCCCGGCCGGACCAGCTTGAAGACCGGGAACACCCCCGCATCCGGATCGCGCGCGGGCACCACGCCGGTGGTGGCACCTCATCCCGTCACGGCGCCCGCCGATGCCGCCGGGCCTGCCGCGTGAGCGGCAGGCCCGCACGTTTCACTTCAGCGCGACCGAGGGGAAATCCACGGGAACGTCCAGCGCGACATTGACGTAGTTGGTGAAAAGATTCAGCGCGACATGGGCCATGATCTCGACGATCTGGGCGTCGCCGAAGCCGGCGCTGCGCAACTGTTCCACATCGGCGGCGCCGACCTGGGCGCGCTGTTCCACCACCTTCAGCGCGAAGGCCAGCGCCGCCGCCGTCCGCGCGTCGGCGGACTGCCCCACCTGGGCGGCCGCCATTTCGGCAGGACTCGCACCGGCGTTCTGGCCCAGCACGGTGTGGGCCGCCAGGCAGTACTCGCAGCGGTTGCGGTTGGCGATCGCCACGGCGATCTGCTCGCCCAGCCTGCCGCCCAGGCTGCCGCGCCCCAGCGCACCGAAAGCGCTCCACATGCTCTGCAGGGCGGCAGGGGAATTGGCCACGGCCTTGAACATGTTCGGCGTGGCGCCGAAGGCCTGGTGGATCTGCGCCAGCAACGGCTGGCTGGCGGCGGGAAGCTGATTGGATTCGAGGTTGACGCGGGACATGCCGATCTCCTTGGGGGACATTCCGAACCGGCCAGGTATCGCCGGTGGGAGGCAGTATCCGCAGATCACCCGTATGATTGGATACCTTTCATACACAAAAGAGATCAATCCGTACCCATGCAGCCCCCTGTCCCCATCGACCGTCTCTCCAGCCTGCTGGGACGATTCCGCGTGCAGGCCAGGCTGCATCACTCCGGCGCACTGTGCGGACTCCAGCGCTTCGATGCCAGCGAGGGCAATGGCTATCTGCACGTGCTGCGCCGCGGCCGGCTGGAACTGAGCCATCCCTCGTCGCGGGAGGTTCCGCGCCGCATGCACTTCGACGAACCGACGCTGCTGTTCTATCCGCGTCCGTTCACCCATCGGTTCCACAATCCTCCCGCGGAGGGCGCCGACTTCACCTGCGCGCGGCTGATCTTCGACGGGGGACCGGAGAACCCCCTGGCGCGCGCGCTGCCGCCCTTGATCGCCCTGCCCCTGGCGCAGGTCGACGGGCTCGGGATGGCGCTGGAACTGCTGTTCGCCGAGACCGACCGCGTGCGCTGCGGGCAGCGGCTGCTCGCCGACCGCCTGTTCGAAGTGGTGGTGCTGCAGCTGCTGCGCTGGCTGCTGGATCACCCGCAGCAGGCGGGCATCCGCCCCGGGCTGATCACCGGGCTGTCCGACCCCCGCCTGGCGCGCGCCCTGGTGGCGATGCACGACCATCCCGGCGAATCATGGACACTGGAGCGCATGGCCGGGCACGCCGGCATGTCGCGTACCGCATTCGCCAACACCTTCCGCGAACGGGTCGGCCAGACCCCCGCCGACTACCTCGGCGGCTGGCGCATCGCGCTGGCACAGAACCGGCTGCGCGAAGGCCGCCCCATCAAGCTGCTGGCCGAGGAGCTCGGCTATGCGAACCCCTCGGCGCTGTCGCGCGCCTTCTCGGCGCGGGTGGGCTTCTCACCGCGGGAATGGCTGGCCCGGCACATGCCTTGAAAGCGCCGCCATCCGGCTCGACGGCGGCACTGCCATGCGCATGGCGACTCAGGTCCCGGGAGTCCGCCTTATTCCCACTCGATCGTCGCCGGCGGCTTGCCGGAAATGTCGTAGACCACGCGCGAGACGCCGCGCAGCTCGTTGATGATGCGGTTGGAGACGCGGCCGAGGAAGTCGTACGGCAGGTGCGCCCAATGCGCGGTCATGAAGTCGATGGTTTCGACCGCACGCAGTGCGATCACCCACTCGTAGGCACGTGCATCGCCCACCACGCCCACCGACTTGACCGGCAGGAACACGGCAAACGCCTGGCTGGTCTTGTCATACAGATCAGCCGCACGCAGTTCCTCGATGAAGATCGCATCGGCCTTGCCCAGCAGTTCGGCGTACTCGCGCTTCACTTCGCCGAGGATACGCACGCCCAGGCCCGGGCCCGGGAACGGGTGGCGGTAGACCATGGTCCGCGGCAAGCCGAGTTCGACGCCGAGACGACGCACTTCGTCCTTGAACAGCTCGCGCAGCGGCTCAACTAGTTTGAGCTTCATGTCTTCCGGCAGGCCGCCCACATTGTGGTGGCTCTTGATGACGTGGGCCTTGCCGGTCTTGCTACCGGCCGACTCGATCACGTCCGGATAGATGGTGCCCTGTGCCAGCCACTTGGCGTTGCTGAGCTTGTTCGACTCTTCGTCGAAGATCTCGACGAACAGGTTGCCGATGATCTTGCGCTTGGCTTCCGGATCGCTGACGCCTTCCAGCGCCTTGAAGTAACGGTCGGCCGCGTTCACGCGCACGACCTTGACGCCCATGTTATCGGCCATCATCTGCATGACCTGGTCGCCTTCCTGGAAGCGCAGCAGGCCGGTGTCGACGAACACGCAGGTCAGCTGGGCGCCGATGGCCCTGTGCAGCAGCGCGGCCACGACCGACGAATCGACACCGCCGGACAGGCCAAGGATCACCTCATCGCTGCCAACCTGCTCGCGCACGCGGGCGATCTGGTCGTCGATGATGTTGGCCGCGGTCCACAGCGTGGCGCAGCCGCAGATATCGGTGACGAAGCGCTTCAGCAGCGCCGAGCCCTGCCTGGTGTGGGTCACTTCCGGGTGGAACTGCACGCCGTACCAGCGCTTGTCTTCGTTGGCCATCGCGGCCACCGGAATGCGGTCGGTGACGGCGGTGATGGTGAAGCCCGGCGGCACGTGGGTGACGTGATCGCCGTGGCTCATCCACACGTCCAGGCGCGGCTCGCCGTTGTGGTCGGACAGGCCGCCGAGCAGTGCGTCGTTGCCGAGCAGCTTCACCTCGGCATGGCCGAACTCGCGCTGGTCGGCAGCTTCGGTGCCGCCGCCCAACTGCTTGGCCATGGTCTGCAGGCCGTAGCAGATGCCCAGCAGCGGCAGGCCGCTGTCGAACACTTCCTGCGGCGCGGCCGGAGCGCCGGCCTCCGTGGTCGATTCCGGGCCGCCGGACAGGATGATGCCCTTGGCGCCGAACGCGGCGATCTCGGCCGGATCGTGGTCCCACGCCCAGATTTCGCAATACACGCCGAACTCGCGGATGCGGCGCGCGATCAGCTGCGTGTACTGGGCGCCGAAATCGAGGATGAGGATCTTGTCGTTGTGGATGGTGGTCATGGGGCCTGGAGCGGATCGATGAGTCGGGAAACGGGGCGATGCGGATGCCGGCGGCGTATAGAGAAAGAGGAACGGGACACGGGTCCTCGTTCCTCTTCGCTCGTCCCGCGTCAGGCGCGGTAGTTCGGCGGTTCCTTGGTGATCTGCACGTCGTGGACGTGGCTCTCACGCTGGCCGGCGCCGCTGATCTTCACGAACTTCGGCTTGCTGCGCATGTCTTCGATGGTGCCGCAGCCCACATAGCCCATGGTCGCGCGCAGGCCACCGATCAGCTGGTGGATGATGCCGCCGACCGGGCCGCGGTATGGCACGCGGCCTTCGATGCCCTCCGGCACCAGCTTGTCGGCGGTGGCCGCGTCCTGGAAGTAGCGGTCCTTGGACCCCTTCTCCATCGCCGCCAGCGAGCCCATGCCGCGGTAGCTCTTGTAGGAGCGCCCCTGGAACAGCTCGGTCTCGCCCGGCGACTCCTCGGTACCGGCCAGCAGGCCGCCGATCATCACCGTCGATGCGCCGGCGGCCAGCGCCTTGCCGATGTCGCCGGAATAGCGGATGCCGCCGTCGGCGATCAGCGGGATGCGGTCCTGCAGCGCCTCGGCGACCAGGTCGATCGCGGTGACCTGCGGCACGCCGACGCCGGCGACCACGCGCGTGGTGCAGATAGAGCCCGGGCCGATGCCGACCTTGACCGCGTCCGCGCCGCAGTCCAGCAGCGCCAATGCCGCTTCGCCGGTGCAGATGTTGCCGCCGACGACCTGCACGTGCGGGAAGTGCTTCTTCACCCAGCTCACGCGGTCCAGCACGCCCTGCGAATGGCCGTGGGCGGTATCGACCACCAGCACGTCCACGCCGGCAGCGACCAGCGCCTCGACGCGGCGATCGGTGTCGCCGCCGACACCTACCGCAGCGCCGACCAGCAGGCGCGTGGCCGCGTCCTTGGCCGCGTTCGGGTTGTCGGTCTTCTTCTGGATGTCCTTGACGGTGATCAGGCCGCGCAGTTCGAACGCGTCGTTGACCACCAGCACCTTCTCGATGCGGTTCCTGTGCAGCAGCGACAGCACTTCGTCCGAGGCCGCGCCTTCCTTCACCGTGACCAGGCGGTCCTTCTTGGTCATGATGTGGCGGACCGGATCGTCCAGCTCGGTCTCGAAGCGCATGTCGCGATGGGTCACGATACCGGCCAGCAGGCCGTCGCTGCCCACCACCGGCACGCCGGAGATGTTGTGCGCCTGGGTCAGCGCCAGCACCTCGCGGATGCTGGTTTCCGGACCGACCGTGATCGGGTCGCGGATCACGCCGGACTCGAATTTCTTGACCTTGGCCACTTCCGCCGCCTGCTGCTCCAGCGACAGGTTCTTGTGGATGATGCCGATGCCGCCGAGCTGGGCCATGGCGATGGCCAGGCGCGATTCGGTGACCGTATCCATGGCCGCCGAGACGATCGGCAGCTTCAGCCGCAGGTCGCGGGTCAGGCGCGTGCCGAGATCGACATCCTTGGGCAGGATCGTGGAGTGGGCGGGGACGAGCGAAACGTCGTCGTAGGTCAGTGCTTCAGCCTGGATGCGCAGCATCGGCATACCCGAGATGTGGGGAAGCGCGTCATTTTACCCTTGTTCGGGCGCCGATGGCAGGGGGCCGGTGCGACGCAGTGTCGCGCCGGCATATGCCGTTCAGGGGTAAGCAGGCCGTGCCACCGCTGGCCGGCACCCGCAAACAGCGCCGCGGCTCATGAGGCTGCCGGCCAGCGGCCGGCAGTACACGGGCCGGTTCAGCCCGCCGCTTCGGCCGCTTCGATGGTGTTCTGCATCAGCGTGGCCACCGTCATCGGGCCGACGCCGCCCGGCACCGGGGTGATCCAGCTGGCGTGGCGGGACGCCGCTTCGAAGCCGACGTCGCCGACCAGGCGGCCGTCGTCCAGCCGGTTGATGCCGACGTCGATCACCACCGCGCCCGGCTTGACCCACTCGCCCGGCACCAGCTGCGGGATGCCCACCGCCACCACCAGGATGTCGGCGTTGCGCACCGCCCGCTCCAGCTCGGCGCGCGGGGTGAACTTGTGGCAGCTGGTGACGGTGCAGCCGGCGATCAGCAGCTCCAGACCCATCGGCCGGCCAACGTGGTTGCTGACCCCGACGATGGTCGCGTTGCGGCCGCGCACCGGCTGGTCGGTATGCGACAGCAGGGTGATGATGCCGCGCGGCGTGCACGGACGCAGGCCGAATTCGCGCAGCGCCAGGTGCCCGACGTTCTGCGGGTGGAAGCCGTCCACGTCCTTGCGCGGGTCGATGCGCTGGATCAGCCGGTTGGCATCGGGGATGCCCGGCAGCGGCAGCTGGATCAGGATGCCGTGGATCTTCGGGTCGGCGTTGAGCTGGTCGATCAGGTCCAACAGCTGCGCCTCGGTGGTGCCTTCGGGCAGATCGTGGTCGAAGGCCTCGATGCCGACCTTCTCGGCCGCGCGCCGCTTGTTGCGCACGTATACCGCCGAGGCCGGATCGCCGCCGACCAGCACCACCGCCAGCCCCGGCCGCGAACGCCCGGCCGCGATGCGCGCGTCCACCCGAAGCTTCAGGTCGTCGAGCAGTTCCTCGGCGATGCGGCGGCCGTCGAGGATGCGGGAAGTCGCCGCGGAGGCTTCGGCAGGCAGGGTCATGGGCGTGGGGGCGGGAACGGGTTGGCTATTGTCCCCGATTCGACGCGGCACGACACCCTGCGGCGCGTCCGCCAGCCGCGATCAACCGCGGTGGGCGCAGAACGCGGCGTAGTCGATGTAGCCCGGGAATGCGCGACCCGGCGCGCACAGCGGACAATCCGGATCCGGATGCACGCGCGTCTCGCGGAAGCGCATGCCCAGCGCATCGAAGCGCAGCAGGCGCCCGGCCAGGGGCTCGCCCACGTCCAGCAGCAGTTTGAGCACCTCGGTGGCCTGCATCACCCCGGCCAGCCCCGGCAGCACGCCGAGCACGCCGGCCTCGGCGCAGTTGGGCGCGAACTCCGGCGGCGGCGGTTCGGGGAACAGGCAGCGGTAGCACGGCGCCTGTCCGCGGCGGCGGCCGGCGTCGAACACGCACACCTGGCCGTCGAAACGCTCGATCGCGGCGTACACCAGCGGCCGCGCATGCTTGATGCAGGCATCGTTGAGCAGGTAGCGCAGCGGGAAGTTGTCCGAACCATCCAGCACTACGTCCACGCCGTCCATCAATGCATCGACGTTGCCCGACGTCACCCGCTCCTGGATCGCCTCCACCTCGATGTGCGGATTCAACGCGAGCAGGCGCTCGCGCGCCGAATCGACCTTGGCGCAACCCGTCGCCGCGTCGACATGGATGATCTGGCGATGCAGGTTGCTGCGCTCCACCACGTCGTCATCGACGATGCGCAGCCGCCCCACCCCGGCCGCGGCCAGGTAGAACGCCGCCGGCGCGCCCAGGCCACCGGCACCGACGACCAGCACGCGCGAGCGCTGCAGGCGCCGCTGCCCGGCCTCGCCCACCTGCGGCAGCAGCAGGTGCCGCGAATAACGGTCGTGGAAATCGCACTCGGCGTCATCGGCCCCGGGCCGCACCAGCGGCAATCCCGCCGCACGCCATGCGGCCGTTCCGCCCAGGACCGACGCCAGACGCGTATAGCCAGCGGCCAGCAGCGCAGTTGCCGCATCCGCTGAACGCCTGCCGCTCTGGCAGATCAGAACGATCTCCTGCTCCAGCGACGGCAGTGAGAGGGAGGGATCGGCCAGCAACTCGCCCATGGCCACCCCGCGCGCGCCTTCGGCCATGCCGCCGGCGCGTTCGTGCGCCTGCCGCACGTCGATCACCACCGCGCCGGCCAACTGGCGGGCACGGGCCTGTTCCGGTGTCAGTTCGCGAATGCTCATGGCCGGATTATCGGCCATGCCTTGCCCGCAGGTCGGGATTCATCCCATCATCCGCGACGCATGAAAGCCGCCGGCAGTGATGTTCGACAGCGGCGATGCGGCATTACGGAGTTGCGCGGCAATGCCCAGGCGCATGGCCGCGCGCCAGCCCGGATTGGCGCCAAAACGCCGTCGTGGCGTAGCCAGAAGAGCGGCCGCCGTCGATGGCGGCGGCAAACAGAAGGGCGGCCCTGCGGCCGCCCCTGCGTGATCACTTTCGACCTTTCACGTGTTTCATCAGGCGCCGCTTGGCCTTGACCTGGCGCTCGGTCAGCACGTTCTTCTTGCCCTCGTAGGGATTGGCGCCCTCGCGGAACAGGAAGGTCACCGGCGTGCCCACCAGTTTGAAGCGCTTGCGGAAGAAATTTTCCAGATAGCGCTTGTAGGAATCCGGCAACTCCTTCAGGCGCGTGCCGTGCACGATGAAGGTCGGCGGATTGGTGCCGCCCGGGTGCACGTAGCGCAGCTTGGAGACATGGCCGCGGATGCTCGGCGGCGGGTTGCTCTCGTAGGCGATTTCCAGCGCCTTGTTCACTTCGCTGGTGCTGAACTCGTGCGTGGCCGAAGCGTGCGCGCGATGTACCGCGCGGAACAGTTCGCGCAGGCCCGAGCCATGCTTGGCGGAAATGCGCACCACCTCGGCCCAGGGCACGAAGCCGAGCTTGAGCGACAGCAGGGTCTCGGCCTGCTCGCGCTGGTAGTCGGTCAGCCCGTCCCACTTGTTGATCGCGATCACCAGCGCCCGCCCGGCATCGAGCACGGCGCCAAGCACGCTGGCATCCTGGTCGGTGACGCCCTCGCTGGCATCGAGCATCAGCACCGCGACCTGGCATTCCTCGATCGAGCGCAGCGTCTTGACCACCGAGAACTTCTCGACGACCTCGTCCACGCGCGACTTGCGGCGCAGGCCGGCGGTGTCGATCAGGCGGTACAGGCGCCCGTCGCGCTCCAGGTCCACCGAGATCGAATCGCGGGTGGTGCCGGGCACGTCGGAGGCGATCATGCGCTCCTCGCCCAGCAGGCGGTTCACCAGCGTGGACTTGCCGACGTTGGGACGGCCGACGAAGGCGATGCGCACGCGCGCCGGGTCGTTGTCCAGGGTCTCGGCCGTGCCTTCTTCCGGCAGGCGTTCGAGGACTTCCGCCAGTAGATCGTCCAGCCCCTGCCGATGCGCGGCCGAAACCGTGAGCATCTCGCCGAAACCGTAGCGCGCGAATTCCGAGCGCACCGCATCCTCGTCGGTGCCGTCGATCTTGTTGATCAGCAGCAGCGTGGGACGCGACAGCTTGCGCAGCCAGGACAGGATCTCGTCGTCCAGCGCCGAGGTGCCGTCGCGGGCATCGACCACGAACAGGATCAGGTCCGCCTCGGCGGCGGCGGCGCGGGCCTGGCGCGCGGTGGCGCCGGCCAGGCCTTCTTCCTCTTCGGCGATGCCGCCGGTGTCGACGATCAGGAACGGATTGTCCTCGTCGAGCCGGCACACGCCGTAATTGCGGTCGCGGGTGACGCCGGGCTGGTCGTGGACCAGGGCGTCACGCGTACGCGTCAAGGCATTGAAGATGGTGGACTTGCCGACATTCGGCCGTCCAACCAGGGCGACCAAAGGCAGCATCGCTAGGACTCCTTAATTCGCCAACCGCCAGGCGGTCAGCTTGCCGTCCACGTTCTGCACCAGCAGAACGCCGTCGGCGACGATGGGTTGCGCGATCACCCGGTCGCGCCCGCTTCTTTCGCGGGCGGCCAGGGCGCCGTCGCCCAGATGCAGCCAGTGCAGGTAACCCTTGTAGTCGCCGACCACGACATAGTCGCCCTGGATCGCCGGACCGGTCACCGAACGCCGTGCCAGCGCCTGCTGCGACCACATCGCCGAACCGGAGGTCTTGTCCAGGCCGAAGACCGTGCCCTTGCCGTCGGTCACGACGACATTACCGGACGACACCGCCACGCCGCCGCCGCCGCCGTGATCGCGTGACCACAGCGGACGGCCGCTCGGGCCCTCGATCGCCATGGTCTCGTTCTTGAAGCTGGTCACATACAGGTTGTTGCCTTCCAGCACCGGCGCGCCATCGACGTCGGCCATGCGCTCCAGCTCGGTGCGGCCTTCCGGCGTACCGATGGTCTGTTCCCACAGCGGGCGGCCGTCCTGCATCGCCAGCGCGCTGAGCGTGCCGTCATCGTTGCCGACGAACAGTACGCCCGGGCCGGCCACCACCGGCGCGTTGCCGCGGACGGTGAGCGAAGGCAGCTCCTGCGCATTGAACCAGCGACGCTCGCCGCTGGCGGCATCCAGCGCCGTGGTGCGGCCGTCGTTGCTGCGCACGAACACCATGCCCTGCGCCACCGCAGGCGCGGTGATCACTTCGCCCGGCACGCGCGCGCGCCATTTCTCGCTGCCATCGGCCGCGTCGAGCGCGATCACCTGCCCATCCAGCGTGCCGATCACGACCAGGCCATCGCCCACGCCCGGGCCACCGGAAAGGCGCAGCTTGGCCTTCTTCTTTTCCTTGGCCGGCTTGTATTCCCAGATCTGCTTGCCGGTCTGCAGGTCGAGCGCGTGCACCCCACCCTCCACCGCGGCGGCATAAACGCGGCCATCGGCCACGGCCGGAACCTGGCGCACACCGATCCGGCCTTCACCCTTGCCAACGTTTGCCGACCAGATCCTGCCGACCTTGAGGGTGGGTTCGAACTTGACCAGTTCAGCCGGTTCCAGCGCCTTCTTGGCCTCGGCGTCCTTGCCGGCGAACCAGCCCTTCACCGTCGAGCAACCACTCAGCGCCACCGCGACCAGCGCGATGCCCGCGACATGCTTGAGTTTCATCAGATCTTCTCCGCCGCAGGATCGGCGACGGTACCGCCGGCGTCCATCAGCTTGATTTCGAGCAGGCGGCGTTGCGGAGCGGCCACGTCGAGCTTGGCCAGCGACTGCGCGTACAGGTCGCGCGCCTCTTCGCGCTTGTCCTGCGCCACCAGTGCGTCGCCACGGATCTCCAGGCCCGCGCTGTCGTCGGCATTGCCGAGCAGCGCCAGCGCGTCGGCCGGCTTGCCGGTCTCGACCAGCAGGCGGGCGATGCGCTGGTCGATCAGCGTCTTGAACTCGCCCTCGACCTTCAACCCGCGCAGGGTCTTGATCGCGTCCTCGTTCTTGCCGGCCTCGACCTGCGCCTTGGCCAGCTCCAGCGCTGCCAGATCGGCATAGATACCGGCCTTGCTGCCTTCCAGCGCCGCCACTTCCTTGACCGCCTCGTCCAGATTTTTGGACTGCAGGCTGCGGGAAACGGCATCGTAGCGGCTGTTGGCTTCGGCCAGCCTGCCCACCTGCTCGTTCTGCCACCACCTCCAGCCGCCGATCACGGCCAGCGCAAGCACTACTCCGCCAATGATTCCAGCGCCGTTCTGGCGCAGCCAGGTGCGGACACGTTCGCCTTGTTCATGCTCGTCGAGCAGGTCGTCAATCGCCATGCGTAACTCTCGCTCCAATCCTGCCGGGGGAGCCTTGTTGTTTTGATCTGCGCTTGTTTCAGTGCGAAACCGGCGCCACGGAGCCGTCAGAGGATACCGTAAAGCGGGCCACATTATTACCGCTTGTATACGGCGCCAGATCGATGCTGCCACCGTTCTGGCGGAAGTCGACCTCCGAGGCGTTGCCTACTTTCATGCGTCCGACCTGACCAGCCGCATAACCGCGCTTCTCACCGGCCCGGACCAGCGCCTTCTCGACGATGGAACCGTCGGGCGCGGAGACCTCCACCCAGCTGTCGCCACGGAACTCCAGGGCCAGGCCCGGCGATGCCACGGCAGCCTGCGGCTCCGCCGCCTGCCGCGCGAGCGGCGCCATCGAAGCGATGTAAGGCGCGCGCTCGGGCGCTGGGCGCGCCGCGGTTTCATCCGCGGCCGTACCGCCGGCATGCTGCGCGGCCGCCAACGACGCCGCATCCGGCACCACGTCCAGCGATGCGGTGCTGGGCGGGGCATCTCCGAACTTGCTCTGGAAGGCGTACCACACCGGCACCGCGAGCACGGCGGTGATGACCACGTACACCGCCCGGCGACCGAGGCTCTCGGCCAGCCGGCGGACGCGCGGCGTATGCGTATGACTGACCAGCCTGGGCGGCTCGACCGGCGCGATCCGCGCCTGCTGCAGGAGCCCCCCCAAGTCGACGCCCAGCAGCCGCGCATAGCTGCGCAGCTGGCCGCGCACGAAGACCGGCGCCCCCAGCCGCTCCCATTGCTCTTCCTCCAGTGCAGCGACTACCTGCACCGGCATGTGCAACCGCCCGGCGACATCCGCCACCGAAAGACCCGCCGCTTCGCGCGCCCGGCGAAGCTGCTCCCCGCAACCCACCGCCCCCTCAAAAGCGTTCATACCCGGATCATTGCTCACAATGCATCAGCCCTGGGAATTCGGGGTTGCGCCTGCAGGAAATTCCTCGCGCAACCGCTGCTGGTATCGGCCGACGGCACTCCTGTCGCCCAGCCGTTCTTCTATCTGAATGGCAAGTTGTAACACGGAAACCGTGGCCGGCGCAGCCGCAAGGCGCCTCTGATAGAAAGCCCGTGCCTCGAAATACCGCCCTTGCTGGAACTCGCTGCGCGCCATGGACTCCAGCGCATAGGCGTTGTCCGGTGCCAGCTCGAGCGCCTGCCGCAGATTCTGCCCGGCCCGCTCGCGCTGCCCCGCATCCAGCGCGCAGCCACCGGCGTTGGCCAATGCATCGGCCCGCTGCTCCTGGTAGCCGGGGTCGGCCACCGCGCGGTCGAACCAGACCAGGGCCTCGGCCGGGTGCCCGCTGGCGCACAGCCAGGCACCGTAGTTGTTCAATACATCCCCTTGCCGGGGCGCCAGCTCCGCGGCGCGACGATACAGCTCGCCCGCGGCTTCCATCCTGCCGCGCCGCCCCTCGACCACCGCCTGCATCGTGTAGGCCGCGGGATTGGCTGGCTCGAGCTTCTGCGCCGAACGGGCGTGATTGAAAGCGGCATCCAGTTCGCCGCGACCGAACCGGTCTCCGGCCAGCCGCAGCAACTCCTGGTAGCGCAGGCGCGTACGCACCTGCCGGTCATCGTGCACGTCGAACGGCTGTGCCATCTGCTGGTCCCAGCGGACCTTGGTCGCCTTGGCGCCATGCCCGCAACCGCCGAGCAGCAGCAGGATCAGCACCGACGCGAGCAGGCGCTCAGCCAAGCGCGTCCCTTTGTGCCGGGAGCGCATCCTGTGCCTGCAGCAGGCGGTTGAACTCGGCCTGGCGGCGGGTGCGGTCCATCACCTGCCCCTTGAGCTGGCCGCAGGCGGCGTCGATGTCGTCGCCGCGGGTACGCCGCACCATGGTCAGCACCTGCGCGTCGAGCAGGATCTTCTGGAAGGCGCGGATCTGCTCTTCGTCAGAACGCTCGTAGCGGGTGCCGGGGAATGGGTTGAACGGAATCAGGTTGACCTTGCCCGAATCCTTGGCCTGCACCGCGTTATCGAACTGGCGCATCAGCCGCGCCAGCTGGCGGGCGTGCTCGGGCTGGTCGTTGATGCCCTTCATCAGGGTGTATTCGAAGGTCACCGAGTCGCGCTTCTTGTTGCCGCGCAGGTAACGCGCGCAGGAGGCCATCAGCTCGGCGATCGGGTATTTCTTGTTGAGCGGCACCAGCGTCTCGCGCAGCTCGTCGTTCGGCGCATGCAGCGATACCGCCAGCGACACATCGCTCTCGACCGACAGGCGGTCGATCTGCGGTACCAGGCCGGACGTGGACAGGGTCACGCGCTTGTTGGCCAGGCCATAACCCAGGTCATCGCGCATGATGCTCATGGCGCGGATGACATTGTCGAAATTCATCAACGGCTCGCCCATGCCCATCATCACCACATTGGTGAGGCGGCGCATCTGATGCGGCACATTGCCCAGATGACGGGCGGCAACCCACACCTGGCCGATAATTTCGGCGGTGGTCAAGTTGCGGTTGAAACCCTGGGTCGCGGTCGAACAGAAGGTGCAGTTCAAGCCGCAACCAACCTGCGAAGACACGCACAGCGTGCCGCGGGTCTTGTCCGGGATGTAGACGGTTTCGATGGCGTTCTTGCCATCCACGCCCATCGCCAGCAACCACTTGTGGGTGCCGTCGGCGGAGGGCTTGTCAAACACGATGTTCGGGACGACGACCTCGGCATGCTGCTGCAGCTTGGCGCGCAGCGACTTGCCGAGGTCGGTCATCTGGTCGAAATCGGTGACGTAGCGATGGTGGATCCACTTCATCACCTGGTGGGCACGGAATTTCTGCTCGCCGAGGGTCTCGACGAAGAACTTTTCCAGGCCCGCGCGATCAAGGTCGAGCAGGTTCTGCTTGCCAGCCGCGGGCACCGACTTCGGCAGCGGCTGGATGGCGGGGGACTGTACGACCTCGTTCACGGCTTCAACCTTCTACTTGCTGCTCAGCGCGAAACCACTTCGGTGGCGGCGAAGAAGTAGGCGATTTCGATCGCGGCGTTCTCGACCGAGTCCGAGCCGTGGGCGGCGTTGGCGTCGATGGATTCGGCGAAGTCGGCGCGGATGGTGCCCGGCGCGGCTTCCTTCGGGTTGGTTGCGCCCAGCAGGTCGCGGTGGGCCAGCACGGCGTTCTCGCCTTCCAGAGCCTGGATCATCACCGGGCCGGAGATCATGAACTCGACCAGCGCGTTGAAGAACGGACGCTCGCGGTGCACGGCGTAGAAGCCTTCGGCTTCGCGGCGCGAGAGCTGCTTGTACTTGGCGGCCACGACCTTCAGGCCGGCCTTCTCGAAGCGGGCGTAGATCTCGCCGATCACGTTCTTGGCGACGGCATCGGGCTTGATGATGGAAAGAGTGCGCTCCAGCGCCATGGGAATTCTCCGGATTTGGGGCCGGTCTGGCCCGAGGGTACATGAAAAAAACCCGCGTGCGGACGCGGGCTTAGCCTGAATTGCGGTGGCTAATTCTACCGGGTGCCCCGGGGCTTTGCACAGCGGCAGATGAATGATGCTGCAAAGCAGCATGACGAGACCAATCCGCCGGGCGTAGCATCCAAACAATCGTTTGATTGACTTCATCGCCATGGGCAAACCCGCCAGCTTCTCCACCAAGGACCGCATCCTCGGCGCCGCCGAGGAACTGTTCGCCCAGTACGGCTTCGCCGGCACCTCGCTGCGGCAGGTGACCAGCCACGCCGACGTCAACATCGCCGCGGTCAACTACCACTTCGGGTCCAAGGAGAACCTGGTCAACGAGGTGTTCCGCCGGCGCATGGACGAGATGACCGCCGCCCGCCTGGACCAGCTGGAGCAGGCCCGCGCCACCCACCCTGGCGACCTGCGCGCGGTGCTGGCCGCCTTCGTCGAGCCGGCGCTGGCCATGGCCCAGGACCGCCAGAGTGGCGGTGCCTTCGTCCGCGTGATCGCCCGCGCCTATGCCGAGAAGAACGACAACCTGCGCAAGTTCCTGTCCGACCACTACGGCCATGTGCTGCGCGAATTCGGCAAGGCCATCGGCATCTGCGTGCCCGGCCTGAGCAAGGAAGAACTGTACTGGCGCCTCGACTTCCTGGCCGGTTCGCTGACCTACGCCATGGCCGATTTCGGTCTGATCAAGCGCCCGCATGGCATCAGTGAAGCCGCCCACCGCAGCAAGGCCGCCTATGAACTGATCCATTTCGCCGAGGCCGGATTCCGCGCCAGCGCGCATGGCGCCGCCCCGCCCTCCTCTCCCTGATTCCACCCGGTACCAACAAAGGCCCACCACCATGTCCAATTCCCTGCTGATCCGCCGCGCCGCCGTGCTGGGTGCCGGCGTCATGGGTGCCCAGATCGCCGCCCACCTCACCAATGCCGGCGTCGATACCGTGCTGTTCGACCTTCCCGCCAAGGAAGGCCCGGCCGACGGCATCGTGCTGAAGGCGATCGCCAACCTGGGCAAGCTGAGCCCGGCGCCGCTGGCCAGCCAATCGCTGGCCGAAGCCATCACCCCGGCCAACTACGAGTCCGGCCTGGAGCAGCTGAAGGACTGCGACCTGATCATCGAAGCCATTGCCGAGCGCATGGACTGGAAGCAGGACCTGTACAAGAAGATCGCGCCGTTCGTGGCCGACCACGCGGTGCTGGCCTCCAACACCTCGGGCCTGGGCATCAACAAGCTGGCCGACGTGCTGCCCGAGCAGCTGCGCCATCGCTTCTGCGGCGTGCACTTCTTCAATCCGCCGCGCTACATGCACCTGGCCGAGCTGATCCCGGCGACCACCACCGATGCCGCCGTGCTCGAAGGCCTGGAAGAATTCCTGGTCACCACCCTGGGCAAGGGCGTGGTGTATGCCAAGGACACCCCGAACTTCATCGGCAACCGCATCGGCGTGTTTTCGATCCTGTCCACCATCCACCACACCCAGCAGTTCGGTCTGGGCTTCGATGAAGTGGACGGTCTGACCGGCCCGCTGGTCGGCCGCCCGAAATCGGCGACCTACCGCACCTCCGACGTGGTCGGCCTGGACACCATGGCCCACGTCATCAAGACCATGGGCGACACCCTGCCCAATGACCCGTGGCATGAATTCTTCAAGTCGCCGAAGTGGCTGGACACGCTGATCGCCAAGGGCGCGCTGGGCCAGAAGACCGGTGCCGGCATCTTCCGCAAGGTCGGCAAGGACATCGTCGTGCTGGACCTGGAAAAGCAGGATTACCGCCCGGCCGACCGCACCGCCGCGCCGGAAGTGGTCGAGATCCTGAAGATCAGGAACCCAGCCGAGAAGTTCGCCAAACTGCGCGAGAGCCAGCATCCGCAGGCGCAGTTCCTGTGGGCGACCTTCCGCGACCTGTTCCACTACAGCGCCTACCACCTGGCCGACATCGCCGAGACCGCGCGCGACGTGGACCTGGCCATCCGCTGGGGCTACGGCTGGTCGCTGGGCCCGTTCGAAACCTGGCAGGCCGCCGACTGGAAGCAGGTCGCGCAGTGGATCGCCGATGACATCGTCGCCGGCAAGAGCATGAGCAACGCCCCCCTACCTGATTGGGTGTTCGATGGCCGCGACGGCGTGCACGCCGCCGAGGGCAGCTACAGCCCGTCGCGCAATGCCAAGCTGCCGCGTTCGTCGCTGCCGGTGTACCAGCGCCAGCGCTTCCCGGATCCGCTGCTGGGCGAGAAATTCGCGCCGGGCGAGACGGTGTTCGAGAACGACGGCCTGCGCATGTGGCACGACGGCGACGGCATTGCCGTGGTCAGCTTCAAGACCAAGATGAACACCGTCTCCGACCAGGTGCTCGATGGCCTGCAGGAATGCGTCAGCCGCGCCGAGAAGGATTTCCGGGGCCTGGTGATCTGGCAGCAGAAGGAACCCTTCTCCGCCGGCGCCGACCTGGCCGGAGCGCTGGGCCTGCTGCAGGCCGGCAAGGTGGACCAGTTCGAAGCGATGGTCGCCAACTTCCAGCGCACCAGCCAGCGCATCAAGTACTCGCTGGTACCGGTGGTTTCCGCGGTGCGCGGCCTGGCCCTGGGCGGTGGCTGCGAGTTCCAGATGCACAGCGCCAAGACCGTCGCCTTCCTGGAAAGCTACATCGGCCTGGTCGAGGCCGGCGTCGGCCTGCTGCCGGCCGGTGGCGGCCTGAAGGAACTGGCCGTGCGTGCCTCGCAGGCCGCAGGCCCGGGTGGCGACGTGTTCGCCGAACTGAAGAAGACCTTCGAGACCGTGGCGATGGCCAAGGTGTCCAACTCGGCGGTCAACGCCAAGGAACTGGGCCTGCTGCGCGGCACCGACAAGGTCGTGTTCAACAGCTACGAGGCGCTGTACATCGCCAAGGCCGAAGCGCGTGCCCTGGCCAAGGCCGGCTACCGCCCGCCGCTGCCGGCACGCCGCATCCAGGTCGCCGGCGACGTGGGCATCGCGACCTTCAAGATGATGCTGGTCAACATGCTGGAAGGCCGTTTCATCAGCCCGTACGACTACGAGATCGCCGAGCGCATCGCCACCGTGCTGTGCGGCGGCAAGGTCGACCGCGGCACCCTGGTGGACGAAGAGTGGCTGCTGACCCTGGAACGCAAGCACTTCGTCGAACTGGCCCAGCAGGAAAAGACCCAGGCCCGCATCGCGCACATGCTCAAGACCGGCAAGCCGCTGCGGAACTGACGGAAGACATCGGTAGTGCCGGCCGCTGGCCGGCAACCTCTTCCAAACCCTATTCAAGAGATCACCGCAATGACCAAGCAAATCCAGGACGCCTACATCGTCGCCGCCACCCGGACCCCGGTCGGCAAGGCGCCCAAGGGCATGTTCCGCAACACCCGCCCCGACGACATGCTGGCGCACGTGCTGCGCAGCGTCGTCGCCCAGGCGCCGGGCGTGGACGTCAACCGCATCGATGACGCGATCATCGGCTGCGCCATGCCGGAAGCCGAGCAGGGCATGAACGTCGCGCGCATCGGCGTGCTGCTGGCCGGCCTGCCGAACACCATCGCCGCACAGACCGTGAACCGCTTCTGCTCCTCCGGCCTGCAGGCCGTGGCGCAGGCCGCCGACGCGATCCGCCTGGGCAACGCCGACCTGATGCTGGCCGGCGGCACCGAGTCGATGTCGATGGTGCCGATGATGGGCAACAAGATCGCGATGGCACCGAGCGTGTTCGACAACGACCACGTCGCCATCGCCTACGGCATGGGCATCACCGCCGAGAAGGTGGCCGAAGAGTGGAAGGTCTCGCGCGAAGACCAGGACGCCTTCGCCCTGGCCTCGCACCAGAAGGCCATCGCCGCGATCCAGAACGGCGAGTTCAAGGACGAAATCAGCCCGTACGAAATCGTCTCGCACCTGCCGGACCTGGCCGATGGCCAGCGCATCATCACCCGCAACAGGATCGCCGATACCGACGAAGGACCGCGCCCGGATTCCTCGGCCGAAGGCCTGGCCAAGCTACGCCCGGTGTTCCGCAACGGCCAGTTCGGCGGCACCGTCACCGCCGGCAACTCGTCGCAGATGAGCGACGGCGCCGGCGCGGTGCTGCTGGCTTCGGAGCAGGCGATCAAGGACTACGGCCTGACCCCGCTGGCCCGCTTCGTCAGTTTCTCGGTGGCCGGTGTGCGCCCGGAGGTGATGGGCATCGGCCCGATCGCCGCGATTCCGAAGGCGCTCAAGCAGGCCGGCCTGAGCCAGGACCAGCTGGACTGGATTGAACTGAACGAAGCATTCGCCGCGCAGTCGCTGGCAGTGATCCGCGATTGCGGCCTGGACCCGGGCAAGGTCAACCCGCTGGGCGGCGCGATCGCCCTGGGCCATCCGCTGGGTGCGACCGGCGCGATCCGCACTGCGACGCTGCTGCACGGCCTGCGTCGTCGCCAGCAGAAATACGGCATGGTGACCATGTGTATCGGCACCGGCATGGGCGCGGCGGGTATTTTCGAGGCGCTGTAAGGTTCAAGGCGTTGCCTCGGTGGGCTTCATGGCGCGGGCCCCGGGTCGGCAGGGCTGCCCGGGACACGCCGTGAACCCATCCATGGGGGCTCGATGGCGCCAACGGTCCCGGGCAGCCCTGCCGACCCGACCCTTCCACCCTTCCCGCGGCGGAGGGGTGAGCAAAGTCAGGGTCAAAGGCCGGGGCCAGAGCCCTTTGCTACGCAAAGGGATCCGACCCCGACTCGACGCTCGCGGAAACAGAAAAGGCAGCCATCGGCTGCCTTTTTGCTTTTGCTCCTGCCCTTGATTCCGCCCTTCCCGTCCGCGCCCGCAGGAAACCTGACAGGCGGGACGGGTGGGCCGTTGCAGGACCGTTGGCGCCATGGATGGCGCCATCGAGCCCCCATGG
>NZ_LDJG01000026.1 GCF_001431425.1 Stenotrophomonas nitritireducens
TCAGGTCGTTATCAGTGACGGGGACTGCGCCCAGCCCACCCGCTCGTCGTATTCCGACTGCAGCCGGGCATGGGTGTCCCGCAGCACCGACAACTCCTGGTCCAGGGACTGCGCCCAACCCACCCGCTCGTCGTATTCCGACTGCAGCCGGGCATGGGTGTCCCGCAGCACCGACAACTCCTGGTCCAGGGACTGCGCCCAGCCCACCCGCTCGTCGTATTCCGACTGCAGCCGGGCGTGGGTGTCCCGCAGCACTGACAACTGCTCATCCAACCCATGTGCCCAGGCAGTTCTATCGGCATGATCGACCTGAAGCGAACGCAATTGCTCTCCAAGCTTCTCGATCTGTCCATTGAGCGAGACGATCAGCTCGCCGCGCGTCCGCAACTCGCCATCGGCCTCCTGAAGCCGCTTGAGTCCCTCCAGGCGTCCTGCGCGCTCACGCGCTTCAAGCTGAGCGAAACCATCCAGAGCTTCGGCATACACGTCTTCGGCCTGCTCGAACCGTTCGCGCAGAGGAAGCAGCGCCGACCAGGGATCGTCCGTGGAATCCAAGGCATCGAACAAGCCTTGGGCCAATTGCCACTCCGGCGCCGTTTCAGTCGCCGCCACATGGTGACGATCGCCCTTTGCTATGAATTGGTCCAAAGCCGCGCGCTGCGCCGGCGTGGGTCCGGGCAGAGGGATACCCAGCGACTCCACGGCGCCCACCAATGCCGCCTCGGCATCCTCAAGCAAAGCCTCATAGGGCAAAACCACCCTGGGCATGTTTTCCGTGGCTGCCTGCGCATCAAGCAGATGCTCGATCCACAGCAACCGCGACAATCCCGGCGGCCAGTCGTTGCGTGCCACCAGCGAGTCGGCCACTTCGCGCGGATGGCGCAGAACGAACAACGCAGCCGGCTCCACCCCCAGCCTCTCCAGCACCGGCCACCACAACGGCAACAACCGGCAGGCACGGGGATCCTTCACCGCCCACAGGGCGCAATCGGCGAATTCCGCGCGCAGCAGAACTTCGAGATCCTTCGCCGCAGCTTTGGCCGCACCGCTCTGCAACCAGTCTGCCGGCAGCGGCCGGGGATCATTCCACGACCGTCCAAGCGAGGCCAACAGCCGGTCGTGGATCGCCACGACGCCCGCATGCTCCCAGAATCCCTTGGGGTTGTCCGGCCCGGGCTGCATCAGCTCGGAGCCAAGCTCCACACCAAGCAGGCGCAGCGCGCCGGTCACCGCGGACGTTCCGCTGCGGTGCATGCCAAGCACCAGTATCGCCCGCTGCCTGCCGCCAACTGTCTGGGTTTTTATGAATCTGTCCAACGTAGCCAACTCCTCCATCACGGAGGTGGGAAAACACCCTCAAATGGTAACAGCACCAACCTGACCGGCCTGTGCAGCCACTGTCTTTTCCGAAGACAAGAAGGAGGCAGAGGAAGAGCACAGCGCCCCATGGCCGCAGCCCCCTCCATCGCGGCCCGCCCTACCCCCTAAGCATCTTTTCGTAGAGGGCCAGATCGCGCGCATTGCATTGTCGGATCAAGCGTTCCTGGGCCGGCTCAAGCCTGTATTCCCGCCCTGCATCCCGTTCCGGATTGCAGTTCGTCCGCACCTCAGCCGCCAGCTCCCGAGCAAAGCCGAAGCAGTCGACAAAACGCTCCATGTCCTGTTCGTACCGCTCCACGCTGCCCACGAAATCGAACCTCCGCAGCGGGAAAGCCCACAGGTACTCGGCATAGGTATTGCGGTACTGGGGCAGCCTCACGAACTCCTCCAACGACAGCCCCGGGACCAGCCCCCAGCGCAGATGGTGGGGCTCGTTCTCGCCATGGCGGCGATAATGATGGTAACGCGAGACCACCCGCTGCACCGGATCGCGCAGCCAGATGCAAAAGCGCGTACGCCTTGCAAACGCATATTTCAGGGGCATGAAGTGGCCATGCACACAGGCCTCGGGCAGCGCGCGCGAGGCCGTTGTACAAGCATGCCGCAACGCGGCCAGGCGCCGCTCGCCCCGGGCGTGCGCAAGCGGCTGGTCTGCATTGTCCACACGCAGTGAATCACCGTAGATCCGCCGCAGCACCTCGGCGAAGCTGGTGCCCGCCGTCTTGGGAACATGCACCGATATGAGCGCCCAAGGCAGCGACCCGGTATTTTCCATCATTCCCACTCCAATCCATGGCGAGCCTGCCGCGCGAGGTCATGGCGCCACCACCAACGCAGCAACCTCCTCTGCCAACCCCGCTTCGGCCAGCGCGAGTAATCGCCCTCGAAAACCCGCCCGTAGTCCATATCGCCCGTGTCCACCGGCAATCCCAGGAACGCATGCACTCGAGCCAACGCCTGAGCCGGCTGCCGCGCCAGTTCATGATTGCGCAGCGTCAGAATCTGTTCTGGCGGGAACACGCGGTGCAGCACATCCAGTTGTGCTGCATAGTCGCCACGCAAGCGGTAGCTATGGTGCCGCAACGGCGAACCGGGCTCGAAATCGTCGCGATGCCCGGCCAACCGCCAAGACTCGGCCAGCAATGCCCACCATAACGGCAGGCCCTCATGGCCCCGGCTTCGCTCCATGTGGTATTGCGACAAAGCCCTGTCGACAGGGTCGCGCAGCAGGATGATCCAACGCATGGCGGGGTTGTAGCGGCCAATGCGCTCCACGAACCGGGGATGCAGCAGGTATATGGGCGTGGCATCGCCATGCAATGCGTCCACTGGCGCCCGCCCGGAGAAATGAGCGTCATAGAGGCGGTTCACCGACTCTACATCCCAGCCATCGTCGAAATCGGGCGCATCGAATACATGCGCCTCCTTCCCCTGTGGCAACACAACGCCCGGATGCCGCCCCAGGAAGCTCGCAAGCGCGGTCGTCCCCGCCTTCTGCACGCCCCCCACGACAAAATCGACGCGCGGCGTACCGCCGGATCTCATGCCGACACCTCAACGTCCATCGGCAGGTTGAACAGACCGGTGAATACTTCGCGGCTGTCATCCACCACCTCGAACGAAGGCGAACCTTCCTGTCGCGCCAGTACGACGTGCTGCTGCACGCTGTCCGAATCCAACAACCGCATCCGCACCCGGTATACGCCCATCTGCAGGCCGGCCCGCAACGCCACCCGTACGGTCACTTCGCCAGCTACAGCCACCCGCGGCATGCGGATGCGGCGTCCACACAATTGCATGCCGCGCGTATCCATCAGGTCGAAAATCATCAGCGGGTTCACCACGTCGGGGCGCAGGCGCACCTTCAACACGAATTCCAGCGGCGCATCGTATCCCACCGCCACGTGAGCCACGCCATTCACACTGGCCTCCAGCACCCGCACATCGTCGAAGCCGAAACCATCGTCGAGCCGCTGCAGCGCCCGCCCATCCTGCTGGTAGCCCAGCTTGCTCAGAGTCTGCGTATGGGCGCGGTGCAGGTATTCGGTGATGACATCCTCCGGCAACCCCTCCATCACCACCTGGCCGCGCTCCAGCAGCATCGCCCGGTGGCAGAACGCCTTGAGCACCGCAAGGTCATGGCCCACGAACAGCAGCGTCGTGCCCTGCGTCAGGATCTGCTCGATGCGCGCCATCGCCTTGGCCTGGAACGCCGCATCACCCACCGCCAGTGCCTCATCGACGATCAGGATGTCCGGCTCGGTATGCACCTGCACCGCGAACGCCAGGCGCAACGCCATGCCCGAACTATAGGTCTTGACCGGCTCGTCGATGTAATCGCCGATGTCGGCGAAGGCGATGATGTCGTCCATCCGCTCGGCCACCTGCGTGGCCGACAAGCCCAGGATGGCTGCATTCACCTTCACGTTCTCGCGCCCGGTCAATTCCGGGTTGAAGCCGGAGCCCAGTTCCAGCAGCGCCGCCACCCGGCCATTGACCTGCACCGTACCGGCCGTCGGCTCCAACACACCAGCCACGATCTGCAGCAAAGTGCTCTTGCCGCTGCCATTGTGGCCGATGATGCCCAGCGCCTCTCCCCGCCGCAGGCTGAAATCAACCTTCTGCAACGCCGGGTGGTCGTGGATGCGCGCCTGCGCGCGCGTGCGCAGCCATTGCGCCAAGCGCGGCAACGGCAACAGGCCGGCCACGCGATACAGCAAGGGCACCCACAAGCGGCCGCCCGGCGTCGCCCAAAGGCGATAGGTCTTGCTGATCCCCTGGACGATCAGCGCGGGAGCATTGGCATTGCCTTCCATCGATCTGCTTACTTGACGGTGAAATCGGCCATGCCGACCGGCGCGTCACCAATGTCCGCCTGCACCGTATAGCCGCCCGCTTCCATGCCGTCGGCCTTGCTCAAGCTGAAACTCACGAAATTGGCCCCGGCCAGGATCGGCTTGCGCTCGTTCTTGATCGAAGCGCCCTTCTCCGAAAACCAGTAAATGGCCACCTCCTTGCCCGGCGCATGCCCACCCACCGGCACCGAGGCATACACAGTGTCGCCAACCGCGTACTCAGGCTTGGCTGCCGACACCGCGCCATCGGTATTCAGCGCACTGCCCACCAACACCGCATCTTTGCTCAATACCACCTGCTCCACTACCTGCGCTGCGACCGGCGGCGCCGCAGCCGATACCGGAGCCACTACACCCGCATCGGCAGGCGCCGCCTCCCCCAACAGGGCCGCATCATCGGGGTTCAGTTCATCACTGGAACCACCGCATGCCGCAAGCGCCACGGCCAGCAAGGAAGGAAGCAGGAAACGGGGGGAACGCATGACAGGCAACCTTGGAATGAAGGGGAGCCTATCCTACCAACACCGCCCGCCACTGGAACGAAACTCAAGCACAGCAGGAAGTTTCCAACGACACCGTGGCCGAATCAGTCCTGCAAGACGCCCGGCTCATCAACGAGCAGGCGCTTGGGCTGGAGGAGTATGAGCGCCTAGCCGACATGCACCAGCCCCGGCAATCCGCGTCACCCGGCGTACGGCACAAAGAGCGTTGCCGCCACCGAGGGCGGTAACAAAAAACGGGCGGCCCGAAGGCCGCCCGTCTCGTGTTGCAATCAACAGACCTTGGTCTGCAACCAGAAGATTAGTTCTGGAGGTTGACGTTGGTGTTGACGTCGCCAGCGGTGGTGGCGTTGCGCAGGAAGTTCTGCACGCGCATGCCGCCGAACTCACCGGTCACGGTCAGGCGCGACTTGCCGCTGGTGCACTGGGTGAAGCCCAGGCCAGCCAGATCGGAAGCATTCACCAGCTTGGCCTGGCCAGCACCCAGCGTACCGATGGAGACGGCCGGCTGCACGGTGCCGTCGTCGCACACGCCTTCCACGCTCACCAGACCGGCAACGGTGCCCGGGTTGATGATGCGCAGGTAAGAGCGCTGGTTCATGTTGCTGGCCGGGTTGAAGTGGTCAGCGTAGGCCACCGAACCGTTGTACACCATCGAGGCCAGGCCCTGGTTGGCAATGCTGAAGCTGCTGAATGCCGAACCCGGCTTGACGACGACCGAAGCCGACAGGTCCTGACGGACGATCGACGTGACGCTGTTCGCATCAAGGCAGACGAAAGCGGTGGTGCCGGCGTTCAAGGTATTCAGCACGACGCCGGTGAACGTGGCGCTCTTGCCGTCAGCCGAGATGGTGGCAGCGGTGCCAATGGCCGTGCCGCAAGTGGCATCGGTAGCCAGACCGATCTTGGCGGGAGTATTGCCGGTAGCGGTCGAGGTCTTGAACGCCGAGAAGTCGTCACCGGTGATGGTGATATCGGCCGTACCAGTACCCGGCAACCAGGCAGTCACGCCCACCGCATCGGCGATCTTGATCTCGCCAGCGGTGAAGAGATTGGCGTTGGTGCCATTGCCCACGGTGTACGGGGTGGCAACGAAGAACTTCTTGTTGGACGGAACGCCGACGTCGATCTTGGCCGGGGTAGCTTCCTGGGTCACGGTAACCGAAACGCCTTCCTTCGCGGTGTAAGCCACCTTGGTGAAGGCCGAGCCCGGCAGTTCGATGGCGGTGGTCGGGTCGAACACCGCACCGCTGACGCTAATGCTGCCACCGGCATTCAGCGAGCCAACGTTATCGACCGCCAAGCCGGTGATGGTGAAACCTTCACCAACCTGCGTGCCACCTGCCGCCGGAACGACATTGACCACGAACTCGGTGGAACCGACAGCGCCGGTGCCGGTGACCAGAGTAGCCGAGACAGCACCACCAGTGACAGCGATGGTCGGAGCCGTGGAAATCTTGCCAGCCGACACCTTGACACGCACGTTGTAACCAACGGTACGGCCCAGGTAGTTGTCAGCCGCCGTAGCCTTGACGGTTACGACCGGGATGGTGGCGGTAACAGCACTGGTGGTGAACTGGTTCGAATTCACGACCGCAGCAGTAACAGTCGCTTCAGCGGCAAAGGCACTCGGGGCGGCCAGCGAAGCGGCAACGGCCAGAGCAATCAGATTGAACTTCGACATGTCGAAAAAACTCCGTTTTTAAGCGTGTTTGAGGTTTTGTAGCGTCCACCGGCGCATGCCGCGTCCTTCCCGGTACCGTGGCGACCACGGCGGCCGGCGTATCACTGAGCCCTTTCCCCTCACCCCTGCGAGCGACGAACAGGAATCCCCCTGATAGCGAGCTACGAGCGGCACGTTAACGGAGCGTGGCCGCACCGTCAATATGTTAGGGGGGGGTTCATCAAGCTGGCCAAGGCGATGATCCGGACGCTCCCGACTCTGGTTCGCCTGCGTTACCCTGCCTCCCTTTTACCACCGCCGCCAGATCACCGATGTCGCCGCGAACCACATCACACTTCTACCTTTGGCGCACCCTGGTGGCCCAGGAACTGCGCAGCCGTTACCGTGGCTCGCTGCTGGGCCGCGCGTGGCCCGTGCTGTTGCCCCTGCTGATGCTGGCCATCTATGGCTTCGTGTTCGGCGTTGTGTTCCGCGCCCGCTGGCCGGGGCTGGCCGAGGACGACCATCTTGGCTTCACCTTGAACCTGTTCACCGGGCTGCTGGTGCACGGCCTGCTGGCCGAATCGGTCGGGCAGGCGCCAGGGCTGATGCAGCGCTACGGCAACTTCGTGCGCAAGGTGGTGTTCCCCCTGCAGATACTGCCGGCGGTGCCGCTGGGCGTGGCACTGGTGAATCTGGCGCTCGGGCTGGCGATCCTGGTGGCAGCCAATGCGGGGTGGGGTAGCGGCCTGCACCTGTCGGCGCTGGCTGCGCCGCTGGTGCTGCTGCCCTATCTGGCGATGCTGCAGGGCCTTTCGCTGGCACTGGCCGCGTTGGGGGTATACGTGCGCGACCTCGGTCAGGTGATAGGCGCATTGGTGATGGTGACGCTGTTCACGTCCACGGTATTTTTCCCCCGTGAACGGGTGCCAGAAGCATTGGCCGGCGTGGTGGACCTGAATCCGATCAGCTGGCCCGTGGAAGCGTTGCGCGGCGCGCTGCTGCATGGGCAGTGGCCAGCCATCGGCGGTCTGCTGGCCTACAGCGCGGCGGCGGCGCTGGTGCTGGTGCTCGGCCATCTTTGCTTCCGCTCCCTGCGCCGCGGCTTCGCCGACGTGCTGTAAGCAGGGAACAGCGCCCTGGACTCCATGCACATGCAGGGCGACTGCCCGATGCGGGCCGTCGCCCTTACATGGTGGCTGCGCACGCTTTGCCCCCGGGGCGGCAAAGCCCCATCGCGGCCATGACCTTGCCCTGCCATAGCCCGCCCCGAGGGAAAGCCGGCACAATGGCAGCCTGCTTCCGCCGCCTTCAATGCCGATGACCGCAACCGCTGCCGCTCCTGTCCCGCGCCTGTTGGGCGAAATGCTGCTGGAACGCGGCGCCATCAGCGCGACCGATCTCGACCGCGCCCTGGAGTTGCATGCGCAGATGGGCGTACGGCTGGGCGCCCTGCTGGTGCGCACGGGCGCGTTGTCGGAGGACCAGTTGCTGGATGCACTGTGCGAGCAGCTGCAGCTGCCCCTGCTGGGACGCGAAGTGGAATTGCCCGCAGACCCAACCCAGTGGGGGCTGCCGGATGCCGGGGCCCCGGGCATTGACTGGATGCAGGATCAGGAAGCCCTGCTGTGGCGCGACGAGAATGGCCAGGCGTGGTGTGCCAGCCGCGATCCGCTGGCTCCCGCCCTGCTGGAGACACTCGAATATGCACTACCTGGCGTGGAGGCATGGCCGGTGCTGGCGTCGGCACAGGTGATGGAGCGCTCGCTGGACCTGCTGGCCCAGCGGGGCCGGTTGCTGCATGCCGCGGGCGACGACGTGCGCCACCTGCGCGAACTGGCTGAAGAAGCGCCGGTAGTGGAACTGGTCAACAACCTGATGGCGCAGGCGGTGGAGCAGCGCGCCTCGGACATCCACCTGGAGCCTGGCGAGCATCACTTCGCGGTGCGCTTCCGCATCGACGGCGTGCTGTACCCGCGACTGACCCTGCCGCGCGAGCGGTTCAACGCGGTGGCCTCGCGCCTGAAACTGATCTCGGGCATGGATATCGCCGAGCGGCGCCTGCCGCAGGATGGCCGCCTGAGCGTACGTGCCGGCGGGCAGGCCATGGACATCCGCGCCTCGGCGCTGCCGGGGGTTCATGGTGAATCCATCGTACTGCGCCTGCTGCCCAAGGAGCGCAAGGATCTCGGACTGGAACGGCTGGGCATGGCGCCAGATCATCTGGCGCAGCTGTCTTCATGGGCGCGCGAGGCGCATGGCATCGTGCTGGTCACCGGCCCCACCGGCTCGGGCAAATCCACCACCTTGTATGCCACGCTGGCAGCCAGCAACGACGGGCTGAAGAAGATCATCACCGTTGAAGACCCGGTGGAATTCCAACTGCCGGGCATCACCCAGGTGCAGACCCATGCGGACATCGGGCTGGATTTCGCCAGCGTGCTGCGTTCGATGCTGCGCCAGGATCCTGACGTGGTGATGGTGGGCGAAATCCGCGACAAGGAGACGGCCGAGATCGCCATCCAGGCGGCGCTGACCGGCCACCTTGTGCTGTCCACGGTGCATACCAACGACTCGCTGGGCGCGTTTACGCGCCTGATCGACATGGGCGTGGAGCCGTTCCTCGCGGCCACGCCGATGCGCGGCCTGCAGGCGCAGCGGCTGGTGCGCCGGCTGTGCCCGCACTGCGCGGTTCCGGCCACGGCGGTATTGCCCGCCATTGCGGGTGAAACGGCGGCACTGGCGGCACAGGTGCTGGGCGATGCGCCGGCGCATTGGATGCAGGCGGCGGGTTGCCCGCGCTGCCAGGGTACGGGCTACCGCGGGCGCATCGGCATCTACGAGCTGGTGCCGGTGGACGAGGCGATGCAGCAGGCGGTGGTATCCGGCGCGACGCACATGCAGTTGAAGGCGATGGCGCGCGAGCGCGGCTGCCGCTTCCTGCGCGAAGATGGGCTGCTCAAGGCATGGCAGGGCATCACCACGGTGGATGAAGTGCTGCGCGTGACGGCGGTCTGAGGCGGACATGGCACGGTATCGCTACAAGGCGCTGAACGCCGATGGCACCTTGCTGGACGGCACGCTGGATGCGGCCGGCGAGCGCGAGGCGGCACGGCAGCTGGAGCGTCGCGGCCTGACCACCGTTTCACTGGCCACCGAAGGTGCCAATACGCGCAAGCCAGGCTCGGCGCGGCGGCGCAGGCTACGGCAGCAGGACATGGTGATCGCCTTCCACGAGCTGGCGACGATGCTGCAGTCTGGCGTGGCGCTGGCCGAGGCGGTGGCCGCACAGACCGGTGGCAGCCACCATCCGCAATTGCTGGCCGGGTTCGAAGCCATTGGCAACGGACTGCGCCGGGGCCAGGCGTTTTCCGATGCGCTGGCCTCGATCAAACTGCCGCTGCCCACCTACTTCCTGACGCTGGTGAAGGCCGGCGAGCAGGCCGGCATGCTGGCGCAGGCGCTGGCCGATGGCGTGGCCCAGCTGGAATACGACCTGGAAGTGCGCGGCGAAATCCGCCAGGCGCTGACCTATCCGGCGGTGCTGGTGACCGCCGGCATCGGCGCGGTGGTGATGATGTTCACCTTCGTAGTGCCCAAGTTCGCCTCGCTGCTCAACCGCGGGGCCGACCTGCCGTGGCTGGCATGGGTGGTGCTGCACGGAGGCATGTTCGCGCGCAACCACATCCTGTGGCTGTTGGCGCTGCTGGGCGCCGGGGCGGTACTGGCATGGCGCAGCCTTGCCACCGCGGAAAAGCGGGCTCGCTGGCATGAGCGCATCGAACGCATGCCGGTACTGGGGCCGTGGCGGGTGGAATCGGAAACCGCCAGTTGGGCCAGCGTGCTGGCGACACTGCTGGGCAACCGGGTGCCGCTGCTGGATGCGCTGGAATTGGCCCAATCCGGCGTGCACTCGCCACGCCGGCGCAGCCAGCTGCAGGAGGCTACCCGCAGCGTGCGCACCGGCACGCCCCTGGCCGATGCGCTGGAGGCACAGGAGGCACTGACCGCCACCGGCTACAACCTGATCCGGGTGGGCGAGCGCTCGGGCGAACTGCCCGCCATGCTGCGCTCGCTCGCACGGCTGTGCGCCAATGCCGGACGGGCACGCATGAAGCAGTTCCTGGCGTTGCTGGAGCCGCTGGCCATCCTGGTGATCGGCTCGATCATCGGCGTGATCATGATCGGCATCATCCTGGCCATCACCAGTGCCAACGACATCGCGGTGTAGCCAGCCTCTTCGACATTCCCTTGCCGATGTCTCGCCGGCCCACGCCTTCATGCCCCATGCCCTGGCGCCATACGAATGGGGAGATGATCGCGCCAACCCGCTTGTACTACACTGCCCGCCCAGTTCTTCCTGCCGCGCACGCCCTCCGATGAAGATCCGCCGCCCTGTTACCTCCCCGTCGCGCTCACGGGGCTTCACCCTGCTGGAGATGATCGTGGTTCTGGTCATCATCGGCCTGATCATGGGCCTGGTCGGCCCTCGCCTGTTCACCCAGGCCGACAAGGCCAAGGTGCAGACCGCCGAGACCCAAGTCAAGATGCTCAAGGGCGCGCTGGAAACGATGCGACTGGACATCGGCCGTTTCCCTACCGAGCAGGAAGGCCTGCGACTGCTGGTGGAGCGACCCGGCGACGAACGCACCGCCGCGCGCTGGAGCGGCCCGTACCTCGACGAAGGACTGCCTTCCGACCCGTGGGGCAATCCTTACCAGTATTCGCCGACGCCTTCGGCCAATTACGCGCTGACGCTGTATTCGCGGGGTGCGGACGGCAAGCCGGGCGGCTCGGGCTATGACGCCGACATCGGCTACCTGCCGCGCCAGTAAGCCCGACGGCAGCCCCCTGCCCGGACGCGGCTTCACACTGCTGGAGTTGGTGGTAGTGCTGGCCTTGCTTGCGTTGGCGACCGCGCTGGTTGCGCCATCGGGGTTCCGTATGATCGCCAGTTGGCGGCGTGCCACGGAAGTGGATGCGACGTTGCAGGCAGTCGCCGCGCTGGGCACTGCCGCCGCACAGGATGGGCGTGCACGCACGCTGGAAGCCGGGCCGGTAGCCGCTGACGCACTGCCCGGCCTGCCCGAAGGCTGGCAGGTGGAACTGGATGCGCCGCTGGCGGTGCAGGCCAATGGCGCCTGTGGCGACAGCCGTGGCCGCATGCGTGGGCCGGATAGCTACGAGCAGCCGTTCACTGTGTCAGCTCCGTTTTGCCGTACGCAGCGCACAGGCGCCGGGCAATGAAGTTTCCCGATAAACGCAGGCAGGCCGGTTTCAGTCTGCTGGAAGCCATCGTCGCGCTGACCATTTTCAGCATTTGCGCAATGGCGCTGTATGCGTGGATGTCGGTTAACCAGACCGCACTGGTGCGAGTGCAGGCGCGCGATGCGGCCGTGCGCGACGGGCGGGCGGCGCTGGCAACCCTGGAACTGGTCAATCCGATGAGCGAGCCGGAAGGTAGCCACAAGTTGCCAGGCGGGCTGGAGGTGCGCTGGAACAGCAACGTCGTTGTGCCACGCGCGCCTGGTACGGGACCGGCTGGCAGCATGCTGGTGTTCGACATAGCGCTTTACGACATGAACGTGTCCGCATTGCGCAACGGGAGGGTTGTGGCGAGCTTCGTCGTACGTCGGGCTGGCTGGGAAACGGTACGGACGATGCACGATGATGATTTTTGACCGTCACGCACGGGGTTTCACCTTGCTGGAAATGCTGGTGGTGCTACTAATCGCCGGCATGGCGCTGGCGCTGACTTCACAGGCGCTTTCACAATACAAGCGTGCGTACGAGCGGGTATCGGCCAGTACGCAAGGAGGGCGCGAGTACCAGTTGGCCGAGCGCTGGTTCAGGGAATCGGTCTCGGGGCTGTATCCGGCAGGCAAACCGGGGGAAACCGGTACGACGCCGATGCCCAACACTGTGGCCTCGCCCGAAGATGCCTTGGCATTCCGTGGCGATGCGCACGGGTTTTCCGGCTTGACGCTACTACCGGTACTGGCCGGACAAGGGATTCCAACGTTTCAGAAATGGACGATTGCACCCAATCGCTTCGGCAATGGCATGCTAATGCTGGACGAGGAGGGGAAGGCGTTGACCTTGCCCTTCCCCGATTCAGGCCAACTGGTATTAGGTTACCTTGACGCCAATGGCAATCCGCACACTCAGTGGCCACCCGCACAGCAAAGCCCTTGGCGGCAGTTGCCGGCAGCCATCACCTTGGCACTCGGCGGCTCAAATGCAGTGATCGTGGCCCCCATAACCGGCCCGCAGCAGCCCAGAGTGATTCCCTATGAACCTGAACCTTTCTGACTCCCGCCCCATGCACCGTGCGCAACAGGGGTTCGTGCTGGTGGCTGTGCTGGTGGCACTGGTGATCCTGACGCTGCTGGCCACGGCCATTTCCACCACCAGTGAGCGGGCGGTGCAGGAAGCTCGCCAGAACAGCGATGCGTTCGAGGCGGAGGTGGCGATGGCCAGCACGCGGGACACGGTGCTGTTCATGCTCAACACCCAACGGCAGACCGTTGGTGGATTGACGATCGACAAGCAGGTGTCATGGTCGGCAGGCGAAGCCACTGCCATCCGCCCAACCTCCGCAGAGGATTCAGACTTGCCGCCACCGTTGCCCATTGGCAATGAGATTCGCCTTGACGGCACGACATATAAAGGGTTGAACGGCGTCAGCTTCGCGCTGCGTGACGACGGCGGAATGTTCAGCCCCAATTGGACGTTCGAGTTGTATCGCCCGGGCTTTTTCACGCAATTGGGTGTTCCACCTGAATTGTGGCCCGAGCTTGAGGCAAAGCGACTGGATTATCAGGATCCAGACGATCTGTTCCGGCTGGGCGGGGCTGAAGCAGAAGATTACCGCCGCAAAGGGTTGCCGCCCCCCAGCAATCGCACGCTGGTAACACCATTGGAACTGCGCCACGTCATGGGCTGGAGCGAAGCATTGAAGGATCTGGATGATGCTCAGCTGGTTTCGCGCCTGACCATGAGTCGCAATTTGATGGTCAACATAAACAGCGCTCCACCCGAAGTACTGCAAACGCTGCCGGGGGTGGACAAGGACATGGCGCAACGAATGGTTGCCATGCGCCAGCCCCTCCCCTTTATGCTCCACTGGCAGTTCCTGGAAACTTTCAAGCTGCCGCTGGATGAATTGGACCCAATTGGCATCCTCCCCATCAGCAGCGGAACACTGCAACTCTGGCACAATGCAGTTGGCCCCAGCCGCCTACTGCATTGGACACTCACTCCCAGCGATGAAGGTGGCCGACCGTGGCGTCTGGATTACACCTTGGTTCTTCCCCGTGACCCTGCCTTCAATCAAACGTCAGCTCGCACGATTCCTTCGCCGCTTTTCGCCGACCCAGGCACGCCTGGACGTTGATGGCCTGCATCCGTTGCCCGGCGAGGGAAGCGGGCCGCTGCGCGTACTCGTGGCACGCGAGTTGTGCCTGTTCCTGCATGTGGACGCGAGCGCGGTTCCGGCAAGGGAACGGGCTGGCTTCGTGATGCTGGCCGTGCGCCGCGCGGCGCCTTTCGACGACCCGGAGGCGGATATCACTTGGTGCGGGCATCACGCCGCTGTCTGGTACTGGTCAGCCTCCCGCGCGCGCTCCTTGGCGGGACCACTTCCGGCCCGCACCCGCATTCATGGCGAGGCCTCGCATCGTGGCACCATGCACCTCGATGATGAGAAATTGGAGCTCCTGGACCTGTCGCTCACTGGCTCTGAGACCCCGTCCGCCGGTATCGAAGCCAGGCTGTGGCGACATGGCCACCTGGTCGCAAGCCGGTGGTGGCCGCGCGTGCCCAGCACTCCGGCATGGCAGGTTTTCCTCCGCGGTGCGGGCATGCCATCGACACTGGCGATGCCCGAACCATTGCCGACCGCACTGCATGAACACGCCATGGGGACAAGCACCCAATTGGATACCTGGGCAGGGCAGTTGCAGGCACAATGGCCGCTGCTTGCTACGGGAACAGGGTGCCTGATCATCGGAGCGTTCTGCTGGCAGCTTGCCGGTATCGCCAGAGCCCATTCCGAAAATAGCAAGGTGGAAAGCCGGATCAGCCAGTTGGAGAAGCGCCTGGATTCGGTCATCTCCGCCCGCAATGCAGCCGATGAGGCGAGCGCTACGGTCAGGTCGCTGCTGAAACTACGCCCCCCCGCTTCCCAGACCCGGCTGCTGGCGGAAATCGCGAAGATCACCCCATCGGGCAGCTGGAACGTCATGCAATGGCAACAGCCAGGACCAGAAACGCTGGAAATAACCCTGAAGGGAAGCGCACTGGATGCAGCGGCCGTTGTCAATGCGTGGGAGCAGTCGCCCTTGATGCAGGACGTCACGCCCATTTCTTCAAACCGACCGGATGAATTGGTGCTGCGTGCGCGGTTGACTCCTGCTGCGGAACCGGCCGAATGAAGCTGCCCGCGCAACTACTGCCTCTGACGGCGCAAATCCGAGGAAATTCCAGACTGCAGATCGGCCTGGGGCTGATCGCTGCCATCGTATTGCTGTGGCTGTTCCTTTTGCTGGGTGATTGGCGCCAGGCAAGAATCACGGTGCTGCAGGCCTCCAACCATCGCCTGGAGCAGACCCGCAACCTCGCCCGGCAGAAAAACTGGGCGGAACGCGCCGAGCAAGCCAAGCAGATGGCGGAAAGACTACAGGCGGAAATACCCTCGGCGGCATCCCCCGGACTGGCTCAGGCCGACTTCCAAGGTTGGCTGCGCCAACTCGCCGACGTCCAGCCCGCCCAATTACGGCTGGACGTGCAGGCCCCCGTTCGACTGGAAGATCCTGCCGACATCGTAAAGGTGACCGCCACCTTGAACGGCAGCATGTCGCCCAGCCAGGTGACGCAGTTGATCAACCGGATCGAAAGCCGGCAGTCGCTGGCCACCATTCCCATGGCCACTCTGCGCAGTGATGGCCTTAATCGATCTTTCTCCCTGACGATACAGGGCTATTACCGCCTGCAGACCGGGAAACCACAACCGTGACGCGCACCAGAATCATCGCCGCATTCCTTGCCTCTTTAGCTGCAGGCGGCATGGCAGGCTGGTTTCGCCCCCTGCCTGCCATGGACTCCGCTCCGGATAGAGAGCTCCAGGTTGATTGGCGATTGCCACCCGGGGAAATGCTGGAGCGATCCAGCGCGGCGTTGTCTTCTCAGGCACGCACACTGAAATGGATGGACGATGGGGCTGCAGGTCCGGGCGGTGCTGCTCAGGAGTGGACGCTGAAAGCCATCTTGGGCGCGGAGAACGCCATCCTCATGCAGAGCGGCAAGGAACCACTCATTTCCCGCGCCGATGTCGGTGCTACGCTACCCGATGGCTCCCGCCTTGTTGCATTGCGCGGAGATACCATCGTTGTCGAACTGGATGGCTGCCATATCGACAAGCCTCTGTATCCCCGTGCCTCCAATTCCGATTCATCCGAATGCAAAACCGCTACTGCCCAGAAGGACGCGCAGCAACCATGAAATGCCCTGCCCCGACGCGGCTGGTTTCCGCCTTGGCCCTGTTGCTGGCAGGTTGCACCGTGGCACCGACCCGCCTGCCGGCCCCACTGCCCGTCAGCAAAAACTCGCAAAGCCAGGCAAACGCCGGAACCTCCTTGTCCGCAGCGACGGAACCGCGCACCGAATTGCGCGAACTGCCTACCCCGCAATCCCAGGAGGACGTGGGGGGCACGTCTGCCGGCGTATCCCTGCGCGATACGCTTCCTGTCGGTCTACGGGGACAGGCCCTCAGTGTCAACCTGATTGGATTGCCGCTGCCGACATTCATCAACGAAGTGCTGGGCAATTCGCTGGGCTTGACGTTCCAGATGGATCCGGAGGTCGAGAAACTCAACCAGCTGGTCACTTTGCGGACATCCCGCCCCCAATCCCCGACCGAGTTCTACCGCATCGCCCGACAGGTACTCGGCGACTATGGCGTGGAAATGATCGCCGACGGCCCGATCGTCAAGGTCAAGATGGCCACCGCCGGTTCGACCTTGGAACCGCCCATCATCTATAGCGGACGTGCCTTGCCTGAGGTGCCGATCACCCACCGTCCGGTCTTCTATCTGATGCAGCTGGATACGATCCGATCCAACGAAGCATCCCGGTGGCTGAAGGCGATCTACGGTAGCGACGTCAAGGTGGAAGAAAGCTCCGAGCGCAACGCGGTGCTGCTCAGCGGGCGCCCTGACCAGGTGCGACAAGCCTCCGAAGCCGTACGTGTCTTCGACCGTCCAGCCATGCGCGGCCGGGTCAGTACCCGGCTTGAGCCGGCCTTCATGAGCGCAGAACAGTTGGCGACAAAGTTGACTGAGGTTTTGGCTGCGCAAGGCTATGGCGCCAGCACCACGCTTAGCGTGCCTGCAAGCATCCTGGTGATGCCGGTGCCTGCCGTAAACAGCGTGATCCTCTTCGCTGCCGACCCAGCAGCACTGCGCCATGCGGCCGCCTGGGCAAGGGATCTGGATCGCCCCAACCCTGCTTCCGGCAACCGTTCCATCTTCTATTACCAGGTGCAGAACACCAAGGCATCCGACATCGCGTCTGTACTTGCTGGCTCGGCGGGATCTGGCTTCTCGTCTGCGACAACCATTTCCGCGACCGGAAACCCGAACGCCGGCAGCGCCGTTACTGCCACCGCAGCTCCTCAGGTATCTGCCAGCAGCATTGGCGGTATCGGCAGCGGCATCGTCGTCGATGAGCCCCGCAACAGCCTGATCTTCCAGGGCGACCCCGCCGAATGGGAGCGCCTGCTACCCTTGATCAAGCAGATGGACAAGGAAACCCGGCAGGTGATGATCGAGCTGACCATCGCCGAGGTGACCCTGGACGACAGCGAGGAATTCGGCATCAACTGGTTTGCCAAGACCAATCCAGGTCGTTTCAATGGCAGCCTGTCATTCGGCACGCTGCCCGAAGTCGGCAAGGTGGCAGGCACTGGCCTGAACTACCTTCTGGATGTCGCAGGCCAGAGCCGGGCAATGCTGCGTGCCTATGCCAACGACCAACGTGTGACCATCCTGTCCACGCCGCGACTGATGGTGAAGAGTGGCGAGGAGGCGAAGATCGACGTGGGTACCGAAGTCCCCATCATCACCTCGCGCAATACTTCTCCGCAGACCACCGAAGGCACCTCCAGCCTGCTGCAGTCCATCCAGTACCGGAAGACGGGCATCATCCTGTCGATGACGCCGACCGTCTATTCGGACGACCGCGTCGACCTTACCTTGAGCCAGGAAGTCAGCGAGGCGTTGCCGATGGCCGAAGGCGACAGCCTGGGCTCGCCCTCCATCTACAACCGCTCGGTGGGCACCAGCCTGAGCCTGCGCGACGGCAGCTCCATCGTCATCGGCGGCCTGATGTCCCATCGCCAGAGCGGCGGCGGCAATGGGGTCCCGTTCCTGAAGGATATTCCGGTCGTTGGCAACCTGTTCAAGTCGCAGAGCAAGACCAAGAACAAGACCGAACTGGTGCTGATGATCGTGCCCTATATCGTCGGCTCCAATGAGCGTGCGACCGAACTGACCCGTGCCATTGGCGACCAGTTGGAACTGCTGGAACTGCCTTCGTCCACGCTAATGCTCCCGCTTCCGTCGGCGGAACAGCATCCTCCGGTATTTCCACCTGCAACGGTGCACTGATACAGGAAAGCCCCGGCCAAAGGCCGGGGCTTTCTTCATGCGGGATTGGATCTTCTTGCCTGCGCCAACGCGCCGGAACCCGATCAGGACAAAGCGCGTTGCAGGTCTGCGCGCAGATCCCAGCTGTCTTCCACCCCCACACTCAACCGCACCAGTGCGTCGCTGATGCCCAGCTTTTCGCGGCGAACCGGTGGAATCGAAGCATGGGTCATTACCGCCGGATGGTTGACCAGACTTTCCACGCCACCCAGTGACTCGGCAAGGGTGAACAGTTCGGTGCGCTCGCAGAAGCGCTTGGCGGCTTCGAAGCCGCCCTTTAGCACGATGGAGACGATGCCGCCGTAGCCGCTCATCTGCCGGGTCGCGAGTTCATGCTGAGGATGCGACGGCAGGCCCGGGTAGATCACTTTTTCGATGGCCGGGTGCGCTTCCAGCCATTGCGCCAGTTCCAGCGCGTTGGCGCAATGCGCCTTCATGCGCAACGGCAGCGTCTTCAAGCCGCGCAGGGCCAGGAAGCTGTCGAACGGCCCCTGCACGCCGCCCACCGAGTTCTGCAGGAAGGCCATCTGTTCGGCCAGCTCGGCATTGTCGCCGACGACGACCATGCCGCCGACCATGTCCGAATGGCCGTTGAGGTACTTGGTGGCCGAGTGCACGACGATGTCCGCGCCCAGTTGCAACGGACGCTGCAGCATCGGCGAAGCGAAGGTGTTGTCCACCACCACGACCAGGCCGTGGCGCCGTGCGATGGCGGCGACCGCGGCGATGTCCACGATCTTCAGCATCGGGTTGGTGGGCGTTTCGATCCACACCATCTTCGTCTTCGGCGTGATGGCCGCTTCGAACGCGGCCGGATCGGTCAGGTCGACGAAACTGAAATCCAGCCCGGCGGTGCGGCGGCGCACGCGTTCGAACAGGCGGAAGCTGCCGCCGTAGATGTCGTCCATCGCCACCACGTGGCTGCCGGCATCGAGCAGTTCGATCACCGTCGCGGTCGCGGCCATGCCCGAGGCGAACGCGTAGCCGCGGCTGCCGCCTTCCAGCGCTGCCACGCAGCGCTCATAAGCGAAGCGGGTGGGATTGTGGGTGCGCGAATACTCGAAGCCCTGGTGCACGCCCGGGCTGGACTGCGCGTAGGTAGAAGTCGCGTAGATCGGCGGCATCACCGCGCCGGTGCTCGGGTCCGGCGACTGGCCGCCATGGATGGCCAAGGTGGCGAGCGACAGGTCGCGCGCGCCATCCCTGCTGGGTGGATGCTGGTCCGTCATGATGCTTTCCGGCTGGAGGAAGTGGGATTCTACCGGTGCGGCCTGAACCAGCCGCCCCGGTTCGCCGGGCTCACTGCACCCGGCGCCGCAGATAGTTCAGCAGGTCGATGCGGGTGATCAAGCCGAGGAAATCGCCGCCGTCCATGATGATGGCGACCTGGCCGCGGTCGAACACCGGCAGCAGCGCCTCGATCGGCGACTTCACGTCCAGGCGGTCGAGCTTGCTGACCATGGCGATGGCCACCGGGTCGCGGAAGCGCGCCTCGTCGCCGTAGACATGCAGCAGCACGTCGCTCTCGTCGATGATGCCGACCAGGCGGTTGCCATCCATCACCGGCAGCTGCGACACGTCGTACAGCTTCATGCGCTGGTAGGCGGTGGTCAGCAGGTCGTTCGGGCCGACCACCACGGTGTCGCGCTGGCTGTACGGGCGCAGGATCAGGTCGCGCAGGTCGCCGTACTGGGGGCGCTCGAGGAAGCCGTTGTCCAGCATCCAGTAGTCGTTGTACATCTTGGACAGGTACTTGTTGCCGGTATCGGGCACCAGCACCAGCACCTTCTTCGGCTCGGTCTGCTCGCGGCAGTACTTCAGCGCGGCCGCCAGCAGCGTGCCGGTGGAGGAACCGCCGAGGATGCCCTCCTTGCCCAGCAGTTCGCGCGCGGTATGGAAGCTCTCGGCATCGGTGATGGCGTAGGCCTTCCTGACCCGGCTGAAATCGGAGATGGACGGCAGGAAGTCCTCGCCGATGCCTTCCACCAGCCAGCTGCCCGACTTGTCGCTCAGCGTGCCTTCGTTGATGTACTGGGTCAGGATCGAGCCGACCGGATCGGCCAGCACCAGCTCGGTCTTCGGCGACAGTTTGGCGAAGGCGCGCGACAGGCCGGTCATGGTGCCGGAACTGCCGCAGCCGAACACGATGGCGTCCAGTTCGCCGCCCATCTGCTCGATGATTTCCGGGCCGGTGCCGAACTCATGCGCAGCGGGGTTATCCGGGTTGCCGAACTGGTTGATGAAATAGGCGCCCGGGGTCCGCTCGGCGATGGTCCTGGCCAGGTCCTGGTAATACTCCGGGTGGCCCTTGGCCACGTCCGAACGGGTCAGCACCACCTCGGCGCCCATCGCCTTGAGGTTGAAGATCTTCTCCCGGCTCATCTTGTCCGGGACCACCAGGATCAGCTTGTAGCCCTTCTGCTGGGCGACCAGCGCCAGGCCCAGGCCGGTATTGCCGGCCGTGCCTTCCACCAGGGTCGCACCGGGCTTGAGGTCGCCGCGCTTCTCCGCCGCCTCGATCATCGACAGGCCGATGCGGTCCTTGATCGAGCCGCCCGGATTGGCGCTTTCGAGCTTGAGGTACAGCTCGCAGACACCAGCGTCCAGGCGCTGGGCCTTGACGATCGGCGTGCGCCCGATGAGTTCGAGTACGGAGGAGTGGATTGCCATCGATATGCTTGGGATCGCGCCGCGCGGCGGCCGGAGTCCGATTATCCGATGGATATGGCCGAAAGTCAGGCGACGATTGGTTCTTGCGCCATTGCCATCCCGAATCTGCGCAAGTGACGCGGGCAATGGCGACCGACGAGGAGGCCGCCATTGCCCGCGACGGAAAAACTCAGCGTGGGGAAGGTTCAGTTGAGCCGTTCTTCATAAATCCGCAGAAGCTTCTGCTTGGCAAGCAGCTTTTCGCGTTTCATCTGCCCCAGGGTCATATCGTCGATGGGGAGTACCCCCAGTTCCGCATCCATGCATTTCTTGTTCAGCTTCTGGTGCTGCTGATAGAGCTGCTTGAACTCGGGGTTGACCTTGATCAACGCGTCGATCTCACTCTGCGGCTGCCCTTCGAACATGACTACCTCCTACATGCGGAAACACGAACGCCCCGGCCTTGCGGCACGGGGCGTTTGGGATGGAGATCCGGGCGGGGCACGGCCGAACCCTCAGCCGCCTTCCGGTCAAATCCCCGGAAGCTGTCTGGTACTGGTTCGCGCCACGGTTGCACTGGCCCGGTCCTCCGCTGTCCGGACGACGAAAATGTCGCCCGGACGATTGACCCTACGCCTGAAAAAAGGTTCCGGCAAGGGGAGCGGAGAGAGCTGGCGAAGGTTCAGGAACGGCCGCACATTCAGCCCTTACGGCAGCCCTGTGCGACCCGCGGCGGCACCCGCCGGAGCAACACAAGCGGTAGTGCCGGAGCGGGGCGATACCCCCTTCCATGGGTTCCGGGTGAGCCGGCCTGGCATCACGGTGCGACGATCACCTCGGCCGAACGGGCGCGCGTGGCGGCAGCCTTCTTGCCGCTGACCTGGATGCGGTTGGCGCCGACGCCGGCCGCCACCAGCGCGTCCTTCAGCGCCTGCGCGCGGCGCTGGCCGACGCCGGTGGCGCTGTCGTAGCCCTCGATGGTCACCCGCCCCTTCCTGCCGATGTTCAGGTACTCGGCCAGGGCCTTGAGCTGGTCGCGCGCGGCGCTGGACGGGGTGGCCTGGCCCGCCGCGAAGGCGTCGCCAGCGAGGGTGAATATCTCGCCGCGGTTGTCGAACTTCGAGGCCGGCAGCTTCTGCCCGGACACCAGCTCGGCCTCTTCGCGCGCGAGCTTGGCCGCGTTCTGCTGGGCCGAATTCACCCGCGCGGCCTGCTTGCCCGCCACGCTGGTCAGCGCCGCCTCGGCGTCCTGCCGGGCCAGGGTCTCGGCCTCGGCGGCCTGGCGCATGCGCTCGGTCTCCTCGGCCTGGATCTGCGCCTGCACGCGCAGGCGCTCGGCCTCCTGGCGCGCGCGGGCGGCTTCGCGGCGGCTGGCCTCGACCAGCAGTTCGCTGCGGGTACGCTCCAACTGGTCGACTTCGCGGCGCGCGGCTTCGGCGCGGGCGCTGGCCTCGGCGATCGCCACCCGGCGCTCGGCCAGGTAACGCGCCTGGTCCAGTTCCTTGCGTTTGGCCTTGGCCAGCACGGCGATCGCCTGCTGCGCCTGCAGCCGTTCGAGCGCCGCCAGGTCGGTGGTACGCATGTCGGCCTGCAGCGCGATCAGGCGCTGGTTCAACATCGCCACGGCCGGGTCTTCGGTGGCGGCGGTCGCCAGCATCGGCATGGCCAGCAGGCCGGCCACGAGCAGAGTGCGGATATCCATCAGCGTCCCTCCCCGGTCGCCAGCTGGCGTTGCAGGCGTTCCACCTCGGCCTTGCGCTGCGCCAGCGTGGCCAGCGCCACGGCCTCGCCGCTCTGCGCGCGGGCCAGGTCGGCATCGACCATCGCGCGCTGCGCCAGCAGGGGCGCCTGCTTGCGCTCGCGGCGGTCGCCGGCCGCGCGCTGCGCCTGCTCCAGTTGCTGCCGGGCCAGGGCCATGGTGTCCGGCGCGTACTGGTCGGCGTCGGCGCGATCGGCGCGCTCCACCGCCTGCTGCGCGGCGAGCAGGTCGGCCGCGGCCGGATCCTGCGCCATCGCACTGGCACAGAGCGCAGATGCGCACGCGGTCACATACAGGAGGTGTCGCAAGTGTGCGAAGCTAGGTTTCATTGGGGAGCCGTCGCGAAAGAGTTGAGCGCGGCCATTGTCGTCAAGGCCGCCGTGTGCTTGCAACGGTGGGCGGCCATTGCCCGGGGAATCGCATCCATGGATATCGGCTATTTCCTGAAGCTGATGACCGAAAAGAACGCATCGGACATGTTCCTGACCACGGGAGCGCCTGTCCATATCAAGATCGAGGGCAAGCTCTACCCGCTGGGCAACACCGGCCTGCCGCCAGGCATGGTCAAGAAGATCGCCTACTCGCTGATGGACGAGGGCCAGGTGCCGCAGTTCGAACGCGACCTGGAGCTGAACATGGCCATCGCGCTGGCCGACGTGGGCCGTTTCCGCGTGAACGTGTTCAAGCAGCGCAGCGAAGTGGGCATGGTCATCCGCGCGATCAAGAACCGGATTCCCTCGATCGAGGAGCTGAAGCTGCCGGACGTGCTCAAGGACGTGATCATGACCCCGCGCGGGCTGGTGCTGGTGGTCGGCTCCACCGGCTCGGGCAAGTCCACCTCGCTGGCGTCGATGATCGACCACCGCAACGCCACCACCACCGGGCACATCCTCACCATCGAGGACCCGATCGAGTTCCTGCACCGGCACAAGCAGTCCATCGTCAACCAGCGCGAGGTCGGCCTGGACACCCACGCCTTCCACAACGCGCTGAAGAACGCGATGCGCGAGGCGCCGGACGTGATCCTGATCGGCGAGATCCTCGATGCCGAGACGATGGAGGCGGCCATCGCCTTCGCCGAGACCGGCCACCTGTGCCTGGCCACGCTGCACTCCAACAACGCCGACCAGACCATCGAGCGCATCCTCAACTTCTTCCCCGAGAGCGCGCACCGCAACGTGCTGATGAACCTGTCGCTGAACCTGCGCGCAGTGATCAGCCAGCGCCTGGTCAAGGGCACCGATGGCCGCCGCCGCCCGGCCACCGAAGTCCTGATCAACACGCCGATGATCCGCGACCTGCTGCGCCGCGGGCAGGTGCACGAGATCAAGCAGGCGATGGAGCAGTCGCTGGAGGAAGGCATGCACAGCTTCGACCAGTGCCTGTTCCGGCTGGCCAAGGACGGGCTGATCGAGCAGGAAGAAGCCCTGCGCGCGGCCGATTCGCGCGACGGGCTGGCGCTCAAGTTCCGCCTGTCCGAGGGCGCCAGCGGCGAGCACGATCCCTATGCCGATTTCTCCGCGGCGGCGGCGCCGGCGTCGATCACCCACGGCTTCTGAACGGACCGTGCCGCTTCGACGGCACAATGACAAAGCCCCGCAGAAGCGGGGCTTTGTCGTTGTTGTCCTGCGTCCGCAACGCAATCGGGCGATACGCAGACGGGAAGGAGTGCAGCGGAGCCCGGCGTGGCAAATTCAGCAGCCGGGAGGCTGTTCCTCCATCGCCCCCAAAGCGGCGATGGACAGCGCTCAGGCGGCGTCGGGCTGGTTTTCCGGGCGGGCGGCGTCGAAGGCCGGCAGCGCCAGACAGGCGGCCTCGATCCGGCGCAGGGTCGGGAAGGCCTCCATGTCCAGGTGGAAACGGCGCGCGTTGTACAGCTGCGGCACCAGGCAGCAGTCGGCCAGCCCTGGCGCGTCGCCATGGCAGAAACGCCCGCCCTGCGCCGATGCCGCGAGCGAGGCCTCCATCGCGGCGAAGCCGGTGCGCATCCAGTGCAGGATCCATTCGTCGCGCTCGGCCTGCGGCACGTTCCATTCCTGGTCGAAGAACTGCAGCACGCGCAGGTTGTTGAGCGGATGGATGTCGCAGGCCACCAGCTGCGCCAGCGCGCGCACCCGTGCGCGGCCGGCGGCGTCGGCCGGCAGCAGGGCCGGCTGCGGATGGGTTTCCTCCAGGTATTCGAGGATCGCCAGCGACTGGGTCAGTACCCGATCGCCATCGCGCAGTGCCGGCACCAGTTCCTGCGGATTGAGCGCGGCATAGGCCGGCGCGTGCTGCTGGCCGCCGTCGCGCACCAGGTGCACCGGCACGATGGCGTAATCCAGGCCTTTCAGGTTCAGGCCGATGCGAACCCGGTAGGCGGCGCTGGAGCGCCAGTAGCTGTAGAGCGTCAAGGCCTGTTGCATGTCCGTTTCCTGTTGCCCGCAGGCCACCTTACCCGCCGGCGATGGGGTGGCCCGCACCGCCGGTCGGTCCATCGCGCCGCCGGCCGGGAGTGGAGCCGATGCGCGTGAGGCCGTCAGGGCCGCGCGGCCTGCTCGATGCGCTGTTCGATGGCGCCGAAGATGCTGTTGCCCGCGCGGTCGAACATCTCGATCCGCATCACGTCGCCGAAGCTCATGAACGGCGTGGACGGCTTGCCGTCGCGCAGCGTTTCCACCGTGCGGCGCTCGGCGAAGCATGAAGCGCCCAGCGAGGTGTCCTCGTTGGCGATGGTGCCCGAGCCGACGATGGCGCCGGCCGACAGCGGACGGGTCTTGGCCGCGTGCGCCACCAGCTGGGCGAAGTCGAACTGCATGTCCACGCCGGCTTCCGGCGCGCCGAACCACTCGCCGTTGATGTGGGTCACCAGCGGCAGGTGCACCTTGCTGCCCTGCCAGGCCTCGCCCAGTTCGTCCGGGGTGACGAACACCGGGCTCAGCGCCGAGCGCGGCTTGGATTGCAGGAAGCCGAAGCCCTTGGCCAGTTCGGCCGGGATCAGGTTGCGCAGGCTGACGTCGTTGACCAGGCCGACCAGCTGGATGTGGCCGGCGGCCTGCTCCGGGGTCGCCGCCATAGGCACGTCGTCGGTGATGACCACGATCTCGGCTTCCAGGTCGATGCCGTAGTCCTCGCTGACCACCTTGACCGCATCGCGCGGGCCGTAGAAGCCGGCGCTGGTGGCCTGGTACATCAGCGGATCGGTGTAGAAGGTTTCCGGTACCTCGGCGCCGCGCGCCTTGCGCACCCGCGCCACGTGCGGCAGGTAGGCGCTGCCGTCGACGAATTCGTAGGCGCGCGGCAGCGGCGCGGCCAGCGCCTGCATGTCCAGGTCGAACACGCCGTCGGCATCGCCGTGGTTGAGCGACTCGGACAGCGCGTTCAGCCGTGGCGCGACGTTGGACCAGTCCTCCAGCGCCTGCTGCAGGGTGGCGGCGATGCCGATGGCGCGCACGGCGCGGGCCAGGTCGCGCGAGACCACGATCAGGGTGCCGTCGCGGCCACCTTCCTTCAAGGAACCAAGCTTCATCGGAGCGTCCAGTCCAGGGGCGGAAAACAAGTTTCGATTGTAACGAATAGTCCGGCAACGACCAGCGCCGCGAAAAGAACGCCGGGCCATCGGGCATGCGCGCAATGGCGTGCGCCCACCCGGCCTGTACGTCGGGCCGGCAACGGGACCCTTCCCCGGCGATACCGGGAGTTCCAGGCGCCCCGACCATACCTGAACAGGGGTTTTTGTACCGCTCCCGAACATCCCTTAGACTATCGCGGTCTGCCAGCGGCCGTCCGTTTCCCTCGGGGATTACCGGCGGCGCAGGATCCTCCAGGGGAATCCGCCCGCCCGCTCCCACTCCGACGCCTTTCGTCATGCATTCCGGCCTGCGCGCCTGCGCCGGTCGTACCCCACCTCGCAGCGCGGTTACACGGGAACGCTCCGAGCCGGTCGGTCATGCCGACCGTCAGTGCCAGCCTTTGCCGGCCGGCACGTCCATTACGGAGTTTCCAATGTCGTTCGAAGATCTGGGCCTTGCGCCCTTCCTGCTGCGCGCGCTCGCCGAGCAGGGCTACGAAAACCCCACCCCGATCCAGCAGCAGGCCATCCCGCTGGTGCTGGAAGGCCACGACCTGCTGGCCGGCGCGCAGACCGGCACCGGCAAGACCGCCGCGTTCGGCCTGCCGCTGCTGCAGCACCTGGCCACCTCGGCGCAGGAGGTGCGCAACGGCCCTCGCCGGCCGCGCGCGCTGATCCTCACCCCCACCCGCGAACTGGCCACCCAGGTGCATGACAGCCTGCGCGGCTACAGCAAGTACCTGCGCATCCCCAGCACCTGCATCTACGGCGGCGTCGGCATGGGCAACCAGCTCGACATCCTGCGCCGCGGCGTGGATCTGTTGGTGGCCTGCCCGGGCCGCCTGATCGACCACCTGGAGCGCCGCAGCGTCGACCTGTCCGGCATCGAGGTGCTGATCCTGGACGAGGCCGACCGCATGCTCGACATGGGCTTCCTGCCCTCGATCAAGCGCATCCTCGCCAAGCTGCCCAAGCAGAACCGGCAGACCCTGCTGTTCTCGGCCACCTTCGCCGACCCGATCAAGCAGCTGGCGCTGGAGTTCATGCGCAACCCGCGCGAGGTGATGGTGACCCCGCGCAACACCGTGGCCGAAACCATCGCCCACCGCGTGCATCCGGTCGACGCCGGGCGCAAGCGCGAGCTGCTGCTGCACCTGCTGGCAGCCGATTCGCGCGAGCAGACCCTGGTGTTCGCCAAGACCAAGCACGGCAGCGACAAGCTGGCCACCTTCCTGGACAAGTCCGGCATCAAGACCGCGGCGATCCACGGCAACAAGAGCCAGAGCCAGCGCCTGCGCGCGCTGGGCGACTTCAAGGCCGGCCGCGTCACCGTGCTGGTGGCCACCGACATCGCCGCCCGCGGCATCGACATCAACGAGCTGCCCAAGGTCATCAACTACGACCTGCCGATGGTGGCCGAAGATTACGTGCACCGCATCGGCCGCACCGGCCGCAACGGCGCCAGCGGCCAGGCGGTCTCGCTGGTGGCCCAGGAAGACGCCAAGTACCTGCGCCAGATCGTGCGCCTGCTGGGCCGCGACATGGACATCCGCGACGTGGCCGGCTTCGAGCCGCAGACGCCGATCCGCTGGGGCAACAGCGCTCCGGGCAAGGCCGAGCAGCCGGGTGGCGAACGCCCGCCGCGCCGCGGCAATGGCGGCCGCCCCGCGGGTCACCGCGACAACGCCCCGGGCCAGCGCCGCGGCGGCGCAGGCGGGCAGCCCTCCGGCGCACCGCGTGGCGAAGGCAACGGCCAACGCCGCGAAGGCCAGCCGGCCGGCCCGGCACGCCGCCGCCGTGGCGGCCGTGGCCGCGGCGCCGCCTCGCGCCCGAACAGCGCGGTCTGACCGGCGCTTGTGCCCCTGAAGAAAACGGCCGCGATGCGGCCGTTTTCTTTTGGTACCCCGCCAGCGCCGGTGCAGGGGGCCGCATCCCTGCGGCCCTTTCACCGGAGCGGCGGGCAAGCGCTCAGAACGTCCATGTCAGGTTGACGCGGTAGTTGCGGCCCGGCTCGCTGTAGCGGCCGATGCCCTCTTCGGTGGCATAGCCGTACAGGTAGAAGTCGCCGCGGGTGACATTGCGGATGCGCGCCCACTGGTAATAGCGCTCGTCGAACAGGTTGTAGACGCCGGCGCTGATTTTCAGGTGCGCATTGACGCGCAGGCTGCCGAACAGGTCGAACACGGTGTAGGCATCGCTGAGGAACGGCTCGGCGACCTGTCCGAACACGTCGCTGGCCACGGCCACGTCCTTGCGCTTCTTGGCCAGCGCGTGGGTCAGCGCGCCGGTCAGGCGCAGGCGCTCGTCCATGCCCTGCCAGCTCAGGCCGAGCACGCCGCGGTCCGGGTTGATGCTGTCCAGCGGCTTGCCGCCGCGCAGCTCGCCTTCGTTGTGCGAGTACACCGCACGCAGCAGCCAGGCGTCGCCCAGCTGCCACAGGCCCTCGGCTTCCACGCCCTTGACGGTGACCTCGCCGACGTTGGCCTGGCTGGAGAAGCTGTAGCCCAGCGCGGTGCTGCAGCGGGTGCCGGTGCAGGTGCGGTACTCGATGCCGGGATCGCGCAGCACGCGCACGCTTTCGATGAAGTCGTCGTAACGGTCGCGGAAGACCGAGACGCCCAGGCGCGAACGCACGCCTTCCCAGCGCCAGCCCAGTTCCAGGTTGAGGCTCTTTTCCGAGGCGAGGTCCGGATTGGCCGCGCTCGTCGGTACGGTGACCAGCTTGCCGGTGGCCACTTCGGTGATGTCGGTGGTGCTGGTCGGCGCATACATCTCGCCGGTGGTCGGCGCGCGGAAGCCGCGCCCGGCCTGGAACCACAGCGTATGTCCCGCCGCCACCAGGTAGCTCAACCCGGCCTGCCAGGTCGGCGAGGCGAAGCGCACCGGGCGCACCGTGCCGGTCCGGTCGACGAACGTCGCATCCGGGTGCGGCGTGTAGTCGTGGCGGTCGTAGCGCGCGCCCAGGTTGAGCTGCAGCCGCTCGTCGAGCAGGTCGATGCGGTCGCGCAGGTACACGTTCCACGACGCGGCGTCGGTACGCGGCACCTGGCCGGGATCGACGGTGGCGGTATCCAGCACGCCGGCATTGTTCCAGCGGTAGTCGATGGCGCCGTAGTCGATCTCGCGGTTCTGCCAGGACGCGCCGTAGATCAGCGCATGCGCGCCGGCGCGCTTGTCCATGTCCAGCGCCACCCGGTCCAGGACCTGCGCGGTGTGGCGGTCCTCGGCGCGCTGGCAGGTCGCGGCCAGCGTGCAGGCGGTGGTGTTCGGCGTGACCGTGGGATTGGCCGAACTGCCGCTGCCGCTCACCACGCGGGTGATGCCGCGGCTGTCGGTCTTCTGCCGGTCCACCTGCAGCTGCGCGGTGTCGAAGGCCGCATTGCCGGCATTCCACACATAGCGCAGGCCGTAGCGGTCGCGGCTGTTGCTGTCCTCGCCCCAGCGCTGCAGATAGCCCGGCGCGCTGACCCGGCTGAGGTTGTCCACCAGGTTGTCGACCCGGTTGCGCTCGTACACCACGCCCAGGCGGTGCTCGGGACTCAGCACGAAATCGACCTTGGCCAGCACGTTGTCGCTGTCATGGTCGATCGGGTCCGGCAGGCGCCGGGCGCTGCCGGTGGCGACCGCGGTGGAGTCGTACCAGCCTTCGGATTCATGCGCCTTGCGCTTGGTGTAGACCAGCATGGACTCCACGATGCCGGTACGGTTGGCGGCGGTGAACGAGCCGAGCTTCTCGTCGTTGTAGCCGGTATAGCCGAGCTTGACGCTGCCGAAGCTGTCGTTGCCGCTGGGCTTGAGGTAGTCGGACGGATCCTTGGTGGTGAAAACCACGCCACCGCCCAGCGAACCACTGCCGGCAGCGATGGCATCGGCGCCCTTGATCACCTCCACCTGCTTCAGCGTGTCGATGTCCACGCCGCCGCGGCCAGCGCGGAAGAACTCGTAGCTGCGCGCGGTTTCCAGCCCCTCGGCCATGCCCAGGCCATCGATGGTCATCGACACGCGGTCGCCTTCCATGCCGCGGATGTTGAAGCCGTTGTCGCCGAAACGCCCCATGTCGGCGATGCTCACGCCGGGGATGTAGCGCACGAGGTCTTCCATGCTCTCGGCCATCTCGTCGTCCAGCTCGGCGCGCGTCACCACGCGCACGTTCTGGGTGGCCGAACGCGCGTTGTTCTCGCGCGCGGCCTCCACCTTCACGGTATCCAGCGTGCGCGCGTCCGGCGTGGCATCGGCATGGGCCAGCGGCGAAAGGCCGGACAGGATCGCCAGGGTCAGCAGGGAGGGGGCGGGTTTCATGGTCAAGCTCCACAGAAGGAAGGGTCGAAGGATTCGCCGCGTGGGCGGCATGCCGTTCCTGGCTGCGGAGGCCGGAGGTCGCCGGCGCGGTGCTGGGGGGCGTTTGCGGGTGTGGCGGACGCTAGGGCGCGTCGTCGCCGCGATGCGCGTACAGCGCGCCGATCTCGTCGCCAGCGCGCGGCAGGTGCCGGGCCTGCCCGTCGAGCGCATGCACGGCGAGGCTGAGGCGCTGGCGGCCGCCGTGTTCGCGCGCCGCCTCCAGCTCGATGCGGTACTCGCCGGGCGGGCATGGCCGGCCCTGGTCATCGAGCCCATCCCAGGTCACCGAATAGTGGCCAGGCAGCCGCGTCGGGCGGGCGATGCCGTGCACGGCGGACTCGTCGTCGCGCCCGTACAGGCGCCACCATTGCGGCAGTTCCTGCAGGTAGCGCGAGCGGTCGCCCAGCACCAGCAGCTGCCGCACGGGGCTGCCGTCGGGCCGCGCGATCCACAGCGCCAGGTAGGGCGCGCGGTAGCGGGCCGCGTCATGCGTCGGGATCTCGTAGTCGATGCGCAGCGGTCGCGGCCATGCCGCCGCTGCTGCGCCCGTCTCCACGGACAACAGGCGATGCCAGCCGCTGCTGGCGAAGCTCACGCCACGGTCGCTGACGACCAGTGCTTCCACGCCGGGCAGCTGCTCCACCCAGGCCAGGCCGTCACGGATCGGCATCACGCTCAGGGCCGTGGCCAATGCATCGGCGGTGGCCGCATCCGGCGCCACTACGGTGGCCGACGGCGGATAGGCCAGGGGCCAACCTTCCATCGGGTCGAGCAGGTGGCTGTACTGGCGGCGCCCCACCTTGAAACCGCGGCTGCGATGGCCGCTGGAGGCGATCGCCAGCGAGCGCAGCTGCAGCGTCGCGCGCGGCGCCGCGTTGTCGGCGGGCGCAAGCGGATCGGCGACGCCGACGCGCCAGCCCTGCCCTGCTTCCGGCCCGCCCCAGTAGACAGCGTCGCCGCCGATGTCCAGCGCGATCCCTGACGCCTGCGGTGCGGCGTCGCGCGCACGTTGCAGCGCCAGGTCGAGGATGTGGCCCTTGGCCACGCCGTCGACCTGCCACTGCAGCAGGCCGGGGGATGGCGCCGGCAGCACCGAGGCCGGTTCCGGTTGCAGCTGCGCCAGCGCGCGCGCCTGCCGGCGCAGCTGCACGCGATCCGGCAGGACGCCGGTGGCGGCCGCTTCGCGCCAGGCCTGCAACGGGCCACCGAGCCGGCAACTGAAAGCGCCGTCGCTGGCTTCGCGCCAGTGCTCGCACAACGCGAGCAGCCGGCGCAGTTCGGGCGACACCGGCAGCGGCGCGCCGGCGCGGTTCAACCGCGACAGTTCGCTGTCCTCGCGCCAGGTACTGAACACGGCCTCCAGCCGCCCGATTTCCGCCAGCGCCGCCGCATGCGCCGCCTCGGCCTCAGCCGGGCCGACACCGGCCACGCTCATCCGCAGCGACGTGCCCAGCACCTGCTCGTGCTGGTAGTGCTGCAGCACCGGTGCGGCCGCCACGCCGCCACCGGCGAGTGCAAGGACGAGCGTGGCCAGCGAGCGCAGGGAGATCGACATGGACAGCGGGCCGCGATCAGGGAGCGGTGCGCGCGGGCGCGACAGGCGCCGGCTCGGGATCGCGCGCATCGACCACGCCGTCGCCATTGCTGTCGGCACGGTCGAACAGGCGCTTGCCCGAAACCTGGTACTCGGCGAAGGTCATGCGCCCGTCGCGATCGGTATCCAGCGCCTTGAAGCGCACGCGTGCCTGCTGCGCCGCGGCATCGCGCACGCTGGCGGCGCGGCGGTCCAGGCGGTCCTCGAACTCGGCCAGGTAGTCCGCGAAATCCAGGAGCCCGGTGCCGCCGCGATCGGCCGCGGCGAACATGTCCTTCCGCACCTGTTCGAACTCGGCACGGTCGATGCGGCCATCGCCGTCGCGGTCGTAGATCTCCAGCATCCCGGCCAGGCTGTGCGAGGTCGGCATGCGCAGCGGGTCGATGGCGCGCGGCGACGCTGCACGCCTGGGCTCGCCCTCGGCCAGCAGCTTCTGGTAGCCGCTCCAGGTCCGCTCGCCGGCCGCATCGAACTCGGCGCGGCTCACCCTGCCATCCTTGTCGGCATCGAGCGCGTCGAAGCGGGTGCGGGTCTGCGCGACATGGCCGGCGCGCGCCTTCTCCAGCCGGGCGTCCAGGCGGGCCAGGTATTCGTTGACGTATTCGTCCTCATCGACCGCGCCATCCCGGTTCTCGTCGGTCTGCGCATAGCGCTGCTGGCGGAACGCGAGGAACTGCTCCCGGCTGACGCTGCCGGTGCCGGCCTCGTCGAACTGCTCCAGGAAAGCAGCCACGGACGGCGCGAGCGCCGGGCCAGGTGTTGCCGGACGCTGCGCCTGGGCATGGGAAACGAAGGGGATCGCCAGCAGCAGCGGGGCGACGGAAAGGAACTTGCGCATGGGTGTCTCCGGGAAACGACGGCGCCTCACGGCGTCAGTACATGGAAGGTGAGCGTGTAGCTGTTGCTGTACTCGGGCACCGGGGCTCCTGCCGGCGCGGGGCTGCGATGGCGGGCCAGTGCGAGGAAGGTGCCGGCCTGCGCCAGCTTCAGCCGCACGTGGCCGGCGGCATCGCTCTCCACGGTTTCCAGCGCCGGCTTGCGGTCGGACGTCCACACCGCCTCGGTCACTTCGATCTTCTGCGCGGGCAACGGCCTGCCGTCGTACTGCACGACGAATTCGAAGTCCTCGCCGACATACAGGTCGCTCGGATGGGTGACCGGAACGAACTCCAGCCCCTTGTCGCGCGGCGCCAAGGCGGCACGGTCGGGCGCACCGACGCTCACGTAGGCTTCGGCCAGCGTCAATGACTGGAAGTTGGAGATCACCTTGGCACCCGCCGGGATCCTGGCCGCCGGGTCGCGGCTGCTTTCCCGCTTGCCGCCGATCTCCCAGGTGCGGAACAGCGCGCCGAGCCGCGGTCCGGTACTGAAACGATAGGTGCCCTTGCCCGCATCCAGCCGCTGCTCCGCCACCGTGCGGGTACGCAGGCGTTGCACCGTTTCCAGCGCGCGGGTCCTGCCGGTTGGATCGGTCACCACGAACTCGCTGTCGTCGAACGCGGCTTCAGGCACGAAGAAAGCTTCGGCGAAAGCCGCGTCGAGGCTGACCGTACTGCCCTCGCGGGCGTCGAAACTGGCGGGGGCGAGGAAGGGGGTGTGCGCCGCCGTCGGCAGGGCGGTCGCCGCCAGCAGCAGGGCCAACGAATGGATTCTCATGAACAGGTCCCGATGAACGGGGCACATTCACCCCGGCTTCACCATTATATTTTATTGAGAATCATTTGCAAATAGGAATTCATTCCAAAAACCTGCTGCCAACTCCGCTCCGATGCCGGTACCCGCGTCCGCCGCCCCTGCCGCGCGCATCTCGCGCAATCCATGGCTGAACCGGGTTGCGGGCTGCCGATACCCGCCTACGTACAGGCCACGCGCACTACCACACGTCCGCGAAGGCATCAGCGCAAGCCCTTTTTCACCTTGGAACGCGGCATTCGCCACCCGCGCAGCGTGGCGCCTGTCCCGGCTACCAGGACCGCGGCCGGATCGAGCGGCGGCTCGCGGCCCGGTCGCGCCGACCACACGCCGCGGCGGTGCGGTACAGCCACGATCGCGGCGCCCTGCGCTGTGCGCGACCAGCCGCGCAGTGCCCGGTGGATCGGGCGCAATCGCGTCTGCGCATGCGCGCATGACCAGGCACCAAAGCCGCCTTCCTTCATCATCGATGAGCGGCGTGCTCGGCCACAAAGGGATTTCCCGTCCCCGCCAGTACAATCGCCGCCATGGACATCTTCAAAGATTTCACCCTCGAGGCCGCCCATCGGCTGCCCAACGTCCCGCCTGGCCACAAGTGCGCGCGCCTGCATGGCCACTCGTTCCGCGTGCGCCTGGAAGTGAGCGGCGAACCCGGCGCCGAGTCCGGCTGGGTGATGGATTTCGGCGACATCAAAGCGGCCTTCCAGCCGCTCTATGAGCAGCTCGACCATCACTATCTCAACGACATCGCCGGGCTGGAAAACCCGACCAGCGAGCGCCTGGCGATATGGATCTGGGACCGGCTCAAGCCGGGGTTGCCGCAATTGAGCGCGGTGACCGTGCACGAGACCTGCACCTCCGGCTGCCGCTACCGCGGCACCTGACCTGAACGATCCCCGGCAACCGCAGGCGCCGGGCTTCCGCACCGCCACCCCGGACGATATGCTGCGTCGCAACAAATGACGGAGCACGGCCATGGCCGCCCGGTTCGGCGACGGTTTCAGCGACTACACACGGCAGTTCACGGCACTGGCCAATCGCGCCAACCGGCTGGCACTTGAGAACGCGGAAAGCGCGGTCGGCGTGCAGTTGCGCACCTTCGAGCGCAATGCCACCGCCACCGCCGGCTTTCTCGGCGAACTGGCGCATCCCGGCCCGCAGGCCGACCTGCCGTCGCTGCTGCCCAAGGGCCTGCAGGTGGCGCAGGAGAACCTGCAGCGGCTGGCTTCGGCCGGGCAGGAAATCGCCGGCCTGGGCCTGAAGACCGGGCAGGCGCTGATCGAACTGGCGCAGCAACCGCTCCAGGGCAGAACCGCCAGGCGCCCACGCGCCAAGGCCAGCTGACCCACCCGCTCAACAGCGCGCGGAACCCCCTCCCCCGCGCCCTGTCCGGACCCGGCAACGATCTCTCTCCCGTTGCCGGGTCTTTTTTGTTCCGCCCTTCCTGGCGCCCCCTTCCCGCCGTCGACAAGCAATTCCCAGAACCGCTCCATGCGGCCTTCCGGTTCTCACCGACCACCGGGAAAACATGCCCCTCCTGTAGAGCGGGGCAACGCCCCGCTGGAGCTTTCCCGATAAAGCCCCGCCGGGCGCTGCCCGGCACTACAGAGCACGGGGCCCTCCCGCGTCCGTGGTTCCGGCCATGGCCTCGGCATCCTGCGATGTCATCAATGGGCGATCCCGGGATCCATGCCCTGCGCTCCCTCGCTGCACACAGGCCGGCAGCCGGCCCCCGCGGAAACAATCGCGCTCGGGCAGCGGTTAGACTCTGCTGATGTTCAGTTCCACCACGCTCACCGGCAGCAAGCCGGAACAGTACGCCCAGCTGCTGGCCCAGGCCCGCGCGCTCGTCCATGGCGAAACCGACCGCATCGCCAACGCCGCCAACCTGTCGGCGCTGGTGTATCACGCGCTGCCGCAGCTCAACTGGGTGGGTTTCTACTTCTTCGACGGCACCGAACTGGTGGTCGGCCCGTTCCAGGGCCTGCCGGCCTGCGTGCGCATTCCGCTGCACAAGGGCGTGTGCGGCGCGGCGGCCAGCACCCGCCAGACCCAGCGCGTGGAAGACGTGGATGCCTTCCCGGGCCACATCGCCTGCGACTCGGCCTCGCGCTCGGAACTGGTGGTGCCGCTGGTCCATGACGGCGCGCTGGTGGGTGTGTTCGACCTGGACAGCCCCGTCACCTCGCGCTTCGATGCCGACGACCAGGCGGGGCTGGAAGCCATCGCCCGGGTCTTCGTCGAGGCGCTGGCATGAGCGCGTTGAAGCTGCGCAACATCGGCCCGAAGAGTGCGGCCTGGCTGCGCCAGGTCGGGCTGCGCAGTGCCGAGGACCTGGCCGCGGTCGGTGCGGTCGGCGCCTTCGTCAAGGTGCGCCGCGCCGGCTTCAAGCCCAGCCTCAACCTGCTCTATTCGCTGGAAGGCGCGCTGGTCGGCTGCCATTGGCAGGAGGTGCCGGAGGCGCGGCGCCAGCAGTTGGTCGCCGAGTACGAAGTCGCTGCAGGCGGGCTGCCGACCGCGCGCGCCGGGCAGATGGCCGGGCCGGTGCGCGAGACTCACATGCAGTCGCCCGACGCGGGCGATCACGACAGCGGCGACGAGGTCGGCGAAATCCGCTTCGGCGAGGATTGAATCCCCCTGCCTGCCGGGCGAGCCCGGCAGTTACGGCAAGGGCAGTGCGACGCCGCCCAGCAGCACCAGCGCCAGCAGCAGCAGGCTTTCGGTGACCTCGACGCTGGCGCCGAGACAATCGCCGGAAATGCCGCCCAACCGGCGCCGCCAATATGCCGCGACCAGCGGCACCAGCCCCAGCGCGAGCAGCAGCGGCCAGGCGACGAAGGCGGTGACCGCCGCCAGCAGCAGCGCCCACAGCCACATCGAGCGCAGGCTCAGCTGCCAGGAAAAGCGCTCGGCCATGCCCGCGCCATGCAGCGACGGCAGCAGGCGGCTCCACCACAGCGTGCCCCAGCGCGCCCACGCAGGCACCAGTACGATGCCGAACCACAGCGGACTGGCGGCGAGCTCGGTCAGCAGCACGAACTTGAGCAGCAGCTGCATCACCAGCGTGACCACGCCGAACACGCCCATGTGCGGGTCCTTGAGCACCTCGAGGAAGCGCTGCGGATCGCGGTGCGCGGCGCCGAAGGCATCGGCCACGTCGCCCAGCCCGTCCAGGTGCAGCGCGCCGGTCGCCCACACCCACAGCAGCAGGGTGAGCACGCCGGCCAGCCACGGCCGGTCGCCAAGCAGGTACAGCGGCGCGGCCAGCAGCACGCCGATGATCGCGCCCACCAAGGGGTAGTACACCGCCGCGCGGCTCAGGTCGTCGTCGCGGAAATCCCTGACCTGCGGCGTCGGCAGCCGGGTCAGGAACTGGATCGCCAGGATCAGGCGGCGCACGCTCACGGCTGGCACAGCTCCAGCAGCTCGCCCCACAGCTGGCCATCCCCGCCGCGCTCAACGCGCAGGCGCACGCGGGTGCCGTAGTCGATGCGCATCGCCCACAACGCGGCCAGCGGCATGCCGCACACGCGCGACACCGCCAGCCGCAGTACGCCGGCATGGCTGACCACCAGCACCGGTCCGGCGCCCTCGTCTTCGTCCTCGTCCTCGTCGAGCAGCCGCCGCAGCTGCGCATCGATGCGCGCCTCGAACTGCCGCCAGCTCTCGCCGTTGGGCGGCACCACCGCGTGCGGCGCGTCGTAGAGTCCAGCCAGCAGCTCGGCCGGGATCTCGTCGTAATGGCAGCCATCCCAGTCGCCGAAATCCAGTTCGGCCCAGTCCGGGTGGATCTCGCAGAACAGGTCGCGGCCGGCGACCAGCGCGGTGGCGGTATCAAGCGCACGGCGCCGCGGCGAGGCGATCACCCGGCTCCATTGGCCATCGCCATGGCAGCGCAGCAGCGCATCCATGGCCCCGTCGAGCAGCGGCGGATCGGTGCGGCCATCCAGATGGCCCTGGCGGCCGGTGGAGGCATGGCGCATCAGGTCCAGGATCATGGCGCGGCGCTCCGCCCGGCGATGGCGGCCTCGGCGAAGGTCGCCATGCCGTTGTGCAGCGCGCAGGCCAGGCGCAGCAGCGGCAGCGCCAGCGCGGCACCGGAACCTTCGCCCAGGCGCAGGTCCAACTGCAGCAGGGGGTCGGCCTGCAGGGTCGCCAGTACCCGCGCATGCCCGCGCTCGGCGGAGCGATGCGAGAACAGCAGCCATGGCTGCAGCGAGGGGTTGATGCGCACCGCGGCCAGCGCCGCGGCCGAGACGATGAAACCGTCCACCAGCACCGGAACGCCGCGCTGGGCGGCGGCGATCATGGCCGCGGCCAGCGCGGCGATCTCCAATCCGCCGACGCGGCGCAGGGCTTCGCGGCCGGGGTCGGCAGCGGCGGCGATCGCTTCGCCGTGCAGGGCCAATGCGCGTGCGGTCACGGCCTGCTTGTGGGCGATGCGCGCCGCATCCAGGCCGGTGCCCGCACCCACCAGGTCCGCCAGGGGCAATGGCCCGAGTACCGCCGCCAGCGCGCTGGCCGAGGTGGTGTTGCCGATGCCCATCTCGCCGAGCAGCAGCAGGTCCGCGCCGTCGCCGCAGGTGGCTTCGACCGCGCGCCGGCCGGCGTCGAAAACCGCTTCGAGATCAGCCGGCGCCATCGCCGGACCGGCGCTGAAATCGTCGGTGCCACGGCGCGGCTTGTCGCAGGTCACGCCGGCGAGCGGCGCGTCGGCCAGGCTGCCCACGTCCCAGACATGCAGCGGCAACCCCAGTTCGCGCGACAGCACGGCGATGGCGGCGCCACCCGCGGCGAAGTTGCGCAGCATCTGCACCGTCACTTCCGCCGGATACGCCGATACGCCCTGCACGGCGACGCCATGGTCGCCGGCGAACACCAGCACCGGCACCCGCGCGGCCTGCGGCTGCTCGCGTCCCTGCAGCGCAGCCAGCTCGATGGCGAGGGTTTCCAAGCGCCCCAGCGCGCCCTCCGGTTTGGTCAGTTGCCGCTGGCGGGCGATGGCATGCTGCCGGTGCGCCTGCGAAGGCGCCGGGCAGGGCCGGGTGAACCATGCTTCTGTCACGTGTGTTCCGATACTGCATTGCAATCGCGCATTGTAGGGCGCGGGCCGCTTCCACGATGTGCCGCACAGGGCGCCAATCCGGCGCTGCCCACCCGCCATCGGCTGCGCCGGGCGGCGACGCGGGCGATGGCATAGAATGCGCGCACTTTCGGGTGACTGGCCGGGCTCGCTCCGGCCGGTTGAAACGGGAAGCCGGTGCCGCGCACGCCAGGGATGCCCCTGGCCGCGCCATTCCGGCGCTGCCCCCGCAACGGTAAGCAGGACAAGGACAGGCATACCGCCACTGTGCATCGATCGCACGGGAAGGCGCCTGGACGGAAGCGCCGACGCGCCTCGCCTGCGAGCCCGGAGACCGGCCCGGAAGCCGACTGGTTGCGATGCGGAGGGCATGGCGGCGGCAGTGACGCCGTGCGCGCGCTCCGTCGTCCCCTTCTCCTGGCAGCCCCCACCGTCCGTCCGCGCGGGAGCGCGCGGGTCCAGGAGTTCCCATGAAACTGCCGTACCACACCCTTTCCCTCGCCCTGGCGCTCGCGCTGCCGGGCATCGCCGCCGCCGAGCAGGCGCCCACCGAACTGGACGACGTGATCGTCACCGCCACCCGCACGCCGGTGTCCATCGCCGACAGCGTGGTGCCGGTGCAGGTGATCGACCGCGAGCAGATCGACCGCAGCCAGGCCGGCTCGGTGCTGGACCTGCTGCGCGGCCGCGCCGGCCTGGATTTCGCCAACCAGGGCGGCGCCGGCAAGCTCACCTCGCTGTTCATGCGCGGCACCGCCTCCAACCAGGTGCTGGTGCTGGTCGACGGCGTGCGCATCGGCGCGGCCACCAGCGGCATGCCGGCGCTGCAGGACCTGCCCATCGACCAGATCGAGCGCGTGGAGATCGTGCGCGGGCCGCGTTCGAGCCTGTACGGCTCCGAGGCGATCGGCGGCGTGATCCAGATCTTCACCCGCAGCGCGGGCAAGGGGCTGCAGCAGAACCTGGCGCTGACCGCCGGCAGCCACAACCTGCGCCAGGCCAGCGCCGGCTTCAGCAACCGTGGCGAACGCGGCTGGGTTTCGGCGCAGGGCGCCTGGCAGAAGACCGACGGCATCAACGCCTGCAACGGCTCGGCCGCGCTGTTCCAGGGCTGCTACGTCGACGAACCCGATCGCGACGGCTACCGCAACGCATCGCTCAACCTGCGCGGCGGTTATGCGCTGGCCGAAACCCTGAGCGTGGAAGGCCACGTGCTCGATGCCAGCAGCCGCAACGAATACGACGGCAGCATCTACAGCGGCAACGAGGCCGAAAACCACCAGCAGGTGTATGGCGGCAAGCTGCTGTGGACGCCCGGCGAGGCGTTTCGCCTGTCCGCGCAGGTCGGCCGCAACAACGACCAGGCCGACAGCTACTTCGCCGACGCCGGCAAGCGCACGTTCGTTTCCACCTTCGACACGCGCCGCGACACCGCCAGCGTGCAGGGCGACGTCCTGTTCGCCGAGGGCCAGCAGCTGACCGCCGGTGCCGACTGGCAGAAGGACGAGGTCACCGGCACCACGGCCTATGCGATCGACAGCCGCGACAACACCGGCGTCTTCGCCGAGTACCAGGGCCGCTTCGGCGCGCACTCGCTGCAGGCCAGCGTGCGCAACGACGACAACGAGCAGTTCGGCAACCACACCACCGGCAGCCTCGGCTACGGCTTCGCCTTCGGCAACGGCCTGCGCCTGACCGCCAGCGCCGGCACCGGCTTCAAGGCGCCGACCTTCAACGACCTGTACTACCCGTGGTCGAGCAACCCGGAACTGAACCCGGAAGAATCCAAGAGCGTCAACGTCGGCATCGCGCAGTACGCCGACGGCTGGAACTGGACCTTCAACGCCTATGAAACCCGCATCGACCAGCTGATCGCGCTGGACAGCACCTACACGCCGTACAACATCGCGAAGGCACGCATCCGCGGCGCCGAGCTGACCGGCTTCGTGTCGCTGGCCGGTTTCGACATCAATGCCCAGGCCAGCTTCACCGACCCGCGCGACCACACCAGCGGTGCGACCAGCTACGACAACTGGCTGCCGCGCCGTGCCCGTACCAGCGGCCGCCTGGACGTGGACCGCGGCTTCGGCCCGCTGCGCGTGGGCGTGACCGCCACCGGCACCGGCCACCGCTTCGACAACGCTGCCAACAGCATGCGCCTGGCCGGCTACGGCACCGTCGATCTGCGCGTGGAATACGCCATCAACGAGGCATGGAGCCTGCAGGCCAAGGCTGCCAACGTGTTCGACCGCGAGTACGAAACCGTGGCCTGGTACAACCAGCCCGGCCGCGAGTACCAGCTGACCCTGCGCTACCGCTCGCGCTGAGCCGGCCTGGACGGTTGAGTTCCTCCCGACGCCCCGGCCTGCCAGCCGGGGCGTTGTTTCATGCGGCGCCGGGCAGCGCCCCGCCGCCACTCCCGCCTCGCCCGGCCGGACCCTGCCCAGGGCTGCGACGGGGCAGTTCGCATACGGCTCCGGTCATCCCCCCGCATCCGGCCCCGGCAGGGGCCCATGCCGTATCGACCCCGCCGGCATCCCATGGCTCCGGCGGCGATGGATGAAACGGCCTGTCAGCGGCACGGCGACTGGCGGACAAACTGGAGCTGGGGCACGCGGCCGCGGCCATCGGAAAGCAGCGGTTGCAGCGGGAAGCCGGCATGGAGACACCTGTCAGGCGACGGCCGAAGACACGCGGTTGCCGGCGACAGCGCACGGCGCCGGACCGCATGCGGCAGAGGTCTCCCCTGCGTACCCGATGGGATTCACCGCCATCGGGCAGAGATGCGTTCCGCGTTCAGATGCAAGCGGAGAGCTGCCGCAGATCGTCGATCACCGCGACCGCATCGGCAGCCTCCAGATCAAGATCGCGCGGATAGCCATAGCGCACCAGCACGATGGGCATGCCGGCCGCGTTCGCCGCGCCCAGGTCGGTGGCCGAATCGCCGACCATCAGGCAATGCGCCGGCGCCTGCCCCAGCAGCTGTGCTGCATGCAGCAGCGGCTCGGCGGCCGGCTTGCGCTGCGGCAGCGTGTCGCCGCCGATGATGTACGCGAAGTGCCCGGCGATACCCAGGTGATCGAGCAGCGGCGGCACCAGCGCCGAGGGCTTGTTGGTGCAGATCGCCATCGGCAGGCCGCGCGCCTGCAACTGTTGCAGCACTTCGACCACGCCCCCGTACAGGCGCGGGCTGCGCAGCAGGCAGTCACGGTAGTGGCGCATGAAGGTCGGCATCACCTCGTCCAGTGGGCGCGTGCTACGGGCATGCGCCAATGCGGTGGTCACCAGCCTGCGCACGCCTTCGCCGATCCAGCTGCGTACCGTCGCCTCGGATACGCGCGGCAACGACAGGTCGTCCAACGTGCGGTTGACCGCCTCGGCGATGTCGTCGGCGCTGTCCACCAGCGTGCCGTCCAGGTCGAATACCAGCGCTGCAATGCCCACGCATCCACTCCATGACAGGAAGCGGCCGATTGTAACGGGGCGCGGAAGCGCTTCAGCCCACGGAGGTGTCCCGGAAAAGATCGCCCTGCACCGCCGAATCCTCACGGTCGCGAAAGCCCGACAGGCCCACGCCCACCAGCCGGTAGCGCGTTTCCGGCGGCAGCTGCACGCGCTGGCACAACGCCAGTGCGATGTCGCGCAGCTCCTCCTCCGAGGCCGGCGGTGCATCCGGGGTGAAGCTGCGGGTGAGGATGCGGAACTGCGCGGTCTTCAATTTGAGCACCACGGTGTGGCCGACGCGCTCGGTGCGCCCGGTCGCGCGCCAGGTCCGCGCGGCCAGTTGTGCGATCAGCTCGTCGAACTCGCCCAGCCGCAGGTCTTCGCTGAAGGTGTCCTCGGAGGAAATCGACTGCACCGGCTGGTCCGGCTCCACCGGCCGCTCGTCGATGCCGCGCGCACGCCGGTACAGGCGCTGGCCGAACGTGCCGAACAGGGCTTCCAGCTGCTCGGCAGGCAGACTGCGCAGGTCGCCCACGGTAGCGATGCCCAGCGCCGCCAGGCGCCCCTCCATCACCTTGCCCACCCCGGGCACTCGACTCACCGGCAACGGCGTCAGGAACTGCTCCACGCGCGCCGGCGGCACCACGAACTGGCCGTCGGGTTTGCGCCAGTCCGAGGCGATCTTGGCCAGGAACTTGTTCGGTGCGATTCCGGCCGAGGCGGTCAGCGAGGTCGCCTCGCGGATCTGCGCGCGGATGGTGCGCGCGATCTCGGTGGCGATGCCGTCGCAGGTCGGGGAATCGGTCACGTCCAGGTAGGCCTCGTCGAGCGACAGCGGCTCCACCAGCGGCGTGTGCCGCAGAAATATCTCGCGGATCTGCCGCGACACGGCCTTGTAGCGGGCGAAATCCGGCGGCACGAACACGGCATCGGGGCACAGCCGTTCGGCGCGCACTGCCGGCATCGCAGAGCGCACGCCGAATCTACGCGCCTCGTAAGACGCGGCGCACACCACCGAGCGGTTCCCCCGCCAGGCCACCACCACCGGCCTGCCGCGCAACGCCGGATCGTCCCGCTGCTCGACCGACGCATAGAACGCGTCCATGTCGATGTGGATGATCTTGCGCATGACGGGAAACGCGGCCGCGGAACGGAGGACGGCCATGATGATAGCCCGGCGCCCCATACGCACCGGTACGATCTGCAACGAACATGCCGGCTTTTCCCTGCAACACTACGGACGCGTACGGTTAAAACTGTTGATTGAAAGCCCGCGCATCATGCATGCTCGGACGTTAACCCACGTTTCCGTGCTCCGGATTACCGCTTCGATGAACCGTCTCAATGCGTTCTCGCGCGAACAGCTGCTGGCCAGCGCCCGCGGCGAGCTGTTCGGGCCCAACAAGGGCCGCCTCCCCAACGACCCGATGCTGATGTTCGACCGCATCACCGACATCCGCGATGACGGTGGTCCGCACGGCAAGGGCCTGGTACGGGCAGAACTCGATATCCGCCCGGACCTGTGGTTCTTCGGCTGCCACTTCATCGGCGACCCGGTGATGCCCGGCTGCCTGGGCCTGGATGCGATGTGGCAGCTCACCGGCTTCTTCCTGACCTGGCTGGGCGCCGAGGGCCGCGGCCGTGCGCTGGGCTGCGGCGAGGTCAAGTTCACCGGCCAGGTGCTGCCCAGCGCCAAGCTGGTGCAGTACGAGATCGACATCTCGCGCGTGATCAACCGCAAGCTGGTGATGGCCCAGGCCGACGCCCGCATGCTGGTCGACGGCCGTGAGATCTACACCGCCAAGGACCTGCGCGTGGGCCTGTTCACTTCCACCGAGAGCTTCTGATGCGTCGCGTCGTCATTACCGGCATGGGGATCAACTCCTGCCTCGGCAACGATCTGGACACCGTATCCAGCGCCCTGCGCGAAGGCCGTTCCGGCATCGTCGCCCTGCCCGACCACGCCGAGGCCGGCCTGCGCAGCCAGATCGGCGGCCGCGTCGACATCGACCTGGACGCGCAGATCGACCGCAAGCTCAAGCGCTTCATGAGCGACGCGGCGGCCTACAGCTACATCGCCCTGCGCGATGCCATCGCCGACGCCAATCTGGACGAGGCGCAGGTCAGCAGCGTACGCACCGGCCTGATCGCCGGTTCCGGCGGCGGCTCCAGCCAGTGGCAGGTGGAAGCGGCGGACCTGCTGCGCAACCGCGGCGTGCGCAAGGTCGGTCCGTACATGGTGCCGCGCACGATGTGTTCGACGGTGTCCGCCAATCTGGCCACCGCCTTCAGCATCAAGGGTCTGAGCTACTCGCTGTCCGCGGCCTGCGCCACCTCGGCGCACTGCATCGGCGCGGCGGCGGACCTGATCCGCCACGGCGCGCAGGACATCGTGTTCGCCGGCGGCGGCGAAGACCTGCATTGGTCGATGAGCGTGATGTTCGACGCCATGGGCGCGCTGTCCACCGGCTTCAACGACACTCCCGCCCAGGCTTCGCGCCCGTATGACGCCAACCGCGACGGCTTCGTCATCGCCGGTGGCGCCGGCATGCTGGTGCTGGAGGACTACGACCACGCCGTCGCGCGCGGTGCACGCATCCACGCCGAGCTGATCGGTTACGGCGTGACGTCCGACGGCGCCGACATGGTGGCGCCGTCTGGCGAGGGCGCGGTTCGCTGCATGAACATGGCGCTGGCTGGTCTGGATCGGCGGGTCGACTACCTCAACACCCACGGCACCTCGACGCCGCTGGGTGACATCACCGAGCTGGGTGCGGTGCGGGAGGTGTTCGGCGACAAGCTGCCGCCGATCTCCTCGACCAAGGCGCTGTCGGGCCATTCGCTGGGCGCCGCGAGCGTGCACGAGGCGATTTTCTGCCTGCTGATGATGCGCGACGGTTTCATGGCTGGCTCGGCGAACATCGAGACGCTGGACGCGCGTGCCGAAGGCTTCCCGATCCTGCGGCAGTCGCAGGAAGCGAAGCTGGATACGGTGATGTCCAACAGCTTCGGCTTTGGCGGCACGAACGCGACGCTGGTGTTCGGCCGGGTGTGACCTTCGCGCTCGAGCGGTGGCGATTGAAGCAACGGCGCCTTTTGGCGCCGTTGTCGTATGTGAGGGACGGGGATCGAGCCGCCTTTCCAGCTGCGCGCCCATGCCCACCCTTCACTTGCCAGGAG
>NZ_LDJG01000027.1 GCF_001431425.1 Stenotrophomonas nitritireducens
ATGTGAATAAGAGACATCACCCGTCCCGCCCATCACGCATCAATCAAGGCGCAGCACGGAGCGCTTGATAAAACCTTATTCCGCCAACATCGCCGTCAGTTTCTCCCGCGCCGGGCCAGCCAGCTTCGGGTTGTCCAGCGCGAAGCGGATCGTCGCCTCGACCAGACCCAGGTGCGTGCCGCAGTCGAAACGCGTGCCTTCGAAGCGATAGGCATCCACCTCTTCGGTCTTCAACAGCGCCGCGATCGCGTCGGTCAGCTGGATCTCGCCACCGGCACCGCTGCCGGTCTGCTCCAGCAATTCGAAGATCTTCGGGCTCAGCACGTAACGGCCTACCACCGCCAGGTCGCTCGGCGCATCTTCCGGCCTGGGCTTTTCCACGATCTGCGAAATACGACCCTTGCGCCCATCGAACGCATCGGTGGCGACGATGCCGTAGCTGGCCGTTTTTTCATGCGGCACGTCTTCGACGGCGATCACGCTGGCACCGCTGGCCTCGTTCAGATCGGCCATCTGCTTGAGCGCACCGGCGCCGCGATTCCAGATCAGGTCGTCCGGCAACAACACCGCGAACGGTTCGTCGCCGACGACCGCCTTGGCGCACAACACCGCATGTCCCAGGCCCAGGGCCTCGGCCTGGGTCACGAAGACCGCCCGTACGCCCTCGGGCAGCACATGGCGGATCATCTCCAACTGTTCCTGCTTGCCGGCGCGCTCGAGCTTCTGCTCAAGCTCATAGGCCTTGTCGAAATAGTCCGCGACCGCATGCTTGTAGCGATTGGTGATGAACACCAGGGTGTCGCAACCGGCCTCGATCGCCTCGTCGACGGCATACTGGATCAACGGGCGATCGATGATCGGCAGCATCTCCTTGGGGACGGTCTTGGTGGCGGGCAGGAAGCGCGTGCCAAGGCCCGCCACAGGGAAAACCGCTTTGCGAATGCGTCGGGACATCAGTTCCTGCCAGCCTCTTTGGGAAACGGGACAATATTGTTTTTCATGCTCGGCTCCGTCGTTCCGCGCGACGGCGAATACTCGGGTATGACGCTGGCCAGAATCGCCTGCATGGCCTCGTCATCATAGCTGGCTACCGCCTCGCGCAGGCGCGCCAGGCTGCCCAGCACGCGTTCGGTGGAGAATTCGCGGGCTCCGGCCTCCAGCACTTTGGGGTGGGCGGTGGGCCGGCTGTTCTCGTCCGAATACAACAGGCTCTCATGCAGCTTCTCGCCCGCACGCAATCCGGTGTATACGATGGCGATATCGATACCCGGCTGTTTTCCGGCAAGACGGATCATCTGTTCGGCCAGCACCCGGATGAGCACAGGCTCGCCCATGTCCAGCATGTAGATCGCGCCATGCGAGGAGGAGGCCGCCGCCTGCAGGATCAGCAGGCAGGCTTCGGGAATCGTCATGAAGTACCGGCTGACCTCCGGATGGGTCACGGTCACCGGCCCGCCCTTGCGGATCTGCTCGCGGAACAGCGGAACCACGCTGCCTACCGAACCGAGCACGTTGCCGAAGCGGACGGTAACGAAGCGGGTGCCTTTCTTCTCGTTGAGGCCCTGGCAGATCATCTCCGCATAGCGCTTGGTCGCGCCCAGCGCATTGGCCGGGTCTACCGCCTTGTCGGTGGAGATGAACACGAAGTTGTCCACGCCGTGCTCCTGACAGGCACGTGCCACGCACTCCGTCGCCAGCGTGTTGTTGCGGATGGCTTCGCGCATCTGCCCTTCCAGCAACGGAACCTGCTTGTAGGCAGCCGCGTGGAATACGGTATCCGGGCGATACAGGGTCAATGCACGGCGAGCAACTGCCGGATCGCCGCAGTCGCCCAGCACGCACTCGATTTCCAGGTGCGGGAAATTGCGGCACAGCTCGCTGCGGATGTTCAGCATGAGGATCTCGCTGATCTCCAGCAGCACGATCCTGCGCGCGCCATGGCGCGCGCATTGGCGGCAAAGCTCGGAACCGATGGACCCCCCGGCGCCGGTCACCATCACCGTGCGGCCGCGCAGCCAGCCACGGATCAGCTCCCAGTCGGGTTGTATGGGCTTGCGGCCGAGCAGATCCTCGATGGCCACTTCCTTCAACTGCCCGGGCAGCGTGTTTCCCTCGAGGACGTCGCTCAACCTCGGCACGGTCCTGAATGGCAGACCGGTGCTCTCGCAGAGCGCCACGACCCGCTGCATCCCGGCCGCATCCAGCGTGGGGATGGCGATCACCAGCAGTTTTGCCGCGGTTTCCCTGGCCACGGGAACCACATCCGAGATGGTCCCCAGGATCGGAATGCCCTGCAGCTTGGCGCCCTTCAGGTGCGGCGAATCGTCCAGCAGGCCGACAGGCTCGTAGTCGCCAGAGCGGCGCAGATCCTTGACCAGCGCCTCGGCGGCATGCCCCGCCCCCAGCACCAGCACCCGGCGCGCGCGCGCATCGGAGTGGATCGACTGGTAGTCCTTCCATGCCCTGTAAAGCAGGCGCGGCCCGCCAAGCAAGGCCGCCAACGCGAAGGGATAGATCGCGAGCACGGACATGGGAATGCCGTCCAGGCGCTTGTAGCTGAATACCAGAACGATGGCGCCCAGACCGATAAAGCAGGCTTTGAAGATATTGACCAGGTCGGTGACGCTGGCGAAGCGCCAAAGCCCCCGGTACAGGCCCACGTAATGGAACGCCACGGCCTGCAGCACCATCACCCCGACATTGTCGAAGCTCAGCAACGGAATGGCCGGCGCGGCATCCAGCATCGCATACCGCGCCACGTGCAACAGCTGCCAGCATGCCCATACCATGACCAGGTCATGCAGCATCACCGCGATGCGCGGGAAATTTCCTGCCAACCGTCGTCGCCACACCGCCATTGACCACTCTTCCTTATCGATGGACTTTGTTCAGAAGAACAGACCAGAGACCCGCCGCCGCCGCCGCCCACGCCAGGGCCGCCAGATGGCTCCAAGGCGAAGGAAGCCAGGTGAAAACATGCATGAGCACGATTCCGGCAACGCCGAACAATGCGTAGCCTGATGTGACCATGACGTGACTGCAGCCGGACTTCACCCAGCGTTGATAAAGGTGCTGCGTATGGGCCTCCATCCAGCGCTCCCCCCTGAACACGCGGCCTGCGAGGGTAAGGCCGGCATCGACGAGGAAAGCGGCCAATGGTACCAACAGGATGGTCCAGGGCGCGCTCCGCGTCCCCAACCCCAGTGCTACCAGCCCCGCCAGCAGATAACCAAGCGCGCCGCTGCCGACATCGCCCATGAAGATCCTGGCCTTCGGGAAATTGAACGGCAGGAACCCCAACACGCCGGCGGCCAGGATCAGCGCGAGTCCGGCAACGGGAGCCGGCAGCAGCAGGGCATATGCGACCGAAGCCAGCAGCGCCTGGGTCGCGGCCAGGCCATCGATGCCGTCCATGAAGTTCCATACATTGATCAGCGCGATGGCCAGGAGCACGCTGAAACCTGCACTGGACGCCTCCCCCGTCCAGTGCCAGACCAGGGCCCCCAGCAGCAGGCCGGCCAGCACATGTACGCCCAGGCGGGGGAGCGCCGGCAACGGCCGGTGATCGTCCCACCAGCCGATTCCCGCCACCATCACCAGTCCGGCGGAAAAGATCGCCAGCGTCGCTGCGGCCTGCGGGAACAGCACGCCGACGCCGATGTAGGCCAGCAGTTGCGAAACGACGATGGCGATGCCGCCGCCGCGGGGCGTCGCGACCGCATGGCTCCTGCGCTCCCCGGGCTGGTCCAGCAGTTGCCGGCGCAGCGCATAGCCACGCGCCATGGCCGTCAACAAGGCTGCGACCAGAACGACCGCCAGCAGTCCTGGAACCGTCCATGCCAACTGCATGGATCAGAGCACCGCGTAGTTCAGCAGGGGCTTTACCGTCCCCCATTCCTTGCAGCTGGGGCACTGCCAATGGTGGGTACGTGCGCCGAAGCCGCAGCGGGCGCAGCGATAGGCCGGATTGCGCACCAGCAGCTGATCGGTGATGTGCTTCAGGTCCTGCAGCGTCGCCACGGGGTCGGCACCCTCGGCGAGAGTCAGGTCGATGAGCGCCGATTCGCCGCGCACGGACGGGCGGTCCTTCAACTGCCGCCCCAGGTAGGCGCGCGCGGGACCAGCCCCCTCCTGCTCTTCCATCAGGCGCGACAGGGCCAGCACCGGGGCGATGCCGCGGTAGTGCTCGGCCATTTCCGCCAGGAATGCACGCGCACCCGCCAGATCGCCCACGTTGCGATAGTTCTTGAGCAGCTGCGGCAGGATCTCGGGCAGGTAGTCGGGATCGTTGCGCGCCGCCCGCTCGAAGGCGCGCACGGCGCCCTCGTCGTTGCCGAAGTCGCTTTCCAGGCGCCCCTCGATGATGCCCGCACGCACGCTCATCGCATCGGCCGCGTTGGCGCGCTCGATGGCCGCGCGCGCCTCGTCCAGCCTCCCGGCGGCACGGTGGCGCTCGGCCAGCTCGCACTCGAACTGGCCGATCAGCTTGCCCATCGGCTCATCGGTGACCTGCTCGTAGCGGGTCGCGTTCTCGATCGCCTTTTCCCAGTCGCGTTCGGCCTGGTAGATGCCGATCAGGTGCTTCAAGGCCTGCGGCGCGCGCTGGTCGATCCGCGCCAGATCGGTGAACACGGTCTCGGCGCGATCCAGCAGGCCCGATTTCATGTAGTCCTCGCCCAGCGCGAGCAGGGCCTGCACGCGCTGGCCATCGGACAGGTCCTGGCGGTTGGCCAGCCCCTGGTGCAGGCGGATCGCACGATCCACCTCGCCACGGCGCCGGAACAGGTGCCCGAGCGCCAGCTGGGTCTCGAAGGTCTCCTTGTCCAGCTCGGCGATGTGCAGGAACAGTTCGATGGCCTTGTCCGGCTGCTCGTTGAGCAGGTAGTTCAGGCCGCGGAAATAGGTGCTCGACAGGCGGCTGACCTGGTTCTCGCTGTGGCGCTGCCCGCCGCGCCGGCCGACGACCCAGCCGCAGAGCGCGGCGATCGGCAGGAACAGGAAGAACCAGAACCATTCACTGATGAAGGCCATCGTCGCTCAGCGTCCGTCGAAAGGGGAAGGAGTCTGCGGCGCAGGTGCGGTCACCGCGCCCGCAGCGGCCTTGTTGGCCCGCCGGAGCCTGGCATACAGGGGAATGACCATTCCCGCCAGCACCAGCCCACCGCCTACCAGCGCTCCGAGCAGGAGCGAAACGATGATGGCGATTCCAGAGGTGGTCCGGAGCGCCCAGAACGCCAGACTGATATCGACAGGCTGCGAATTGAGCGAACCTATCACCAGACCGCCGACCAGCACGGCCAGCAGAATCAACAGACGGACAGCCTTCATGCGGCAGCCTGCTCCATGTCCATAGAGCCACTAGCTTAACGGCCGTGGCGCCGATCCGCAGCAGAGGGATCAAAAAAAACCGCCTGGAGCGGCGTTTGACGTCGCTTGCCGATGGCTCGAAGGGGTGTCGCCACGGGTGCAGGCAACAAGGAAGCTCAGGCAGGATCGCTTTCCAGCGGCACGACATCGCTCACGCGCTCGCGCAGTTCCTTGCCCGGCTTGAAATGGGGGACATGCTTGCCCGGAAGCGCGACCGATTCGCCGGTCTTCGGGTTGCGTCCCATGCGTGGCGGCCGGTAATGCAGCGAGAAGCTGCCGAAGCCACGGATCTCGATGCGGTCGCCGGAAGACAGCGCGCCGCCCATCATCTCCAGCAACGACTTCACGGCCAGATCGACATCATCGGCCTTCAAGTGCGCCTGGTGGCGCGCAAGGATTTCGATCAGCTCGGATTTGGTCATTGCGGACTCGTCACGAAGGTAGAACCCCGAAGCGGCCCGGACTTTCGTCCGGGCCGCCCAGGTTGCATCTACGACAGGCCCAAGGCCGATTACTCGGACTTGTTGCCGCCCAGCTGCGCGCGCAGCAGCGCACCCAGGCTGGTGGTGCCGGCAGCGGCTTCGATCGAGGACTTGTTGTACTCGGCCAGCGCTTCGGCGGTCTCGGCTTCGTCCTTGGCCTTGATCGACAGCTGCATGGTACGGCCCTTGCGGTCCATGCCCACGAACTTGGCTTCGACCTTGTCGCCGACCTTCAGGTGCTGCGAAGCATCGTCCACGCGGTCGTGGCTGATGTCGCGGGCCGAAACGTAGCCTTCGATGCCGTCGGCCAGTTCGATCACGGCGCCCTTGGCGTCGACTTCCTTCACCACGCCTTCGACCTTGGAGCCCTTCGGGTTGGCGGCCATGTACTGACCGAACGGATCCTGCTCCAGCTGCTTCACGCCCAGCGAGATGCGCTCGCGCTCCGGATCGACGGCCAGGACGACGGCGTCCAGGGTATCGCCCTTCTTGAAGTTGCGGACCACGTCTTCGCCGGTGGTGTTCCAGCTGATGTCGGACAGGTGGACCAGGCCGTCGATGCCGCCGTCCAGGCCGATGAAGATGCCGAAGTCGGTGATCGACTTGATCTGGCCGGACACCTTGTCGCCCTTCTTGTGGGTGGCGGCGAAGGTTTCCCACGGATTGGCGGCGACCTGCTTCATGCCCAGCGAGATGCGGCGACGCTCTTCGTCGACGTCCAGCACCATCACTTCGACTTCGTCACCGACCTGCACGACCTTGGACGGGTTGACGTTCTTGTTGGTCCAGTCCATCTCGGAGACGTGCACCAGGCCCTCCACGCCCGGCTCGATCTCGACGAACGCGCCGTAATCGGTGACGTTGGAGACCTTGCCGAACACGCGGCTGTTGGCCGGGTAGCGACGCGAGATGTTGTCCCACGGATCCTCGCCCAGCTGCTTCAGGCCCAGCGAAACGCGGTTGCGCTCGCGATCGAACTTCAGCACGCGCACGTCCAGCTCGTCGCCGACGTTCACGACTTCGGACGGATGGCGCACGCGCTTCCATGCCATGTCGGTGATGTGCAGCAGGCCGTCGATGCCGCCCAGGTCCACGAACGCGCCGTAGTCGGTCAGGTTCTTGACGACACCCTTCAGGATCGCGCCTTCCTGCAGCTTGTCCATCAGCTGCTCGCGCTCTTCCGAGTGCTCGCTCTCGACGACAGCGCGGCGCGAAACCACGACGTTGTTGCGCTTGCGGTCCAGCTTGATGAGCTTGAATTCCAGCTCCTTGCCTTCCAGGTAGGCCGGGTCGCGCACCGGGCGCACATCGACCAGCGAACCCGGCAGGAACGCGCGGACATCCTTGATGTCGACGGTGAAACCACCCTTGACCTTGCCGCTGATGCGGCCGGTGATGGTCTCGTTCTTCTCCAACGCTTCTTCCAGCTCGTCCCACACCATCGCGCGCTTGGCCTTCTCGCGCGACAGGACGGTTTCGCCGAAGCCGTTCTCGATGGAGTCCAGAGCAACCTTCACCTGGTCGCCCACGCCCACGTCGATTTCGCCAGCGTCGTTACGGAACTGTTCGATCGGCACGATGCCTTCGGACTTCAGACCGGCGTTGATCACCACCACGTCGCCGCGGACGTCGACGACGGTGCCGACGACGATGGCGCCCGGCTTCAGCTTGGCCAGATTGGCCTGACTGGCTTCAAACAGTTCTGCAAATGATTCGGTCATTGGATTTACTCAGTTGAACACATGGGCCGGTCGTTTCCCTTCGGGGAATGCGTACCGCCCGCCTGTTGGTCGACCCCGTGCAGGCAGCCGTGTGTGGAGTGGAAAAACCGCCGTGCACCCTGCACGACGGAGCCTTGTACAACTTCGATTTGCGCGACGGCGGCCGTCACCGGCCGCTCTCACGGAACCGCGGGTCACGCTTCCTGCGAGGGAAGCAGGCCCAGCACCCTGGCAACGACTTCGTCGATGCCGATACCGCTGGTGTCGATGAGGACGGCGTCATCGGCCGCCCTCAGAGGCGCCACTGCGCGCTGTGCATCACGGGCGTCGCGGGCCATGATCTCGCGCAGGAGGTCGTCAAAGTTAACCGAAACCCCTTTTTCTTTCAACTGTTTATGCCGCCGCTGCGCGCGTTCCTCGGCGCTTGCGGTCAGGAAGACCTTGAACGGGGCATCCGGGAAGATCACCGTCCCCATGTCGCGACCATCGGCAACCAGCCCCGGCAGCGCCCTGAATGCGCGCTGGCGCTCCTTCAGCGCCGCCCGGACCTCCGGAATGGCCGCAATGGCCGAGGCCAGGGCCCCGGTGGTCTCCAGGCGCAGCTCGTCGGTCGCGTCGGTATCGTTGACCAGCACCCGCAGGCTCTCGCCGCGCTCGATGAAGCGGATGCGGGTGTCGAAAGTGCAGCGCACCAGCGCAGAGGCGTCCGAAGTATCGATATCCGCCCAGCTGGCAGCCACCCCCACCGCCCGGTACAGCGCCCCCGAATCCAGGTAATGCCAGCCCAACCGCTGCGCGACGATGCGGCTGACGGTACCCTTGCCGGCCCCGGATGGGCCGTCGATGGTGAGGACGGGGGGAAGTGGGCTCATCTGGGGCCTGCGTCTGAACGGGAATCCGCCCATTCTAGCGCCCGCCCCGCCCCGCCCGCCGCCAATTGGACGCAACCACTTGAACCCACATGGAATTGCCCGGTAGAATGGCGGGCTTGAACGAGCGTCAACCTGCATATCCGCGGCTACGCTCCCTGTAGAACTCCAACGTATCCGCCGAGGTATGCCATGAAAGTCCTGTCCTCCCTGAAGTCGGCGAAGGCCCGTCACCGTGACTGCAAGGTGGTTCGCCGTCGCGGCAAGATCTTCGTGATCTGCAAGTCGAACCCGCGTTTCAAGGCTCGCCAGCGCTGAGCCGGCCGGCGCAAGCCGCCAAGGGATCCGCGAGGATTCCAGCCTTTGCAGAAAGCCGCCTCCGGGCGGCTTTTTGCATCCCCGCCCTCCGCGCGTGGCGGGCCGCGCACCGTCCATCCATCCGGACTACCCTGCATGGGCGTCGCCGGCTGCATCGGACAGGGCCGCCCGCCGCTATATTGCCGCCGTTTTTTTGCTGTAATCGCCACTTGTCCTCCGGGGAGAAGCGACCATGAAGCAGACCATCCGGGCCTTGGCCCTGGCCGCCGCGATCATCGCGGCACCCACCACGGCAATGGCCGACACCCTGCTGATCGAGCGGGCGCAGGAAAAGCCGGCGGGCGCCCTGCCGGCACGCGGCGAGTCGATGGGCCAGGTGGAGGCGCGTTTTGGCGCTCCTGCCGAACGCCTTGAGCCGCGCGGCGGCCAGAAGCGCCAATGGCCGACGATCAACCGCTGGGTCTATCCGGCCTTCACCGTCTATTTCGAGAAGCAGCGCGTGATCGACGTGGTCGCCAACCACGCCGGTCCCGACGAGATCGGACCCAAGCCTCCGATCCGCTGACCCACGCCGCCCGGAACGGCCTCTGTCGTGGCCGCCGGGGCACGCCCCACCCGCGCCTCCCGCCCACGGGAGGCCGATGAACGCCCGGCTCCCGCTCCGGGCATGACCCGAGTATCCCCCGCAATGACCGATGCACTTCGTTTTCCCGCCGAATGGGAAGCCCAGTCGGGCGTACTGATCGCCTGGCCGCATGCCGATACCGACTGGGCCGAGCGCCTGGCCGAGGTCGAGGAGACCTATATCGCCCTGGTCGCCGCCATCACCCGCTTCGAGCCGGTGTTGATCTGCGTGGCCGACGACGACATCGAGACCTATGCGGAAATGCGCCTGCGCTCCAACCGCATCGACATGGGCCGGGTGCGCTTCATCACCGCAGCGTACGACGATACCTGGCTGCGCGACTCCGGCCCGATCACCCTCAAGCGCGCCGATGGCAGCTTCCAGCTGCTGGATTTCCGCTTCACCGGCTGGGGCGGCAAGTTCGAGGCGAGCCTGGACGACCAGCTGGTCGGCGTGCTGCATGAGGCCGGCGCCTTCAACGACGCGCAGGTCCGCAGCATCCCCTTCGCACTGGAAGGCGGCGCCATCGACACCGACGGCGAAGGCACCCTGCTGACCACCTGGCAGTGCCTGCACGAACGCCACCCCGAGCGCGACCGCGCATCGCTTGGCGCCGACATGGCGCAATGGATGCACCAGCAGCGCGTGCTGTGGCTGGACCATGGCTACCTGGAAGGCGACGACACCGACGCCCATGTCGACACCCTCGCCCGCTTCGCCTCGGCCGACAGCATCGTCTACCAGAACTGCGACGACCCGCAGGATTCGCACTACGCCGAACTGCAGGGGATGGGCGCCGAGCTGGCTGCGCTGCGCACCCGCGACGGCCGGCCGTACCGCCTGTTCCCGCTGCCGTGGGCGCAGCCGGTGCTCGACGAGGGCCGCCGCCTGGCCGCGTCCTACGCCAATTTCCTGATCGTCAACGGCGCGGTGCTGATGCCTGCCTACGGCGATCCGGCCGACGCCGCCGCGCGCGACGTGCTGGCGCAGGCCTTCCCGGACCGCGAGATCGTGCAGGTGCCATGCCGCCCGCTGATCTGGCAGAACGGCAGCCTGCACTGCATCACCATGCAGCTTCCCGCCGGCCTTGTCGGCTGACGCGCAGGAAGAGCGCCCGGAGCCTGCTTCGCAGGCCTCGGCCCCCGGCTTCCCGGCCCCGTTTGCGCCTGCGGCGCGAATCGCTCCCTACTAAGGGGCTGTTGTCCCATCCTGTTTACAATGCCCGCATGAAGACCAATTCCCTGACCGTCGCCCTGATCCAGGAACGCAACCACGGCGATGCCGCCGCCAACCTGGCCGCCATCGAGGCCCGCGTCGCCGAAGCCGCCGCGCAGGGCGCGAAGCTGGTGCTGCTGCAGGAGCTGCACAACGGCCCGTATTTCTGCCAGCACGAATCGGTGGACGAGTTCGAACTGGCCGAACCGATCCCGGGCCCGAGCACCGAGCGCCTGGGCGCGCTGGCGAAGAAGCATGGCGTGGTGCTGGTCGGTTCGCTGTTCGAACGCCGCGCCGCCGGCCTGTACCACAACACCGCGGTGGTGTTCGAGAAGGACGGCACCCTGCTCGGCAAGTACCGCAAGATGCACATCCCGGACGATCCGGGCTTCTACGAGAAGTTCTACTTCACCCCGGGCGACATCGGCTTCAAGCCGATCGACACCTCGGTCGGCCGCCTCGGCGTGCTGGTGTGCTGGGACCAGTGGTACCCGGAAGCCGCGCGCCTGATGGCGCTGGCCGGCGCCGAACTGCTGCTCTACCCCACGGCCATCGGCTGGGACCCGGACGATGTGCAGGACGAGAAGAACCGCCAGCGCGATGCATGGGTGCTGAGCCACCGCGGCCATGCCGTGGCCAACGGCCTGCCGGTGCTGTCCTGCAACCGCGTCGGCCACGAGGTTTCTCCTCTGGGCGCTTCCGGCATCGATTTCTGGGGCAACAGCCATGTGCTCGGCCCGCAGGGCGAGTTCCTCGCCGAAGCCGGCGCCGAACCGACCGTGCTGGTGGTCGATGTCGACCTGCAGCGCAGCGAACACGTGCGCCGCATCTGGCCGTTCCTGCGCGACCGCCGCATCGACGCCTACGGCGATCTGCTCAAGCGCTACATCGACTGACCGGGAAACCTGCGCATGGCCGTGCACATCCGTGATGCCGGCGCGGCCGACATCGCCGCCATCGCCGCGATCTACGCGGTCGAGGTGACCGACTTCGTCAACACCTACGAATACGAGGTGCCGGACGAAGCCGAGATGCTGCGCCGCATGCAGGACATCCTCGCCCGTGGCTTTCCCTATCTGGTCGCCGAGGTCGACGGCCAGGTCGCCGGCTACGCCTACGCCAATACTTACCGCGGCCGCATCGCCTACCAGTGGACGGTGGAGAACTCGGTGTACGTCGATGCCCGCTTCCAGGGCCTGGGCGTGGGCAGCGCGTTGCTGCAGGCGCTGATCGATGCCTGTACCACGCGCGGCTACCGGCAGATGGTCGCGGTCATCGGCGAGCCCACCAATACCGCCTCGATCAGGCTGCACGAGCGCTTCGGCTTCCAGCTGGTGGGCGTGTTCCGCGGCCTGGGCCGCAAACACGGCCGCTGGCTGGATACCGTGCAGATGCAACGCGCGCTCGGCGATGGCGCCGACGCCGCCCCTTCCAATGAATGACGCAATGACCGATACCCTCTCCGAAACCGGCGGCGAACTGCTCGCCGGCCAGCCGCTGCGCGTCGTCGAACGCGATGGCGTGCGCTACACCCTGCTCGGCACCGCGCATGTTTCCGCCGCCAGCGTGCAGGCCGTGGAACAAGCCATCGGCAGCGGCCAGTATGATGCGGTCGCGGTCGAGCTCGATCCGCAGCGCCTGCAGGCCCTGACCAATCCGGACGCGCTGGCCCAACTCGACCTGATCGAAGTGATCCGCAAGAACCGGATCGCGCTGTTCGCCGCCAACCTCGCCCTGGCCGCCTACCAGCGCCGGCTCGCCGAGCAGCTGGGCATCGAACCGGGCGCCGAGCTCAAGCGCGCGGTGACGCTGGCGCAGGAACATGGCCTGCCGGTGCACCTGATCGACCGCGACGTCGGCCTGACCTTCCGCCGCGCCTCGCAGCGGCTGGGCTTCTTCGGCAAGTTGAAGCTGGTCGCCGGCCTCGGCGCCGGCCTGTTCTCCTCCGAGGACGTGGGCGAGGACGAGATCGAGAAGCTCAAGCAGGGCGACATGCTCGAATCCAGCTTCGGCGAATTCGCCAGCGAGAGCCCGGAACTGTACGAAAGCATCATCGGCGAGCGCGACCGCTACATGGCCACGCGCCTGCGCGAGGAACGCAGCGACGGCCAGCGCAACGTGCTGGCGGTGGTCGGCGCCGGCCACCTCGCCGGCCTGGCGCGCTACCTGGAAACCGACACCGAAGCCCCCGACCTGCTGCGCCAGGAGCTGGAGTCGGTGCCGAAGAAGCGCAACATCCCATGGATCACCCTGACCATCCTCGCCGTGGTCCTGGCCGGCATCGGCGTGGGCTTCTGGAAGGGCGGCATGGACATGGGCGCGCACATGCTGGCGATCTGGGCGCTGTATACCGGCGGCCTGGCAGGTATCGGCGCATTGCTGGCCGGCAGCCATCCATTGAGCATCCTCACCGCGATCGTCGTGGCGCCGTTCAAGCCGTTCCGCCTGAGCATTCCCACCGGCGCTTTCTCGGCACTGGTGGAAACGCGCCTGCGCCGGCCGGCCTACGCCGACTTCCTGCAACTGCGCGACGATGCGCAGACGCTCAAGGGCTGGTACCGCAACCGCGTGACCCGGATCGTGCTGACCTTCATGCTGACCAATATCGGCAGCATGCTCGGCCTGTGGCTGACCGGCTTCACCGTCTACGGCAAGCTGGTGTAACGCCCATCCGCTGCGCCGCGGCCGTCAGGTCCGCGGCCAGCGCCAGGCCATGCCCGCGACGAGCAGGCACAGCGCGATCTCGATGCCGCTGTAGGCCTGGTAGAACCACCATGCGCCCGGCAGGGTAAGCGCGACGAAGGCCGCATAGAACAACGCCAGCCCGATGTTGAGCCAGCGGACCAGGCGCACCGGCAGTACCAGCGACAGGAACACCATCAGCCCCGGCACCGCCAGCAGCAAGGCGACGAACAGCAGCGAGCCCTGGCTGCTCGGCCCCATCGGACCGGCGCCATCGAGCATGTGCTGCAGCTTGCCGGGCCGGTAAAGGCCGAAGTAATCGCCATAGAGGTAGCAGAAGGTCAGGCTCGCCCACAGCGCGGACAGCTTCAGGCGCAGCGGAAGCGGCGGATCGGACAGTGCGGGGCGGGAATTCGTCTGCATGTCGATGGCCTCAGGAAGCGGGCGGCAGTGCTGCGCCCATACGTCCTGCGCGCAGCCCGAACAGCAGCAGCCACAGGCAGGTGCCGATCTCGCCCAGTGCGGCCGGCAACGTCATGTAGCCGGAAATCCACCAGTCCGCGTACCCCGGCACCAGCAGTTCGGCGGACACATCCAGCGCATAGCCCAGCCCACCCAGCACCAGCAGGGCCCCGAGCACGCGCGGCAGGCGCCGCGAGCGCAGCACCAGCCAGCCCAGTGGCAGCAGCCACAGCCCCCAGAACACGCGCGCCAGCTGCATGCCGCCGCGATACGCCTTCAGCGCCGCATGCGCGAGGTACTGGCGCTGTTCGGCGACAGCAGCTGCGCGCTGTCCGCGTCGGTCAGCAGGGACAGCGCCTGCAGCCGATGCGACAACGCCGCAAGCGCCAGCGCAACCGCCATCGCCACGAACGCCACCATCAGCGTCGCCGCCGTGCGGTTCACGTCCTTGAAACCGCGGTACAGCGCCAGGGCAAGAAGCAGGAAGGCCACCTGCTCGACGACGAACGCCGCCACGCCCTGCCGGAACAGCGCCTGCCGGGCGACCACGTTGTCCAGCACGGCGTGCGCGTCGGGACCGGCGAGTTGCCCGGGCACATAGGCCAGGCAGAAGAATCCGGTGACGACGACGACCAGGTACAGGAGACCGGCAAGCCGGCCACCCCCGGGAAGTGCATGTGCCATCCGCGTTCTCCTGGAAAAGCGCTCCCGCCGGAAAGGCGGGAGCGCGACAGCCTCAGTCCCGGGCAGGAACGGGCTCCGCTTCCCGCACCGGCGACAACCCCCGTGCGCGGCGCACCAGGCGCGCGGTCCCCGTGCGCAGGTCGTCGAGGATGGCGTAGATGGTCGGCAGGAACAGCAGGCTGACCACGGTCGAGAACGCCAGCCCGCCGGCGATGGCGCGCGCCATCGGGTAGTACGGCGGCATGCCCTCGGCGGTCTTGGTGTTCAGCGCGATCGGGATCATCGCCAGGATCGCCGTGCCCATCGTCATCATGATCGGGCGCAGGCGTTCGCGGCTGCCCTCCACCAGCGCATCGGTGCGCGCCATGCCGCGCCGGCGCAGGTTGTTGATGTGCTCGATCATCACGATGCCGTTGTTCACCACCACACCCATCAGTACCAGGATGCCGATCACCGCCATGATGTTCATCTCGGTGCCGGTCAGCCAGAACAGCCAGTACACGCCGAAGATCGAGAACAGCACGCAGGACATGATCGCGGCCGGGAACAACAGCGACTCGAACACCGCGGCCATGATCACCACCATCAGGATCAGCGCGATGAAGATGCTGTTCACCATCTGCTGCATGCCGTCGAAGTTGATGTTGAAGCCGGCGCCGCTGAAGGTGTAGCCATAGCCGGGAGGGAACTGCACGCCCTCCAGCGTCGTCTCGATGGCCTTGCGCGCCTGGTCCATCGGCACGTCCTTGGCCAGCCCGGCCTCGACCCGCAGCATGGTCTGCCGGTTCAGGCGCTGGATCGAACTGGCCGCCGGATTGACGCCCACGTCCACCATCGCCAGCAACGGCACTTCCTTGCCGCCGGCGGTGCGCACCATGAAGGACGACAGGTCCTCGACGCCATAGTTCTCCGAACCGGCGAAGCGCACATTGACCGGGATCTCTACGTCGTCGCGGTGGAAATCGCGCAGCGAGGAGCCGCGCAGCGCCATGCCGACGAACTGCGCCACCTGCTGTGCGCTGAAGCCGTAGGCCGCGGCGCGCTCGCGGTCCACCCGCACCGCCAGTTCGGTGTTGGCGTCGCCGGTGTCCACGCGCACGTCGCGCAGCTTGGGATCGCGCGCCAGCATCGGCACGATGTCCTCGGCCAGTTCCTTCAGCGTCTGGGTCGAATCGCCCACCAGGCTGAAGCGGATGCCCTGCCCCTCGCTGCCCATGCCGCCGGGCCAGCCGATTCCGATCTTGGCCCGCGCCGACTGCGGCAGGCCCTTGCGTACCTCTTCCTTGATCTTCTCGCTCAGCACCTGGTCCTCGATGTCCAGGAACAGGCGCGTCTGCGCCCAGCCCTGCTCGCTGTAGCGGCTGAAGACGCGGTCGATGTGGAAGTCCTTGCGGTGCGCATTGACGAAATCCTCCACCCGCGCCACTTCCCGGCCCATTTCCTCCTTGGAGTAGGCGCCGCGCCACTGGTAGAAGATGTTGATCTGGCTCGGATCGCCATCGTCGCCGCCGCCCTGCGTATGCGTCATCGGGTACAGGCTGGCCAGGGTAATGGCGAGGATGCCGCCCACCGCCCAGCCGCGATGCTGCAGCGTCCAGCGCAGCGCGCGCGCGTAGCGCTCCTGCAGGCGGTTGATCAGCGGCGACTTCAGCGCCGGCGGGGTCTTCATCCGCGCCGACAGCATCGGGATCAGGCTCACCGCCACCAGCCACGAGGCCAGCAGCGAGACCGAGATCGTCACCGCCAGCTGCGACAGGTAGATGGTGATGATGTTCTTCTCACCGAACATCATCGGCAGGAACACCACGCAGTGGCACAGCGTGCCGGCCGACAGCGCGATGGCCACGTGGCGGGTGCCGATGATGGAAGCCATCGACGGCTGGTTGGGGTACTTCTCGCGCTCTTGGTAGATGCTCTCCACCACCACCACCGCGTTGTCCACCAGCATGCCCACCGCCAGCAGCAGGCCCATCATCGAGATGATGTTCAGGGTGATGCCCGCGAAGTACATGAACCCCAGGGTCATGATGAAACAGATCGGGATGGCCAGCGACACCATCAGCGTCGACGGCCAGTGGCGCAGGAAGGCGTACAGCACGACCACCGACAGCAGCAGGCCGATCGCGCCGGCCTCGGCCAGGGCCAGCAGCGAACTGGTCACCGCCTGCCCCTGGTCGTCGGTGACCTCGATGCCGATGCCGCGCATCGCCGGATCGTCCTTCAGCTCTTCGATCTCGGCGCGCACCGCATGCGAGAGATCGACCAGGTTGGCCGAGCGCTCCTTGTACACGTCCACGCCGACGCTGGGCTTGCCTTCCATCTGCCGCACGTAGTTCATGCGCTGCGGCTTCAGGCTGACCTCGGCGATGTCCGACAGCCGCGTGCCGCGCTTGTCGATGGGCAGGTTGCGCAGCGCCTGCAGTTCCAGCAGCTCCCCGCGCGGCTGCACGCGCAGGCGCCGGCCAGCCTCGGTGATCTGCCCGGCCGACACCGAGAAATTCGCCGCCTGCAGTTTCTGCACCAGTTCGTTGAGCGCCACCCCGTGCGCGCTCAGCCGGTCCTTGTCCAGCGCCACCAGCACTTCCTGCTTGGCCACGCCCTCGACCTCGACGCGGGCCACGCCGGGCAGGCGCTCCAGGCGCTGCTTGATGCTGCGCTCGATCAGGTCCGCGCGCGCGGTCAGGTCCTCGTCGCTGGTCAGGCGCAGGCTCATCGCCTCGCGGTCGCTGGTGCTCCAGCGCTGCACGTAGTAGCGGCGGAAATCGTCCGGCAGCTGGTCGCGCACCGCGTCGATGCGTTCGCGCGCCTCGGACGCGGCCATGGCGATGTCGCGGTTCCAGTCACTGAACTCGACCTGGATCTGCCCGCCCTCGGCGTTGGCGCGGGCGTTCATCGACTTGATGCCCGGCATCGTGGCGATGGCCTCCTCCACCGGACGCAGCAGGTTGCGCTCCACTTCCTCCGGCGTCGATCCCGGATATGGCAGGGACACGAAGAAGAAGGGAATGGTCGCTTCCGGCTCGGCTTCCAGCGGCAGGCGGAAGGCGGCGATCAGGCCGATCGCCACCATCGACACGAACAGCATGATGGTGGTGACGGGGCGGCGGATGGACAGCTCGGTGATGTTCATCCGCATCAACCCTTCAGCCCGTCGCCATCGATCGCGCCTTTTTCCAGCGCGCCATGCTCATGCGCCAGCACCTGCTCGACCTGTTCGGCCTGCTGCCGCGCGCGGCGGCCGCGCTCGGCATAGAACGCATCCGGCTTGCGGTCCAGCAGGTCGTACACCACCGGGATCACCAGCAGGGTCAACAAAGTGGAGACCAGCAGGCCGCCGATCACCGTGATCGCCATCGGCGACCGCACTTCCGCGCCTTCGCCGAAGGCCAGCGCCAGCGGCAGGAAGCCGAACACCGCGCACAAGGTGGTCATCATGATCGGGCGCAGGCGCGAACGCGCGCCCTCCACCAGCGCCAGGCGCTTGGCCATGCCCTCCTCGCGCAGCTGGTTGACCTTGTCGATCAGGATGATGGCGTTCTTCACCACCAGGCCGACCAGCAGGATCAGGCCGATGAACACCACCACCGACACCGGCGAGCGCGCCAGCAGCAGCGCGCCGACCGCGCCGACCAGCGCCAGCGGGATGGTGAACAGGATGACGAACGGGTGCAGCAGCGATTCGAACTGCGAGGCCATCACCAGGTACACCAGGAACACCGCCAGGCCGAAGGCGAACAGCAGCGAGCGGATCGACTCGCCCAGCTCCTGGCCCTGCCCGCCGATGTGCATGCCCACATCGGTGCCGAGCGGGTTCTCGGCCACCATTTTCTGCACCTCGGTGATCGCCGTGCCCAGGTCGATATCGCGCAGGTTGGCCGAAACGATCGCCACGCGGCGCAGGTCGGCGCGATGGATCTCGCTCGGCCCGGTGGTCGCCACCACCTCGGCCACCGACGACAGTTCCACCGGCTTGCCGCCGGTCGGGTGCACGATCAGGCGGCGGATGTCCTCGACCGAGGAACGCTCGGACTCCTGCACGCGCACCAGCACGTCGATCTTGCGGTCGCGGAAGCTGTAGCGGGTGGCGACGTTGCCGCGCACCTTGTTGACCACCGCATCGGCGATCTGGCGCGTGGTCAGGCCCAGCGCCGCGGCGCGGTCCTGGTCGAACACGACCTGGATTTCCGGGAAGCCCTGCTCCACCGTCGACTTGACGTCGGCGTAGTGCGTGTTCTGCCGCAGCATGCCGGCCAGCTTGTTGCCGGCCACGCGGATCGATTCCAGCGTGTTGCCCTCGATCTCGATCTCCAGCGGCGGCGACAGCGCGAACAGTTCCGGGCGCGCGAAATCCACCTGCGCGGCCGGCCAGGCCTTCAGGGTCTGGCGCAGTTTCTCGGTCAGCTCCGGCTCGCGCGAGGTGTCGTTCATCACCACCGACAGCTTGCCGATGTTCTCGCCGCTCTCGGTCGGGCTGGCGTCGAGTCGTGTGCCGGTGCCGGAAACGCCATACAGCAGGCGCACCCCCGCTTCTCCGGCGTGCTTGCGCTGCACTTCGCGCACCAGCGCGTCGGTCTGCGCCAGCGGCGTGCCCGGCGGCAGCTTGGCGGTCATCTCGAAACGGTCCTGCGCCAGTTGCGGGATCAGGTCCACGCCCAGCATCGGCAGCGCCGCCAGGGTCAGCGCGAACGCCAGCGCCGCACCGCCCAGTACCGGCCACGGCCGCATCAGCGCCGCGGGCAGCAGGCGCAGGTAGCCGCGTTCGGCGCGACCGTATGGCGCCATGGCGATATCGCTGGCCTTGCGCATGACCGGGCCGACCACCGCGGCGATGCCGCGGAAGATGCGCACCACCAGCCACGCCGCGGCGTAGAAGCCGTAGCGGAACATCGCACCGATGCCACGGCCGGCGAACGCGGCCGGCTTCTGCCAGCGGCGCTCCGGGCGCCACGGCTGGCGCGGATCCTCGGCCGGGAACTCCAGCGGCGGACGGCCCTTGAGCGCGCTCAGCATCGGGATCAGGGTCATCGACACCACCAGCGACACCGCGATGGCGATCGACACGGTCAGCGCCTGGTCGCGGAACAGCTGGCCGGCGATGCCCTCGACGAACACCAGCGGCAGGAACACCGCGATCGTGGTCAGGGTCGAGGCGACCACCGCCATGAACACTTCGCGCGTGCCCTTGATCGCGGCCTCGAGAATGCCCATGCCGCGCTCGCGCGCCTTGGCGATGGATTCGAGCACCACGATCGAGTCGTCCACCACCAGGCCGGTGGCAAGGGCCAGGCCGCCCAGCGACATCACGTTCAGGCTCAGGCCGAGCTGGCCCATGAAGAAGAACGTGGCGATGATCGAGATCGGCAGCGACAGCGAGATGACGAAGGTGCTCCAGCCATCGCGCAGGAACAGGAAGATGATCAGGATCGACAGCAGGCCGCCGATCACCGCATCGATCTTGACGTCCTTGATCGCGTGGCGGATGAAGACCGACTGGTCCTCCACCGTGGTCATCTCGATGTCCTTCGGCATCTGCTTGCGGATCGCCTCGAGCTTCTTTTCCAGCGCGTCGGCGGTGGAGACGGTGTTGGCGTCGCCTTCCTTGTAGATGGCCAGCTCCACGGCCTCATGGCCACCGGCGCGGATCACCGCCTCGCGCTCCTTGTAGCCCTGGCGCACGTCGGCCACGTCCTTCAGCCGCACCGGCGAGGTGCCGCCGCCGCTGCCGTCGCTGCGCATCGCGGCGATCACGTTCGGATCGCGGCTGCCAAGGATCGCGGTCATCAGCTGGCGGTTCTCGCCCGCCGCAGCCGCGCCCGAGCCGCCGGCGGTGTTGAGCAGCATCTCGCGCATCTGCTCGACCGTGGCGAACTGGTTGACGGTGCGCACCAGGTAGCGCTGCGAGCCCTCCTCGAGGCGACCGCCGGACAGGTTCACGTTTTCCTGCTGCAGACGCTGGATCACGCTGTCCAGCGACAGCCCCAGCTGCGCCAGCTTGCGCTGGTCGATATCCACCTGGATCTCGTCCTCCAGGCCGCCGCCGACCTTGACCGCGGCCACGCCGCTGACCGGCTCGAGCTTGCGCTTGAGATCCTCGTCGGCGTAGCGGCGCAGCTCCATCAGCCGGCGCACTGCGTCGGCTTCGCTGCCGCCGTCCTGCTTCGAGGACAGCGCCAGGCGCATGATCGGCTGCGTGGACGGATTGAAGCGCAGCAGCACCGGCGGCTTGGCCTCCAGCGGCAGCTGCAGCGTTTCCATCTTGTCGCGCACGTCCAGCCCGGCCTGCTGCATGTCCGTGCCCCAGGCGAATTCCAGGACCACGTCGCTCTGGCCGGTGCGCGAGATCGACTTGAGCTTGCGCAGGCCCTTGACGATGCCCAGCGCTTCCTCGGCCGGCTGCGAGATCAGCGTCTCCACCTCGGCCGGCGCCGCGCCTTCATAGTCGGTGCGCACGGTCAGCGTGGGATAGCTCAGATCGGGCAGCAGTTCGACCTTCAGGCTCGACAGCGAGATCGCGCCGAACAACACCAGGGTCAGCGTCATCATCGCGATGGTGACGCGACGGCGGGTGGCGAACTCGATCAGGTCGAAACCGCCACCGCCGGGAACCGACGGATCGCGCGCACTCATTGCTTGGCCGCCTGTGCGGCCGGCGCCTTGACGGCAGCGGCGGACGCGACCGCCTTTTCCTTCTCCTGCCCGATCACCTGCACCGCGCTACCCTCGCGCAGCGCCGCCTTGCCGGCCACGACCACTTCCTCGCCCGGCTCCAGGCCTTCGCGCACTTCGATCCAGCCGGCATCGTCATAGCCGAGCTTGAGCTGGGTACGCATCGCCTTGCCTTCGCGCACCACGTACACGGCCGGTTCGCCGCCGTCCTCGAGCAGCGCGGTACGCGGCACCACCAGCGCATCGGCGCGCTGGTCGTAGTTGATGCTCAGGCGGCTGAACATGCCCGCCTGCAGCTCGCTTTCGCCGGAGAACGAGGCCACCACGCGGAACGTGCCGGTGCCGGTATCCACCACTGGCGACACGCGGCCCACGACGCCGGCGAACCTGCGGCCCGGCAAGGCGTCGGCAAGCAGTTCCACCGCCTGCCCCGGCTTGAGCTTGGCGATCTCGCGCTCGGGCACGTTGAGCGTGGCTTCCAGCTTGCCGGCATCGACGATGCGGATGATCGGCGAGTTGATCTGCACGAAGTTGCCCGGCTTGATGTCGCGCGAAGCGACCACGCCCGAAATAGGCGCCACCACCGTGGTGTAGGAAAGTTCCAGCGTCGCCATGCGGTACTGCGCGCGCGCGTTCTCCAGGTCGAAGCGCAGCTGGTCCACGTCGGCGGCGCTGACCAGCTGCTGCTGGACCAGTTTCTGCGCGCGCTGATAGCTGTTTTCCAGCTTGCGCATCTGCGCCTCGCTCTGCGCCACGGCCAGGCGGGCGCGGTCCGGGTCCAGCCGCACCAGCGGTTGCCCGGCGCTGACGCGCTCGCCCTCTTCGACCATCACCGCCAGCGCCACGCCCGAGGTCTTGGCGACCACCTGCGATTCGGCGCGCGGCTCCAGGGAGGCGGTACCGGTATAGCTGGCGGCGATGGCGCGGCGCGCCGCCTTGGCCACTTCGACCGGGACCGCATCGCTGGCCTTCTGCTCTTCCTTGGGCTTGTCCTTGGTCTCTTCGCCGCCGGCCTTGCAGCCTCCCAGCAACAACACCGTGGTGACGAGGAGAGCGGCGGCGCAGCTTCCGGTGCGGCCGTACGGAGTGAGGAGTCGCGACATCGTGGGGTCCCTGGAGATGCAGTGGCTGGTGTTGTAGCAAAGTATTGCACCACCCCACGGCAACACCATGCCCCAAAGGTCATGCCCACGCGCTGCACCGCAGCATTCATGAATGGTTCCGAACCGGTGAATGCGCGGGCTATACTCGAACCGTTCCGTGTCCCACGGCGGAACCAACAGACCCGCATACCGGACAAGGAAACCATGCGCTCGCAGCCGTTTGCCGTATGTCTCGCCCTGGCTTTCGCCCTGCCGTTCGGGGCCGCCGCCCAAGCCGACCCGCAGCAGTCTGAACCTTCCGCTCCCGCCGCCGCGGCATCGCCGCAGGCCGCTGCCGGCAATGCCGAAGCCGGCCGTACCCTGGCCTACACCTGCCAGGGCTGCCACGGCATCACCGGCTACAAGAACGCCTACCCGAGCTACCGCGTGCCCAAGATCGGCGGGCAGTCGGCGCAGTACCTGACCCAGGCGTTGACCGAATACCGCGAAGGCAAGCGCAAGCACCCAACCATGCAGGCGCAATCGATGAGCTTCAGCACGCAGGACATCGCTGATCTCTCCGCCTACCTGTCCACTCTCAAGTAAGCACCGCTCATGTCGAAAGCCAAGCACGCTTCGCGTCTCGCCATCGCACTGTTCGCTGCCTGCGCCCTGGCCGCCTGCACGCAGTCGGAGGTGGAGTCCACCGGCAAATCCGCCGCCGACCCCGGCCATGCCAGTGGCGAACACGGTTCCAGTTCTTCGGCCGGCCTGCCGCAGGGGCGCATCGCCGCCGGCGAGCAGCTCGCCAACAGCAAGGGCAAGGCCACCGGCCAGAGCTGCATCGATTGCCACGGTGCCGATGGCAACGCCCCGATCGACCCCAGCTACCCGCGGCTCGGCGGCCAGTATGGCGACTACCTCGCCCATGCCCTGCAGGCCTATCGCGGCGGCGACCGCGAGCACATGCTGATGTCGCCGCAGGCCGCCGGCCTGAGCGACCAGGATATCTCCGACCTGGCCGCCTACTTCGGCTCGCGCCCGAGCCAGCTGCGCGACCTGCACGGCTTGAAGTGATCGCATCGCGCCGGCACGCCCGTGCCGGCGCCGTTGACGCCCCCTGCGTGAGGCAGCAATGACCGCATCGTCGCCGCCATCCCTCAGGAGATTGGCGCTCACCTCGCTTGTTTCGCTGTTGGCGAGCGGTGCCGGCTTGCTCTGCATCCGCGCCCGTCCCGACATGCTCAGAACCGATCCGGCATGGATCGGCCCCGCCGCCGTGGTCGGTACCCTCACGTTCCTGGTCTGCGTGATGCTCCTGACGCCCGCCGCGGCGCGCGCCATCCGACGCGGCAGGAATCCCTAGAAATCCACTTCCAATGCAGCGGGATTGAGTACGGCGCCGTTCAACGGCTGCCGTTGTCGTCCTGCAGTTCCTTCTTGAACGGGATGTCCGGCGGCGGCCGCGCGCTGGCCGGCTGCTCCTGCATGTTCGGATTGCTCAGGCCACAGCCGCCGCCGAACTGCAGGACGGAAATCACGCAGGAAATACGGTTTTCGGTGCCCGGGATCGGGATTTCGATGCTCCTGATGCCCTTTCGCACCCACTCGGCCAGCAGCGATTCGTTGGGCACCCAGTATTTGTCGAACGACGTGGGCTTGTGCTCGTAGGGCGGGCGCTTGAGCCAGGTGCCGGCATGGTCGATCTGCTCGCGGCTCCAGCTGTCCGACTCGCCGCCCGGCGCGCCACGTCCGGGCGCCGCCTCCTTTCCAGCGTCGCCCGCCATGCGCACGCTGCCATCGTTGTTGTACAGGCCGCGCCCCGCGTCGGACGCGGCACCGCTGCCGCCGGATGCCTGCCGCTGCGAGGCGCCCCAGTCGTCCGAACGGACCGGTGCCGCCCAGCCACCGCTGCGGTCCTGCGGTCTTGGCCCGGCTCCCGTACTGGTGCCTGATTGCGGCGCGGCATTCGCCGCCGGCCCACCCGCCGCAGCTCCCTGCGAAGACCGCGACGCCTGCGCCCCACCCTCGCTGGCCCGCGCCGGCACCGGGCCGGAACCGGTGGCAGGCGCCGGGGCAGCATCGGCGACGCCCGGCATCCGCCGTTCGCGCACCGCCACATCCGCGGTCCTCACCTGCACGCCGCTTTCGCGCGCCGGCACCGTCGCCATCTGCACATCCTGGCGCGGCGCGGTTTCGACCTGCCGTTCGCGCACCGCCGGTTCCACGCCATTCAAACGCACTTCCGCCTCGCGTGGGCGGACCGGCGTCATCGCCACCGGCGGCGTGGGCACCGTCTCGATCTGCCGTTCACGCACCTGTACCTGCGGCATGGCGGGCGCCTTTGCCACGACATCGCGCGTCGGCAAGGCGCGCACCGGTACCGCCGGCGCCACCGCGGTTTCTACGGTGCGCTCGCGCACCTGTGGCTCATGCACACGGAGCGCCGGCGGCGCCACCGTTGGCGGCGGCAGCACGAAATCCGTGGTCGGCCTCGGCACTTCGGTGACCTGCAGCGTCTGTTCCGCCGCGACGTCCGGCGCAGGCCGGGACATGTCCACCGGCATCGCGGCCAACTCCGCGTCCACGCCGCTGTCCTGTGGCACCGGCGGGGTGGGTTGCGGCTGCGACGAAGCGGCGGCCGCGGCTTCGGCCGCACCGCCCTCGCGCGCCGGCGCGCCGGCCGAGCGCGCCGACGATGACTGTGCGGCGGCGGCCTGCGGCGCTCCGCCGCCTTCATCCTCCGGCGTCCCCCGGCCCACGTACTCGACCTGCACGCGCTCGCCCTCCTCCGCGCCGGGTTCCGGCACGTTGCTGCGCACCAGCGCCACCCATACCAGCAGCACGGCGAACAGCAGATGCAGGGCGACGCTGCAGAAAGCGGAGAACCAGCGTATCCGGCGCTGGTCGTCGGGAGGCGGGTCGTCGCCCGCCCAGCGGAACAGGTGCAGCAGCGCCCGCTGGAACGACAGCCCGCGCCCGCTGCCGCGGGATCGCGGTCCCTGCCATGGCGGTGCCGCGGCCGCCGCGTCGATACCCGCGAATGCCATGCCGTCCGCGCGCGAACCTCCGCGCAGCCAGGCGCTCCAGCTGTAAGGAAAACCGGTTCGACGGTCATGCAGGATGCTGGCCTTGCGCCGGGCGGCCAGCAGGTCGATCAGGTCGGCAACCGTCGTCACCGGCACGTGGCGGGTCGCTCAGCCCACGCCGTCGCGCGGGATGTAGGGCGCCTGGCCACTGGCGTGGTCGGTCGCATCGCGCACGGCGGTGACGCCGGGCACCCGGCCCATCAAGGTCTTCTCGATCCCCTGCTTCAAGGTCACGTCGGCCATGCCGCAGCCATGGCAGCCGCCGCCGAAACGCAGCAGCACCACGCCGTCGGCGGACACTTCCTGCACCGCCACCCGGCCGCCATGCGACGCCAGCTGCGGGTTGACTTCGTTCTCGATGACCCAGTGCACGCGCTCGACCATCGACGCCGCTTCGCCGGGGGCTTCGCCCTTGATCTTGGGCGCCTTGATGGTCAGCTGCTGGGTGCCGGCGGCCTGCGTGACATAGTCGATCTCGGCCCCATCCAGCCACGCCACGCTGGTGGCCGACACATAAAGCGTGAAGCCGTCGCAGTCCACCGCCCATTCGTCGCCCAGCAGATCGGCCGGCTCGGCGAACTCCAGGCGCGCGTCGGCGCGCGGCGTCCCCGGTTCGACCGCGCTCAGGCGCACGCCCATGCCGGGCACGGCCTCGCGTTCGATCAGCTTGCGGAAATGGCTCTGCGCGGTATCTGAAATCTGGATCATGCGCGCTATTCTAGCCGTGTCTTGGCCGCTGCTGATGGGACACTGATTCCACGCGCGGCGCCGTTCAGCCCCTTGTCCGATGGAGGTACCCCATGGCCGATCTGATTCCGCTGGCGCAGGCGCACTGCATTCCGCGCAAAGGCAGCGAGCACCGCCTCGGCGCGGCGCGGCTGGCCGAGCTGCTGCCGCAGGTCGCCGGCTGGGAGCTGGCCGAGGACGGCCATGCGCTGGTCCGCACATTCCGCTTCGACAACTACCACGGCACCATGGCGTTCGTGAACGCCCTGGCCTGGGTCGCGCACCGCGAGGACCACCATCCCGACCTGGGCGTCCATTACGACCGTGCAATCGTCCGCTTCTCCACGCACGACGTGGGCGGCCTGAGCGAGAACGATTTCATCTGTGCCGCCAAGGCATCCGCACTTGTGGAGCAATGACATGAAAGCGCATCTCCTGCTGGGCTCGCTCGCCACCATTGCAGCGCTCAGCGCCTGCGGCCCTTCCGAACCGGCGCCGCCGGCGATCGCTCCCACCGAAGTGGCTGCGGTACAGACCCCACCACCGGATTACCCCGTCGAACTGGCCTGCAGCGGCGTCGGCGGGCAGAGCGTGCTCAAGGTCGTCGTCGGCCCCGAGGGCGCGCCCACCGAGGTCGCGCTGCTCACCAGCAGCGGCAACAGCCAACTGGACGACGCGGCGATCCACCGGGTGCGCGAGTGGAAGTTCAAGGCCGCCACCCGCAATGGCCAGGCCGTGCCGACCACCATCCAGGTGCCGGTGAGCTTCAACCCGCCCGAACCGAAGCCGGACAGCTGCTTCGCCATCGAGGAGCGCATGCGGCGCGGCGGCTGACCGCCACAACGGCCTCCGCGAGCGCCTCCATGCCTGCGGTCTCCACCGAGCACCTGTGGGTCGCGTTCGCGCTCACGCTGGCCGCCGGCCTGGCAACCGCCATCGGCAGCCTGATGGTGCTGTTCTCCAGACGTCCGGAACCGCGCCTGCTCGCCTTCGGGCTGGCGTTCGCCGGCGGCGCGATGGTGTATGTATCGCTGTCGGAAATCCTGAACAAATCGATCGCCTCGTTCGCGCTGGCGCATGGCGAGCGGCTGGGCTTCGCCTACGGCACGTTCTCCTTCCTCGGCGGCGTCGCGCTGATCCTCGCCATCGACCACCTGATTCCCAACCCGCACGAAAGCCTGGACAAGCGCGACCCGCTGTTCCGCGAGGACAACCGCGGCTATGTCCGGCGGGTCGGCCTGCTGACCGCGGTGGCGATCACCGCGCACAATTTCCCCGAAGGCCTGGCCACCTTTTTCGCGACGCTGGAGAGCCCGTCGGTAGGCATGCCGCTGGCCTTCGCCATCGCCATCCACAACATCCCCGAGGGCATCGCCATCGCGGTACCGGTGTATTTCGCCACCGGGAACAAGTTGTACGCCTTCGCCGCCAGCCTGCTGTCGGGGCTGGCCGAACCGGTGGGCGCGGCCCTGGGCTACTTCGCCCTGGCCGGTTCGCTGTCGCATACCACCTTCGGCATCGTGTTCGGGATGATCGCCGGGGTGATGGTCTTCCTGGCACTGGACGAACTGCTGCCGGCCGCCAAGCGCTATGCCCGCGGCCACGAGACCGTGTACGGGCTGGTGGCCGGCATGGCGACGCTGGCGATCAGTCTGGTGTTGTTCAAGTGGTGAGACGGCACCGCCGCAGGAGCGGCCTCAGCCGGGGGCTTTACCGGCAAGGTCCACGGGCACTGTCCGGCCTTACCTGAGCCGGTCCAGCGCCTCGACCAGCTCCGGCGCCAGCGGCGCATTGAGCACGTAGGGCGTCTTGCCGCCGTCGAGCGCGAATTCCAGCGAGGCCGCGTGCAGGAACAGCCGCTTCAGCCCGATCTGCTCCCGGAACCGCTTGTTGACGGCAGGATCGCCGTACTTGTCGTCGCCTGCGACCGGATGGCCGATGTGCTGGGCATGCACGCGGATCTGGTGGGTACGCCCGGTCTCGATCCGTACCTCGCAGTAGGAATGGCCGCCGCGCCGCTCCAGCACCTTGAAGTGGCTGAGCGACGGCTTGCCGGCGGCATTCACCTGCACGTGGCGTTCGCCGCCCTGGCGCAGGCCGACATGCAGCGGCGCGTCCACGCTCATCACCCCGTCGGGCATGCGCCCGACCAGCAGGGTCAGGTAGCGCTTGCGGATCCCGCCGGGACCGGAACCGTCGTGGTCCTCGCGCAGCAGCGCCTGCAGCTCGGTCAACGCCGAGCGCTTCTTGGCCATGACCAGCAGACCGGAGGTGTCGCGGTCCAGCCGGTGGACCAGTTCCAGGTTCTGGTTCGGGCGCTGCGCGCGCATGGTCTCGATCGCGCCATGGCTGATGCCGCTGCCGCCATGGCTGGCCACTCCGGACGGCTTGTTGATGACCAGCAGCCGCGCGTCCTCGAAGACGATCGCCTGCTCCATGCGCTGCAGGAAACCGGCCGGCGGCGGGGCCTTGTCTCCGACTTCGGCGAGATTGACCGGCGGCACGCGTACTTCCTCGCCCGCCTCCAGCTTGCGCTCGGCCTTGGCACGACCGCCATTCACACGCACCTGTCCGCTGCGCACCAGCTTGTAGACCAGGCTGCGCGGCGCACCCTTGAGCTGGCCCAACAGGAAGTTGTCCAGGCGCTGTCCGGCCCGGTCTTCCGGAACCTTGATCAGGCGCACGCTGGATTTGCCCGCGGACGGGATGCGGCGGTCTTCGGAGTCAGTCATCTGCCTGTTTATTCTGTTACACTCGGGGAGCGAGATAAGGGTTTGATTTCGTTGGAAGTTGTCCAGGGCCAGAAGCCCGGCTTCCGACGGATCCGGCACAGTGCGCGGCCACCGCCCCCGGGGCGGCCATGTTAGCGGCTCGTCGGCGCTCCCGGCCATCGCCGGATGCCAAAAGCATCCGTGCTGGACGAAAACACATGTCCCGTGCGACGCCCTGGCCCCGGCCGGGGCGGCCGCCGGCCCCGAAACACCTGAAACCAAGTACACAAGCGCTCCCGCGGCCTGCCGTGGTGTCGTAGCGCTGGAAACCCAAGCCGCCCTACCCGCGCCTGCGCGAGGGGCGGCGAGCCGTGTCCAGAGGCGAAACGCCATGGCGTTCCGCGCGGTAGCAGCGCGCGAGGAACGCACAATGAAGCGAATGCTGATCAATGCCACGCAGGCTGAAGAACTGCGCGTGGCCATCGTGGACGGCCAGACCCTGTACGACATCGACATCGAACAGCCGTCCAAGGAACAGAAGAAGTCCAACATCTACAAGGGCCGCATCACCCGGCTCGAACCCTCCCTCGAAGCGGCCTTCGTCGAATACGGCGGCGACAAGCACGGCTTCCTGCCGCTGAAGGAAATCTCCCGCGACTACTTCCAGGCCGGCGTCGACCACAACAAGGCCGGCATCCGCGAGCTGCTGCGCGAGGGCCAGGAAGTGGTGGTCCAGGTGGACAAGGAAGAGCGCGGCAACAAGGGCGCCGCCCTGACCACGTTCATCTCCCTGGCCGGCCGCTACATGGTGCTGATGCCCAACTCGCCGTCGGCCGGCGGCGTCTCGCGCCGCATCGAGGGCGAGGACCGCGCCGCGCTGAAGGACGCGCTGGACAAGCTGAACATCCCCGACGACATGGGCGTGATCATCCGCACCGCCGGCGTCGGCCGCGACGCCGAAGAGCTGCAGTGGGACCTGGACTACCTGCTGCAGGTGTGGCGTTCCATCGCCGAGGCCGCGCTGGCCAAGCCGGCCCCGTTCCTGATCTACCAGGAATCGCGCCTGATCGTGCGCGCCCTGCGCGACTACCTGCGCGCCGACATCGGCGAGATCCTGGTCGACACCGAGGAACTGTACGAGACCGCGCGCGAGTTCATGCAGCAGGTGATGCCGCAGACCCTGCGCAAGCTCAAGCACTACAAGGACGACATCCCGCTGTTCAACCGCTTCCAGATCGAATCGCAGATCGAGGCGATCTACGAGCGCAACGTGCGCCTGCCCTCGGGCGGCTCGATCGTGGTCGACCAGACCGAAGCGCTGACCGCCGTCGACGTGAACTCGGCCCGCGCCACCAAGGGCAGCGACATCGAGGACACCGCGTTCCAGACCAACCTGGAGGCCGCCGAGGAAGTGGCCCGCCAGCTGCGCCTGCGCGACCTGGGCGGCCTGGTGGTCATCGACTTCATCGACATGTCCTCGAACAAGCACCAGCGCGAAGTCGAGAACCGCCTGCAGAACGCCCTCAAGTACGACCGCGCCCGCGTCCAGCTGGGCCGCATCTCGCGCTTCGGCCTGATGGAAATGAGCCGCCAGCGCCTGCGCCCGAGCCTGGGCGAATCCAGCCAGATCGTCTGCCCGCGCTGCGACGGCCAGGGACGCATGCGCAGCGTCGAGTCGCTGTCGCTGTCGATCATCCGCGTCGCCGAAGAGCATGCGATGAAGGAGAACACCGGGCAGGTGCTGGTCCAGGCTCCGGTGGAGATCGCCAACTTCCTGCTCAACGAGAAGCGCGGCGCGCTGCGCGAGATCGAAAAGCGCCATGACGCGCCGATCATCATCGTCGCCGACGAGCAGCTGCACACCCCGCACTACGAAGTCACCCGCCTGCGCGAGAACGAGCTGGGCGAGGAATCGGGCAAGCCGAGCTACCAGCGCGGCACCCCGCGCAAGCTGCCGGTGCACGCCCTGACCAAGGCACAGCTGAACATCCCGCCGGCACCGGCGGTGACCCACGTCAAGCACAGCCAGCCGGCCCCGGTCCGCGAGATCGTCGAACCGACCCCGGCTCCGGCGCCGGTTGCCGCTCCGGTTGCCGCCGCTCCGGCTGGCGGCGGCGTGATGGGCTGGCTCAAGCGCGTCTTCGGTGGCGAAACCGCCAGCGCGGCGCCGGCCCAGCCGCAGCCGCGCCAGGACAACGGCCGCGGCAACCGCAACGACCGCAACCAGCGCCGCGACAACCGCAATGGCGGCGGCAACAACGGCCAGCAGGCGCGCAACTCCGGCAACGCGAACGGCAACCGCCGCGACGAGCAGCCGCGTCGCGAGGAGCGTCGTGACGATCGCCGCCAGAACGCCGGCAACCCGCAGCAGGGCCAGAACCCGAATGCCGGCCAGCAGCAGCCCAAGCAGCGCAACGAACAGCAGGCGCAGCAGGGCAAGCAGCAGCGCAACAACGAACAGCAGCAGCCCAAGCAGCAGAAGCAGCCCAAGCAGCCCCGGCCGCAGCAGGATGCGGACAAGGCCGCCCCGCCGCTGAGCGAGAAGCCGGCGCGGCAGCCGCAGGCCGAAGCGCCGCGTCCGCTCGCTCCTGCCGCGCAGGTTGCCCCGACCGCCGCCGTGGTAGTCGCCGCCGTGGCCACGGAAATGTCCGAAGCGCCGGTCAAGGCGCTGCCGCCGGTGGCCGCGGAAGACGGCGCGTCGGTGGCCGCCACGGCCGAACAGCCGGTGGTCGCCAGCGTGGATGAAGCCAATGCCGCTCCCGCCACCGACGACGCCAATGGCGACGGCGCTAGCCGCCGCCGTCGCGGCCGCCGTGGTGGCCGTCGCCGTCGCCGCGGCAATGCGGAAGGCACCGGCAGCGCCGATGCCGACGTGCTGGGCAATGACGACGACATCGCCGACGAGGGCGAGGACATCGGCCACGAGGCCGCCGAACCGGCAGCCGTGCCGGCCGCGGCCCAGCCCGAGTTCGATTTCGACGACGAACCCGCAATCGTGGAAGCCCCTGCCCGCGCACCGCGCACCGCGCAGACCACCGCGCCCGGCACGCAGCAGGTCGAGTCGGCTGAAAAGGCCGTCGCCGCGGCCGAAGCCGTGGCAGAAGTCGTTGCGCCTGCCGCCGTTGCAGCGGCTCCCGCGCAGCCGGAACCAGCAGTGGAAACGGCCGTGCCGTCGCCTGCGCCGGAAACCACGCCTGTCGCCGAACCGGTGGTGGAAGCCGTGCAGCCTGTCGCCGCGCCGGTGCAGCCGGAAACCCACCCGGAGCCGGTCGTCGCCGCCGAACCTGCCGCGCCGGCAGAAGCGGTCGTCGTCGTTGCCGGGGAACCGGCTGCCGATACGCCCGCTGCGACGCCCGTTGCCCAGGCCGCGCCGGAGCCGGCCTTGCCGGAAAACGGCCAGTTGTTCGCCGAAGCGGCGGCACCGGCAACCGAGGAAAAGCATGAGGCTGCTGTCGAGGCGCCGCATGCCCCGGCCGTGGAGTCCGTGGAAGCCGCGGTCGCGACGACCGATGCCGAGGCGAACGCGGACGAGCCGCATCGCAACGCCTGAGCGCATCGCGTCCTGGAATGAAAAAAGCGGCCTTCGGGCCGCTTTTTTCATGGTGCCCCTCCCTGCGCCCTACCCCATCGGGCATCCGTGAGGACAGCCTGTCCTGTGGTCTTTCACCTGCCGCCGGCACGCCGGACGGATCAGATCGCCTTCGACGGATCGCCCACGCCGTACTGGGCCGCCAGCCGGGCCAGCGCGATGTTGTCGTGCACGCCGGTCTTCTGGAACAGCCGCGACTTGTGCGTGTTGACGGTCTTGGCGCTCAGGCTCAGGCGCCGGGCGATCTCCTCCTGGCGGCGCCCCTGCACCAGCAGCAGGGCCACTTCCAGTTCGCGCGGCGAGAGTCCATCGAAGGGCGATACATCGCCGCCGATATTGGACAGGGCCAGGTTCTGGGCGATGTTGTTGGCCAGGTAGCGCCGGCCCTGGGCGACGTCATGGATGGCACGGACCAGCTCCCTGGCATCGCCGCCCTTGCCGACGTAGCCCGAGGCACCTGCCTCCAGCAGACGCTTGGGCATCGGGCCGTCTTCCAGCACCGACACGATGATGACGCGGGTGCCGTGGTCACCCTTGACGATGCGCTCGGTGATTTCCAGCCCGCTCAGCCCCGGCAGGTTCAGATCGCACAACACCACGTCCGGTTTCAGCCGGCGGATCTGCGGCAATGCGACTTCGCCGCTGTCCGCCGCGCCGACCACCTCGATCCCGGTCTCGCCTGCCAGGATCATCTGGATCCCGGTGCGCACCAGCGCGTGGTCGTCAATGAGAAATACCTTGATGGTCACTATCCGCTACCTCCCCGCCAACCCAGGTGACAGTTGCAGCCCGCCGCGCACTCCATGCTTCGGAGCGACGGGTGGTGGATTCCACTGCCCGCCATTGCGCAAGCCACGCGTATTATCAATCAGAAAGAGGTCGGCCCCGATGCTTGGAATCGACATGCGCGGCCGGCTCCCCTGCCAGGCATGATCCGGCCCTGATCGGCACCGGACGACCGACCATGACACGGTGCATGTGGGCGCGTCACGCAACCATCAGGGCATCCCTCGCCTGCAATTAAGGATTCCCCGCAGCAGGCAGCGACCAACGATGCCGGAACAGCAGCGCATGCACGCCGGTCACCCATATCAACGCCGCGCACCAGCCTCCCAGGATATCGGAGGGGTAATGCACGCCAAGGTAGACGCGCGACAGGCCGACGCATGGCACGAAGACGATGGCGGCGATCAACGCCGGCCAGCGCCAGCGCGTGTTCCATGCAAGGAACACGACGACGGCGGCCAGTGTCATCGACCCCATCGCATGCCCGCTGGGAAAGCTGAAGGTACTTTCCGGTGCAATCGATTCCCACAGTCCCGGACGCTGCCGCTGGAACAACTGCTTGCTGCCCACGTTCAACAGCGCCGAACCCACCAGCGCGGTAACGGCGAACACCGTATCCCGCCAGCGCCGTCGCAAAGCGAGCATGGCCACCAGCAGAATATCCAGCGGAATCACGCCCCATTGGTAGCCCAGCCGGGAGGCCAGCACGAAGAAGGCATCCACCGCGGGCGATGCGAGGCTGTGCATGCGCCACAACAGCGCCTGGTCGAAATGCAGCGATTCGGCCTCGTGGATCTCGTCGGCCAGGGTCACGAAACCGGCCAGCGGCAGCAGCAGGCAGATGAACAGCACCACGATGCGCCAGGCGTTGTGCGCAAGCCAGTCGCGCACGCCGGCCGCCTCGCGGCGCGACTCAGCCGGCGTGGCGCGCATAGCGGTTCTCGACGTAATCGTCGATCAGCGCCACGAACTCCTGCGCGATGTTCTCGCCCCGCAACGTCACCTTCTTCTCGCCGTCGACGAACACCGGCGCGGCCGGCGCCTCGCCGGTACCGGGCAGCGAGATGCCGATGTTGGCATGGCGCGATTCGCCCGGGCCGTTGACGATGCAGCCCATCACCGCCAGCGTCATGTTCTCCGCGCCCGGGTGGCTGACGCGCCACACCGGCATCTTCTCGCGGACGTGGTTCTGCACCACCTTGGCCAGTTCCTGGAAGAACTCGGACGTGGTCCGTCCGCAGCCCGGGCAGGCGGTGACCATCGGAGTGAACGCACGCTGCCCGGTGGTCTGCAGCAGCTCCTGCGCGACGATGACTTCCTGCGTGCGCGGCTGCCCCGGCTCGGGCGTGAGCGAGATGCGGATGGTGTCGCCGATGCCTTCCTGCAGCAGCACCGCCAGCGCCGCCGACGAGGCGACGATGCCCTTGCTGCCGATGCCGGCCTCGGTCAGGCCCAGGTGCAGGGCGAACTCGGAGCGGCTGGCGAGGTCGCGGTACACCGCGATCAGTTCCTGCACGCCGCTGACCTTGGCCGACAGCACGATGCGCTCGCGCGGCAGGCCGAGTTCCACCGCGGTCTGCGCCGAATCCAGCGCCGAACGGATCAGCGCCTCGCGCAGCACGCGACCGGCGTCCCACGGCTGCTCGCGGCGGCTGTTCTCGTCCATCAGCTTGGCCGCCAGCGCCTGGTCCAGCGAACCCCAGTTGGCGCCGATGCGCACCGGCTTGTCGTACCGGATCGCGAACTCGATCAGCTGCGCGAACTGGGTGTCTTTCTTCTTGCCGAAGCCGACGTTGCCCGGGTTGATGCGGTACTTGGCCAGCGCTTCGGCGCAGGCCGGCTCCTGGGTGAGCAGCTGGTGGCCGTTGTAATGGAAGTCGCCGATCAGGGGCACCTCGATGCCCATCATCCGCAGCTTCTCGACGATGCGCGGGATCGCCGCCGCCGATTCGGCGTTGTTGACGGTCAGCCGCACCATCTCCGAGCCGGCACGCCACAGCTCGGCCACCTGGCGGACGCTGGCGGCGATATCGGCGGTGTCGGTATTGGTCATCGACTGGACGACCACCGGATGGCCGCCGCCGACTTTCACTCCGCCGATGTCGACGGCATGGGTGATGCGGCGGGGCCAGGCCGTGGCGTCGGCGGGAGGAGTCGGGCGGGTGACGGCGTCGTGCATGGCGCGCATTTTAGCGCGCCCGTCCGTCCCATCGCATGAACCATCGCGAGCTACGACGGGCCCGGACGCATTACGATGCACCCCATGGATTCCCCGGATACCTCGTTCCTGCGCACCCTGTGCAGCCTGCGCTGGCTGGCCACCGCCGGCCAGGCCAGCGCGATCCTGGTGGCCACCTGGCTGCTGGGGCTGGACCTGCCGCTGCTGCCGCTGTGGAGCGGCGTCTGCATGCTGGCGCTGTTCAACCTGTACGTGCAGCTGCGCGTGCACGACAGCGACCCGGCGCCGGTTACTGCCTTCGGCCACATCCTGGTCGATGTCACCGTGCTCACCTGGATGGTCGGCTGGAGCGGGGGGATCGCCAACCCGTTCGGCTCGCTGTTCCTGATCCTGATCGCGCTGGCCGCGCTCGCCCTGCCCCTGCGCTGGACCCATGCGGTGGCCGCGGCCTGCGTGGCCGGCTACGCGGTGAGCGCGGTGTTCGGGCTGCCGCTGCACGGCGGCTATTTCGATTCGATGAGCCTGCACCTGTGGGGCGCGGCGGCCAATTTCCTGCTGTCCAGCGTGGTCGTGCTGGTGTTCTCCACGCGCCTGGCCGCCGCGCTGCGCGAACGCGAGAACCAGCTGGCATTGCTGCGCGAACGCTTCGTGCGCAACGAGGGCATCGTCGCACTGGCCACGCACGCGGCATCGGTGGCGCATGAGCTGAACACCCCGCTGGCGACCATGACCCTGCTCGCCGACGACATCGCCGAGCAGTACGTCGACGACCCGGCGATGCAGGAGGACATGGACACCCTGCGCGGCCTGCTCGTGCAGTGCCGCGAGCGGGTGCTGGCGTTGGCGGCGCCGGCGGAGGGCGCGCGCAGCCGCGCCCGCGTGTCGATCGGCAATGTCCTGGAGCAATGGCGGCTGGTGCGCCCGACCGTGCATCTGCACCGCAACGCCGATGCCCCGTTGCAGCTCGCGCTGGACCCGGGCGTCGGCCACCTGCTGCAGGTGCTGCTGAACAACGCCGCCGACGCCGGCGAGCAGACCGGCCACGAGCAGGTGGACCTGGACATCCGCATCCGCGACGGACAGCTGTACGGCGAAGTCCGCGACTACGGCCCCGGCTTCAACGCCAACGATGCCGCCCACGCCGCCCTGCCGGGCACCCTGTTCAACAGCGGCAAGACCGACGGCATGGGCGTGGGCCTGGCGCTGTCGCATGCCACCATCGAACGACTGCATGGGGAACTGTGGATGCGCCCGGCCGAGGGCCGCGGCGCGCGCGTCGGTTTCCGCGTGCCCCTTGCCCATCTGGAAGCGAACACCCCATGAGCGCCCTTTCCCCCCACGGCCTGCTGGTCGACGACGATCCGCTGTACCTGCGCACCCTGCAGCGCAGCCTGGCCCGCCGCGAGATCGAGACCGCCACCGCCCACGACATCGCCGGCGCACTGGAACAGGCCACGCGCTCGCCGCCGGCGTTCGCGCTGATCGACCTCAAGCTCGGCAGCGAATCCGGACTGGCGCTGATCCAGCCGCTGCGCGCGCTGCGCGCGGACATGCGCATCCTGCTGGTCACCGGCTACGCCTCGATCGCCACCGCGGTGGAAGCGATCAAGCTCGGCGCCGACGACTACCTGCCCAAGCCCGCCACCGTGCCGATGATCCTGCGCGCGCTCGGCGAGGCGGACGAGGGCGGCGAGGAACACGAGGAGGTCGAGCCGCCCGACGCGATGACCCCGATCAGCCGCCTTCAGTGGGAACACATCCAGCAGGCGCTGCACGAGACCGGCGGCAACGTCTCGGCCGCCGCGCGCCTGCTCGGCATGCACCGCCGTTCGCTGCAGCGCAAGCTGCTCAAGCGGCCGAGTCCGGAGCGCGACCCGAATCGCTGACGGCGCAGCCCCGCGCCCGGACCGGGCCGGCTCAACCACGCTGGATCGACACCCCTCCGTCCACCCGCATGGCCGTGCCGGTGACGAACGAGGACGCCGGCGTCACCAGGAACAACGCCGCCGCCGCGATTTCCTCCGGCTGCGCCAGCCGCCGCAACGCATGCAGGCGCGCGACCGCGCCCAGCGCCGCCTCGTCGGGATTCATCTCGCGCGCCATCGGCGTATCGGTGCCGCCCGGCAGCAGCGCGTTGACCCGCAGGCCGGCAGGCCCGAACTCGGCCGCCAAGGCCTGCACCAGGCCGATGACGCCGGCCTTGCTCGCCGCATAGGCGGCGGTACACGGGAAGCCGGCGGTGTGGCCGACGAAAGTCGAGGTGAACACCAGGCTGGCGCCATTGCCGGTGCGCAACAGCGAAGGAATCTGGTGTTTAGCGCCCAGGAAGGCGGCGGTGAGATTGACGTCCATCGCCTCCTGCCAGCCGGACAGCGCCACCTCGGGGGTGGGCTGCAGCGGCCCCAGCGCGCCGGCATTGTTGAACGCCGCGTGCAGCGGGCCGTATGTGTCCTCGGCATGACGCACCAGCGCCTGCGCATAGGCCTCCTCGCGCACGTCCCCGGCCAGCCAGGTGGCCGTGCCGCCCACGGCGCGGATCCGTATCGACAGCGCGTCCAGTTCGGCGCCACGCCGCGCGCCGAGCACCACGCGCGCGCCTTCGGCGGCGAACAGCAGCGCGGCGGCGCGGCCGATGCCGGAACTGGCACCGGTGATCAATACGGTCTTGTCGTGCAAGGCTTTCATGTCCTGCTCCTGAGGGGGGGAGCACGGAGAGTGACGGCCCTGCGCGCACGCTGCTCGCCGATATCGGACACGACATCGACGGAGACGGAAAAGAGAAAGCCCGGCTTGCGCCGGGCTTTCCACATGCTGCGTTCCGCCGTGGCTTACGCCGCGACGGTGTCGGCCACGTCCTTGTAGTCGGCGATCTGGTCGAAGTTCATGTAGCGGTAGATCTCCGCGCCATTGGCGTTGATCACGCCGATGTCCGCCATGTACTCCTCCTTGGTCGGGATGCGGCCCAGACGCGAGCAGATCGCGGCCAGCTCGGCCGACCCCAGGTACACGTTGGTGTTGCGGCCCAGACGGTTGGGGAAGTTGCGGGTCGAGGTCGACATCGCGGTGGAGCCTTCGCGGATCTGCGCCTGGTTGCCCATGCACAGCGAGCAGCCCGGCATTTCCATGCGGGCGCCAGCGGCGCCGAAGGTGCCGTACACGCCCTCCTTGGTCAGCTCGGAGGCGTCCATCTTGGTCGGCGGGGCCACCCACAGGCGGGTCGGGATGTCGCGCTTGCCTTCCAGCAGCTTGGCGGCAGCGCGGAAGTGGCCGATGTTGGTCATGCACGAACCGATGAACACCTCGTCGATCTTGGCACCGGCCACGTCGGACAGGGTCTTCACGTCGTCCGGGTCGTTCGGGCAGGCCACGATCGGCTCGTGGATGTCGGCCAGGTCGATCTCGATGACGGCGGCGTACTCGGCGTCGGCGTCGGGTTCGAGCAGCTGCGGGTCGGCCAACCAGGCTTCCATCTTCTCGACGCGGCGGGCCAGCGAACGGGCGTCCTGGTAACCCTCGGCGATCATCCACTTCAGCAGCGTGATGTTGCTGTTGAGGTATTCGATGATCGGCTCCTTGTTCAGGCGCACCGAGCAACCGGCAGCCGAACGTTCGGCCGAGGCGTCGGACAGTTCGAACGCCTGCTCCACCTTCAGGTCCGGCAGGCCTTCGATTTCCAGGATGCGGCCGGAGAAGATGTTCTTCTTGCCTGCCTTGGCCACGGTCAGCAGACCGGACTTGATGGCGTACAGCGGGATGGCGTTGACCAGGTCACGCAGGGTCACGCCCGGCTGCATCTGGCCCTTGAAGCGCACCAGCACCGACTCCGGCATGTCCAGTGGCATGACGCCGGTGGCAGCGGCGAAGGCGACCAGGCCCGAGCCGGCCGGGAACGAGATGCCGACCGGGAAACGAGTGTGCGAGTCACCACCGGTACCGACGGTGTCCGGCAGCAGCATGCGGTTGAGCCAGCTGTGGATCACGCCGTCGCCCGGGCGCAGCGAGACGCCGCCACGGGTGGAGATGAACTCCGGCAGGGTGTGGTGGGTCTTGACGTCCACCGGCTTCGGGTAGGCCGCGGTGTGGCAGAACGACTGCATCACCAGGTCGGCCGAGAAGCCCAGGCAGGCCAGGTCCTTCAGCTCGTCGCGGGTCATCGGACCGGTGGTGTCCTGCGAGCCCACCGAGGTCATCTTCGGCTCGCAATAGGTGCCCGGGCGCATGCCCTTGCCTTCCGCCAGGCCACAGGCGCGGCCCACCATCTTCTGTGCCAGCGAATAGCCCTTGCCGGTATCGGCCGGCTGCACCGGCAGGCGGAACAGATCGGTGACCGGCAGGCCCAGCGCTTCACGCGCCTTGGCGGTCAGGCCACGGCCGATGATCAGCGGGATGCGGCCGCCGGCGCGCACTTCGTCGAACAGCACGTCGGACTTCACTTCGAACTCGGCGATCACTTCGCCGTTCTTCAGCGCCTTGCCTTCGTACGGACGCAGCTCGACGACGTCGCCGTGCTCCATCTTCGACACGTCCAGCTCGATCGGCAGCGCACCGGCATCTTCCATCGTGTTGTAGAAGATCGGCGCGATCTTGCCGCCCAGGCACACGCCGCCGGCGCGCTTGTTGGGGATGTACGGGATGTCGTCGCCGGTCCACCACAGCACGCTGTTGGTGGCCGACTTGCGCGAGGAACCGGTGCCGACCACGTCGCCGACGTAGGCGACCAGGTGGCCCTTGTCCTTGAGGTCGAGGATCTGCTGGATCGGGCCGCGCTTGCCGTCTTCCTCCGGGGTGAACGGTGCGTCGTCGCGCTTGTTCTTCAACATCGCCAGGGCGTGCATCGGGATGTCCGGGCGGGTGGTGGCGTCCGGGGCCGGCGACAGGTCGTCGGTATTGGTTTCGCCCGGCACCTTGAACACGGTGATGGTCAGGCTCTGCGGCACTTCCGGCTTGCCGGTGAACCATTCGGCATCGGCCCAGCTCTGCAGCACGCCCTGTGCATTGGCGTTGCCGGCCTTGGCCTTTTCCTGCACGTCATGGAACGCATCGAACACCAGCAGGGTGTTCTTCAGCGCGTCGGCGGCGATGGCGCCCACGTCGGCGTCGTCCAGCAGCTGGATCAGCGGGGCGACGTTGTAGCCGCCGAGCATGGTGCCCAGCAGTTCGGTGGCGCGCGCACGGCTGATCAGCGCGTTCTTCTCGCTGCCGAAGGCAATGGCGGCCAGGTACGAAGCCTTGACCTTGGCCGCGTCATCGACGCCGGCCGGCACGCGGTTGGTGATCAGGTCGAGCAGGAACTCGGCCTCGCCCGCCGGCGGGTTCTTCAGCAGCTCGATGACGTCGGCCGTCTGCTGTGCAGTCAGCGGCAACGGCGGGATGCCAAGCGCGGCGCGCTCGGCTACGTGGTGGCGATAGGCTTCCAACATGACAACTCCCGGGTGTAACGGTTAAAGAATGGATGGGCTCAGGCTTGCGGCACGATCAGCTTCAGGCCCTTGAAGTAGTCGCGATAAAACGTGTCGTTCCAGGTGATCAGCCCGTCGCACTGCAGCAGTGCGTGGGCGCCCACCATGAAATCGTCGATGCGGCGGGTATCGCCGCTGCGCTGCCGGTGGCGGCGGTGCATCTCGCCGGCACGCAACGCGGATTTGGCTTCCAGCGGATTGAAATGGACGCCCATTTCTTCCAATGCTTCCTGCACCTCGGCGCCGCCGCGCAGCGAGGCGCAGATCTCGGCCAGGGTGGTACCGCACACGACCACCCGCCCGCCGACCAGCGCCTGCCGCAGGCAGGCTTCCACCGCGTCGGCGCGGGGGCCATCGCTGAGCAGTTCGATCAGGACCGGGGAGTCGACCGCGATCATGCCGGGTCGGCCTCGTCACGGACGGTGCGCACGGCCTGCTCGGCCGACTCGAAGCCGTCCAGCGCGAACTTGCCGCGGGCACGGGAAATGGCGTCGTCCACGCTCTTGCGCAGGATGATGCGGCTGCCTTCCAGTTCAACCTTCAGCAGCGTGCCCTTGGTCAGGCCCAGCGCATCGCGCACGGCCTTGGGCAGGGTGATCTGTCCGCGTTCAGCGACGGTGGCTTCCATTGGGCGCCCTCCAAAGTATGCATGAATTATACATACTTGCACCCGCATACCCAAACCCTTCCAACGCTGGTCACGGCGGCGCAAGGCTTGCGGCACAAGGGCCGGCGCCTGAGCCGTGACATGACTGCAACAAACCGGTGCGTATGCTCAAGGACATGCCCGGCCTCGTCCACGGGAAGATCGTCCATACTCGGGCGACCGGTTACTGAACGGGGCTTCGCCCCAGCCAGCGGGCGCGCCTTCGCGCCGCCGCACGCCATCCGCAACAGGAGTCAGCCATGAGCGATTCGTTCTCCACCCGCAGCCAACTCACCGTCGGCGACCAGACCTACGCCTATTGCAGCCTGCCCCGACTGGGCGAGCGCTTCGACATCTCGCACCTGCCCTATTCGATGAAGATCCTGCTGGAGAACCTGCTCCGGCACGAAGATGGGGGCCAGACCGTCGGCCCGGAGCACATCGAGGCGGTGGCCAAGTGGGATCCGAAGGCCGAGCCGGATACCGAGATCGCTTTCATGCCGGCGCGCGTGGTGCTGCAGGACTTCACCGGCGTGCCCTGCGTGGTCGACCTGGCCGCGATGCGCGATGCGGTCACCCGCCTGGGCGGCCGCGCCGAGCAGATCAACCCGCTGATTCCTTCCGAACTGGTGATCGACCACTCGGTGCAGGTGGACGTATTCGGCCGCCCCGACGCGCTGGACGTCAATGGCCGCATCGAATTCGAGCGCAACCGCGAGCGCTACAGCTTCCTGCGCTGGGGCCAGAAGGCGTTCGAGAACTTCAAGGTGGTGCCGCCGAACACCGGCATCGTGCACCAGGTGAATCTGGAGAACCTGGCCCGCGTGGTGATGGAGCGCGACGTGGACGGCACCCGCTGGGCCTTCCCGGACACCGTGTTCGGCACCGACTCGCACACCACCATGATCAACGGCATCGGCGTGCTCGGCTGGGGCGTGGGCGGCATCGAGGCCGAGGCGGCCATGCTCGGCCAGCCCTCGTCGATGCTGATCCCGCAGGTGGTCGGCTTCAAGCTCAGCGGCCGCCTGCCCGAAGGCGCCACCGCCACCGACCTGGTGCTGACCGTCACCCAGATGCTGCGCAAGCTCGGCGTGGTCGGCAAGTTCGTGGAGTTCTACGGCAACGGCCTGCAGCACCTGCCGCTGGCCGACCGCGCCACCATCGCCAACATGGCGCCGGAGTACGGCGCCACCTGCGGCATCTTCCCGATCGACGCCGAATCGCTGAACTACCTGCGCCTGTCCGGGCGCAGCGAGGCGCAGATCACGCTGGTCGAAGCCTACGCCAGGGCGCAGGGGCTGTGGCACGAGCCGGACAGCCCGCACGCGCAATACAGCGCCACGCTGGAACTGGACATGGGCGAAGTGAAGCCGTCGCTGGCCGGCCCCAAGCGCCCGCAGGACCGCGTGCTGCTGCAGGACGTGCGCCAGAACTTCGCCGACGCGCTGGGCGGCCTGACCGCCAACCGCGACCGCCGCAACAACGAGATCGCCGATTTCATCAGCGAGGGCGGCGGCGCCGCGGTCGGCAACGAGCAACTGACCAAGGGCCACGCCGACATCGAGGTCGAAGGCAGCAGGGTGCGCCTGAAGGATGGCGCGGTGGTGATCGCCGCCATCACTTCCTGCACCAACACCTCCAACCCGGCGGTGATGATCGGCGCCGGCCTGCTGGCCCGCAACGCCGCCGCGCGCGGCCTGACCCGCCAGCCGTGGGTCAAGACCTCGCTCGGGCCGGGCTCGCGCGTGGTCACCGATTACCTGGAAAAAGCCGGCGTACTGAAGGAACTGGAGAAACTGGGCTTCTACGTGGTCGGCTACGGCTGCACCACCTGCATCGGCAACTCCGGCCCGCTGCCCACCGAAGTCAGCGCCGGCATCGCCGCCGGCGACCTGGTCGTGGCCTCGGTGCTGTCGGGCAACCGCAACTTCGAGGGCCGCGTGCATCCGGAGGTCAAGGCCAACTACCTGGCCTCGCCGCCGCTGGTGGTGGCCTACGCCATCGCCGGCACGGTCAACATCGACCTGACCCGCGAGCCGCTGGGCAAGGACGCTGACGGCAACGACGTCTACCTGCGCGACATCTGGCCGAGCAACAAGGAGATCGGCGACGTGATCGCCGCCACCGTCGGCCCGGAGATGTTCAAGCAGAACTATGCCGACGTGTTCAAGGGCGACAGCCGCTGGGCGCAGATCCAGTCGCCGGAAGGCCAGGCCTACCAGTGGAACGGCGACTCGACCTACATCAAGAACCCGCCCTACTTCGACGGCATGACCATGGCCGTGGGCAGCATCGCCGACATCCATGGCGCGCGCGTGCTCGGCCTGTTCGGCGATTCGATCACCACCGACCATATTTCGCCGGCCGGCAACATCAAGAAGGACTCGCCTGCCGGCCGCTTCCTGCAGTCGCGCGGCGTGCAGCCGGTCGACTTCAACAGCTACGGCAGCCGCCGCGGCAACGACGATGTGATGGTGCGCGGCACCTTCGCCAACATCCGCATCAAGAACCTGATGTTCGGCGGCGAGGAAGGCGGCAACACCCTGTACTTCGGCGCGCAACCGCCCGAGAAGATGTCGATCTACGACGCGGCGATGAAATACAAGGCGACGGGCACGCCGCTGGTGGTGATCGCCGGCAAGGAATACGGCACCGGCTCCTCGCGCGACTGGGCGGCCAAGGGCACCAACCTGCTCGGGGTCAAGGCGGTCATCGCCGAGAGCTTCGAGCGCATCCACCGCTCCAACCTGGTCGGCATGGGGGTACTGCCGCTGCAGTTCCTGCCGGGCGAGAACGCGCAGACGCTTGGCCTGGATGGCTCGGAGACCTTCGACATCACCGGCCTTGCCGATGGCCAGGCGAAGATCGCCAGCGTCATCGCGACCCGCACCGATGGCAGCCACGCCACCTTCCAGGCCAAGGTGCTGCTGCTCACGCCCAAGGAAGTGGAGTACTTCCGCAACGGCGGCCTGCTGCAGTACGTGCTCCGCCAGTTGGCAGCGAAAAAAGCGGCCTGATCGCCTGTTGAACGGCGCACGACCGGCCCCGCGCAGCGCGCGGGGCGTTCGCCCGGACCGCGCGGCATTGCCGCGCAATCGGTCCAGCCTCACCCGCAACAGTGGCCTCTCGTAGAGCGGGGCAACGCCCCGCTGAGGCGTTCCCGGCATTCCCGACAAAGCCCCGCCGGGCGTTGCCCGGCGCTACAAGAGCCACGCCAGCCCCCCGCCCTGTAGAGTGGGGCAACGCCCCGCTGAGGCGTTCCCTGCATTCCCGACAAAGCCCTGCCGGGCGTTGCCCGGCGCTACAGAGCAACGCCAGCCCCCACCGCCCTGTAGAACGTTCCCGGCAAGGTTCCAGCCGGTGCGTGGCCAACACCGCACGGCGTTGCCGCGGCACATGCCCCCTCCGGCCGCTCCCTCTCGTTTGTGCCCGACGATGGGCTTGGGCCATCATCGTGCGCAATCATCGCCGGGAAGGGAGTTCCATGGGTATGGATGCATCGCGTCGCCGGTTTCTGGGATGGAGCAGCGGCATGCTGGCGGGATTGTCCTTGCCCCCGGCCATCGCGGGAACCCACGCCGCATCCGCCATCGCACTGCCTCCCGCCACCGGCAGCGCCGCGCTGTATGCCCGTGCCCTGGTCCTGGATGCCAACGCGCTGGCCTCGGTCGGTGCGCTGCTGCACGACGACGACCAGGCCCTGCATCTGCTCCAGATCAGGGAATCGGGAATCAGCGCGATCAAGACCACGCTCGGCGGCGCGGCCGGCTCGTTCGAGGAAACCGTCGCCGACATCGCCCGCGCGCAGCAGCTGATCGACTCCCATCCCGGGCTGTTCCTGAAGGTCGTTGACCACGGCGACATGGCCCGCGCCAAGCGCGAGGGCAAGGTCGCACTGATCTTCTCGTTCGAAGCCACGACCATGCTGGAGGACAAGCTCGAACGCATCGACCTGTTCCGCGGACTCGGCGTGCGGGTCATGCAGCTTTCCTACAACCGCGCCTCCGCGTTCGGCGGCGGCAGCCTGGACGATGCGTCGATGGGTCTGAGCGCACTCGGGCGCGAGGCCATTGCCCGGATGAACGCACAGGGCGTGGCGCTGGACCTGAGCCATTCCAACGCGCGCACCACCCAGGAAGGCATCGAAGCCAGCCGCACGCCGCCGCTCATCACCCATGCCGGCTGCAGCGCGGTCTTCGAGCATCCGCGCAACAAGGGCGATGCGGAACTGCGGGCGATGGCCGACAAGGGCGGCGTGGTCGGCATTTACATGCTGCCCTTCCTCACCGAGGACAACCGCCAGCCGCTGCTGGCCGATTACATCGCCCACCTCGAACATGCGCTGCGCGTATGCGGCGAAGACCATGTCGGCATCGGCACGGACGCGCTGTTCTTCCCGGTCGACGAGAAGGACATCCGGGAAATGGACCTGCAGATGCGCGAGCGCCAGCGTAGCGGCACCGGCGCGCCGGGCGAGAACCGCACGCCCTACCTGCCCGACGCCAATACCCCGCGCAGGCTCGCCCTGGTGGCCGAGGCCCTGCTGCGCCACGGCCATGCGCCGCGGGTGGTGGAAAAGGTGCTGGGCGCGAACTTCGCCCGCGCCTTCGGCGACATCTGGAGAAGCGGCTGAGGCCGCCCGGCGTTACTCGAACGCGCCGACGCTGTCGTGGCTGAGGTTGTCGAAACGGGTGTATTCGCCGAAGAACTTCAGCTTGCACGAACCGGTCGGACCACCACGGTGCTTGCCGATGATGATCTCGGCCAGGCCCTTGTCCGGCGAGTTTTCCTTGTTGTAGTACTCGTCGCGGTAGATGAACACGATCATGTCCGCGTCCTGCTCGATAGCGCCGGATTCGCGCAGGTCGGCCATCACCGGGCGCTTGTCGGTACGCGTTTCCAGCGAGCGGTTGAGCTGGGACAGCGCGATCACCGGCACGTTCAGCTCCTTGGCCAGGCCCTTGAGCGAACGGCTGATCTCGGAAATCTCGGTGGCGCGGTTCTCGCTGTTGCCCGGCACGCTCATCAGCTGCAGGTAGTCGATCACCACCAGGCCAAGGTCGTGCTCGCGCTTGAGCCGGCGGCACTTGGAGCGCAGCACTTCCGGCGACACGCCCGGGGTGTCGTCGATGAAGATCTTGGTTTCCTTCAGCATGCGGATGGCGCCGGTGACGCGGCTCCAGTCCTCGTCCTCGAGCTGGCCGGTACGCAGGCGCGTGGCGTTGATGCGGCCGTTGGAGGAGATCAGGCGCATCGCCAGCTGCGAGGCCGACATTTCCATGGAGAACACCGCCACGCCCTTCTTCGACTTGATCGCCGCGTACTCGGCGATGTTCAGCGCGAAGGTGGTCTTGCCCATCGCCGGGCGCGCGGCCAGGATGATCAGGTCGGTCGGCTGCAGGCCGGCGGTCATCGCGTCGAAATCGTTGTAGCCGGTCGGCAGTCCGGTGATGTTGCCGCCGTTCTCGAAGCGGTTGCGCAGTTCCTCGAACGCATCCTTCAGCGCGCCGGGCATGGCGACGAAGTCGGTACGCCCGCGCGCGCCCTGCTCGGCGATGGCGAACACCGATTTCTCCGCCGTCGCCAGCAGTTCGGTGCTGTCGCGGCCCTCGGGCTGGAAACCGTCGTTGACGATGTCGGTACCGACCTGGATCAGCTGCCGCAGCACCGCCTTGTCGCGCACGATTTCGGCATAGGCGCCGATGTTGGCCGCCGACGGCGTGGTGCTGGCCAGTTCGATCAGATAGGCGCCGTCGCCGACCTGTTCCAGCTTGCCCTGCGACTCGAACCATTCGCCCAGGGTCACCGCGTCGAACGGGCGGTCGCGCTCGGACAGCTCGCGGATGGCGCGGTAGATCAGCTGGTGGTCGCGGCGGTAGAAGTCCTTCTCGGTCAGCGCCTCGTTGACCCGGTCGAAGGCCTCCGGCGCCAGCATCAGGCCGCCCAGCACCGCCTGTTCGGCCTCGACCGAATGCGGCGGCACGCGCAGGCTGTCGATGCGCTGTTCGCCGCGCTCTGAGCGGTCGTTGCGGTCGGAACGGAAGCTGGGACGGGCGGACATGGAAACCTGCTACTGCGGAAAAGCCAGGCGCCCATGGTAGGCGGACGCCGGCTCTCGGTGTGGGGATAGTTCTGTGGACAACCTGTCCGCAGCCGGTGAATGTGGCCGCAGGGCCCGCGGCGCAAGGGCCGGGTCCGGAGCCGGCGCGAAATGCCCGGCGCCGGCTGCGGCGCCGGTGGACGCGATTATCGCCCGACAGCAGCCTTCAGCGCTGCCGGTGCGTCCCGACCCAGTCCAGGAAGCGGTCGACATAACCCTGCAGGAAGCGGCGGGTACCGTCGTTGGCCACGCTGCCGTCGGCCTCGATCAGCCCTTCCTTGTACTGCAGGAAGGCCTCGGGCTGGGCCATCACCGACAGGTTCACGAACACCAGTACGTTGCGCAGGTGCTGCTGGGCCATCGCCGTGCCGGCCGCGCCGGGCGAGGTGCCGATCACCGCGGCAGGCTTGCCGTCGAAGGCGCCATCGCCATAGGGGCGCGAGGCGGTGTCGATGGCATTCTTGAGCACGCCGGGGATGGACCGGTTGTATTCGGCGGTGACGAACAGCACCGCGTCGGCCTGGCGGATCTCGTTCTTCAGGCGCGTGCCCTGCGCCGGGAAGTCGCTGTCGCGGTCCTGGTTGTAGAGCGGGATGTCGTCGATGCGCAGGTAGTCGAACCGCGCGCGCTCGCCGGCCAGCTTCTCCAGGGCCAGCGCCAGCCGGCGGTTGTGCGACTCCTTGCGCAGACTGCCGACGAACACGGCGATGCGATACGGTTCCATGGCGACCTCGCTGGGGATGGGTCCGGCTACGCTAGCCGGGCGCGCCTTCGCGGCCGGTGAAGGCCATGCGCCGTCAGCCGGCGCGGACCTGCGCCCGCTGCGCCTGCCAGTGCGCCTGCCAGGCCTGGAACATCAGCACGTTCCACAGGTGGGTGTGCCACTTGCGCTCGCCCCGGCCGAAGCGCTGCCACAGCGCCGAGACCGCGGCCTCCTCGAACACGCCGTCCTGGCGCAGCCGCCGCGGATCGAGCAGGTCGCCGGCCCAGTCCCGCAGGTCGCCGCGCAGCCACTGCGTCACCGGCGCGCCGAAGCCGCGCTTGCCGCGGAACACCATCGCATCGGGCAGGTAGCGCCGCAGCACCTGCTTGGGCAGGTACTTGCTGGTGCCCTCGCGCAGCTTCAGGCCCAGCGGCAGCGACCAGGCGAACTCGGCCACGTTCCAGTCCAGCAGCGGCGCGCGCGCCTCCAGGCTGGCCGCCATGCTGGTGCGGTCGACCTTGCACAGCAGGTCGTCGGCCAGGTAGGTGGTGAAGTCGGCCAGCATCATCGCGTCGGCCGGGCTGCCCTGCCCCTGCAGCGGGTCGGGCTGGCTGTAGAAGGTGGCCGGCTCGCGTGCGCCGCGTATCGCCGCGGCCGGGTCGCGCCAGCGCGAGATGCGGTTGCGGTAGACATCGCCGATGCCGCTGGCACCGGTCTCGGCCAGCAGCGCGGCCAGGCCGCCGGCACGCGAAGCCTCGCCCTGGGCGCGGGCATGACGGCCCAGCCAGCGCCGCAGCGGCGCCGGCACGCGCTGCAGCGCGCGCCAGTTGCGCAACGCGCGCTGGTAACGGGTATAGCCGAAGAACAGTTCATCGCCGCCATCACCGGACAGGGCCACGGTGACGCCGCCCCGCGCCAGCCGCGCGACCAGCGCGGTGGGGACCTGCGAAGCATCGGCGAAGGGTTCATCGAACATCGCCGGCAGCTGCGGTACCACCGCCAAGGCGTCGGCGCCGCTGACGTACAGCTCGGTGTGGTCGCAGCCCAGATGGTGGGCCACCTCTTTCGCCAGCGGCGCCTCGTCATGGTCCGAGTCCTCGAAGCCGATGCTGAAGCTGTGCACCGGCTGCGCGCTCTGCGCCTGCATCATCGAGGCGACGATGGCCGAATCGGTGCCGCCGGACAGGAATACGCCCACCGGCACGTCGGCCACCATGCGCAGCGCCACGGCGTGGCGCAGCTGCCGGTCCAGCGCATCGGTGGCCTCGGCTTCGCTGCCGGCGAACGGCGCGGCCAGGCAGGCGGTCATGCGCTCGCGTGCGTCCCAGTACGCCACCTGCGCCTGCCCGGGGCGATGCGCGGCCGCACCGGCTGCCACCTGCGCCGCATCCAGGTGCAGCACGCGGCCCGGCATCAGCTTGAAGGCGCCCTCGTGGATGCAGTGCGGCGCCGGAATGTAGTCCAGCCGCAGCAGCAGGGCCAGCGCGTCGCGGTCGATGCCGTTGTCGAACGCGGGATGGCGCCACAGCGCCTTCAGCTCGGAGCCGAACACCAGCGTGTCGCCGGCCCAGCCGTAGTACAGCGGCTTCTTGCCGACGCGGTCGCGGGCCAGCGACAGGCGCTGTTCGCGGCGGTCCCACAGGGCGATGGCGAACATGCCGTTGCAGCGCCGCAGCGCCGCCTCCAGCCCCCACTGCACGACCGCCGCCAGCAGCACCTCGGTATCGGAATGGCCGCGGAAGCCATGGCCGAGCGGTTCCAGCTCGGCGCGCAGTTCGGCGAAGTTGTAGATCTCGCCGTTGTAGGCCAGCCAGTAGCGGCCGTCGCTGGAGGCCATGGGCTGGTGGCCCAGCGGCGACAGGTCCAGGATGCTCAGCCGCCGGTGCGCCAGCGCCACGCCGGCGGCGGCATCCACCCACACACCGCGGTCATCCGGGCCGCGATGGGCCAGCGCATCGCCCATCGCGCCGGCCAGCGCCACCAGTTCCGCTTCCTGCAACCGCGCCTGCGATTGCAGGATTCCCGCCAGTCCACACATACCGATCGTTATCCACGCGCCAGCTCGGCTGCGGCGCTCACCACGTCATTGTCGCCCGGAAGCACCAGCAATGCGGCACCGGCCAGCGGCGTGTAGGTGTCCGCGCCGGTCACCCGGCGCAGCGGCACCGCGCCGAAGCCGGCCTCGGCCAGCGCGGTGATCACGCCCTCGCCCACGCCGGCGCTGTGCCGGCCCTCGTCGAGCACGATGATGCGCCTGGCGCCGCGGGCCTGCCCGGCGATGTAGGCCGCGTTGAGCGGCACCAGCCAGCGCAGGTCCACCAGCCGCACCTTCCAGCCCTGCGCCGCCTCGATGGCCCTGGCCGCGCGCAGGCCCATCGGCACGCCATTGCCGTAGGTGAAGATCACCAGGTCGTCGTTGCCTTCGCCATAGACGCGGCCCTGGCCCAGCTCCAGCGCCTGCTCCGGCGCCGGGTACGGGAACAGCCACTGGCCGTCGCCGGCCTCGTGCAGGTCCTTGGTCATGTACAGCGCGATCGGCTCCAGGAACACGCATACGCGCCCGTCCACCTTCGACAGCGCCGCCAGCGTGCGCAGCATCATCGCCGCGTCGTCGCCGCGCGACGGGCAGCCGACCACCAGCCCGGGGATGTCGCGGATGGCGGCGATCGAGTTGTCGTTGTGGAAATGGCCGCCGAAGCCCTTCTGGTAGCCCAGCCCGGCGATGCGGATCAGCATCGGGTTGCGGTACTGGTCGTTGGAGAAGAACTGCAGCGAGCAGGCCTCGCCGCGCACCTGGTCGATGGCGTTGTGCAGGTAGGCCAGGTACTGGATCTCCGGGATCGGCAGCATGCCCATGTTGGCGAAGCCCTGGGCCATGCCCAGGATCATGGTCTCGTCCAGCAGGGTGTTGAACACGCGGCGCGGGCCGAACGCCTTGTGCAGGCCCTTGGTCACCGTATAGACGCCGCCCTTCTGCGCCACGTCCTCGCCGAACAGCAGGGTGTCCGGGTATTTGCAGAACAGCTCGTGCAGGCCCTGGTTGATCTGGATGGCCAGGTGCCGCGGCGGCAGGTTCTCCGGCAGCGCCGCCTCGCTGCCGAACACGTCCAGACGGCGTTGCCCGTAGTCGGCACGGGTCGCCTCGGCGCGCACCTTGTCCGGGGTGTACGGCGCCAGCGGCGCCATCACGTCCTTCAAAGCCGTCAGGCGCGGACGCTTGTCCGCGTCCTCGGCGGCTTCGAAGCAGCGCGCGCGGGTGCTTTCGTACAGGGCCAGCACCTCCCCGGCGCTCATCAGCCCGGACTCGACCGCGATCTGCGCCGACCTCAACAGCGGGTCGCCCGCCTCCACCGCGCACAGTTCCTCCAGCGCGCGCCACTCGATCTCGAAGTCGGTGCCGGCGTGGCCCATGATGCGGGTGGTGCGCAGGTGCAGGAAGGTCGGGCGGCGCGTGCGGCGGCAGTGCTCGACCGCGCGCTCCACGTCGGCGTAGCCGGCGGCCAGGTCCAGGCCGTCGGCGAAGAAGTAGTCCAGGTCCGGGCGGTTGCGGAAGCTCTCGGCGATCCAGCCGCCGGGCGTCTTCACCGAGATGCCGATGCCGTTGTCCTCGCACACGTACAGCACCGGCGCCGGCAGCTTCTGGTAGGCCGTCCACGAGGCGGCGTTGAACGCGGTCTGCGCGGTGGCATGGTTGGCCGAGGCGTCGCCGAAGGAGCAGATGGCGATGCTGTCCTCGGGCACCGGCAGGGACAGGCCGAGCCGCTTGCCGGCCTCGATGGCGATCGCCGTGCCCAGGGCCTTGGGCAGGTGCGAGGCGATGGTCGAGGTCTGCGGCAGCACCCACAAGGGCTTGCTGCCCCACACCTTGTGGCGGCCGCCGCTGGCCGGATCCTCCGCGCTGGCGGCGAAGCTCAGCGCCGAATCCATGATCGGGTCCATTCCCGGCAGCTTGCGGAAGCGCTCGGCCATGAAGCCGCCGGAGCGGTAGTGCAGGAACGCCGGATCGGTATGGCGGGCGGCGCGCGCCACCATCGCATTGCCCTCGTGCCCGGACGAGCCGATGGTGTAGAAGACCTTGTTCTGCACGCGCAGCACGCGCGCCATCAGGTCCAGGTGACGGCTGACCAGCTGCGATTCAAACAGTTCGCGGAATCCCTGCGCGTCCAGCCCGCTGCCCGGGAGCACCGGGGCCGCCTCCTGCGGCGCGCCGGCCGGCCCCTGCCCCAGCCCCTTCACGAATTCGATGAAATTGGTATCGCAGATCTCGGCGCGGTTCAGGCCCTTCATGCGGGCCGGGATGGGGTTGGGTACACGGGCGAACATCAGGCGGGACTCCACGGTGCAGGCAGGTTGGGAAAAAACGGATCAGGGTGACGCGGCGAAGTTGCGCAGCACCTCTGGTGGCGGATCGGGCATGGCCACGAAGCCGGGCCGGGCGCGCAGCGCCTGCAGCCAGCGGCCGATGGCCGGATAGGAAGACAGTTCGATGCCGCCATCGGCGGCGACCGCGGTATAGGCGTACAGCGCGATGTCGGCAATGCCGTAGCCCGGCCCGGTGAACCAGTCGTGCGTGGACAGGTGGCGCTCCATCACCGCCAGCGCCGCGTGTCCGCGCTCGCGCAGCCGCGGCAGCTCCTGTCGCCGCGGCGAATCCGGCGGCGTCCAGCCGCTGATGAAACGCGCCACCGCGATGTACGGCTCATGGCTGTACTGCTCGAAGAACATCCACGACAGCGCCTGCGCGCGCTGCCAGCCGTCGGCCGGCAGGAACGGCGTGCCCTCGGCCAGCCAGAACAGGATCGCGTTGGATTCGGCGAGCACGCGCCCGTCGTCGCGTTCGACCAGCGGCACCTTGCCGTTCGGGTTGAGCGCGAGGAAGGCCGGTGTGCGGGTCTGGCCACCGGCGCTGTCCACCTCGATCCAGCGGTAACGCGTGCCCAGCTGCTCCAGCAACAAACGGACCTTGTGGCAGTTGCCCGAAGTGGACATGCCATACACCGTCAACGCAGCACCTGGATTGCTCAACGACACGCTTCCCCACGCCGCCGGAGGGCGCGCGATCCGACCATATGACCGGAACCGGGGGCATTTGGTAAAGCTGCGACCGCAGCAAAACAAACGCTGGAAGGCACCCTGTGACGCGAGGCGCCCGCGCTGGCGGGAGCGCCGGCCGGCATCGACCATCATGCCGGATGCGCAAGCCGCTCCACGCTTCGATGGATGCGCCTGAAACGATGCCTCAGCGTCGGGCCATCCACGCCTGCCGCGACTGTCCCCATACCTCGACGTCGACTTCGTGCGGCGGCGGCAGGCGCGTCGTGCGCAGCACCTGCGAACCGAGCTTGCGCGCGACCGCCTGCGAGTTGACGTTGCCCGGCGCGATGGTGTGGATCACGTCTTCCCAGCCCAGCGCATCGAAGGCCCAGTCGATGGCCGCGCGCGCGGCTTCGGGCGCATAGCCGCGTCCCCAGCTTGCCGACGCGATGCTCCAGCCGACCTCCGGCCCCGGCCAACCGTGCGGCTGCCATGGCCCGACCCGGCCCACCCAGCGCCCACTGTCCTTCTCGATCACCGAGAACATCGAGTACCCCAGCAGCTGCCAGCTGCCGGTCAGCGTGGCCAGGCTGCGCCAGGCCACCGACGGTGCCTGCACGCCCCCCAGGTGCTCCATCGCCAGTGGATCGGCGCAGAACGCGGCGAAGGCATCGAAATCCTCCGCCGACGTCGGCCGCAGCAGCAGCCGTTCGGTCTCCACCCGCAGGTCGAAAATGCTCATCGCGCATCCACTCCGTGTTCCGGCCCATGGATCGCCGGAGCCAGGACGGCCACTCCCCGGCATCCGCATCCGGCCACTGCCGGCATTCAGGCACGCATGCGCCCGCTGATGGCGCCATAAGCCAGGCGCACGGTCTCGAAGCCATGCTTGTGTTCCAGGCGGCGCACGATGAAATGCCCGCGCGCCATGTCCTGGTAGTAACCGGTGAACATGGTGTTCAAGGTGGCGCCGGCCACCGCGCCGATCACCGGCACGGCCTGGGCCGCGAACTTCTCCGACACCACCACGCCGAAGCGGGCGGCAACCTTCTCCACGATCCGCGCCAGCCACTTGCCGGCCTCTTTCGGCCCCAGGCCCAGCACCAGGCCATGGCTGCCGCTGAGCGTGGTGCCGGCCAGTTCCGCCGACAGATGCCGCATCAGCTCGGTGGTGAAGCCGCGCGCCAGGTAGTAGCCGGTCTCGCTGGCGTCGTCGCCGCTCGAATTGCCGCCCAGCGCGAACACCTCCAGGCAGGCCTGGCGGGTGGCGAAGTCGTCCAGGTCGAAACCTTCGCTGCGGGCGATGTCGGCCACCGCGCGCATGATGATGGTCGTGGACAGCGGCAGTTCGATCGCCAGCGCCGGCAATCCGCCGGCGCCGCCCAGTGCCCCGGAGGCGGCGGCGGCCAGCCTGTGCAGGCGCGGCGAGGCCGGCTTGCCGGGCTGCTTCCTGTCCATGCTCCACAACGCGGCTTGCGCGGCCTTGTAGAGCGCGGCCTCGGTCGCGCCCTGGATGCGCCTGGAGATGCCGGCGGGCAGCTTGCGCACAGCGAACTCCAGCGGCGAGCCGACCAGGTTGGCCATGCGCGCGCTGAGCGTCGGCGCTTCCAGCAGCGCCACCGCGCGCCGCAGGTCGGCCATGTCCTGCGGGCAATCGGCCAGCGTCGGCGCCAGCTCTCCCATCGCGCTCAGGCCGGTTCCGGCACGCCCGGCAACCCGGCCAGTACGCCCATGTACTGGCGGTAGTGGCGCAGCTCGGCGATCGAGTCGTGCACATCGCTCAACGCGGTGTGGCTGGAGTTCTTGCCCACGCCGGAAGCGATCGCCGGCGCCCAGCGCCGGGCCAGTTCCTTGACCGTGGACACGTCCAGGTTGCGGTAATGGAAATAGCGCTCCAGGCGCGGCATCTGCCGGTGCAGGAAGCGGCGGTCCTGGCAGATGGAGTTGCCGCACATCGGCGAGGCGCCGGCCTTGATCCAGTCCTGCAGGAAGGCGATGGTCCGCGCTTCGGCCTGGCCCAGGCTGATGTCGCTTTGGACCACGCGCTGCCACAGGCCGGACCGGCGGTGCTGGTTGCGGTTCCACTCGTCCATCGCCTCCAGCGCCGCCAGCGGATGGGCGATGGCGAACTCGGGGCCTTCGGCCAGCACGTTGAGCTGGGCATCGGTGACCACGGTGGCGATCTCGATGATCGAATCGTTGTCCGTGTCCAGCCCGGTCATTTCCAGATCGATCCAGATCAACCGGTCGTTGCCTGTGCTGTTGTCCGTCATGTAGCGCCTCTTGCAGGGGCCGGCGGCAACGTCGCCGGCGGGATATCGGGCCTTCATGATACGCCGCGCGTGGTCAGCCGCCGTCGTCGGGCAGCAGCGGCCGGCCGCGCTTGGCGCGGAAGTAGTTGGTCAGGCGCAGGCCCGCTTCGCGCGCCAGCACGCCGCCGGCGACCTCGACGCGATGGTTGTGGCGCGCATCGCCCAGCAGGTCGAACACGCTGCCGCAGGCGCCGGTCTTGGGATCGGTGGCCGCGTACACCACGCGCGCCACCCGCGCGTGCACCAGCGCCATCGCGCACATCGCGCACGGTTCCAGCGTGACGTACAGCGTGCAGCCGACCAGCCGGTGGTTGCCGAGCCGCGCCCCGGCCTCGCGCATCGCCACGATCTCGGCATGCGCGCTGGGATCGTGGCGGGCGATGTTGAGGTTCCAGCCCTCGCCCAGCGCCTGCCCGTCGGCCCCGACCAGCACCGCGCCCACCGGGATCTCGTCGAACTCGCGCTGCGCGCGCTCGGCCAGCGCCAGCGCATGGCGCATCCAGCGCACATCGGTTTCCGGGTCGTGCCCGGCCGCGGCCGCGTTCATCGCGCACCTGCCGATGCGGACGGCGCGCCGGCATGGCGCAGGTGCACCAGCGGATACGGCCGCCCCTGCCCATCAAGCGGCGAACGCCCGGTCTCGACGAAGCCCAGCCGCGCATAGAACGCCATTGCCTGCGCGTTCTGCGCGTTGACGTCGGTGCCCAGGCGCGGATGCCCGCGCAATGCCTGCTGCACCAGCAGGCGCCCCAGCCCGCGGCCGTGATGCGCCGGGTCGACGAACAGCGCCTCCATGTGGCCGTCCACGACCAGCATGAAGGCCATCGGCACGTCGTCCGCGTCCACCGCCAGCAGCAGCGGCGCATGGGGCAGGAAACCGCAGACTTCGGCATCGATGGCCTGGCGGTCGGCGGCGGCGAGGAAGTGGTGGGTGGCATCGACGGCGCGGCGCCAGATATCGATGATGCGGGCGCCGTCTTGCGGGCGCGATGGACGCAGTGTCGGCATGGCTCGAAGTCCGGAAGAGTCCCGGGAACGCACCCGGCGCGGCAGGCGCCCGGGCCGCCAGGATGGCGGGCAGAGTGGGATTCGAACCCACGGAAGGTTTGACCCTTCGCCGGTTTTCAAGACCGGTGCCTTAAACCGCTCGGCCATCTGCCCGTGACTGTCGCACCGATGCCTGCGCACCGGCCAGGGGCGCGCATTCTCGCACGCCGCCGCCGATTCTGCTCAACCGGCCTCGATCGCCAGCGCACCCATGGTGGAGGCGCGGATCTTCTCCTTGGCACGCTCGCAGGCGCCGCCGCAATCCAGGCGCGAAGCCTCCAGTTCCGCCGGCAGGTGCTCGGCCAGGAAGTCGATGAACACCCGCACCGCCGGCAGCAGGCCGCGGCGCGAGGCGAACACCGCATGGCAGATGCCCTGCGGCAGCGACCAGTCCGGCAGCACCACTTCCAGCTCGCCGTTGCGCACCGCTTCGGCGCAGACCGTTTCCGGCAGCATGGTGATGCCGAAGCCGTCCTTGACCATGCTCTGCAGCAGCGGGAAATCGAACCCGGCCACGCGCGGCTGCAGGTCCACGCGGCTGACCACGCCGCCCGGGCCGTGCAGTTCCCAGCGCTGCCGCGCCTCGTCCTCGCTGATGCTCAGGGTGACATGCTGGGCCAGGTCGTCCGGCGTCTTCGGGCGGCCGGCACGGTCCAGGTATTTCGGACTGGCCACCAGCAGTTCCTGCACCTGGCCGAAGCTGCGCATCACCAGGCTGCCGTCGTCGTCCAGCCGCGACCGCACCCGCAGCGCCACGTCGTAGCCCTCGTTGATGATGTCCACGCGGCGGTTGCTGATGTTCAGCTGCAGGCGCACCTTCGGGTACTGCTCGAGGAACTTCGGCAGCAGCTTGGGCAACTGCATCTGCGCCAGCGACACCGGTACGCTGGCGCGCACCAGACCACGCGGCTCGGCGCTGAGGCGGTCCACCACCTCGCGCGCGGCCTGCGCCTCGGCCAGCATGGTCTGCGCATGGCGGTGCACGCTCATGCCCACGTCGGTCACCGCGAAGCGACGGGTCGAACGCTGCAGCAGGCGCACGCCCAGGTCGGTTTCCAGCTGGCTGATGCGCCGGCTCAGGCGCGATTTGGGGATGCCCAGCGCGCGCTCGGCGGCGGCGAAGCCGCCATGGTCCACCACCATCGCGAAGTAGTAGAGGTCGTTGAGGTCCTGCATGGATTGATCCCACAACTGGAACGAATCGGTAAATTCAACCACCTTTGTCCTGATTTTACAAATCAGGCCGCGATCGGTCCGATATGCCACGCACCGTCCGCGACAATGCTTCGTCCGGATGGCTCCAGCGGGGTGTTGCCCCGCTCTACAGGACGGCAAGGGCGGGCCTGCAAACGAAAGGCCCGCATCGCTGCGGGCCTTTCAGACAGACGAAGATGACGGCCAGCCTCAGCCGATCCGCTCCACCCCGCCCATGTATGCGCGCAGCGCCTCGGGCACGGTGATCGAGCCATCGGCGTTCTGGTAGTTCTCCATCACCGCGATCATCGCCCTGCCCACGGCCACGCCCGAACCATTGAGCGTATGCGCCAGTTCCGGCTTGCCGGTGGCGGGATTACGCCAGCGCGCCTGCATGCGCCGGGCCTGGAAGTCGCCGCAGTTCGAGCACGAGGAAATCTCGCGGTAGGTCTGCTGCGAGGGCAGCCACACTTCCAGGTCGTAGGTCTTGATCGCCGAGAAGCCCATGTCGCCGGTGCACAGCACCATGCGCCGGTACGGCAGGCCCAGCTTCTGCAGCACGGTCTCGGCGCAGGCGGTCATGCGCTGGTGCTCGGCGTCGCTTTCCTCCGGGCGGCACACCGACACCAGTTCCACCTTCTCGAACTGGTGCTGGCGTATCATGCCGCGCACGTCGCGGCCGCCGCTGCCGGCTTCGGAACGGAAGCACATCGAGTGGGCGGTCATGCGCAGCGGCAGGCGCTCGGCCTCGACGATCTCGTCGCGGACGATGTTGGTCAGCGGCACTTCCGAGGTCGGGATCAGGTAGCGCGTGGCATCGCCCAGCGCGGTCCTGAACAGGTCTTCCTCGAACTTGGGCAGCTGGCCGGTGCCGCGCAGCGAATCGGCGTTGACCAGCACCGGCACGTTGGTTTCCTCGTAGCCGTGCGCGTTGACGTGCAGGTCCAGCATGAACTGGCCCAGCGCGCGGTGCAGGCGGGCGATGGGCCCGCGCAGCACGGTGAAGCGCGCGCCGGACAGCTTGGCCGCGGTCTCGCCGTCCAGCCAGCCGTTGCGGGCGCCGAGCTCGACGTGGTCGAGCACCGCGAAATCGAACGTGCGCGGCGTGCCCCAGCGCGACTGCTCGACATTGTCGTTCTCGTCCCGCCCGCGCGGCACGTCGTCGGCCGGCAGGTTGGGAATGCCCTGCGACAGCGTCTCGATCTGCGCGCGCAGTTCGTCC
>NZ_LDJG01000028.1 GCF_001431425.1 Stenotrophomonas nitritireducens
GGCCGGCAAGCATGCGCTGGGCTTCAGCGACAGCCAGCCGCAGCTGCGCGGCCTGCCCGCCGGCCAGTACACGCTGGTGGTGGAGGCGGTGCGCGAAGTCGGCGGCCGCGAGCTGCTGAAGATTCCCTTCGAGTGGAAGGGCAAGGCCGGCAACGGCACCGCCCAGGGCCAGAGCGAGCTCGGCCTGGTCACCCTCGCCATCAAGCCCTGACGTTCCGAACAAGGAGAAACACGCCATGAAACGCACCACCCTGCTCGCCGCGCTGATCGCCGCCACGCTTCCGTTCTCCGCCCTGGCCCACAAGCAGTGGCTGCTGCCCTCGTCCACCGTGGTCGCCGGCAACGACGTGTGGGTGACGGTGGACGCGGCGGTATCCAACCAGCTGTACTACCCCGACCACGTGGCGATGCGTCTGGACAACGTCACCATCGCCACGCCGGACGGCGGCACCCTGCAGCCGCAGAACCCGGCCACCGGCAAGTACCGCAGCGTGTTCGACGTGCAGCTGGAGCAAGAAGGCACCTACCGCATCGCCAACCTCAACAGCGGCATGTCCGCACGCTGGGACACCCCGGAAAGCCTGGCCGCGGCCAAGGACAAGCCGGCGGCTGGCGGCATGGGCGGCCCGCGCGGCGGCTTCCTGCGCAACGCCACGCCTGAAGACCTGGCCACCAAGATCCCGAAGAACGCACAGAACCTGATGGTCACCGAGGGCATCGGCCGGGTGGAGACCTTCGTCACCAAGGGCAAGCCGAGCAGCGTCGCCGCGATCGGCAAGGGCCTGGAGCTGGTGCCGGTCACCCACCCCAACGATCTGTTCGCCGGCGAGGAAGCCACCTTCAAGCTGGTGGTCGACGGCAAGCCCGCCAGCGGGCTGGAAGTGGAGATCGTGCGCGGCGCCACCCGCTATCGCAACGCGCAGGACGAGATCAAGGTGACCACCGGCGCCGACGGCAGCTTCAAGGTGACCTGGCCGGAAGCGGGCATGTACTGGCTGGAGACCTCGACCACCGACGCCAAGACCAGCGCGCCGCAGGCCAAGCAGCGCCGGCTGAGCTACGTCGCCACGCTGGAAGTGCTGCCGCAGTGACGCAGGAATGAGTGAAGAGGAGTGAGGGGCGAGAAGAGCCGCAACACCGGCGACGACCCGCTCCCCTCCTCCCGCTCCATGCCTGCGCTTGTCGGGAGGACGGACAGGCACGCCTGTCCGCATCTCCTCCCCACTACCTCCTCTTCACTCGATTCTGGCTCCATGTCTTCTCCCGACATCGCCGCCCTCGGCGGCCACACCATGGGCACCACCTGGAGCGTGAAGCTGGTGGCGCCACGCGGTCGCGACCTGCACCCGCTGCATGCGGGCATCCAGGCGCAGCTCGACCGCGTGGTCGCGCAGATGAGCACCTGGGAGCCGGGGTCGGACATCAGCCGCTACAACCGCGCCGCCGCCGGCAGCTGGCAGCCGCTGCCCGGCGAGTTCTGGCGCGTGCTGCTGGCCGCGCAGGCCGTGGCCGAACGCAGTGGTGGCGCTTTCGATCCCACTGTCGGCCCGTTGGTGGCGCTGTGGGGTTTCGGTGCCGATGCCGGACAACGGCGTGCGCCCGATGCCGCAAGGCTTGCCCAGGTCGCCGCGCAGTGTGGGTGGCAGCGGCTGCTGCTGGACCTGCCGGCGCAGGCCGCGCTGCAGCCCGGCGGGCTGCAACTGGATCTGTCGGCCATCGCCAAGGGCTATGGCGTCGACCTGGTCAGCGACTGGCTGCGCGGACAGGGCATCGACGCGGCGCTGGTCGAGGTCGGCGGCGAACTGCACGGCCGCGGCCGCAAGCCCGACGGCCAACCGTGGCGCGTGCTGGTCGAATCGGCGCCGGAGGAAGACGCCGGCGCCGGGCATCCGCCGCGCGTGCTGGCGCTCGACGACCTGGCGGTGGCCACCTCCGGCGACCGCTGGCACCGCTACGAGCAGGACGGCGTGAGCTACAGCCATACCCTGGACCCGCGCCGGCATGCGCCGGTGACGGCCGCGGCCGCCGCGGTCACCGTGATCCATCGCGAGGCGATGCTGGCCGACGCCTGGGCCACCGCATTGACGGTGATGGGCGCGGATGAAGGGCTCGCCTTCGCCGACGCCCATGGCCTGGCCGCGCGCTTCCTCCAGCGTGGCGCCGATGGCCCGGTCGAAACCCTGTCGCAGGGCTTCCGGCGGCACCTGGACGCAGGCAACGCATGAGCCGCTCCGCCTCCGCGCGCATCATCGCCGGCAATGCCGCGGTCATCGCCCTGCTGCTGGCGATCGCCGGCCTGCTGCTGCGCCTGCACCTGGGCGAGAACTGGTGGCTGGCTGCACCGCTTCCGGCCCGGCGCTGGATCGCGCTGGCCGCCCTGCTCGCCTATGCGGCCGGGTGCGCGGCGCTGTGGTGGCATGCGCGTCCGCGCCAGGACGATGCCACCGAGGCCGGCGAGCCGCCGCTGCTGGTGGTCTGGGCCAGCCAGACCGGCTTTGCCCGGCAACTGGCCGAGCACACCGCGCAGAGCCTGCGCGATGGCGGCTGCCGGGTACGCCTGCGCGCGCTCGACCAGGTCGATGCGGCCTTGCTGGGCGGCACGCGCAAGGCGCTGTTCGTCGCCAGCACCACCGGCGAAGGCGACCCGCCCGACCACGCGCTGGCCTTCCTCGGCCAGGTGATGCGGCAGGCGCCGCCGCTGCCGGACCTGCACTACGCGGTGCTGGCGCTGGGCGACCGCAGCTACGAGCACTATTGCGCGTTCGGCCATCGGCTGGACGACTGGCTGCGCCAGCACGGCGCCCGGCCCCTGTTTGATACCGTGGAAGTGGACAACGCCGACCCCGCCGCCCTGCGCCATTGGCAGCAGCTGCTCGGCCAGTTCGGCGACGGCAGCGTCCAGGTCGACTGGAGCGCACCGGACTACCAGCCATGGTTGCTGCGCGCACGCCAGCAGCTGAATCCCGGCAGCGTCGGCGGCCCGGTATTCCACCTGCGCCTGCAACCGGCCGATGGCGACCTGCCCGCGTGGCAGGCCGGCGACATCGCCGAAGTCGGCCCGCGGCATGCCGCCGGCGCCGTCGAACACTGGATGCGCACGCATGATCTCGACGTGCGGACGACGCTGGCCGATGGCCGCGCATTGCGCGAGGTCCTGGCCGCCTCGAAGCTGCCCGACACCCTCGATTCCAGCGCCCCCGACGCCATCGCCGCCGCGCTGCAGGCCTTGCCGCACCGCGAATACTCCATCGCCTCGCTGCCATCGGAAGGCAGCCTGCACCTGCTGCTGCGCCGGCAGGCGCATCCGGACGGAACACCGGGCCTGGCCAGCGGCTGGCTGTGCGACGACGCCGCCATCGGCGGGCGCATCGACCTGCGCCTGCGCGCGAATGCCAACTTCCATCCGCCGGCGGACGATGCGCCGCTGGTGCTGATCGGCAACGGCACCGGCATCGCCGGCCTGCGCGCGCACCTGCGCGCGCGCATCGATGCCGGCGCGCGCCGCAACTGGCTGCTGTTCGGCGAGCGCAACCATATCCACGATTTCCACTTCGGCGACGAACTCGAACAGTGGCGGCACGAAGGCTGGATCGAACGTCTGGACGCCGTTTTCAGCCGCGACGGCGGCGCACACCGTTATGTGCAGGACGCCTTGGCCGCGCAGGCCGACCTGCTGCGCCAGTGGGTCGACGACGGCGCCGCCGTACTGGTCTGCGGCAGCCTGCAGGGCATGGCCCCGGCGGTGGACGCGGCGATCGCGCAGGCGCTTGGCGAGGAGCGCAAGGAACAACTGGTGATGCAGCGGCGCTACCGGCGCGACGTGTATTGAGGCCAGGAACGAATCAACGAGGAACGCGCAAGGGCAGCCGCAGGCGCCGCGTTATCGTGGCGACGTCTGGTGTGGCTCTGTCGGGAAGGCCCCAGCGGGGCGGTGCCCCGCTCTACAACGGCACGGGGTTCCGTAGCGCCGGGCAACGCCCGGCGGGGCTTGCCCGGGAAGGCCCCTGCGGGGCGGTGCCCCGCTCTACAACGGCACGGGGTGCTGTAGCGCCGGGCAGCGCCCGGCGGGGCTTGGCCTGGAAGGCCTCAGCGGGGCGGTGCCCCGCTCTACAACGGCGCGGGGTTCCATGGCGCCGGGCAGCGCCCGGCGGGGCTTGGCCGGGGAGGCTCCAGCGGGGCCGTGCCCCGCTCTACAACGGCACGAGGTTCTGTAGCGCCGGGCAGTGCACGGCGGGGCTTGGCCGGGAAGGCTCCAGCGGGGTGGTGCCCCGCTCTACAACGGCACGAGGTTCTGTAGCGCCGGGTAGCGCCCGGCGGGGCTTGCCCGGGAAGGCCCCAGCGGGGCGGTGCCCCGCGCTACGACGGCGCGAGGTTCCGTAGCGCCGGGCAGCGCCCGGCGGGACTTGGCCGGGAAGGCCCCTGCGGGGCGGTGCCCCGCTCTACGACGGCGCGGGGTTTTGTAGCGCCGGGCAGCGCCCGGCGGGGCTTGGCCGGGAAGGCCCCAGCGGTGCGCTGCCCCGCTCTACGTCAGTTGCGCCATCCACTGCCTGATCAGCGCGACCACGGCGGTACGCCTGGCCTCCAGTTCCGCGGCATCGCGGAATTCGAGCAGGGCGCGATCCGGCCCCAGCCACTCCAGCAGGCCCTCCGGATCGGCAACAACGTCGGCCGGCAAGCTGCGCTTCTTCGTTCCCAGATGCAGGATCAGGCGCACCACGTCGGGCCTGCGCAGCTGCATCGTGGCGAAGTGCTCCGAGGTGCGGAAGCTGGGCGCGTTCCATTTGACCGCTTCGGCGATCGCGGGGTCGACCGCCAGCAGCAGGACGCGCAGCGCGCGTATCGTCGACGCCAGCGGGTGATCCAGCGCGTCGATGAACGCATCGACGTCCGTCGTCGTGGCCTTGCCCATCGCTCCTCCCGGCGGTGCCTGCCGGGCGCCATCATCGGCCCGCGCGCACGGCCCTGTCCATGCGCCGCAACCGCCTCAGGCGGCGGAGGCCGGCGTGATCCGTATCGCCAACAACTCCCCGCCACCGAGCAGCGCATGGCGGCGGCGCCCGCCGGCGCCCAGCCACGCCGTATCGCCGGCCTGCAGGGGCGGCAGCGTCGCGTCCTCGAATGCGGCCTGCCCGGCCAGCAGGTGGATCGCCCACGCCACCTGCGGTTCGGTGAAGAACAGCATGCTGCCGACCAGCGGCCGGTGCAGCAGTTCGGCATGCAGGTCCGCGCGCCGCCACATCAGGTTGAAATCGCGGGTGGTTCCATCGACCAGCTCGCCGGTCAGTTCGTCCTCGCCGGCGAAGCGCAGCCGCTGGTGTGGCGGCAGCAGGGTTTCGCAGCGGCCATCGGCGAAACGCAGGCGCAGGCCCTCGCCCTCCAGCAGCACCAGTTCGCGTTCGACGCCGGGAAACGCGGAAAACGCCGCGTCCTGCTCGATCTCGGCGATGGACAGGCGCAGCTGCCAGTCGCCCTGTGCGGGCAGGCGCAGGATTTCGCGGGTCCAGCCCAGGCCGTTGCGCCACCGTTCGCGGTGGTAGACGGCAGCCGGGATGACGCGGGAAGGCGAGTTCAGGATTTCCATCGCGCCATGATGCCATCGCCGCGATGCCGTTGTAGGAGCGGCATCAGCCGCGCCGGGCTTCACCGGGAAAGCCCAGGCACGCCTCGCATCGCTCCCATGACAACGGCTGCGGTTACTTCGGCATTGCCAGGTTTTCGGCGGTCAACGGTCTGCCCGCGCGCGGCGTGGTTTCGATCACCGCGTCGACCGGCAATGGCGTGCCCTTGTCCAGACGTTCCTGCACGCGGTCCAGCGCGGCGTACACATAAGGCAGCAGCGGCAGGTAGCGCGCGCCGTAATCGGGCAGGCCGAGGAAGCCGTCGAAGTGCTGCACATGGCGCACCTGCCAGTAGTTCACCTCGCGCCCGGCCGCCTTGGCCGCGGCCACGTAGGGCGCGCTGCTGAAGGCCGGCGGGATCAGGCCGTCGTCGGTGCCGTGCACCACCATCACCGGCAGGCCCTTGCGCGGCAGGCCGGCGCGGGTGGCCTGGATGCCGGCCTGCACGCGACGGGCGTCCTCGCCCTGCCCGTCCCACAGGCCGCGCAGGCACTTCAAGCCGGCGTAGGTCAGGTCCGGCAGCTGCACCCTGCTGTCGAGCAGGCCGACGCCGGCGCCCGGCGGGATGCCGCCGCCATCGGCGATCCACGCCGCACGCTCGGCAGCGGTGGCCGCGCGCGGCGAGAAATCCGGATTCTGCGCGGCAAAGGCAAAGCCGCAGGGGTGTTCGCCCACGCCATAGCGGCCATAGGCCGAAGCGTAGGTGGCGGCGACCGCGCGCCACAGGTCGAAGCCGGTGGACAGCGCGCCGGCACGCAGCGCGGCGTCGGTCCAGCCCTTGCCCAGCATCAGCTCGTAGGCGGCCTTGGCCTGCGCTGCGGGCGTGGCACCATCGATGACGCCTTCGGCCGCCAGCGTGGCGCAGCGCACGGCGGCGCCGGCCTGCAGCGCGGCGGTCAGCGGCGGCTGCGGCAGGCCGGTCATGTGCAGCTGCGCGCAGGGCATCAGCAGCGCCGCTTCGGTGGAATAGTCGTACAGCGCGCGGGCGCCGGGGCCGTCGGACAGCACGCTCGGCTCGCCGGCGACCACCGCGTCCAGCCAGTCGCCTTCCAGCTCGGCCGCACGCAGCACCGCGCCGCCGCCGTTGGAGATGCCCACCGCGACGACGCGGGTGTTGGCGAAGGTGAAGGGCGCGGCCTGCGGGAACGCCTGGTCCAGCGCCAGCAGCGCGAATTCGGCCGCCTGCTTCACATGGCGGCCCCAGTCGGCTTCCGGGTTGTCCTTGGAGTGGGCGTGCTTGAAGGCCACGCCGGAAGCGTTGACCGGCGCGTCCGGCACGAAGGCCAGGTCGGCGGCCTCGCCCAGGGCCCCGACCATGCCGTTGGCGCGCACGCCCATCTGCGCGTCCAGGTCGAAATAATCGCTGCCCGCGCCCTTGTCGGTGTACACCACCGCGCAGCCCTTGGGCAGGCCCCAGGCCGCCGCCACCGACACCGCGCCGTAGATGCCGCGCGAACCGGAGGCCGGCGCCACCAGCACGCAGCGCCTGCCGGTGTCGAAATTGTCCGGCACCTGCGCCAGCACGCGATGCGGCTGCTTCGCCCCGGGCAGGCGCGCATAGGCCGAATATTCGCGGCCCGGCACCGCCTCCAGCGTGCCGAACAGCTCGCCGTAGCCGCCGCCCGGCGCGAGGTCGGCGATGCCGCGCCAACTGCCCCACAGCGCGCGCCGGCGCAGCTCCTCCACGGTCGGCGCGCCGGCGTCGGCGAAGGCCGGCGGCGCCAGGCTGCGCAGCCCGGCCAGGCCGAGGCCGGCAGTCAACAGGTCGTCGTCGCCGCGGTGTTCGCTGCGCAGTTCGTTGCTGAACATGGAAGACTCCACGGACTTGGAAGCGGGGCCGCTGGCGCACGACGCCAGGCCGAATCCGATGACGAGGCCGCAGGCGGCGCGCAGGAGGGAAGTAGTCATGCCGGCACACTAGCAGAGCGCCCCGCCCAGCCCATCGTACTTTCGTACCACGCGGCGCTTACGTCCCGGCTGCTACGTTCTGCAGCCTTCCCCCACTGTTTCACGGAGTTCCCATGGACCGTTTCCTGCAGGGCCGCACCGCGCTGGTGACCGGCAGCACCTCGGGGATTGGACTTGCCATCGCACAGGCATTGGCCGCGGCCGGCGCCCGCGTGGCGATCAACGGCCTGGGTACGGCCGAACAGGTCGATGCCGCGCTCGCCAGCGTCACCGCAACCGGCAGCGAATCGCGCCACTTCGGCGCCGACCTGCGCAACCCCGCCGAGATCGAGGCGATGATGGCCGCGGTGCAGGACTGGGGCGCGCTCGACGTGCTGGTCAACTGCGCCGGCATCCAGCACGCCGCGCCGCTGGCCGAACAGCCCGCGCACAAGTGGGACGACATCATCGCCATCAACCTCAGCGCCGCCTTCCACACCATGCAGCAGGCGCTGCCGGGCATGGCCGGACGCGGCTACGGCCGGGTGGTCAACATCGCCTCGGTGCATGGGCTGGTGGCCTCGAAGAACAAGGCGCCCTACGTGGCCAGCAAGTTCGGCATCGTCGGCCTGAGCAAGGTCGCGGCGCTGGAGTACGCGGCTGCCGGCAGCCGCGACAGCGGCGGCGTCACCGTCAACTGCGTGTGCCCGGGCTGGGTGGAAACGCCGCTGATCGAGCCGCAGATCCAGGCGCACCGCAACGGCGGCAGCCGCGACGACGGCGTGCGCGCCCTGCTGGAGGAAAAGCAGCCCAGCCTGCGCATGTCGCTGCCCGAAGACATCGCCGCGATGGTGGTGTGGCTGTGCCGCCGCGAGGCGCACAACCTTACCGGCACGGCGCTGCCGATGGACGGCGCCTGGACCGCCCAGTAAACAACCGCTCCCGCAGGAGCGCTTTCCGCCGCGACGGAGCACTCATGCCGATCCTTCCGCAGCGGGCCAGCGCCCAGCGTGCGGCTGGGCCGATGGGAATGCCGCATCGCGACCGAAGCCGCTCCTGCGGGGCCGCTCCTCCACGCTGCGCCCATTTCGCCGACAATCGAGGCCCGTCCCCGCCACCATGCCCATGCCCAGCCTGCTGATCGCCGACGACCACCCGCTGTTCCGCGCCGCGTTGCGCCAGGCCGCGGGCGAAGCGGTGGCCGACCTGCAGGTGCGCGAGGCCGAATCGCTGGAAGGCGTGCTGGCCGCGCTCGATGCCGCGCCGGACACCGACCTGATCCTGCTCGACCTGCACATGCCCGGCAATCACGGGCTGGCCGGGCTGGCGGCGATCCGTGCCCAGCATCCGGGCGTGGCGGTGATCGTGGTGTCGGCCAACGACGACCCGCGCGTGGTGCGGCGCGCGCTCGACCACGGCGCCGCCGGCTACCTGCCCAAGAGTTCGGGCCTGAACGAACTGCGCGAGGCGATCCGCAGCGTGATGGCCTGCGAGCAATGGCTGCCCGCCTCGCTGCGCGCGGCGGTGGCGCGCGCGCAGTCCTCCAGCCACGACAGCGAACTGGCCGCACGCCTGGCCAGCCTGTCGCCGCAGCAGTTCCGCGTGCTGGCGCTGGTCGCCGAGGGCCTGCTCAACAAGCAGATCGCCGACCGCCTGGACGTGCAGGAGCGCACGGTCAAGGCGCACCTGTCGGCGATCTTCGAACGCCTGGGCGTGCGCAACCGCACGCAGGCCAGCGTGGTGCTGCGCGAACTGGAACTGAGCGACCCGGCCAGGCAGATCGAATAGGCGCATGTCGCCCGGCGCCGGCCGGCTCCAACGCCTGCAACGTGGCCGGTGGCCACCCGACGGCGGCCCGTGCCGGATGACGGTGCGCGCCCAGGCACCGCGATCCGGCCCAGGCGCGTACCGTGCCCGTCATCGCCGCGCCGTCCAAGCACTGCGTTCCGCCGTCGCCGGTCGCAACGCGACGGCCGGCCGGAGCAGGCCGTCGCTCAGGACGCGTCCTCCTTCCGGCGCATGCGCTGCAGCAGCGCGTAGTACAGCAGCGGGATCACCAGCAGGGTCAGCACGGTGGACACCAGGATGCCGAAGATCAGCGCGATCGCCAGTCCGTTGAAGATCGGGTCGTCGAGGATGAAGAACGCACCGGCCATCGCCGCGAGCGCGGTCAGCGCGATCGGCTGCGCGCGCACCGTGCAGGCCTCGATCACCGCGCGCTCCAGCGTGCTCCCGCGCTCGACCAGGTGGTTGATGAAATCCACCAGCAGGATCGAGTTGCGCACGATGATGCCTGCCAGGGCGATCATGCCGATCATGCTGGTCGCGGTGAACTGCGCCCCCAGCAGGGCATGGCCGGGCATCACCCCGATCACCGTCAGCGGGATCGGCGCCATGATCACCAGCGGCACCACGTAGTTGCGGAAGTACGCCACTACCAGCAGGTAGATCAGCACCATGCCGGCGGCGTAGGCGATGCCCATGTCGCGGAACGTTTCGTAGGTGATCTGCCATTCGCCGTCCCACTTCACGCCAAAGCCGGCGCCGTCCGGCGGCTGGCGCACGAAGAACTGCGACAGGCGAAGACCATCGATGGAGTTGCCGCCGATCTGGCCGACCAGGTCGAACATGCCGTACAGCGGGCTGTCGACGCGGCCACTCTCATCGCCCATCACGTACACCACCGGCAGCAGGTCCTTGTGCTGGATCGCGCCGTCCCACTGCGTGCGCCGCACCGTCACCAGCTCCGACAACGGCACCAGCTGGCCGTCGCCGCCGCGCACGCGCAGCGCCAGCACGCCATCGAGCGTGGCCTGGCCGGCGGCCGGCAGGCGCAGCCGGATCGGGCGCGGATGGCGTGAGCCGCTGTCGACGACATGGCTGGCGTCGCTGCCGGACAGGCCGGCGGCGATCGTCCTTACGATGTCCGCCTGCGAGACGCCCAGCCGCGCCGCTCGCTCCCGATCGACGGCCAGCACCTCGCGCGCGGCATCGGCCTCGACGCTGCTGTCCACGTCGACGATGCCGTCGGTGGCGAGGAACCGCTGCTCCAGCGCGCGGCCGGTACTGCGCAGGCGCGCGTAGTCCGGGCCGTACAGCTCGGCGACGATTGGCGACAGCACCGGCGGGCCGGGCGGCACTTCCACCACCTTGACCGAGGCGCCGTGGCGGCGGCCGATCCGGTCCACGTCGGGCCGCAGGGCGACAGCGATGTCGTGGCTCTTGCGCCTGCGCTCGTGGCGGTCGACCAGGTTGACCTGCAGGTCGCCGACGTTGGCGCCTTCGCGCAGGTAGTACTGGCGCACCAGTCCGTTGAAGTTGATGGGCGCGGCGGTGCCGGCATAGCCCTGGTAATGCCGCACCTCGGGTATGCGGTCGAGCGCGCCGGCCAGTTCGGCGAGCAGGGCATTGGTGTCCTCCAGCGTGCTGCCCTCGGGCATGTCCACCACCAGCTGCAGTTCGGACTTGTTGTCGAACGGCAGCATCTTCATCACCACCAGCCGGAACCCCGCCAGGCTTGCCGCCAGCGCCACCAGCACCGCCATCGCCAGGAACAGCCAGCGGCGCCGGCGTGCCGCGCCATCGACGGCCAGAAAGGGCGTCATCGTGCGTTCGAACACGCGGTGCAGCCGCGCCGCGATGCCGCCTTCCGCATGGCCATGTCCGCCGGTCGCCGCGTCGCCGGCATGGCGGCGCAGCAGTTCCAGCGACAGCCACGGCGTGACCACCAGCGCGATCAGCAGCGACAGCAGCATGCCGACCGAGGCATTGATCGGGATCGGCCGCATGTACGGCCCCATCAGGCCGCTGACGAAGGCCATCGGCATCAGCGCGGCAATCACGGTGAAGGTGGCCAGGATGGTCGGCCCGCCCACTTCATCGACCGCCGCCGGGATCGCCTCACGCAGCGTCCTCCCGCCCTGCGCCATGTGCCGGTGGATGTTCTCGACCACCACGATGGCGTCGTCGACGAGGATGCCTATCGAGAAGATCAGCGCGAACAGCGACACCCGGTTGAGGGTGAAGCCCATCGCCCAGGAGGCGAACAGCGTCACCGCCAGGGTCAGCACCACCGCCGAGCCGATCACCAGCGCCTCGCGGCGGCCCAGGGCGAACAGCACCAGCAGCACCACCGACCCGGTCGCGAACACCAACTTCGTGATCAGGGTCCGCGCCTTGTCGCTGGCGGTCGCGCCGTAGTCGCGGGCGACGGCCACCTGCACGCCATCGGGAACGACCTGTCCGCGCAGCGCCTCGATCCGGTCCAGCGCCGCACGGGTGATGTCGGCCGCGTTGCTGCCGGGCTGCTTGGTGATGGCCAGCGTCACCGCCGGCGCCACGCCGGTGCGCGGACCGCCGCGCCCGGGCGGTGCGCCATGCCAGACATAGCTCGACGGCAGGTCGGCGGCATCGCTGACGGTGGCCACGTCGGCCAGCCGTACCGGCTGCCCACCGGCCACGCCCAGCACCAGCCCGGCCACGTCGGCGCGGTCGGCCAGGAAGCGGCCGGCACTGACCTGCACCACGCCATCGCCGCCGATGCGCTCGCCGGCCTGGCGCGCCAGATTCGCCGCCTGCAGCGCGACCTCCAGGTCGTTCACCGCCAGTCCATGGGCCGCCAGCCGCGCCGGATCCAGCGTCACCATCACCGCCCGCTCGGGCGCGCCGAGGGTATGGACATCGCGGGTTCCGGGGATGCGCTTGAGCTCGGCTTCCAGCGTGTGGGCGACTTCGGCCAGGTCCAGCGCACCGCGCTGCGCATCGTCGGTCCACAGCGTCAGCGCCATCACCGGCACGTCGTCGATGCCGCGCGGCTTGATGAGCGGCTGGCCGACGCCCACGTCCGGCGGCATCCAGTCCTGGTTGGAGAACACCTTGTCGTACAGGCGCACCAGCGCCGGCTGCCGCTGCACGCCGACCTCGAACTCCACCGTCAGCACCGCCAGGCCGGGACGGCTGACCGAATAGGTGTGCTTGACCTGCTCGATCCCGGCCAGCTTCTGCTCCAGCGGCCCGGTCACCAACTGCTCGACCTGGCGCGCATCGGCGCCGGGGAACGGCACGATGACATTGGCCATGGTCACGTCGATCTGCGGCTCTTCCTCGCGCGGGGTCACCGCCACCGCGACCAGGCCGAGCAGCAGGCCCAGCAGGGCGAGGATCGGGGTCAGCGGATTGTCCTGGAAAATCCGCGCGAGGCGGCCGGAAATACCCAGCCGCGGCGTGTCGTGTGCGGACATCTCAGCGTTCTCCGCGTGCGGCGGCCAACGCCTGCATCGCCGCGAGCGGATCGCTGGCGATGCGCTCGCCCGCCTTCAACCCGGCGATCACCTCGACGTTGTCGCCGCTGCGTTCGCCAAGGCGCAGCTGACGCAGCGACAGCCGGCCATCGGCGAGCACGTAGACGGCATCAACCTCGCCACGGTGCAGCAGCGCCGAGGCCGGCACCTGCGGATGGACGCCGCCCTTCACCGCCGGGAACACCACCCGCGCCGAATTGCCAGGCTGCGGCGCCGGATCCAGCGCCGGCAGGCCGACCCGCACCTTCACCGCATGGGTCGCGGCATCGGCCGCCGGGAACACCGTCACCTGCGCCGCGTCGATCCGGCGGCCATCGTCCAGGCGCACCTGCGCCACGGCATCGGCGCGGATCGCATCGGCCTCGGACTGCGGCACGCTGACCTCCACGCGCAGCGCGTCGGGAGCGAACACCGTCATCAGCCGCTGGCCGGGGTTCACGCTCTCGCCCGGCTCGACATCGCGGGTACTGACGATGCCCGCATAGGGCGCGCGCACCAGGGTGTAGGCCCCCTGCTGGCCGGCGCTGGCCAACTGCGCACGCGCCGCATCGCGCGCGGCGGCGGCGGTGTCGCGCGCGGCGCGGGCGCGGTCCAGCTGCGCCCGCGACACATACTGGCCCTGCGCCAGGTCGGCATGGCGGCGGTAATCCAGTTCGGCTTCCCGCGCGGCGGCCTCGGCAGCACGCAGCTGCGCGCGCGCCGCGTCCACCCCGGCCAGCTGCTCCACGGCCGTCAGCCGCAGCAGCACCTGCCCGGCCTCGACCCGGTCGTTGACGTCGGCCTGTACCTGCGCCACCCGCCCGCTGGTCTGCGCGGACAGCGTGGCCTGGCGCACGGCCTCGACCACGCCGTCCCAGCCGCGGCCGTCGCCGGCGCCGGCCGCCCCTACCTCGATGCTGGACAGACCCTCGACCGCGACCGTGGCCGGTTCCGGGCGGCCATCGCCACAGGCCGCCAGCACGGCGGCCAGCAGCAGCGGGAGAGCATGGCGCGGACGCGGGATGTTCGGTTTCACGTCGACGCCTTACTTGAACGCGCAGCCGCCGGGCACGCCCAGCCTGCGGAACAGCAGGGCCGCCGGACAGAAGCCGGTGAAGCTGGCCTGCAGCAGGTTGGCGCCGACGAAGACGGTCAGCCACAGCCACAGCGGCGAGACGAAATGCGCGAGAGCGAGGCTGGCGAGGATCATCACGCCGGCGAAGGCGAGGACGGCACGGTCGAGGTTCATGCGGTTTCTCCTGGATTGCGATGGCCGGCACTGGCGCCGGGTTGCGCAAAACATTAGCAACAACTAATATTAGCGTCAACTTATATACGGAGCCGCCATGCACACCACCGTCAACGACCTGGTCGCCGCCGCCCGCGCACGCATCCGCGAGGTTTCCCCGCAGGAAGCCGCCACCTGGCCGGCTGGCAGCGTGGCGATCATCGACGTGCGCGAACCGGAGGAATACGCCGCCGGCCACCTCCCCGGCGCGGTCAACCTGCCGCGTGGCGTGCTGGAGTTCCGCATCCATGCCCATCCGGCACTGGCCTGCTCCACCAGCCAGGAGCTGACCCGCCCCGATCGTCCGCTGCTGCTGTACTGCCTGACCGGCGGCCGCTCCGCGCTGGCCGCCGACAGCCTGCGCCAGCTCGGCTTTGGCGACGTGCGCTCGCTTGCCGGCGGCTTCGCCGCATGGCGCAATGACGCACTCCCCACCGACCAGGAATGACGATGGCAAAGGCCTCTCCCCGCCAGCAATTCGACGTGGCCGCGATGCGCGCCCATGCCGGCGACGCCGCGCAGCTGCTCAAGGCGTTGGCCAACGAGAACCGCCTGCAGGTGCTGTGCCTGCTGGCCGAGGGCGAGCGTTCGGTCGGCGAGATCAACGCTTTGCTGGACCTGAGCCAGTCGGCCCTGTCCCAACACCTGGCGATACTGCGCGAGGAAGGCCTGGTGCGCACCCGGCGCGAGGCGCAGACCATCTTCTACGCGCTGGCCGACGGCCCCGCGGCGGCGGTCATGCACACCCTGCATGGCATCTACTGCGGCGGGCCGGCAACGACCGGCAAGGCAGGCAGGCCATGATCGGATGGCTCAAAACTCTGTTCGGCCTCGGCGGCGCACAGGTTCCGGCGGATGAAGCCGCTGCGCGCATGCGCGATAGCGCGGCGCTGGTGGACGTGCGCGAACCGGCCGAGTTCGCCAGGGGCCATGCGCCCGGCGCACGGCTGTTGCCGCTGTCGCGCATCCGCGCCGACACGTCGACCGCCATCGAATCGCTCGGCCTGCCCGAAGGCACGAACGACGTGCTGCTGGTCTGCCAGAGCGGCGTACGCTCGCGCATCGCCCAGGCCATGCTGGCCAAGGACACCCGTCATCGCTGCGTCAATATCGCCGGCGGCATGAACGCCTGGGCGGCCGCAGGCCTGCCGGTGACCCCGCCGCACCGCTGACCAGCACCCTTCACCGTCGTACAGGGCCGGGCCTCTGCATGGCCCACGCCGCGGCGGATCGCGCCCGGCACCCGCCACCACGACCTCCCTTCCCTCCAGGAGCAGACGCATGAGCGCCATCCCTTCCTACACCGACCTGACCCGCGACATTTCGCGCAACCTCAATCCGCTGCGCACCCACAATGCCGACGTGATGCAGGGTTTCGGCGCCCTCAGCAAGGCGGCGATGGCCGCCGGCGCGCTGGACGAGAAGACCAAGGAACTGATCGCCATGGCGATCGGCGTGGCCAACCGCTGCGACGGCTGCCTCGGCTTCCATGCCAAGGCGCTGGTGCGGCTGGGCGCGACGCCGGAAGAATTCCGCGAGATGCTCGGCGTGGCCGTCTACATGGGCGGCGGTCCGTCGCTGATGTACGCGGCCAACGCCCTGGCCGCCTTCGAGGAATTCAGTACCGCGCAGGGTTGAGCGCCGCGCAGACGTCCACCGGGCCGCACGGCGTGCGCCGCAGGCGCCGCCCGCGGCCCCGCTGCTGCGCGGTCATGCACTGGTCAGCGCGCGCGCGGCCAGCAGCCGGTCCATGACCGACTTCAGCGCAAGCGGGCGCACCGGTTTGTGCAGCAGGGTCAGGCCCTGCTCCAGCACCTCGCGGCGCGTGGCCAGGCTGTCGTCGGCGCTGAGGATCAGGGTCGGCCGCGCACCGAAGCGCTCGCCCAGCCGCGCCTGCAGCGCGGTGCCGGTATCGCCGTCGTCCAGGTTGTAGTCGAACAGCCACAGCGCCGCCGGCGCGGCCTGCATCGCCGCGACCGCACCCGCCTCGGCCGATGCCTCGGCCACGTCGTAGCCCCACCCGCGCAGCAGCGCCGCCAGGCCGGCCAAGGCCGCCGGATCGTTGTCCACGACCAGCACGCGGATCGCCTCGCGGATGGATGCCGCCCCACCCTGCGGTGGCGGCACCGCGGCCGCGAACTGCGCCGGCATCTGCACCATGCCCACCGCCACCGAGAACACGGTGCCGCGGCCCAGTTCGCTGCGCAGCCGCAACGGCGCATCCAGCAGGCCGGCGATGCGGTCGGCGATCGCCAGGCCAAGCCCCAGTCCCTGGCCGCCGCTGTCCTCGCCGCGCCGGAATTCCTCGAAGATGCGCCGCTGCTCGCCCTTGGCGATGCCCGGCCCGGTGTCGTGCACTTCGATGCGCAAGCTGCCGCCGTCGCGGCGCACGCCGAGCAGCACACCGCCCTGCGCGGTATAGCGCACCGCATTGGCCAGGAAGTTCTGCAGCACGCGCCGCAGCAGCTGCGGGTCGCTGTTCACCCAGGCGCGGGTCGGCACGTAGCGGAAGGCCAGCCCGCGCGCCGCCGCCAGCGCGCGGAATTCCGAAGCCAGCGGATCGAGAACTTCGGCCAGCGGCATGTCGCGCGGCTGCGGCACCAGCCCGCCAGCCTCCAGCCGCGACATGTCGAACAGGCCGGTCAGCAGCTGCGTGGTCGAATCCAGCGCGCCGCGGATCTGCACCACCGCCTGCCGCTGCGGCGGCGCCTCCACCTGCTGCGCCAGCGTGTCGGTGAACAGGTGCGCGGCATGCAGCGGCTGCAGCAGGTCGTGGCCGATGGCGGCCAGGAAGCGGCTCTTGGCATCGTTGGCGCGCTCGGCCTCGCGCTTGGCCGACTCCAGCAGCGCGGTGCGTTCGCCCACGCGCTGCTCCAGCGTCTCGTTGCTGCGCATCAGTTCCTGCTCGGTGCGGCGGAACTCGGTGACGTCGGTATAGGTGGCGACGAAACCGCCGCCGGGCATCGGGTTGCCGCGGATCTCGACGATACGGCCATCGGGAAACACGCGTTCGGTCAGGTGCGCGGTGCCGGCGCGCATGAACGCCAGGCGCCGGTCCACCGCGCGCTCATCGCTGCCGCGCTGCGGCATCGCATGCAGCGCCCAGCGGGTCAGGTCCATGATCGGCCGGCCGACCTGCAGCAGCTCGTCCGGAAAGCCGAACAACTGCGCATACGGGCGATTCCACGCCACCAGCCGCTGCTCGCGGTCGATCACGCTGATGCCCTGGCTCATGTTCTGCAGCGCCGCCTGCAGCACCTGCTGGTTGAAGCGCAGGTCCAGCGAGGCCTCGCTGACGATGGCCGCAACCGTGGCCAGCTCGCCGCTCTCGCGGCGCGCGGCATCCAGCAGCAGCCGTGCCGACGCCGCACCAAGCACCGCGGACAGTTCGCGCTCGACACTGGCCTCGGTCGCCGCCGGCACCGGCCCCTGCCGCGGCGCATCGGCCAGCAGTCGCTGCACCTTCTCGTAGGGCAGGAAGCGGCGGCCGGCGTCGCGCAGCGCGTCGGCGTCCAGATTGCGGCGGGTACGGTCGGGCGTGTCGCGCCGCCACGCCATCGCCAGCAGCGTCACCGCGGTGCCGACGAACAGGCTGGCACCGACCGCACGCCCCAGCGGACTCCAGCCGGTCAGGCCGAACAGCGCCCCCGGCGCCAGCCAGCGCCAGCCGAACGGCCCCTCCGCCAGCCATGCCGGCACGCGGCCGCCGTTTTCCAGCAGCGTCGGCAGCAGCAGTACCCACGCCCAGGTGGCGAAGCCGGCCAGCACGCCGGCGATGGCCGCGCGCGGCGGCGTCTGCGGCCGCCAGATGGCGAATGCCAGTACCGGCACCAGGGTGGCCATCGCCGAGAACGAGATCGCACCGATGTCGGCCAGCACGTTGCCGCCGCCGATCAGCCGGCTGTAGGCCCAGGCCAGCAGCATGATCACGCAGATGCCGGCGCGCCGCAGCCACACCAGTTCGCGGCGGTGGTCCCCGCCGGCGCGCGCCCAGGTGCTGCGCAGCAGGCCCGGCGCGAACCAGTGGTTGCCGATCATCAGGCTCAGGGTCAGGGTGCTGACCACCACCATGCCGGTGGCCGCGCTCAGGCCGCCGAGGAAGGCGAACAGCGCCACCCCGGTATGCCCGGCCGAGAACGGCAGCGCCAGCGTGTACATGTCGCTGGGCACGCTGTTGCCCAGCAGCGCGCCACCGGCGCGCGCCAGCGGCAGGATCGGCAGCGCGATCAGCAGCAGGTACAACGGGAACAGCCAGCGCGAGGTACGGATGTCGGCCGGGTCGCGGCACTCGACCACGCCGACGTGGAACTGGTGCGGCAACAGGAACATCGCCAGCGCGCCGAGCAGCACCAGCGGCACGAAGCCGCCGGCCGGCGCATCCGCCGCGGGCGCCGGCGGCGGCATCGCCACCCCGTCCAGCCCGAACCAGACGAAGGCGCCCAGCGCCAGCATCGCACCGAGCTTGAACAGCGATTCGGCGGCCATCGCCAGCACCAGCCCGCGGTTGTGCTCGGACACGTCGGCGCGGCGCGCGCCGAACAGCATCGCGAACAGCGCCATCGCCAGCGCCACGTACAGCGCGCTGTCGCGCCACGGCGCGGTGTCCTGCGCCGCGTCGGCCGAGCGCAGGGTGAGCATGCCGAAGCTCATCGCCACCGCCTTGAGCTGCAGCGCGATGTAGGGAATCAGTCCGAGCGCGGCGATCAGCGTCACCGTCGCCGCCAGCCAGGCGTCGCGCCCCAGCCGCGCGGCGATCAGGTCGGCCAGCGAGGTGGCATTGGTCTCGCGCGCCAGCCGCACCAGCCGCACCATCATGCCGATGGCCAGCGCATAGAACAGGATCGCGCCGACGAAGGTCGGCGGCAGCGGCCAGCCGTAGCGCGCGGCCTGGGTCACCGTGCCGTAGAACGTCCACGAGGTGCAGTGCACGGCCAGCGACAGCGCATAGACATGGCGCCAGTGACGGGCGAACACGGCCGGCCGGCGCTCACCGTACAGCGCGACGCCGAACATCAGCACCAGCCAGGCCACCCCGGCCAGCGCCACCGTCACCAGACTCAGCATGCGTATGGGTTCCCCGTGTGCATAGCGGGCAGGATACGGCGCGCGGCAAGCGCAGCGGAACCACACAGCGCACCCGCTCCCGTAGGAGCGGCTTCAGCCGCGATGGCGCGTTCCCGATGAATCACCACACACGCCAAGGCAGCAAGCGCAGAGGAACCGCACAGCGCATCAGCACTCGTAGGAGCGGCTTCAGCCGCGATGGCGCGTTCCCGATGAACCACCGCGCACGCCAGCAAAGCTGTCTCCAGCAATTTCAGGAAAGCTCCATCGCGGCTGAAGCCGCTCCTACCGGGATCGTGCGAGGACGGCGGGAGGGACATCATCCATGGCAGAGCCGCACGAACAGCGGCGCACGCGGGTGGCGCCATGAAAAACCCTCCCTGCGGAGGCAGGGAGGGTTTCGATCCACGACCGGGGAACGTGCGCCTCAGAAGTTGTAGCGCAGCGACACGTACCAGTTGCGCGGCAGGCCGTAGTAGGCGGTCTGGATATTGGCAATGCTGGCAAATTCCTGACCCTCGGTCTTGTACTGCCTGTCGGTCAGGTTGCGCACGCCGGCGCGCACCTGCCAGGCCATCTGCGGCGAATCCCATACGCCGTAGACGCCCACCAGGGTGTACGCGTCCTGGCTCAGCACCGCGCGGTTGTCCACGCTCAGCCAGGTCTTGCCGCGGTAGGACACGTCGCCGCCGAAGGTCAGGTTGCCGTTGTCGCCCAGCCCGAACACATGCTGCAGGGCCACGCGCGCGGTCCAGTCCGGCGAGAACGGCACGTGGTCGTGGATCACGTTGACCGGGTCATAACCCGGGTAAGCGGGATCATGGCGCGGGTCGTCGAACCGATCGTATTTGGCATCCAGCCAGCTCAGCTGCCCACTCAGGGTGGTGGCTTCGCCCAGCAACGCGCTGCCTTCCAGTTCGATGCCCTTGATGTTCACCTTGGCGGCGTTCAGCACCGGGAACTTGAAATCCGGAATCATCGAGCCCGGATTGGAAATCTCCGATACGCGGGCCTGGAAGTCGGAGTAATTGCTGTAGAAGGCCGCCGCGCTGCCACGGAACCGACGATCCGCCGACGTGCCCTTCAGGCCCGCTTCGTAGGTCCATACGAATTCCGGGTTGAAGCGGGCGGTCCTGACTTCATACGCGGAATTGGCCCGGCCATTGAAGCCTCCGGACTTGAAGCCGCGATTGGCCGACACATAGCCCATCAGGTTGTCGCTGAACGCCTTCTGCAGGCTGACCGAAGGCGTCATCGCCGTCCACGACGCCGAGGTCGCCGGGAACGGTACCGTTTCATTCAACCCGGTAAACGGCGCCCCCCAGAAGGTGCTGGTGGTGCGCTCGTAATCCTTGGTGTCCTTGGTCCAGCGCACACCGGCTGCCAGAGTCCAGCTCGGCGCGAACGTCCAGTTGGCATGTGCGAAAGCGGCTTTCGACGTGGTTTCCAGGTCATCGGAAATGGTGCGCAGGAACTTCACCTGGCTACCAAGCACGCCGAACAGATCGCTGGCGTAGGCCTCCTGATAGGAAGGAACATTTTCCTTCATGTAATAGGCGCCGAAGGTCAGGTGCAGGTTGCTGCCATTGTCGTAGTGCAGCTGGAATTCCTGGCTCTTCTGGTTCTGGTCCAATGCGACCAGCACGTCGCCCAGTTCGTACTCGGAGGCATCGATGTCGATGTACGACTTGGTCTTGAGCTTGCGGTAAGCGCTGATGCTCTTCAGCGTCCACTGCTCGTCGATGTCCCAATCCATTGCCAGCGAGGCACCGGAGTGCTTCAGGTACTGGCCCTGGCCGTCCTTGAACGAAGTACGGACGCGGCGATCCCACTTGCCGGTTTCGCCCGGCTTGAGCACGACCTTTCCGAGCACGACATCGGTACGCTCCAGGTTGGCCATCGGTCGACCCAGGGTCAGCGCGGCGTCCTGCTTGGTCGTATCCAGCGACAGGGTGGCGCGGAAGTTGTCGGCCGGGTTGAAAGCCAGCTTGACGCGCAGCGCCTCGGTGTCGTCGTCGTTGTAGTGCTTGCCGGTGTCGGCATCCCTGACATAGCCGTCGTTGGTGATCTTGGCACCGGCGACGCTGGCCGCGAAGGTGTCGCTCAGCTTGCCCGACACGTAGAAGCGGCCTTCCAGGCGGCCGTAGTCGCCGGCGGTGACTTCCACCGCGCCGCCCTCGTTGTCGAACGGGTTCTTGGTGGTCAGCTTGATCGCGCCGCCGGTGGAGTTCTTGCCGTACAGCGTGCCCTGCGGGCCGCGCAGCACTTCCAGCTGCTGGATGTCGAACAGCGAGAACAGCGCGCCGTTGATGCGCGAGTAGTAGACGTCGTCCACGTACATGCCCACGCCCGGATCGAAGGTCTGCAGCGCGTCCGGCTGGCCGATGCCGCGGATGAACACGTTGACGCTGTTGGCCGAGCCGCGACCCTGGGCGATGTTCATGTTCGGCACCGCGCCCTGCAGGCCTTCCACGGTGGAGGCCTGCAGATCCTTGATCTGCTCCTCGCCGAAGGCCGACACCGCCACCGGCACGTCCTGGATGGACTCGGTGCGGCGGCGCGCGGTCACGGTGACTTCGTCCAGCTGGGTGGCCTGCTGGTGGCCAGCCGGATGCTGCTGCTCCTGGGCCTGCACGAACGCGGCCGGGGCCAGCAATGCACAGCCCACGGCCATGCTCAGATACTTGCGCTTCATTGGTCTCCCTCCTCCCGGGTATGACACGGCGGCACACGGATGCCGCCCACGCTGCGCACGTTAACGGGGCGTTAGGGGCTGGCGTATCGTCCGTTCGTACAGTGGGCCGGCCCGCCCCCGCTCCCGATACTCGCCGGCATCGTGTCTGGCCGGGGAGCCGTGGATGTCGTTTCTGATCGTACTGGCGGCGCTGTGCTTCCTGATGTTCGTGGCCTACCGCGGCTACAGCGTGATCCTGTTCGCGCCGGTGGCGGCGCTGGGCGCGGTGCTGCTGACCGACCCGACGCTGGTGCAGCCGATGTTCACCGGCCTGTTCATGGACAAGATGGTCGGCTTCCTGAAGCTGTACTTCCCGGTGTTCCTGCTCGGCGCGGTGTTCGGCAAGCTGATCGAGATCTCCGGCTTTTCCAAGTCGATCGTCACCGCCACCATCCGGCTGGTCGGCGCGCAGCGCGCGATGCTGTCCATCGTGCTGGTCTGCGCCCTGCTCACCTACGGCGGCGTGTCGCTGTTCGTGGTGGTGTTCGCGGTCTACCCCTTCGCCGCCGAGCTGTTCCGCCAGAGCAACATCCCCAAGCGCCTGATCCCGGGCACCATCGCACTGGGCGCCTTCACCTTCACCATGGACGCGCTGCCGGGCACGCCGCAGATCCAGAACATCATCCCCGCCTCGTTCTTCGGCACCACCGGCTGGGCCGCGCCTTGGCTGGGCGTGATCGGCACGGTGGTGATCCTGATCCTGGGCATGAGCTACCTGGAATGGCGCCGCCGCGTGGCGATCGCCAGGGGCGAGGGGTATTCCGGCGCCAACGAGGAGCTGCGCAACGAACCCGAGCCGTTCCAGGGCGACCGCCTGGCACACCCGCTGGTGGCGGTGCTGCCGCTGCTGCTGGTGGGCGTGGCCAATTTCCTGTTCACCCGCTGGATTCCCGGGTTCTATGGCGAAAGCCAGTCGTTCGTGCCGGCGGTGATCGGCAACCCGGCTCCCGTGGTGCAGGAAGTCTCCAAGGTCGCCGCGATCTGGGCGGTACAGGGCGCACTGCTGCTGGGCATCCTCAGCGTCATCGCCTTCGCCTGGAAGCCGGTGGTGGCCGCGTTCGCCGAGGGCACCAAGTCGGCCATCGGCGGCGCCATGCTGGCGTCGATGAACACCGCTTCGGAGTATGGCTTCGGTGCCGTGATCGCCGCCCTTCCCGGCTTCCTGGTGGTGGCCAACGCGCTGGGTTCGATTCCCAATCCGCTGGTCAACGAAGCCGTTTCCGTCACCGCCATGGCCGGAATCACCGGCTCGGCCTCCGGCGGCATGAGCATCGCACTGGCGGCGATGGCCGACAGCTTCATCGCCAACGCGCAGGCCGCCGGCATTCCGATGGAAGTGCTGCACCGCGTGGCGGCGATGGCTTCCGGCGGCATGGACACGCTGCCGCACAACGGCGCGGTCATCACCGTGCTCGCCGTCACCGGCCTGACCCACCGCCAGTCCTACAAGGACATCTTCGCGATCACGGTCATCAAGACCCTGGCCGTGTTCGCCATCATCGGCGTGTACTACACCACCGGCGTGGTCTGATCCCGGCGCGGGCGGACACCGCTGTCCCCCAGTAACGCCCCCCTTCTCTGTAGAGCGGGGCAGCGCCCCGCTGGGGCACCACCAGCCAAGCCGCCGCCGGGCACTGCCCGACGCCACAAAGCCGCAACTCCCGCTCTTCTCTGCAGAGCGGGGCACCGCCCCGCTGTGGCACCACCCGCCAAGCCCCCGCCGGGCGCTGCCCGGCGCTACAGGCCGCAGCGCCTCACCTTCCTGCGCAGCGGAACGACAGGCAAAAAAAAATCGCCCGGCTGCACGTCACTGTGCAACACCGGGCGACTTCACTTCCCTGTAGGCTTCCTGCCTCTCCCCTGCCTCCTGGCTATGCGGGGTTCTCCGTGTGGCCGTCATCCGGACGACGCACGTTTTTCGATTCCCTTCCGCTCAACGCCTTTCGACCGGTTTGGTCGCCGCCGCCTTGGCGTTCCTGGCGGCGGAGGCGGTTCCTGCGCCTACGCCGATCAGGTCACGATTCCGTTCGACCGTCTTCAATCCGATGCCCTTGACCAGCGCCAGTTCCTCGACGCTCTTGAAGGGACCGTTCGCCTGTCGGTATTCGACGATCGCCTGCGCCTTGGCGGCGCCGACATTCACCAACACCCGGTCCAGCTCCGCCGCGGTGGCGGTGTTGATGTCGACCTTGTCCGTGGCTTGCGCCGATGCGGTCAACAACAACGCCAGAACCAGTGACTTCAGCATCACGGTGAAAAGCTTCATCGCTGCAACTCCTTGTGGCTTGGACTGGAATGCCGGCATCCCCGCCGGCCAGACCAGTGTTCCGCGCCACATGAACACAGCCTATCCGCCACGCCTCCGGCCCACAGCCGGCAAACCGCCCGATTCTTTGTAGGAAAATTCCTACAAGAGGGACGGCGTAGAATGGGCGCACTTGAAACCTTGCAACCGGAGTTCCCGAATGGACAGCGCCAAGCTCGGCCAATTTCTCAGCGACAAGTGGGACAACGACATCGTCCCGCAACTGGTCGACTACATCCGCATTCCCAACAAATCGCCGATGTTCGACGCGAACTGGGTGGCCAATGGCTACATGGACCAGGCCGTGGCGCTGATGGAGAACTGGGCCAGGGCGCAGAAGATTCCCGGCCTGCAGGTCGAGGTGGTGCGCCTGGAAGGCCGTACTCCGCTGATCTTCCTGGAAATCCCGGCCACCGGCCCGGAAACCGGCGATGACACCGTGCTGCTCTACGGCCACCTGGACAAGCAGCCGGAAATGACCGGCTGGGACGACGACCTGGGCCCGTGGAAGCCGGTACTGCGCGGCGACAAGCTGTACGGCCGCGGCGGCGCCGACGACGGTTATGCCATCTTCGGCTCGCTGGCCGCCGTGCTTGCGCTGCAGGAACAGGGCCTGCCGCACGCCCGCTGCGTGATCCTGATCGAAGCCTGCGAAGAATCCGGCTCCTACGACCTGCCGGCCTATGTCGACCACCTGGCCGACCGCATCGGCCAGCCGTCGCTGGTGGTGTGCCTGGATTCGGGCTGCGCCAACTACGACCAGCTGTGGTGCACCACCTCGCTGCGCGGCCTGACCGGCGGCAACTTCACCGTAAAGGTGCTCAACGAGGGCGTGCACTCCGGCGACGCCTCCGGCGTGGTGCCGTCGTCTTTCCGCCTGCTGCGCCAGCTGCTGTCGCGCATCGAGGACGAGAACACCGGCCGCATCCTGCTCGACGGCCTGCACACCGAGATCCCGGCCGAGCGCCTGGAGCAGGCCAGGCGCGCCGCCGACGTGGTCGATACCGCCATCTTCGACAAGTTCCCGCTGGTCGACGGCCTCAAGCCGATGAACGACGACCTGACAGAGCTGGTGCTCAACCGCACCTGGCGCCCGGCCCTGTCGGTGACCGGCATCGGCGGCATGCCGCCGCTGGAGTCGGCCGGCAACGTGCTGCGTCCGGAAACCTCGGTGAAGCTGTCGCTGCGCCTGCCGCCGACCGCCAACGGCAAGGCCTGCGGCGAGCTGCTGAAGGAAGCGCTGCTGCGTGACCCGCCGAACGGCGCGCACGTGACCCTGGACCTGGAAAAGGCCTCCACCGGCTGGAACGCCCCGGCGATGGCGCCGTGGCTGGAGCAGTCCATCGACGACGCCAGCCAGGCCTTCTTCGGCAAGCCGGCCATGTACATGGGCGAAGGCGGCTCGATCCCGTTCATGGGCATGCTGGGCGAGAAGTTCCCGGGCGCCCAGTTCATGATCACCGGCGTGCTCGGCCCGCACTCCAATGCGCACGGCCCGAATGAGTTCCTGCACATCCCGATGGGCAAGCGCGTGACTTCCTGCGTGTCCAAGGTGCTGTTCGACCACCACGCGGCCAGCCTGCGCGGCGAGACCAGCGGCTCGCCCGTGGCGGCCGACAGCGGCACCCGCCACGGCGGCCACGGCTGCTGCTGAGCGGCGCGATGACGACGCAGCCTGGCCTTGCTAGGCTGCGTTTTTCCCTGAAGCAGGCGGGCACATGAGCGGACTGTTTGGCAGCGACAGCTGGCTGTACATCATCCTGGTCGGCTTCGTGGTCGGCCTGCTCGGACGTTTCTTCATGCCCGGCAACAACCGCATGGGCTGCCTGCTGACCATCGTGCTGGGCATTGCCGGCGCGGTGTCCGCCGGCTGGTTCGGCCGCGAAATGGGCTGGTACGCGGCCGGGCAACCGGCAGGCTTCGTCGGCGCCATCATCGGCGCCATCGCCCTGCTCGCGCTGTTGCGGCTGGTCAGCGGCAAGCGCTGAACGTCCCACCTTTTCCCAAAGAATTCGGGGAAGCCACGAGGCGCCGGCGCCCCGTGGCCAGCCCACTGGCACCTGCGAGCACGCTCCACCGATGACCCTGGATATTTCCCTCGAACCGCAGCGCGCGCGGCAGCGCCTGGAATGGGCCCGCACCCGCCTCGGCGATGGCGCGGCCGACATCGAGCGTGCCTCGGTGGACGCCGGTTTCCGCAGCTACTGGCGCGTCACCGGCCGGAACGGCAGCCACATCGTCATGGACGCCCCGCCCGGCCTGGAAGATCCGCGGCCTTGGCTGCGCATGCGCGAACTGCTGCTGGCACACGGGCTGCGGGTGCCGGCCCTGCTCGCGCAGGACCTGGGGGCCGGCTTCCTGCTGCTGGAAGACCTCGGCGCACCGACCCTGGCGCGGCTGCTGGATGCCGACAATGCCGACGCGTGGTTCGACCGCGCCATGGAGCAGCTGATCCGGCTGCAGTCGATACCGGTGCCGGAGGGCTTCGGCCATTTCGGCGAAGCCCTGCTGCAGCGCGACGCCGGCCTGTTCGACGAATGGTTCCTGCAGCGCCATCTCGGCCTGCAGCTGGACTGCGGCGAGGTCGAAGGCCTGCAACTGGCGCAGCGGCGGTTGATGGACAACGCGCTGGGCCAGGCGCAGCTGATGACCCATCGCGACTTCATGCCGCGCAACCTGATGCCGGTGGCGGATGGGCCAGCGGTGCTGGACTTCCAGGACCTGGTGCGCGGCCCCATCGCCTACGACCCGGTGAGCCTGTTCAAGGACGCCTTCCTGAGCTGGCCACTGCAACGCGTGGACGGCTGGCTGGCGCGTTACCACGAACGCGCGCGCGCCGCTGGCCTGCCGGTGCCCGACCGCGCCACCTTCCTGCGCGATGCCGACTGGATGGGCGTGCAGCGGCACCTGAAGATCCTCGGCATTTTCTCCCGCCTGCACTATCGCGACGGCAAGAGCCATTACCTGGAAGACGTGCCGCGCTTCATCGCCTATCTCGACGAGGTGCTGCCGCGCCATCCGCAACTGTCCGGCCTGCTGGCGCTGCTGGAGCAGCGGATCAAGCCGGCGCTGGCCGGACGGGCCGCACAGTGAAGGCGCTGGTTTTCGCCGCGGGGCTGGGCGAGCGCATGCGCCCGCTCACCGAGCACACGCCCAAGCCGCTGCTGCACGCCGGCGGCCGGCCGTTGATCGCATGGCACCTGGAAAAGCTGGCCGCGCTCGGCGTGCGCGAAGTGGTGATCAACACGTCATGGCTGGCAGAGCAGTTCCCCGCGGCGCTGGGCGACGGCAGCCGCTGGAACCTGCGCCTGCACTATGCCTTCGAGGGCCCCACGCCGCTGGAAACCGGCGGCGGCATGCTCAATGCGATGCCGCTGCTGGGCGACGCGCCCTTCATCGTGGTCAATGGCGATATCTGGACGGACTTCGACTTCTCGCTGCTGCCGCGCGAGCCGGCTGGCGAAGCGCACCTGGTACTGGTGGACAACCCGCCGCAGCATCCGCAGGGCGACTACCACCTCGACGCGCAGGGCCTGCTGCACCACGACCGCGACGCCCCCTGCCTGACCTATGCCGGCATCGGCATGTACCGCCCGTCGATCCTCGATGGCTGGCGCAAGGTGATCGGCGAAGCGCCGGGCAGCGAACGCACCCCACCGCGCTTCAGCGTAGTGCCGCTGCAGAAACACTTCATGGCGCAGGGCCGCATCAGCGGCCAGCACCACCGCGGCCAGTGGACCGACGTCGGCACCCCGCAGCGGCTGCAGGCGCTGGAAGAAGCACTGCGCTGACATCCGCGACGCAGGGCAGCGCCGAGGCTTGCCCGGTGAAGCCACAGCGGGGCGATGCCCCGCTCTACAGGGAACAGATCGCTACGGCTCTGTAGCGCCGGGCAGCGCCCGGCGGGGCTTGCCAGGTGAAGCCCCAGCGGGGCGGTGCCCCGCTCTACAAGGAACAGATCGCCGCGCCCCTGTAGCGCCGGGCAGCGCCCGGCGGGGCTTGCCCGGTGAAGCCACAGCGGGGCGATGCCCCGCTCTACAAGGAACAGATCGCTGCGGCTCTGTCGCGCCGGGCAACGCCCGGCGGGGCTTGCCCGGTGAAGCCACAGCGGGGCGATGCCCCGCTCTACAAGGAACAGATCGCTGCGGCTCTGTCGCGCCGGGCAACGCCCGGCGGGGCTTGCCCGGTGATGCCCCAGCGAGGCGGTGCCCCGCTCTACATTTGCGGCAGGTTGCATGCGCCGCTCAGGACGCGTCCAGCACCTTGCGCAGGAACGGTACGGTGATGCGGCGCTTGGCCGCCAGCGATTCGCGGTCGAGCCGGTCCAGCAGTACCACCAGCCCGCCCAGGTCGCGGCCGGTGCGGGTGAGCAGCCAGTCGATGGCGGCCTCGTCGAGCGCCAGCCCGCGCCGGATGGCGCGTTCGCGCAGCACCGCGCCACGTCCGTCGTCGTCCAGCGCGTCCAGCACGATGCGTCCGCATTGCGACAGGCGCGAGCGCAGGTCGGGCAGCACCAACCCGAGCGCGTCGGGCGCGGCCGTGGCGGTGTACAGCAGGGTCACGCCGGCGGCGCGCGCGCGGTTGTGGAAGTCGAACAGCGCCACTTCGTCCTCGCGCTGGCCGGCGATCGCGTCCAGTCCATCCAGTGCGACCACGTCGCGCCCTTCCAGCGCCTCCAGCGCGTCGCGCAGGCGCCCGGAAGCGGCCAGCAACGGCAGATAGGCCGAACCGCGCCCGGCCTGCTCGGCAGCGGCGCAGACGGCCAGCGCCAGGTGCGTCTTGCCGCTCCCCGCCGGCCCGACCAGGTAGACCCAGTCGCGGCTGCCGCCGGTGGCGGCGGCGCGCAACTGCGCCAGCGCCCCGTCCGGGGCGCCGATGAAACTTTCCAATCGCTGGTCCGGCGGATAGCGCAGGGCCAGCGGCAACTGCGGCACGCTCACTTCGGTTCGACGTCCTTCGGCACGATGCCCATGCCCGGAGCGGGCTCGCCGCTGGACTGCAGCACGATGGTCGGGCCATGCCCGGCATATAGTTCGCTCTGCCGGTAGCGTTCATGCGCATAGCGCAGCAGCACGTTGATCACCGCCGCCGCCGGCAGCGCCAGCAGCATGCCGAGGAAGCCGAACAGCTGGCCGCCGGCCATCACCGCGAAGATCACCGCCACCGGGTGCAGGCCGATCTTGTCGCCGACGATGCGCGGGGTGAGCACATAGCTTTCCAGCAGCTGGCCGACGGTGAACACCACGCCGACCAGCGCCAGCAGCTTCACGTCAAAGCCCTGCGCCTGCACCAGTGCCGCCAGCACCGCCAGCACCACGCCGGTGGTGGCGCCCAGGTAGGGAATGAAGCTGATCAGCCCGGCGATCAGGCCGATCAGCAGGCCCAGGTTGAGCCCCACCACCGACAGGCCGACTGCATAGACCACGCCCAGCGCCAGCATCACCGCGATCTGCCCGCGGATGAAGGCGCCGAGCACGTCGTTGGATTCGCGCGCCAGCCGCGACACGATCTCGATGTGGTTGCGCGGGATCATCGACGCGACGCGCTCGACCAAACGGTCCCAGTCGCGCAGGAAGTAGTAGGCCAGGATCGGCAGCAGCGCCAGGTTCACCACCCAGGCCACCATCGCGAACCCCGAGCGCGACAGATAGCCGAACAGGGTGGACGCCGCGCCGCCGGCCTGCTGCCAGTGCGCGCGCACCCATTCGAACAGGCGCTCGGGCTCCAGCCAGCCGAGGATCTCCACGCCGGTACGCCGTTCGATCCACGGCAGCGCCGTGCCCATCAGCCACTCCTGCGCCTGCGGCAGCGCGGCCACGAGGGTGACGATCTGGCGCTGGATCATCGGCACCAGGATCAGCAGCGCCAGCGCCAGCAGCAGGACCATCAGCGCGAACACCAGGATCACCGCGGTATTGCGCGAGCGGCCACGCGCCTCCAGCCGGTCCACCAGCGGATCGCCCAGCCAGGCCAGCATCAGCGCGACCACGAACGGCGTCAGGATCGGCGCCAGCAGCCATATCACCCACAGCGCGAAGGCGCCCAGCACCGCCCATTTCAGGCGGCGCAGGAACAGCGCGATTTCGGCATCGGCGGCGCCGCTCATCGGACGCGGTACTCGGCCGGGGAGGACACGGGGGCGCCCTCGGTGGGCGGCGCCACCGGCTGCAGCGCGGCGTCGGCGCCAAGCATGCGGTTCAGCCCCTGCAGGCCGCTCATCAGTTCAAGGTCCAGTTCCAGGCGGTCGCCGGAAGCCTGCACCGGCACGATCGAACGCACCACCGCCACCGACTGCAGGGTCGCAGCCACGCGCAGGTAATCGGCCGCGGTGCGGATGCCGCTGACGCGGATGCGATAGATGCCGGCCGCGCCGGCCACCGGCGCCTTGGCATAGCGCTTGACCAGCGCATCGGCCGCGCCATCGGCGCCGCCGGCCATCGCGCGGCGCGCATCGCCGTCGCGGGTGCTCCATTTGGCCAGTTCGCGGCCGTCGTCGACGAATACCCAGTCGGCCATCCAGCCGCCACCGCTGGCGCGGTAGAGCTTGCCGACCAGCTGCATCGGCGGCGCGTAGCGCGCCGATGCGCGGGCAATGGCGGCGGTGTCCTGGCGCCAGATCGCGCCGACCAGCGCCTGCTCGGCCGCGCCGCCGCCCGGCAGTCCGAGGCGGAAGCCGCGTTCGATGGCGCGATCCAGCAGCGGGCGGGCCGCGTTCGACTGCTGCACGCCGACCAGGCGCGGACCGCTGCCGTCGTCGATCGCCATCCACACCACCGGCTTGGGCCGCGGCTGCGGCCATATCGGCAGGCCCAGCGCCGCGACCAGTCCATCCACGTCGTCCTGGCGGAAGCGCGCCACCAGCATGGTGCGGAAACTCGGCGCGCCGGCGGCCGACGTGCTCTGGTCCTGCCGGTAGTCGTAGCTTTCCACCATGTCCCTGGCGCTGCGCAGCGCCTGCGCCACGCCCGGCCGGGTCATCGCGCTGCGGTCGCCGGACAGCTTGGCCAGCACCGCGCCCAGCGCGCGCGCCAGGGCGCCGTTGCGGTCGGCGTCGCTCTGGCTGTTGACCGGAACCTCGGCTTCATAGGGATTCTGCGCACTGGCCACGTCGCCCTCGGTGCGCACGCCGGACTGCGCAAGCGCCGCCGGGACGGACAGGCAGGACGCCAGAAACAGGAAAAAGGCCAGGCTGCGACGCATTGAGGGTTCCATTGCTCGACGGTTCCGGTGGGAATTGTTGCCCGAATGCGGCCTTGGCGCCAACGTGGCCTGTTAAAATCGCCCGTTCACCCCGCCAGCGCAGCCGACCGTGACCAACACCCCGACTTCCGCCAACTCTCCCCTGACCTACCGTGACGCCGGCGTGGACATCGACGCGGGCAACGAACTGGTCGAACGCATCAAGCCGCTGGTCAAGCGCAGCTTCCGTCCCGAGGTGATGGGCGGGCTGGGTGGATTCGGCGCGCTGTTCGACCTGTCGGGCAAGTACCGCGAGCCGGTGCTGGTCTCCGGCACCGACGGCGTCGGCACCAAGCTCAAGCTGGCCCAGCAGCTCGGCCGCCACGACACCATCGGCATCGACCTGGTCGCCATGTGCGTGAACGACGTGCTGGTGCAGGGCGCCGAGCCGCTGTTCTTCCTGGATTACTTCGCCACCGGCAAGCTGGACATCGACACCGCCGCTGCGGTGGTCGGCGGCATCGCCAACGGCTGCACCGAGGCCGGCTGTGCGCTGATCGGCGGCGAGACCGCCGAGATGCCCGACATGTACGCCCCGGGCGAGTACGACCTCGCCGGCTTCACCGTGGCGGCGGTGGAGAAGAGCGAGCTGAAGGACGGCTCCAGCGTGCGCCAGGGCGACGTGCTGATCGGCATCGCCTCTTCCGGCCCGCATTCCAACGGCTATTCGCTGGTGCGCCGCATCTACGACCGCGCCGGCCAGCCGGCCGACCTGGTGCTGGAAGACGGCGTGAAGCTGGTGGACGCGCTGATGGCGCCGACCCGGCTGTACGTCAAGCCGATCCTGTCGCTGCTCAAGGAACACGGCGCCACCATCCACGGCATGGCCCACATCACTGGTGGCGGCCTGACCGAGAACATCATCCGCGTCGTGCCCGAGGGCCTGGGCCTGGAAATCGACGCGGGCAGCTGGACCCTGCCGCCGGTATTCCAGTGGCTGCAGCGCGAGGGCAACGTCGCCGACAGCGAGATGTGGCGCACCTTCAACTGCGGCATCGGCTTCGTGCTGCTGGTGCCGGCCGACCACGCCGCGGCCATCGACGCTTCGCTCGATGCGCTGCAGCTGGCGCATTGGAGCATCGGCAAGGTCGTTGCGGCCGCCGGCAGCGAGCGCGTGCGCATCGGCTGAGGCCTCCACCCCGTCAAGGTGCCCCATGGACGCAGTGAATGCTCCGGTTCCGCCGCCCACGCTGACCGACGAGGACGCCAGCCAGCTGCGCCTGCTGTCGATCTTCCACTACGTGGTGGCGGCGATCACCGGGCTGTTTTCGTTGTTCCCCGTGCTGCACCTGGCGATGGGGCTGGCCATGGTCACCGGCAAACTGCCGATGGACCCGGGCACGTCCGGAGCGCATGCCCTGGACCCGCAACTGTTCGGCTGGTTCTTCGTCGCCTTCGCCGGCACTTTCATCGTCTGCGGCCTGACCCTGGCCGGGTTCATGGCCTATGCCGGCCGTTGCCTGGGACAGCGCCGGCGCCACACGCTGTGCCTGGTGGTGGCCGCCATTTCCTGCATGATGATGCCCTTCGGCACGGTGCTCGGCGTATTCACCCTGATCGTGCTGATGCGTCCTGCGGTCAAGGCGGCTTTCGCTTGAACAACGCGCCACCGCCCTTCCTCCCGCATCCGGGCCGCGTCGCATGAGTCTTGCCAAGAGGGCCGCGTTCATCGGCGTGCTGGCCGTGTTCCTGCTCACGTGGATCAAGCCGCTGTGGCCGCTGGAGCAGGCCCTGCACAGCTCGCTGAGCGTGGCCGGGCTGGTGGCGCTGTGGTGGATTGACCGGCGCTGGCCGCTGGGCGCCGGCGCCTTCGCCGCGATCTGCGGCTTCATCGCCCTGCACTGCGTCGGCGCGCGCTGGCTGTATTCCAACGTGCCGTACGAGGCATGGCTGCAGGGGCTGGTCGGCTGGTCGCCCGGCGCGGCCTTCGGCTGGCAGCGCAACCATTTCGACCGGCTGATCCACTTCCTCTATGGCGCCTGCTTCACCCCGGCGCTGGCCCAGCTGGCACGCCATGCCTGGCCGGCGCTGCGTGGCGGGCAGGCGTTCGCCCTGGCGGTGATGGCGGTCATGTGTTCCAGCCTGGTCTACGAATGGCTGGAATGGGGCATCGCCCTGGCGCTGTCGCCGGAAGCGGCCGAGGCCTACAACGGCCAGCAGGGCGATGCCTGGGATGCGCATGCCGACATGCTGCTGGCCACGATCGGCAGCCTGCTGGCGTGGCCGCTGTCCAGGCGGGCCTGGCGATGAGCGCGCCGGCCCGCATCGCCGTGCTCGCCTCCGGGCGCGGCAGCAACCTGCAGTGCCTGCTGGACGGCATCGCCACCGGGCAACTGGATGCCCGGATCGCTGGTGTGTTCTCCGACAAACCCGCCGCCGCGGCGCTGGACAAGGTGGCGCCGGAACTGCGCTGGGCGCGCCCGCCCCGGGACTTCGCCAACCGCGAAGCTTTCGACACCGCGCTCGGCGACGCGGTAGCCGCCTGCGCGCCGGACTGGATCGTCTGCGCCGGCTACATGCGCATCCTCGGCGCCGGCTTCGTGCAGCGTTTCGCCGGCCGCCTGGTCAACATCCATCCGTCGCTGCTGCCGCTGCACAAGGGCCTGCATACCCACGCCCGCGCCCTTGAGGCCGGCGACGCGGAGCATGGCGCCAGCGTCCATTTCGTCGTGCCTGAACTGGATGCCGGCACGGTGATCGCCCAGGCTCGGGTGCCGGTGCTGGCCGGCGACAGCTCCGATACCCTGGCCGCGCGGGTGCTTGCGGTCGAACACCCGCTGCTGCTGGCGACGGTGCGCCTGCTCATCGAAGGACGCGTAGCTGAACGGGATGGCACGGTCCTGCTCGATGGTCAGTCCCTGTTTAATCCGCTGCGCCTAGATTCCGCCGGAACGCTGCACCGCTGATCCGCACATGCCGCTGATGCGCAGGCTGGCATGATCCACATCCCACCCGCCTCGACCCGAGCATGACGATCGCCCTCCTCAAACCGATGCTGCTGGCAAGCCTGCTGACCGCCCTGCCGGTCCTGGCCCAGGAAACGGTGCCCGCCGGTGCAGCGGCCTTGCCGCCGGCAGAGTGGGATCCGCCGGCGCTGCAGCCGTTCGTCGCCACCTACCAGGCCTTCTACAAGGGCAAGGAGGCCGGCGACGCGACCATGCGCGTGGTCCACGACGATGGCGCCCGCTGGCGCGTGGACATGGCCGTGCGCGGCCGCCGCGGCTTCGCCGGCGTGCTCGGCCTGAACCTGGAGCAGAGCACGGTCTTCGACAACGAGGGCTCGGTGTACGTGCCCTTGAGCCAGAGCACGGTGAAGAAGGCGCTGTTCCTCGGCAGGAAGGTCACCGGCACCTACGACTGGCGGGAAGGCACCGCGCAGTGGCAGGGCGACCTGAAGAAGGAACGCCAGCGCCCGATCCCGCTGCAGCGCGGCGACCAGAGCGCGCTGCTGCTCAACCTGTCGCTGATGCGCGACGCCCGCCCCGGCCAGCCGCTGCGCTACCGCTACGTGGATGTGGGCCGGGTGCGCCAGTACGAGTACCAGGCCGCCGCCGGCACCGAGACCGTGCAGGTCGGCGACCTCAGCTACGACGCGCTGCGCGTCTACCGCACCAATGGCGGCAACGACGAAACCATCATGTGGATCGCCAACGGCGTGCCGACCCCCGTGCGCATCCTGCAACGCGAGGATGGCGAGGACGCCATCGACCTGCGCCTGACCGAATACCAAGGAGCCTGAGCATGAAATCCTTCCTGCGCCCCCTTCCGCTGGCGGCCGCGGCCTTCGCCGCGCTGGCCAGTCTGCCCGCCTTCGCCGTGCAGCCCTTCACCGCCAACTACCAGGCCAGCTACATGGGCCTGCAGGCCAACGGCGTGATGACCCTGGCCGCGGAGAACGGCGGCAAGTGGCGCTACACGCTGCAGGTCAAGAACCAGCTGGCCGAATTGAGCCAGAGCACCCTGTTCGAAGAACGCAGCGGCCAGTTGCGCCCGCTGAGCAGCCACGACGCCTCGGTGATTCCGTTCAAGCGCCGCGCGGTCGATGCGCGCTACGACTGGGGCAGCAACCAGGCCACCTGGAGCGGCGACGTGAAGCCGGAACGGCGCGGACCGGTGGCGTTGCAGAGCGGCGACATGGACGGCCTGCTGATCAACCTGGCCATCGCCCGCGACGTCGCCGCCGGCAAGCCGCTGAACTACCGGATGGTGGACGACGGCCGGGCCAAGACGCTTTCCTACCGCGTCGTCGGCAAGGAAAACATGACCATCGACGGCAAGACCGTGGAAGCGACCAAGGTCTCCCGCGTGGATGGCAACAAGGAACAGATCGCCTGGATCGCGCCCGGCATGCCGGTGCCGGTGCGCCTGCTGCAGCGCGAAGGCGGCAAGGACGCGCTGGACCTGACGATCAAGTCGCTGCGCTGAGCCGCGGCAACCCCTGTAGGAGCGACTTCAGTCGCGAGGGGCTTCACCGGGAAAGCTTCATCGCGACTGAAGTCGCTCCTACAAAAACAGGAGCAGCGATAGCGCACAAACGAAAAGGCCGCCCGGAGGCGGCCTCTCGTTGCGCGTCGCGGCAGGTCTTACTTGACCAGCTTGGCGATGGCGGCGCCCAGGTCGCCCGGCGAACGGACGGTGACGACGCCAGCGGCTTCCATCGCGGCGAACTTGCCTTCCGCGGTGCCCTTGCCGCCCGAGGCGATCGCACCGGCGTGGCCCATGCGCTTGCCGGCCGGAGCCGAGGCGCCGGCGATGAAGCCGACGACCGGCTTCTTCACGTGGGCCTTGATGTACTCCGCACCGGCTTCCTCGGCGTCGCCGCCGATTTCGCCGACCATGATGATGCCTTCGGTCTGCGGGTCTTCGTTGAACAGCTTCAGGCAGTCGACGAAGTTCAGGCCATTGATCGGGTCACCACCAATGCCGATGCAGGTGGACTGGCCCAGGCCGACTTCGGTGGTCTGCTTGACCGCTTCATAGGTCAGGGTGCCCGAACGCGACACGATGCCGATCTTGCCCGGCATGTGGATGTGGCCCGGCATGATGCCGATCTTGCACTCGCCCGGGGTGATCACGCCGGGGCAGTTCGGCCCGATCAGCACGGTATCCGGGTGCGAGCCCTTCAGCACGTTGTCCACGCGCAGCATGTCCAGCACCGGGATGCCTTCGGTGATGCAGACGATGACCTTGATGCCGGCGGCCGCGGCTTCCAGGATCGCGTCGGCCGCGAACGGCGGCGGCACGTAGATGACCGACGCGTTGGCGCCGGTGGACTGCACGGCATCGGCGACGGTGTTGAACACCGGCAGGTCGATGTGGGTGGTGCCGCCCTTGCCCGGGGTGACGCCGCCGACGACCTGGGTGCCGTACTCGATCATCTGGGTGGCGTGGAAGGTGCCCTGCTGGCCGGTGAAGCCCTGCACGATCACCTTGGTGTTCTTGTTGATCAAAACGCTCATGGGATTTCCTTCGGTGTCGTGGGTCAGGCGGCGGCGTTCTTGACCGCTTCAACGACCTTCTTGGCGCCGTCGTTGATGTTGTCGGCCGGGATGATGGCCATGCCGCTGTCGCGCAGCAGCTGCTTGCCTTCTTCCACGTTGGTGCCTTCCAGGCGCACCACGACCGGAACCTTTACGCCCACTTCCTTGACCGCGGCGATGATGCCTTCGGCGATCATGTCGCAGCGGACGATGCCGCCGAAGATGTTGACGAAGATGCCCTCGACCTTGTCCGAGGACAGGATCAGCTTGAACGCCTCGATCACGCGCTGCTTGTTCGCGCCGCCGCCCACGTCCAGGAAGTTCGCCGGCTCGCCGCCGTTGAGCTTGATGACGTCCATGGTGGCCATGGCCAGGCCGGCGCCGTTCACCATGCAGCCGATGTTGCCGTCCATGGTGACGTAGTTGATGTCCAGCTCCGAAGCGGTCACTTCGGTTTCGTCTTCCTGGGACTTGTCGCGCATGGCGACCAGTTCCTTGTGACGGAACGCGGCGTTGTCGTCGCTGTTGAACTTGCCGTCCAGCGCGTACAGGTTGCCGTCGTCCAGGATGGCCAGCGGGTTGATCTCAACCAGCGCCAGGTCCTTTTCGTTGAAGATGCGGTACAGGTTGACCATGATGCTGGCGAACTGGCCGGCCTGCTTGGCGGTCAGGCCCATCTTGAAGCCGATGTCGCGGCCGTGGTAACCCTGCACGCCCTCGACGAAGTCCACGTTCAGGGTGTGGATCTTGTCCGGGGTTTCGGCAGCGACCTGCTCGATCTCCATGCCGCCTTCCGAGGAGGCGATGAAGCTGATGGTGCGGGTGCCACGATCGACCAGCACCGACAGGTACAGTTCCTTGACGATCTCACCGGCGGTGGTCACCAGCACCAGGTTGATCGGCAGCTCGACGCCGGCGGTCTGGTAGGTGGCCATCTTGGTGCCGAGCATCTTGGCCGCAGCGGCCTTGACGTCTTCGACGGTCTTGCAGAACTTGACGCCGCCGGCCTTGCCGCGGCCGCCTGCGTGGATCTGCGCCTTGACCATCCAGGGGCCCTGGCCCAGCGACTGGGCAACTGCTACAGCCTCGTCCGGGGTAGCCGCGACCTTGCCGGCCGGAACCGGGATGCCGTATTCGGCAAGCAGCTGTTTTGACTGGTACTCGTGGAAATTCATGCGTCACCGTGGGAATGGGAACAACCGCCACGAGTCCGCAGGGCCATTGGATGGCCTTCCTGCAGGGCGGGCGGGCCCACCATTGTCGCCGACCGCGGCCCGTGGCGCAAAGTAAAGGCCAGCCTGGAACCACGAAAAGGGCGGAATCACGCGCCATTTCAGCCACTTGCCGACCGCCGCGCCGGGATGGCCGGCGGCCCGCGGCGGCTCCCGCCCGCACCTATACTCCTTCCTGCCGCCCGTCGCCGGAGCCCTGCACTTGTCTTCCCGTTCCTCGCTGATCGACCGCATCGAATCGATACCGCGGCGCGAGCTCTATTTCTTCGCGCTGTACCGGGTGCTGATCGCCAGCCTGATCGCGGCGCTGGTGTTCAGCCCGCTGAGCGCGCTGATGAGCGAGGCGCACCATCCCGTGCTGGCGCGCGCGGTCTCCATCGGCTACCTGCCGGTCGCGCTGGGCCTGCTGGCATGGGGCCGCAACGAGCGCTGGCTGCAGCCGCTGGTGTTCTGGGGGGCAGTGACCGACATCCTCGCCGCCACCCTGCTCACCCATGCGCTGCCCGGCGCCAGCGCCGGCATCTCGATGACCCTGCTGTTCAACATCTCCGCCGCGGCCATGCTGCTGCCGCTGTCGCGCGGCATGCTGGTAGCGCTGGTGGCCAGCATCGCCACCGTGGCCGAATTCGGCTGGCGCGAACTGGAGGGCGGCGGGAGCACCCGCACCCTGGCCGAGCTGGCGATGTTCATCACCAGCTACCTCGCCTTGGCCTGGATCAGCTACCAGATCGGCAACCGCGCCCGCCGCAACCAGCAGCTGGCCGAGCGGCGCGGCGCCGAGGTCGCCAATCTGTTCGAGATCAACGAGCTGATCATCCGCCGCATGCGCACCGGCGTATTGGTGGTCGATGGCGGCGGCCGCATCGCCCTGGCCAACGAGGCCGCCGCCGCCCTGCTGGGCGAAGCCGGCGACGGGCTGGCCGGCGGCGAGGCGCGGCTGGGACAGATCGCGCCGGAGCTGGCCCGGCGCCTGCAGCGCTGGCGCGCCGATTCCAACGGCGAGGAGCTGCCGCTGCAGCTGGCCAACGGCCAGGCCGAAGTACAGCCGCGTTTCGCCCGCCTGCTGGCCGACAGCGACCAGACCCTGCTGTTCCTGGACGACACCAGCGTGGTCTCGCGCCGCGCCGAGTCGCTGACCCTTTCAACCCTGGGCCGCTTCTCGGCCAGCCTCGCCCACGAGATCCGCAACCCGCTGGCGGCGATCAACTACGCCACCCAACTGCTGGAGGAATCCAACGACCTGGGCGATGCCGACCGGCGCCTGCTGCAGATCATCCACCAGCAGTGCCAGCGCACCAACGGCATCGTCGAGAGCGTGCTGGCGCTGGCCCGCCGCGAGCGCGCCAGCCCCGAAAACCTGGACCTGGCCAGCTTCGTGCGCCGCTTCGTGCTGGAGTACCGGCAGACGCTGTCCACCGAGACCGATGACGTGGAATCCATCATCCGCGAGTCCTCGGTGCCGGCGCTGATGGACCCGCGCCACCTGCACCAGGTCCTGACCGCACTGGTGCACAACGCGCTCAAATACGGCCGCATGGGCGACGAACCGGCGCGGGTGCGGATCCGCGTCGCATCTTCCGGCCGCCATGCGGTGATCGACGTGATCGACCGCGGCCCCGGCATCCCCGAGGGAGTGGCCACGCAGTTGTTCCGGCCGTTCTACACCACCTCCGAACACGGCACCGGACTGGGCCTATACATCGCCCGCGAGCTGTGCCGGGCCAGCCAGGCGCAGCTGGAATACATCCCGGTACCGACCCGCGGCGCCTGTTTCCGCATCGTCATGGCCGCGCCGCACGGCGCGTTCGCCGCCTGATCCGGATGCAGGCCGGGCGCCGAAGATGACGTCCAGCCTCGGACTCGGCTATCGTTTTCAACATGAACGTGACGCATAGCGCGCTGGTCGTCGACGACGAGCGGGACATCCGCGAACTCCTGGTCCTGACCCTGGGCAGGATGGGACTGCGCATCAGCACCGCCGCCAACCTGGCCGAGGCCCGCGAACTGCTGGCCAGCAACAGCTTCGACCTGTGCCTGACCGACATGCGCCTGCCCGACGGCAACGGCATCGAACTGGTCACCGAGATCGCACGCGATCACCCGCGCACGCCGGTGGCCATGATCACCGCCTTCGGCAGCATGGACCTGGCGGTGGAGGCATTGAAGGCCGGCGCCTTCGACTTCGTCAGCAAGCCGGTGGACATCGGCGTGCTGCGCGGCATGGTCAAGCACGCGCTGGAACTCAACAACAGCGAGCGCACCGCGCCGCCGGCGCCGCCGGAGAGCGCTTCGCGCCTGCTCGGCGACTCGCAGGCAATGGCCGACCTGCGCACCACCATCGCCAAGGTCGCGCGCAGCCAGGCGCCGGTCTACATCGTCGGCGAGTCCGGCGTCGGCAAGGAGCTGGTCGCACGCACCATCCACGACCAGGGCGGGCGCGCGGCCGGGCCGTTCATCCCGGTCAACTGCGGCGCCATCCCCGGCGAGTTGATGGAGAGCGAGTTCTTCGGCCACAAGAAGGGCAGCTTCACCGGCGCGCATGCCGACAAGCCCGGACTGTTCCAGGCCGCGCATGGCGGCACCCTGTTCCTGGACGAAGTGGCCGAACTGCCGCTGCAGATGCAGGTCAAGCTGCTGCGCGCGATCCAGGAGAAATCCGTACGCCCGGTCGGCTCGGCCACCGAAGTGCCGGTGGACGTGCGCATCCTGTCGGCCACGCACAAGGACCTGGCCGTGCTGGTACAGGACGGTCGTTTCCGCCACGACCTGTACTACCGCATCAACGTCATCGAACTGCGCGTGCCGCCGCTGCGCGAGCGCCGCGGCGACCTGCCGCAGCTGGCGGCGGCCATCCTCAGCCGGCTGGCTCGTTCGCAGCAGCTGCCCACGCCGCTGCTCTCGCCCTCGGCGCTGGACGCGCTGGCCGGCCATGCCTTCCCCGGCAACGTGCGCGAACTGGAGAACGTGCTGGAACGCGCGCTCGCCCTGGTCGATGGCGACAGCATCGGCGCCAGCGACCTGCGCCTGCCGGCGCCGCGCACCGATGCATCCATGGCCACCGAAGAAGCCGTGGCCGACATCGAAGCCGGCAATGCCGCCCTTCCCTCCTATATCGAACAGATGGAACGCGCGGCCATCCAGAAGGCACTGGAAGAGAACCGCTGGAACCGGACCCGCACCGCGGCGCAGCTGGGCATCACCTTCCGGGCGCTGCGCTACAAGCTCAAGAAGCTCGGGATGGATTGAGCCCACCCGCTTGCCGGGCCACACCCGGCGCGCACAACCAAACAGCAGCACGGGGGACGCCCTGCCGGGGCACTACCGCGCAGGCCCCGCCGGGTGGTGCCCGACGCTACAGCTCCCCGCCATCCTGTAGAGCGGGGCAAAGCCCCGCTGGAGCTTTCCCGCGCAAGCCCCGCCGGGCGCTGCCCGGCGCTACAGCCCCCGCCATCCTGTAGAGCGGGGCAACGCCCCGCTGGAGCCCTCCCGGCCAACCCCGCCGGGGTATCACCATCATGCTCCGCCACTGGAGCGCCTCGACCTACAAGGGCTCGGCCACACTCTCCGGGCCGACGCAGGGGATATGCAGGGTAAAGCAGGTTCCCTCCGGCACGTCGCCCGGATCGCCCGCGCGGCGGCTGCGCACCTCGATCCGTCCGCCCAGCACCTCGGTCACGATCTGGTGGACGATGTGCAGCCCCAGGCCGGTGCCGCCGCGGTTGCGTGCCGTGGTGTAGAACGGCTCGAAGATGCGCGCCAGATCCTCCGGCGCGATGCCGCTGCCGTCATCGGCCACCTCTATCCGGACCTGCGCCGCGCCATCGCGGCGGGCCGCCAGCCGGATGCGCCCCCCCTTCCCTTCGGGATACGCGTGCAGCAGCGCGTTGTTGAGCAGATTGGCCACCACCTGCTCCAGTGGACCGGGATAGGTCTGCATGGCAATGCCCGGTTCCAGGTCCAGTTCGAGCGCGATGCCCTCGGCCAGGCCCCCGCGGCGCAGGCGCGGATCGGCATCGAGCAGGACTTCGGCCAGGTCGAAGCGACGGCGCTCCAGCGACGCGCGGTCCACGGCCACCTGCTTGAACCGCTTCACCAGCGCCGAGGTACGCCGCAGTTCCCCATCGGCCAGGGCACAGGCGCCTGCAGCCTCGGCCAGGAAGCTCTCCAGTTCGGACCGGCGCAGGCCCGCCATGATCTGCGCCTGCAGGCGGGCGACGCCGCTGCGCAGCGTGCCCAGCGCCAGCTGCGCGCTGGCCAGGGGGGTGTTCATTTCGTGCGCGACGCCGGCCACCATCAGGCCGAGCGAGGACAGGCGCTCGGCCCGCGCCAGTTCCTGCTGCGCCGCCTGCAGATGCCCGTTCGCCAGCGCCAGTGCCTCGTTGCTGTCGCGCAGGCGCTGCATGTAGGCCAGTTCGCGCGCCAGGCCGCGCGCCTGGCCCAGCACCACCCACAGCACCAGCACGACCCCCAGCAGCGCCAACCCGCCAAGCGCCGCCTTCCAGCGCGCCGCCGGCAGCCGCGAGCGATGCACAAGCAGCCGCAGTTGCCCCAGGGTCGGGTCGGCATGGGCCAGCAGGTCGCCTTCGGTACCGCGCCAGGCCGCCTGCAGGGTGGAGAAGCTCCAGTCGTGCCAGTCGCCCGATGGACGCCGCTGCATCGCGGCCCACAGCGCCGGGTCGAAGTTCGCCACGGTGTGCCCGGCCTGGCCCAGCTGCCATCCCCAGGCATCATCGGGAGTCGGACCGAGCAGCCAGTAGCCCTGCGGATGGACCAGGTACAGGCTGAAACCCGATTGCGCCGCCCGCGTGCGCAGGCGTTCGAGCAAGACGTTGCCATGCAGGTTGACCACCGCCACGCCGGCGCTGCCATCGGCCAGCAGGAACGATGAGGAGGCGCGCAGGGTCGGGCGCAGCGGCTGCTCGATGCGCCCGTTCTCGACATTGAGATCCAGCGGCGAGAGATGGATCTGGCCCGGCTGCAGATGCAGCGCGTTCTCGAAGAACGGCCGGCCGCGCTTGTCCTGCAGCGCGCTCCCGGGAACGCGGCGGATGCTGCCCGCATCCTGGTCCACGCGCAGGCGCTCGCGGCCGGTGGCGTCCATCCAGCGCACTTTGTGATAGTCGCCGCCGGCCATCAGGAAGCTGGTGTAGGTCTCCAGCAGCTGCGCCTGCGAACCGCTTTCCAGCAGGCGCGGGGTCAGGAAGGCGAGAAAGCGGGTGTCGTCGCGCAACCGTCCCAGCCGGCGCAGCATCGACTGCGCCGCGTTCTCCACCGCATCGTGCGCGGCCTGGCGTTCGGGCAGGCGCACGGCACGGTCCATCTCGTACCAGAGCACCGGCAACGCGGTCAGCAGGCCCAGCAGCCAGGGCGCGGCGATCAGCGTCACCCGCCATGGGTGAGCGCGCAGCGCGGCCCAGGCCTCCTGCCAGCGCAGGCGCGGCGACTCCCAGAGGCGGCGCATGCTCAGGCCTGGCCGCGCAGTCGCGCGATGAAGTCTTCCACCGGCTCTGGGCGCGCGAACAGGTAGCCCTGCGCGCAGGGGCATTCATGGCGGCGCAGCCATTCGACCTGGGCGGGGGTTTCCACGCCTTCGGCGACGATGTCCAGGCCCAGCCGGCGGCCCAGCGCGATGATCATGTCCGCCACGTTCGCACCGCCGCCTTCCCCGCCGACGCCCGCGGTGAACTGCCGGTCCAGCTTGAGCCGCGTCACCGGCAGCGAATGCACATAGCGCAGCGACGAATAGCCGGTTCCGAAATCATCCACCGCGATGCCGAACCCGAGCCGCCGCAGGCGCGCCAGCAGCTCGCGGCCGTCCTGGTAGTCGCTCATCACCGTACCTTCGGTGATCTCCAGTTCCATCCGCCGCGGTTCGATGCCGTGGCGCGCCACCGTGGCGGCCAGTTCCTCGATGAACTCGCGCCGATGCAACTGCAGCGGCGACACGTTGACCGACACCGGGATATCCGGGAAGCCCGCCCGCTCCATCGCGCGCAGGGCATCGCAGGCCAGCTCGATCACCCGCCCGCCCAGCGGCACGATCAGGCCGCTGGCCTCGGCGACCGGGATGAAACTTGCCGGCGACATCGGCCGCCCATCCTCGGTCCAGCGCGCCAGCGCCTCGGCACCGACGATGGCGCCGCTCTGCAGGTCCACCTGCGCCTGCAGCGCGATGCCGATGCGGTCCTCGCGCAGCGCGCGGTACAGTGCACGCGACTCCAGGAAGCGGTGCAGGTTCTCCTGCTCGCTCTCGATCTGGTACTCGGCCACGCCATGCCCGCCGCTGGCGCGGATCCGGTTCACCAGCAGCAGGCCGGCCGCCAGCGCGCCACCGGAGCCGCCGCGGTATACGTCCAGGTCGACCCGCGCCGCATCCACTCGCAGGAAGGGCAATTCGCCGGCATCCTCGCTCTGCTCCAGCGCATCGACCGGATCGGAGGCCAGCCAGCGCGACGGCCCGAGCACGGCGAAGGTGCCCTCGTGCAGGCGCGCGATGTGGCAGGGCGGCGGATACATCTGCGCCAACCGCTCGGCCATGCGCTGCAGCAGCAGGTCGCCCTGCTCCGGCCCCAGCGCGAGACTTCCGTCGCTGTACTGGCCGAGGTCGACCACCAGCAGGCTCTGCCCGCAGGGCCGCGGCAGCTCCAGTACCTGCCGCAGGTCGCGGCGCAGCGCATTGCCGTTGGGAATATCCAGCAGGCTGTCGCGGTAGGCGACCCGGTCCAGCCGCGCCGCCAGGTCGACGTTGACCAGGCCGGCATTGGCGTGGGTGACGAACACCTGCAGCAGTTCGTGTTCCTCGGCGTCGAGCGAGCGCTCGGTCGCCAGGTAGATCGCCATCGGCGGCACCGTGCCGTCGCCATCGAGGAACAGCACCTGGCTGGACGGCATGCCGATGCTGGAGCGGCACGCGAATGCATCCAGCAGCAGGTCGCGGACCATCGGGTCGGCGATGTCCTGCACGCGGCGGCCTTCCAATGCCTCGAAGCAGCCATCGGCCGCGGTCACCAGTGCCTCGTCCGCAGGCAGGTCGACCGCGCCATCGTGCAGGCATACCAGGCCGTCCAGCGGCACCTCCAGCAGCGCCGCCAATTCGCGCAGCAACTGCCGCGAGAAACCGTCAGGATCGCGCAGCCCGGCCAGGCGGCTGCCGGCCTGCACGATGTGCTGCAACCCGCGCTTGGCCCGCGCCAGCGCATGGATCTCGCTCCATGTCCGCAGCGAACCGGTGACGATGCCCTGCAGCCGCTCGCGGTAGAGGTCGGTCTTGAGCCAGTACTCGCTGATGTCCAGCTGCTGCAGGGTCTTGCGCAGCGGCGCCATGCCGGGCTGGCCGGTGATCAGCACGATGCGCACTTCGGAGTTGCCCATCTGCTCGCGCACCGCGCGCACCAGCTGCAGGCCGGCGTCGTCGGTCTCCATCACCACGTCCAGCAGGATCGCGGAGATGCCGGGATTGGCCGCCATCATCTGGCGGGCCTCGCTGGACGAGGATGCCGTCAGCAGCCGCAGCGGGCTTTCGTTGAAACGGAAATCCGACAGTGCCATCCGCAGCGACTGCTGGAAGCCGGGGTCGTCATCGACGCTGAGGACGGTGAAGGGAGTGTTGTCCGGCGACTGGCCATTGTCGGCCAGTTCCTGGCGGAACTCGAACATCCTGTCGTCGCCCGACCATGCGCTACCGCTCATGCCCCTTTCCCCCAGACCCGGCTGTACTGGACCGACACGTGCCACGCCAGCCTAGCGCATTCATGCCCGGCGGTCGAACCCCGTTGTCAGCTCCATTATCGGGTTAGCGGCAGGGATGCTCCGCGCCTGAACAGCCATGCCGGCCGGGAGCATGGAGGTGAGCGCAGCTGTTTTGTAGCGCCGGGCAACGCCCGGCGGAGCTTCGCCGGTAGAGCCTCAGCGGGGCGTTGCCCCGCTCTACAGGAATGCGAGCGCTGCGGCTTTGTAGCGCCGGGCAACGCCCGGCGGGGGTTTGCCGGTAATGCTCCAGCGGGGCTTCGCCCCGCTCTACGGCTCCCTGCGGCGGGAGCGCCCGATCTGGCCTCAGTCCTTGGTGACGCGGTTGATCTCGGTCAGGCTGGTGATGCCCTGCGCGGCCTTGAGCAGCGCCGACTGGCGCAGGTCGTTGACGCCGATCTTCTGCGCGGCCTCGGCGATGTCCAGCGCGTTGCCGCCCTGCAACACGATCGTGGCGATGTCGTCGGTCATCGGCATCACCTGGTAGATGCCGGTACGGCCCTTGTAACCCTCGGTGCACTCCTCGCAGCCGACCGGCTCGTGGAGCTGGATGCCCTTGTCGATCTGCGCCTGGGTGAAGCCTTCGGCCAGCAGCGCGTTGACGGGCAGTTCCGCACGGCGCTTGCACTGCGGGCACAGCCGTCGCGCCAGGCGCTGGGCGATGACCAGGGTGACCGAAGAGGTGATGTTGTACGGGGCGATGCCCATGTTCATCAGGCGCGCGATGGTCTGCGGCGCATCGTTGGTATGCAGGGTGGACAGCACCATGTGACCGGTCTGCGCCGCCTTGATCGCGATCTCGGCCGTCTCCAGGTCGCGGATTTCGCCGACCATGATCACGTCCGGATCCTGGCGCAGGAACGAGCGCAGCGCAGCGGCGAAGGTCATGCCGCGCTTGTTGTTCTGCTGCACCTGGTTCACGCCGGGCAAGCGGATTTCCACCGGGTCCTCGGCGGTGGAGATGTTGCGGGTCTCGTCGTTGAGGATGCCCAGCGCGGTATACAGCGACACCGTCTTGCCCGAGCCGGTCGGGCCGGTCACCAGCACCATGCCGTAGGGCTTGTGGATGGCCTCAAGGAACAGCCGCTGCTGCTCGGGCTCATAGCCGAGCTTGTCGATGCCCAGCTTGGCCGCGCTGCCGTCGAGGATGCGCAGCACGATCTTCTCGCCGAACAGCGTCGGCAGCGTGCTCACGCGGAAGTCGATCTGCTTGGCCTTGGACAGGTTGAGCTTGATGCGGCCGTCCTGCGGCACGCGCTTCTCGGCGATGTCCAGCTGCGACATCACCTTCAGGCGCGCGGCGATGCGTTCGCGCAGTTTCACCGGCGCCCTGGCCACCGTCTTGAGCAGGCCGTCGATGCGGAAACGCACCCGGTAGTCGTCCTCGTAGGGCTCGAAGTGGATGTCCGAAGCGCCGCGGCGGATCGCGTCCACCAGCACCTTGTTGACGAACTTCACCACCGGGGTGTCGTCGCCCTTGGCATCGATGCCGGCGTCGCCGCCACCGCCCATGTCCTCATCGCCGGCGGCGACTTCCAGGTCGCCCACGCCCTCTTCATCGTCGCCCAGCCCACCGACCAGGCTCTCGTTGCTCGCCACCCACTGGTCCAGCGTGCGCCGGATCTGGTCCTCATCCACCAGAATCGGCTCGACCACCAGGTTGGTGTGGAACTTGATCTCGTCCAGCGACTGGGTCGGGTTGCTGGTGCCGATGAACAGCTTGCCGCCGCGCTTGAACAGCGGCAGCACGTTATGCTTGCGCAGCAGCTCCTCGCTGACCAGCTTCATCGCGTTCTGGTTGGCGTCGAACACCGAGGCATCCAGCAACGGCATGCCGAATTCGACGGCATTGGCCGCCGCCAGCTGCGCGGCGTTGACCAGCTTCTTCTCGGCCAGCCACTGCGCCAGCGGCACCTTGGCCGTCCCGGCCTGCGCCATCGCGTTGCGCGCCGCCGCCTCGTCCAGCGCCCCGTCCTGCACCAGGCGGCGGGCGATCCCGGTGATGCCCACCAGATTGGCGGCAACGGCTGTATTCATGGTGTTCCCCGGCACGGACGACAGTCCGGCGATTGTACCCGTGCCTTCTTCGCATGCCAGAGGCCCGTCAGTGCGTGGAGCCACCGTTCGTGCGGCTCGACGCCGGCCAGGACAGCCCGCATGCTGTGCGCCTCCAACCTGCGCCTGCAACCGATGAACCGCTGGAAAGCCGCCACTCTGCATGCCCTGGCCAGCCTGCTGCTGGTCGCCGCCATCACCGCGACCGTAGTGCCGCTCTGGCACCCGTGGGGGCTGTACCGGATCTCCGGCGTACTGCCGCTGCTGGGCCTGCTGCTGGGAGCGCAGATGATCGCGGGGCCGGTGTTGACCTTCATCGTGTTCAAGCCCGGCAAGAAGAGCCTGCGCCTGGACCTGGCCGTCGTCTGCCTGCTGCAGCTGGCCTTCCTCGGTTTCGGCCTGCACATGCTGTGGCAGACCCGGCCGGTGTTCGTGGTCGCCAGCGACATGCGCCTGGCCCTGATCCTGGCCAATGAAGTGGAGGCGGCCGACTTGGCGCGGGCCAGCCATGCCGAATGGTCGCGGCTGCCGAAGGGCGCTCCGCTACTGGTGGGCCTGCGCCCGGGAACGGCGCGCACCGACCATGCCTCCGTACTCGCGGCCTTCCTCGACACCGGCATGGACCAGGAACGGAACCCGGCGTGGTACGTGCCCTATGCCCAGGTCGTGCCGCGGCTGGCCTTCAACGCCGCGCCCAGCACCGCCGACGGCCAGCCGGCCGGCACTCCGGAAGAAGCGCCGTTCCGCAGTCTGCCGATCGTGGCCCGTCATGGCGCCGGTCGCATGGTGCTCGACGCCGGCAGCCTGCAGCCGGTGCGGGTGGCCACCTATTGAGGGATACCCGGGAACGCCGGCTCACCAAGGCTGCGCGCGATGCCAGCGCCAGGCGCTTTCAATAATGGCCTCCAGACTGGTCCACGCCGGCGACCAGCCCAGTTCCGCCCTCGCCCGGCCGCTTGACGCCGCCGGATCGCCGGCACGGCGCGGTGCCGTCTCCCAAGGCACGACGCGAACAGCCACGGCAGATGCGGCGGCGATGACCTGGCGCGCGAAAGCGCCGGCCGTTGCCCACATTGAACGCGCGGGCGCCCGGATGGAAGCCGAGGCAATCCAGCGCCAGCAGGCGAGCCGTTGTAGCCAGCGCCGCCGCAGACACGGGCTTTAAACGGGCACCGCATTTGGACAACGGCGGCAATTCAATTCCCGCCGCCCTCCGCAAGGACTGAGAACCCGCTCCATCCCATGGCGAGATGGTTCCCGCTACCATGTCCATCGGGGAGAACGACAGGTACTGAACGTGCAGCGACTGAGCATCATATTGCCGGCCAAGAACGAGGCCGAAGGGCTCCGGCGCACCCTGCCGGCGCTGCGGCAGGCCTGGCCGCAGGCGGAGATCATCGTCGTCAACGACGGTTCCACCGATGATACGGCCACCATCGCGGCCAGCCATGGCGCCCAGGTGGTCAGCAACCCCTACTCCATGGGCAACGGCGCGGCGATCAAGCGCGGCGCCCGTGCCGCTACCGGCGAGGTCCTTGTATTCATGGACGCCGACGGCCAGCACAGCGCACAACACGTCGCCGCACTGCTGGCCAAGCTGGATGAAGGCTACGACATGGTGGTCGGCGCGCGCGACGCCAGCGGTCAGGCCAACCTGCACCGTGGGCTGGCCAACAATTTCTACAACCGCCTCGCCAGCCACATGACCGGCCACCGCATCGACGACCTGACCTCCGGCTTCCGGGCCGTGCGCGCGGGCAAGTTCCGCGAATTCCTGCATCTGCTGCCCAATGGCTTCAGCTACCCCACCACCAGCACCATGGCCTTCTTCCGCAGCGCCTACCCGGTGGCCTATGTACCGATTCCCGTGGCCAAGCGCGTGGGCACCAGCAGCCATATCCGTCCGATCAAGGACGGCATCCGCTTCCTGTTGATCATCTTCAAGATCGCCACGCTGTATGCGCCACTTAAATTGTTCGCGCCGGTGGCGATATTTTTCGCCGCTGCAGGCGCGGGATGGTACGCATGGACGTTCTACCATTCGGCACGCTTCACCAACATGAGCATGCTGTTGCTCAGTGCGGCGGCGATCGTTTTCCTGATCGGCCTGATATCGGAACAGATCACATTGCTCACATATCGGCGTGAGACCTGAGCGCATGTTCCTATCGAGGGGGGAAAGGCCACTACGCGTATTGTTCACAAGCACGTCCTATCCACTCGACGCTTCCGATTGGCGTGGCTTATTCATAAAGCACATCAGCACAGCGCTTGCCCGCTCAGGCCTGATCAATCTACGGCAGTGGGCACCTCCAGGCGACAGGGATTTCTGCGTCATTGATGCCTCGACGGAAGAGGAGGCCGAATGGCTGGCCGCACTAATGCATCGAGGCGGAATTTCCCACTGGTTACGCGCCAAGCCGGTGTCGGGAATCAGCGCTGCGATCAAATTATTGCGAATGTTGAACACCGCCTATCGCAGGAACAAGGACGTCGATCTCCATCACATCAACTGGCTGCAATGTGCATTGCCGCTGCCTGCCGATGGCAAGCCGGTTCTGGTCACCGCTCTGGGCAACGACATGAAGTTGTTGCGCATGCCGATGATGCGCCATGCGCTCCGACACGCTCTTCGGAATAGGCCCGCAATGATTTGTCCGAACGCAGACTGGATGCGGGAGCCATTGTACGAATCCTTCGGTGATCTGGCCGAAATCAGGCCGATACCCTTTGGTGTCGACCCGCAGTGGTACGCCATCCGGCGTCAACCCAAGGAGCCACCATGCTGGTTGGCGATCACACGCCTCACACAAAACAAGCTGGGCCCGTTGTTCGAGTGGTCGGAGCCCTTGTTCCGCAGTGGAAAGCGACAACTGCATCTGTTCGGACCAATGCAGGAGCAGGTCGTGATCCCGGATTGGATCTTCTATCACGGCCCGGCAAAATCACGACAATTGATTGATGAATGGTTTCCGCGCGTACATGGCCTGATCACATTGAGCTGCCACGCAGAGGGGCGACCGCAAGTTATGCTGGAAGCCATGGCTGCGGGGATGCCGATCATCGCCTCCCATCTGCCGGCACACGCGGATATCGTCGAAGATGGTGTGACCGGCGCGCTTTGCGGAAGCCCCAGCGAGTATGCGAAAGCCGTGGAAAAGCTCGAGGATCGGGACCTCAATCATGCACAGGGTGAAACGGCTCGAGCGTTGGCCCACGGCAGAATCGGCACTTGGGATGATTGCGCATCCCGGTACATGGCTGCCTACCGTTGCTTGCTGAAAGGAGCCGCGCATGACTAAGCCAGTGCTGCTGATAGGCGCAGGCGGTTTCGTCGGACGACAGCTGCTCGAGGCGATGACACGTCAGGGAGAGGATGTCATCGCGGTGAGCCGACGTCCGCTCGTCGCCCCCAGTAACCAGGTGGAGGTGCATGTCCGTGAATTGCGGGAACCAGCTGACTTTGCGGTATTCCTGGATCGTGTAAGGGCCGTCGTGCACGTGGCATCTACCACCACGCCGGCAAGTTCTGCAGGCAGGCCCATGCTTGAACTGGAAGGCAACCTGAGACCCATACTGGGCTTGCTTGAGGCGATGCATTCCTATTCACATCTATCTCTTGTTTATATGTCATCAGGCGGCGCACTGTGCAGCCGCCTTTACGACGCCCCACAGAACGAGTCAAGCGCCTTCCATTCCCGGTCCTACCACGGCGCAGGCAAGCTGGCCGCTGAGCAGTTCATCGAGTCGTGGTGCCACCAGTCCTCGGGCAACGCCATTGTATTCCGCCCTTCCAACCTGTATGGACCGGGACAGGACGAGCGACCGGGATTTGGGATCATTCCGGCCGCCTTCGGCAAGCTCGTGCGAGGCGAGGTGCTGCAGGTCTGGGGCGACGGCTCCACAAAGCGAGATTACCTCTATATTGACGACTTCAATTCGCTGGTGTTGTCGGCGCTACGCACTCCGAACATATCTGGATTCAACGTATTCAATGCCTGCAGCGGAACCAGCATTGATTTGAACTCGTTGTTTTCCGCCATCGAGCAAGTAACGGGCCGCACCCTGCATCGGCAGCACGGCGCGGCCCGCGTGGTGGACATTCCAAGTGTGCACCTGCAATCGACCAGCAGCCTGTGCCGTTTTGGATGGAGGCCTCAATTCGATCTGGCAGATGGCCTGGAGCATACGTGGCAATGGTTCACCACTTCCAAGCACTAAGGCCTGCCACGGAGCCTGTCTGCTCCGTCTGTATTGCCAATTACAACGGTGCTAAAATACTCCCCGACTGCATTGACTCAATATTGGCTCAGGCGGGAGATATTCCAATGGAGATCATTGTTCACGACGACGCGTCGTCGGACGGATCTGCCGAATGGATCCAACAACGCTACCCGAATGTAGAATTACTTGTTTCTGGCGAGAACGTTGGGTTCTGCATTGCGAACAACCGTATGACTGAACGTGCGCGCGGCCGTTACTTGCTGCTCCTTAACAACGACGCAGCATTGCACACGGACGCACTGAAGGTCTTTCTGGAAGAGTCGCAACGCCAGTCCATCCGGAGCATTCTCACCCTCCCGCAGTACGACTGGGAAACGAATGAACTGATTGACAGGGGCTGCCTGCTCGACCCCTTGCATGTCCCGGCACCGAACTTCAATCCCGAAAGAGCTGAAATCGCCTTCGTCATTGGGGCATGCCTCTGGATTTCGCGCGAGGATTGGCAGGTTCTTGGCGGATTCCCGGAGTGGATGGACTCTGTCGGCGAGGATCTGTATCTCTGCTGCGCCGCACGCCTGCAAGGTTGGAGTATCCGCTGCCTGCCAAGCAGTGGCTATCGTCACCGTCAAGGCGCCAGTTTTGGTGGCAACCACATCGGACCCAACGGCATTCGCACGCGCTATCGGCGCCGCCACCTCAGTGAACGCAATCGATTGGCCGCGTTCATCGCCTGCACGCCAACCATGTTCATGTGGCCATGGCTCATCTTGCAATTAACGATGCTGTTGCTTGAAGGAGCAGCCCTTTCGCTCGCCCTGCGTAGTACCCGACCATGGCGAGATATCTATATCGCCGCACTGCGCGACATTTGGCAGAGAGGCAAAGAAATCCTAGCCCTGCGCCGCTCACTGCAGACCAACCGTACCTGCACGCTGTCCGACTACTTACGCGCCTTTACGCCCTGGCCGCGCAAGCTCATTATTTTTCTGCGCAATGGCACCCCAAGAATAAGCTAGACAATCCATCTACACGGATCAGCAATCCGAAACTACTTTCTCATAGACTACATTGTAATTGATGGTCATGGATTTCTTTTTATCCAGCATATCCAGCAAAAGAGCCAAAGCGCCGGTTAGCAACTTCACCGGATAAAGCAGGACATAGACTGCATACCGGGCAAGCGACTGTCGGGGCAAGGGCGCAAGCTCCCAGAAGGCCGCCCACATCAACGTCTCGACCGCAATAGCGCACCCTCCATGTGGCGAGATGGATAAAACACGAAACCCATTGCGTTCACCAAGTACGGAAAATCCATACCTTGTGTATCGCAAGAAATCGTGCGGCTGTTGATGCTCTCCAGCGAGCAGGGGTGCGGACACATAAGCCCTCCCCCTACCCTTAAGTATCCGATGAAATTCGCGAAAAGCGCCGTCCGGATTGTCAAGATGCTCCATAACCTGAATACAAAGAACTGCGTCAAAGCTGTCATCTTCAACCGGAATCGCGTAGGCAGATGAAACCAGGTCAATACCCTCGTAATTCCACCCCTCATCACCCACGCATAAATCGTTACTCACATAGCGGCAATGAGAGAACTGAGACCTATATTTAAGCTCGCCGGCACCGATATCAATGACGCTCCCCCCGGCGCCTATTTCATGCGCCGCATCGCGCACGAATCCGAGCAGCCGCCATTGGTGGTACTCGGCAAAAGGATTAAAAAGAACACGCTTGATGTATTCATTCGAATGCACCGCGTCAAGCAGCCGCTTTCTCAAAGCCATGTCCTAATCACCTCACCCTTATCACCCGAAACCACGCACACCCGCCGCCCCATATTGCGAGATCGGCAGTCAACACCAAAAGGCGATAGCTTCCAATGAACCAGATAATATCAGCCTGTAGCGACCCAGATTGCCCCAAAGCCCTCGCCATTGATATCTCGAACACTCCTATGCCCTGCGGCGCGAAGAAAGCTATTGCGCCGATCATCCACGACACCAGATAGCTTGCTGCCACCTGGAGCGGACTACTCAACATATCGACACCATGCCAGATATACAAAGTAAATCCTGCCGCAAGACAAATCCACCCAGCCACATACGCCAGAACTATTTCAGGCGCGCTAACCGCTTCCACCAGATAACGCCATCCAGGCCTTACCCTGACCCAGACCAAAGCAAGGAGCGAAATGATCAACCAGCACATGGCGATCATCGAGGCGACACGGCCGATCCTACCATTGAACGCAAGCCCGGCAAATACGAACCCGAGAAAGCCCGACCACCAGATAGCCAGCAACTGTTCGATACCCACCAGCTGACCAATACGGCGAATAGGAATACCATCCTTCACCAGATCAGCACCGCGCCCCACCGCATGCCAGATGCCGCCGGGAAGATACTTGGCAGGCAATCTGCGTATATGAATGACAAAAAGCATGCCATACGGCCTTGGACAACCAAGCGAGCGAAGCAGGCTGGCCGTGGCCAGTACTGCAAAGAAATGCATTGCGCTATACAGGAGCCCGCACGTCAACAGCCACAGCGGGGACAGCTGGACGAAGGCGGTACTGATGCTACTCCAGTGCAGCAAGCCATAGACAATGAAGAAAACAACAAGCGCCAACTCCAATAGCAACTGGAGCACAGACAAAAGGCTCTTCAATGAATAATTCGGGCGCAGCGCTGTCATCCGGCTTCTCAAGGCACGCACATGGATATTGACATCCAAACCATCAGACCAACCACCGGACCACCTTCACCCACATCGCTCTGAGGGAATACGACTACAGGCCATCCGGAAAAACCAATTTACAGCTGCTGATTGCAGCGAAAAACCACACCTCATCTTCTGCGGAACAAGGAATATATGCAAGCTCTTTTCATTAATATCCAAAAGAACAATGGTGGCCGCAAACACGGAGCTTCACCCAAAATTACGGAGCCGCGACGCGCACGCCCATGCAAATAACACCCAAACCTTCAGGCTTGAATATGCCACACACGCAACCATGGGAGTACGATAGAAAACAATATAGGCCCGCAACATTTAAAATGATTACTCATTATCATACCAACCCAAGCAATTAGCGGCACACCATAATACTCAGGCGCAGCGCAAGCCCCAAAGGCCGCACTCACTGCCTGCGCCGGTCCAGCTTCAACTCCACCTCGAGCCTGTGGGCCATTCCGGAATGACCCAATCTCCGAACCTCCTCCAGTATGCGCACTTTCCGCTCACTGGCCACACTATCGGATCGAAGTCCCTTAAACAGGTAAACATACGCCAAATTATCCCGACTCTTACTCATTAGCGCATAATGGCCAAATTCCAAAAAATCCTCCGCAGGCAGCTCCTTTCGACCACTTACAATAGCGACGACACGCAACACATTGCCCTCGTCAAAATCAGGATTTCGCAATGCATTCCTCACCAGATTAATGGCGATGCTAGAATTCTCGACATTCATCGCAACGGATTGAAGCGCAACAATCAGAGCATTCCAATCAGATTGATTTACGGTACCATTAAGTGTCTTAAGAATCACCATATTGGCAAGCATGGTTGCCGCACCGGGCAGCCTCCCACCTTCGGCACACGCCTTAATAGCGGCTTGAAAATATGGACTTTCTGGCCGCCCCTGACTTAGATCGTAATTGGCACGACAAAGCGCGCTCCATGCACGAATGGATTCTGGCGCCACGACGGTACCATGCAGCGCCAGACGCAGCGGATTGCCCCATATATATGCACGCATCCCGGTAGCAGCAGCATTGCCTGCAAGAATCAGCAAACACACCGCCACTGCGATCCATGGACGCAAGGACAGCCGCTCCATAAAGGCATGGAGAAGGTCACCAATGGCAAGCAACAATCCAAACAAGGGGAAATGGTTCCTGTGCTCAAATGCGAGCTCCAGCCCTACCACATTACTGGTGATGGAGTGACCGGCATAGAAAAGCAGAATACCCAAAGCGAATAGCGGACGCACTCTGCGCCATAACAACGCCCAGAGAATCAGCCCGAAATGCAACACAATTGACCATGTCGTGCTGACGGGGTCCAGCAAGCCTCGGGAAGGCAACAAATTGTCGTAATAGAAAGGCAGGCCATCCGGAGCCGGCCACACAACTTGTCTGACGTACACAGCCAGGACACGGCCTTGGGTTAGCAAACGCTCCAGTGTATTGAAGTCGCGGCCGGGGTATGAAGATTCCACCCAGAAATGAGGGAGGACTATACCCAGGAAAAAACTTACTCCTGCGACGACCAACAACAGGTAACCACGCTGCAACATGGCACCAACAGGAGTAACCTTTGCCCTGAAATGCAGCAAAGTAAGCTCTATAAGCAGAGTAAACCCAGGCAACAGCACTGCATCTTCCTTGCAGGCCAACGCCAAACCCCAGAATAGCAGTACCCTTAGCCAGAATTTGTGCTGCGCCGCGCCGTCTATTTGAGCCTGCCGGGCTTGAACATAGGCGCTCATTGCCAACACCACGAACAGTGTACTCATGGTCTGCATTCGCTGGACCACATACAGCACAGAGGAAACCTGAAGGGCGTGCGTCCCCCATGCAACCGCCAATCCAAACGCGTACAGCCTTGCGTCCCGCTGACTGCAGTTGGCCAACAGCAGAAGCCGCCGGACCAATCCTGTGAGCGCAATGCAGGTGATTGCATGCACCAGTAGATTGGTCAGCTTGAAGGCGACGGGATCAAGCCCGAACAGCCAGAAATCTAGCGCGAAGCTAAGCATAGACAGCGGCCGCAAACCCGGCCCACCGGGGAAGCTCTTCGCTGCCGCCCAGAGCGAGTAGTGATCAATACCGGCGATTTGAACCCCGAAATTCTGGACAATATTAGGCTTATCGTCGAACAGAAAACCGCCAGACAGACCGGGCAGGAACGGCAGACAAGCAATCATGGCAAGTAACAGCCACCACCATCGCGATGACTGCTGCCAAGAGGCGCGAAGTGGCCTGCCTATGCCCCAGGGCAGGTTAAATGGCATGCAATGAAATCCAGATGTATTGCATCACCTTACGGGCAGCCGGCCCACACCAACAAGACAGACATCATGGTGTGTGGCTGCAATTGCCGGCGCCGTTGGCCAAATCGCAAGTGACGGTACCGTTGCCAGGCGCGCGCGGCGTCGCCGTTATCGGGGTGCTGTAGTCGGTAAAAGCACTGGCGTCGGTCGAGCCCGAACAAGCAGAGTTCCGTGGCGCCGGCACACTGCCGGTAGCGTCGCTGATGCCGACCAACGCCTCATGCGAATAGGCCTTCAATTCCATCATACAGGCACGATTGGCCGCTCGGATGGTGTATTGCTGATAAGCGGGCAACGCAACGGCTACCAGGATGCCAATGATGGCAACCACGATCATCATCTCTATCAAGGTGAAACCGCGAATGCTACGACGCATGACATCCCCCAGTGCCCTTTCTATTGACCACGCAAATGACCGAGCAAACAGCGTGCCAAGAATGCAGATCCCTATCCCTGTTAGAAGCCACTACACCTCCAACTCAATCGAATGCCCAAGGCAAGGGCGAATACGGTCACCCCGCCAGGGCACTTCAGATCTTCTGCAACTCAACTGCTGGCGCCGTGAAAAAGAAAAGAGGGGCTGACGCCCCTCTTTTCACGTTACCGCGATGGGACCACTCCTTACTGGGTACCGCCCACGACGGTGCACTGGTTGCCGGAGGCGAGGTTGCAAGTGATAGTGCCGTCGCCCGGCTTGCGCGGCTCAATACCGGTGACGCTGCCGAGGCTCGCCAAGGTCATGGCTGCACCGGACGTCACGCCACTGATGCACGCCGAGCTTGCACCGCTGTTCGGACCGACCGGCGTCTTGCCATCGTTCAGATCGGCCAGCACGGTGTTGTAGTAAGCCTTGGCCTCCATCAGGCAGGCACGGTTGGCCGACTTACGGGTGTAGTTCTGGTAAGCCGGCAATGCGATGGCGGCCAGAATGGCAATGATCGCGACCACGATCATCAGTTCGATGAGGGTAAAGCCCTTCTGCAGCTTCTTCATTGGTACATCCCCTAGAGGTTGGATTAGGAACCCGGACCGGCCGTCGCCGATCCGGCAAGGGACGCACTGCAAGATGCGTGCCAAACGCCCCGCCCTGCCTGCGCTCCCCTGTGTGCATGATGGCAGCATCCGGCAGGAAGGAAAGCCCTGCTTCGCGATTCTGCGATGAATCCGCCATGGTGACCCATAACGTCACATAGCGACACACCTCATCAACATTGAGATGTACCGCTCCAGGTCCCGCGAACGCATAGTACGCTTGCGTGACGCCACGAGCCGGCGCAGGCCAGACCAAGCCAGTAGCGTGACCAAAGCCACGCTTGCCCAACGACGGTATCCCGCATGGCGATGGACCAGCTACCATGCCTACGTTGTCCGGCCCGGGGAGTGGCCGGACGGGGAGAAGAACGATGTCCGTTACTCGCAACGCAATGAACAAAGAGCCAGCGGCCCGCGGCACCAGCTTGATGCAGCCGTTCGTCTGGGAAGGTACTGACAAGCGTGGCGTGAAGATGAAGGGCGAACAGGAAGCCCGCAATTCCAATATGCTGCGCGCCGAACTGCGCAAGCAGGGTATCAATCCCACCGTAGTGAAGCCCAAGCCGAAACCTTTGTTCGGTGCCGCCGGCAAACCAATCAAGCCGAAAGACATCGCCTTCTTTAGTCGGCAAATGGCGACCATGATGAAGTCCGGGGTGCCCATCGTGACCGCACTGGACATCATCGGCAGCGGCCATAAGAACCCACGCATGGCCAAGCTGGTAGGGCAGATCCGCGCCGACCTGGAAGGTGGTTCCTCGCTCTATGAGGCCATCGGCCGGCACCCTGTACAGTTCGACGAACTGTACCGTAATCTCGTGCGGGCGGGCGAGGGCGCGGGCGTGCTGGAGACGGTGCTAGAAACCATCGCCAACTACCAGGAAAACTTGGAAACACTGAAAGGCAAGATCAAGAAGGCACTGTTCTACCCAGCCATGACCATCGCGGTCGCATTACTAGTAAGCACTATCCTGCTTGTCTTTGTAGTACCGCAGTTCGAAGAGGTATTCAGCAATTTTGGCACTGAGCTGCCAGTATTCACCCAGATGATCGTAGCCGCCTCGCGTTTCATGGTCGGCTGGTGGTGGCTGATCCTCCTAGTCGTGGTCGCGGGTGTCGGCGGCTCTATCTTCACCTACAAGCGCACACCCAAGATGCAGTATGCGATGGACCGGCTGATCCTGAAGGTGCCGGTTATCGGCCAGATCATGCACAACAGCTCCATCGCCCGTTTCGCCCGCACTACGGCAGTGACGTTCAAGGCCGGCGTCCCGCTGGTCGAGGCGTTGGGCATCGTGGCCGGCGCCACCGGCAACAAGACCTATGAGGACGCCGTCTTCCGCATGCGCGACGACGTCGCGGTGGGCTACCCGGTGAACATGGCCATGAAGCAGGTGAACCTGTTCCCGCACATGGTGGTGCAGATGACCGCCATCGGCGAAGAAGCCGGCGCGCTGGACACCATGCTGTTCAAGGTGGCCGAATACTTCGAGCAGGAAGTAAATAACGCCGTCGATGCGCTGAGCAGCCTGATCGAACCGATGATCATGGTGTTCATCGGCGTGGTCGTCGGCGGCATGGTCATCGGCATGTACCTGCCGATCTTCAAGCTCGCTTCCGTGGTTGGATGATTGATACATGGCATTTCTCGACCAGAACCCGGCGCTGGGCTATCCGCTGGCCGCCGGGCTGGGACTGCTGGTAGGCAGCTTCCTCAACGTGGTGATCCTACGCCTGCCCAGGCGCATGGAGTGGCAGTGGAAGCGCGACGCGCGCGAGATCCTGGACGAGCCGGACATCTACGAGCCGCCGCCGCCCGGCGTGGTGGTGGAGCCCTCACACTGCCCGCACTGCAAGCACAAGCTGAGCTGGTACGAGAACATCCCGCTGTTCAGCTGGATCATCCAGGGCGGCAAGTGCCGCCATTGCCAGGCGCCGATCTCCATCCAGTACCCGCTGGTGGAGTTGCTGACCGGGTTGCTGGTACTGGCCAGCGTGTGGCAGTTCGGCTTCGGCTGGCAGGGCTTCGGCGCGATCGTGCTGACCTGTTTCCTGATCGCACTGTCGGGCATCGACCTGCGCACCCAGCTGCTGCCCGACCAGTTGACCCTGCCACTGATGTGGCTGGGCCTGATCGGCAGCATGGACAACCTTTACATGCCCGCCAAGCCGGCACTGATAGGCGCGGCAGTGGGCTATCTGTCGCTGTGGACGGTGTGGTGGCTGTTCAAGCAGATCACCGGCAAGGAAGGCATGGGCCACGGCGATTTCAAGCTGCTGGCGGCGCTCGGTGCCTGGTGCGGACTGAAGGGCATCCTGCCGATCATCCTGCTGTCCTCGCTGGTGGGCGCCATCGTCGGCTCGATCTGGCTGTATGCGCGCGGCCGCGACAAGGCCACTCCGATTCCGTTCGGCCCCTACCTGGCCATCGCCGGCTGGCTGGTCTTCATGTGGGGCGATCCGATGATCGCCGCTTACCGCCACTGGGCCGGCCTGGCGTGACGGCGGCCGCTCCCGGCCGCCCCACGGACATGGCTGTTCGCCCATGAGCGGCTTCATCGTCGGGCTGACCGGGGGCATAGCCTCGGGCAAGAGCGAGGTCACCCGGCGCTTCGAGGCTCTGGGCATCGTCGTGGCCGACGCGGATGTCGCCGCACGCGAGATAGTGGCACCAGGCAGCCCTGCACTTGAACAGATAGGCCGGCGCTTCGGCAGCGCGATGCTGCTGGCCGACGGTACGCTCGACCGCGCGCGGCTGCGCGGCCATGTCTTCGGCAACGACGAGGAACGCCAGGCGCTGGAAGCCATCACCCACCCGGCGATCCGTGCACGGCTGCGCGAACTCTGTGAGACAGCCGACGGCCCCTACGCGATCGCCGCGATCCCGCTACTGGCTGAAGCCGGCGGGCGCGCAACCTATCACTGGCTCGACCGGATCGTGGTGGTCGATGCCCCCGAATCGGTGCGCCACGCCCGCCTGCGCCAGCGCGACGACATCGACGATGCCCTGGCCACGCGCATGATCCAGGCCCAGGCAGGCCGCGATCAGCGCCTGGCGCTGGCCGACGACGTGATCGTCAACGATGGCCACCCCAGCCATCTGCAACCGCAGGTGGAAACACTGGACCGCCTTTACCGGCAGCTGGCGGCCAGGGACGCGCGCGCGCCCTGACACCAGGGCATGCGCCCGGCGATGCACTGCTCTACGAGACGGCATTGCCCTGTAACGCCGGGTTGCGCCCGGCGGGGCTTTCCCGGCCAGGCCCCAGCGGGGCGGTGCCCCGCTCTACAAGGCGGCGATGTCCCGTAGCGCCGGGCAACCCCGGCGGGGCTTTCCCGGCCAAGCCCCAGCGGGGCGTTGCCCCGCTCTACAAGGTCAGGCGGCGGGCGTAAAGGTCAGCGCGCCCACCACGCCACGCTCGTCGCCCGGGCGGATGCTGACCTGCCAACCATAGAGTGCGCACAGCCGGCTGACGATGGACAGGCCGATGCCGCCGCCCTGCGAATGGCCTGCGTGGGTACCGCGGTAACCACGCTGGAACAGACTCGCCGCATCCTTCTCGCTCAGCCCGGGGCCGGTGTCGATCACCTCGACCGCATTGTCCAGCACCCGTACCCGCACCTGGCCTTCCTGCGTGTACTTCACCGCGTTGCCGATCAGGTTGCCCAGCGCCACAGACAATGCCGCTTCCGGCGCATCGATGACCAGGTCGCGCCCGCCTTCGAGCACCAGTTCCAACGGCTTGCCGCCAAGCTGGGCACGATGCGCCTCGAGCAATTGCTCGGCGACCTTGGCGACATTGCTGCTGCCCTGCCCGCGCTCGTTGCGCGACAACAGCAGCAGCGAGCCGATCAGGTCGCTGCATTGCTGCTCGGCGCGCTGGATGCGCTGCAGCCGTTGCAGCATCTTTTCGTCGAGGCCCGGGCGGGCGAGCAGCAGCTCCGTCGCACCACGGATGACCGCCAGCGGCGTGCGCAGCTCATGGCTCACGTCCGCGTTGAATTCGCGGTCGCGCTGCACCACTTCAGTCAGGCGCGCCGAATAGTCGTCCAGCGCCTCGGCCAACTGCCCCACCTCATCATCGGGAAAACGCGGCGCAAGAGGTTCGGGATGTGTTGTGCCGCCGCGATAGGCGCGCAGGCGCTTGGCCAAATCCGACACCGGCCGCATTACACGCGAAGCTGACCACCAGCCCAAAATCCAAGACAGCACGCTGAAGACAATTACCGACAGGAACAGCGCCTGCTTGAGTTGCTGCTCACCGCGAATGCTGTCGGTCATATCGTAGGCAAGGAAGAACCATGCTTCCGGTGTTTTTCTTACTGCCAATTTGTACGAGAACCGCTGCCCGCCTTCATCGGCCCCTGAAAGATTGTGGATGCCGTCCTTGAACTCGTACCAATCCGGCTCCTCGGCCCGCAGCGCCTCGAATTTATCAGGCTTCACCGCCCGTGCGTACATCTGCTTAACCGGCCAGGTCGCGTTCCGGCTGGGGTCGAGGGAATACCGCTTCGCATACTCGTCGATGTTCCGATTCATCACCTCTTCGACGAGTTGATTCTCCACGCGAACCCGCGCCCAGTTGGTGGCGAACGCGAACAACGCCGTCAGGCAGAAGCCCAGCAGCACGAACGAGACGATGATGCGGCTGCGCAGGCGGCGACGGTAGCGCCCCTGCTTGCGGACGACCGCAGGCGACGCGTTTTCAGGCATCGGGAGCGGCGATCCGGTATCCGATGCCGTGGCGGGTCTGGATCATCGGCGCGCTGAACGGCTTGTCCACCACGGCGCGCAGGCCGTGGATGTGCACGCGCAGGGAATCCGAATCGGGCAGCTCCTCGCCCCACACGCGGGTTTCCAGCTCCTGCCGGGTGACCACCGCGGGCGAGGCCTCCATCAGCGCCTGCAGGATCTTCAGCGCGGTCGGGTTGAGCTGCAGCAGCTTGCCATGGCGCCGCACTTCCAGCGTGTCCAGGTTGTATTCCAGGTCGCCGGTTTCCAGCACGCGGGTGTGGCCGCCCTTGCCGCGACGCGACAGCGCGTTGAGCCGCACCTCGACTTCCTGCAGCGCAAACGGCTTGATCAGATAGTCGTCGGCGCCGGAATCGAAACCGGCGAGCTTGTTGTCCAGCGAGTCGCGTGCGGTGAGCATCAGCACCGGCGTCTGCTTGCGCGCGTCGTTGCGCAGCTTGCGGCAGACCTCGATGCCGTCCATGCCCGGCAGGTTGAGGTCGAGCACGATCGCGTCGAAATCGTGCACCACCGCCAGATGCAGGCCGGTCACGCCATCGGCGGCGAAATCCACCGTGTGTCCGCGATCTTCGAGATAGTCGCCCAGGTTGGCCGCGATGTCGCTGTTGTCTTCAATTACAAGAATGCGCACTGGGACCTCTGTCTTTTTCCGAAGGATTCAGCATATCCGGCTCACGGGCAGGATGGTTGCCAGCCCTCATCACTCCGAGCGGGCACCGCACCTCTCATTCACGGTTCGGCCCATGCCGGCAGCCGATCCACAGCCGCGTTCACGATGATCGCGGCATGTATGAATCCCTCCCCTTGCGGGACGATGCTTCAGTTGCTGATCGGTTCCTGCGATGGCTTGAGATGACGCAACACATCCGTTCCGTCCTCGCGCGCCTGACGACGAGCGGCCACAGTGATACAGATGTTCTGCGGCCGGTTGCTGCCCACCGGGCGCTCACGACGACAGATGAGGCGACTGTCTTCACGTGCTTGGGTCAGAAGGGTATTGACCAGATCCTGATCATTGAAGACCGCGATCTTGTCCTTGTCCGGAATGTGGGTGTGCTCGCCATTCCCCAGCAGCCTGTCGATGCGCCCCAGCGCTTCGACCACGCGGCCACGATTCTCGGCGCTAATCTCGCTGTAGATCTCTCCTCCCTGCAGATCGCTCATGATGCGCTGCCGCTGCTCCACATACGGTTTTCCTTCCGTCAGCGGCTTTTCCACCGCAGGTGCCGCGGTCGCGGACATCATCGGAAAGGCAATCAGGGCGGCGTAAAGCAACTTGCGGTTCATCGGTTCAACTTCCTGTCTGGTTATCTTTTGGACTCTAGCGCGCAGCTTCGAAGTCAACAAGTGGTAAAAAAACAAGGCCCTGGCGCACGAACGCCAGGGCCTGAAGATTCCCGATCACCGGACCCGCTGAGGAGGGCTGGTCGCAGTGGAACAAGCCTATGACCCCCGGAATTAAAGGTCCGTTAAAACCTTGCAAGCAATTCGGAATACCCGCTCAGCGTTTCAGATTCGCCACATAGTCGATCATCCGGCCGGCGATGTCGCCACCGGATACGCTCTCGATCCCTTCCAGCCCGGGGGTGGAGTTCACCTCCAGCACCAGCGGCCCGCGCCGGGAACGGATCATGTCCACGCCGGCGATGCCCAGCCCCAGGGCCTTGGCCGAGCGCACCGCGACCTGCTGTTCAGCCTTGCTGCAGGCCACCGGCTCGGCGCTGCCACCGGCATGCAGGTTGGAGCGGAACTCGCCCTCCTGGGCCTGGCGGCGCATGGTCGCCACCACCTGGTCGCCCACGACCAGGCAGCGCAGGTCGGCCCCCTGCGCCTCGGCGATGAATTCCTGGACCAGGAAATTGGCGTACAGGCCGCGCAGCGCCTCCACCGTCCCCCGCGAAGCGCTCAGTTTCTCGGTGAGGATCACGCCCCGGCCCTGCGTGCCTTCGCTGAGCTTCACCACGTGCGGCGGCGCCCCCAGCATGGACAGGAGGTCGTCGGTGTCGTCCGGGTTGTCGCCGAACACCGTCACCGGCATGTCGATGCCCTTGGCGGCGAGGATCTGGTGCGCGCGCAGTTTGTCGCGCGCGCGCAGGATCGCATCGGATGGATTGGGCGTGCGCGCGCCCATCATCTCGAACTGGCGCAGCACGGCGGTGCCGTAGCGGGTGATGGAGGCGCCGATGCGTGGGATCACCGCGTCGATGCCGGTCAGCGGCCTGCCCTTGTAATGCATGCTGAAATCGCCCGCGGTGATGCGCATGTAGCAGCGCAGCGGGTCGAGGATGCGGACCGTATGGCCGCGCGCGCGCGCTGCTTCGACCAGGCGGCGGGTCGAGTAGAGCTTGCTGTTGCGGGAAAGAATGGCGAGCTTCATCGCAGGGCCTGGAAGACAGGCGGGCACATCACGCCCTGCCCTTGCCTGACGCCTCAGTGCCTGCGCGGCACCTGGAAGATGGAGCGGGTGAAGGGAATCGAACCCTCGTCGTAAGCTTGGGAAGCTTCTGCTCTACCATTGAGCTACACCCGCGCGGCGATGCGCAGTCTATGCGGGCGGAGGCCCGCCGCGCAATGGCAATCCGCGATACGGGCGATGGCGCTCCATGGCGCGCGATGCCCGGGGCCTGCTTCCGCGGCAAAGGGCGGCACCGGCCTGCGGCGCCGCCCTCCGGCACTCAACGCCGGCTCAGAAGCCGCCGCTGAACGTAGCGAACAGCGTGGCGTCGCGGGCCGACTTCTGCAGCGTGGTGGTGCTCAGGCCGACATTGCTCTGCAGCCCCCACAGGTTCATCCGCGCACCCAGCACCGCGGTGGCGTAGTTGCGGTCGAACTGCAGGCCCGGGACCTTGTAGGCACCGACGTCGGCCATGGTCTGCAGCCAGGCGCTGGCCTGCTTGCCGTCCTCGAACTCGTGGTCGTAGGTGACCTGCACGTAGGGATGGATGCTGCCGCCGTCGAAGCGCGCCTGCCAGCCGATGCGGCCGACGGTGGAATCCACGTCCTGGTCGCCATAGCCCAGCGCGGTGGCGCTGGCGTTGCTTTCCAGGTAACCGTCGAGCTTGACCTTCTGCCAGACCACGCCCGCCACCGGACCATGGCGGAAGCCGCCTTCCTGGCCGAACTCGTAGCCGGCGTTCAGCGCGGCGGTCAGGTTGCTGCCGTCGGGCGAGCCCTTGTGCACGCGGGTGGTCGGGCCGAGCTGCACCTTGCGGGTCACGTCATAGCCCAGCCAGCTGTAGCTGGCCTGCCCATTGATCCAGACATGGTCGCCGTACCAGCCGGCGAACAGGCCCGCGGTGGTGTCGGACTGGGTGAAGTCGCCCTTGCCGCCGCCGAAATCCGCATCCATGCGGCCGTAACCGGCGAAACCGCCGACCACCACCCCATTGCGCGCCCAGTCGATGCCGAACAGGCCGGCCGGCGCCATGCCGTCGTACAGGCTGGCATGGTCGTAGCGCTGCATGTCGCCGCGCACATTGCCCCACCAGCTCATGCCGTCAGCCGGACGGCCGCCCAGGTGGCCGCTCACCTGGTCGGCACGGGCACGGCCGGTGGTCTGCGCCGAATGCGTCAGCACCTGCTGCAGGCGCGGCGCTTCGAGCACCGAGATCGCGTACTGGCCGAGGATCTGGTGCGCGCCCGTGGTCGGGTGCACGCCATCGGCGAACACATAGGTATCGGCAGCGTTGGGGGTGACGTAGTTCAGCTGCGTGCAGGTCAGCGACTGGGCGGTGACCTGCGGCTGGCAGGCGGTGCCGGACACATTGGTGAATCCGTATGTCCCCGGGTTGGCGATGATCTCCTGCAGGATGCTGAAGGTATCGACCGGGATGACCTGCAGGCCGGCCTGCTTCAGGCCGCCGAACAGCGCATCGTTGTAGGCCTTGGCCAGGGCGGTGCCCTGCGCCATCGCCACCGGCCCACCGGCGCGCGAGGACGGCGTCAGGCCGATGTCGGGCAGGTTCGGCACCATCACGTACTGCGCGCCAGCCGCCTTCAGGGTGGCGACCATGCCCACCTCGCTGGCGACCGCCGCGCCGATGGTGGCCTGCGCCGGAGCGCCGCCGGCCACCGCGAACAGGTCGTTGGCGCCGCCCCACACGGTATAGAGGGCATTGGCATCGGCCTTGCCGCCATTGGCGGCAAGGTAATTGTTGAGCTGGGTCTTGAGCGAGGGCGTCGCCGGCAGCAGCGGGTTCAGCGGGTTGGTCACGTCCACCCCCACGCGGGCGCCGCCGGCGGCGTAGTTGTCGCCATTCTGGCCATTGCCGTTGGGCAGGGCGCTGGTGCCGTAGTGGTCGGCCAGGTAGTCGGCCCAGACCCAGCCGGGGTTGGTGGTGAAACGGCCGGCGGCCGAAGCGGAAGGATTGGCCTGCACCATGATCGGGCGGTAGTAGCCGGTATCGGTCAGGCTGTCGCCGAAGAACACGGTCTTCGAGAACGGGGACTGCGCCATGGCCGGAACGGCAGCGGCAGCCAGCGCCAAGGCAAGGGCCGAGCGCAGTGGACGGGAGGAAACACGCATGGGGGAACTCCTGACGGATATAGGAAAGCGACAGCGTACGCCGCCGCACGGTGTTAGTTTTTCACTGGCCTACGACGGGCTCACGCTGCACTGCCGCATGGGCTGGGATTTTGCGCCCGCGCTGGCGAGAATGGCCGCATGGACATCCAGCTCAATGGCGAAACCCGCCCGTTCCCGTCGCCCCTGACCCTGGCCGGGCTATTGGCCGCCGAAGGCCTGGCCGAACGCCGCGTGGCGGTGGAGGTCAATGGCGAGATCATTCCCCGCGGCCAGCACGGCCAGTGGCGATTGAACGAAGGCGACGTGGTCGAGATCGTGCACGCGCTGGGAGGCGGGTGATCCGGAGCCTGCGGCAGGAGCGGCTTCAGCGGCGATGGTTTTCTGTCTTCGACGCACTGGACAGCCCCGAAAGCGATCGCGGCTGAAGCCGTTCCTGCGGATGTCTTGACCGGAAAACGGGGCGGCACCTGACGCGATGCGCGATAATCGCCCCATGAACGCACACGCCCCCACCGATCCGCTGGTCATCGCCGGCAAAAGCTATGCGTCCCGGCTGCTGACCGGGACCGGCAAGTTCAGGGATCTGGAAGAAACCCGCCTGGCCACCGAGGCCGCCGGCGCCCAGATCGTCACCGTCGCCATCCGCCGCACCAACATCGGCCAGAACCCGGGCGAACCCAACCTGCTCGACGTGCTGCCGCCGGACCGCTACGCCATCCTGCCCAACACCGCCGGCTGCTACACCGCCGAGGACGCGGTGCGCACCTGCCGCCTGGCGCGCGAACTGCTGGACGGCCACAACCTGACCAAGCTCGAGGTGCTGGGCGACCAGAAGACCCTGTACCCGGACGTGGTGCAGACCCTCAAGGCGGCCGAGCAGCTGGTCAAGGACGGCTTCGACGTGATGGTCTACACCTCCGACGACCCGATCCTGTGCAAGCGGCTGGAGGAGATCGGCTGCGCCGCGGTGATGCCGCTGGCCGCGCCGATCGGCTCGGGCCTGGGCATCCAGAACAAGTACAACCTGATCGAGATCATCGAGAACGCCAAGGTGCCGATCATCGTCGACGCCGGCGTCGGCACCGCCTCGGACGCCGCCATCGCGATGGAGCTGGGCTGCGACGGCGTGCTGATGAACACCGCCATTGCCGGCGCGCGCAATCCGGTGCTGATGGCCAGCGCCATGCGCAAGGCGGTCGAAGCCGGCCGCGAGGCGTTCCTCGCCGGGCGCATCCCGCGCAAGCGCTACGCCAGCGCATCCTCGCCGGTGGAAGGATTGATCGGCTGATGACCAATCCCTTCGACAGCGCCGGCGCCAAGGCGCCGCCCAAACCCTTCACCGTCACCGAAGGCCGCCGCGAGATCCGCAGTTTCGTGCTGCGCCAGGGCCGTTTCACTCCGGCCCAGCAGCGCGCGTTCGACGAACGCTGGCCGCGCTTCGGCATCGATTTCAACGGGCAGCCGCGCGACCTGGCCGCCACCTTCGGCCGGGCCGCGCCCAAGGTGCTGGAAATCGGCTTCGGCAATGGCGCCGCGCTGCGCCACGCCGCACGCTTCGACACCTCCAAGGACTACATCGGCATCGAGGTGCATGCGCCCGGCGTGGGCCGCCTGCTCAACGCGCTGGCCGACGACGACGCCGGCAACGTCAAGCTCTACCACCACGATGCGGTCGAGGTGCTGGAGAAGGAAATCGCCGACGGCGCGCTGGACGAGATCCGCATCTATTTCCCCGACCCGTGGCACAAGAAGCGCCACAACAAGCGCCGCCTGGTGCAGCCGGGGTTCGCCGCGCTGCTGGTGCGCAAGCTGCGCGCGGGCGGCCTGCTGCACTGTGCCACCGACTGGGAGGACTACGCCGAGCAGATGTGGGACGTGCTCGACGCCACCGACGGCCTGGCCAACCGCGCCGGCCCGCGCGGCAGCGTGCCGCGCCCGGACTGGCGCCCGCAGACGCATTTCGAGACCCGCGGCCAGAAGCTCGGCCACGGCGTCTGGGACCTGCTCTACGACCGCACCTGACCGGGACTGAAAGGAGCCGCCCCGCATGGACACCGCGCTGACGCTGACCACCGACATGAAGCTCGTGCTCGGGCTGGTCGGCTTCACGATGGCGATGTTCCTGTTCGAGCGCATCCGCGCCGACGTGGTGGCGCTGGTGGTGATGGTGGTGCTGGGCGTCACCGGCCTGATCGCGCCGGAGGAGATCTTCGGCGGCTTCTCCGGTAACGCGGTGATGAGCATCATCGCCACCACCATCCTCGGCGCGGGCCTGGACCGCACCGGCGCGCTGAACCGGCTGGCCGGCTGGCTGCTGCGGCGCTCGCACGGGCTGGAGCAGCGCCTGCTGCTGCTGACCAGCGCCACCGCCGGCCTCAACTCCTCGTTCATGCAGAACCCGTCGGTGATGGCGCTGTACCTGCCGGTGGCCTCGCGGCTGGCCTCCAATACCGGGCTCACCCTCAAGCGCCTGCTGCTGCCGATCACCGCCGCCATCGTGATGGGCGGCGGCCTGACCATGGTCGGCAACTCGCCGCTGATCCTGCTCAACGACCTGCTGATCTCGGCCAACAACAACCTGCCCTCGGGCACCGCCACCATCGAGCCGCTGCGCATGTTCGCGCCGCTGCCGATCGGCCTGGCGCTGCTGGCGGCCTCGCTGCTGTATTTCCGCTTCTTCGGCGATCGCAAGCTGTCCCGCGAGGGCGGGCAGGACAGCGACGGCCAGACCCCGGCGCGCACCGAGAGCTACTTCGCCAAGGCCTATGGCATCGAGGGCGAGGTGTTCGAACTGGCGGTGACGGCCGAAAGCCCGCTGGTCGGCATGACCGTCAGCGAGGTCGAGAGCCTGTTCGATGCGCCGCTGCTGCTGGCGCTGAAGACCGGCAACGACACCCGCCTGGCCCCGCCGGCGGACATGCGCATCTGGGTCGGCAGCGTGATCGGCGCGATGGGGCCGCGGCAGCAGGTGTCCGACTTCGCGCAGAACCAGTTCCTGCGCATGTCCTCGCGCCTGCGCAACCTCGGCGACCTGTTCAACCCCAGCCGCGCCGGCATTTCCGAAGCGGTGATCCCGCCGACCTCGAAACTGATCGGCAAGACCGCCGGCCAGCTGCGCCTGCGCAAGGAGCGCGGCATCAGCCTGCTGGCGATCAACCGCGACAAGCAGGTGATCCGCGAGGACGTGCGCAACGTGGCGCTGCGCGCCGGCGACATGCTGGTGTTCCACAGCATCTGGCAGGACCTGGCCGCGGCCGCCGAAAGCCGCGATTTCGTGGTGGTCACCGACTACCCCAAGGGCGAACAGCGCCCGCACAAGTTCAAGATCGCCATGGCGATCTTCGCCATCACCATCATCATCGCGCTGACCTCGCACCTGCCGGTGGCGCTGACCCTGCTCACCGGCGTGGCCGGCATGCTGCTCACCGGCGTGCTGCGCATGGACGAGGCCTACGCCTCGATCAACTGGAAGACCATCTTCATGATGGCCGGGCTGATCCCGCTGGGCTGGGCGATGGACTCCAGCGGCGCGGCGGCCTGGGTCGCCGGCCACACCATCGACAAGCTGCCGGCCGGGATCCCGATCTGGGCGCTGGAACTGGCGCTGGCGGTGCTGACCACCGCGTTCTCGCTGGTGATCAGCCATGTCGGCGCCACCATCGTCACCGTGCCGATCGCGGTCAACCTGGCGCTGGCGGCCGGCGGCAACCCCACCGCGTTCGCACTGATCGTGGCGCTGTCGGCCTCCAACAACCTGATGACCGCGTCCAACCCGGTGATCTCGATGGTGATGGGGCCGGCCAAGTACACCCCGCGCGAGATGTGGCGCGTCGGCGGGCCGCTGTCGCTGATCTACACCCTGGTCGTGGTGGTGATGGTCAACATCATGTTCTAGCGATGGATGCATCCGTGGAGGCGGGACTCGCGCCGCATGGGCATCACAGTAAAAGCCGCGTACCGGGAAAGCCCGGCACCTGCGGTCGCCACTCAGCCAAGCAGCACCCTGCCGCCTTCCACGCGTACCGGCACCACGCGCAGCGCATCGCCCTTGCACGGCCCGGAAACGCAGGTGCCGCCCTGCAGCTCAAAGGCGGCGCCATGCACCGCGCAGACCAGATGGCCCTCCCGGCTCTTGAGGAACTGCCCCGGCGCCCAGTCGAGGTTGCGGCCGGCATGGGGGCAGACATTGAGCCAGGCCCGCACCTGTGCGCCATCGCGGTAGAGGATCAAGGGCTCGGCATCGCCCTCGACCACCGCCTCCACCGAGTGGAACCCCTGGTCGGGCAAGGCATCGAGCAGGGCAAGCTCGACCGGCGAAGACGTGGATGCGGACATGATGGCGTGAGATGAATGCGGAAACGCGCGCATTGTCGCATGGTCGCGGATATCGCCCCGTCGTCCCCATGGATGAATGCGCAGCCACGTTTAACGACAAATTCACTCATCGGCCGGCATCGCCACCGATACTGCGGCCAGCCAAACCGTCATGCCACCGACATGCAGATCCGTTATTTCCAGTTCGCCAACCTCCGCAACCTGTTCGCGCCGCGCAAGCCGCGCAACCCGTTGCTGCGGGTCGCCCTGGGCCTACTGGGCCTGGCGATCCTCGCGGTGCTGGTGGTAGCCGGCGTATTCGTCGGCGCCGCGATGATCCTCGTCGGTCTGGCCTGGAAGCTGCTGGCCTCGCGCAAGGCCCGCGCTGCGGGCAAGAGCGCCGGCAACGTGATGGATGGCGAGTACCGCGTGGTTCGCAAGCCGGCGTTGCCGCACGTCCACTGACCCCCTACTACCGGCAACGCCCTCTCTGGGCAGCGCGCGGCCCTGGGACGGGTGGCTGCATGAGTACGGAAGGAACGCGCCGGCCAACCGGCGAAGCGCCGCATCGCTTTGGCGCTGCCCCATGCCCGATTCCCCGACGGTTTCCCCGATAGTTACCGACCGTCGGCCCGGCGGCTTCATGCGGGCGGACGGCAGGCGCCGGCCAACAGCCAGCCCCGACGCAGCTCCTCGATGGCGCGCATTCCTGGCCAAGGGAAACCCCTGGACCAGAGGCAATCCCGATGCGGCAGGAGCATCACAGGCGTCGAATGGGGCGCGGCTCACGCCGCTTCCCGCACCGTTCCGGCGGGCGCGTTGCCTCGCGCCCGTGCCGCCGCGCGTCGCCCTACGGCGGCGCATCTGCTGCAGGCCGTAGGACGGCAGCGCGCAGGAAACCGCCAGAGCGATCTGCAACGCGGCGGAACAATGGCCCGTGGGACGCCCGCCAGGGACAGCAAGGCGCAATGCGAGGACGCGTTCACGACCAGCGGCCGGCACTACCGGCCTCGCTATGGCGTCCGGCATCATGGCGCCTGCCCTTCGTTTCCCGGACGAACCATGACCGACCTGATTCCCGCCCCGCCCGTTCCCCGCATCCCGGTGGCCGGAGGCGGCACCTTCCCGGTGCACCGCATCTACTGCGTGGGCCGCAATTTCGCCGACCACGCACGCGAGATGGGCGCGAGCGCGCCGGCCACGGCAGCCGAACGCGGCCAGCCGATGTTCTTCATGAAGCCGGCCGACGCCATCGTCACCGGCGATGCGCCCATTCCCTATCCATCGGCCACGTCCGACCTGCATCACGAGGTCGAGCTGGTGGTCGCGCTCGGCAAGGACGCGCCGGCCGGCGTACTGCCGGTCGAACAGGCGATGCCGCTGGTGCTGGCCTATGGCGTCGGCCTGGACCTGACCCGCCGCGACCTGCAGGCCGCAGCCAAGGCCAAGAGCGGCCCCTGGGACATCGCCAAGGGCTTCGACCATTCGGCGCCGGTCAGCGGGCTGGTCCCCGCCGCGCAGGTGGGCGAACTGGCGCCGCTGGAACTGTCGCTGGAGATCAACGGACAGGTGCGCCAGCGCTCCACCTTGGACAACATGATCTGGAACGTGCCGGAAATCCTGCACGAACTGTCCAAGCTCTACGCGCTGCGCGCCGGCGACCTGGTGTTCATGGGCACGCCGGCCGGCGTGGCCGCGCTGCAGCCCGGCGACCGTTTCAGCGCGCGGCTGGGCGATATCGCGCGCCGCGACGGCGTGATCGCCGGATGACGGGCGCCGGGGTAGTCTGTGCCGGCTTCCCCTTACACGCACACAGGAGACACACATGGGAATGATCAGTGAGTTCAAGGAATTCGCGATGCGCGGCAACGTCATCGACCTGGCGGTCGGTGTCGTGATCGGCGGCGCGTTCGGCAAGATCGTCACTTCGCTGGTGGACAAGGTGATCATGCCGCCGCTCGGCCTGCTGATCGGCAAGGTGGATTTCTCCAGCCTGGCCCTGGAGCTGGCTCCGGCCAGGATGGGCGCCGATGGCAAGGAGATTCCGGCGGTGATGCTGGGCTATGGCGATTTCATCAATACGATGATCCAGTTCGTCATCGTCGCCTTCGCCATCTTCATGCTGGTCAAGGCGATCAACCGCCTGTCGCGCAAGAAGGAGGAAGCGCCCGCCGCGCCGGCCGAACCGAGCGAGGAAGTGCTGCTGCTGCGCGAGATCCGCGACAACCTGAAGCGGTAAAGCGGAACGATTCCCGCCGGGGCGTTGCCCCTTTGTAGAGCGGGGCAACGCCCCGCTGGGGCATTACCAGCCAAGCCCCGCCGGGCGTTGCCCGGCGCTACAGAACACTGCTCCCTTGTAGAGCGGGGCAACGCCCCGCTGGCGCATTGCCAGCCAAGCCCCGCCGGGCGCCGCCCGGCGCTACAGAACACCGCCACCTTGTAGAGCGGGGCTTGGCTGGCGCATTGCCAGCCAAGCCCCGCCGGGCGCTGCCCGGCGCTACAGAACACCGCCCCGTTGTAGAGCGGGGCAACGCCCCGCTGGAGCATTACCGGCCAAGCCCCGCCGGGCGTTGCCCGGCGCTACAGAACACCGCCCCTTGTAGAGCGGGGCAACGCCCCGCTGGGGCATTACCAGCCAAGCCCCGCCGGGACATCGCCGCAGAGCGCCGCTCGCCGCGATGACCTCCAGCACGTCTGCCGGAGAAGCCGCGGGCGTATGCTCGCCGCTTCTCCGTCTGCGAATCCCTCGCAGCAGCACCGCACGTCCGCGTGCGGAAACCCAATCCAACCTGGAGCCCGCCATGCGCCGTCTCGCCTTCGCCATCGCCGCCGTGCTCGCCTGCGCCAGCGCGCAGGCCGCCCCTACCCGCATTTCCGAGCAGGCCCTGGCAACGGCCGCGGAACTGCGCGAGCAGGCGCTGGCCGACGACACCGGCTGGAAGGTGGTCGAATCGCTGACCACCGAGGTCGGCCCGCGCCTGGCCGGCAGCGAGGCCGATGCGCGCGCGGTGGAATGGGCCAAGGCCAAGTTCAAGGCACTGGGCTTCGACAAGGTGTGGACCGAGCCGGTCACCTTCCCCAAGTGGGAGCGCCGCAGCGAACACGCGCAGGTGCTGGGTGCGCACGCGCAGCCGCTGGCGATCACCGCGTTGGGCGGCAGCCCCGGCGGCAACGCCGAGGGCGAAGTGGTGCGCTTCGACAGCCTCGAAGCGCTGAAGGCGGCGCCGGCCGGTTCGCTGGCCGGCAAGATCGCCTTCATCGACTACCAGATGACGCGCAGCCGCAGCGGCGAGGACTACGACATCGGCGGCACCATCCGCAGCCGCGGTCCCTCCGAGGCGATCCGCAAGGGCGCGGTCGGCTACATCATGCGTTCGGCCGGTACCGACTCGCACCGCGTGCCGCATACCGGCATTACCCGGTTCGACGAAGGCCTGGTGCCGGTGCCGTCGGCGGCGCTGTCGGTGCCGGATGCCGACCAGCTGGCGCGGCTGGTCGCGCGCGGCCCGACCCGCATCCGCATGGCGCTGGACTGCGGCTGGGACGGCAGCTACACCTCGCAGAACGTCATTGGCGAGATCACCGGCCGCAGCCTGCCGAAGGAAGTGGTGGTGATCGGCGGCCACCTCGATTCGTGGGACCTGGGTACCGGCGCGATCGACGACGGTGCCGGCGTCGGCATCACCATGGCCGCCGGCCACCTGATCGGCCAGCTCAAGCAGGCGCCCAAGCGCACCATCCGCGTGATCGCCTTCGCCAACGAGGAGCAGGGCCTGCACGGCGGGTTCGCCTACGCCGCCGCGCGGGTCAAGGCCAAGCAGATCCCGCTGCAGCACATCGCCGCCGAAAGCGACTTCGGCGCCGGCCGCATCTACGCGTTCAACACCGGCTCGGGCAATCCCGCCGATTCGCGCGAGGCCACCGCGCAGATCGCCCGGGTGCTGGCGCCGCTGGGCATCGAGTACCGTCCGGACGAAGGCGGCCCCGGCCCGGACGTGGGTCCGCTGGCGGCCAAGGGCGGCGCCTGGGCGTGGCTGGCGCAGGATGGAACCGACTACTTCGACCTGCACCACACCGCCGACGACACGCTGGACAAGATCGACCCGAAGGCGCTGGCGCAGAACGTGGCCGCCTATACCGTGTTCGCCTACCTCGCCGCCGAATCGGATGGCAGTTTCGGCAGCGAAGCCAAGGACGTGGTGCCGCCGAAGGAGTGAAGCCGGCAAGGCGGGGAGCACAGACGCTTCCGCGCGGATGCGCCGCTGGACATTCCCGCCGCTCATCGTAGTTCTCCCTGCAGGAGCGGCCTAAGCCGCGATGGAATTTTCCAGATAAAGCCCCATCGCGGCTGAAGCCGTTCCTGCGAAAACCGCTCTTTCCTCCCTGCTCACTTCCGTCTGGGATAATGGCCGGCAACGCATCGCATGACGGCCATCCCATGACCCCCCGATCCCTCCGCATTGCCCTGGCGCAGTACGACTTCCCGGTCGGCGACGTGGCCGGCAACAGCGCGCGCATCATCGAACTGACCCAGATCGCACGCGACGAATACGGCGCCGATGTGGTGCTGTTCCCCGAACTGGCGGTCAGCGGCTACCCGCCGGAAGACCTGCTGCTGCGCCCGGCGTTCCTGCGCGAGTGCGAGCAGGCGGTTGCGCGCATCGCCGCGCAGGCGCAGGGCATCGTCGCCGTGGTCGGCTGGCCGCAGAGCGCCGGCGCGGTCGTGTACAACGCCGCCAGCGTGCTGCGCGACGGCGCCGTTGCGGCCACCTACCGCAAGCGCGAGCTGCCCAACTACGCGGTGTTCGACGAACGCCGCTATTTCGACGTCGATCCGGACGGCGGCAACTGCGTGTTCGAAGTCGGCGGAGTGAAGCTCGGCGTGCTGGTCTGCGAGGATCTGTGGTTCGCCGAACCGCTGGCCGCGACCGTGGCCGAAGGCGCCGAACTGGTGCTGGTGCCCAACGCCTCGCCCTACGAGCGCGGCAAGCATGCCCAGCGCGACGCGCTGATGGCCGAGCGCAGCCGCGACAGCGGCGCCGCCATCGCCTACGTCAATCTCGTCGGCGCGCAGGATGCGCTGGTCTTCGACGGTGCCTCCGTGGTTGCCGACGGCAACGGCACGGTGCATCCGGCGGCGCTGGCCTTCGCCGAGGAGATGCTGGTGCTCGAGTACGACGCCGACGCGCGCGCGTTCATGCCGCTGCGCTGGATCGACGACGGCGACGAAAGCATGGATGCGCTGGCCTGGCGCGCGGTCACCCGCGGCATCCAGGACTACTGCCGGAAGAACGGCTTCCGCAAGGTGTGGCTGGGCCTGTCCGGCGGCATCGATTCGGCGCTGGTGCTGGCGCTGGCGGTCGATGCGCTGGGCGCGGACAACGTCACCGCGGTGGCGCTGCCCTCGCGTTACACCGCCGATCTCTCCAACGACCTGGCCGCCGAGCAGTGCCGCGCCCTGGGCGTGAAGCTGGAGACGGTGCCGATCGAGCCGGCCTTCCAGGGGCTGATGCAGTCGCTGTCGGCGATGTTCGAGGGCCAGGCTGCGGACGTGACCGAGGAGAACCTGCAGTCGCGCAGCCGCGGCGTGATCATGATGGCGCTGGCCAACAAGTTCGGCGGGCTGCTGCTGACCACCGGCAACAAGAGCGAGTACGCGGTCGGCTACGCCACCATCTACGGCGACATGTGTGGCGGCTATGCGCCGCTGAAGGACCTGTACAAGACCGAGGTCTACGGCCTGTCCAAATGGCGCAACACCGTCGGCGGCGCGCCGGTGATCCCCCCGGCGGTGATCGCGCGGGCGCCCTCGGCCGAACTGCGCGAGAACCAGACCGACCAGGATTCGCTGCCGGCCTACGACGTGCTCGACGGCATCCTCTACCGCTACATCGACCAGGAACAGTCGCGCGAGGACATCGTCGCCGCCGGCTACGCGCCGGAAGTGGTGGAGCGGGTGCTGCGGCTGGTGCGCATCAGCGAATGGAAGCGGCACCAGGCCGCGCCGGGGCCGAAGGTCTCGCGCCGTGCGTTCGGCCGCGAGCGGCGCTACCCGATCAGCAACGGTTACCGAGGCTGACGGCGCGGCCGTTCTCGATCGAGACCGGCCATGCCAGCGTGATCATCGCCTGGCGCGGAACACCCACTGGCCCTGAGGCACCCCGGCCTCCACCGAATGGACCCGCAGCGCCTGTGCATCGGCGAAACCGGCCTCCCGCAGCGTCACGAGCAGTTCCCAGCCGAAATGATGGAAACACGGCACGCCACCGGATACCGGGTCGCCGTGGTACTCGGGCTCGCCATCGAACTCGATCCGCCCGTCCTCCCGCAGCCAGGCAATCCGCCTGCTGCCGGCCGTGTCCTCGTAGAACGGAACCGTGAACACGAACACGCCCCCCGGCCGCACGACCCGCGCGACTTCCCGCAAGGCGTCCTCGTAAGCGGGAATATGTTCCAGGACATCCAGACTGACCACAGCGTCGAGACTGCCATCCACGAAATCCAACGCAGTCAGGTCCCGCGGGACCAAGCGCTCTAAAATCCGGTTCCTCCACATCCACAACTGCAGCCGCAGCCGGCGGCGCGGATGCAGGCCGTATTCGCCCCCGTACAGTTTTCCAACGTGCGTACGCAGCATGCGATAGAAAAAGCTGACCTGTTCCGTCGCATATACGCGCGCCGTCCCAGCATCGCTCAATGCTTCAAGCAGCACCTGGACCACGGCACGCTGGCGTGTATTGGCGCCACAGACGCCACAATGCAGCCGCTCGCGTATTTCGCCGTTGGGATCGCCAAGGAAATCCGTCATTTCCCGGCAAAGCGGACAACGGCCGCGCAAAGGCTGCTGCAATACCGACGCCCGTTCCTCGGCCAGCCAATCATCCATCGCAGACTGCCACTGCCGCAGGTCGTGCAGTCCGCGAATGCTCACCCGGCAGTGCCGCGATTGGCGGCGATGGACAGGAACACCGCGGTGGCGGCAGCCACGTTCAGGCTCTCCACCGCGCCGGTGCCGGGAATGGACAGGCGCAGGTCGCAGTTCTGCGCGAAGCCGCGGTCCATGCCCTCGCCCTCGGCGCCCATCACATAGACCATGCGCGATGGCAGCGTAGCGGTGAACAGGTCCTGGCCGCCGTCCACCAGCGTCGCCGCCAGCGCGAAGCCGGCGTCGCGCAGCTGCGACAGCGCCTGCGGCAGCGCCGGCAGGCGCACCAGCGGCACCGCTTCGGCGCCGCCCTCGGCCACGCGCGCGGCGGCGCCGGACAGGCTCAGCGTCGAATCGGCCGGCAGCAGGATGCCGGCCGCGCCGAAGTGCGCGGCCGAACGCAGGATCGCGCCGAAGTTGTGCGGGTTGCCCACGCCGTCCAGCCACAGCGCCAGCGCCGGCCCGTCGCCGAGCGCCGCCAGCCAGGCGGCCAGCGGCTGCGGTTCGTCGCGCAGCACGTCGGCCACCACGCCTTCGTGGTGGGTGGTGGCGGCGAGCTTGTTGAGGTCGCCCTCGCCCACCACCCGATAGCCCACACGGTTGGCCACGCACCACTTCAGCAGCGGCTGCAAACGCGGGATCAGCGCCTCGGCCAGGTATAGCTTGCGCAACGCCTGCGGACGGCGCGCATGCATCGCCAGCACCGCATTGACGCCGTACAGGCGCAGTTCGTCGTTGCCGCGGATGGGGCCATCACCCTCGCCGCGCCCGCCGGCGGGTGCCAGCGGCTTGGCACGCGGGGGACGTGCGGAAGGACGGCGGTTGTTCCAGGGGCTGTTCACTGCGCTCGCGCTCGCTTACTTGTTGCCGCGCCAGAAATCGGCGTTCTTGATGCCCAGGGCATCGGGATTGAAGACCGGGTCCAGGCCCTGCTTCTTCTGCCGCTCGTAGTCGGTCAGCGCCAGCATCGCCGGCTTCTGCAGGATCAGGATCGCCACCACGTTGAGCCAGGCCATCAGGCCGACGCCGATGTCGCCCAGTGCCCACGCCATCTTGGCGTTGTGGAAGGCGCCGAACACCACCATGCCCATGATGCCCAGGCGCAGCAGCAGCGTCGCCGCCGGATGCGTGCGGTTGCTGCCGGCCAGGTAGGTCAGGTTGGTCTCGGCCATGTAGTAGTAGGCCATGATCGTGGTGAAGGCGAAGAAGAACAACGCCAGCGCCACGAAGCCCGCGCCCCAGCCCGGCAGCACCGATTCCACCGCGGCTTGGGTGAACAGCGCGCCTTCGGAGGGCTGCACGCCGGGTACGCCGGTGACGATGGCTTCCAGCCGGGTGACCCCGCCTTCGGCCACTTCACGGAACACGTTGTACATGCCGGTGGACAGCACCAGGAACGCGGTGGAGGTGCACACCAGCATGGTGTCGAAGTAGATGGCGAAAGCCTGCACGTAACCCTGCTTGGCCGGGTGCGAGACCTCGGCCGCGGCGGCGGCGTGCGGGCCGGTGCCCTGGCCGGCCTCGTTGGCGTAGATGCCGCGCTTGACGCCCCAGGCGATGGCTTGGCCGATGATGCCGCCGAACGCCGCATGCGCGCCGAACGCGCTGGAGAAGATGTCGGCGAACATCGTCGGCACCTTGCTGGCGTTGAGCATCATCACCACGATCGCCATCAGGATGAAGCCCAGCGCCATGAACGGCACGATCACTTCGGCGAAGCTGGCGATGCGCTTGACGCCGCCGAAGATGATCACGCCCAGCAGCACCGCCACGGCCAGGCCGATCCACAGCTTCATGCTGGCCGCCCCACCCACCGTTGCGCAGGCGTCGGCACCGGTGCACAGCACGTTGACCGCGCTGTCGGCGATGGCGTTGGCCTGCACGCCCGGCAGCAGGAAACCGGCGGCGATGACCGTGGCCACGGCGAAGGTCGCCGCATACCACTTCAGGCCCATCGCCTTTTCGATGTAGTAGGCCGGGCCGCCGCGGTAGCGGCCTTCGGCATCCTTGGTCTTGTAGATCTGCGCCAGCGTCGATTCCACATAGGAGGTGGAAGCGCCGAGGAAGCCCATCACCCACATCCAGAAGATCGCGCCCGGACCGCCGTAGGCGATGGCGGTGGCGACGCCGGCGATGTTGCCGATGCCCATGCGCCCGGCCATCGACATGGCCAGCGCCTGGAACGAGGACACGCCCGCGTCGGATTTCTGCCCGCGCACGGTGAGGCGGCACATCTCCGCGAAACCACGGATCTGCATGAAGCGGGTGCGCAGGGTGAACCACAGGCCAGCGCCCAGGCACATGAAGATCAGCGCATTGCTCCAGATGATGCCATTTACGAATTCGACGATGGATTCCACGCGGGCTCCCGGGTAGCTGAAGGGAAAGCAGGCAAGCTGCCGATTCTTCCATGATTCCGCAGCGATAGGCAGATGTCGCGACCCCTGCCTTCCAGGCAGGAGATAACCAGGACGTCAGGGGGTATAGCCGCCGGTTGTGGGCCGGGGCCACGCCCGCAGGCGGGAGAAGCAGCGCAGGTCGTGCAGCATGCCGTCCTTGAGCACGGCCTGGCGTTCCAGGCCCTCCTCGGTGAAGCCGTTGCTGAGCAGCACCCGCGCCGAGGCGGGATTGCCGGTCATGACCTGCGCCGCCAGCCGGTACAGGCCCAGTTCGTCCATCACCCAGGGCGCGAAGGCGGCCACGACCCGGGTCATGATCCCCTGCCCCCAGTGGCGCCGGCCCAGCCAATAGCCGAGCGTCGCGCCGTGGCGGCGCTCGCCGCTGCCGGGCTGCACGCCGATGCCGCCGCAGGCCTCACCGTCGATCTCCAAGGCGAACACCGGCGCGGACAGATCCACCACCTGCCCGGACAGGAACGCCTCGCCGTCGGCGCGGGTGTAGGGATGCGGGAAGCGCGTGCTCAGCCCGCGCGAGACGTCCGCATCGTCGGCATGCCGCAGCAGCGGCGCCAGGTCTTCCGGCCGCCACCGCCGCAGTTGCACGCCCGCGGCGGCCGGCGGTTCACGCATGCCCACCCACCGACGGCGTCTGGCTCTCCTGCCTGGCCAGTTCGTTGGCCACCGTTTCCGGCGACTGCGTATACGGTGCCAGCAGCGCGTAGAACGCCGGCACCACGAACAGCGACAGGAAGGTGGAGACGGCGACGCCGAAGATCACCACGACGCCGATGGTACCGCGGCTGGCCGAACCCGGGCCGCCGGCCAGCACCAGCGGCACCGCGCCGACCACGGTGGCGATGGAGGTCATCAGGATCGGGCGCAGACGCACCGTCGAGGCCTCGACGATGGCCTGGTGCACGTTGCGGCCCTCGTCGCGCAGCTGGTTGGCGAACTCCACGATCAGGATGCCGTTCTTGGCCGCCAGACCGACCAGCATGACGATGCCGATCTGGCTGAACAGATTGAGCGTGCCGCCGCTGAGGTAGAGGCCGACGAAGGCGCCGAGCACGCCCAGCGGCACCGTGAGCATGATCACCAGCGGGTGGATGAAGCTCTCGAACTGCGCGGCCAGCACCAGGTAGACCACCAGCAGGGCCATGGCGAAGGTCAGCAGCACCGCGCTGCCGGCGCTCTGGTACTCGCGCGACTCGCCCTTCCAGTCGATCTGCGCGTACTCGGGCAGCTCCTCGCGCGCGACCTGCTGCACCCAGGCGATGGTCTCGCCCAGCGTGTGGCCGGGCGCGACGCTGGCGCTGATGGTGATCGAGCGCAGCCGGTTGAAGCGGTTCAGGGTGCCGGCCTCGGCCACTTCGCTGAGGCTGACCAGGTTGGACAGCGGCACCAGTTCGCCCGAGCGCGCGCGCACCTGGATCGCCGCCAGGTCGGCCGGCGAGGTGCGGCCCTCGCGCCCGGCCTGCACCAGCACGTCGTATTCCTCGCCGTTGTCGACGAAGGTGGTGACGCGGCGCGAGCCCATCATCGTTTCCAGCGCGCGGCCGATGTCGGTCACGCTCACGCCCAGGTCGGCGGCGCGCTGGCGATCGATGTTCACCCGCATCTGCGGGCGGGTTTCCTTGTAGTCCGAATCGGCGCCAACCAGGCCCGGATAATCGGCCATGCGCGCCAGCAGGCGGTCGCGCCACTGCGCGATCTCCGCGTATTCCGGTCCGCCCAGCACCACCTGGAACGGCTGCCCGAAGCTGCGCACCAGGCCGCCGCCGACCTGGGTGCGCACGCGCACGCCGCTCAGGCCGTTGAGCTCCTTCTGCAGCGCGTTGGCGACATCGGTGGTGGCCTCGCGGCGCTCGCGCCACGGCTGCAGGAACACGCTGATGCGGCCGGTGTGCATTTCCTCGTTATTGCCCCAGCCGCCGGGCACGCGCGGGTTGGCGCGCACGATGGGCTCCTTCGGGCCGACGAAGCGGCCGACGATGCGCTCGACCTGCTGCACCTGGCCGACGGTGTAGTCGAAGCCGGCGCCTTCCGGGCCGTCGATCATGATCTGGAACGAGCCGCGGTCCTCGGCCGGCGCAAGTTCCGAGGGCAGCATCCGGAACAGGCCCCAGCTCGCGCCCAGCGCGGCCAGCATCACCAGGCCGAACATCCAGCTGCGCTGCACATGACGGTCCAGCACGCGGCCGTAAGCCGCCGCCACGCGCGCCAGCTGGCGATTGATGAAGCCATTGATGCGGTTGGTCTTCTGCTCGCTGTGCGGCTTGAGCAGCTTGGAGGCCATCATCGGCGTCAGGGTCAGTGCGACGAAGGCCGACAGCGCCACCGCCGCGGCCAGCGCCACCGCCAGCTCGCGGAACAACCGGCCGGTATTGCCTTCGAGGAAACCGACCGGCAGGAACACCGCCACCAGCACCGCGGTGGTGGCGATCACCGCGAACGCCACCTGCGCGGTGCCGCGCCGCGCGGCCACCAGCGGCGGTTCGCCCAGGTCGATGCGGCGCTGCACGTTCTCCACCACCACGATGGCGTCGTCCACCACCAGGCCGATGCACAGCACCAGCGCCAGCAGGGTGAACAGGTTGATCGAGAAGCCGAAGGCGAACAGCGCGATGAACGCCGCCACCAGGCACACCGGTACCGTCACCGCCGGGATCAGCGCCGCGCGCAGGCTGCCCAGGAACAGCCAGATCACCACCAGCACCAGCAGCATCGCCTCCACCAGGGTGGCGTAGACGCGCTCCACCGCCGCCTCGATGAAGGTGGTGTTGTCGAAGGCGACGAAGATATGGGTGCCGGCCGGCAGCGTTTTGGCGATGCGCTCGGCCTCGGCGCGGGTGGCCCGGGCCACGTCCAGCGCGTTGGCGGTGGAGGTCTTGACGATGCCCATGCCGATGCCGGGCTCGCCGTTGCTGCGGTAATAGGCGCGGCGCTCGGCCGAGGCCAGCTCCACCTTGGCCACGTCGCCCAGCCGTACCACGTAGCCGTCGTTGCCCTTGCCCAGCGGGATGCTGGCGAAGTCGGCCGGCGCCACGTAGCTGCGCTCCACGCGCAGGGTGAAGTCGCGGTCGGCCGATTCGATGCGTCCGGCCGGCAGCTCCACGTTCTCGTTGCGCAGCGCGGTTTCCACCTCGCCCACGGTCAGCCCGCGCGCGGCCAGCTGGTCGCGGTCCAGCCAGATGCGCATGGCGTAGCGCTGGCGGCCGCCGATCATCACCCGCGCGACGCCGTCGATGCTGGAGAAGCGGTCGACCACGTAGCGTTCGGCGTAGTCGCTGAGCTCCAGCGTGTCCATCGCCGAGGAGCTCATGTTGAACCAGATGATCGGATCGGCGTCGCTCTCGACCTTGGCCACTTCCGGCGGGCGCGCCTCCTCGGGCATGCGGTCGGCGACGCGGCTGACCGCGTCGCGCACGTCGTTGGCGGCGGCCTCGATGTCGCGGTTGGCGGTGAACTCGATGCTCACCGAGGCGCGGCCGTTGGTGCTGCGCGCATTGATGGTGTCGATGCCCTCGATGCCGGCCAGCGCGTCTTCCAGCACCTGGGTGATGCGGCTCTCGATCACCGCCGCCGAGGCGCCGGTGTAATCGACCGAGACCGAAACGATGGGCGGGTCGATCGCCGGCAGTTCGCGCAGGGTCAGGCGGTTGAAGGACATCAGCCCGAGCACCACCAGCAGCAGGCTCATCACCACGGCCAGCACCGGCCGCTTGATGGAGAGGTCCGACAGCTTCATCCGGCCGCGGCCTCGGCGGCCGGCGCGGCCTCGGCAGCCGGCGCGGCCTTGGCATCTTCGATGCGCAGGCCCGGGCGCAGCTTGCCGGTGCCGTCCACGACGATGCGCTGCCCGGCCTCCAGCCCCTGCACGATCTCGACCACGCCGGAGCGGCGGGTGCCGGTCTTGACGTCGACGCGCTCGACGGTGGCGTCGTCCTTGACCCGGAACACATAGGAATCGCGGCCGACCTGCACCACCGCGATCTCAGGGATCACCAGCGCCTGCCGCTCGGGGCGGAACACGCGCACGTCCAGCAGCATGCCCGGGCGCAGGGCATGGTCGGGATTGGGGAAATCGGCGCGCACGGTGACCGCGCGGCTGCCCGGATCCACCCGCGCATCGACCGTGCTGACCTCGCCGTCGAAGCCGCGCCCCGGGTAGGCGATGCTGCTGCCGCTGACCTTGTCGCCGGGCTTGAGCGAGGCCAGCTCGGCTTCCGGCACCTGGAAATCGACATGCATGCGCGAGATGTCGTCCAGCGTGGCGATGACCGTGGTCGGGGTGACCAGCGAGCCGGGGCTGACCTGGCGGATGCCGAGCACGCCGGCGAACGGCGCCCGCACCTGGCGGTCGGACACGTCCGCGCGCATCTGCCGCACCCGCGCTTCGGCAGCATCGCGGATCGACTTCTGCGTATCCAGGGTGGAGCTGGCGACCAGCTGCTGGGTGGCCAGTTCGCTCTGCCGCCGGTAAAGCCGGTCGGCCTCGTCGAAGGTGGCCTGGGCCTGGGCCAGCGCGGCCTGCTGGGCGTCGATGCGCAGGGTCACCAGCGGCGTGCCGGCGGCCACTTCCTGGCCGCTGCGGAAATGCACCGCGTCGATGATCTCGCTGACCTTGGCGGTGACGGTCACCGACTCCCGCGCCTTGGCGGTGCCGATCGCCTGCAGGGTGTCGTTCCAGGTCGAATGCGCGACCACCTGGGTGGTGACCGGCACGGCGCCACCCTGCGCGCGCGGAGCGTCGCCGGCCCCGCGCCCACAGGCGGCCAGTGCCAGCGCCAAGACAGAGCCACCGGCTACGGTGGCGGCAAAACGCCCCAACATACGCAATCCCGTCAGATACACGATCGGGCAGTCTAGCCGGCGCGGATGACAGTCCGGATGTGCCATTGGGTGGGGCTGCAGTGCAAACAAACCGCAAGCTGCCATTGCCGGGCGTTATGGCGAAGGCTGCGCCGGGCCGGCGGGCGGCGGAACAAGCCAGCCGGCGCTGCCCGATTCCGTTCTCCCTGCCGGGAAGCTGCCGCGCAGGGCGGATGTGGGCCAGGGCGGAGCCCCGTGGAGCCGGACCGCGCAGCGTTGTCCGCCCGCCCCCGCTACTCCGCGGCCCGCGCCAACGGCGCGGGCACCCATCTGACCGCGCACCCTGCCACGCAGGCAGCGCGGCGCAGCCCCGGACAGGGCTAGGCGCGATACCTCAGCGCAGCGCCAGCCGCACCACCTGGTCGGCCATCGCATCCAGCGCCTCGCCGTCGGCATACAGGTGCAGCTCCGGCGCTTCCGGCCGCTCGTAGGGCGAGTCGATGCCGGTGAAGTTGGGGATCTGCCCGGCCCGCGCCTTGCGGTACAGGCCCTTCACGTCGCGCGACTCGGCGACCTCCAGCGGCACGTCGACGAAGATCTCGACGAACTCGCCCTCGGCGAAGCGCTCGCGGGCCATCTGCCGCTCGGCGCGGAATGGCGAGATGAAGCTGACCAGCACGACCAGGCCGGCATCGACCATGAGTTTCGCCACCTCGGCCACGCGGCGGATGTTCTCCACCCGGTCCTCGTCGGTGAAGCCCAGGTCGCGGTTCAGGCCGTGGCGGACGTTGTCGCCGTCGAGCAGGAAGGTGTGGCAGCCGCGCGCATGCAGGCGCTTTTCCACCTGGTTGGCGATCGTGGACTTGCCGGCGCCGGACAGGCCGGTGAACCACAGCACCTTGGGCGTCTGCCCCTTGATCCGCGCGCGCGCGGCCTTGTCCACGTCCAGGTGCTGCCAGTGCACGTTGCCGGCGCGGCGCAGGGCGAAATCCAGGGTGCCGGCGGCGACGGTGGCGTTGCTCTGGCGGTCGATCAGGATGAAGCCGCCCAGCGCGCGATTGCGGGCATAGGGCTCGAAGGCGATCGGCTCGTCCAGCGACAGGTTGCAGTAGCCGACCTCGTTCAGCTCCAGCCGTTTGGCCGCCAGCTTGTCCTGCGTGTTCACGTCGATGCGGTGCTTGATCTCGCTGATGCTGGCGGCCACGGTGCGGCTGCCGATCTGCAGCCAGTACGGGCGGCCGGGCAGCAGCGCGGCATCGTCCATCCACAGCACGTGCGCGGCGAACTGGTCGGCCACTTCCGGCGGGTCGCCGGCGGCGGCGATGACGTCGCCGCGGCTGACGTCGATCTCGTCGGCCAGGGTCAGGGTCACCGCCTGCCCGGCGGCAGCGGCATCCAGCGGACCGTCCGGGCCCAGCACCTCGCGCACCGTGGAACGGCGTGCCGAGGGCAGCACCACCACCGCGTCGCCGGCGGACACGCGGCCAGCGGCGATGGTGCCGGCGAAACCGCGGAAATCCTGGTTGGGCCGGTTGACCCACTGCACCGGCAGGCGCAGGCCGCTGTCGGCGTCGTGGCCGCTGATCGCCACCGTGTCCAGGTGCTCGAGCAGGCTGGGGCCGGCGTACCACGGCATCAGCGCCGAGCGCGCGGACAGGTTCTGCCCTTCCAGCGCCGACAGCGGGATGGCCTGCACGTTGGCGATGCCCAGCTGCGCGGCCAGCGTGCGGTACTCGCCGGCAATACGCTCGAACACGGCCTGGTCGTAATCGACCAGGTCCATCTTGTTGACCGCCAGCACCACCTGGCCGATGCCGAGCAGCGAGATGATGTAGCTGTGGCGGCGGGTCTGCTGCAGCAGGCCCTTGCGCGCGTCCACCAGCACCACCGCCAGGTCGGCGGTGGAGGCGCCGGTGGCCATGTTGCGGGTGTACTGCTCATGGCCCGGGCAGTCGGCGACGATGTATTTGCGGCGGTCCGTATCGAAGTAGCGGTAGGCCACGTCGATGGTGATGCCCTGCTCGCGCTCGGCGGCCAGGCCGTCCAGCAGCAGCGCGTAGTCGATGCGCTCGCCCTGGGTGCCGTGGCGGCGGCTGTCGGCCTCCAGCGCGGCCAGCTGGTCGTCGAACAGGCGCTTGCTCTCGTACAGCAGGCGCCCGATCAGGGTGCTCTTGCCGTCGTCGACGCTGCCGCAGGTGATGAAGCGCAGCAGCGGCTTGGACTCGTGCTGCTGCAGGTAGGCCGAGATATCGGAAGAAGTGGCGACCGCGTTCATCAGAAATAGCCCTCCAGCTTCTTCTTCTCCATCGAGGCGGACTGGTCGTGGTCGATCAGCCGGCCCTGCCGCTCGGAACTGGTGGACACCAGCATCTCGGCGATGATCTTCTCCAGCGTGTCGGCCTCGGACTCGATGGCGCCGGTCAGCGGGTAGCAGCCCAGCGTGCGGAAACGCACCCTGCGCAGCTGCGGCACTTCGCCCGGATGCAGCGGCAGGCGCTCGTCGTCGACCATGATCAGGCTGCCGTCGCGCTCCACGACCGGCCGCTCGGCGGCAAAGTACAGCGGCACCACCGGGATCTTCTCGCGGTAGATGTAGAGCCAGATGTCCAGTTCGGTCCAGTTGGACAGCGGGAACGCGCGCACGCTCTCGCCGGCATGGATGCGGGCGTTGTACAGGTTCCACAGCTCCGGGCGCTGGTTCTTGGGATCCCAGCGGTGGCGGTCGTTGCGGAACGAGAACACGCGTTCCTTGGCCCGCGACTTCTCCTCGTCGCGGCGCGCGCCGCCGATGGCCGCATCGAACTTCCACTTGTCCAGCGCCTGCTTCAGGCCCTGGGTCTTCATCACGTCGGTGTGCACGGATGCGCCGTGGCTCACCGGGCCGATGTCCTGGGCGATGCCGTCGGGATTGATGTGCACGCGCAGGTCCACGCCGGTCTCGGCGACGCGGCGGTCGCGGAAGGCGATCATCTCGCGGAACTTCCAGCGCGTGTCCACGTGCAGCAGCGGGATCGGCGGCACCCCGGGCGCGAACGCCTTGAGCAGCAGGTGCAGCAGCACCGAGCTGTCCTTGCCGACCGAATACAGCAGCACCGGGTTGGAGAAGCCGGCCGCGACCTCGCGCAGGATGTGGATGCTTTCGGCTTCCAGCCGGTCGAGGTGCGACAGGGGGGCGGTAACGGTCATTGCGGAGGATTCAGGAGCTGCACGTATAGGAACGGGAGAAGGGTAACAGCGCGGGCCGGTGGAGTCCCCGGCAGGGCAGCGAGTGTGCGGCCCGCCCGCCCCGCGCAGAAATAAACGCAGGGCATGAACCGATAACCGCCCATCCTTTCCCCCGCGCAGGGCGCCTCCCTAGCATCGGTCACCCCATCCCAGACCGGACAGGACATGACCGCCGCCGCTGCCACCGTGCCTCCCAGCCCCCTGCCCGACGACCGCAGGGTCCTGCTGACGCGTCTGGTGGACGGACTGGACGGCAACAGCCTGTGGTGGCTGTCCGGCTTCGCCGCCGGCCTGGCCCAGGGCCATCCGCCGCCGTCGCTGGCGGTGATCGCCGGCGGCCAGCCGGCCGCGCAGGCCTCGGGCCGGCTGACCATCGTCTACGGCAGCCAGACCGGCAACGCGCGCCGCGCCGCCGAACAGCTGGCCGGCGAGGCCGAAGCGGCCGGGCTGGCGGTACGCCTGGTCCGCGCCGACGCGTACCCCACCCGGGAGCTGGCCGGCGAGCGCCTGCTCTACATCGTCATCAGCACCCAGGGCGAAGGCGACCCGCCGGACGACGCCATCGGCCTGGTCGAGTTCATCGCCGGCAAGCGCGCACCCAAACTGCCCGAACTCAGGTACGCCGTGCTCGGCCTGGGCGATTCCAGCTACGCCGATTTCTGCGGCATCGGCCGCAGGCTGGACGCGCGCCTGGCCGAACTCGGCGCGCATCGCCTGCAGCCGGCAGGCGAGGCCGACCTGGACATCGAGAGCGTGGCGGCGCCGTGGCGCACCCGCGCGCTGGCCGATGCGCGCCGGACGCTCGGCGAAAGCGCCGCGCCGGCCGTCAACAACGTCACCCCGCTGCGCCAGGGACAGAGCGCGGCGCACAGCGCGCAGCATCCGTTCCATGCCGAACTGCTGGCGCGGCAGCGGGTCAGCGGCCGCGACTTCAAGGGCCCGGCCTATGGCCACTACGGGCGCAGCGACAAGCACGTGCATCACGTAGAACTTTCGCTGGAAGGCAGCGGCCTGCACTATGAGCCGGGCGACGCGCTGGGCATCGTCCATCGCAACCCGCCGCAACTGGTCGACGCCGTCCTCGCGGCCACCGGCCTGGACGGCGACACCGGCGTCAGCCACGACGGCCACACCCGCCCGCTGGCGCAGTGGCTGGGCGAACAGCGCGAACTGACCCGCCTCTCGCGCCCGCTGCTGGCAACCGTGGCCGAGCGCAGCGGCAACGCCGATCTGGCGGGCCTGCTGGAACCGGCGCGCGCCGGCGAACTGGCCGCCGTATTCGCCGACCATCAACTGGTCGACGTGCTGCACCGCTGGCCGGCGGACTGGGACGCCAGCGCGCTGGTCGCCACGCTGCGCCCGGCCGCACACCGCCTGTACTCGATCGCCTCCAGCCGCAAGCGGGTCGGCGACGAGGTCCACCTGACCGTGGACGAACTGGCCTACGACGCGCATGGCCGCGACCATGTCGGTGCCGCCAGCGCCTTCCTGGCGGCGCTGGAGGAAGGCGCGCAGGTGCCGGTGTTCGTCGAGCCAAACGAACGCTTCCGCGTGCCGGTCGATGCCAGCCGCGACATCATCATGATCGGCCCCGGCACCGGCGTGGCGCCGTTCCGCGGCTTCGTGCAGGAGCGTGCCGAGACCGGCGCCGCCGGACGCAACTGGCTGTTCTTCGGCGCCCGCCATTTCAACCGCGACTTCCTCTACCAGGTCGAGTGGCAGGACGCCCTGCAGCGCAAGGAACTGCATCGCCTCGACCTGGCCTTCTCCCGCGACCAGGCCGAAAAGATCTACGTGCAGCAGCGCCTGCGCGAACAGGGCCGCGACCTGTACGACTGGCTGCAGGGCGGCGCACACCTGTACGTGTGCGGCGCGATCGGCATGGGCAAGGACGTGCATGCCGCGCTGCTGGACATCGTCGCCGCACACAACGGCGGCGACGCCGAGGCCGCCGCCGGCTACCTGTCCGGCCTGCAACGCGATGGCCGCTACGCCCGCGACGTCTACTGACCCCTTCCGAATCCTCCGCAGGAGCGACGCACCTCGCTCCTGCATACAGCGCAGACACTCCCCGCCATGTCCCATCCTTCCGTAGAAAAGATCAAACTCGAAAGCCGGCGCCTGCGCGGCACCATCGTCGAGGGCCTGGGCGATGCCACCACCGGCTCGCTGAACTTCGAGGACCAGCGCACCATCAAGTTCCACGGCAGCTACCAGCAGGACGACCGCGACCTGCGCGACGAGCGCCGCCGGCAGAAGCTGGAACCCGCGCACCAGTTCATGATCCGCATCCGCGCGCCGGGCGGCGTGTTCACCCCGCAGCAGTGGCTCAAGCTCGACGGGATCGCCACCACTTACGCCAACCATTCGCTGCGCGTGACCACGCGCCAGACCTTCCAGTTCCACGGCGTGATCAAGCGCGAACTGAAGGCGACGATGCAGGCGATAAATTCCGCCGCGATGGATACCGTCTCGGCCTGCGGCGACGTCAACCGCAACGTGCTTGGCGCCAGCAACCCGCTGCAGTCGGCCCTGCACGCGCAGGTGCACGACTGGGCGCAGCAGCTGTCGCTGCGCTTCAAGCCGGCCACCCGCGCCTACTACGAGATCTGGCTGGACGAGGAGAAGGTGGCCGGGAGCGGCGCCGAGCACGAGCCGGTCTACGGCGACGCCTACCTGCCGCGCAAGTTCAAGATCGCCGTGGCGGTGCCGCCGTACAACGACGTGGACGTGTTCGCCAACGACCTGGGCCTGATCGCCATCGTCGACGACGCCGGCGAGCTCGCAGGCTTCAACGTGGCCATCGGCGGCGGCATGGGCGCCAGCCACGGCATCGCCGCGCACTACCCGCGCGTGGGCAATGTGATCGGCTTCGTCGCGCCGGAGCAGGTGTTCGCCATCGCCGAGGCGGCCATCACCGTGCAGCGCGACCTGGGCGACCGCGAGGAACGCAAGCACGCGCGTTTCAAGTACACCATCGACGACCACGGTTCGGACAGGATCGTGGCGATGATGGAGGAGCGCGCCGGCTTCCGGCTGCAGCCGGCGCGGCCGTTCCTGTTCGAGCACAACGGCGACCGCTTCGGCTGGGTCGAGGGCGAGGACGGCCTGTGGCATCTCACCCTGTCCCTGCCGTGCGGCCGCATCGCCGACACCCCGGGGCGCCCGCTGCTGACCGGCATGCGCGAGATCGCCAGGGTGCACCAGGGCGAGTTCCGCATGACCGCCAACCAGAACGTGATCGTCGCCGGCGTGCCCGCGGCGCAGCGCGCGCGCATCGACG
>NZ_LDJG01000029.1 GCF_001431425.1 Stenotrophomonas nitritireducens
CGCCGCCGAAGGCTTCGCCGCTGCCGCCGCCGCCGGAAGCACCGGTGGTCGACGTGCCGGAACCGCGCCCGAACGACGTGGTGACGCCGCCGACGCCGCCATCCCCGCCGGCCGCTGTCACCGACATCCAGGCCAGCGTGGACATCTCGTCCAAGAACATGAACCCGCCGCGTTATCCGCCGGCCGCTTTCCGCGCCGGTATCCAGGGCGAGGTCATCCTGATCATTGATGTCGACGCCAGCGGCAACGTCACCAATGTCTCCGTCGAGAAGTCCAGCCGTAACCGCGACCTCGACCGTGCCGCCATGGATGCTGCACGCAAGTGGAAGTTCAATGCTTCCGTCGTCAATGGACAGAAGGCGGCTGGTCGCGTCCGCGTCCCGGTCAACTTTGCGCTGAGCTGATCCCCGGCGGCCGCAGGGCCGCCACCAGGGAACCGTTCGACTTTAGCTACACCCTTTAACACCACACACAACAAAGGTAAGCGTCATGCTGCAGGAAATCTTCATCGCCGCTGCTGCCGGGGGCAACGCAAACAACGCGCTCTCGCAGATGGGCTTCGAGCATCTGATTCACGAAATGACCTCCAAGCCGGGTGACTTCGCGGTTTCCTGGGTCGTGCTGCTGACCCTGGTCGTGATGTCGGCGATGTCGTGGTACTGGACCGTCATCAACATCTTCCGCACCGCCCGCCTGAAGTCGGCTTCCGACCGCGTGCCGGGCATGTTCTGGGATGCCGCCAATGCCCAGGACGCCATCCGCGCCATGGAAGAGCAGCCGGCTTCCGAGCCTTTCTCGAAGATCGCACTGGACGCTGCCCAGGCCGCTGCCCACCACCAGCAGGCTGGTGCCGCCGAGACCCTGAGCCGTTCGGAGTTCGTCGACCGCGCCCTGCGTCAGGCCGTCACCCGCGAATCCAACAGGCTGCAGGGCGGCATGATCCTGCTGGCCACCGTCGGCGCGACCGCTCCGTTCGTGGGTCTGCTGGGTACCGTGTGGGGCATCTACGGCGCGCTGATCAAGATCGGTGCCACCGGTTCGGCCTCGATCGACGCCGTTGCCGGCCCGGTGGGTGAAGCGCTGATCATGACCGCCATCGGTCTGTTCGTCGCGATCCCGGCCGTGTTCGCCTTCAACTTCTTCAGCAAGATCAACAGCGCCACCGTCAGCAAGTTCGACACCTTCGCGCACGATCTGCACGACTTCTTCGCCACCGGCTCGCGCGTCCGCTGAGCCGTCGGCAGAGCAGTCCTCGCAACGATATAGACGGAGCCCGTTATGGCTTTCAGTAGTGGTAACAGCAGCGGCCCCATGGCCGACATCAACGTCACGCCCCTCGTGGACGTGATGCTGGTGCTGCTGATCATCTTCATCATCACGGCTCCCCTGATGTCCCACAAGGTCAAGGTAGAGCTGCCCGAGGCCAACCTGAACATCAATCCGGACGACGCTGAAAAACGTCCGAATCCGATCACGGTTGCTGTCAAGGAAGACGGTTCGCTCTACTGGAACGATGAGCTGGTGACGAAGGAGACCCTGGAGTCGCGTTTCGCCACTGCTGCCCAGCAGACGCCCCAGCCCCCGCTCAACCTGCGTGGTGACAAGACCACCAAGATGAGCGTGATCAATGAAGTGACCAAGATCGCGCAGGGCCAGGGCATGCTGGACGTCGGCTTCGTTGCCACCAAAGAAAAGGGGCAATAAGCGATGGCATTCAGTAGTGGTGGAAACAGGGGCCCCATGGCCGACATCAACGTCACGCCCCTCGTGGACGTGATGTTGGTGCTGCTGATCATCTTCATCGTGACCGCGCCGATCATGACGTATCCGATCGCCGTGGACCTGCCGCAGCGGGTCATCAATCCGCCGCCGCAGCTGCGCGAGCCGCCGCCGCCGATCGATCTGCGGGTGGATGCGAGCAATCAGGTTTACTGGAACAACAGCCCGGTGAACGTGAACGAGCTGCAGCAGAAGATGGAAGAAGAAGTACAGAAGGATCCGACCAACCAGCCGGAACTTCGCATCGATGCCAATCCGGATTCCGAGTACGAGGTCATGGCCAAGATCCTGGCCCAGGCCAAGAACGCACAGATGAAGAAGATCGGTTTCGTGCAGTAACGCAATACCCAAGTCATGACGCGACTGGAGAACGCCCCCGCTTGCCGGGGGCGTTCTTTTTCCGTAAGACCGCGGCGAAACGCGGCTGTCTCCGGACAGCAGAGCCATGGGGAAATCCGCATGTCGAAATCAGGCAGGATCGTGTTGGCGGTGGCTGTATCGGCAGGAGCGCTCGGCTCGCTGTGCATCGCTCTTCTGCTGATTGCGCCTGTCATGAGGTATCCGGTCGCAGTGGATCTGCCGCAGCGGGTCATCAATCCCTCGCTGCCGCTGCGCCAACCATCGCCGCCGATCGATCTGCGCGTGGATGCCGGCAACCAGATTTACTGGAACGAAAACCCGCTGGATCTGGACGAACTTAGGCGGAAGATGGAAGAGGAAGTAAGAAAGGATTCGGCAAACCCGCCGGCACTGCGGATCGATGCCGCCCCGGATTCCGGATACGAGGTGATGGCCAGAATCCTGGGCCAGGCCAAGGAAGCCGGAATAAAGAAGATCGATTCCATGCGGTAGCGGGGAATCCGGCCCATGGCTGGAAGATGCCCCATCAGCAGGAAACCCCCGCGGTTCCCTGCCGCTTTCATGCCCCAGCTCAGCCCGTATGGCCGATCACCGCCAGATAGGCTTTCACCGTGGCATCGAGTCCGCCATACAGCGCCTCGCCTATCAGTGCGTGGCCGATGGAGACTTCCAGCACCTGCGGCACTTCCTCCAGGAAGCGGCCCAGGTTGGCCTGCGACAGGTCGTGGCCGGCATTGACGCCCAGGCCCGCGGCCTGCGCTCGCCGTGCAGCATCCGCGAACAGCGCCAGGGCGGCGTCCGGGGAGCCGGCGGCGAAGGCCTCCGCATAGGGACCGGTATAGAGCTCGATGCGATCCGCGCCGAGCGTGGCGGCGGCGGTGATGTCGGGGTTGCCAGCGTCGACGAACAGACTGACCCGGCAGCCGAAGCCTTTCAACGCGGCGACCAGGGGACGCAGGCGCTCGCCATCGCGGGCGAAATCAAAGCCGTGGTCGGAGGTGAGCTGGCCATCGCCATCCGGCACCAGGGTGGCTTGCGCCGGCCGGGTCTGTTCGCACAACGGGAGCAAGCCTGGATAGCCGGCGCGCGGCGGTGCGAAGGGGTTGCCTTCGATGTTGAACTCGACGTCCCGTGCACGGGTGAGCGCGGAAAGCGCATGGACATCGTCGGCGCGGATATGCCGCTGGTCGGGGCGGGGATGCACGGTGATGCCGTGCGCGCCCGCATCCAGGCAGGCCGTTGCCGCGCGCAGCACGTCCGGGTCGTTGCCGCCACGGGAGTTGCGCAGTACGGCGATCTTGTTGACGTTGACGCTGAGGCGGGTCATGACGGCGGATGGTCTTCAGATGCGGAGGGGGACGGGGAAGCGGCCGGCCGCAGCTGGTCGCGAAGGGCCTGCAGCTCGGCCGGGTGCAGGGAGCGCGCAGGCTGGCTGGCCGCGCCGCCGAAGCGTGCCGCATGCAGCCCCTTGATCCACAGCAGGAAGAAGAGCAGCGCGGCCAGCAACGCCAGGAGCAGCAGGCCCGCATGCGTGGTGGTGATGGCAAGGGTGAAGGCGCCCAGCGCGAGCAGCAGGAACAGCCAGTACATGACGATCTCCCGTGGAGGCGAGCAGTGTAGCGGTCCGCCCGGGGACGCTTCCATGCGCCGGACGCTACAGCAGGGGAGAAGCGAGCCGGGCGAACGCTTCGGGCAGGCGCTGCCGCCACAACGGGCGATCGCGGTCGGGCCGCACCGGCGTGGCGCAGGCGAACTCCTGGGCCAGGATCGCTTCCAGTTCCGCGGTCAGTCCCCGGTCGTGGTAGAGCATCGACAGCTCGAAGTTCAGGCGGAAGCTGCGGTGGTCGAAGTTGGCGCTGCCGACGATGCAGGTATCGTCGTCGGCGATGAAGGCCTTGGTATGCAGCATGCGCGGGCCGTATTCGTAGATCTTGACCCCGGCCTGCAGCAGTTCGTCGTAGTAGGAGCGGCCGGCCAGGGTGACGAACAGCGAGTCGCTGCGACGCGGCACCAGCAGGCGCGTGTCCAGCCCACCCAGCGCGGCCGAGGTCAGCGCCATGCGCGCGGCTTCGCCGGGGACGAAATACGGCGTTACCAGCCAGACGCGACGGGCGGCTTCATGGATCGCCGCCACGTGCATGCGATGGATCGCCTCCCATGAGGAATCCGGGCCGGACACCAGTACCTGTGCCTGCACCCGGCCATCCTCCCGTGCCGGGCCATCGGAGGGAAAGAGGTCTTCCCGGTCGAAGTGGGCCATGCGCTGCCCGCTGGCGTAGATCCAGTCCTCCAGGAACACCAGCTGCAGGCTGCGCACGACGTGTCCGGTCAGGCGCGTGTGCAGGTCGCGGTAAGCGTCGGGATTGCGGCTGTCGTCCTCCTCGTCGGTGATGTTGATGCCGCCGGTGAAGGCGAGCGAGCCGTCGATGACCACCAGCTTGCGGTGCGTGCGCAGGTTCAGCCACGGGCGCTTGAACGGCTTGAGCAGCTGGCGCGGATGGAACCAGACCACCTCGGCGCCGGCGTCGAGCAGCGGCCGCAGGAAACTGCGCTTGACCCCCGAGGAACCGACCGCATCCAGCAGCAGGCGCACCTTCACCCCTGCCCTCGCCCGCTCGGCCAATGCGTCGCGCAGGGCCGTGCCGGCATGGTCGGGCTCGAAGATGTAGTACTCCAGGTTCACGTGGCGCGTTGCGCCGGCGACCGCCGCCAGGATCGCCGCATAGGTCGCCGCGCCGTCGACCAGCCAGTCCACGGCAGTGGCGGTGCTGGGCGGCAGGCCGGTGGTGGCCTGGCCGATGCGCGCCAGCTCGGTGCAGTGCGCATCGGCCGGGCAGACCGTGTTGTAGGCCTCCATGCCCTCGCGCGAACGCCCGCGCCGCAGGCGCTGGCGCACGATCTTCTGCGGGCCGAGCACATAGAACACGAACAGGCCGATGTAGGGCAGCGCCGCCAGCGACAGGATCCAGCTCAGCGTCGCCACCGGCTCGCGCTTCTGCAGCACGATGTAGCCGGCCAGCAGCACCAGGTACAGCACATAGGCGGTCGCCAGGATCTGCGCCGCGTGCGGGATGGAGGACACGCTGGTCCAGAGACTGTGGAGGGCTTCGCGCATGCGGCGATTCTAGCCATGGCCCGTGCATGGCGCGCGAGGCCGGCCATGGCGGTGCACCTGCATGAACGCCGCGTCGCTGCATCTGCGACGCGGCCGCGCTAGCGTAGGCCGATGCCGACTCCGATCAAGGGCCGCGGTGCCGCCAGCCACCTGCCCGGCCGCTTCGAGACCACCATCACCGATACCGTCGACGACGGCTGGCTGGCCGACGATGGCGAGGAATTCGCCACGCCGCGCCTGCGGACCGACGTGCGCGTCGAAGTCGCGCGCAGCATCATCAGCCGCAACACGTCTCCGGACGTGGGCTTCGACCAGTCGGTCAACCCGTACCGCGGCTGCGAGCACGGGTGTTCGTACTGTTTCGCGCGGCCCACCCACGCCTACCTGAACCTGTCGCCGGGGCTGGACTTCGAGACCAAGATCTTCGCCAAGACCAATGCCGCCGAACTGCTGCGCAGGGAGCTGGCCCGGCCCGGCTATGTGGTCAAACCCATTGCGCTGGGCATCAACACCGACGCCTACCAGCCGGTCGAACGCAGACTGGGCATCACCCGCCAGCTGATCGAGGTGATGCTGGAAACCCGCCATCCGTTCTCGCTGATCACCAAGAACGCGCTGGTCGAACGCGACATCGACCTGCTGGCGCCGCTGGCCGCGCAGCGCCTGGTCAGCGTGCATTTCTCGGTGACTTCGCTGGACCCGCACCTGTCGGCGAAGCTGGAACCGCGTGCCTCCGCGCCGCATGCGCGGCTGCGGGCGATGCGGCGCCTGCACGAGGCCGGGATTCCGGTCGGCGTGATGGTGGCGCCGGTGATCCCGTGGATCAACGATGCCGAACTGGAAGCAGTGCTGGAAGCCGCCCGCGATGCAGGCGCGCGCAGTGCCGGCTACGTGCTGCTGCGCCTGCCCTACGAGGTGGCGCCGCTGTTCCGCGAATGGCTGCAGGCGCACCATCCGCAGCGGGCCGAACACGTGATGAGCACCCTCAACCAGCTGCGCGGCGGCAAGGACTACGACAGCCAGTTCGGCAAGCGCATGCGCGGCGAAGGCGTCTATGCGCAGCTGCTGTCGCGCCGCTTCGCGCTGGCCAGCAAGCGCCTGGGTTTCAACGCCTCGCGCGAACAATGGCCGTGGCTGGACTGCAGCCGCTTCGTGCCGCCGGTACCGCCGAAGAAAGCCTCGCCGCAGGGCGAGCTGTTCTGATCCGCCACCGGTGTCCTGCGGTCGTCGCCGTCAGGGCCGGGGCCCGCACAACCGCGAGGAGTGCGAGGCCAGCCTCTGCCAGTGGCCATCGCGCAGCGCCCACACGCAGGTGAAGCGCAGGCGCCCTTCCCAGGACTGGCCGTTGCGGGTCGCGGCCTGCGCGCGGGTGCCGGTGATCACCGCGGTATCGCCATAGCGGCGTACCTGTACATCCGCGTTGTCGATGCGCGTGTTGCGGCGCGTGCGCGTGGCCAGTTCCTGTCCCTGCAGATAGCCGGCTCTGTGCTGCACCCGGCCATCGGAACGGGGGAGCTGCCAGTCCTCGGCCAACAGCGCGGCCAGCGCCGATGCATCGCCCTGCAGGCGCAGGCGGCTCCAGTCGGAGTCAGCCTGTTCGAGCGTCGGCGTCCGTGCCCAGGCCAAGGCAGAAGCCAGCAGCAGGGGTACGGCGATCGATGCGCGCATCGGCATGGCCTCAGGGAAAACGCCGACGGTGGCCCGAACCGGCGGGCCTGTGTAGTGCCGGACAACGCCCGGCAGGGGCTTTCCCGACGCTGCCACAGCGGGGCATTGCCCCGCTCTGCCCGCAGGCCGCGTGGACTCAGCCCCGCGCGTCGTGCTCGTGGTGGTAACGGGTGGCTTCGGCTACCTCGTTGCGCGAGCCGAGGAACACCGGCACGCGCTGGTGCAGCTGGTCGGGCTGGATGTCGAGGATGCGCTGGCGGCCGTTGGTAGCGGCGCCACCGGCCTGTTCGATCAGCATCGACATCGGGTTGGCCTCGTACATCAGCCGCAGCTTGCCGGCCTTGGACGGATCCTTCCTGTCCCACGGATAGATGAAGATGCCGCCGCGGGTGAGGATGCGATGCACATCGGCCACCATCGAGGCGATCCAGCGCATGTTGAAGTCCTTGCCGCGCACGCCCTCGCGGCCGGCCAGCAGGTCGGCCACGTAGCCCTGCATCGGCGCTTCCCAGTGGCGCTGGTTGGACATGTTGATGGCGAATTCCTTCGTGTCGGCCGGCACCTGCATGCCGCGCTGGGTCAGCACGAACTCGCCGGTCTCGCGGTCCAGGGTGAAGGCGTGGGTACCGTGGCCGACGCTGAGCACCAGCATCGTGCTCGGCCCATAGATGCAGTAGCCGGCCGCGACCTGCTGCACGCCCGGCTGCAGAAAGTGCTCGTCGCCGGGCTTGTCCACGCCGGCCGGTGCGCGCAGCACCGAGAAGATGGTGCCCACCGACACGTTCACGTCGATATTGGAGCTGCCGTCCAGCGGATCGAACAGCAGCAGGAAGTCGCCGTGCGGATATTCGGACGGCACCGGCTGGCTGTGGTCCATCTCCTCCGACGCGCAGGCGGCCAGGTGGCCGCCCCAGGCATTGGCCTCGAGCAGGATCTCGTTGGAGATCACGTCCAGTTTCTTCTGCGCCTCGCCCTGCACGTTGCCGGTGCCTGCGTCGCCGAGCACGCCGCCCAGCGCGCCCTTGCTCACCGCGATCGAGATGCTGGTGCAGGCGCGGGCCACGACCGCCACCAGCTGGCGCAGGTCGGCGTTGATGCGCCGGGCATGCTGTTCTTCGATCAGGAAGCGGGTCAACGACGTGCGGGACATGGACGATGGCTACCTTCAGCGGAAAGGAACGCTATTGTCGCGGGTTGTCCCTGCATTTACGAGTCGAGGGCCGGGGGAGGCCAGGTCCTGTCCCGCCTGTGGGTGGAACTGGACAGGGTTTGTCGGTACGGGAAGCCGGTAGATGCCATCGACGCCGGCTACAGGCGGCATACCATGGACGCCCCGGAGGGAGAGGACATGGACTGGGACCAGGCAACGCATGGCCTGCCGGCGGCACTGGGCATCGGCCTGCTGATCGGCGCGGTGCGGGAGCGCCAGCATGGAAACGCCGCATCGGCGCAGGCGGGCGTGCGTACACACGCATTGCTGGCATTGATGGGGGCCGTGGCCCTCGCGCTGGGACAGGCCGCATTCCTGGTGGCGCTGCTGGCGGCCGCCCTGCTGGCGTGGAGCAGCTACCGGGTGACCGCCCGCGACGATCCGGGCCTGACCGGCGAGGTCGCCCTGCTGGTCACGGTGCTGCTGGGTGGCCTGGCGCTTGAAGAGCAGGAACTGGCGGCGGCGCTCGGCGTGGTGGTGGCGATCCTGCTGTGGGCCAAGGCGCCGCTGGCGCGGTTGAGCCGCGAGGTGATCAGCGACCAGGAGATGCGCGATGCGCTGCTGTTGGCCGCCTGCGCGCTGGTGGTGCTGCCGCTGTTGCCGGAGACCGCGATCGATCCCTGGGGAGTGCTGGTGCCGGCCAGGCTGTGGCGGATCGTGGTGCTGGTGATGGGCGTGGGCATGCTCGGCCACATCGCGCTGCGGGCCGTAGGCGCCCGTCGGGGCCTGCCGGTGGCGGGTTTCTTCTCCGGTTTCGCCTCGTCCACGGCGGCAGTGGCCGGGTTCGGCCGTGGCAGCAGGGTCTCGGCCGCGCTGGTGGGGCCCTCGGCGTCGGCCGCCTTGCTGGCTAATCTGGCCTCCCTGCTGCTGTTCGCGGCGGTGATCGGCACCACCTCGCCCGCGTTGTTGCGTGCGAGCGCATGGCCGCTGCTGGCCGCGTCGCTGCTGTTGTTGGCGTTCTCGCTGCTGGGCCTGCGCCAGGTGAAGGAAGAAACGCTGCCGCCGACCTCCGCCGCCAACGCCTTCCGGCTGGGGCATGCGTTGATGATCGCGCTGGTGATCGCCGTTGTGCTGCTGGTGTCCGAAGGGTTGCGCCAGTTGTTCGGCCAGGCGGGGGCATTGGCCGGGGCCACCATCGCCGCGCTGGGCGAACTGCACGCGGCGGCGGCCAGCATCGCCAGTCTCGCCGCTTCCGGCGGCCTGGAACTGGCGACGGCGCGCTGGGGCGTGGTTACCCTGCTGGCATCCGCTTCGCTGGCCAAGTCGATACTGGCCTTCGCCAGCGGTGGCCCACGCTATGGAGCCGCCGTCAGTGCGGGGTTGGCGGCGATGGTGGTGGGCGCGGCGGCAACGACCTGGCTGGTACCGGGCTGAACCTGCCGGCGCCGGCCGTGCCCATGGATGAAAAAAAGCCCGGATTCGGCCGGGCTTTTTTTCGATCATGGCAAGGGCGCCGGATCAGCCGCGGCTGACTTCGTAGACGGCTTTGGCCACGTAGTCCAGGTTCTTCTGGCTGAGCGCGGCCACGCAGATGCGGCCGGTACCGACGGCGTAGATGCCGTACTCGTCGCGCAGCCGGTCCACCTGCGCCTTGCTCAGGCCAGAGTAGGAGAACATGCCGGCCTGCTGCTGGATGAAGCCGAATTCCGGCGCGCCCAAGGCGGCCAGCTTCTGCACCATGCCGGCGCGCAGGGCGTGGATGCGCTCGCGCATCTCGGTCAGCTCGGCGCCCCACATGCCGCGCAGCTCGGCGCTGCCCAGCACGCCGGCGACCAGCGCGGCGCCATGGGTGGACGGGCTGGAGTAGATGGTGCGGATGATGCGCTTGACCTGCGACTGCACGGCCTTGGTCGAGGTCGCGTCCGGGCCCACCACCGACAGCGCGCCGACGCGTTCGCCGTACAGCGAGAACGACTTGGAGTACGAGTTGGCGACGATGAAGCTGTCGATGCCGGCCTCGGCGATGATGCGCACGGCCTGGCCGTCCTGCTCGATGCCCTTGTCGAAGCCCTGGTAGGCCATGTCGATGAAGGGGAACAGCTGGCGGTCCTTCAGCAGCGCGGCGACCTGCTTCCACTGCTCCGTGCTCAGGTCAGCGCCGGTCGGGTTGTGGCAGCAGGCGTGCAGCAGCACCACGGTGCCCGGCTGCAGCTTCTGCAGGTCGGCGACCATGCCGGCGAAATCCAGGCCGTGGCTGGCGTTGTCGAAGTAGGTGTAGTCGACAATGTCGAAGCCGGCGGCGCCGAACACGGCGCGGTGGTTTTCCCAGCTCGGGTTGCTGATGGCGACGGTGGCGTGCGGCAGCAGCTTGTGCAGCAGGTCCGCGCCCACGCGCAGCGCGCCGCTGCCGCCGATGGTCTGCGAGGTGGCGACGCGGCCGGCGGCGATCAGCTCCGAACCCTCGCCGAACACCAGCTTCTGGGTGGCCTGGGTGTAGGCAGGCAGGCCGTCGATCGGCAGGTAGCCGCGCGGCTTGGCCTCGGCGGCGAGCTGCTGCTCGATCAGGTGCACGGCGCGCAGCAGCGGGATGCGGCCGTCTTCGTCGTAATAGATGCCGACGCCAAGGTTGACCTTGGTCGGGCGCGGGTCGGCGTTGTAAGCCTCGGTCAGACCCAGGATCGGGTCGCCAGGAACCTGTTCCACGTTTGCAAAGAAGGACACGGCGGTACTCGTCACGGTGGCGGGAGGAGAGAAGTTCGGGACGACCGCGCAGCGCGGTCAAACCGTCCCATCCTAACAGGGCCGGGCGCCATTGGCCGCAGGGTTTCAGGCGGAACCGTCGCGGCGCGACGCAGCGCTCGCCGGCGATCGGCGATGATGCCGGCATGAAGCGATGTAGACGGTTGTTTCCGGCGATCGGCCTGGCAGTGGCGCTGCCGGCGACGGTATCGGCCGGCACGGCGCCCGCCACGCTGGATGCCGTGCAGGTGCAGGCCGCGCGCGTGCATGCGGTCGACGATTTCGACCTGCCCGCGTCGATGACCAGCGTCGGCGTGGACGAGGACGGCGCTGGCCGTGGCGCATTGGTGTCCGAAGCCCTGGGCGGCGTTCCCGGCCTGCTGGCGCGCGAGCGGCAGAACCTGGCGCAGGACACGCAGCTGTCGATCCGCGGTTTCGGCGCGCGCTCCACCTTCGGCGTGCGCGGCGTACGGCTGCTGGTCGACGGCGTGCCGGCGACGATGCCCGACGGGCAGGGCCAGTTGTCGCATTTCAACCTGCTCGGCGCCGAACGCATCGACGTGCTGCGCGGGCCGTTTTCGGCGTTGTACGGCAACTCGTCCGGCGGCGTGGTGCAGCTGTGGAGCGCCGATGGCCAGGCGGGCGACCCGTGGCGGCTGCGCGCGACTTTCGGCAGCGACAACAGCCGCAGCCTGGGCCTGCAGCTCAGGGGCCAGGCCAAAGCCATGCATTACAACGTCGCCGCCAGCGATTACCGCACCGATGGCTGGCGCAAACACAGCGCGGCGCGGCGCGGATCGCTCAACGCGCGGCTCGGGTTCGAGCCTGCGCCGGGCCAGCGCCTGGACCTGCTGTTCAACGTGCTCGATGCCCCGCACGCGCAGGATCCGTTGGGCCTGACCGCCGAACAGGCGCGCACCGATCCGCGCCGGGCCACCGCCGCCGCCACCCAGTACGACACCCGCAAATCGGTGCGGCAGGCACAGGCCGGCGCGGTGTACACGCTGGATCGCGAGCGCCGGACCTGGCGGCTGATGGCCTATGCCGGACAGCGCACGGTCGAGCAGTTCCTGGCGATTCCGCCTGCGGCACAGGCCAATCCCCTGCACTCGGGCGGGGTGATCGACCTGGACGGCGGTTACGGCGGCGTGGATGCGCGCTGGGCCTGGCACGGCGCCCTGGCGGGCCGGCCGCTGGAACTGGTGGTCGGCGCCAACGCCGACGGCCAGCGGCAGCATCGCACCGGCTATGAGAACTTCGTCGGCGACGCGCTGGGCGTCAAAGGCCGGCTGCGCCGCGACCAGCGCGACCGGGTCGGCAACGTGGACCAGTTCGCGCAGGCCTGGTGGCAGCTCGGCCCACGCTGGTCGCTGCTGGCCGGGGCGCGCCACAGCCGGGTGCGCTTCCGTTCCGATGACCATTACATCGTCGCCGGCAATCCCGACGACAGCGGCCGCCGCGACTACGCGGCCACCACGCCGGTGGCCGGGCTGGTGTTCCGCGCCGGCGAGGATCTGCGCCTGTATGCCTCGGCCGGGCGTGGCTTCGAGACGCCTACCTTCAACGAGCTGGGCTATCGCGCCGACGGCGGCGCCGGGCTGGCGCTGGACCTGTCCCCGGCCACCAGCCGCAATGTCGAGCTCGGCGCCAAATGGCGCAACCAGGCCGGCGCGCGGCTGGAGCTGGCGTGGTTCCGCGCCGACACCGACGACGAACTGGCCGTGGCCGGCAACATCGGCGGCCGCAGCAGCTACCGCAACATCGGCGCCACCCGCCGCCAGGGCGTGGAGCTGGGCTGGCTGCAGCCCATCGGCGAGAGCCAGCAGCTGCAGCTGGCCTGGACCCGGCTGCAGGCCAGCGTGCGCGAGGGCTACTTCACCTGCACCGGCCTGCCTGCGCCCTGCATCGTGCCGCGCAATCCGGTGGCGGCCGGCAGCGCCCTGCCGGGCGTGCCGCGCCAGCAGCTGCATGCACGCTGGCGCTGGCAGCCGGGGCCGTGGCTGCTGGCGGTCGAAACCGTGGCCGCAAGCGCCACGCCCGCCACCGACCTGGGCGACGCCCGTGCGCCGGGCCACGCGCTGCTGAACCTTGAAGCCAGCCGGCGCTGGCCGACCGCGCATGGCCCGCTGCGCCTGTTCGCGCGCGTGGACAACCTGCTGGACCGGCGTTACATCGGCTCGGTCATCGTCAACGACGGCAACCAGCGCTATTACGAACCCGGCCCGGATCGGGGCTGGACGCTGGGCCTGCAATGGCAGTGGGCGCCGCGCTGAGGCCGCGATGGCACGACCGCCGCGCCCGCGGGAGGGGATGCGGGCGACGGCGGCCATGCGCGGACGGTCAGGCGTTCATGTCCAACACGACGCGCCCTTCGATCTGGCCGGCGCGCATGCGCGCGAACACGGCATTGATGTTGTCCAGCGTATCGGTGGCGACCGTCGCGGCGACCTTGCCGTCGGCGGCGAACTGCAGCGATTCCTGCAGGTCCAGGCGGGTTCCGACGATGGAGCCGCGCACGGTGATGCCGTTGAGCACCATGCCGAAGATGTCCAGCGGGAAATCGCCGGGCGGCAGGCCGTTGAGCGACACCGTGCCGCCGCGCCGGACCATGCCCAGCGCCTGCTCGAACGCCTTGGGCGACACCGCGGTGACCAGTGCGCCGTGGGCGCCGCCGATCTCCTTCTTCAGGAACGCCGCCGGGTCCGTGGTACGGGCATCGACGGTGACCGCCGCGCCCAGCCGTCGCGCCAGGGCGAGCTTGTCCTCGTCCACGTCCACCGCCGCGACGTTCAGGCCCATCGCCCGCGCGTACTGCACGGCCATGTGGCCCAGGCCGCCGATGCCGGAGATCGCCACCCAGTCGCCCGGCTTGGTGTCGGTGACTTTCAGGCCCTTGTAGACGGTGACGCCGGCGCACAGCACCGGGGCGATCTCGACGAAGCCCAGGTTCTTCGGCAGGTGCCCGACATAGTCGGCGTTGGCCAGTGCGTACTGGGCGAATCCGCCGTTGACCGAATAGCCGGTGTTGCGCTGACTTTCGCACAGCGTTTCCCAGCCGCCCAGGCAGTGCTCGCAATGGCCGCAGGCCGAATACAGCCAGGGGATGCCGACGCGGTCGCCTTCCTTCACATGGCGGACGCCTGCGCCCACCGCGACCACATGGCCCACGCCTTCATGGCCGGGAATGAAAGGGGGCTCGGGCTTGACCGGCCAGTCGCCCCCGGCGGCATGCAGGTCGGTGTGGCAGACGCCGCAGGCCTCGATCTTCACCAGGATGTCGCCGGCGCCCGGCCGCGGCACCGGCACCTCCTCGATGACCAGCGGCTGGCCGAACGCACGCACCACCGCGGCCTTCATCGTCCTGTCCATGCGCGATCTCCGTCAGGGAATGTCCCTACTCTGGCGACGTCCGGCGGACGCCGCATTGATCGTGATCACGCCCCGGGCAGGGAGCATGCGCCGGTACGCCGCCCGCCGGCTCAGCCTGCCAGCACCGCCGCTTCGCGCGCCAGCCGCTCGATGCCGGTCCAGTCGCGCGCCGCCAGCAGCTCACGCGTGGTCAGCCACGAACCGCCCACGCACAGCACGTTGGGCAGGTGCAGGAACTGGGCGGCGGTCTGCGCGCCGATGCCGCCGGTCGGGCAGAAGCGCACGTCGCCGAACGGGCCGTTCCATGCCGACAGCATCGCCGTGCCGCCGGCCTGCACCGCCGGGAAGAACTTGAACGTGTCCAGCCCCTGCTCCAGCCCGCGCATCAGCTCCGACGAAGTGGCCACGCCCGGCAGGAACGGCAGGTCGGTATCGCGCGCGGCGGCGTAGAGCCGGTCGGTGGCGCCCGGCGAGACCGCGAAGCGGCCGCCGATGGCCTTCACCTGCTCCATCTGCCCCGCGTCGAGCACGGTGCCGGCGCCGATCACCGCGTCGGGCACGGCCTCGACCATCGCCTTGATCGCCGCCATCGCGGTGGGCGTGCGCAGCGTCACTTCGATCACCGGCAGGCCACCGCGGAACAGCGCCTGCGCCACCTGCACCGCATCGTCGATGGCGTCGGGGGTGAACACCGGGACCACCGGCGCCAGTTTGAGGACAGCGCGCACGCGCGGATCAGCGCCGGACATCGAACCTTCCTTCGCCCACCAGGGCCATGACGTCGGCCACGCCGACCGGGTTGAAATCGCCGGGAATGGAGTGCTTCAGGCAGCCCGCGGCCAGGCCGAAGCGGATCGTGGCCTCCGCGTCGAAGCCTTCGATCAGGCCGTGCAGCACGCCGGCGGCGAAGGCGTCGCCGCCGCCGATGCGGTCGACGATATCGGTCAGTTCCTCGGTCGGCGCCACGGCGCGGGTGCCGTCGCGGCCGAGCAGCATCGCGCCGAGCGAATGGTGGCCGACGCTGTGTGCCGTGCGCTGGGTGCAGGCCAGGTACTGCAGGCGCGGGAAGGCGGCGAACGCCATCGCGGCGGCCGCGTCCACGCGTGCCTGCGCCTCGGCCTGCGGAAACCCGCCGCCCAGCACCACGCCGATGTCGCGGTGGTCGGCGAACACGATGTGCGCGCAGTCGAACAGGTCGCGCAGGATCGCCTTCGCGTCGCCGCCCCAGCGTTCCCACAGCTTCGGCCGGAAATTGCCGTCGAAGGACACCTTGATGCCCGCCGCGTTGGCCGCGCGCGCTGCCGCCAGCGTGGCCTGCGCCGCCTCGGCGCCGAGTGCCGGGCTCACCCCGGACAGGTGCAGCCACTGCGCGCCGTGCAGCAGCGCCGGCCAGTCGTAGCTGTCGGCGCGCGCGTTGGCGAAGGCCGAATCGGCGCGGTCGTAGACCACCTCGCTGGGCCGGTGGCCGGCGCCGGTGGTCAGGAAGTACAGGCCCATGCGGCCTTCGCCGCGGCGAACACGGCCGGTGTCCACGCCATGCCGGCGCAATTGCCCGGTCACCGCCGCGCCCAGCGGGTTGTCGGCGACCACGCCGACCATCGCCACGTCGTGGCCGAAGTGCGCCAGCGCCACGCCGACATTGGCCTCGGCACCGCCGCAATGCACCTCCAGGGCCGGGGTCTGCAGCAGCAGCTGGTGGCCGGGGGCGCCGAGCCGCAGCAGCAGCTCGCCGAAACAGACAACACGGGGGGAACTCATCGGGACTCCTGTCGCGGTCTACACGGGCGGGAATGATGGCACGATAGTTTGACCATCGGTGTCATCCATCCGGAATTGTCTCTTGTCCCTGTCGGCATCGGCGCCGTAATGTCCCAAAGACAAGGGGTTGCGGCGATTTCTCCGTCTGTTGCAGTGCAAGATGCTCCCTCCCTGCGCGCCTGCTACTTTCGGCTTTGACCAGCGGTGTCATAGGCCTTTGGCACTACAGGAATCACCGCTTCGCATGTAAACCTTTGGAGAGGGGGAAACACATGTATCCACACAGCAAGCAGAAAAAGACACCGGTTACCTTGCTCGCGCTGTCGATCGCGCTGGCCCTGCAGGCCGGCGCCGCGTCGGCGCAGGATGCCGGCGCTGCCGCCACCGAACTGGACACCGTGACCGTCACCGGTTACCGCGCCAGCGTCGAGAAGGCACTGGACATCAAGCGTGGCGAGGCCGGCATGGTCGACGCCATCGTCGCCGAGGACATCGGCAAGTTCCCGGACAGCAACCTGGCCGAATCGCTGCAGCGCATCCCCGGCGTGGTCATCACCCGCGACGGCGGCGAAGGCCGCCAGATCACCGTGCGTGGCCTGGGCCCGGATTTCACCCGCGTGCGCATCAACGGCATGGAAGCGCTGAGCACCGTCGGCAGCAGCGACGGCCAGGGCGGCACCAACCGCAGCCGCGGCTTCGACTTCAACGTATTCGCCTCGGACCTGTTCTCGCAGCTGATCGCGCGCAAGACCGCCTCGGCCGACGTGGAGGAAGGCTCGCTCGGCGCCACGGTCGACCTGCGCACCGCGCGGCCGTTCGATTACGACGGCTTCACCCTCGTGACCAACGTGCAGGCGGCCTACAACGACGCCTCGCAGGCGGCCATGCCGCGCTTCGCCGGCCTGATCGCCAACAGCTGGGCCGACGGCAAGATCGGCGCGCTGCTGTCGGTGGCGTATTCCGAGCGCGACACCGTGGAGGAAGGCACCGGCACGGTGCGCTGGGCCAATGCGTTGGCGAACACACCGATCAATACGGCCAATCCGAAGGGTGTCGGCTTTGCGGGTTGCAGCACCAAGAGCGCTCCATTCCCCGGGGTCTGCAGCGACCAGGTCTACACGCCGCGCTTCCCGCGCTACACGCTGATGGAGCACGACCAGAAGCGCCTGGGCGTGACCGGTTCGTTGCAGTTCAAGCCCAGCGACCGCACCACCTTCAGCCTGGACATGCTGTACTCGAAGATCGATGCCCAACGCGACGAGAAGTACATCGAGGCCAACGGCCTGAGCAAGACCGGCAACGACGGCAAGGCCCAGATCGTGGTCAGGGACGGGGTGATCGAGAATGGCGCCTTGGTCTACGCGAAGATGGACAACGTCGACATCCGCGCCGAGAACCGCCATGACGAGTGGAGCACGGATTTCTACCAGGTCGGCCTCGATGGCGAGCACAAGCTGACCGACAATTTCACCCTCAGCGGCAGGGTCGGCACCTCCAGGTCCAAGCATGACAATCCGGTCCAGGCGACCATCATGATGGACAAGCTGGACGTGCAGGGTTACAGCTACGACTACCGCGGCAGCATGACCAGGCCGGTGTTCGACTACGGCGTCAGCCCGACCGATCCGAGTGGCTGGACGCTGTCCACCATCCGCCTGCGCCAGAACTACGTGACCAACGAGTTCCACAACGGCGAGCTGGATTTCGCCTGGGTCGTCGGCCCCTCGTTCACCCTGAGCGGCGGCGTGCAGGGCAAGAACTACAGCTTCGATTCGATGGAGCGCCGGCGGACCGCGAACGAGGCCACCTCGCTGCCGAATTTCAGCACGGGCGGCAAGATCGTTCCGGTCGACATGACCGAACAGGCCAGCCTCGGCGGAATGGCCGGTTCGCCGGGCAAGTGGGTGGTGCCGAACTTCGACGCCATCGCCAACCTGTTCGGCGTCCTCAGCGGCGAGGGCATCTACGCGCTGAGCGATTACGCCGCCAGCATGCGCAGCGTCGAGGAACAGGACCGCAGCGGTTGGCTGATGGGCAAGTTCTCCACCGAGATCGGCTCGATCCCGGTGTACGGCAACTTCGGCGTGCGCCACGTCAGGACCAAGCAGACCTCCACCGGTGTTGCCACCGCCAGCGGCAAGCCGGTGGCCGCCACGGTGACCCGCGAATACAACGACACCCTGCCGTCGCTGAACGTGGTGGCCGAAGTCACCCCGGACTTCCTGCTGCGCTTCGCCGCGGCCAAGGTGATGTCGCGCCCGGGCCTGGGCAGCCTGACCCCGGGCGTGACGGTCAACGTCAGCGGCAGTGCGAAGACGGTCAGCGGCGGCAACCCGATGCTCGACCCGGTGCGCGCCAAGAGCTACGACCTGGGCCTGGAGTGGTACTTCGACGAAGGCGCCATGCTCGGCGCGACCCTGTTCTACAAGGACATCGGCAGCTACATCCAGAACACCCGCGAAACCCGGATCTATGCCGACAGCGGTCTGCCGGCCAGCCTGCTGGAAAATCTCAACGCCAGCCCCAGCGACGAATTCGTGTTCACCGTGCCGATCAACACCCCGGGCGGCAAGCTGCAGGGCGTGGAGCTGAACTATGTCCAGCCCTTCACCTTCCTGCCGGGCAAGTGGAGCAACTTCGGCACGCAGCTGAACTACACCTACGTGGACTCGGACATCCAGTACCTGTTGTCCTCCGGCGCCGCCGCGCAGAAGGCGCCGATGACCGGCCAGTCCAAGAATTCGTGGAACGCCACCCTGTTCTATGAAGGCAAGAGCTTCTCCGGTCGCGTGTCGGCCACCAACCGCAACGACTACCTGATCCAGGTGCCGGGCACCGAGACGGGCTTCAACAGCGAAGCCAACGGCGTCCACGGCCAGAGCGGCACCACCATCCTCGATGCGTCGATCCACTACCGCATCAGCGACAAGCTGGAAATCAGCCTGGAAGGCGCCAACCTGACCAACGAGGCGCAGGAATCGTGGGTGGCCAACCCGTCGGTGTCGCTGCCGCTGGAGTACAGCCAGACCGGCCGCACCTACACGCTGGGCCTGCGCTACAGGTTCTGATGCGATGAACCCCGCCCCGGCCCGGCGCCGGGGCGTTCCGGAGATGGTGCGACGCAGGATGTGATGGCGCACGTGCGTCGCTAACTTGGCCCACCGCATGCGGCACAGGCAACCGCACGCACGCTTCCAAGAGACGCACGATGTCACGACGTTCCGCCCGCTCCCTGCTCCGTCCCCTGCTGTTGGCTTCCGCGCTGTCCGCCGCTCTCCCGGCGGCGGCGCATTCTTCCCCGGCGCAACTGCTGTTCCGCGTCTCGGCCGACCAGGGTTTTGTCGCCGACCAGGCGCAGGGCGGCGCGGTTCCCAATTTCCAGGACAAGGTGAGCCTGGTCGACGACGGTGCCCATGGCCGCGCGATCCGCTGGGAAGACGACGGCGTGCTGTCGTGGAACGCACCGGGCAACATCCGCGCCGAGCGCGGCACCCTGTCCTTCTTCTGGCGTTCGCGTTACGCGGTAGGCGAAGCGCCATTCGTGATCTTCCGCGTCGGCTATGCCGACCACAGCAGCTGGGACATGACCTGGCTGCGCATCGACTGGAACGGCCACGGTTTCGATGCCTTCGTCACCGACGCCAACCTGGCGCGCACCCGTGTTTCCTTCCGGCTGGAAAACAACCCGTCGCCCGTGCAATGGCAGCACATCGCCTTCGCCTGGGACGAGGACCAGGGCGTGCGCCTGTTCCTCGACGGCCGCGAAGTGGCGCGCGCGGAGACCACCGGCGACTACGATGCCGCGCTCGACCAGCTCGGCCTGGCCGGGCGGGTAATGGCGCCCTACCAGGTGCAGAGCCGCTACAACTTCCTGCGCGGCAGCGATGTCGACGAGATCCGCGTCTACGACCGCATGCTCGACGCCGACGGCGTGGCAGCGCTGGCGCGCAATGCAGAACCGCGCGCGGATGAAGCCGCGACCGCCTCGCAGCGGGCATGGTGGCACCGCTACGGCTGGGAAGGCGCCCCGCCGCCCGCGCTGGCCGCGGCGACAACGACGATCCGCAAGATCGAGTTCGCCGACGCCAAGGACAAGAAGCAGTGGATGTGGAAGGGCACCGACGGCATTGCCGAGACCACCTGGCCCGGCGTCTACAACCGCTCGCGCCTGCCCGGCCGCAACGACTACTTCCAGCTGCCGGACTGGAACACCTATGTTGAAGGCGGGCAGCACCTCGATCTGACGGTGCCTGCCAATGAGCAGATCAACCGCATCGAGATCCGCGGCGCGGCCTTCGGCACGCTCGACGGCGATGCCGGCACCCTGTTCACCCGCCCCAAGGGCGTGGTCCGCAGCGTCGATGAATTCGCCACCCAGACCGGTGGCGCGCTGCGCTTCTCCAACGTCGAGCAGGAAACGCCGATCCAGGAAATCTGGGGCTACCACGTCAGCGACGCCGCCGAGCCGCAGGGCACGGTCAAGCAGCGCTACCTGGTCGACAGCAGCGTGCTGCCGGACTACACCAACGTCGCCGCGCTGCGCGACTACATCGATGGACGCTTCGCACCGGACGAACGCAGCGTGGTGATGGCGCTGCCCAAGGGCGCCGGCTCGCGCCGGCGCGCGGCCGGTTCGCTGCCTGCGCATCCGCAGCCCATCGTGCACGTGCTGGTGCCTTCCGGCGTCGGCGACGCGCCGGCGGCGCAGCCGCTGATCCGCAGCTGGGCCTACAGCTGGGAGAACATGCACGACGGACTGGACGGCGTGGCGCTCGATCTTCCCGCGCTCGACCTGCCGGCAACGCATGACGGATTGATCCCGCTGAACATCCGCATCAAGGATCCGATCTGGCCGGCGCGCGACATGATCGACGTGTCGGTCTCGGTGCGGCCCGGGCAGAAGCGCACGCTGTGGCTGGACCTGCGCGACCGCATCCTCACCGCCGACAGCCTGTGGATTTCCATCGCCTCGGCCGCACCCGGCTTCAATGCCGCTTCGCTGGATGGCGCCGAAGTGCGGCTGGTGTTCAAGGACCGCGCGGAGGCGCTCAAGGAGCACGTCGCCGACCGCTTCAACCAGGTGCGCGACAACTGGGGCTTCCTGGTCGAGGAGCACACGACCTCCAAGCGCCAACGCCTGTACGCGCGCGTCTACGCCGACCTGAGCGATCTGCTGCGGGTCGATCCGGAACACGAGCTGGGCCGGCTGTACTGGAACTACATCAGCTACAACAGCCAGGGCAAGCCGCCGTTCCAGCAGCCGCAACCGCCCAAGGGCGTTCCGCTGTGGGCGTTCCGGCAGGTGGAGGACCTCAAGCGCGTGCGCCGCTTCGTCGACTGGTGGATCGACAACCGCCAGGTCGAATACGGCGACTTCGGTGGCGGCATTTCCGACGATACCGACCTCACCCAGCAGTGGCCGGGACTGGCGCTGATGGGCGTGGAGCCCGAGCGCATCAATGCCTCGCTGACCGCGCTGTCCGATGCGGTGTACAGGAACGGCATGTTCGCCAACGGCCTGAGCACCATCGAGACCGACGAACTGCATTCCTACGAGGATGGCATCAACGCCAACAGCGCGATGCTCTACCTCAACTGGGGCGATCCGCTGACCGTCGAGCGCCTGATGGAGACGGTCAAGGCCTTCGACGAGCGCATCATTCTGCGCAACCCGCAGGGGCAGCTGCTGTTCTCCAGCAACTGGTTCGGCGGCAACAAGGTCTACCGCGAACCGAACTGGCAGTGGCAGAAGCCGTATTCGTTCCCGGTGCTGCATCCGGCATTCCTGATGGGCGAGTACAACGCCGATCCCACCGGTCGCAAGCTGGTCACCGGTCTGGCCGACAGCTATCTGGCCCACGCCTACACCGACGACAAGGGCCGCTGGGCGCTGCCCAACGAGATCAACTGGGCCACCGGCAAGACCCGCGGCGGCGAGCTGAACCAGGGCTCGGGCGGCGGCGACGTCATGCACACGTTCTGGGCGGCGTGGCGCTGGAGCGGCGACGACCGCTACCTGAAGGCGCTGGACTACCGCGTAGTGCGCGGTGGCCCGAACGCGCTGTCCAACCTGGGCGAGAACTTCATCGACCTGCTCGGCCGCCAGCAGGACTGGGGCCGGCAACTGGTCGCCGACGCCGACAAGGGCGACACCGGCTTCGCCGCCATCACCGCGTGGCAGCTGAGCGGCGACAAGAAATACCTTGAAGCGCTGCATGCCGAGGGCATCCAGGCCAAGGCACAGCGCGAGTACATGAACACCGAAGGCCACTGGTGGAGCGACCGCGTCGAGGCGCCCAGCGAGTTCCTGCAGCGCCTGCGCCTGGGCGGCATCGCGCTCAAGCGCAACCAGAGCTTCCCCGGGCACACGCTGAGCTGGCGGTTCGCCCAGCCCGGTGCCGCCGAGCAGGTGGCGCTGCTGGTGCATGCGCCCTCGCGCGAACGTTTCAAGGTCATCGCGTACAACCTCGGCGACCGACCGGTGGACGCGGCGATGACCGGCTGGAACATCGCCGCCGGCACCTGGCGCATCACCAGCGGCATCGACCGCGATGGCGACGACAGGATCGACGGCAAGGCGCAGGTGCGCGAGGTCGCGCTGCAGCGCAGCGCCTCGACCATGCTGCGTTTCGCGCCGAAGCAGGCACAGGTGTTCGAGTTCGAGTTGCTTGAAGCCGGCACCCCGGTGGAAACCCGCGCCGACCTCGGCATCGGCCGTGGCGACCTGCAGATCACGGAGGCAGGCGTGCGGCTGACCGTGCACAGCCTGGGCCATGCCGCCACCCGGCCGGGCCATGCGCTGATCGAGGATGCGCGCGGCCGCGAAGTGGCGCGCGTTGCGATTCCCGCGCTGGAAGCGCCGCTGGACCTGCGGCCGCGCACGGTGACGCTGGATCTGCCGCTGCCGCCCGGCTTCGACCGCCGCGGTGCCAGCGTGCGGGTGCTGCAGGAAGATGGCGCGGAAGAAGTGACGTTGTTGAACAACCGCCTGCTGTTGCACTGAACAGCCTGCCCTGCATTGCTGTCCCTGTAGCGCCGGGCATAGCCCGGCGGGGCCTGCGCGGTAATGCCCCAGCGGGGCGCCGCCCCGCTCTACGAGGCGGCCGGGGTTTTGTAGCGCCGGGCATCGCCCGGCGGGGCTTGGCCGGTAATGCCCCAGCGGGGTGTTGCCCCGCGCTACGACAGCGGGGCGTCGGTCTGCATGTCCCGGCTGCCGCGCAGGTACCAGCCGGGGCGCTCCGGATCGGGGACGAATACCGTGCAGTGCTCCATCGGGCGCCGGTAGACATGCACCGAGACCGCGATCTCCGTGTCGCTGGCGTTGCGCAGCACATGGAACTCGTCGGGCGGGATCAGGTTGCCGGCGCTGCCGCGTTCGCCGGTCAGGGTCGGCAGGGGCTGGAAGCGGCAGGCTTCGCCACGGGCCTCCAGCAGCCGGTAAGGGGTGATGCGCAGGGCACCGCGCCAGACGCCTTCCACGCACCACAGGCCATCATGGTCGTGCAGCGGCGTGCCCTGCCCCGGCCCCCAGGTCATGGCGATGATGCTGTAGCCATGGCGCGCGCTGCGGTACAGCTCGCGGCGTGCGTAGTGGTCGGTGATCGGCTCGTGCACGCAGTCCGGAAGCACGATCGCCGGATCGGCGATGGCCTGCGACAACGCCTGTTCGACCCGCGCCACCGCCGCGGCAATGTCGGGCGCGAGGACCGCCGCATCGATGGCCTCCACCAGCCGGTCGCGGCCGGTGAAGTCGGGGAAACGGGTTGCATCTGAAATCATGCCGCCAGTCTAGGGCAAACCAGTGAACATTCCGTTCGCCGTCCGGCATGATCCGATGGCATGTCCGGTTCATGAGGTACCGCGCTGCACGAATGGCACCTGCGCATAGAGCCGGCGCTCGCCGCCGCGCGGGTCGTCCTGCAGGCGGCTGTCGCGGTCGAACACCAGGGTCTGCCGGCGTTGCAGCGAATAGGGTTCCCAGTGCGGCAATCCGCCCTGGCCGGGATCGCCATGGCGGGCGAAGGCCAGCAGCGCGTCGCTCATCGCATCGGCCATGCGCGTGGCCGATGCGGAGCTGCCTGTGCGCGAGCCGGGCTGGTGCGTGTTGTGGAACACCAGCGGGATGTCCAGCGTGTGGAAGGCGCGCAGCCGTTCCGCCTCGCCGCCATGGTCGTACCAGTCCAATTGGTAGGCCCAGGTCGGCGCGCCCTGCCGCGCACGCGCTTCCAGTTCCTCGACCGCGCCGCGCCAGGAGCGGCCGGCCGTGGTTGAGGCGAAGAACACTTCCGACGGCGTGTAGTGCGGGTACATCCGCCGGTAGGCGGCGATCACCACCGACGGCAGCAGGTCCACGAACTGCTCTTTCTCCAGCTTCGCCGGCAGCTCGTCCCAGTCCAGCTCGAAGTTGCGCGCATCGTGGCCGAGGAAGGCGCGGGTCTCGTCGTGGGTATTGCCGATGACCATGGGAACCGCCGCCGACTGCACGGGGGCCTGCGGCCAGAACGGATGCACGGGCAGGTGGTGCGCATCCAGCACCGGGCCGAAATACAGGCCGGTGTCCTCGACCCATGAGGGGTCGCGCAGCTTCACCGCTTCCAGCAGCTTTTCCATCGGCAGCGTGCGCAGCGCCTGCGGGTCGTGCAGATGGAAATGCTCCAGCACCTTCCGCGCGCGCTGCGTGGCCGCGCGCGGGCCGGCCGCGGTGACCTGCTGGCCGCTCATCGTCCAGGCGCGATGGAACAGGCCGCGCGCCGCCGGCATCGCCATCAGCGTGGCGATCTTGGCGCCGCCGCCGGACTGGCCGAACACGGTGACGTTGCCGGCATCGCCGCCGAACTCGGCCGCATGCTGGCGTACCCATTGCAATGCCTGGACCAGGTCGAGCTGGCCGGCGTTGCCCGAATCGGCGAATGCGTCGCCGCCGAGGCCGGCCAGGTACAGGTAGCCGAACACGTTGAGGCGATGGTTGACGGTGACCACCACCACGTCGCCGCGTCGGCACAGGTTGCCGCCGTCGTACAGCGGATCGCTGCCCGAACCGTTGTTGTAGGCGCCGCCGTGGAGGTAGACCAGCACCGGGCGGCGGCCGCCGTCGCGCAGGGCCGGCGTCCATACGTTGAGATAAAGGCAGTCCTCGCTGCCTGGCCCTTCGCCACTGGTCTGTGGTGCGGCGGAGCCGTAAGCCAGCGCATCACGCACACCGTGCCAGGGCGCTTCCAGTGCCGCCTGCTGGAAGCGCCGCGGCGCGGTATCGGCGCCATAGGGGATGCCGCGGAAGACGTGGGTGCCCTGCTCGGTCTGGCCGGCGACGCGGCCGCCGCGCACGCGCGCGATCGGGCTGGCCTGCCCGCGCGCGGCCGCGGCCGGCAGGGCGGCGCCTAGCGAGACCAGCGCACCGGCGCGCAGGAAGCAACGACGGTGCGGGTCGTCGGGCGCGGCGGTCATGGTGCGGTCTCCGCCGACTGCGCGGTGATCCAGTCCAGCGCCAGCCGCGGCCAGGCGGCGGTAGTCAGGCCGGTGATGCCGCGCGTGCCGAAGCCGTGCCCGCCGTGCGGAAACACATGCAGTTCGGCCGGTACGCCGGCCTGGCGCAGCGCGGCGTAGAAAGCCAGGCTGTTGCCGACCGGCACCGCTTCGTCGTCGCCGGCATGCACCAGGAAGGTCGGTGGCGTGTCGGCGCGGACCTGGTGCTGCATCGAGTAGCGCCGCTGCAACGCCGGTTCCGGCTGCGGACCGAGCAGGCGTTCGTGCGAGCCGGGGTGCGCATCCGTGCCGGCCATGTCGATCACCGGGTACACCAGCAGCTGGAAATCCGGGCGGGCGCTGACGCGGTCGATGGCGTCCGTCGCCGGGTACACGGGCTGCTTGAAGCCATTGCCGAGCCGCGCGGCAAGGTGTCCGCCGGCGGAGAAGCCGATCACGCCGATGCGCCGTGGGTCCAGCTGCCATTCCCCGGCACGGGCGCGGATCAGCCGCAGGGCGCGCTGCGCGTCGGCCAGTGCGGCGTCGCGGTCCTCGCGGCCCTCGCCGGGCAAGCGGTAGCGCAGCACGAACAGGGTGATGCCGCCCTGCTCGACGAAGGCCGGCACCAGCGCCGAACCTTCCTTGTCCAGCACCACGCGCTGGTAGCCGCCGCCGGGCGTGACCAGCAGCGCGGTGCCGTTGGGCCGGGCCGGCCGGTAAACGACCAGATAGGGCTCGCTGACATGGGTGATGTAGCGGTCCGGCAGCGCCGGGTCGGCACTGCGCTCAATGACCCGGGGCGCCTGGGCGAGCGCTTTGTCCCCCGGTGCCAATCCAGTCGGCCACAGTGCGATCCGCTGCGCCGAGCCAGGTACCGGCTCACCGTCCGCGCTGGCTGCCGCGGTTCCGGGGGAAAACCCGGGAAGCAGAATAAAAACCATGAATAACAACGATCTGCGGATGATGTTCGGGGACATGGGGAGTCTCGCGATGCGGAGCCGGAGGGGCTGTGATGCGTTGCGTATTGCCATATGACACCGGTTTACCATATACAGCACCCATGGCACTGTCGATGAGCAGTGCAGCAACGCCACCAGGAGAGCCACTTGAGCAACGATCAAGGCCGACAGGACCCGTCCGCCGCGCTGGACGACATCGCCCGCCACTTTGTGGAGGCGCGTCGTGCGGGGCGTTCGCTCGCGGAGTTTCCCGGCGCGATCCCCGCCGATCTGGTGACCGCGTACCAGGTGCAGGACCTGGCCATCGGCCGCTGGGATGACGCGGTGGTCGGCTGGAAGGTCGGCTACATCGCCGCCGAGCGCCGCGACGAATCCGGGGACGAGCGCCTGCTGGGCCCAGTGTTCTCGCGCAAACTCTGGAATGCCACCGGTAGCATCGTGGAGATACCGGTGTTCTCCGGCGCCGGCGGTTTCGCCGCAGTCGAGGCCGAGTACGTGCTGCGGCTCGATGCCGACGCGCCCGCCGACAAGCTCGACTGGACGCCGGACGAAGCCGCCGCCCTGCCCGCGCGCCTGTTCACCGGCGTGGAGGTGGCCAGCAGCCCGCTGGCGACGATCAACGTGCTGGGGCCGCGGGTGGTGGTTTCGGACTTCGGCAACAACAATGGGCTGGTGCTGGGCACGGAGATCGTGGACTGGGCGCGGCTGGACGAAGCGCGGCTGCTGGCGCGCACCGAGATCGACGGCAACGTGGTCGGCATCGGCGGCGCCAGCAACCTGCCCGGCGGCCTGCGCGCGGCTTATGCATTCGCGCTGGCGCGCTCGGCGCGCCGCGGCCGGCCGTTGCGCCGTGGCGACCTGATCGCCACCGGCAACGCCACCGGCATCCACGACATTGCGGTCGGCCAGCAGGCCGTGATCCGCTTCGAGGGTTACGGCGAGATTTCCTGCAGGGCGGTGGCGGCCGGCTGACCGGCGCACACGGCGGACATGCGTGGAGGGGGTTCGATGATCAATCGCAGAGGTTTCCTTGCCACCAGCCTGGGCGCGCTTGCCGCGCCGGCGCTGGTGGCCTGTTCGGGCAGCGGCCGCCAGACCAGCGGCGATGGGCGCGTGCTCACCGCCACCGACGTCCACGTGGCCGACTACCCCACCGTCACCGCGGTCAAGTGGATCGGGCAGGAGCTCGAACGCGAGACCGGCGGCCGGCTGCGGCTGGCGCAGTACCACTCCGGCCAGCTCGGCCGCGAGTCGGAGGCGATCGACATGGCGCGGTTCGGCGCCATCGACATCACCCGGGTCTACTCCGGCGCGCTGAACAATGCCTTCCCGCTGACCCAGGCGCTGTGCCTGCCCTACGTGTTCGACTCGGTCGCGCACATGCGCCGCGCACTGGACGGCGGCATCGCCGATGCGGTGCTGGCCGGCTTCGAGAGCCGCGAGCTGGTCGGCCTGGCGATCTACGACTCGGGCGCGCGCTGCTTCTACAACACCAAGCACCCGATCGTGGAACCGGGCGACCTGCACGGCCTGAAGCTGCGCGTGGCCAGCTCGGACATCTTCCTGCAGCTGATGCGCCTGTTCGGCGCCAACCCGACGCCGATGTCGCTGGGCGACACGTTCTCCGGCATGGAGACGCACATGATCGACGGCGCCGAGAACAACATGCGCAGCTTCCACTCCAGCCGCCACTTCGAGGCCGCGCACTACTGGTCGGAAAGCCAGCATTCGTACGCGCCGGACGTGCTGCTGATGTCGCGGCGCAGCTTCGACGCGCTGGCGCCGGGCGACCGCCGCCTGCTGCTGGACCTGGCGCGGCAGTCGGTGCAGGTGATGCGCGGCGAATGGGATGCCTCCGAGGACAAGGCCCGCCAGGCGGTGCTCGCCCATGGCGTGAAAGCCAACGCGGTGGACATCGCCGCATTCCGCGATGCCGCCGCGCCGCTGCTGCGCGACTACCTGCGCCAGCCGGAGATCGCCGCCCTGCACCGCCGCATCCGCGATTTCGCCTGAGGGCCCGCATCGATGACCGAGTCCAATCCCCGCTCTACCCCGGCCGGCCTGCAGCGCGCGCTGGAAGCGCTGGCCACCGCCGTCATCCACGTCGCCGTCGTCGCCCTGCTCGGGCTGGTGGTGGTGCAGGGCTGGCAGGTGTTCGCCCGCTACGTCATCAACGATTCACCCAGCTGGACCGAACCGGTCACCCTGCTGCTGCTGAGCACGGCGATGAGCATGGGCGCGGCCGCCGGCGTGCATACCAACCGCCATTTCGGCTTCTTCCTGCTGGCTGACCATCTGCATCCGCTGGCCCGGCGCGCGGTCGATGCGGTGGTGCCGCTGGTGGTGGCCGCCATCGGCGCGGTCATCGCCTGGTGGGGCTGGGCGCTGTGGATCGACGGCCTGCACATCAAGGCCGCCGGCGCCAACCTGCCGCAGAGCGTGAACTACCTGCCGTTGAGCGTCGGCGGCGCGCTGATGGTGGTGTTCGCCCTGAACCGGCTGCTGCTGGCGCTGCAGCCGGCCGCCCTCGAAGGAGACCGCTGAACCATGGGCATCGCAATCCTGTTCGCCGTGTTCGGCGCGCTGCTGCTGATCGGCGTGCCGGTGGCCTATGCGCTGGCCGCCGCCGCGCTGGCCACCCTGCTCTATCTCGACCTGCCCAGCGTGGTGCTGGTGCAGCAGATCTCGGCCGGCACCGGCTCGGCGTCGCTGATCGCCATTCCGCTGTTCATCTTCGCCGGCGAGATCATGATGCGCGGCGGCATCTCCGAGCGCCTGATCGCGCTGGCCGCCTCGCTGGTCGGGCGCCTGCGCGGCGGCCTGGGCCAGGTCTCGATCCTGTCCTCGCTGTTCTTCGGCGGCGTCTCCGGTTCGGCCATCGCCGATGTCTCGGCGGTCGGCGGCACGATGATTCCGCAGATGGTCCAGCGCGGCTACGACCGCGACTTCGCGGTCAACGTCAGCATCACCGCGGCGCTGGTGGCGCTGCTGGTGCCGCCGTCGCACAACCTGATCCTGTTCTCGGCAGCGGCCGGCGGCGGCCTGTCCATCGCCGACCTGTTCGCCGCCGGCGTGGTGCCGGCGCTGCTGATGACCGTGGTGCTGATGGTCACCGGCTACGCCGTGGCGCGCCGCCGCGGCTATGGCGTGGAGCCCTTCCCGGGCCTGCGCGCGGTGCTGCTGCGGCTGATCGCCGCCCTGCCCGGCCTGGGCCTGGTGGCGCTGATCTTCGTCGGCATCCGCGCCGGCATCTTCACCGCGGTCGAGTCGGCCGCCATCGCCGTGGTCTACGCGCTGCTGGTCACCACCGTGCTGTACCGCCAGCTCGACTGGAAGGAATTCATGGCCACGGTGGTGCATGCCGCGCGCAGCACCGGCGTGATCCTGTTCGTGATCGCCACCGCGGCGGTGTTCGGCTGGCTGCTGGCCTACCTGCAGGTGCCGGCGGCGGCGGTGGCGTTCCTGCAGTCGTTCGCGCACGGCAAGTTCATGGTGCTGCTGATGATCGTGGTGATGCTGCTGCTGCTGGGCACCTTCATGGACCTGGCGCCGATGATCCTGATCTGCACGCCGATCTTCCTGCCGGTGGCCAAGGCCTATGGCATCGACCCGATCCACTTCGGCCTGGTGCTGGTGCTGACCGGCGGCCTGGGCCTGGTGACGCCGCCGGTGGGCTCGGTACTGTTCATCGGCACCGCCATCGGCAAGATCACCGTCGGCCAGAGCATGAAGACGATCTGGCCGTTCTGGCTGGCCGGGCTGGGCGTGCTGCTGGTGGTGGCGTTCTTCCCGCAGCTGTCGCTGTGGCTGCCGGCGCTGCTGCGCAGCTGAGCGCCATCGCGGCCGGGACCGGGCCGATGATTCCGGCCCGGGACGGCGTCTCGGGCTAACATCACGGTCTGGCGCGGGTTACCGGCCCTGCCGTCGGCGGACTCCGCCGCGCCACCCATTCGTCGCGCCCCGTCGGGCGCGGCCCCGCCCGAACCCGTTCCGCTGGATGGTTTGCAAGGACATGTCATTGCGCAAGAAGGCCGATTCCGACGCCACGACCCGGCCCCTGGGCCGGGCCGCGACCATCAACGACATCGCGCGCCTGTCCGGCGTCTCCAAGAAGACGGTGTCGCGGATCATCAACAACTCGCCGCTGGTGCGCAAAGACACCCGCGAGAAGGTCGAGGCGCTGATGCGCGAGGTGGGCTACGCGCCCGATCCGCTGGCGCGCGGACTGGCGTTCCGGCGTTCGTTCCTGATCGGCATGGTCTACGACAACCCCACCGCGCAGTACGTGGTGGACATGCAGTACGGCGCGCTCGACGCGCTGCGCGGCTCCAGCTTCGAGCTGGTGGTGCATCCCTGCGACACGCGCAGCCCCGGCTACATCGAAGGGGTGAAGCGCTTCGTGCAGCAGCAGAAGCTGCACGGCGTGATCCTGGTGCCGCGCGCCTCCGAAGACCAGGCGCTGGCCGACATGCTGGAGGAGATCGGCTGCCGCTATACCCGCATCGCCTCGCTGCCGCTGGACGACACCTCGCAGATGGTGATCACCCACGACCGCGACGGCGCCGCCGAAGCCGCCGACTACCTGCTCTCGCTTGGCCACCGCGACATCGCCCTGATCACCGGCCCGTCGGCCTACCGTTCGGCGCACGAACGCACCGCCGGCTTCATCGACGCGTTGGAGCGGCGCGGCATCGAACTGCCGCCGGCGCGCATCATCGAAGCCGGCTACACCTTCGAGTCCGGCGTGGCCGCGGCGGAGAAGCTGCTGCTCGGCAAGCAGCGCCCGACCGCCATCTTCACCGGCAACGACGAGATGGCCGCCGGCGTCTACAAGGTCGCCATGCGCGCCGGCATCAACATTCCGCGCGAGCTTTCGGTGGTGGGCTACGACGACAGCCCGCTGGCCTCGCGGCTGTGGCCGTCGCTGACCTCGGTACGGCGCAATACCCGTGACACCGGGCGTACTGCGGCGGCGATGCTGATCCAGCCCGAGGGCCAGGCCGCGTTGCAGATCGCCAGCGTGCGCCCGCACCTGATCGTGCGCGATTCCTGCCAGCCGCCCCTGGATTGACCCTCAACTCATTGTTCCGGAAAGGAAAGCCAGCATCCCGCGATGCGGAATGACACCGGTTTCCTAATTGGCTATGATGGCCCCGCACCGCATCCAGCGGGGTCCGTCCAGGACGGAACCGCGCCACCGCCGCGCCGTATCGCCCACCAGGCAAGGCGCGGCGCCGCAACCCACCCCCGTATCACCGCTCAGGGAGAGGAACACCATGACGTATCCATTCAGCCTCGAAGGCAAGGTCGCGCTGGTAACCGGTGCCAATACCGGTCTGGGCCAGGGCATCGCGCTGGCGCTGGCCGCCGCCGGCGCCGACATCGCCGGTGCCGGCATCGTCCCGGCCGAGGAGACCGCCGCCAAGGTGCGCGCGCTGGGCCGCCGCTTCCTCAACATCGAGGCCAACCTGATCAGCATCGAGCCGGTCGAGCGGGTAGTGCGCGAAACCGTCGAGGGCCTGGGCGGGCTGGACATCCTGGTCAACAACGCCGGCCTGATCCGCCGCGCCGACGCGGTGGAGTTCAGCGAGAAGGACTGGGACGACGTGATGAACGTCAACATCAAGTCCGCGTTCTTCATGTGCCAGGCCGCCGGCAAGCATTTCATCGCCCAGGGCCGCGGCAAGATCATCAACATCGCCTCGATGCTGTCCTTCCAGGGCGGCATCCGCGTGCCGTCCTACACCGCCTCCAAGAGCGGCATCGCCGGCATCACCCGGCTGCTGGCCAACGAGTGGGCGCAGCGGGGGGTGACCGTCAACGCCATCGCCCCCGGCTACATGGCCACCGACAACACCGCGCAGCTGCGCGCCGACGAGGACCGCAACAAGGCGATCCTGGATCGCATCCCGGCTGGGCGCTGGGGCAGGCCGGAAGACCTGGGCGGCACCGCCGTGTTCCTGGCGTCCAGCGCTTCGGACTACGTCAACGGCGCGGTCATCCCGGTCGACGGCGGCTGGCTGGCGCGCTGATCCGGCATTCCCCCGGCGCGCGGCGACGGGCGCGCGCCACGCATTCCCCTTATCGAACAGAGAGTCACGCAATGAAGATCGCCTTGATGCAGGAGTTCAGCCAGGCCGCCAAGAACCCGGTGGTGCTGGAACAGCTCAACACCGTCGCCGCCGCGCAGGGCCACGACGTGTTCAACGTCGGCATGGACGGTGACAACGACCACCGCCTGACCTACATCCACCTGGGCATCTGCGCCGCGCTGCTGCTCAACGCCAAGGCGGTGGACTTCGTCGTCGCCGGTTGCGGCACCGGGCAGGGCGCGATGATGTCGCTCAACGCATGGCCGGGCGTGTACTGCGGCTACTGCATCGAGCCGACCGATGCCTTCCTGTTTGCCCAGGTCAACAGCGGCAACGCGCTGTCGCTGCCGTTCGCCAAGGGCTACGGCTGGGGCGCGGAGATCAACATCCGCTACATCTTCGAGAAGGCCTTCGCCGGCGAGCGCGGCCAGGGCTACCCGGCCGAGCGCAAGGAGTCGCAGATGGCCAACGCCGGCATCCTGGCGCAGGTGAAGCAGGGCGCCTCGAAGGATTTCATCGCCGGCCTGAAGTCGATCGACCCGGAACTGGTGAAGCAGGCCGTCGGTGGCGCGCGCTTCCAGAAGGCGTTCTTCGACAACGCGCAGGACGCGGAGATCGTGGCCTACGTGAAGGGCGTGCTGGGCCAGTAAGGGCAGGGCACGGAACCCATGGACGAGGGCGCCTGCGGGCGCCTTCGTCGTTTCCGGGTGTCGTCGTCGTCGATGCCCCGGCGGCACCCGGCTGGTAGCATGTCCACCCCCGAAATCCAGGCGCCGTCACCCATGGCCGACTCCAAGAACCCGTCCGTCACCCAGGCCCAGGCCGAAGAGGCCGTGCGCACCCTGCTGCGCTGGGCCGGCGAAGATCCCGCCCGCGAGGGCCTGCTGGATACCCCGCGCCGGGTGGCCGAGGCCTATGGCGACTGGTTCAAGGGCTACAACGACGATCCGCGCGAGTACCTGGCGCGCACCTTCGAGGAAGTGGCCGGCTACGACGAGATGATCGTGCTGCGCGACATCGAGTACGAAAGCCACTGCGAGCACCACATGGCGCCGATCATCGGCCGCGTGCACGTGGGCTACGTGCCCAACGGCCGCGTGGTGGGCATCTCCAAGCTGGCGCGGGTGGTCGAGGCCTATGCGCGCCGCTTCCAGGTGCAGGAGAAGATGACCGCGCAGATCGCCGACGTCATCCAGGACGTGCTGCAGCCGCTGGGCGTGGGCGTGGTGGTGGAAGGCTCGCACGAGTGCATGACCACCCGCGGCATCCACAAGCGCGGCGTCAGCATGGTCACCTCGCGCATGCGTGGCAGCTTCCATGACGACGCCCGCACCCGCGCCGAGTTCCTGCGCTTCATCGAAGTCGGCCACGCGCGGCGCTGAGCCGCCCGCTCTGCAGGCCTCTTGCCCCCGCGGGAGGAGGCGCCTGCGAACCCCGGGCCCGTGGCGCCTCCACAATGCGCAAGGGCGTGGGGGGAGCGGAACGACGCCTGCGATGCTGGAACTCCGATTTCCCCGCCGCCCTCCCATGACATCCAGGAACCACGGAACAAGCCCATGCACTACGTCGAATTGGTCGCAATGCTGGTCATCGTGCAGTACCTGTTCTTCGGCGCCCTGGTCGGCCGTGCCCGCGGCCGCTATGGAGTGAAGGCGCCGGCGGTGGTTGGCCACGAAGGTTTCGAGCGCGCCTACCGGGTGCAGATGAACACCCTGGAGCTGATGGTCGCGCTGCTGCCGGCGCTGTTCGTGGCCGCGCGCTTCTGGCCGGCGGCCTGGGTGGCGGGCATCGGCGCGGTTTACCTGGTCGGCCGCTTCCTCTACTGGCGCGCCTATGTCAGCAACCCGGGCAGCCGGGCGCTGGGTTTCGCCCTGTCGATGCTGCCGGTCATGGCGCTGCTGCTGATGGCCCTGGCCGGCGCCGTGCTGCGCTGACAACCGCGGCCCCGCTGGGGGCGGTGAAGCTCCGCCGGGCGCTGCCCGGCGCTACAGGGAACCGACACGATCGACCGCCTTGTAGAGCGGGGCACCGCCCCGCTGGAGCCTTCCCGGTGAAGCTCCGCCGGGCGTTGCGTCCGGTGCCGCAGGAAAACAAAGGGAGCCTTGCGGCTCCCTTTGTCGTTGTTGCCGGCGGCGGGGCTCAGAAATCCAGGCTGAGCCTGGCGTAGCTGTAGCGGCCGGGCAGGTCGTACGTGCCCGGGTCGTAGCCGTTGAGCGTGCAGCTCAGGCAGATCGGCGGGTTCTTGTCGAACACGTTGTTGACGCCCACCGTGATCTTCATTCCCTTCATCCACGCATCGGTGCGCCAGCTGACCTGCGCATCGTGCAGGGTGGTGGCGCCCAGCCAGTGCAGGTCCGCTGCGCTGTCGGTGCAGATCGGGAAGCCGTTGGCGCCGGCGCAGCTTTCGCGCAGGCGGTCGACGTAGCGCAGCGACCAGCTCGCGTTCCAGTTGCGGTAGTCCCAGTTGGCGGTCAGGTTGGACGTCCATTCCGGGATCGAGCTGTCGTTGACCTCCACGCCGGGACGCTTGGGCTCGGCCTGGCCGGATTCGTTGACCAGCTCGTAGCGGGTGACCCAGGTCGCCTTCCAGTCCAGGCCCAGCTGGCCCCAGCCGGTTTCCGGCAGCAGCCAGTGCGCGGTGAAGTCCCAGCCGCTGGTGTTGATGGTGCCCAGGTTGGCGAGGATGTCCTCGAAGCGGACGATCTGGCCGCGGTCGTTGCGGGTGTAGCTGGCGCAGGCCACCGCGTCGCGGCTGTCGATGCAGCGGTTCATGATCGCCTGCGCGTCGGGGGCCTGGATCGCGCCGTCGATGGTGTGCCGGTAGAAGGTCACGCCCAGGTCCAGCTTGCTGGCCCAGCTGCCGCCTTCGGCCCAGCCCGGGCTCCACACCGCGCCGGCCATGAACGAACGGCTCTTCTCCGGCTGCAGGTCGCGGTTGCCGGAGGTGACCACCGAGATCTGCGGGTTGACCTGCTCGTATCCCGGCGGCACGCCGTCGGCCACGCACTTGGGCGTGGTGGAGGCGGCGTTGTTGCACGGGTCCACCAGGGTCGCGTCGAAACGGCTCAGCGTGCCGTACAGCTCGCCGATCGACGGCGCGCGGAAGCCCTGCGCCCAGGACATGCGCAGCAGCAGTTCATCGGCCGGCTGCCAGCGCAGCCCGATCTTGCCGGTGCCGGTGCCGCCGAAGGTGGAGTAGTCCGAATAGCGGCCGGCCACGCTCAGGTCCACGCTCTTGCCCCAGAACCCGCCGCGCGCCAGCGGCACGTCGAACTCGGCGTAGGCCTCCTTCACCGAATAGCTGCCGACGGTGATGCCGGACGGCACGCCGTTGTACTCGCCGGCCACGGTGATCGGGTCGGGGTAGTACTCGCCCTTGTAGCGGCGCCACTCCGCGCCGGCGGCGAAGGACAGCGGCCCGGCCCACAGGTCGGCCAGTTCGCCGGTGATGTTGGCCGAGGCCTGGCTCAGCGTGTTCTTGCTGCGGTCGCGCACCACCGGCGAGATCCACGCCAGCATGTCCGCGGTAATCGTGCCGGGGCCGCCGAAGATGTTCAGCGGCACGCAGCCGGCGATGGCCGCGCAGGCAGCCGGATCACCCAGCGCCTGGTTGATGTGCTTGATGTTGTAGCTGCCGGTATTGGTCTGGGTGGCCTTGCTCTGGCTGGACATGGCATTGATGTCCCAGCTCCACGGCCGGCTGTTGACCTCGAAGCTGCCTTCCAGCCCGCCTGCGGCATACCAGGTCTTCACATCCTGCTCGTAGCGGCGTGGTCCGCCTTCGACCGGGCGGCGGCCGATCAGGAACAGGTTGGCGTCCGGGCCGATGGTGGTCAGGTCGAAACCGAACGGGTTGTAGCGCTGGTTGGCCGGGATCACCAGTTTGGTCTCGGCCCAGTCGTTGTACACGCCGGCATCGGTGCCGAGGAAGATCGGTTCCGGCGCGGCTTCGTTGGCCGATTTGCGCTCACTGTACAGGCCGCGGAACCAGCCGCTGGCGCTGGGCGAGAAATCGAAACGCACCTGGCCGAACACCGACTTGCGCTCGTTCGGCGTCAGCAGCAGGTTGTACGGGGCGAAGTTGAAGCGGTTCGCGGTAGTGAAGGGGATGAAGTTGCCGGGAAAGCCGGTTCCGGCGTAGTTGGCGCCGTTGGGCAGGGTGATGTTGCAGGTGGCGGACCCGGGAATCGGATTGCCGCTGTCGTCCTTGGCCAACGGGCAAAGCCCGCCGTAGGTGTTGTTGCCATCGGCCGGGGCGAAGACCGAGCGCCCCCCCGGCGTGGCCGAACTGCCATTGGCCAGGCCGGTGCCCGGCACCGGCTCGCGTGCCCACTTGTACTCGGCCGAGGAGATTTCCTTCTGCTTGAAATACGAAGCGCCGACGACCCACTGCGCACGGTCGCCGCTCTTGCCGAAGCTGAAGTCCACGCCGGTGGTGCCGCCGCCCTTGAGGTTGTAGTCGCCGTACTGGACCTCGACGTGGCCGCCCTGGACGTTCTTCTTGGTGATGATGTTGACCACGCCGGCGATGGCGTCCGAGCCATAGATCGACGAGGCGCCGTCCTCCAGCACTTCGATGCGCTCGACCAGCGCCAGCGGAATGGTGTTCAGGTCCACCGACGAGCCCACGCCCGAGCCGGATGATTCGTTGACCCAGCGGATGCCGTCCACCAGCACCAGCACGCGCTTCGGGCCGAGGTGGCGCAGGTCCACCGTCGCCGCGCCGGCGCCGACGCCGCCGCCATCGGGCGGGAAGCCGAAGTTGCCGCTGGAGTTGAGCTTGGTGCTCAGCGAGGCGCCGCTGGCGGTGAGGTGCTGCACCACGTCGGCGACCGAGGTGTAGCCGGTGCGGTCGATGGCCTCGCGGGTGAGTACCTGCACCGGGACCTGGGTCTCCAGCTCGGCCCTCTTGATGCGGGTGCCGGTGACCTGGATCGTGTCCAGGGTGCGGGCGGCGGTGGATTCCTGTGCGGTGGCGACGGCGGGCAGCAGGCACAACAGGGAAAGCTGTATGGCTCTGGTCAGGCGGTGCGGATGCAACGATAACGACGTCATCGGGAAGCTCCTTGGATTGCCGGACTACCTCGCCCGCCACCATGACGGGCGTGCGCGATTTGTAAGCAATTCGTTAGGAGCCTACAAGTGAATGCGCGGATGGGCCGACGGACGGCATCCGTCGGCCGAATACCGCCGGCTGCGGCCGCTCAGCGCGCTGAAAACCCGCCGTCCACCAGGTGGTAGCTGCCGGTGATGAACGAAGCCTGGTCCGAAAGCAGGAAGCAGGTCAGCGCCGCCACTTCCTGGGCGGTACCCAGGCGCCCGGCCGGATGCAGGGCGACCAGGCCGTCGTAGGCCGTGCGGTCCATGCCGGCCAGCAGCGGCGTGTCGATGAATCCCGGACCGACCGCATTGATGCGCAGTCCGCGCGCGGAATATTCCAGCGCCGCGGTCTTGGTCATGCCCACCAGCGCGTGCTTGGCCGCCACGTACGCGCTGGATCCGGCCCAGCCGTTGCTGCCGAGGATCGAGGCCATGTTGACGATGGCGCCGCCGCCATTGGCCAGCATCGCCGCGATCTCGTACTTCATCGAATGGAAAACGCCGTGCAGGTTCACGCCGAGCACGCGGTGCCATTCCTCCAGCGGGTAGTCGGCAGTGGCCAGGCTGGCGCCGCCGATGCCGGCGTTGTTGACCGCCAGGTGCAGCCCGCCGTACTCGGCGACGGTGGCTTCCACCAGTTGCCGCACCGCGTCGGGGTCGCTGACATCGAGCTGGCGTGCGCGCGCTGGCGTGCCGATGCTGGACGCCACTTGTTCGGCGGCATTGCGGTCGAGGTCGGCAACGACGACCTGCGCGCCGCTGGCGGCCAGTTGCCGGGCGACGGCCTCGCCGATGCCCGAGGCGGCGCCGGTGACCAGGGCGACCTTGCCGGAAAAATCCAGTTGCATGATGGGTCTCCAGGGCGGCGGGGGAGGGCCGCCATGCAGACCATCATCCGCATCGGCCGTCGCGGCGGCGTTGCGTTCGATCAAACCGGCGCGCCGCGTTCAGCCGGCGAACGTATCCCATGCCATGCGCGCGATCAGCACCACCACCAGCACCAGGAACAGCTTGCGGATCAGCGGCGTGCCGCCGCGCAGGGCCAGCCGCGTGCCGGTCACCGAACCGGCCACGTTGGCCACGGCCATCGGCACCGCGAAGCCCAGCAGCACGTTGCCGCTGGGCACGAAGAACGCCAGCGCGGCCACGTTGGTGGCCAGGTTGACCACCTTGGAGGCGGCCGAGGCGCGCAGGAAATCCAGGCCGAAGAAGCGGATGAACAGGAAAATCAGGAAGCTGCCCGTGCCGGGGCCGAAGAAGCCGTCATAGAAGCCGATCACCGCGCCCATCGCCAGGGCGATGGCCAGTTCGCGGCGACCGACCTCGCGCGGGCGGTGCATGGCACCGAAATCCTTCTTCGCCAGCGTGTAGCCGAGCATCACCACCAGCAGGGTCAGCACCAGTGGCCGCACTGCGTCCTTGGACAGCAGGCTGACCGCGGTGGCGCCGAGGAAGGCGAACACGAACGCCGTCGCTGCCGCCAGCAGCACCGGCCGCCACGGGAAGCGCACCGAACGCGCATAGCGCCACGTCGCCGCACCGGTGCCGAACACCGAACTGAACTTGTTGGTGCCCAGCAGGGCGGCCGGCGTGTGCTGCGGCAGCACCGTGAACAGGCCCGGCAACTGGATCAGCCCGCCGCCGCCGACCGCCGCATCCACCAGCCCGGCGATGAAGGCGATGGCCAGCAGCCAGGGCAGTTCGGCAGGCAGGAGTTCCAGCATGGTCGGACCTGAACGGGGGGCGCGACAGCATACGCCTGTACCGGCTGGTGGCGATGGCGCCATGGATGGGAAAATGCGCGCATGCAGATAGCTCCGGATTCTCCCTGTCCCTGCGGCTCCGGCCACGTCCATGGCCGCTGCTGCGCGCGCTGGCATGCCGGCGAGGCCGCACCCGATGCCGAAGCGCTGATGCGCTCGCGCTACAGCGCCTACGTGACCGGCAACGCCGGCTACCTGCTGGCGACCTGGCATGCCGGTACGCGGCCGGAGACGCTGTCGCTGGACGACGCGCCCGGCCAGCGCACGCAGTGGCTGGGCCTGGAGGTGAAACGCCACCGCGTCACCGGTGCCGACACCGCCGAGGTGGAATTCGTCGCCCGCTACCGGATCGGCGACGGCAGCGCCGTGCGCATGGCCGAACACAGCCGCTTCGTGCGCGAGGACGGCCGCTGGTACTACCTGGACGCGCTTGCCTGAACACTGGGGCGGCGCCGATGACGCCGCGCTAACCGGGCATGGCTAAGCTCGGGGCATGCAGATTTCCAGTGCCGCATTGCTGAAGACGTCCAGCGCTGCGACAACGCCACCCACGCTGGCGGAGCGCTACCGCGCCGTACGCCGGGCCAGCATGGCCCTTGCCGCGCCGCTCACGGCCGAGGACGCGATGGTGCAGAGCATGCCCGAGGCCAGCCCGGCCAAGTGGCATCTGGCGCATACCACCTGGTTCTTCGAACAGTTCGTGCTCGGGAGGCAGCCGGGTTACCAGCCGCTGCAACCGCAATGGCGGGCGCTGTTCAACAGCTATTACCAGAGCATTGGCCCGGCGCATGCGCGCGCGCAGCGCGGCCTGCTGTCGCGGCCGGCGCTGTCGCAGGTGCTGGAGTACCGCGCGCAGGTCGACGACCGCGTCGGCCAGTGTCTGCGCGCCGGCACCCTCGATGGCGAGGCGCAACGCCACCTGGAGCTTGGTCTGCAGCATGAACAGCAGCACCAGGAGCTGTTGCTGACCGACATCAAGCACGCCTTGTGGAGCAGTCCGCTGCAGCCGGCCTATCGCGACGACCTGTCCGCGCCGCCCACGTCGCCGGCAAGCGACGCCGCGCTGTGGATCGAAAGTCCGGAGCGCATCGTCGAGATCGGCGCGCCGGCCTGGCCCGCGCATGCGCGCTTCGCCTACGACAACGAATCGCCCAGGCACCGCGTGCTGGTGCCGGCGCATGCGCTGGCCGACCGCCCGTTGAGCAACGCCGAATACCGGGCCTTCATCGACGATGGCGGCTACCGCGATCCGCTGCTGTGGATGAGCGACGGCTGGGCGCAGCTGCAGGCAGGCCAGTGGCGCCGTCCGCTGTACTGGGACGAGGCGCTGGAGCGCGAATACACCCTGGGCGGTTGGCGCGCACTGGATCCGGATGCGCCGGTCTGCCATTTGAGCTGGTTCGAGGCCGATGCCTGCGCGCGCTGGGCCGGCGCGCGCCTGCCCACCGAGTTCGAGTGGGAAGCGGCGGCTTCGGCAAGGCCGCCCGCCGGCAACTTCGCCGATGCAGGCCTGCTGCACCCCAAGGCTGCGCCGGTCGCCGGGCCGGGCGTGCCGCGGCAGCTGTTCGGCGACGTCTGGGAATGGACCAGCAGCGCGTACGGCGCCTACCCCGGCTTCCGCCCGTTGCCGGGCAGCGCCGGCGAATACAACGGCAAGTTCATGTGCGGCCAGTTCGTGCTGCGCGGCGGCAGCTGCGCCACGCCGGCCGGGCATGTGCGCGCCAGCTACCGCAATTTCTTCCCGCCCGCGGCGCGCTGGCAGTTCGGCGGCCTGCGCCTGGCCCGGGACATCTGAGATGGACGCGCCGGACCCGCTGCTGGAGAGGCTGGTCGACCACCGTCCCGGCCGCGCCGCCATCACCGCCGACGTGCTGGCCGGGCTGTCGGCGCGGCCGCGCGCACTGCCGTCCAAGTATTTCTATGACGCGCGCGGTTCGGCGCTGTTCGAGGAGATCACCCGGCAACCGGAGTACTACCTCACCCGCACCGAACTGGCACTGTTGCGGCAGGTGCTGCCGGAGATCGCCGCACGGGTGGGACCGCAGGCGCGGGTGGTCGAGTACGGCAGCGGCAGCGGCCGCAAGACCCGGCTGCTGCTGCAGGCGCTGGGCGATGTAGTGGCCTATACGCCGGTGGAGATATCGCGCACCGCACTGGTGGACAGCGTGCGGGCGCTGGCCATGCAGTTCCCCGCGATCGAAATGCTGCCGGTGTGCGCCGACTTCACCGCGTTGCCGCCGCTGCCGCCTTCGCGCCGCACGGCACGGCGTACGCTGTTGTTCTTTCCGGGCTCGACGCTGGGCAACTTCGCCGAAGCGGCGGCGGTGTCGATCCTGCGCGGAATGCGCCTGGCCATGGGCCCGGAGGGGCTGGCGCTGATCGGCATCGACCTGGACAAGGATCCGGCCACCATCGAAGCCGCCTACAACGATGTGGCGGGCGTCACCGCCGCCTTCACCCTCAACCTGCTGGCGCGCCTGAACCGCGAGATCGGCAGCGACTTCGATCTTTCGGGCTTCGTCCATCGTGCCCGCTACGTGGTCCCGTCGCGGCGCATCGAGACGTCCCTGGTCAGCCGCCATGCGCAGGTGGTGCGTGTGGCCGGGCAGGCGTTCGGGTTCGAGCGCGACGAAGCCATGCATGTGGAATACAGCCACAAGTACGGCGACGCACAGTTCGCCGCGATGGCCGCCGCGGCCGGCCTGCGGGTAGGCGCGGCCTGGGATGCGCCCGCGCGCATGTTCGGCCTGCGCCTGCTGCAGCCCGCCTGACCTCCCACGGCGCGCGCGCTGCCTCTTATCATCGGGCTTCGTTCCAGGGTGTGGCGCCGCAGGGAGCCGTTGCATGAAATCTATCCGGATGCTGCCGGCGTTGGGCCTGGCCTGCACGCTTGCCATGGCGTCGCCGGCGCGGGCCGCCATCGCCGATTTCGGCAGCTGCGGCACGGGCCTGCGCGACGCGGCCATCGCCCAGGGCATGGCTGCCGCACGCTTCGACGCCCTGTTCGCCAGCGTCGCTCCCGACATGAGCGTGCTGCCGCTGCTCGATGCCCAGCCCGAATTCACCACGCCGATCTGGGATTACCTCGCCGCGCTGGTGGATGCGCAGCGCGTGGCCGATGGCCGCGCCATGCTGGCCACGCATCGCGAACTGCTCGACCGCATCGCCGCCCAATACGGCATCGATCCGGCCACCGTGGTCGCGGTCTGGGGCGTGGAAAGCGACTATGGCCGCATCGCCGGCAAGCGGCCCCTGCTGCAGTCGCTGGCGACGCTGTCCTGCAATGGCCGTCGCCAGCCGTTCTTCCGTGGGGAACTGCTGGCCCTGCTCAAGCTCATCGACCGCGGCGATCTCGCCCCCGACGGTCTCACCGGCTCCTGGGCCGGCGCCTTCGGCCAGACCCAGTTCATGCCGTCCACCTATGCGCGCATCGCGATCGATGGCGACGGCGATGGCCGTCGCGACCTGGTCGCCAGCATCCCCGACGCGCTGGCCTCCACCGCCAACTACCTCAAGCAGTCGGGCTGGCGCAGCGGCCAGCCCTGGGGCGTGGAAGTGCGTATTCCCGTCGGCTTCGACGCCGCCCTGGCCGGCCGCGGCAAGCGCCGGCCGCTGGCGGCATGGCGCGCGCTGGGCGTGACCCTGGTGGATGGCGGCGCGCTGCAGGCTACGGCGATGGCCGATGACAGCGCCGCCGCCCTGCTGCTGCCGGCCGGCGCCAAGGGCCCGGCATTGCTGGCATTCCGCAACTACGACGCGATCTATTCCTACAACGCGGCCGAAAGCTACGCGCTGGCCATCGCCACCCTGGCCGACCGCCTGCGCGGCGGCTACGGCCTGGGCGCCGCCTGGCCCACCGACGATCCCGGCCTGGGCCGCGACGGACGCCGCGAGCTGCAGACGCTGCTGCTCGCGCGAGGCCACGACATCGGCGCCGCCGACGGCATGGTCGGCGATGCCACCCGTCGCGCGATCCGCATCGAGCAGCAGCGGCTGGGATGGCAGAACGCCGATGGCCGCGCCGGCACCCGCATCCTGCAGGCCTTGCGCGATGCCCGGCCGGCGGCGTCCACGGTTTTCCGGCTGCCTGCCGGTTATTCGCAGTTCGTCCAGTCACCCACCGTGCGGAGCGATGTTTCGATGAAGGATGTGCAGGGCCTGAGCACAGGCGATTTCAAGGGCTTCACCGCCTGGAAGGTGGAAACGCCGTTCTCCACTGCGGCCATCAGCGTGTTCGGCGGTCAGTTGCTGTCGTTCGTGCCCAAGGGCGGCCGCGACGTGATGTGGCTTTCGCCCACCGCCAGGCAGCCGCCCACGCCGATCCGCGGCGGCAGCCCGGTGTGCTGGCCGTATTTCGCCAGGCAGGGGCAGGGCAACGACGTGCCGTCGCACGGCTTCGTGCGCACCGTGCCATGGGAACTGCGCAATGCGCAGCGTCAGGCCGATGGCAGCATGGTGCTGACCCTGGCGCCGCCAGCGCTGGAAGGCCTGTCGCTGCGCCTGACCATGAAGCTGCGCATCGGCCGCACCCTGGAACAGGAACTGCTCACCGAGAACACCGGCAGCCAGCCGGTCGTTTTCACCCAGGCGCTGCACAACTACTTCAACGTCAGCGATGCGTTGCAGGTGGACGTGACCGGGCTGGATGGCCTGACCTACCTGGACAAGCTCGACGGCGGCAACGCCCATGTCCAGCAGGGCGACTGGAACCTGCGCGACCCCCGCGATCCGGGCCGCAGCGACCGCATCTATACGCAGGCGCGCGGCCACTACGTGCTGCGCGATCCGGGCTTCGGCCGCAGCATCGACATCGCCACCGGCGGCAGCCATACCGCCGTCGTCTGGAACGCGGGCGAGGCGGCCGCGGCGAAGATGGACGACATCGGCGCCGGCTGGCGCAACTATGTATGCGTCGAAGCCGGCAACGTCGGTCCGGACGTGATCGAACTGGCGCCGGGTGGCCGCCACACCCTGAAGCAGGTGTTCGAGGTCAAGCCGCTGTAATGCTCCAGCTCGAAGCCGTTTCTCCAAGGAGAAACGGCCTGGCCCGCACGTCACTCGTGTACCGGCCAGGGCCGGCAGCGCCGGGCGCCGTCAGTGCGCAGGGCGGCGCAACGCCAGCAGGGTCACCACGCCGGCCACCAGCCCCCAGAACGCCGAACCGATTCCGGCCAGCGACAGCCCCGAGGCCGTGACCAGGAACGTCACCAGCGCCGGCTCGCGCTCGCCTTCGTCCTTCAGCGCCACTGCCAGGCTGTTGCCGATCGTGCCGAACAGCGCGATGCCGGCCAGCGTGGCGACCAGCTCCTTCGGGAAGGCGGCGAATACCGCCGCCACGGTCGCGCCGAACAGCCCGATCACGATGTAGAACGCGCCCGCGCTCACTGCCGCGGGATAACGCCGTGCCGGCTCCTCATGCACATCGCGGCCCATGCAGATCGCCGCGGTGATCGCCGCCAGGTTCAACGCGTATGCGCCGAACGGCGCCAGCACCGTGTTGACCGCGCCTATCCACCCCACCACCGGCGATATCGGCGCGTCGTAGCCCGAAGCCTTCAGCACCGCCACGCCCGGCACGTTCTGCGAGGCCATGGTCACGATGAACAGCGGCAACGCGATGCCGAACACCGCCGCCCACGACAGCGTCGGCAGGGTGAACACCGGCCGCGCCAACTGCAGCCGCACCTGCTCCATGTGCATCAGTCCCTGGCTGCCGGCGACCGTCGCGCCCACCAGCAGGGTCGCGATCACCGCATAGCGCGGGAACAGGCGGCGCCCGGCCAGATAGGTGGCGAACATCGCCAGCACCAGCAACGGCTGCGTGCCTACCGATACGAATACGTCCAGTCCGAAGCGCAGCAGTACGCCGGCCAGCATGCCCGAGGCCAGCGACACTGGAATGCGCCGCATGGCCTTCTCGAACACACCGGAGAACCCGGCCAGCGCTCCCATGAGCGCCGCCAGCACGAAGGCGCCGATCGCATCGGACAATGGCAGCGCGGTCGCGCCGACCACCAGCATCGCCGCCCCGGGCGTGGACCATGCCGTGACCACCGGTACGCGGTAGCGCAGCGACAGGCCGATGCAGGTCACGCCCATGCCGATGCCCAGCGCCCACATCCATGACGCGATCTCGGCCTGTCCGGCGCCCACGGCCTGCGCCGCCTGGAACACGATCACCGCCGAACTGGCGAAACCCACCAGCACCGTGATGAAGCCGGCGACGATGGCCGGCAGGGAAAGGTCGCGGAAGAACGAGCGCGGTGCGGGATCGGCCATCGTGCAGTCGGAAGCGGGGGAAGAACCCGCATTGTGGCCCAGCGGCACGGTCGGTCGCCTGCCGCACTCGCGGCCTATACAGAGGATGCAGCGGCCTCGATGTGGCATCCGCGGGAACGGTCTACCGGCGCTGCCCCGCGTCGCGCCTTGCCGATTGTGGCGTGAGGGAGTTTTTGAGGGATTTGTTGAAAAAAGAGATTGCACATTTCACAAAGATGTCTAGAATTCGCTCCCTCGCTTCACGGCGCCAGTCACTTCGGTGGCAGGGAGCAGG
>NZ_LDJG01000003.1 GCF_001431425.1 Stenotrophomonas nitritireducens
GCCTGGGCATGGACGCCCAGATAGTTGGAAATCAGATTGGGCATGGCGCGCCTCCCCGGGGGAACGATGCCCGGGAGGCTGCAAGCGGTGTGCCAGAACCGCAGGAACGGGGGAGGGGGCGGGGAAACGGGGCGGATGAGCGGGGCCGCCGTCCCCATCACCGGGAGGCTCTGGGCTTCCCCCGCCCCTCGTGCCCGGCGCTCCCTGCCCCGCACTGGCACGGCCGGGAACGCCCGCATGCGGGGCGGTCCCTGGATCTATGACGCTGCGAGCGCCTTACCCTTCATGGAAGAGCGCCTGCCTTCACTCCTTGCCGGCTTCAAGCCGCCTCGGCCACCTGGCGCAGGCGGTGCAGCACGAAGTCGGCCAGTTCATGGGGGCTGTACTTGGGCACGAAGGCATTGGCGCCGACGCGCTCCACCATGGCGTTGTTGAACACACCGGACAGGGAGGTATGCAGCAGTACGAACAACCCGGCCAGGCCCGGATGGCGGCGGATTTCCGTCGTCAGGGTGTAGCCGTCCATGGCCGGCATCTCGATGTCGGAGATGACCATGGCATAGCGCTCGGCCGGATTCTCGCCCGCCGCGTGGATCTGCAGGAGGTGTTCCAGGGCCTGCCTGCCGTCCGACAGCAGGGTGGCGGTAACGCCCAGCTGGTCGAGCACGCTGCGGATCTGCTGGCGGGCCACGCGCGAGTCGTCCACCACCAGCACCTGCATCGGCGGCGTGCCGGCGGGCAGGACCATCGATGGATCCAGCACCGCTTCCTTGCTGATCTGGGCGATGTCGGCCAGCACGCTCTCCACGTCGATGACCTGGATCAGCTCCCCCTGGAACCGGGTGACCGCGGTGAGGTAGCTGGCCTCGGCGCCCAGTTCCGGCGGCGGCTGGATGTCCTCCACCGCGATGTTGACGATCCGCTCCACGCCACTGACCAGGAAACCCTGCACCGAACGGTTGAATTCGGTGACAACCAGGTAGCCGGGCGAGGTGTCCGCGTCGGGTTCGCGCTCGGGGTGGCCGATCGCCAGGCCCAGGTCCAGCACCGGCACCGAACGGCCACGCACGTCGGCCACGCCGGAGAACTGCACCGGCAGGCCCGGAACCTGGAACAGGGGCGGGCGCCGCAGCACTTCCTGCACCTTGAAGACATTGACGCCAAAAAGCTGACGGCCGCCGAGACGGAACAGCAGCAGGGCCAGTCGGTTGTGGCCGGCCAGCCGGGTGCGCTGGTCGATGCGGTTGAGCAGGTCATGTGACATGCAGCCGGTATCGGCAGGGCGGGGGCGGGACTTGAGGCCTGGAGCAGGGCAACGGGCGAACAGGAACCCGGAAAGAGGGAAAACCGGACGTCGCCGCAGGGGCAGGGCGCGGCCTGCGTCGGCATTGCCGGGAAGGCCGATACGCGGGCGCGCGCCCCGCATCCAGCAAGGATCGAGCGCCGTTCCCGTCACGGAGGGCTCTTGCCTTCTCCCGCTCCCGGTTCCTGTTCACCCGCTCCGGCCCGTCTGGCACGCCGCTTGCAGCATGCCGGGCGACCTTTCATACATGGCGGAAATTCCCATGCGCCTGTCGGCCCTGCTATGCCTGCTGCTGGCCCTCCCGGCCCAGGCCGGCGATTTCCAGTCGGTAGCCTCGATCCGTGCGGCCGCGCTGTCCACGCTGGACCCGGCCACCGAAGGCGAGGCCAGCGTCGATGCCGGTCTGCGCCTGCCGGCGTGTCCGTCGGCGCTGCAGGCGCGGGCCACCGGCAACCGTACCGTCGAAGTGGCCTGCCCGCAGGCCGGCGGCTGGAGGCTGTTCGTGCCGGTGACCGTGCGCCGCGAGCAGGACGTGCTGGTACTGGCCCGCGGCGTGGCCGCTGGAGAAGTGCTGGCCGCTGCCGATATCGGCAGCGTACGCCGCGACACGGCGCGCATCGCCGGTGCGGTATTGTCCGACCCGCAGGCGGCTGTCGGCCGGGTGGCGCGACGCGCGATGGGCGCCGGCACGCTGCTGTCGGCCGGCGATCTGGTCGCTCCGCGTATCATTCGGCGGGGAGACAGCGTGGCCCTGGTGTCCCGGCGCGGGGGGGTCGAGGTCCGGGTGGCCGGCAAGGCCCTCGCCGACGCAGGCGAGGCCGAGCGGGTTTCGGTCGAGAACCTCTCCTCCCGGCGGGTGGTGCAGGGCGTGGCCACGGCAGCGGGCGACGTGCTGGTTTCCCGATAGATTCCACTAAAGATCGCCCCGTCATTGCCGTTAACCCTTGTGTACCGAAACAGGACTTCCATCACATGAGCCAGAAAATCGACGGCGGGATCACGGCAGGCGCCCAGCTGCGCCCGGTCGCCACGCCCGCCAAGGCCACTCCTGCCGGCGGCACCGAGGCTCGTCCGGTCGAGGCCGCCGACAGCGTGCGCCTGACCGGCGAGGCCACCAGCCTGCAGGCGATGCAGCGCGAACTGTCCGCGGCCCCGGCGATCGACACCGCCCGCGTGCAGGCCGTCCGCGAAGCGCTGGAGAACGGCAGCTACCGGATCGATCCGGATGCCATCGCCAAGCGCATGCTGGACATGGACGGACAGCTGCAGGCATGAAGCTTGGCGTGGCCGATCCACTGCAGCAGCTGAGCGACGCGCTCGATGGCGAGCGCCAGGCGCTGGTCGAGCACGACGTGCAGGCGCTGGTGGCGGCCACGAGCCTGAAACTCGAAGCCCTGCGCATCCTCGAGGCGCGGCCGCCGCTCGAGCATGCCGAGCGGCTGCGCGAACTGGCCGAACGCAACCACGCCAACGGCGTATTGCTGGCCCGACGCCGGCGCGAGGTCAGCTGGGCGCTACGCCAGCTCGGTCGCAGTGAAGCTTCCTCCGCCTACGACGCCAAGGGCCAGGCGCACCTGCTGCATACGCGCAAGCCACTCGCGGTTGCCTGACCGCGCCACGCGCCAGACCCGGCGCGGCGGCACCGGCGCATCCCCGGTTATAGTGGGCGTCCGTTCCGCCGACCCACCGTCTCCGTGGCCGAAAACGCCTCCACTCCATTCGCGCCCCTCCCGTCTCCGGCCATGCTTCATGCATTGAGCGACCGCATGCGCGACGGCATGCTCCTGTTCAACGACAAGGGCGAAGTGGCTCTGGCCAACGCGGTCGTGCGCGAACTGTTCGGTACGCAGCCCGGGGACGTGGCCGAACTGGCGCGGCGCCTGGTCGAACTGCTGCCGCCGGTGGCGCTGGCGCAGGCCCGGGAATCGGGCAGCTGGAGCGGCAGCCTGCCGCTGGGCGCGCGCGCGGTGATCGTGCACCTCTATCACCACGACAACGATGGCGAGCGGGCCTGCCTGGCACTGTTCCGCCATATCGACGGGCAGGAGGACTACGAGAACGAACTGCAGCGCCGCCACGCGGAGCTGCGCCAGGCCTACCTGAGGCTCAACGGCGCGCAGGAAAAACTGCTGCAGTCGGAGAAGATGGCCTCGATCGGCCAGCTGGCGGCCGGTGTCGCCCATGAGATCAACAACCCGATCGGCTACGTCCACTCCAACCTGGGCAGCCTGCAGGAATACCTGCGCAGCCTGTTCACCGTGATCGAGGCCTATGAACGCGCCCTGCGCGCGCCCGACCCCAAGGCCCTGATCCCGGAAATCGACGATATCCGCGACCGCTTGGACATCGACTTCATCAGCCGCGACCTGCCGCAGCTGATGGCCGAATCGCGCGAGGGCATCGAGCGGGTGACGCGCATCGTGCGCGACCTGAAGGACTTCTCCTACTCCGGGCGCGACGAGTCGTGGAAGCTGGCCGACCTGCACTCGGGGCTGGAATCGACCATCAACATCATCTGGAACGAACTCAAGTACAAGGTCACGCTGGAGCGCCGTTTCGGTGAGCTGCCGATGGTCGAATGCCTGCCGTCGGAGTTGAACCAGGTGTACATGAACATGCTGCTCAACGCAGGCCAGGCGATCGCCGAGCGCGGGCATATCGTGGTCGGCACCGGCGTGGACGGGGACGAGGTCTGGATCGAGTTCCAGGACAACGGTTCGGGCATTTCCCCCGAGCTGCGCCAGCGCATCTTCGATCCGTTCTTCACCACCAAGCCGGTGGGCAGCGGCACCGGGCTTGGGTTGTCGATCTCCTACGGCATCGTCAACAAGCACCACGGCCGCATCGACGTGGACAGCACGCCGGGGCAGGGCGCCACGTTCCGGATCACGTTGCCGGTGCGGCAGCCGAAGTAGGCGGCCGGGCCTTGGCCGCTTCGATCGCCGCGGCCAAGGCCTGCGACTGGTCGAACGGCACCTCGTGCGAGGTGCAGGCCAGATCGATGCGCCGGCGCGAGGACGCCAGCAACCACGACCGGGTCTGCTCGTGCGCCTGCTCCCGGGCGCGCGCCACTTCGGGAGGCGTTCCCGCATCCGCTGGCGGCGCCGGTTCAGCGAGCAGGATCAGCGGCAGCTCGCCCAGGTCTTCGCCGGGCGGCACCGGCACGGCGAACAGGACGGTGTTGGCGTCAAGTTCCGAGCGCAGCTTGCGCCGGTAGGCCGGTTGCAGCTTGCGCGTAGCGACGCACGATATTGCTGCCGAGCGCGTGGTCGACCAGCACCCGCGGCGTGTCCAGGCGAGCGGCCGCGATCAGCGCGACGAGGTCGACGATGTCCGCGTCCAGATCGCGCGGCAGCGGACCTTCGTCACTTGTAGCCATAGCCGGCACGGTCGCAGGCGCAGATGCGCACCGCGGCCGGCAACAGCCCCTGCACCCGGTACCAGGTGGACGAATCGGCATTGGCGCCGGCCTCCAGCAGCACCGTGCGCGGGCCGGCGCCGGAGCAGCACAGGTCGAGCGCGGCCCGGTTCGACCGCGACCTTCCCGCCGGGAGCGGCACAGGCCAGCGGCAGGGACGGCGCGGCGGCCGCGAGGGCAGGCAGGCACAGCAGCCCCCTTACTTCCAGGGGAACATCGCCTTCATCCTTCCTCCGCACCTGCGGCCCGGGATCGTCCGGAGAGGCTCAGCCGCCGTCGCCGGGCAGGGTGTCGCGCCTTGGCAGGCCGGTCGCCTCGCGGCCCTTGCGCAGTTCGTCGTGGGTGCGGAACGCCTGGCGGATGTGCTCGCGCAGTTCGTCGTCGTTCCAGGGCTTGGTCAGGAAGCGGTAGATCGCGCCGCGGTTGATGGCGTCGGTGACGGTGTTCAGATCCGTATAGCCGGACAGTACCAGGCGGATGGTGTCCGGGTAGAGCATCTTCACCCGCCCCAGGAACTCGGTGCCGCTCATGTCGCTCATGCGCTGGTCGGACAGGATCACCTGCACGTCGTTGATCGCCAGCAGGTCGAAGGCGTCGCGCACGTTGCCTGCGGCCAGGATGCGGTAGCCGTCGCGGCGGAACAGGCGCACCAGCGAACGCAGCACGTTCTCCTCGTCGTCGAGCAGCAGCAGGGTACGGTCCGGGCGGGTCTCGGCGAAGGCTTCCGGGCGCAGGTAGCGGCGGCGCAGGGTCATGCCGGCGGCTTCGGCCGACATCGGTTCGCCGAACAGATAGCCCTGGAACACGTCGCAGTCGTTGCGGCGCAGGAAACCCAGCTGCGCCTGCGACTCGACGCCATTGGCGATCACGGTCATGCCCAGCTGGTGGCCCATGGCGATGATCGCGCGCGAGATCGCCGCCTCGCGGTTGGCCGCCGGCGCGCTCTTGATGAAGCTGCGGTCGATCTTGAGCTTGTCCACCGGGTAGCGCACCAGGGCGCTCAGGCTGGAATCGCCGGTGCCGAAATTGTCCAGGCTCAGGCTGATGCCTTCGTTGCGCAGGTTGGCCAGCGTCTCGTAGACGAAATTGACGTTGTTGGTCAGCGCGCTTTCGTTGATCTCCAGGGTCAGCATGCGCGCCGGCACGCCAGTGGACTGCAGCAGCACCATGACCTCGGCGAAGAAGCCCGGGCGCAACAGCTGCAGCGTGGACACGTTGACCGCGACGTTGAAGTCGTCGAAGCCCTGGTCGCGCCAGATGCGCGCCTGGCGCAGGGTCATTTCCAGCACCCAGGCGCCGATCTGGACGATGATCCCCAGCCGCTCGGCGGTGCGCATGAAGCGTTCCGGCACCAGCATGCCCAGTGTCGGCGACTGCCAGCGCAGCAGCGCCTCCATGCCCACGACGTGGCCATCGCGGGCGCTGACCAGCGGCTGGTAGCGCAGGCGCAGCTCGCCGTTCTCGATGGCGTCCACCAGCTGCCGGGAAATGATGCTCTCGCTGTGCGCGCTGAGCGGCTTGTGCAGCATGTGCACCTGCACGACGTTGCCGCCTTCGCGGCCGGCCTGGTGCAGCGCGTCCTCGGCCAGGTCGAGCAGGCGGCTGGGGTCGGTGGCGTGTTCCGGGCACAGCGACACGCCGATCTTCGCGGTCAGGAACAGGGTATAGGGCAGCACCGACAGCGGAAGCTCCATCTGCTGGCGCAACTGCTCGGCCATTTCCTCGGGCAACGGCACCCCGCCGGCGCGCGGGATCGCCAGTACGAACTCGTCGCTGCCGTGCCGCCAAAGCCGGCCACGGCCACGCAGGTGCTCATCCAGCCGCTGCGCGATCAGTACCAGCGCCTGGTCGCCGACCTCGGCGCTCATGTTCTCGTTGACCGAAGCGAAATGGTCGATGTCCAGATGCAGCAGCATCAGCGGGGTACCGCCGCTGGCGGCAGCGGCGACCATGGCCGCGAGCTCGGGATTGCCCGCCCCCAGGCGCGGAGGGGCGGGCATCGCGGCAGCCGGTTGCGGCGCGGGGTTCCACATCCTCAGACTCCCTGGCAGGCGGTCGCCTGCGGCTTTCGGTAAGGCAGGTGCAGCTCGACCCGGGTGCCTTCGCCGGGTGCGGTATGGATGCGCAACCAGCCGCCGACGCTCTGCGCGCGCTCGCGCATGACCACCAGCCCCAGGCCGCGTGGGCCGTCGGGGTCGAAGCCTTCGCCATCGTCGACCACCCGCAACCGCAGCCGGCCGGCGCCGTCGTCCTCCAGGCACAGCTGGACCTGGCTGGCCATGGCGTGGCGCAGGACGTTGGTCAGGCTTTCCTGGGCGATGCGGAAGCAGGCCTGCTCGACCTCGTTGTCCGGCCGCTGCGGCAGGGCGTCCACCTCCATCTGCAGTTCCACCGGCGAAGAGCGGAACAGCTGCCCGGCCTGCCAGCGCAGGGCGGCCTCCAGCCCCAGGGCGTCGAGCTGCGGCGGGCGCAGCAGCATCGACAGGTTGCGCAGGCGCACCACGGTGCTGTCGACCAGTTCCACGATCTGTCCCAGGTCCTCCCGGCGCCGAGGCGCATCGTCCTCGTCCATCGCCGCGTGCGCGGCCAGCTTGATCGCGGTGACCGCCTGGCCGATATCGTCGTGCAGGTCGCGGGAAATGGCCCGGCGCTCGTCCTCCTGCACCGAGAACAGGCGTCCGGCCATGGCCTGCAGTTCCCGGTTCCCGGTTTCCAGCGCCTTGCGCCCGGCCTCCAGCTCGGCCAGGTCGCGCGCCGCCAGCACCCGCACCTGGGCCAGGCGCGGAAGGAGCAGCGCCAGAGCCAGTGCCATGTAGACCGCCACCAGCATGACGGAGATCACAGTCCAGGCCAGCGGATGGGCCGGGATCGCCCCCCAGGCCCAGGGCAGCACGCCGCACAGCAGGATCAGCGCGCCACCGGCCGCCACTACCCCATAGGTAGTGCGTTGCAGGCAGGCCATTGCAGAGTCCGTGGATGCCGGGTGCCGGGAAGGAGGGGAGCCGTTGTGCATTTCCGTGGCGGGGGGCCGTGTTCGATCCGCCCACATCTTAACGGGCCGTCGCCAACCACGATGACGGAGTACTCAATTTCTTTTCGCGGCTGCCGTTATGGATAGAGTTCCCGGACCTCGGGCGGATTACTGGAGCGGTAGCGCGTGGATCAGGGCGTGATTGCGAGCATGATGAGCCACCCGCTGGAGGGGGCGATCGTGCTGCTCGATCCGGAGGGCCATCCGCTGGCCGCCAATGCCGCGGCCCGTACGCTGGACCTGCCGCGCAGGCTGCTGGGCCATCGCCAGGCGTTGCTGGGGCTGCGCGACCGGGTCGCCGGCGAAGGGCTGCTGCCCTGTTCGGTACCCGCCGGCGAGCAGCGCCTGGATGGTTTCCTGAGCGCGGCGCGTGCGCAGGACGGAACGGTCTGCGCCTATATCTATAGTGTCGCTCCGGCCACTCCCCTGGCGGACGGGCGCTGGTCGAAACTGCTGCATGACGCAGGGCACGGCGTCTGGGAGTGGGACGTGCCGGCCCACCTGCTGGCCCATCTGGAAGGGCAGGCCGGCGCCGGCGCCGGCATCGCCGTCGATACCGTGCAGGAATGGCTGGAGCGGACCCATCCGGGCGACCGCAGCGCGCAGCGGGCCGCACTGCAGGCGCACCTGCAGGACGCCGCCGTGCCCTATGCCTGCCGCATGCGCGTGCGCCGGGCCGATGGCAGCTGGCAACTCGTGCACGATCACGGCCAGGTGGTGGCGCGGACGGCCGACGGTCATCCGCTGCGCATGGCCGGCATCCGCATCGGTGTCGCCGCGCAGGATCTGCCGGGCGCCGACATACAGGAACAACAGGCGCAAATGCGCCAGCTGCAACGCATCGCGGGCCTCGGCACCTGGTCCTGGGAGCGCGATGGCGCCGGCTTTTCCTGGTCCGACGAACTGCATGCCGCCGTCGGCCAGGCCCCGGGCAGGCTGCCCACCGGCCGTCGCTGGCTGGACCTGCTCGACGGCGCCGCCCGCGCCCAGGTGCGGGCGGCGTGGCGGCGGCTGCACCGCGAAGGCCAGCCGCACGCTTTCGAGCTCGTGCTGCCGCCCGGGCCGATCGAAACCTCCGGCATCCACCTGCGGGTCTGGATGCATCCCGAACACGATGCGACAGGGCGCGTCCACCGCGTGGCCGGGCTGCTGAAGAACGTCACCGAGCAGCGCCAGACCGATGCGTTGATCCGCTGGCGCACCGAACTGCTCAATCGCGTCTCGGCCCTGGGCCGCATCGGCGGTTGCGAGATCGAAGTGGCCACCCGCGGCATGCTCTGGACCGACGAGTGCTACCGCATCCATGGCCTGCGCAAGGAACCGGTCACGCTGGAGCAGGCGCTGGCCCTCTACACGCCGGACTCGCGCGACAGTTTCGAGGCGGCGCTCACCCGTATCGCCGAAGGCGGCCTGCCCGAGCAGCTGGACCTGTGCTTCTACCGGCATTCGGGGCAGCGCGTGTGGGTGCAGGTGCAGATCGAACTGGACCGCCGCGAAGGCCTGCCGGAGCGTTTCGTGGTGCTGTTCCGCGACATCACCCGCGAACGCGAGGCCAACGAGCGCATCGAACTGCTGGCCCACTACGACCTGCTGACCGGGCTGCCCAACCGCATCCTGCTGCGCGAGCAGGCCGAGGAGGCCATCGCCGAATCGCGCCGCAACGGCACGGTCCTGGCGATGCTGTTCGTCGACCTGGACGGCTTCAAGTCCATCAACGACACCTTCGGCCACGCCACCGGCGACATGCTGCTCAAGGCCGCCGCCGCGCGCCTGCACCAGAACCTGCGCAACGCCGACCTGTTCGCGCGCTTCAACGGCGACGAGTTCGTGGTCGTGCTGCGCGACCTGGCCGACCCGGCAGACGCCGGCCATGTCGCACGCAAGCTGATCGCTTCGCTGGCTTCGCCCCTGCATCGCGGCGACACCACGCTGAAGGTCGGCGCCAGCGTCGGCATCGCGCTCGCCGACGACAGCCATCGCGACTTCGATACGCTGCTGCGCGCGGCCGACGCCGCCATGCACGCGGCCAAGGAAGCCGGGCGCAACACCTACCAGTACTACAGCCAGGACGTACTGGCCGGGATCCAGCGGCGCCTGCAGATCGAACATGCGCTGCATGGCGCGCTCGAGCGCGAGGAATTCCAGCTGGTCTACCAGCCGCTGGTCAACGTCGATCCGGCGCGGCCTCCGGCCATCGAGGCGCTGCTGCGCTGGGTCTGCCCGGAACTGGGCCCATGCAGCCCCGCCGAGTTCATCCCGGTGGCGGAGAAGTGCGGCGAAATCGCCCGCATCGGCGAGTGGGTGCTGAACGAAGCCTGCCGCCAGGCCGCCGTCTGGCACGCCGCGGGGCTGGCGTTCGAGCGCATCGCGGTCAACGTATCGGCCATGCAGCTGCGCGAGCGCGGCTTCGCCGAACAGGTCATCGCCATCTGCGAGCGCCACCGCTGGCCATCGCAGCGCCTGGAACTGGAATTGACCGAATCGGCGCTTATCCGCGACAGCGACGCGCTGCGCCAGTGCTTCGACACCTTCGAACGCAACGGCGTGCTGCTGGCCGTGGACGATTTCGGCACTGGCTTTTCCAACCTGCATTACCTCAACCGCTTCCCGGTGCAGCGCCTGAAAATCGACCGCAGCTTCGTCCAGCGCATGCTGCACGACGCCGGCACCGCCGAGGTGACGCAGGCCATCGTCCACCTCGGTCACGCCCTGGGCATGCAGGTGGTGGCCGAAGGCGTGGAAACGCGCCAGGAAGAAGCCCTGCTGCTGCGGCAGGGCTGCGACGAGATACAGGGCTACCTGTACTCGCGTCCGCTGCCGTCGCGGGACATGGCGCAATGGTTGCGCCAGGGGCCCGGCGGCGACGGACCGAGCCCGACGCTGTCCGCGCAAACGGACCGCCCGGTCGCCGTACTCTGAATCTCCAGCGCATCGCATTCCGCTTTCCCGCGCGGCAAGCTCCGCGCAATCGCGGCGTTGCCGGGCCTGTGATCCGTTTGCGCGCTCCACGGCGAGCGTCGTGGCTGCATCGGGGCGACAGGGCGACAGGGGTTGCCGCCATCGGTAACCGCAGCCTTCCAGGCGATCGACGGGCCATGTCAAAACCATGCCCGATCGTTCCGCTAGTGGGTTCCTGACACGACTCCATCGATGAAGTCCGACTCCATGCCCGTCCGGCGATACCCGGCAGCGGGCCTCGATGCGCCGCACCCATGCGGCGCCGGCGTGGACCATGGCTGGCTACAGGGCCGCCGGTAACCGCGGGGCGGCAGAGTGGCGCCAAACGCCCGCGATCCTGGCAGGGCGCAGGCGCCGGCATGACTTCATCTCGGCCGCGAGGCGGTCCATGGCCATCGTTCATGGCCAGCCGGCGCACCGCAGGGCCATGGTCGATACGGCCTGGAAGGCGGGTGATTCGGAGTGACGCCACCTTCGGTTCCGCGGCAGAGGGCCACGATCCGAGGGAGGCCAGGCCTAAAGCGCGAGATCCCAGGCCACCAGGATCGCAAGCAGCTCGTCCCGCTCGGGTACATCCGCGATCCGCATCCGCGGCATGCAGGACAGCTCCCGCTGTGCCTGCGTCTCCAGCGCCGCCAAACGGCCCAGGGCCGCTGCGCTCCCGGGACCCCGCGCGGAATCCCGCTCCGCAGGCGTGCAACGCGCGGGGGTTCCAGTTCCAGGTGCCGTCTTCACTGCGACCGGGAAGGACGCCCGCAACGACGAAACCCCGGCCTGGGCCGGGGTCCTTGTTTCGCCACGCGGGGAATCAGAACAGTTCAACCGTTCCCGCGCCCATGCTCTGCTGCGCCACCGGCTTGTGCGGCGGGCGCTCCCACTCGTTGCGCATATCGCGCAGGCGGCTGCCGGTGCGCTGCAGTGCGGCCACCAGCTCGCTGTCGAGCACGCCGCCACTGCGGTGCAGCAGTTCCTGCAGCGCCACGGCCTCGCGGTTGATCGCGGTCAGGCGGTCCAGATGGGTATGCACGCCGCCCAGTGCCTGGGTGGCGATGTCCTCGAACTGCAGGGCGCGCACCGCCTCGGCGACGCTGCTGTCGATGGCGCGGCCGCACTCGGAGATCTCGCGCATGCCTTCGCCCAGCGAACTGTTGATCGCCGCCACGTTGTCCAGCATGGCCGCCGCTTCATGGCGCGCCTCGCGGGAGCGGTCCATGTCGCGCGAGGCCATGTGGGTGACGGTCTCGCGGACCTTGGCGATGGCGTCCTTGGAACTGTGCGCCAGCTTGCGGATCTGCTCGTTGAAGGTGGTCGAGCGCTCGGACAGGTTGCGCACCTCGTCGGCGACCACCGCGAACCCGCGCCCGGCCTCACCGGCGCGCGCGGCTTCGATGGCGGCGTTCAGCGCCAGCAGGTTGGTCTGGTCGGCGATGGACTTCACGTCCTCCAGCAGGGCGAAGATGCCGTCCAGGTGCTGCGCCATCTGGTCGATGTGCTGCACGGTATTGCTGCTCTGGCCGCTGACCTGCTCCAGCGCCTCGACCAGCTGCTCCATCTGGTGGCTGGCATGCTGGGCGAAACGGGCCACGTCCACGCCGCCATGGCCTTCCTCGCCGGCGCGGTCGACGATGCGGGCCAGCGCCTGGCTCTGCTGGCGCGACTTGCGGTTCATCGCATCGAAGCTGCTGCCCAGGCCCGATACCGCCTGGCGGATCAGCTCGCGGGCGCGCTCGATCTCGCCGCGCGAACCGTCGATCTCGTTGCTGACGAAACTGCGCAGCTCGTTGAGCAGCTGGTCCTGTTCCTTGAGCACGCGGGCATGCTCGGGCGAACGCTGCGACTGGCTGTAGGCGCTCCAGTAGGCGAACACCAGCCAGCTCAGCGCCATCGTGGTCAGGATCGCCCACACCACGGCCACGGGCCATGCGAACGCCAGCGCCAATGCCAGCAGGAAGGTAAGGGCCAGCGGGGCGGCCAGGCGGATTGCAATGCGTGAATACATGGACGTTCTCGGGAGAGTCACGATTGCAGTATCGGCCGGGGGGGGGCGGTCTTTAGCCTCCGTGAAGGCGCCGCCCGATCGCCTCGAGCATGGCCTTGCGCGAAAACAGGAAATCCCAGTAGCTGCCGCCGAGCTGGCGCCACAGCACCGCCGAGCGCACCGCGGCCAGCAGCAGGGCACGGATCTCCGCGACCACGCCGGCCTGCCCCAGATAGTGCGGGTTGCCCTGCACCATGATCCGCGGCTTGAGCTGGCTGATGGTGTCCGCATACAGGGCGCCCATGGCCGCCAGCACGTCCGGATGGGCCGGATCGCCCAGTTCGCCCGCCTGTACGGCGGCGCGCTCGATGCCGGCCTGGACCTTGTCCACGGTCGCGCCTTCGCGCACGAAGCGGCGCTCCAGCTGCAGCACCGACAACGCAAGGCGCGGCAGCAGCTCGTCCTTGCCGCTGTTGCCGAAATAGTCGCGCAGCAGGCGCAGCCCGGCCTCCACCTGGCGGTCGTCGCCGTACACCGCGGCGGGCGAGGGCGCATCGATGCGGATCACGCTGTCCATGGCGGTGCGCACCACCGCGGCGTCGGAATGGCCGGTCTCGGCGATGCGCCTTACCTGCTGCAGGGCCTGGGCGATGCCGGCCAGCGCCAGGACACGGTCGTCGAAGGAAGAACTCATGCTTGCCTCTCAAGGAAATCGGGCCGGGACGCGCGCTGCTCCAGCGGTGCGTCGGTGGTGGCGATGACCGCGCCGCCCAGGCATTCGGCGCCGTCGTACAGCACCAGCGACTGGCCGGGCGTGACCGCCCGTTGCGGCCGGTCGAAATCGACCTGCAGGGTGCCATCGTCGCGCACGCTCACGCTGCAGGCCTCGTCCGGCTGCCGGTAGCGGGTCTGGGCGGTGCACCGGAAGCGGCCGGCGGGCGCGCTGCCGGCGATCCAGTGCATGGATTCGGTATGCAGACGGTTGGACTGCAGCCAGGGGCTGTCGTGGCCCTGGTCGACGTACAGGATGTTGGCCGCCACGTCCTTGCCGACCACGTACCAGGGGGCGGCCGGCCGGCCGCGCACGCCACCGATGTTCAGGCCTTCGCGCTGGCCCAGGGTAAAATAGAACACACCAGGATGGCGGCCGATGGACTGTCCGTCCGGGTCGCGGATCTCGCCCTCGCGGGCGGGCAGGTACTGGCCCAGGAACTGGCGGAAATCGCGCTCGCCGATGAAGCAGATGCCGGTGGAATCCTTCTTCGCATGGGTCGGCAGCCCGGCCTCCTGGGCGATGCGGCGCAGCTGGCTCTTCTCCAGGTGGCCGATCGGGAACAGGGTGGCGGCCAACTGCTCCTGGCCCAGCTGGTGCAGGAAATAGCTCTGGTCCTTGCCGCGGTCGGCCCCGCGCAGCAGGCGCCAGCGGCCGGCGGATTGTTCCACCCGGGCATAATGGCCGGTGGCGATGCGCTCGGCCCCGAGCTCGCGGGCGGCGTCGAGGAAATGCTTGAACTTGACCTCGCGGTTGCACAGCACATCCGGATTGGGCGTGCGCCCGGCCGCGTATTCGGCCAGGAAGTGCTCGAACACGCCCTGCCAGTACTCGGCGGAGAAATCGCGGAAATGGAACGGGATGCCCAGCCGCCCGCAGACTGCCACCGCATCGCGGCGGTCGTCCTCGGCACGGCAATGGCCGCTGCCATCGTCCGCCCAGTTCTGCATGAACAGGCCGGCGACATCCAACCCCTGCTGCACCAGGACGAGTGCGGCGACAGAGGAATCCACGCCGCCGGACACGCCGACGACCACACCCGGCCGGCTCATGGCACCTGCCTCAACATCGACAACGGATGGCGTTGCCCGGCCAGCCAGTCCGACACGGCCTGCCAGACCAGCGGGCTGCGCAGCCGCGCCATGTCGGCCTGCAATGCGGCCGGAGTCAGCCACAGCGCCCGCACGATGCCGATATCCAGCGGCTGATCCGGGTAATGCCGCACCGGCTCGGCGGCGAAGGCGAAGCGCAGGAACGGCTTGCCGTCCGGCGCATCCCACTGGTAAGCACCGATGAAAGCGCTCGGCCGCACCTCCCAGCCGGTTTCCTCGCGGGTCTCGCGCACCGCGGCTTCGACCAGGCTTTCGCCCGGTTCCAGGTGGCCGGCCGGCTGGTTCAACACGCGCCGGCCATGCTTTTCCTCTTCCACCAGCAACAACTGCCCGGCGCGGGACACCACGGTGGCCACGGTGACATGCGGCGCCCAGCGCTGGGAGCTCAACGCGTTCACCCTCAGTACTCGTCCTTGGCCGTCAATTCCAGTTCGATGGCATCGGCGCTCTTGATCGCCGCATCGATGGCGTCGCTGAGGACATCGGCTTTCGCGTTTGCGTCGATCTTGACCACGAACATGGCCATGTCGCCCTGCTTGACCCAGCTGCCGAGCTTGGAATCATTGGAGTCCTCGAGCAGGCGGTTGGCCACCAGGGCAGGCAGCTGCGCGCTGGCGGACTTGTAGCCCGGCGACCAGATCTCGCGGATGCGATGGGTGCCATAGGTCTCGACCGAGGAGCGCACGAACACCAGCTGGGTGCGGTCGCCCTCCATGTCGAACACCATGCGGTAATCGCCGTCGTCGTCGATCTCGTACTTGTACTCCAGCGAGTCGAGCAGCCGCCCGACCGCGGCATCGGGCTCGCCGGCGAGCGCCGTCCCGGCCATGCCGCACAACATGCCCGCCATCATCATTCCGGCCACGTACTTCTTCATGCTTTCCCTGCGGGATTGGTTGATCAGGCGCAAATTGTGCGTTGGCCGGGGCGTTCGAGTCCAATTCGGCGCAGCTTCGCGGGGCCAGCCGGTATAATTGCGCGCATGCCCCGCAAGCTCCAACACGAGAACGATCACGGCCTGCTGGTGGAACCCGGCAAGCCCGAGGTCGCACCGCCGCCGCTGTACCAGGTGATGCTGCTGAACGACGACTACACGCCGATGGATTTCGTGGTCGCCGTGCTGCAGAACTTCTTCGCCATGGACCTGGACAAGGCCACCCAGGTGATGCTGCACGTCCATACCCGCGGCCGCGGCATCTGCGGCGTCTACAGCCGCGAGGTGGCCGAGACCAAGGTCGCGCAGGTCAACGAGTTCGCGCGGATGAACCAGCACCCGCTGCTGTGCACGATGGAGAAGGCCTGACCGGCCCGTCAGCCGGCCAGCGCCTGCAGCGCCAGCGCGACGACCGCCAGGTCGACATCGGCCCGGTCCCCGTCGTCCAGGAACCAGGTCGCCGACAGCCCGCGGCTGGCCGCGATCCAGCGCAGCAGGCGCGTGCGTTCGAGGCCGGCTTCCGCCGATACCTGCGCCAGGCGCGCGTGGAAGCGCCCGGGCCGGACGGCGACATGGATGCCCGGGCCGCACAGGTCCGGATTGGCGAACAATGCCGTGTAGTCGAAGGCGCGGTCACCCTGCAGGCGCTTGGGGTCGATCGCCAGCCAGCCGCGCGCACCGAAATCGAGCACGTTGTCGTGGTGCAGATCGCCATGCAGCGGCATCCGCTCCTGTTCGGCGGCAAGCAGTTCCTCCGCCAGCGATCTGCACTGTTCCAGCATTGGCGACAGTCCCGTGCGCGGCCGCAGCAGATCGGCGAACCATTCCCGCAGCGGGACCAGGCCCGGCGGCGCCACGCCGCGCGGCCGGTGCAGGCGCTCCAGCACCCCGCACAGGATCGTGGTGCATGCCGCGTCTGCGCCCTCGATCGAGCGCCGGCGCAATGATTCCCCCTCGGCGCGCTCGAGCAGGATCGCCGGGCCGTCGTGCGCCAGCAGCCGGGCAGCACCATCGCCGTCCCACCAGCGCAGCAGGCGGTGGGCATCGCGCTCGTCGTCCGCGCTGCTCACCTTCAACATCGCCGGCGCCCCGGCCGGTGTCAGCACCGGCCACAGCCGCGCGCGCGGCGTGCTGATCGGCGCGCCATCGCGACGCAACTGCCAGCGGGTAAGGTAGGGTTCGCTCATGGTGCAAGGCCCCCCCCAAGCGAGGGCCGTCGCGCCAGCCGCAGTGCTAACGCTGTCTGAACACCGGCATCCGGTAGGGTGATGGAAAACGTGCAGTCAGGCCGCATATTGTCTCCAACCGCAGTCGGAGTCCCCCATGTTCAGCAAAGACCTCGAACAGACGATTGGCCAGTGCTACAAGCGCGCCCGCGAGGCACGTCATGAATTCATGACGGTCGAACACCTGCTGCTCGCCCTGTTGGAAAACCCGTCCGCACAGGCCGTGCTCAAGGCCTGCGGCGCCGACCTGGATCGCCTGCGCCAGGACCTGGAGCAGGCCGTGGAGACCTCGGTCTCGCGCCTGGCCGACGACGACGGCCGCGACACCCAGCCCACGCTCGGCTTCCAGCGCGTGCTGCAGCGCGCCGTCTACCACGTGCAGTCCTCCGGCAAGAAGGAGGTCACCGGCGCCAACGTGCTGGTGGCGATCTTCGGCGAGAAGGATTCGCACGCGGTCTATTACCTCAACCAGCAGGACGTGACCCGGCTGGACATCGTCAACTACCTGTCCCACGGCATCGCCAAGTCCGGCGACGACGGCGATGCCTCGCCGTCCATCGACGGCGAGGGCCGGGCCGAAGGCGGGGAGGGCGAGCCCAAGGGCGATGCGCTGACCGAGTACGCCAGCAACCTCAACGAGCAGGCCCGCGCCGGCCGCATCGACCCGCTGGTCGGCCGCCGCGACGAGATCGAGCGCACCATCCAGGTGCTGTGCCGCCGCCGCAAGAACAACCCGCTGTACGTGGGCGAGGCCGGCGTCGGCAAGACCGCCATCGCCGAGGGCCTGGCCAAGCGCATCGTCGACGGCGAGGTCCCCGAGGTGCTGGCCGATGCGGTGATCTATTCGCTCGACCTGGGCGCGCTGGTGGCCGGCACCAAGTACCGCGGCGATTTCGAGAAGCGCCTGAAGGGCGTGATCGGCGCGCTGAAGAAGGTTCCCAACGCGGTGCTGTTCATCGACGAGATCCACACCATCATCGGCGCCGGCTCGGCGTCGGGCGGCACCATGGACGCCTCCAACCTGATCAAGCCGGCGCTGGCCTCGGGCGAGCTGCGCTGCATCGGCTCGACCACGTTCCAGGAATACCGCGGCATCTTCGAGAAGGACCGGGCGCTGGCGCGCCGCTTCCAGAAGATCGACATCGTCGAGCCCACCGTGGGCGAGGCCTACGAGATCCTCAAGGGCCTGCGCCCGAAGTACGAGGCGCACCACAGCGTGACCTATGCCGACGATGCGCTGCAGGCGGCGGTGGACCTGTCGGTCAAGCACATCGGCGACCGCCTGCTGCCGGACAAGGCCATCGACGTGATCGACGAGGCCGGCGCGCGCCAGCGCCTGCTGCCGGAGGGCGAGCGCAAGGCCACGATCGACGTCGAGGAAGTGGAGACCATCGTCGCCAAGATGGCGCGCATCCCGACCAAACAGGTCACCGCCACCGACAAGGACGTGCTGCAGCACCTGGAGCGCAACCTGAAGATGGTGATCTTCGGCCAGGATCCGGCGATCGAATCACTGGCCTCGGCGATCAAGCTGTCGCGTTCTGGCCTGGGCAATCCGGAGAAGCCGATCGGCAACTTCCTGTTCGCCGGCCCGACCGGCGTGGGCAAGACCGAGGTCACCCGCCAGTTGGCACTGCAGCTGGGCATCGAGCTGGTGCGCTTCGACATGAGCGAGTACATGGAGCCGCATTCGGTCAGCCGCCTGATCGGTGCGCCCCCGGGCTATGTCGGCTTCGACCAGGGCGGCCTGCTGACCGAGAAGATCGTCAAGACGCCGCACTGCGTGCTGCTCCTGGACGAGGTGGAGAAGGCGCACCCGGACATCTTCAACATCCTGCTGCAGGTCATGGACCGCGGCATCCTCACCGACACCAACGGCCGCGAGGCCAACTTCAAGAACGTGATCCTGGTGATGACGACCAATGCCGGCGCGGCGCAGGCGGCGCGGCGTTCGATCGGCTTCACCAAGCAGGATCACGCCACCGATGCGATGGAGGTGATCCGCAAGGGCTTCACCCCGGAATTCCGCAACCGCCTGGACGCGGTGGTGCAGTTCCAGGCGCTGGGCTTCGACCACATCCTGCGGGTGGTGGACAAGTTCCTGATCGAGCTGGAGATGCTGCTGCAGGACAAGCACGTCTCGCTGTCGGCCACCCCGGCCGCGCGCGACTGGCTGGCCCACCATGGCTTCGACCCGCAGATGGGCGCACGGCCGATGGCCCGCGTCATCCAGGACCAGATCAAGCGTCCGCTGGCCGACGAGCTGTTGTTCGGCAAGCTGGTGGGCGGCGGCAAGGTCAGCATCGACGTGCGCGATGGCGAACTGGTGGTGGAGACCGAGGCCGAGCCGGAGCACCTGTTGCCGGCGACCGTCTGAAACGGACAGGACCTACTCCTACGACGGCGGCTGCGGCCGCCGTCGTCGTTTCCGGCATAGGGGGAAGTCCGGATCGCGGCCACGCAAAAAAGCCAGCCCAAGGCTGGCTTTCCGGGTGCCCGGCTACCGCCGCTTACTTCATGCGGTAGGTAATGCGGCCCTTGGTGAGGTCGTACGGCGTCATTTCAACCTTGACGCGGTCGCCGGTAAGGATGCGGATGTAGTTCTTGCGCATGCGGCCGGAGATGTGGGCGATGATTTCGTGCCCGTTTTCCAGTCGAACGCGGAAAGTGGTGTTCGGCAGCGTCTCGCTGACGGTGCCCTCGAACTCGATGGAGTCGTCTTTCGACATGTAATCCTGTGCGGTTCTGCGGATGGCCTTTTCAGGCCCGGAAGCCGAGCATTTTACCCCGCGCCGCGGAATGATGCAAAGTTTGCGTTAAACCGGGGCTGAGACCGCCAATACCGAGGCCGGCCAATGGCCGAAACGCCGCGTCCAGCTCCCGGCCGGCTCCGTTTCCGCGTCCTGGACCAGGGTCCGCACCCTGGCCAGGAAGGCATCGCGCGGCAGATGTGCGGCCCCCATGCGCAGCAGGTGCGGGTTCTCGACCTGGGCATCGATCAACGGCCAGCCCCAGCCGTACAGGGTGCGCGCCAACGCGGCCAACGCCACCTTGGAAGCGCCGCTGCGCCCGCTGAACATGCTTTCGCCGAAGAACATCCGGCCGATGGCCACGCCATAGATCCCGCCGACCAGCTGCATGCCGTCGAACACCTCCACCGAATGCGCGTACCCGAGCTGGTGCAGTTGCACGTAGGCGCGATGCATCGCGGCGGTGATCCAGGTGCCATCCTGGCCCGGGCGCGGCGCGTCGGCGCAGGCCTGCATCACGCGGGCGAACGCAGTGTCGGCGGCGACCGTCCAGGTGCTTGAACGCAATGTGCGGCGGAAGCGTGAGGACAGGCGTACGCCGTCGGTGCGGAACACCATGCGCGGGTCCGGCGACCACCACAGGACCGGCTGCCCTTCGGAGAACCATGGAAAGATGCCGCCGGCGTAGGCATTGAGCAGCCGCACCGGGGACAGGTCGCCGCCGACGGCCAGCAGCCCGTCGGGCTCGGACAGCGCCAGCTCGGCCGGCGGGAAGGGCGCATCGGGTTCGGGCGGCAGCAGGAAGGGCGGGCGACTCATCTGCCGCATTGTAGGTGCGAGGCTTGCGCCTGCACCCGGCATCCGGCATCCGGGACCGCAGGAAGGCTCCCGGCGCGGCAAGCCCGGCGCCTACGGCTTGAAGGGCGAGTGCGCTGCCAGTTGTCCTGCGTAGCGCGCCACGTCCCGCCGCTCCCGGTCGCACCATTCCGCCAGCGCCTGCCGGAAGGCGGGGTCGGCGATCCAGTGCCGGCTGCGCACCTCCACCGGCAGGAACCCGCGCGCCAGCTTGTGCTCGCCCTGCGCGCCCGGTTCGAACCGCTGCAGCCCCTCGCGCAGGCAGTAGTCGATGCCCTGGTAGTAGCAGGTCTCGAAGTGCAGGCCGGGCAGGGCGGCGCCGCCCCAATAGCGGCCGTACAGCGTATCGCCGCCACGCAGGCACAGCGCGCCCGCGATCGGCTCGTCGTCCTGCAGGGCAAGGAAAAGCACCAGTTGCCGCGGCAGGGCGTTGGCCAGATGGCGCAGGAATGGCAGGGTCAGCGCCGGCGCGTTGCCGTACTCGGCGAAGGTCCGCAGGTAGAAGCCATGCATGGCGCGCAGGTCGCCGTCGCTGGCTTCATCGCCATGGACGATACGGAAGCCGATGCCGGCGCGGCTGATCGTCGCGCGCTCCTGGCGGATGTTCTTGCGCCGCTTGTGGTCCATCGCGCCGAGGAAATCGTCGAAATCCCGCCAGCCGGGCTGGCGGTGCCACTGGAACTGCACGTCCACGCGCCGCAGCCAGTCCGCGTCGAACACCTCGTCCTCGGCTCCGGAATGGAAGTTGACATGGGCCGAGGACAGCCCCGCGTCCCGTACGTGTTCGACGACAGCCTGCAGCAGCAGGCGCCGGTCCGCGTCGTCGCGGGCCAGCAGGCGCGGGCCGGTGACCGGCGAATAGGGAACGGCGCCGAGCCACTTCGGGAAGTAGTCCAGTCCATGCCGCGCATAGGCATTCGCCCAGGCATGGTCGAACACGAACTCGCCGTGGGAGTTTTCCTTCAGGTAGCCGGGAACCGCGCCGACCAGCTCATCGCCGCGCCACAGGGTCAGGTGCCGCGGCTGCCAGCCCCATTCCCGGCGCAGGCAGCCATGCTGCTCCAGGCCGCCGAGGAAGGCGTGGCTGACGAAAGGATTGCAGTGGTCGTGCAGGGCATCCCAGCGTCCGGCCGGGATGTCCTGCAAGGTGTCCAGCCAGCGGATCTGCGCCATGGCCAGGAATGCCAAGGGAGGCCAGCCTGGCCGGCGCTCCCTCCGGCCTCAACCGTTCTGGTCGAGGAAACGCTCGGCGTCCAGCGCCGCCATGCAGCCGAAGCCGGCCGAGGTGATGGCCTGGCGGTAGTGCTGGTCGGCCACGTCGCCGGCGGCGAACACGCCTTCGACCGAGGTCATGGTGGCGTTGCCGCCCAGGCCCGAGCGGATCTCCAGATAGCCGTTGTTCATCGCCAGCTGGCCCTTGAACAGGTCGGTGTTGGGCTGGTGGCCGATGGCGACGAAGAAGCCGTGCGCGTCGAGGTCGCGGGTGCTGCCATCCTGGGTGGATTTCACCCGCACGCCGGTCACGCCCATCTCGTTGCCCAGCACCTCGTCGACCTGGTGGTGCCACACGGTCTCGATCCTGCCGGCGGCGACCTTGGCGAACAGCTTGTCCTGCATGATCTTCTCCGCCTTGAGCGTGTCGCGGCGATGCACCAGGTAGACCTTGCGGGCGATGTTGGACAGGTACAGCGCCTCTTCCACGGCGGTATTGCCGCCGCCGACCACGACCACGTCCTGGTCCTTGTAGAAGAAGCCGTCGCAGGTGGCGCAGGCCGACACGCCGCGGCCCTTGAATGCCTCCTCGGACGGAATGCCCAGGTACTTGGCGGTGGCGCCGGTGGCGATGATCAGCGCGTCGCAGGTGTACTCGGCGCTGTCGCCGACCAGCTTGAACGGGCGCTGCGACAGGTCGGCGGTATGGATGTGGTCGAACACCACTTCGGTGTCGAAGCGCTCGGCGTGGGCCTGCATGCGCGCCATCAGGTCCGGCCCCATCAGGCCGTGGGCATCGCCCGGCCAGTTGTCCACTTCGGTCGTGGTCATCAGCTGGCCGCCCTGCTGCAGGCCGGTGATCACCACCGGCTTGAGGTTGGCGCGCGCGGCGTAGACCGCAGCGGTCCAGCCGGCGGGGCCGGAGCCCAGGATGACGAGCTTCTGGTGGCGGGTGGGCTGGGACGGGGCGCTGGAAGTGCTCATGTATACTCGCGGAAAGTCGGGATTGGCGGCGCGATCGCGGCATATGGCGACCGTCCGGACAGGTCATAGAGTGGCGACCGGGCTCCGGTGAATCAAGGCGCAGGAATGGAACTGCGCGACCCGCAGGGCCGCTTCCGCCTCCGCCGCAGACCGGCCCCGGCTTTCCGCATGGCTTTCCGATGTCCCTGTGCCCCCGCTGTCGCCGCGCCCCGGAACAGGCGGATGAAACGGCGCCGCGTGTCGTTTAATATCAATCACTAACCATGCATTTCTAAGGTCTGGTCCAAGGTGGCGAAACAGGTCCCGGAACGTGACAAAGGCGCTGGCGCCAGCGGCAACGCGCGCAGGCAGGCGGCCGCTTCGGACAATCCGCGTCGCAACAAGCTCTGGCGCGACCTGGCGCTGATCGCGGTCGCGCCGGCCCTGCTGTACCTGCTGGCGAGCCTGTTCACCTATTCCCCGGCCGACCCGGGCTGGTCGCAGGCCGGGTCGGTGGTCGCGCCGATCCACAACATGGGCGGTCGGGTCGGCGCGTGGATCGCCGACGTGCTGCGCCAGCTGTTCGGCTACGTGGCCTATCTGATTCCGCTGATGCTGGCGGCCGTCGCGTGGATCGCCATGTTCGGGCTCAACCGCGAGGACCGCGGCCACGACGACCTCGGCCCGGCGTTGCGGCTGGTCGGCATCGTCGGCTTCCTGATCGGCGCCACCGGCTTCCTCTACCTGCGCCTGCCGCCGGGCGATGTCGCCCGCGCCGGCGGTGGCCTCGGCGTGCTGGTCGGCAAGTCGCTGCAGAGCGGGTTCGGCCCGGTCGGCAGCAACCTGTTCCTGCTGGTGCTGCTGCTGACCTCGATCACCCTGGCCACCGGGCTGTCGTGGTTCCTGGTGATGGAGAAGATCGGCAAGTGGGTGCTGGCGCTGGGCCCGTTGCTGGACAAGAAGAAGGAACAGGCCAGCGAATGGCAGCAGACCCGCGCATTGCGCGAGGAACGCGAGGAAGTACGCAAGGTCGACGCCGAAGTCCGCGCAAAGCGCGAGCCGGTGAAGATCGAGCCACGCCCGGCGCCGGTGATCGAGAAGAGCGAACGCGCCAAGCGCGAAACGCAGATCCCGATGTTCCAGGGCGTCAACGGCGACGGCTCGGATCTGCCGCCGCTGGCGCTGCTGGACGACCCCAGGCCGCAGCCGAAGGGGTACGACGAGCAGACCCTGGAAACGCTGTCGCGGCAGATCGAATTCAAACTCAAGGATTTCCGCATCGACGCGCAGGTGGTCGGCGCCTATCCGGGCCCGGTGATCACCCGCTTCGAGATCGAGCCGGCGCCGGGCATCAAGGTCAGCCAGATCAGTTCGCTGGACAAGGACATCGCCCGCGGCCTGTCGGTCAAGTCGGTGCGCGTGGTCGACGTGATCCCCGGCAAGTCGGTGGTCGGCCTGGAAATCCCCAACGTCACCCGCGAGATGATCTTCCTGTCCGAGCTGCTGCGCTCGAAGGAATACGACAAGTCGGCCAGTGTGCTGACCCTGGCGCTGGGCAAGGACATCGCCGGCCGACCGACCGTGGCCGACCTGGCGCGCATGCCGCACCTGCTGGTGGCCGGCACCACCGGTTCGGGCAAGTCGGTGGCGGTCAACGCCATGGTGCTGAGCCTGCTGTACAAGGCCAGCCCGAAAGACCTGCGCATGCTGATGATCGACCCGAAGATGCTGGAACTCAGCGTCTACCAGGGCATTCCGCACCTGCTGGCGCCGGTGGTCACCGACATGAAGGAGGCCGCCAACGGCCTGCGCTGGTGCGTGGCCGAGATGGAGCGCCGCTACAAGCTGATGAGCGCGGTGGGCGTGCGCAACCTGGCCGGCTTCAACAAGAAGATCAAGGACGCCATCGACGCCGGTCAGCCGCTGATGGACCCGCTGTTCAAGCCGAACCCGGAAATGGGCGAGGCGCCGCGCCCGCTGGAGCCGCTGCCATTCATCGTCATTTTCATCGACGAATTCGCCGACATGATGATGATCGTCGGCAAGAAGGTCGAGGAACTGATCGCACGCCTGGCGCAGAAGGCGCGCGCCGCCGGCATCCACCTGATCCTGGCCACGCAGCGTCCTTCCGTGGACGTGATCACCGGCCTGATCAAGGCCAACATCCCGACCCGCATCGCCTTCCAGGTCAGCTCCAAGATCGACTCGCGCACCATCCTCGACCAGTCCGGCGCCGAGGCGCTGCTGGGCAACGGCGACATGCTGTACCTGCCGCCGGGCACGGCGATGCCCGACCGCGTGCACGGTGCCTTCGTCTCCGACGAGGAAGTGCACCGCGTCGTCGAGCACCTCAAGGCGAGCGGCCCGGCCGACTACATCGAAGGCGTGCTGGACGAAGTGCAGACCATGGGCGACGGCGTGGTGGTCGGCGCCACCGGCCTGCCGGAAACCAGCAGCAGCGGCGATGAATCCGACCCGCTGTACGACGAGGCCCTGCGCATCGTCACAGAGACCCGCCGCGCCTCTATTTCCGGCGTGCAGCGGCGCCTGAAGGTCGGCTACAACCGCGCCGCACGCCTGATCGAGGCGATGGAAGCGGCCGGCGTGGTCAGCGCCCCGGAGCACAATGGCGACCGCGCCGTGCTGGCGCCACCACCGCCCAAGTGAGGGCAGGGCGGCGACGATTGCCGCCCATTCAGTTTCTCCCGGGCAGACTCAGCCCATCCTCCGTCCATCGATGACAACCGCCATGAACGTCCTCCTGCGCCCCACGTTGATCGCCGTCGCCCTGGCCGCCGCCGTTTTCGCCGCCGATGCCCATGCCGGCGCGCGCGACGACCTTAAGGCCTTCACCAACGGCCTGCGCGGGCTGGACGGACAGTTCAGCCAGCAGGTGTTCGACGCCAAAGGCAAGCTCAAGGAGTCCTCCAGCGGCCGCGTCGCGTTGTCGGCGCCACGCCTGTTCCGCTGGGAGTACACCCGCCCGCATCCGCAGTTGATCGTGGCCGACGGCAGCAAGGTCTGGGTCTACGAGCCCGACCTGGAGCAGGCCACGGTGCGCGGCCAGGGCGAGGAAGAACAGAACAGCCCGCTGACGGCGCTGATCAACCCCGCGCAGCTGGAGCGCCAGTACGACGTCAGCGAAGAAGCGGCACCGCGCGATGGCATGCAGTGGCTGTCGCTGAGTCCCAAGCGCGAGACCGATGCCAGCTTCCAGTACGCCGCGCTCGGTTTCGGCCAGGGCGGCCTGGGCCGCATGGAAGTCGTCGATGCGGTGGGGCAGCGCACCGTGATCGATTTCAGCGGCTGGAAGAAGAACCCTTCCTTCGCCGCCGGCACCTTCCGCTTCACGCCGCCGAAGAATGTGGACGTCATCGGCGAACGCTGACGGCCCATGCAGTGCCGGCCGCCGGCCGGCACTTCGCCTATCCCGACATGCCCGACGGAGCGCTCATCGGCGCTACCGGACTGGACAGCCACGCTAGAATGCGGGCGTGGCCAGATCCAGAAACACGTTCTCCGATCCTCCTGCCGACCTGCTGAGCGCGGACCGGGAAGGCATGCGCCCGCTCGCCGAGCGCATGCGCCCGCGCACGCTCGACGAGATGGTCGGGCAGAAGCGCCTGCTGGCGCCCAACACCGCCCTGCGCCGCGCCATCGAATCCGGCCGCGTCCACTCCATGGTGCTGTGGGGGCCGCCCGGTTGCGGCAAGACCACCCTGGCGCTGTTGCTGGCACGCTATGCCGACGCCGAGTTCCGCGCGATCTCGGCAGTACTTTCGGGCCTGCCCGAGGTACGCCAGGTGCTGGCCGAAGCCGCGCAGCGCTTCGCCGAAGGCCGGCGCACCGTGCTGTTCGTCGACGAGGTGCACCGCTTCAACAAGTCGCAGCAGGACGCCTTCCTGCCGCACATCGAGCGCGGCACCATCATTTTCGTCGGAGCCACCACCGAGAACCCGTCCTTCGAACTGAACTCGGCACTGCTCTCGCGCTGCCGCGTGCATGTGCTCGAAGCGGTATCGCCCGAGGACGTGGCCGAAGCCCTGCAGCGTGCGCTGGGCGACAAGGAGCGCGGGCTGGGCGAGGAGGACATCCGCGTCTCGCCCGAATCGCTGCTGGAAATCGCCCGTGCCGCCGATGGCGATGTGCGCCGCGCCCTGACCCTGCTGGAAATCGCCGCGGAACTGGCGGCGGGCGAGGGCGGCCAGATCACGCCGGAAACCCTGCTGCAGGTGCTGGCCGACCGCACGCGCCGCTTCGACAAGGGCGGCGAGCAGTTCTACGACCAGATCTCGGCGCTGCACAAATCGGTGCGCAGCTCCAACCCTGACGGTGCGATCTATTGGCTGGCACGCATGCTCGATGGCGGCTGCGACCCGTCCTACGTCCTGCGCCGGCTGACCATCATGGCGGTGGAGGACGTCGGCCTCGCCGACCCGCGCGCCCTGGAGATGGCGATCAACGTCTGGAACGCCTACGACCGCATCGGCGCGCCGGAAGGCAACATCGCCCTGTCCAACCTGGTCATCTACCTGGCCAGCACCGCCAAGTCCAACGCCAGCTACAAGGCGCTGGCCGCGGCCCAGGCCGACGTCGCCACGCTGGGCTCGCAGCCGGTGCCCATGCACCTGCGCAATGCGCCGACACGGTTGATGAAGACCCTCGGCTACGGCAGCGGCTACCAGTACGACCATGACGTCGAAGGCGGCATCGCCCTTGACCAGACCGCGTTCCCCGATGAAATGGGCGAACGCGTGTACTACCGGCCGGTCGAACGCGGGCTGGAGATCAAGCTCAAGGAAAAGCTCGATCGCCTGCGCACCGCGCGCGAACAGGCGAGGGCGGGCGGCAAGCCGCAGGACTGAACAGCGCATCGTGTCCCGGACCCACAGTCTTCCGGGGAGTTCCATGACAGCAGCGGGAGACATAGACCGATGTGGCTTTCCTTTGTTGCGATAGGCGTCGGAGCGGCGATCGGCGCATGGCTGCGATTCGGCCTGAGCGTATGGTTGAATCCGATCCATCCCACCGTTCCGCTGGGCACGCTGGCCGCCAATCTGCTTGGCGGTTACGTCATCGGCCTGGCGCTGGCCTGGTTCGCGGTGCGGCCGGACATCGCGCCGCAGTGGCGGCTGTTCATCGTGACTGGCCTGCTTGGTGGTCTGACCACTTTCTCCACATTCTCGGCCGAAGTGGTGCAGTTGTTCCTGCGCCAGCAGCTGGGCTGGGCGCTTGCGACGATCGGCCTGCATCTTGCCGGCTCGTTGTCGATGACGGCCTTGGGCTGGACTACCTGGCGGATGCTGCGCCCCTTGGCGTAAGCCATCCTTCCAACGCATGATTCGCCTTCCATTTTGGAACGACCGAAAGACGACATGCCGGTAGAGCAGGGCGGAGTGAACGAGCCGATGGCGGCAACGACCATCATCGGCGCTGACGTCGGCGGGACCTACGCCCGACTGGGCTGGACCACCTTGCGAGCGGGCGAACCGATCCGGGTCAACGATTTCCGCCGCTATGCGTGCGCCGACCACCCGAGCCTGGCGGCGATCCTGCGCGATTACGCCGCGTGCCTGCACGACAACCCGGCCATTCCGCCGGTCAGCCGCGCGGTCGTGGCCATCGCCGGGCTGCTGGACGGCGACCGCCTGCTCAATACCAACCTGGCCTGGCAGGTTTCGCTGGCCCAGACCCGCAGCGAGGCCGGGCTGGGCGAGCTGGAACTGATCAACGACTTCGTGGCCGTGGCCCAGGCCATTCCCCATGTCGAGCGGGAAACGCTGCACCTGCTCTGCGGCGACGCCGATCACCGTCCTCACGGCCCGGCGCTGGTGTTGGGGCCAGGCACCGGGCTGGGCGTGGCGCTGCGCCTGGAGAGCAGCCGCCCGCCGGTGCTGGCCAGCGAGGGCGGGCATGCCTCCCTGGCCGCCGGCAACGCGCTGGAACTGGACGTGCTGCGCCAGTTGCTGCAGCGCCACGGGCATGTGGACAGCGAACGCATCCTGTCCGGCCCGGGGTTGATGACGCTCTACGCCTGCCTGTGCGAGCGGGAAGGCGCGAAGCCGCACTGGGAAACGCCCGCCGCCCTGGTGGATGCGGCGCGCAATGGAAACGATCCGCTCGCACTGGCCAGCGCCCGCGCGTTCTGCGCCTGGCTGGGCAGCGTCGCCGGCGACCTGGCGCTGACCTTCGGCGCAAGATCGGTCTATCTCACCGGCGGCATCACCGGGCATCTCGCCGACTGGCTGCACGAAGGCGATTTCCAGCAGCGCTTCCTGGCCAAGGGCGTGCTGTCGTCCGCCCTGCAACGGGTGCCCGTGTGGCGCATCGACGATGGCGAACTCGGCGTGCTCGGCGCGCTTGCCTGGCATGCAGACGACGCCTGCAGCCCCACCACAACCGGAGAAACCCGATGAGCACACGCAGGCAGTTCCTGCAGACCTCCATGCTGCTGGCCGCGGCCGGCGCCGCACCGCGCATGCTGGCATCGCCTCCTGCGGGAAATGGCGCGCGGGTGGTATCGACCTGGGATTTCGGCGTCGGCGCGAACCAGGCGGCGTGGAAGGTGCTGGCAACCGGCGGCAGCGCCCTGGACGCGGTGGAGGCGGGCGCCCGCTGGGCGGAAAGCGACCTGTGCAATCCCACCGTGGGCCACTGCGGCAATCCGGACCGCGATGGCGTGCTTACGCTGGACTCCAGCATCATGGACGGCGATGGCCGCTGCGGATCGGTCGCGGCGCTGAGCGACATCCTGCATCCGGTGTCGGTCGCGCGCCGGGTGATGGAACAGACGCCGCACGTGATGCTGGTGGGCGAGGGCGCCCGGCAGTTCGCCGTGCAGCAGGGCTTCGAGAGTCGCAAACTGCTGACACCGGAAGCCGAGAATGCATGGCGCGAATGGCTCAAGACCGAGCATTACGCACCGCAGATCAACGCCGAGCGGCGCGGTCGTCCCGGCGACAAGGACAACCACGACACCCTGGGCATCCTCGCCATCGATGCGAAGGGACGCATGGCAGGCGCCTGCACCACCAGCGGCATGGCCTTCAAGATGCATGGCCGGGTCGGCGACAGCCCCATCATCGGTGCCGGCCTGTACGTCGACAATGAAGTCGGCGCGGCCACGGCCTCGGGCATGGGCGAGGAGATGATCCGCAACGCCGCCTCCTTCCTGGTGGTGGAACTGATGCGCCAGGGCCGCTCGCCCGCCGATGCCTGCCGCGAAGCCATCGAGCGGGTAGTGCACAAGCGCCCAGAAGCCAGCCGCACCCTGCAGGTGTGCTTCCTGGCGATGAACAGGAACGGCGAGGTCGGCGCTTATGCACTGCATCGCGGCTTCGTCTATGCGGTCTGCGATTCCCGCAGGCAGGACGCCCTGCTGAGGGTCGGCAGGGATTCGTGTAAAAACGGGCCGAAAGTGAGCTAACTGCCTGTCGCAGCTGGCTTTATTGGCCGCTCCAGAAAATCGAGGGTTGGGCAGCACTCTCCCGCCGGCACTTGGGCGCACCGCGCTATTTTCTGTTCGAGATCCCTCTCCAGCTGTCGCAGCTCGCGGATTCGTAGACGGACATCGACGAGCTTTCGCTCGGTCAGCTGACGGGTCTGCTCGCAAGAACCTTCGCCTGTGATCTCTAGCAGGCCAGCGATCTCGTCGAGGCTGAATCCCATCATCTGAGCGCGCCGGATGAACTGAAGCCGATTGACATCGTTTTCGTCGTAACGACGCACGCCTCCTATGGGTCGCTCGGGTTGACGCAGCAGCCTACGCCGCTGGTAGTAGCGCACGGTTTCGACGTGCACATCGGCCGCCGCCGCCAGCCGGCTGATCGTAAACGTGTTCGGACGCACGGCTTGACTCCGTACCTAGGTACAGAGGCTAGTATGCTCTGATGCAAACAACCCCGGCCAAATCGTCTGTTCCAGCCATCGTTGGCGCGAGCATCGCCGCCATTGGCGCATCGGTCTGCTGCGTCGTGCCGCTGGTGCTGGTCCTGCTGGGCATCAGTGGCGCCTGGATCGGCACCCTGACAGCTCTCGATCCCTTGAGGCCCTGGTTCAGCGCCGCCGCCGTACTGTCCTTGGCCGTGGCGTTTTGGATGCTGTATCGACCGGCGGCACGGTGCGGTGTGGATGGCAGTTGCATCGCCCCGGACGCTCTGCGACGCAGGCGACGTTGGCTCTGGTTGGCGACAGCCCTCATCGTCCTGTTGCTGCTGTTTCCCTATTACATCGTCTGGATTCTGTAGGAGGCGCGATGCACAAGTGGATACTGGCCCTGGTGGCTGCTCTGTCGGTCGGTGCCGCTCTTGCGACGCCCGCAACCGTAGTGATGCTCGATGCTGAGAACATGACCTGTCCCGCCTGCGGCATCACCATCAGGAAGGCGCTGGAGAAGGTGCCGGGCGTGGCCGATGTGAAGGTGGACACCCGGGCTGAAACAGTCACGGTGACGTTCGAATCGAGCCAGACGGATGCAGCCGGAATCGCGCGTGCAGTCACGGAAGCAGGCTTCCCGGCCAAGGTGCGGACTGGCGGTGAGTGACGTCAAGCTGGAAAGCATCTTGACCTGCCCGGAGTGCGGCCATCGGGCGACCGAGACAATGCCCATCACAGCGTGTCAATTCTTCTATGAGTGCACGGGCTGTGGAGCGGTTTTGCGTCTGCATCAAGGCGACTGCTGTGTGTTCTGCTCGTTCGGAACAGTGCCATGTCCACCGATCCAACAGAACAATCCCTGTTGTGGTTGAACCGCGGACTCCGATAATAGTTGGACAGACAGGCTGCGAGATCGACTGTGCCACCCTGGAAAGCGCGCCGCTCAACCAGCGGTGTGCATGCGAAGTGGTCGACATCCTCCGTCTGCACGAGTCGATCCGGGGTGCCTTTCCGGAGTTCACGACTGATCCCGCCGTACACGCGCACTTATTTTCACCCTATGCCTTGTTCGTTGATCGGCCCGCGTTGGAGGCCATGGGACGAGTCGCGGCGGCGGTCTTCGACGTCGCAGGAAACCCGGGATATAGCCAACGGGTCCTGCAATGGGCCCCTGACATTGCAACCCATGATCCGGGTTCGGCGGGGGGCGTCCTGGGTCTGGACTTTCACCTGACGGTCGATGGCCCGCGGCTGATCGAGGTCAACACCAATCCAGGCGGTCTGCTCCTCAATGCCTTGTTGCTCGATGCCGTGCGGTCTTGCGCGCCGCCAGCATGGGCCACCTGGACCAACGCGGCCCAAGCGCGTGATGCGGCCGTCACGGCCTGGATGGAGGATGCTCGGCAGCAATCCGGGCGCACGCCGTCGCGCCTGGCCATCGTGGACAGCACTCCGCGAGCGCAGTTCCTTTACCCCGAGTTTGTGCTGTACGCGAACGCGTTTCGGGACCATGGCGTGGACTGCGTGATCAGCGCTCCCGAGGATTTGTCGTTTGGTTCGGACGGGCTTGAGGATGCCCACGGTCGAATCGACACTGTCTACAACCGGTTGACCGATTTCGCGCTCGAGGATGCCTCGCATGCAGACATTCGTGAGGCTTACCTGGCAGGGGACGTCGCGCTGATGCCGCATCCCCGAGCACACGCGCTGTTTGCCGACAAGCGCAACCTTGCGGTGCTCGGGGACCCGGCTCTGCTCGGCGGGTTCGGGGTCGATGCGGGTTCGACGGCACTGCTGGGCCAGGTGATCCCGCCCACGGTCGAACTCGTGCCCGCGAACCGGGATGCGTTGTGGGCAGTGCGCAACGGATATTTCTTCAAGCCTGCAGCAGGGTTTGGCAGCCGTGGGAGTTATCGGGGCGACAAGTTGACCCGGCGGACTTGGGCGTCTATGGCGTCGGCGACCTACATCGCACAGGCCTTCGCGCCACCGAGCATGCGGATCGTGCATGGGGGCCAGTCCCTCAAGGCGGATGTGCGCTGCTTCGCGTCCGAGGCGGGTGTCCTGTTGTTCGCGGCCAGGCTGTACCAGGGCCAGACCACGAACATGCGCACCCCCGGTGGTGGATTCGCAGCGGTGCTCACGTCGTCACGGATCGAGGAGTGATTCCCCACCGGAGCCGACCCTTGGGGCGTGTCGTGGCTACAGCCAGGCGAGTGCCGATTCAGCCAGTTCGCGCTCCTCATCGATCGCGACGTTCCATATGCTCGGCCCGCCCCCGCGGTCGATCCGCGTGGCTCCAGCATCGTTGACGTCAGGTGCCAGCGCCAGGCCGAGCCAGGCCAGTCGCGCGACGATGCGAGCCCGCAAAACCGGCGCGCGATGGCCGATGCCGCCGGAAAAGACGACATGGTCGAGACCGCCAATTGCCGTGGCCATGGCCGCGATGGACTGCGCAATCCGGACTGCAAAGAGCTCCACGGCAAGCTGGGCCTGCGGGCCGGGATCCGTCAGCAACACGCGCATGTCGCCATGGCCGGCGATTCCGGCAAGGCCTGCACTGCGGTACAGGCCGTTTTCAAGCGCCTGCGCATCCAGGCGTTCATGCCTCAGCAGATACAGCAACGCGCCGGGATCGAGATCTCCGGAGCGGGTAGGGCTCGGGATTCCACCCAGCGGAGTGAGCGCCATGGTGGTGTCGCGGCTGCGGCCGCCCTCGACGGCGCAGACGCTGCAGCCACCCCCCAGATGCGCGAAGACAGCGCGGCCCTTCAGGATTCCAGCGTCGTGGCTGGCCACTATGCGGAGCGCGGAGGCAAAGGCGAGTCCATGGAAACCGTAGCGGCGGATGCCCAGCGCATCCCATGCTTCAGGGACAGGCAAGCGCCGGCTCCAGGGCGCGAGCGACGCGTGGAAGTCGGTGTCGAAGGCCACGCCTTGGCGCGCGTGCGGCCAACGCATGCGCGCGGCACGCGCGAAAGCGAGGGCTACCGGCTGGTGCAAGGGTGCGAACGGCACCAATGCATCCAGTTTCGCGAGCACGGTTTCGTCGAGCTCGCGGGCGTCGTGAAGGTCACCGCCATGTACGATTCGGTGCACCACCACGTCGGGGCTGGGCCACGGCTCCGACAATGCCTCGAGCAGGGTGGCAAGGCGCTCCTGCGCATCCACGCCGACTGGAATTTCGGCCCGGGAGCGCTCGAGCAGACGAGACTGCGCGCCGTGTCCCTCAGTGTTGAACAGATAGGACGCGCCCTTGAGGGTGGACGAGCCAACGTTGAGTGCAAGAAGCCGGCGCGTGGTCACAGGTGTCCCCGAATCATGTTCATGGGGACCGCACCGCCCGGCGCAACAACTGCGCATTGATTGCCACAACGACGGTGCTCAGCGACATGAGCACTGCCCCAAGCGCAGGTTGCAGCAGGATCCCCCATGCGGCGAGAACGCCAGCGGCGAGAGGGATGGCGACGATGTTGTAGCCGGCGGCCCACCACAGGTTCTGGATCATCTTGCGATAGGTGGCCTTGCTCAATTCGATGATCGCTGGCACGTCGCGCGGGTCGCTGCGCACGAGTACGACGTCGCCGGCCTCGACCGCGACGTCCGTCCCTGTGCCGATGGCGATGCCGACGTCGGACGTGAGCAGCGCCGGAGCGTCATTGACACCGTCACCCACCATCGCGACGCGCTTGCCCTGGGCCTGCAGCTCCTCGATCTTTGCCACCTTGTCCTCGGGCAATACCTCGGCGAAGACGGTGTCGATGTTGAGTTCCTTCGCGACCGCGTTTGCGACCGCCGTGGAATCACCCGTCAGCAGGACAACCTCCAGTCCTTCGTCGTGCAGCCGCTTGACCGCGTCGAACGATTCGGGACGGATGGCATCCGCGATCGCAAATACGGCGAGCACCCGGTCGCCTTCCACCAGGTAGGTTGCAGATTGACCATCGGCTGCCGCTGATTCGGCAGCCCGCCGAAGCGTCTCCGGCGGTTCGACCGCGAGCATTCTCAACAGACCCGGCCCGCCAACGTGAAGCGAGCGCTCCTCGACGACTGCGCGCACGCCGCGTCCCGGCATGGACTCGAAGTCCTGCGACATCGGAACGTCGATGCCATGTTCCTTGGCGCTGGTCATCAGCGCCTGCGCGATCGGATGTTCAGCGTCGCGCTGGACCGACGCGGCCACGCGAAGCACCTCGTCGTCGGTGAGTCCATCGGCGGCAGTGGTCTTCACGACGCGGTGCGAACCGAGCGTGAGCGTGCCTGTCTTGTCGAACACGACCGTGTTCAGCAAACGGGCCTCTTCCAGGCCGCGTCGATCGCGCACGAGCAGGCCGTTCCGTGCGCCAATCGTGGTCGAGATGGCGGTCACCAGCGGGATGGCCAAACCCAGCGCATGGGGACAGGCGATCACGAGCACGGTCACTACGCGCTCGATCGTGAAGCTCCACGGTCGACCGAGGAGTGGCCAGACAATGGCGGTAACCGCGGCGGAGACGATGGCGATGATCGTGAGGTAGAACGCCGCCCGGTCCGCCAGGGCCTGGGCGCGCGAGCGCGACGTCTGGGCCTGCTCGACGAGCCGCATGATACCCGCGAGCGCGGTCTCGTCGCCGGTTCCCGTCACCTCGACACGCAACGAGCCCTGTCCGTTGACGGTGCCGGCGATCACCCGGTCGCCCGTCGACTTGTCCATCGGCTTGGACTCGCCGGTGATCATCGCTTCGTTGACGGCGCTGGTCCCTTCCTTCACGACGCCGTCGGCGGGAATGCTCGCGCCGGGCCTGATGAGCAGCAGGTCGCCGCGCTTCAGTTCCGCGACAGGGACTTCCTTCGCGGTACCGGCCTCATCCAACCGCACCGCCATATCAGGCAGCAGCTTCGCGAGTTCCTTGAGAGCGCCCTGTGCCTGGTTGATCGAACGCATCTCGATCCAGTGGCCGAGCAACATGATCGCCACCAGCGTCGCCAGCTCCCACCACAGGTCCAAGCCCTCGACAACGCCGAGCGTGACCAACGCGCTGTAAAGGAAGGCGACGGTGATCGCAAGCGAGATCAGCGTCATCATGCCCGGCAGGCGATTTCTCAGCTCGTGGTATCCGCCGCGGAGGAACGGCGAGCCGCCGTAGAAGTACACGATCGTGCCGAACACCGCCGGGATGTACGCCGACCCCGGGAACTGTGGTGCGGTGTAGTCGAACCAATGCTGGATCATCCCGCTCCAGATCAGAGTGGGGATGGTCAGCAGCAGCGTGAGCCAGAACTTGTCGCGGAAGCTCGCCACGCTGTGGCCGGCATGCTTGTCGTGCCCGGCATGGACGTCACCTTCAGCACCCGTGCGGGGATGCGGCGGTTGCTCGCCGTGCGCCTGATGATCTTGATGATGATGATTGTGTTGCGTCATGGGTCTGCCTTCCTGGATGCACTGATGCGCCGGGCACCAGCGGGGAGATAGATCAGTGTTCTGTTACAAGTGTCCCGATCTGGCGATGGCCATCACCAGCCGCAGTGAGAGCAATCCCGCAGCAGCGAAAGCCACCATAGCCAGGAAAGGCATGTGACCGAACACTTGCGGGCCGTCGGAATGCAGGCTCAACAGCGCACCGCTTACGTACAGGCCCAAGGTGACCAGGGCCAACGCCAGCCGGTTGCCCGTGCGCGCGATTGCCTCCTGCGTGGAACTCAGGCCATGGTGGTGTACGGAGAAGGCGGGTCGTCCGTCGCTCAGTTGCGCCTGCCGCAACAGGTCGGTGGCGATCTGTGGCAGTTGGCGCGCAGTGCGGGCCAGCCGCATGGCAAGCGGCCTGTTGCCGCTGGGGCGGCTGGCTTCGGCAATGTCGGCGATCGCGGCCGCCTGCGCGGACAGCGTCCCCAGCAGGTCCAGATTCGGATCCAGCGCCCGCAGCGTGTTCTCGACCAGGAACAGCGTCCGGATCAGGGACAGCAGGTGGGCCGGAAGCCGGAAGCCAGCGCCCTGCCCAATGCGTGCCACGCGCCAGATTGCCTCGGCAATGGACCACTGCGCCAGCGGACGGCTGGCCATCTCGGCCAGGATCAGGTGGATCTCGCGCACATGCGAGCGGCGGTCGACCTGCGACGGGAAGAAGCCCATGGCGATCGCTGCATCCAGCACGCCCTCGGCGTCGTCGGCCGCAATGGCCTCGACCATGCCGCCGAGCGCGAGCCGGGATGCAGGGTCGAGCACGCCGATCGATCCAAAGTCATGCAGGCACAGGCGACCGTCGTCAAAGAAGAACAGATTCCCCGGGTGCGGGTCGGCATGGAAGACGCCGGCGCCGAAGAGCTGATGCACGTAGGCACCGAGCAGCGCCCTTGCCAGTGCGGGAGCGGCCGCTGTGCCGTACGCGGCCTCCAGACGGGTCCCGTGGCTTCGATCCTGCACAAGCACGTTGCGGGTGGCATACGGCTCGACGACGTGCGGCTGGGTGATGCCGGGCAGGGCATCCAGCACCTTGGCCATGCGCCGCATGTTCTGCGCCTCGTGACGCATGTCGATCTCGTCACGCAGGAATGCGCCTAGTTCGTCCACCAGTTCGAGCGGCCGGTGGCGTTTCAGTGGCGGCCAGATCCACTGGGCGACGCGCATCGTGCGCCGCAGGAGCAGCAGATCCGCCTGCACCTGGGCATGGATCCCGGGGCGGGTGATCTTGACGACCACATCGCGACCATCATGCATGCGCGCTGGATGGATCTGGGCCACTGAAGCCGCGGCCAGGGGCTTGTCATCGAAGCTGGCGAAAAGTTCGCCGACCGGCGCGCCAAACGCCTGTTCGACGATACGCATGGCCTCCTCCGCCGGGAAGGGGGGCACATCGCTGTGCAATCGCGACAGCGCCTCGCGATAGGGCGCCGGCAGCAGGTCCCAGCGCAGGCTCAAGCCCTGGCCCAGCTTGACGAAGGTGGTGCCCAACCCCACCAGTGTGGTGCTGACGTATGCCGGAAGCAGGTCGGGTGCACGTCGGCGCAGGCGCAGCACGGCGACGCCGAGCTTGAGTCCCGCCCAGGCAATCTGGCCTCCGCGCCGCACCGTGCCCGCCATCAACGCGCGCTCCCGGTTGGACAACTCATGGCGTCGACCCACTTGCAGGACGCAGGATCGTGGCCGGATCGCCCCGACCATCCACTGCCGCCAGCTCCGCTTCCGACAACAGGCCGCCCCGGGACTGGCCGAGGACGCCCGCGGCCGCATCGACCACGTGCGCCCAGGTGCTGCGGTTGGCGAACAGCAGTCCCGGCACGTCCAGCGTGCCGCCGCGGTTGACGAAGCCGAGCGCCGCGGTCGTGGCCGGGCCAGTGTCGAGCCGGCGCAGCGCGCCCAGGAAGGGCTCGGGCCGCGTATGCGTGACGAATATGCGCGGCCGTTCCGCCGGGAACAGTGCATGGACCTCGCTGTCGGAGTGCACGTACCGCGCCTCGTCCGGATCGCGCGGCGTGCGGAACCGGCCGGGCTCGCCGAGATAGACGATCGCGGCCGACACGCCACGTTCAACGAGGCGCACCTGCGCGTGGCGCACTTCCTGCAATTGGTAAGCACCGGTGGCGACCAGCAGGATCGCCGCTGTCGCCGGGTTGCCGGCCAGGCACAGCGCACCTTGGGTGGCCAGCGCCTGCGCCTGCGTCGGTGTCAGCTCGTGCGGCACCGGTCGCTTGGGGACGACCAGGGTGGTGACCGTGCCGCGTTGCGCGTAGGCGTGGGCGAGGGCCGCGGCGGCGCCGTTGGCGTCCGGGGGAAACACCACGCGCGATATGTCGGCCATTTCGCCCAGGAGCGCCTCGGCCATGGTCGGATCCTGATGGGACTGCTCGTTCTTCGCGTTCTCCCACGTGTGCGAGGTCAGCACGAGAGGCACGCCCAGCCAGCCGGGCGGTCGCCCCGCCTGTGCCTGGTGACGCGCGAAGATCAATTCCTGGCGCACGGCGCCAAGCATCTTCGGTGCGAACGCCTCGTAGGTGACCACCAGGTTCAGCCCGCCCTTGTTGCCGAGCGCGGCGCATACCACGGCTTCCTCATTAAGCGCGGTGATGACCGCGCCAGTGGTCGATTCCGCGACACCGGGCTCGGGCTCGTGCACCCGGTGCTTCATTGCGTCCAGGGTGCGATCGAGCTTGTTGCTGCGCAGCTCGTCAGGATTGCCCACGCGCACGCGCAGCCCCGGGTTCGCTTCGGCGATGGCGACGAACTGCTCGTCGAGCGCGGTCATCGGCGAGCTCTCGCCGCCGGCGCCGCGGTCGGCGATCGCCGGGACGCGGGGCGGTTCCACCTGGCGATCGGCCAGCGCATGGTCGCGCTCGCGCACGCGCTGCTGGAGGTCGTGGCTGTTGAGTGCGGCAACAGCCTCCTCGAGCTCGGACGCGGCCACGAACAGCGCCGCGGCGCCTTGATTGAAGAGCGCGCGTGCCTCGGCCTCCTTCGACGGATTCCCGGGCAGGGGCAGGTTGTGCGAGGCGTTGGTCCCGGCGCCGGGGAATCCGAAGCCCTTCACGGTTTCGGCAATGCCATAGGGCAGCCGCACGTCGGCATCGGGAACGGCGGCGCCCGCTTGCAGGCGCGACTCCATCACATGGATACCCCACGCGATGCTGGCCGGATCGCGCCCGTCCAGCGCGATCGGATCAAAGCCGTTCAATCGCAGGTGCCGGTCCAGCCACCGCTCGCCGCCCTGCTGGGCGATCTGGCTGCGCTGTTCGATGCGCCGCCCGTTGAGGATGATGATCGGGCTGACCAGCCCGCTGTCCTCGGCACGCCACCAGCGCGGCGCCCAGTCGCTGCCGCGCTGTTCCTCGAACGCACCGTCGCTGAGGAACGCCACCAGGCGTTCGTCCTTGAGCGGTGCATGCACGTACTGCAGTTCGGCAAAGCCGAGATAGCCGCCTTCCATCACGCCCCCGGCGGTGTGCGCATTGACGTGGGAGCCCAGGGGCGACGCCGGTGTTCCGTCCGGATTGAGGGTGTAGGCATAGAAGTCGCCGACGAACCGGCTCAGCCCCGCGTCGGAGCGGTCGTAACGTTCGGCGTGCCGGGCGGTCATGTTGCCAACCAGCACGTTCAGCGCGTCGATGGCGGCCACGCAGTGCCCCTGGCCCATCATCCATGCGCGGGTGACGCCATCCAGGGCGTCCATCAGCAGGTAGCCGGCGTAGGCCGGCACCATGTTGAGGGACCCGCCAGTGTGGCCTTCGGGCGTGGCCTTGAAGTCATCGGCCTCGAGGGCCGCGCCGTCGGTGCGGACCCGCTGGCTGTAGGTCATGTGGGCCACCAGCCACATGCCGGCGCTGGTGACGCGATCGGCCGCGGCGAGCCGCTGCCAGGCGGTGCCGGCATCGGGCGTGCGGCCCAGGGCCACCAGCTCGTGCACCATCTGGCGGACCCGGAGCTGGGTGAGCGGGTCATGTCGGATCACGCCGTAGCCGGCCGCCCAATGGTCAAACGCGGGATCGGCCCGCCGGTGGGCGTCGGCGAGTTCAAGGGTCCGCTGGCGCTCGGCGGCCGACAGCTGGTCGGCGGTGCAGCAGTTGAGATGCAGGTTCATGGGTCCTCCGGGGAGTCGGCCGAAGCGGACATCAGGGTCGATGCCGCGTCAGCGAGGTCCGCGCCGAGCGCGATCGCGTTCGACGGGTGGGCAATGGTGTCGGTACTGACGATGCGGGCCAGACCTGCTTCCTGCAGGCGGGCATAGGCATCGCCGGCGAACACCGGATGGATGGCGACCAGCAGTGGCGGCGGCAACGACAACCGGCGCAGGTGTGCGAGGGTCTCCAGGATGGTGTGGCCGGACGACACGATGTCGTCGATCAGGACCGGGGTCCGGCCCGCCACGGCCTGCGGGTCGGGCAGGCTGACGCGCACGTCGTAGTCGCCGTGCCGCTCCTTGGCCAGCACCTGGTAGGGCATGCCGGACAGGGCGGCGATGTCCGCTACCCACTGCTCGCTCTCGCTGTCAGGGCCGATCAGCACAGCGTCGGGGACGGTCTCAGCGATCCAGCGGGCCACGGCCGGCGTCGCCGATACGTGGACCGTCGGAATGCGGTAGAGCGACTGCAGGCGCTCGACGCGGTGCAGGTGCGGGTCCACGGTCACCAGCCAGTCGAAAGCCTCTTCGAGGAATTGCGCAAACAGCGGTGTACTGACCGCCTCGCCGCGATGGAAGCGGGTGTCCTGGCGCATATACCCCAGGTAGGGTGCGATGAGGCCGACCGAACGAGCCCCGAACTCGCGCGCGGTCCGGGCGGCGAAGCGCAGCGGGAGGGCCAGGGCATCGGCGTTGCGCAGGCTGGCCAGGATCGCCACATCGGCGCCGTCCAGTGCGTCGTCCAGGGTGACCAGCGACTCGCCATCGGGGAAGTGCCGCCAGGCCACGGGTGCAATGCGCGCCTGCAGGGGCTGGTTGATGGTGCCGGCCAACACTGCATCGGCCGGGAAGGGCATCAGCACACGGGTCATGGAACCTCTCCAAGCACAAAGGGTTGCAGCGTCGCGGCGTGCTCTAGGGCGTAGGCCAGTTCTCCCGGCGACTCCGCATGCAGGGTCATCATGGGCTGTCCGCGCTCGACCGTATCGCCGATCCGCAGACCGGTTTCGAGGCCGGCGGTGGGGGATGTCGGGGCGCCGGCCAGCTTGGCCAGTTTGGCCAGCCTGCGGTTGTCGATCGCCGCGATGCGGCCCGATGCAGGCGCCGGGACGTCGGCGGTGAACGCCGCCCGTGGCGGTTCGCGGAAGCCTCCCTGGGCCTCGCAGATCGCCAGGAACTTGGCCAGCGCCGCCCCGGAATCCAGCACGCCGCGCGCGCGCTCCAGTCCGGTGCCGGCGTTGCTGCCCGCTGCCATGTCCAGCAGCGCCGCGGACAGCGCAAGTGCGCGTTCGCGAAGGTCGGCGGGTGCATCGGCCGCGTTGCGCAGCACCTTGAGCACGTCGTGCGCCTCGAGCGCCGGGCCGATTCCCCGACCCACCGGCTGGGTGCCGTCGGAGCGATGGATGCCCAACTGCAATCCCAGCGCGCCCGCGGTGTGGGCAAGCCGCGTGCCGAGGCTGTGGGCCGCGGCCTCACCTCGCACCTTGGCCGTCGGACCCACCGGCATGTCGATCAGGACGTGGGTGGAGCCCGCGGCTATCTTCTTCGACAGCACGCTGGCGACCAGTTGGCCGTCGCTGTCGAAATCCAGCGGGCGCTGGACCCGGATCAGGATGTCGTCGGCCGGGCTCAGGCGCACGTTGCCACCCCACACGATGCAGCCGCCCTCGCGCTCCACCACCCGGCGCATCGCCGCCAGGTCGAGCGCCACCGGCGCCATCACTTCCATGGTGTCGGCGGTGCCCGCGGGCGACGTGATCGCGCGCGACGAGGTCTTCGGGATGCGGTAGCCCAGCGCAGCCACGATGGCCACCACGATCGGGGTGGTGCGATTGCCCGGCAGGCCACCTACGCAGTGTTTGTCCAGCACCGGCCCTTCGCCCCAGTCCAGGCGCTGGCCCACGGAGATCATGGCTCGCGTCAGCGCGGTCGTCTCCGCATGGTCCAGGCGGTCACCCGCGCTGGCAGTGACGAAAGCTGCAAGCTCCAGGTCCGACAACCTGCTTTCCATCACGTCCTGCACCAGGGCGAAGTACTGCGCGTCGTCCAACCGGGCGCCGAACACCTTGGCACGGAGCGCGCCCGCCGACGCCGCGGGTTCCGCGTGCCTGACGCCGGCGAGGGCGTCGGGCGCGGGATCGAGGAGCGTCCACGCGGCCTCCGACAACGCCACCTCGTCCAGGCCGAGCCGATCGTCGATGACCACGTTCAGCGTCGCCACCAGCGTGCGGGCGTCCACGTCCAGCCTGACGCGCGTCATCGCGGCAAAGCCTTCCGAGCGACAGACCTCGCAGTCGCGGTGCATATAGACCACCGGCTGCTGGTAGGTGTCGATGCCGGCACGGGTGACGCGCAGGCGGGTGTGGCCCGGGGCCTGCGTGGTCATCTCGCATCCTCCAATCCGACTTGCTCCAGGTGCCCCGGCACGCGCGCACGCCAGCCCAGTTCACGCTGCACGCGCCCGCGCAGCGTGTCTGCAGCGTCGGGCTCGCCGTGGGTGAGGTAGACCATGCGCGGCGCGGACGGCGCGGTGCGCATCCAGTCCAGCAGCTCCCCGGCGTCGGCGTGGCCGGAGAAGCCCTCCAGCTGCACCACCTCGGCGCGGATGGGGACCTCGCGGCCGAACATGCGCAACGTGCGCTTGCCTGCCGCCAGCGCGGCACCGCGTGTTCCTCCGGCCTGGTAGCCCGCGAGCAGGATCGCGTTGCGGTCATCGGGGCCGAACGCCTCGATGTGGTGCAGCACGCGCCCGCCGGTGATCATGCCGCTGGCCGAGATGATGATCATCGGCCCGCGCTGGCGGTTGAGTGCCTTCGACTCTTCTACAGTGTTGACGAAGGTGGCCACGTCGAACATCCGCTGGCAGTCCTCGTCGGACACGTGGTGCTCGGAGTGGTGGTCGTGGTAGTGCCGGGTCGCGTTGATCGCCATCGGGCTGTTGAGGTAGACCGGCACGCGAGGGATGTCCTTGCGCTCACGCAGCCGGGCGATATGCAGCATGAGCGCCTGGGCGCGGCCGATGGCAAAGGCGGGAATGACGATCACGCCCCCGCGGGCGGCAACGCGGCGGATGATCGGTGCCAGCTCGGCTTCTTGGTCGATCGGAATGTGTTCCCGATTGCCATATGTGGATTCGCAGACCAGGACGTCACAGGCGGGCAGGGGCGTCGGCGGATTCATCAGCGACTCCTGCTGCCGTCCCAGGTCGCCACTGAAGTGCAGGCGCTGGCCCTGGACGTCAAGGCTGACATGGGCAGCGCCCAGGATGTGGCCGGCAGGATGGAAGCGGATCGTGACGCCTGATGCGACCTCGATGTCGCGACCATAGTCATGCCCCTTGAGCTGCTTCAGGCTGCGGCGGGCGTCATCCTCGGTATAAAGCGGCCGTGGTTCCTTGTGCTTGGAGTACCCCTTGCGGGCCGCGTACTTGGCCTCCTCTTCGAGCAGGTGTCCGCTGTCGGGAAGCAGCAGGCCGCACAGGGCCACGCTGCCATGGGTGCAGTGGATCCGGCCGCGGAACCCTTGTTTGACCAGTGCGGGCAAGTAGCCCGAATGGTCCAGGTGGGCGTGGGTCAGGACCACCGCGTCGATTGATGACGCCTCGACGGGAAACGGAGCCCAGTTGCGCTCGCGCAATTGCTTGTAGCCCTGGAACAGGCCGCAGTCCACGAGCACGCGCTGACCGTTGGCCTCGACCAGGTAGCGCGAGCCGGTCACGGTGCCCGCGGCACCGAGGAATTGCAGGGTGGGGTTGGAAGACGCTGTCATGGTGTGGCTCCTGTCCTGGAAGGGAAGTGATTGCGGAGGGCATGGCGAGGGCCGAGGCGCATCTGCATCGCCCGCGCGCCTGTCAGGGGCGGATCAGCTCCACTGTGTCGTTGACCTTGGGGCTCCCGGAGATCACTTCAGCCTCCGCGTAGTGGCTGTCGAACAGTTCGACGATGCGCACTTGGCCAACGTTCTCGCGGCGGTAGCGTGGACCGCCGGCCCGCGAATGCCGGATACGGCGCTTGTGCCGGATCACGTCCAGCACCTGCCCGACCTGGGCACCGTCGGCCTGCCCGACACAGACCACAAGCGTTCCGTCCTGCTTTTCCAGCACCTGGCCGCGCATCAACACGTTGTGGCGGAACCCACCCTCGTTCGCGGAGACGACCCCCGGCAATGCGAACGCGAGCGCGAGGGCCAGTGCGGCGACCCAATGGCTGCGATTGGTACCTCGGGGTCTGGAATGGGCGACGTGTGTGACCGTATTCATGGTGTGGACTCCTTAGATGGGCTGCGAGGGGTGGCGGCATCCGCCAGTGGAAGGCGTTTGAGCAGCAACGCGTTGAGGGCGACGATCACCGAACTGCCCGACATCGACAGCGCGGCGATTTCTGGCGACAGCACGAACGGATAGAGCACACCGGCCGCCAGCGGAAAGGCCAGCACGTTGTAGCCCACGGCCCAGCCCAGATTCTGATGCATCTTGCGCAGAGTGGCGTGGGCGATGGTGGTCGCGCGAACGACGTCATAAGGGTCGCTGTGCATGAGCACGATGTCGGCACTCTCGATGGCGACGTCGGTGCCGGCGCCGATCGCGAACCCAACGTCGGCTTGGGTGAGCGCCGGTGCGTCGTTGATGCCGTCGCCCACCATGCCGACCTTGAGGCCCTGCGACTGCAGCTTGATGACCTCATCGGCCTTGCCGCCCGGCAGCACGTCGGCCAGCACGATGTCGATTCCCAGGTCCTGTGCCACGCGCTCGGCCGTGGGGCGGTTGTCGCCGGTGATCATCGCCACCTTGATGTTGCGCCGGTGCAATTCGTCGATGGCCGCGCGCGAGGTCTCCCGGATCGCGTCGGCAATCGCGAAGAAGCCTGCGAGCCGGTCACCCACCCCGGCATAGATCACCGTGCGACCGGCACCGGTGAGGCGCGCAGCCTCCGCTTCCAATACCGAGAGGTCGATGCCGTGCTCGACCATCAGGATCCGGTTGCCCAGCACCACCTGCACCCCGTCAACCACGCCGGTAGCGCCCTGGCCATCGATGTTGGTGAACGCGGTAGCGCGCTCGGCTACCGGACCGGCACGCTTCAGGATGGCCTGCGCCAGCGGGTGCTCGGAGTGCGCCTCGACCGCGGCGGCCGCGGCCAGCAACCGCTCCTGCGTCCAGCCCGGCGCGACCGCCATGTCGACCACCTCGGGGGCGCCGACCGTCAGGGTGCCGGTCTTGTCGAAGATCACCACGTCCAGGCGTGCGCTCTTCTCAATCGATTCGGCATGCTTGAAGAGGATGCCGTGTCGTGCCCCCAGGCCAGTGCCGATCATGATCGCCATCGGCGTGGCCAAACCGAGTGCATCGGGGCAGGCGATGACGAAGACGGTGATCGTCAGCGTGAGCGCGAACAGCAGCGGCTGTCCCAGCCACCAGAACCAGACCGCGAAGGTCAGCAGCCCGATCACGATCGCAGCCAGCACCAGCCATTGCGAGGCGCGGTCGGCGAGCAGCTGCGCGGGCGCCTTGGAGTTCTGCGCGGTCTGGACCAGCTTGATGATCTGCGCCAGTGCCGTGTCGCTGCCGATCTTGGTGGCGGTGTAGGCGAATGCGCCGCTCTTGTTGATCGATCCGCCGACGACGGACTCTCCGGGATCCTTGCGCACCGGCATCGACTCGCCGGTCAGCATGGATTCGTCGACCTGAGAGCTGCCTTCCGTCACGATGCCATCGACCGGGATCTTCGCCCCGGGCCGCACGATCACGGTCTCGCCGACCAGCACTTCAGCGGTGGGAATGTCGAGCTCCTGCCCCTCGCGCCGGACGACCGCGCGGGGTGGGGACAGCTTCAGCAGCGCTTTCATGGCGTCCGAGGCGCCGGCGCGAGCCCGCATCTCGAGCCAGTGGCCAAGCAGGACGAAGGTCAGCAGGACGGCCGAGGCCTCGTAGAAGTTCGGCCCGTCGAAGAAGAACGTCGACGCGATGCTGAAACCGTAACCTGTGCCCACGCTCAGGAGCACCAGGACCGCCATGTCCAGCACACCCCGTCGCAGGGACCGGATCGCGGCGCTGAAGAATGGCCAGCCCGGATACAGCACGGCGCCGGTCGCCAGCAGGAACAACCAGACGTTCTCGCGCAGTCCGAACGGCACCGGCGGCGGCTCTATCAGCCCGCCCATGGGCGACCACACGAATACCGGGATCGCGAAGGCGAGGGCGACCAGGAAGCGGCGGCCCATGTCGCGCGCCGCGGCGTGCAGATCGCTGCCGTGGTTCATGCCCGCATGGGCGTCGTGGCCCCCGGCATCCGTGGCGTCATCGCCGTGGCCGGCGTGGGCGTCAGCGGGGCGCTCTGCGGCCAATTCCTGTCCGTGCCCGGCATGCGCAGCATGGGCGTGCGCGCCTGCGGCGGGGTCGGCATCGGGCATCGGCGCGTTGCATTGGAAGCCGCAGTCGCGGATCGCGGTGGCGACCGCGCCCGCCGACAGGCGGGCCGGGTCGTAGGACACCTGCAGGGTCGCGGTAGCGAAATTCGCGCTGGTGGCGTTGACTCCAGGCAGCGCGGCCACGGCCTTCTCCAGCGTGCGCGCGCAGCCGGCACTCACCATGTCGCCGATGGGCCAGGTGCGCGTGCGCACAGTGGGTTTGTGGACGTGCGTCATCGGGTTTCTCCTTGGGATGGAGCGGGGCCGCGCCGGCGTCGCGGGATGAAGGCCGGCACTTCCTGCATGTAGCGGACGTAGTCGTCGCCGAAGCGGCTCAAGCAGTCTTTTTCCTCACGACGCGCCAGGCGGGCATAGGCCCACACGAGCACTGGATAGCTGGCGAGCGTGAGCAGCGTGGGCCACTGCAGCAGGAAACCGGTCAGCACGAGCAGGAAGGCGACGTACTGCGGGTGACGCATGCGCGCATACACGCCCTCGCGGGCGAGCCGGCCTTCACGCTGTGCCCGATACAGCACCGGCCAGGCGGCCGACAGCAGCCAGAAGCCGCCGCCGATCAGGACGAAGCTTGCGATGTGGAATGGGCCGAAATGCGGGTTGGCGCGCCAGCCGAACCACATCTCGAGCAGATGGCCCGCGTCATGGCTCAGCCAGTCCACCTGCGGATAGTTGGCGCTGAGCCAGCCGCCCAGGACGTACAGCGTCAGCGGGAAGCCATACATTTCCGCGAACAGGGCCACGACGAAGGCGGAGAACATACCGAACCCACGCCAGTCCCAACGGGTCAGCGGTTTGTAGAAGCTCCAGGCGAAGAAGATGAAGAACGCGGCGTTGATGGCGGCGAGGAGCCAAAGACCGTAGCCGGAGTCGGGTGCCTGCATGTCAGTGCCCTCCGTTCGAGGTGTCGGACGTTTCGTCGTTCAGTGCCCGCTTGCTACGGCTCTCATGCTGGCCATGGGGTGTGTCGTCGGCATTGCCGTCGCGCCCATGACTTCCGGAACCTCCATGACCGCCATGCCCCTTGTGCATGAACACATGCATCAAGGGACATAGCAGCAGGATGGCCAGGGGCAACCAGCGAAGCGTCCCCCCAAGGTGGGCGCGGTGCTCGACGGCGAGATAGAACACGGCCAGCGCCAGGAAGATCCAGAAGACCCAGCGTCGGGAGCCTGAGGGGGCAGGACTGGAGGCTGTCATGGCAAATTCTCCTCTGTGGGGCGGCGTCCAAGAAGTCGCCGGGGGGTGGACTTGACGAACCCGCCGCCTTCAGCAGCGGCAACAGATTCGATCAATGCGCAGACGTCATCGCCAGTCGGAATGGAGTCCGGAAGCTCCGCCCAGGCGTGGATGGCACGCTCCATTCGTCCGTGCATGGCGAGCAGCCTGTCCAGTTGTTGGCGGGTGTCGTCGAGCCTGCGCCGAATGATGTCCCGCACAAGCGGACAGGGACTATGTCGCAGCAGGCTGTGGTGGATGATTTCCTCGATTTCCCCCAGCGTGAAGCCAAGGTGTTGCGCCGTGCGAATGAAGTGCAGGCGAAGGAGCTCCGAGGTGGAGAACAACTGGTAGCCGCCCTCGGTATGCGTGGCCGCTTGCAACAGACCGCGCCGCAGGTAGTTGCGCACCACATGCACCGTGACATCGCCCTGCCGTGCCAGCTGGCGGACCGTCATCAGCGGCAGCGTCACTTCTTCCTTGGTCGTCATCGGCTTGCTCCCGGCGAGGTGTTGATCAGGCTAGACCTGTGTCTCGCACACAGGTCAACCGGCCTTGCGGTGGGCGAAGCCAGTAACGCGCGAATTGGCCGTGGACGGACGGATGTTCGCGGCCACAGTTGCATGAGCCGTCGGTCCCTGCCTGCGTTGAACGGCCCCATCACTACTTCTCCTTGGGTAGTGCGGAGGAGGGGTGCGGCTTCCTGGCCAGCTGCCGCTGCTTGATCAGCGAGTACAGCGCCGGGATCACGACCAGGGTGAGGATGGTCGAAGACACCATGCCACCTACCATCGGCGCAGCGATTCGGCGCATGACTTCCGAGCCAGTACCGCTGCTCCACATGATGGGCAGCAGGCCCGCCATGATCGCGACCACGGTCATCATCTTCGGGCGCACGCGGTCGACCGCGCCTTCGATGATGGCCTCGCGCAGGTCCCGTGAATCCAGTGCCCGGCCTTCGGCCTGCCTCTGCGCGGCACGCGCTTCAAGTGCGTGGTCGAGGTAGATCAGCATCACCACGCCGGTTTCCGCGGCGACGCCGGCCAGCGCGATGAAGCCCACGATCACCGCGACGCTGGTGTTGTAGTCGAGCATCCACATCAGCCAGATGCCACCGACCAGTGCGAAGGGCACCGACAGCATCACGATCAGCGACTCGGTGACACGGCGGAAGTTGAGGTACAGCAGCAGGAAAATCAGCGCCAGCGTCACCGGAACGACGACACGCATCTTCTCCGCGGCACGTTGCATGTATTCGTACTGTCCACTCCAGGTCACGTAGTAGCCAGGCGGGAACTGCACCTGCTCGGTGACCGCTTCCTGCGCAGCCTTCACGTAGCGGCCGAGATCGCTCTCTCGGGTGTCGACGTAGATGTACGCCGCCAGCATCGCGTTCTCGGTGCGGATGCTCGGCGCACCCTTCCTGACCTCAATCCGCGCCAGTTCGCCCAGCGGCACCTGGGCGCCGCCGGGCACCGGCACAAGGACTTGGCTGCCTATCCGGTGCGGATCGTCGCGGAGTTCGCGGGGATAGCGCACGATCGCGCTGAAGCGTTCGCGGCCCTGGAGGATGGTGGTGACGATCTCGCCGCCCAGCGCGGCGGCCACCACGTTCTGCACCTCGCCCAGGGTGACGCCGTACTGGGCCAGGCTGCCAAGGTCGGGAGTGATGTCGAGGTAGTAGGCGCCGGTCAGGCGTTCGGCGAACGCGCTGGTCGTGCCCGGCACTTCGCGCACCACGGCTTCGATCTCGGTGGCCAGCGCGTCGAGTTGCTCAAGGTCCGTGCCGAAGAGTTTGATGCCCACGGGCGTGCGGATGCCGGTGGCCAGCATGTCGGTGCGCGCCTTGATCGGCATCGTCCAGGAGTTGGCGACGCCCGGGAACTTCAGCGCCGCGTCCATCTCGGCGATGAGCTTGTCGGTGGTCATGCCGTCCCGCCATTCGTCCTCGGGCTTGAGGTTGATGACGGTCTCGAACATCTCCAGCGGTGCGGGATCGGTGGCCGTCAGGGCACGGCCCGCCTTGCCGAACACCGACTCCACTTCCGGGAAGCCCTTGATGATCCGGTCCTGCTGCTGCAGCAGCTCCGAGGCCTTGGTCACCGACATGCCCGGAAGCGACGCGGGCATGTACAGCAGCGTGCCTTCGTTGAGGGTTGGCATGAACTCGCTGCCCAGCCGCGATGCAGGCCACAGGCTTGCAAACAGGGCGGCCAACGCAAACATGATTGTGGCCATGCGATGCCGCAGAACGACGTTGATCACCGGCCGATAGGCCGCAACCAGGAACCGGTTCACCGGATTCTTGTGCTCGGGCACGATCTTGCCGCGCACGAACAGCAGCATGAGTACCGGTACCAGCGTGATCGACAACAGCGCGCCACCGGCCATCGCGAAGGTCTTGGTGAAGGCCAGCGGCTTGAACAGGCGACCTTCCTGAGCCTCCAGGGCGAACACGGGCAGGAACGAGACGGTGATGATCATCAGGCTGAAGAACAGCGCCGGCCCGACCTCGCGACAGGCATCGATGATCAGCTGGGTCCGGCTGCGGGAGCCGTCGGAGCGCTCGATGTGCTTGTGCGCGTTCTCGATCATCACGATCGCCGCGTCGACCATCACGCCAATCGAGATCGCGATGCCGCCCAGGCTCATGATGTTGGAGTTCATGCCCAGCATGCGCATCGCGATCACCGCGATCAGCACGCCGACGGGCAGCATGACGATCGCGACCAGCGCGCTGCGCGCATGGAACAGGAATACCAGGCACACCAGTGCGACGATCAGGCTCTCCTCGAGCAGCGTCGTGCGTAGCGTCTTGATCGCGCGCACGATGAGATCGGAGCGGTCGTAGACCGCCTGGACGCTGACGCCCTCGGGGAGTCCACTCGCAAGCTGGGCGATCTTGTCCTTCACCCCCCCGATCACGGCCAGGGCGTTTTCGCCGAAGCGCGCAATGACGATCCCGCCCACAACGTCGCCTTCGCCGTCCAGGTCGACGATGCCACGGCGCTCATCGGGTACCAGTTCGACCCGGGCGACGTCGCCGATCAGCACCGGTGCGCCCCCTTCGGCGCGCAGAACCAGGCTCTCGATATCCTCGATACCGCGCAGGTAGCCGCGGCCCCGCACCATGTACTCGGTCTCGGCCATCTCGATCACGCGGCCGCCGACGTCGCGGTTGCTCTCGGCGATCACCTCGGACACGCGTGAAATCGGGATGTCGAACTCGCGCAGCCGGACCGGATCGACGGTGATCGAGTACTGGCGCACGAAGCCGCCGACGCTGGCGACCTCGGCCACGCCGGGCGCGGTGGTGAGCTGGTAACGCAGGTACCAGTCCTGCATCGCGCGCAGCTCGTCCAGCGAGTGGCGGTCGCTCTGCAGCACGTACTGGTAGACCCAGCCCACGCCGGACGCGTCGGGTCCCAGTGCCGGTGCCACGCCAGCCGGCAGGTTTTTCGACGCGACGTTGAGGTTCTCGAGCACGCGCGAGCGCGCCCAGTACAGGTCCGTGCCTTCTTCGAAGATGACGTAGATGAAGGAGGCGCCGAAGAACGAGAAGCCGCGGACGTCCTTCGACTTCGGCGTCGCGAGCAGGGCGCTGGTCAGCGGATAGGTGACCTGGTCCTCGACCACCTGGGGCGCCTGCCCCGGGTACTCCGTGAACACGATCACCTGCACGTCCGACAGATCCGGTTGTGCGTCCAGCGGCGTGTTCATCAGTGCGTAGATGCCACCGGCGACAATCGCCAGCGCCATCAGCAGCACCAGGAAGACGTTGCGCACCGACCATTCAACGAGACGGCCAAGCATGTCAGTGCCCCTCGTGGCCGGTGGGGGCGGGCGGAGTCTCTTCCGGGGTAGCCGGCATGGAATGACCGGCGTGCGGATCAGAGGCCTCGTCACCATGACCTGCGTGCGGGTCGGCGGCGTCCTCGCCGTGCCCGGCGTGTGGATCCTCAGCGGTGCCCGAAGGCGCGCCGTGTCCTGTGTGACCCTCAAGACCCTGGAGTGCCGACTGCAGGTTGCTTTCGGCGTCGATCAGGAAGTTGGCGGAGACCACGACCTGCTCGCCCTCGGTCAGGCCGTCGAGGATCTCGATGCGATCGCCGCCGCGCCGCCCCAGGCTGACATCGCGCGGTGCGAAGCGGCCAGGGCCGGTCTCGACCAGCACCACCTGGCGCGTGCCGCTGTCGAGCACGGCCGAGCGCGGAACGGTCAGGACCGGTCCAGCCCCCGGCTCCTCCAGCACCACCGTCCCATACAGCCCGGGCCGCAGGTCGCCAGCGGGGTTGGGCAGGGCGATGCGCACATCCACGGTGCGCGTCATCGCATCGATGACGGGCTGCACGAAGGTGACCTCGCCCTCGGCCACCTGGCCCGGCAGGGCCACGGTTTCAAAGCGGGCCGTTTGGCCGGGCTGGATACCCGCGGCCTGCGCCGCCGGCACCTTGGCGATCACCCACACCTTCGACAGGTCCGCCAGGCGCAGGATGGTTTCGCCGGGCTCGAAACGCGCGCCCTGGACCACCGGCTTCTCGATCACGACCGCGTCCGCGGGCGCGGTGAGCACCAGGCCCGTCTTGCCCATCTGCGCGTCACTGATTTCCCAGTTGCGCAGGCGGGTGCGGGCGGCATCGCGCAGGCGGACCATCGACGCCGCGCTCGCGGGATCGGACCCGGCCAGCCTGCGGGCGGTCTCGTCGGCCAGCCGGTATTCCTGCTGCGCCGCGGCCAGCTGCGGGCTGTAGACGGAGAGCAGCGGCTGCCCGGCGCTGACCCGCATGCCGGTCTGGTTCGCGTACAGCCGCTCCACCCAGCCTTCGAAGCGCGGGGCGATCGCGTACTGCCGGGTCTCGTCGACCTCGACCGTGCCGCTGGTGCGCACGGTAGCGGACAGGGCTCCGCGCTTGACCGCTTCGGTGCGCACGCCCAGCGCCTGCACCTTGTCCGGCGGCAGCACCACCGTGCCCGGTGCCGCCGGCGGTGCGTCGTCGGCATAGACCGGGACGTAGTCCATACCCATCGAATCCTTCTTCGGCACCGGCGACGTGTCCGCCAAGCCCATGGGATTGCGGTAATAGAGCACCTTGCGTTCTGCGGCCGGGCCGTCGATCGACGTGCCCGCGGTCGGGGAGTCGTTCGTGGCGCGGCCGGCAATCCAGCCGACGGCGAGGGCGGCGAGTGCAACGCCGATGGCGAGCGACAGGGTCTGGACACGGGTCATCGGATCTCTCCTTCGATGGCGCGCACGGCGGCGGCGCCCAACAGTTCGTCACGCAGTGCATCGACCCGTGCGAGGTCGGCGCCCTGCCATTCATTGAGTGCTTCCAGCAGCGTCCCGAAGTCGACTTCACCGACCTGGTAGCTGGCCAGGGCGGACTGCCAGGTGGCGTCGGCCTGCGGCAGCAGCGTGTTCTCGATCAGTCCGCGACGCTCGCGCGCGTTGGTCCACTGCGACCAGGCGGAAGCGCCGCGTTCCTCGACGGCCCGCAGCGTGGCGTCCCTGCGGGCAAGCGCTGCGTCTTCGAGCAGGCGCGATTCGCGCTCGCGCTCGCGGCGGGCACGCTGCTGGAACGGGATCTCGACCTCGAACATCAGCTCGGTGCTCTCGATGCCGTTGCCGAACTGCATCGCACCCACGCCCAGGGTGATGTCGGGAAAGCGGTTGCGACGCTGCAGTACCACGTTCGTGCGCGCCGCCTCGGCGCGAGCCTGCTGCGAGCGCACCGCGGGATGCGCATCGGCGTCATCCAGTGCCTCGGCAAGCGAGGCGCTGTGGACGGCGAGGCGCGGCGCCTCGTCGGGAGTCGCCAGCGGTGCATCGGACCGGCGCCCCAGCACCGCGTTCAAGGTGGCGGCCGCCTCCTGCTTGGTCGCGAGGCGTTCGATCCGCTCGCGCTGTAGGCTGGTCTGCTCGACCTGGGCGCGGATGGCATCCTGCTGCGCCGCGCGACCCAGGGCGTAGCGCACGCCGGCTATTTCCTCGACCTGCCGGAGCAGGGCGATGCGGCGGTCGAGCACGGCCACGGCCTGATCGGCATGCCAGTAGCGCACGTACGCCGCTTCAGCCTCTGCCAGCAGGTCGCGCGCCGCGGTGATGCGGTCAAGCCCGACCGCGACCGCGTCCTGGCTGGCCGCGGTCCGCGCCAGACCACGCTTGCCCCAGAGCGGGAAGCGCTGGCGCAATGCGTAGTCGACTTGGCGGTCTGCACCGGCGGAGCGCCAGGGCTTGTCCGGATCGAGGCCGCGGAATCCAAGGGAAGCCGTCGGGTCGGGTAGGGCGCCCGCTGGCTGGATCCGTGCTTCGGCGGCCTGGGCCTCGAAGTCCATGGCCCGCAATTCCGGGTTGTGTTCCAGAACCCAGGCGCGGATCGACTCGAGGCTGTGCCCCGGGACGGGTTCGGTGGCGGTCACCGGCAGCGCCAGGGCCCACAAGGCGCCGGCAAGCACGCCGGCAAGAAGGTGCCGGAGCGGTGGCAGACGGCGGGACAGAGGGCGAGGGTGCAGGCGCCTGGCCGGCAGTCGGTCGAACGGGGATGCCATATCAGTGTCCTTGGGCCGACGCGACGCAGGTCGCTCGGACGAGGGCAGGAACACATGCCGTGACGCAGCCACGGCGCGAACGCACAGGACTGCGCCGCACAGACGTGCGGAGCAGTCAGCGTCCAGGCATCAGATCAGCAGGAGTGCCGCTGGATGGGCCGTTGGTCGGTGCCAGGCGGGCCTGGGAGGTGAATCCACCCATGTGGACGTGGCACCGGGCGCAGCATCCGCAATCCCGGCGTCCGCGAACCAGGAGAGCCACGCCCCGACAAGGAGCGGCGGAATCGAAGGGATGCGCCCGCTGTCCGCCGAGATGTCACCCGCGGTGCAGTGCTCGTCGCACAGTGCCTTGCTCGCCAAGGGGAGCTCGGCATCGCAGCCGTGGCCATGGTCGTGCTGGGTGTCGGTGGCGGCAGCGACCAGCGCCGCCGGCGTGCCTGGGAGGTCCAGGCACTCGCCATGGCCTGCCAGCGCGAACTGGGACCAGAGCAGCGCCGCCATCGCGAGGAAGACGGTGCGCTTGAACCAGTTCCGGTGGCGAAGACGGGCCATGACTTGAGCTTACCACTTACCCGGTCCGAAGCAACTGATCCAGATCAACCCCTGGCCAGACCAGGAGTTTGATCCGGCGCGGTCCCCTTCGGTGTCGCCGGAACCGCGGTCGACTTGGCCAGGCGAAGCGCGTTGGCGACCACTGACACCGAGCTCAAGCTCATCGCAAGCGCCGCGACCATCGGGCTCAGCAAGATCCCGAATGCGGGGTAGAGCACCCCGGCCGCGACCGGCACCCCCAGCGCGTTGTAGAGGAACGCGAAGGTGACGTTCTGCTTCATGTTGGCCACGGTGGCCTGGGAGATCTTCCGGGCGCGCAGGATGCCCCGCAGGTCGCCCTTGACCAGGGTGATCTGGGCACTGGACATCGCGACGTCGGTGCCCGTGCCCATGGCGATGCCGACGTCGGCCGCGGCGAGCGCCGGGGCGTCGTTGATGCCGTCGCCCGCCATCGCCACCCGCCGGCCTTCGCGCTTGAGGCGCTGCACCAGCTCGGCCTTGTCCTCGGGGCGGACTTCGCCATGCACCTCGTCCAGGCCCAGCTCGGTGGCCACGGCCCGTGCGGTGGTGAGCCCGTCGCCGGTGGCCATGATGATGCGCAGCCCGGCGGCGTGGAGCTCGTTGATGGCCGCCGCGGCCGACGCCTTGATCGGGTCGGCAACCGCGACCAGCCCCGCCAGGCGCCCGTCCACGGCCAGGAACATGGCGCTCGCGCCCTCGCGGCGCATCCGCTCGGCCACGTCGACGTGCGCAGCGGGATTGGCGCCCAGGTCGTCCATGAGCGCGGTATTGCCCAGCGCAAGCGCATGGCCGGCCACGGACCCGCGCACACCCATGCCGGTCACCGAGTCGAAGTCCTCCACGCGGTCGAACTCGAAGTTCCGGCGTCGAGCCTCGGCGACGATGGCGTCGGCCAGCGGGTGCTCGCTGCCCTGGTCCAGGCTGGCGGCCAGGTGCAAGACCCGGTCGGCGTCGAAGCCCTCGAAGGCCACGACTTCCTTGAAGGCGGGGCGCCCCTCGGTGAGGGTGCCGGTCTTGTCGACGATCAGGGTGTCGATGCGGCGCATGTGCTCGATGGCCTCGGCGTCGCGGAACAGCACGCCCACCTGCGCCGCCTTGCCCGTGGCGACCATGATCGACATCGGCGTCGCCAGGCCCAGCGCGCAGGGGCAGGCGATGATCAGTACCGAGACCGCGTTGAGCACCGCAAAGGTCCAGGCCGGCTCCGGACCGAAGGAGCCCCAGATAAAGAAGGTGGCCACCGCGATCGCCAGCACCGCGAGCACGAACCAGTAGGCCGCGATATCGGCCATCCGCTGCATCGGCGCGCGGGAGCGCTGCGCCTGCGCGACCAGCTGCACGATCTGCGACAGCACGGTGTCGGAGCCCACCTTGGCGGCGCGGATCACCAGCGCGCCGGTGCCGTTCTGGGTCGCGCCGATGACCTGGTCGCCTGCGGTCTTCTCGACCGGAATCGGTTCACCCGTGAGCATCGACTCGTCGACGCTGGAGCGGCCTTCCACCACTTCGCCATCCACCGGCACCTTCTCGCCGGGACGCACGCGCAGGTGGTCGCCGACGTGGACGTGGGTCAGCGGGATGTCTTCCTCGGTGCCGTCGGCGTTGACCCGCCGGGCTTCCTTCGGCGCCAGGCCAAGCAGGCCCTTGATCGCCGCGGACGTTTTCGAGCGCGCCCGCAGTTCCAGCATCTGGCCGAGCAGGGTCAGCGAAACGATCACCGCCGCCGCCTCGTAGTACACCCCGACGCGCCCATGTTCGGTAAACGACGGTGGGAACAAGCCGGGTGCCAGCGTGGCGACCAGGCTGTAGCCAAAGGCGGCCGCAACGCCAATCCCGATGAGGGTGAACATGTTCGGGCTGCGGTTGCGGATCGACTGCACGCAGCGCTCGAAGAACGGCCAGCCGGCCCACAGCACGACTGGTGTGGTCAAGACCAGCTCGACCCAGGTCTGCACGTCGATCGACAACGGCAGGATCTGCACGTCGCCCAGCACGACACGCGGGAGGTACTGGCCGAACATGGCCAGCACGAGCGTCACCACAGTCAGCGGAAGCGTCCACCAGAACCGGCGCGAGAAGTCGCGAAGTTCCGGATTGTCATCGTCCTCCAGGCTCGGCATTTCCGGCTCCAGCGCCATGCCGCAGAAGGGACAGTTGCCTGGACCTTGTTGCCGGACTTCCGGGTGCATCGGGCAGGTGTAGATGGCGCCGGGCTGTGCCACCTCGGGTTCGTCCTGGGGCGTCAGATAGCGCTCCGGATCGGCCACGAACTTCGCGCGGCATCGCTCCGAGCAGAAGTGGAAAGGTGTGTCGGCGTGGGTCGCATGATGCTGCGTCGTGGCGGGATCGACCTGCATGCCACAGACCGGATCGGTGACCCGTCCATCCGCAGCCTCGACAGGGGCTGCGCCTGCAGAATGGTGATGGTCATGGGACGACGGTGAGTTCATGCCGATGCTCGCTTTAGTGGGGATGGACTGCCAAGGCAGTGTGCCATTGCGGGTTACACAGCTATTCGGGGCTGAGCGTCCCGAGCACTGAAACAACAATCAGGATCAAGATGGCCAGCGCGGCCTCAGCCGTAACACTCTGCCGCAAAGCCCGCACCTCCTGCGCGGGATCTCCGCTGGTCAGCGCTCGTTCCAAGCGCGGCACCAGCGTCCATCGGTGCAGCGCTCCCAAACCCAGCATTCCAGCGAACAGGGCCAGTTTGAACAGCAGCAACTTCCCGTAGGTGCTCTGGAACAGGGCCGAAAACGACCACGCGGTGAGATCCCCGTAGTGCGCGATGCCGGACACGATGAGCGCACCAACGAAGATCGTTCCCAGCGTCGAAAAACCATGCAGAAAGTCATGCGTTGATCGCAGACGCCCGCTGCCGTTCGTCTCTTTGCCGCGCAGCAGCATGGCAAGGAACATCAGGACCGCTGCGATCCAGCCGCCTGCCGCGAGAAGATGGACGATGCCTGCAGCAAGCCGGACCGCGCCTGCCAAGCCCTCGCCAGCGGCGGCGTGGCCGTTCCATGCCAGCGAAGCGAGTGCGCCGCCCGCCAGCATCGCCCCCAGCGGGAAGGCGGTCTCCACCTTCCCGCGGCGACGATGCCATCCGAGCACGAACATCAGGGCGACCAGCAGCGCGCCTCTCGCCATGGCTGCCCGGCCCGCGGACGTCTCGAGCAGATACCAGCCAAGCGATGCGCGATCAACCTCGGCAAGCGGCATTCCCATGATGCCCGCGGTCTTGAAGACGACATCGAGCCCGGTGAGCACGAGACCGGCTACGGCACCCGCCAATAGAACGCCCATGAGTGACCACCCGGCCAAGGCGTCGGCGAGTGCCGATCGACGCGACCCGTACCAACCGAAGAGTGGAACCCCGAAAAGAACCATGATGACAAGGTATTCCAGGAATCTCAGTGCATAAGCCGACAGGTCGAACATTCGCGACTCCTCAGCGCACCGTGAAGCTGAAGCTGCCCGGCATGGGGTGGTTGTCACCACCGACGGCGCGGTATTCCACGGTATAGACGCCCGGAGTCAGCGGCTGGGGCAACTTGGCACGCAGGGTCTTACCGTTGTTGACGATCTCGGTCGTGAAATTCTCGATCGGCATGGTGGAACTGCCGTGCTTCATGAGCAACTTGAGACGCGACGCCCGCGGAATCAATGTTTCGTTGAACACGAGATCGATCTGGCCCGGCGAAGCCACCACCGCATTTGCCGCCGGTGTGGACTGCTGCAGCGCGGCGTGGGCGTGCGCGATCTGCAGGGAGAACTGCCCAGCCGCAATCGCGAGGACGAGCGCGAAGGAGCGAAGGACGTTTGATGATTTCATAGGGATAAATCCTCATTGCGAATGTGATGCAAAGCCCCGTTCGGCGCCGTGCTGTGTTGGATCCGACAAGCGTTAGGTGTCGGGCTGTCACCGAAACCACGGTTGGTCGGCTTTTGATATTTGAGATGAGGATCCCGCCGCTCAGGCGGGATCCTCGACGCGTCAAGCCGCCATGGCGCTGCAGCTTTCCGCGCAACGGCGACAAACTTCGGCGCAGCGCGCCATCTCCGGGTCGTTCATGGCGTCGCATGCTTCGGCGCACTGGCGGCAGATCTCCGCGCAGGCACTGCAAACCACCGAGTGAGCGCTGGCGCCACGCAACATGGCGTCGGCGCTGGTGGCGCAGATATCGGCACACGTCGCCAGCAGGGCGATGTGCTCCGGGGCTGCGTGGGCACCTCCTTTGCTCAGGCAATAGTTGATGGTCTCAAGGCAAATCGCGTGGCATTGCGTGCAGTTGTCGATGCACTCGTTCATGGCCTGAGACCGGTGGTCTTCGGAATGGTGAGTCATGTGGATCTCCTGCTTCATCGCGGACGAGAATCGGCGCGCCCGCAACACCGCCCCCTGTTGCTCTTGCGGATCAATGCTGTGCGAAGGGTTCGGTGGTTCCGTCGTGATGGACCAGCTCGACCGTATACGGCTGCTGGCGTCCTTCCGGGACCTCCATGCCCGGCGAACCGAGCGGCATTCCGGGCAGGACCAGGCCGCGTGCGTCCGGCTTTTCTTCGAGGAGGCGCTTGATGTCCTCGGCCGGGACATGGCCTTCGATGACGTATCCGTCGACCTCGGCCGTGTGGCAGGAGCCCTTTGCATAGGGGACACCCAGGCGCTCCTTGACCGGACCCAGGTCATCCATGTCATGCACATCCACGGTGAACCCCGCCTTCTTCACGTGGTCGATCCAGCTACCGCAGCACCCGCAGGTCGGGGTCTTGTGGACGGTCATGCGTGGCAGGGCGGCTGGAGTCGCGTCGGCTGTTTCCGGGACGACCTGTGCAGTGGGCGCGATGGTGGATTGCGCGGGTGTAGCCGCTTGGGTGCAGGCACCCAGGCCGGCGACCGCAAAAGCCGCCCACGCCAGTCGGTTCAATCTGCAGGTTTTCATTTCTGGTTCTCCGCTTAGCGCTTGGTCCGCGAAGACCAGTGGATGTGGGCGATCCGCCAACCGTCGGTGGTCTGCTTCAGCACCATGGTCTCGGTGCTCTGGACGGTCAGTGGCTTACCGTCTTTCTGGGCGTGCAGCTCGCTTTCGGTTCCGACCCATGCGAACTCACCAGCGGTGCGTGCACGCTGACGGAGCAGCTGGCGATGGGCGCCCTTGAGGAATGCCGCATCGCTGACTGCGTGATGACCCAGATATTCCTCGCGGCTGCGCTCGGCACCCCCGGACTCGAGGATGAGGACGTCGGCAGCGAGCAGGGCTTCGACCGTGGCCAGATCGCCGCTAGACAGGGCCCTGTTGAAACGCTCCGCTACGGCGACCGCGGCCTCTGCAGTGACTGGGACGTCGACGTCCGCAGATGCCGCGGCAGCGGGGTGATGTGCGTGCGGCTGTGTCGCCTGCGCCATTGCGGGGGACACGACGGCCAGTGCCAGTGCGAGGGTGAACGAGATTGCTGTTGCGTTCATTGCGTGGGCTCCAAGGAGATCAATGGGTGTGCGCATGGCCGTCATCGGCCACGGGCGTGTGTGGTGCAGGGTGCGACTCCACCTTGCCGTCGGGATGGCCGTGGCTCACCAACCCGACTTCCGTGTCGCTGGGTGTCGGGCCGTGGTGATCGTCGTCCACGCCCGGCGGGTGCGCATGCGGCATGGAGTTGTTGCCCGGCTCGAATAGGGCAGGGTGATCCTCGGCCTTTTCGTCGTCATGGTGGCCTTGCGTCTCGCCGCCGCCATGCGAATGACCATCACTGCTGGCCACCAACGCCTGGTAACCGGCCTTGTCCAGCGTGGGCAGCTTCTGCAGGAAGGCCGACATGTTCCAGATGAACTCATCGTCCATGCTGCCGCCCCACGCGGGCATGCCGCTGGCCTTGATGCCGTGCTTGATCACCCAGAACGCCTCAGCTGGAGCGACCGACTGTTTGCTTAGGTTCGGTGGCGCGGGGTACAGGCCCTTGCTCATCTCGGTGGCCGCCGCCTCTGGCGAAAGATGGCAGGTCACGCACATGGCGTTGTAGTTGCCCGCACCCTGGCGGATACGCTCAGGATCATCCAGGTTCGTGGGCACCTGAAGCTTGGCGGCGCGCACCTCAATGGAACGCTCGCGCGCCGTTTCAAGTAGCGCATACACCGGGCGACTATGCGGATCGTCGGCGGCCACGTTGTACACGCCCAGAGAGACCGTGGCAGTTGCCGCGACCGCAACCAATCCCACGCCGGCACCGAGCCATACCCACATCCTTTTGTTGGATTTCATTGTCAGTTCCCCTTAGAACCAGGTACGAAGGCCGATGACCAAGCGCGTGTCTTCAAAGGACTCGCCATGCTCGCGTCGCATGTCTGCGGTATTGCCAAACGCGCGCTCGTACACCACGCCGATGTAGGGAGCGAACTTTCGGGTGAACTCATAACGAAGTCGTAGCCCCGCCTCAGCGGTACTCAGACCCGAACCTATCCCGCGCAATGGATCGTTCTTGCCATAGGCGGTGACTTCCACCAGCGGCTGCAAGATCAGCCGGTTGGTTAGCAGCAATTCGTACTCGGCCTCGACATTGGCGGCAGTCTGGCCCCCTTCGCCGAGATAGGCTGTGGCGGACACTTCGAACTTCATCGGCGCCAAGCCCTGTACACCGATAGCGGCGAAGTTTTGAGATGCCCCAGGCTTGAAGTCATGACGCACACCGGCCACCACATCCCACCACGTGGAGATACTGCGGCCGTAGAGCACTTCCAGATCAGCCGACTCGGTCTGACCATCCGTGCGTTCGCCTTCACTGCGGAGCCAGACGCGATTGAGGTCCGTACCGATCCAAGCCTGGCCCTCCCAGCCCAGCCCGGTGCCCGGATCGGCATCCCAGGCTTCCAGGCGATTGAGCAGCACGTAGCTCTTGATCGAGTTGTCATGCACCGGATGCGCGTGTTCCGGCGCGATGGCCGCCTTGCGATCCGCGTCCGTCACCGCGGGTATCGGGGTGCGCGGCTGCGTTGGCACTGCAGGCCCGTGTCCCATCTGACTGTGGTCCATGCCCTGCATCGACTGTGTCTGCGCTTTGGGCGTTGCGGGCGTGCTCGGAGGCGCGCCGTGCCCCATCTTGGAATGGTCCATCCCCTGCATCGCAGGCGTGGCCGTACTAGAGGTGTCGGCTGCAGCGGGCTGTGCCATCTGACTGTGATCCATGCCCTGCATCGACTGCGCCTGTGCTGTGGGCGCCGCAGGTGTGCTCGCGGGCGAGACGTGCCCCATTTGCGAATGGTCCATGCCCTGCATGGCAGGCTCGGCTGCTTTAGCCTGCGGCGCGGCGTGGCCCATCGTCGCATGATCGATCGTCGCTTCGCTCGGCTTGGCCGGTGTTGCAGGCTTTTGGGCTGGCGCAGGTTTTGATGTCGGCGCCTGTTGTGCAGAGTGATCCTGAGTCTGGGTCTGCGCGCCCTGCTCCATCGGCATGGAGCCGTGCTGCATGGATTGGGCGCTGGCCGCATTGGCCAGGGCCAGCGAGATAGCCAGCGTCAGCGCAGTCAGGGTGGTATCGCGTCTATTGATGTTCATTCGTCGACCCTCACCGTGCGCATCATTCCGGCTTCCATGTGATAAAGCAGGTGGCAATGGAACGCCCAGCTGCCCAACGCATCGGCACGCACGCGATACGTGCGTCGGCTACCCGGCGGCATATCCACCGTGTGCTTGCGCACCATGAAGTTGCCGTTGTCGTCCTCCACGTCACTCCACATGCCGTGCAAATGGATGGGATGGGTCATCATCGTGTCGTTAACCAATACGATGCGCATACGCTCGCCGTAGTTCAGCCGCAGCGGCTTGACATCGGAGAACTTCTGACCGTTGAAGCCCCAGGAGAATTTCTCCATATGTCCGGTCAGATGCAGCTCGATCTCGCGACCGGGGTCGCGTCCGTCAGGGTCTTCAAAGGTGCTCTTGAGCATGGAATACGTCAGTACATGACGGCCGTTATCGCGCAGGCCATTACCCGGATCATCCAAGCGCGAACTCACGCTCATGGCCTGGTTGTCCAACAGGGGATTGTTGGTCTCGCTGGCAGGGTGTGATTGCATGCCCCCGTGCTGCATGCCTGCCATGGCACCATCGCCGGCGGCGGGCATCGCATGGCCTGCATGGGCCGAGGTCGCGTTACCGCTGGCAGGTGGGGTCATGCCAGGCATGCCCATGGCCGCACCACAGCCGCCTTCCATGCCCTTGCTGCCGCCAGACATATCCATCGATCCATGATCCATGCCCATGTCTGCCATCGTCAGCAGCGGCCGGGGATCCACAGACGGAACGGGCGCGCGTAATCCTTCGCGCACGGCGAGCGTGCCGCTGACGTAGCCGGTGCGACCGGAGTCTTGGGCAAAGATGGTGAATGCGTCCTGCCCGGAGGGCTCCACGATCACATCGAAGGTTTCTGCTACCGCGATGCGGAACTCGTCGACGGAAACCGGATGGACATACAAGCCATCTGCTGCCACCACGGTCATCTTTAGCCCCGGAATACGCACATCGAAGTACGTCATGGCAGAGCCATTGATGAAACGCAGGCGCACCTTCTCGCCACTGCGGAACAAACCGGTCCAGTTGCCCAGCGAGGTCGTGCCGTTCATCAGGTAGGTGTAGGTGTTGGCGTTGACGTCGGACAGATCCGTGGGCGTCATCCGCATCACGCCCCACATCTTGCGATCTTCCAACGTGGCCGACAGGCCGTTGCGCTTCACATCGCGCGCAAAATCGCCGACCGTGCGCTTGTAGTAATTGTCATGGCCCGGCATCTTCTTCAAACGATCGAACAGGGCCGTCGGGTCCAGGTCTGTCCAATCGCTCAGCATCACGACGTAGTCGCGATCGAAGCTGAAGGGCTCCGGCTCCAATGGGTCGATGATGATCGGGCCATAGAGCCCGGCTTGTTCCTGGAACCCCGAGTGGCTGTGGTACCAGTAGGTGCCGCCCTGATGCAGGGTGAACCGGTAGTGGTAGGTCTCACCACGTCCGATACCGTCAAAGCTCAGGCCCGGCACGCCGTCCATGTTGGCCGGCAAAATGATGCCGTGCCAATGGATGGAGGTGTCCGCGCCATGGAGGGAGTTAGCGGGCAATGCATTGGAGACACGCAGGTTGACCGTGGTGCCTTCCCGCCAACGCAGCAACGGCGCCGGAACGGACCCATTGACGGTGATCGCGGTGCGGGTCTTGCCGGTGAAGTTCATCGGCGTCTCGCCGATGGTTAGGTCAAACTCGGTGCCCGATAGTACGTTGGGTTGTCCCGGGCCCTTGAGCGCCCAACTGGCTTTGGGCCAGAAACCTAATCCTGCGACTGCGCCTCCCAAGGCCAAGCCCTGGACAAATCGCCGCCGCGAAGGTAGCAGCGGCGGTCCACCGTGTGGACCACGAAAATCATCATGCGACATGAAAATGCTCCAAGCGTCGTGTTGCCACCGGCGGGCGGTGGTACAGAGCGGGCGGCTGGCCTATAAATAGGCATGCAAGCCACACCAACGGCGCCATTGCGGCGCTTAGGGACGCTTAGCCGATCGGTGGTCGGATCAGATGAGGCAAGGCAGGTGCCGCATGCCCTAGGGGCAGCGGCATGACATCCAGGCCCAAGGCCAGTTGCACCGAAACATGCAGGCGCGCCGGAAGTGCGCTCGCGCACGCGTGTACGCAGGCGCACCGGCACGCAGAAGACTTGCAACAGTCGGGACCGGCATGGTCGCCATGCCCAGTGCCAGCCCTTTCAATCGAGGTGGCATCGGGATGATTCTCAGCACTGTGATGGGCGACGCAGTCTTCGTCGCCTTGCACCGCGGCAGCCACTTCGCTGGCCTGCGCTTCCATGGCCGGGTTCATACTGATCGACGCAAATGCCGACCACGCGCCGTTAAGCACGAGCATGACGATCAGGAGCAGTCGCAGTAGAAGTGAGGAGGCTGACACGGGCGACATTGTAAATCACTTTAGACAAGGCGCGTGTGTATCGGTCGTGAACAAAATCTCAAGTAGGCCTGAGATGCCGCCACTTGTCAGTCGCACTAGTCACGGCCACTGCAGCTCCCTCCAGGAGCGCCCAATGGGCGGGTTGAGGCGAAGGGTTGCCCATAGGGCTAGCGCTTGTTCGGTTTACTTCTCGGGTGTGGCCTCGATCAGCTTCACCAACTCCCGCTTCTGCTGCTTGCTTAGCGAGCCCCAGCGCAGGAGCAACTTGGCCAGCAGATCATCGTCGGTGTAAAGGAAGGCGGCGGGGATCCCCAACGCTTGGGCCAACCGCTCAGCAGTCTCCAGCTTGGGCTCGTGCTTGCCACGTTCGTACTGGTTGACTCGGGGGCTGGCCACGTAAGGATCCAGACCGGCCCGGATGCCCAACTCCTTCTGCGACAAACCCGTGTGCAGGCGGGCTTGTTGGAGGCGTCGAGCGAAGGTCGGTGTTGAGTCGACGGACAAAGTCACGCGCACCCCCCATGGAAACCCCATAAGGATGGCGGATGTGGGGTTAAGCCGAGATACGTGCAAAAATGCCCCCCAGAATTTTTTTTTCTTCCGTGAAATCATTTGGTTGCCGGATTTTTGTTGGTACCTGAACTGTCGGCGCGATCGGGCCGCAACTGCGCCAGCAACTGCTCCAAGGTGTCCTGGCGCACACCGGCACGCAACGCTTCGGCCTCGGCTTGTTCACGCCGTTCTCGCTCCTTGGCCAAGTCGGCGTGAGCATTGGCCAGCTTGACCCGTGCGCTCTCCAACGCTTGGGCGTCCTGGGTCCAGCGTGCCAGCAAGGCCTGGTACTCCGCAGCCGTAAGCCGCAGCGCCGACGTCCCCCCGGTTTTGAGTAGCACGGCGATTTGGAGTCCAATCCCGCAACCCAAGGAGATTGGACGTGAAGAAGCGTTTTACCGAGGAACAGATCATCGGCTTCCTGCGTGAGGCCGATGCCGGCATGGCGGTGAAGGACCTGTGCCGACGGCACGGATTCAGCGAAGCCTCGTACTACCTGTGGCGCAGCAAATTCGGCGGGATGAGCGTGCCGGACGCGAAGCGGCTGAAGGAGCTGGAGGCGGAGAACGCCCGGCTGAAGAAGCTGCTGGCCGAACAGATGTTCGAGAACGACGTGATCAAGGACGTCCTGCGAAAAAAGCCGTGACCGCACCCGTCCGGCGCGACGTGGTGCGACAGATGATCGTGAAGGGACTGAGCGAACGGCGGGCGCTGGCGGCGGTGCGGATGAGCGCCAGCGCGTATCGCTATGCACCACGGCCCGACCGCAATGTCGAGCTGCGTGCGCGGATCCTGGCATTGGCGCAGCGGCACAAGCGCTATGGCGTCGGGATGATCCACCTCAAGCTTCGTCAGGCGGGAATGCACGTGAACTACAAGCGCGTGGAGCGGCTGTATCGGGAGGCACAGTTGCAGGTGCGGCGACGCAAGCGCAAGAAGGTGCCGGTTGCCGAGCGACAGCCGCTGCTGCGGCCGTCCGCAGCCAACCAGGTGTGGTCGATGGACTTCGTGTTCGATCGCACCGCCGAGGGGCGCGTGCTCAAGTGCCTGACGATCGTCGACGACGCCACCCACGAGGCGGTGGCGATCGAGGTGGAGCGTGCGATTTCCGGCTTGATGCTGACGCGGATCCTAGACCGTCTGGCGCTCAGTCGCGGCCTGCCCCAGGTGATCCGCACCGACAACGGCAAGGAGTTCTGCGGCAAGGCCATGGTGAGTTGGGCGCATGCGCGCGGCGTCGCGCTGCGCCTGATCGAGCCCGGCAAGCCGAACCAGAATGCGTACATCGAGTCCTTCAACGGCCGCCTGCGCGATGAATGCCTCAACGAGCACTGGTTCATCGGCCTGCTGCAGGCCCGTACCGTCATCGAAACCTGGCGGCGTGAATACAACGAGGAGCGGCCGAAAAAAGCACTCGGCGGCCTGACGCCCGCCGCCTATGCACGACAACTCGCGGCCAATACCGCTACGATGAGCACCGGACTCTAAACAGCCCCGCTACTGAAGACGGGAGGACGTCGCCGTCTGCGTTATGTGAAGTCGCGCTGACGCTTATTGCATCGTCCGGAGTTCGTCAGATTCTCATAGATGAAGCGGGAAATCTTCTCAACGCGGGGAGGTCGACACAGCAGCAATCTTTAGCGTTCATCAAGGCAATCACAAATCGCGGCGTCACTATTTCCATCGCCTCCACAATGAACCTGGTGAACGTCCTAGCTGCTGATGAGCAGCTTCAGTCACGCTTCACTCGAGTAGAAATCCCTATGTGGGCTGAGTCAGAGTCATTTCGGTCCTTCCTCGCAAGCATTGAACTAGAGCTCCGGTTGCCTCAGGCATCAGGCCTGAGCGACCAAGCGATTGTTCGGTGGTTGGTGTCCCGAGGCTGCTGTACTACATCGCGGGTTCTTGAAGTCATATGTAACGCGAAACGTATTGCTGACTCGCAAGGTCTGGCGCGCATCGACATTCGGCTACTTGATATCGCCCTAAGCCATGGATACGTGGGGGAGGGGACTCGGCATGGAGATTTCTAACCTTCCGGTGTGGGCCGACGTGTTCCCGGGAGAAAGCATTCGTTCCTGGCTGGATGCCACGCGCGTTCGTCTCGGGCTTGCGGAGGAAGAATGGTGGGCTTGGTGCGGGATTGACCCTGCTGAGCCAGAGCGCCTAGCACATAAGAAGTGTTGGTCAGGATTGCCTCCTGGACTCGGTCAGATAAACGAGATTCCCGTGGATCTTCGGGTTGCACCGGTTTGGCGGGAAATCTACTGTCCCAATTGTGCTCTCGAAGGCTTGTCAGGAATACGCCATCCGGTTCTAGCCAAGTGGCTGGATGTAAGAAGTATCAGCTGCGATGAGCACAGAGTTCTTCTTTGGTACAGGTCACCATCTAGATGCGTGAACATCTCGGATGATCCGGAGTTGGAGGCGTGGGATCGCTGGCTGCGCGAGTGGCGAGATGACAAAAGCCTTTATTTAGTCGAGCGTCGCTTCAGGCGAGATCTCCTTTTGGCGGCTTCAAGAAACTGGAGCCCGACCTCTGCGATGATCGCTAGCGTTGGTTGCAACTGGCTGTTGACTGAGAAGGGTTGGTTGGCTAAGTCTTTGCCCAACAATCTTCACCCGCCAAACGGCCCGAGCAGAGTTGGCGCGCTTGGGCCTGCGGATCGAATGTCAGCGCTCTTTTCTGCGTGGAGAGCTTGGATTGCCATGAGAGAAAGAATGCCCACCGCGTTGCCAAGATGGCCTCTGGAAGCATGGCAATGGTTGGAGGCGCGCTGGCGTACACGAGTGCACTACGGATGTGGGACGCAGTTAGCTGAAATTGCGAGAGCTTTGGAGCGGCGTCAAAGTGGGGATCTCAGGCGCCCCCCACGTAGGAGTCGCTCTTAAAAAAACGTGGCCGTTGACGATGATAGCTCAGGTTGTCCGCCCAGTTGCGAAGGCAACGCGCCGCAAAGCTGCTTCTTTTTCTTGAGGGATAGCAAAATGGAAAGTTGCGATTGAACGCGGGTTACCTGTTGGTTCGCCGACGGGGGGAGGAACGTTTGAGCTTTGGCCGCGCGGCCAGCAACGGGCAGTGCTTGTCCAAGAATTCGGTCATGTCGCTTCGTCGCTGCAGTACTCCGGAGGGAATCTCCACCTGAAGCTTCCGCGCAATGGAGACCGCAAAGTAGATTTGCGCACTTGTAGGTGGCTTGAGATCCCAATCCAGGCAGTCAGCGAGAACGGGGAGCACTCGCATGCTCAGCCGCTCGCCGAACGACTCTCGCTCAGGATCATGTTGCAGTCGGGACCATTGTTCTTGTATCGACTCTAGTAGCCCCGGAGTTGCGTCGAGAGCAATCAGGAGGTCGCAATCAGGATCAATTAGGAGCAGGGCCATGGCAAGGCTCGAGCGATACTTATAAGTAGTCTACTTATACAGTGGTAGCGATAGAAGTAGCCTGAGAACAATGCTCTGCTGTATGCAGCAAGACATTCAGGCCCGACAACTTGGCTTGGCAATTCGCGCCGTGCGTTCAGCTAAAGGCTGGAGCCAAGAGCAATTTGCCGATTCGATCTCAATGCACCGTGCTTACTACAGCGCGATCGAGAGAGGTGAGAAAAACATTACTATTGCGACTCTCAGCAGACTGGCCGTCGGCCTGGGTGTGAGGGCACACGAGCTTCTACGCGACGCTCAGCTGTAAGCGAGAGAGCAGAAGGCGATGACCCCCAACTTTCGTGTCATCTGAGCCTAGCTGACGCGCGGCTCGGCTCTGGCCCACTCAACCGCTGCGCGCCTAAATTCTGCACTGAACTCCCTTTGCTTTGACACGGACACTCGTCAAGGCCTCGGTTAGCCTTCTCGGGGTGCCGGTGAATACGGGGGGGAGCCCGGGTAATCGCTAACGACCCGGGGCTGGAACAATTCGCATTCGATCAAAAAGACAGTACTCAGTAAGGGCGAGCGATGACGGATGTGCTGAATGCGGCCGTTGCTTGGCCACTGCGCCTCATTCTGTCTGCTGATGTTGGTTTATGCGATGACTACTTCCAGGCCCTAGAACGGCGGTGAACGTTCCGATTAGGGTGCGTTATCAGGGGTAGGGCGGGGGTCAGCTTCTGGCCTGGGATTCAACCGCTCAATGCGGCCATCTGGTGTGCAGGTCATCTATTACGAAGCGATGCGAGTGCCTCCCTGTCACTGCTGGATGTTCGGCCCAGTGCGGATGGTCGCTAGGCAAATTATCGTGGCCGTGCTCGATTTCTTCAGGATCTGCTTTTGGCCATGAGCGCCATGCCGCCGCGAAGCCGACGATGGCTAGACAGGCCAGCGCACCTATGGCTATCGGCATTCCCCATTTCGCACCGACCATGCCTGCAAGCTGATAAGCAATCAGCCAGCAAATATGCGATAGCGAAAATTGCGCAGCGAACAAAAATGGCAGATCTGCGGAATCAGCGGAACGGCGAAGCAAGCGACCTCCGGGGGTGACCAGCCCCGCGTAAGCCACTCCGAGAAGTACCCAGCTTGGTATGACCACAAGCCAATTGACGGCTCCATTCAGTCCAATCCAGATTCCCAGAAGGCAGGCCAGCACCGCGCACATCAATCCGGCAGCCGAGAGCATGACTCGTCGATCTGAGACCTTGTCCAGAAGCCTCGGCAGAAGCATGGCGATGGCCATCGATCCGATACCAAAAGCAGCCAGCGCCCAGGCGACTTCACGCTCACCACCTTGAAGGACGCTACGCACCACAACCACCGTGTTGACGAAAACCAACGATCCGCCCGCAGCAGCGACAAGGTTCAGTGCCAGCAGACCACGCAGACGCGGTGTGCGCAGGTAGATGCGCATTCCTCGAATGGCTCGCGTGTACGGTCCCTCATCTCCTCGCTTGGCGGCGATCAAGGGAAAGACGGTTGAGAAAACTAGTACCGCGGAGAGTACGAAGCCAACAGAAGTCCCGGCAAATAACCCATGGAAACTGATCAGAGTAAGCAACGCCGCAGCCAACGCAGGGCTCAACAGACTTTCAAGGTCATACGCCAAGCGGGAGAGCGATAGTGCCTTGGTGTAGTCCTTCTCATCCTTGAGAATCTCTGGAATGAGTGACTGGAAAAGGGGAGTGAAACATGCGGAGGCAGATTGCAACAGCGCAATCAGGATGTACACCTGCCAGATTTCGGTGACGAATGGCAGGGTAAGAGCAGCCGCGGCGCGGGCCAGGTCAAGTGCGATCAAGACTGTCTTTCGCAATGCTGGAGGCACTACGGCCGCTGAGACTGGGGCGAGTGTCACATAGACGATCATCTTGATCGCCAGTGCTGTCCCGAGCACGGCGCCAGCTTCGGCACCGGCTAGGTCGTAGGCCAGCAGGGCCAATGCAACCGTCGCCAGGCCCGTGCCCACCAGAGCTACGACCTGGGCGGCAAACAGGTTCCGGAAGCTTGAGTTCTTCAGAACGTCGATCATGGAAGGAATCTCGAGAAGTGCATGCAAGGAGATAGAGCGGGACCAGCTGGGTCCCGCTCGCTCTTTCAAACAGATTACTTCTTCGCCGCACCCGCCTTTTGAGCATCACAGGAGGTCTTCAGCGCCTTGGTGGCCGAGTCATTGAGATTGACGTCGTACCTGGATGTATCAGCCAACTGCTCGCAGGTGGTGGGCTTAGGCTTCTTCACTACCGCTGCGGGAGCCGGGGTGGGCTCATGCAGGGCAGGGTCATGCGCGACTGCAGCTCCGGAGGTGGAGGCTGCTGCGAGGAAGCAAGCTACGAGAACATTGCGGATCTTCATGGGTAACACTCCGGAAAATGCGGTGTACACACCGCGGGTTGAAATCAAGTGTGGGGAGATCAAGGGCGATACAGGTCAGCCTGGAAACCGACGACTTCGACCGAAACGTCCACCGGTGTGGTGCCACGGTTCTGCCAGTACCAGCCGTGCGTCCCATCGAAGGGGGCAATGAACGTGCCTTCGGCTTGGCTCTGCGCGGCTTCGACTGAATAACTGGTCCAAGCGCCCTTAACGTCCGGGCGCTCGCCGTGCATATCCACGGCCACGTCGCCGGTAGCTTTCCAACGGTAGATAGCGCCGGCACCCTGCTTGAAATGTGCTTTTACTTCGGCGCCCTTGCCCGGCTCCAATGTCACGGTAAGCGTGTCCGTACGCACTGGACCTGCAGAAAGTGAGTTTGCAGCGGCATCGAGCGTCTGCCCCTTGTTCTCACCAAAAGCAGCTTTGGCCTTTTCGGCCAACGTCTGGTTGGCCTCGTTGTTGGAACCCGTGACAGGCGCGGCGGCAACTGGCGCATCGTCCGCAGAAGTTTCGGCCAGCGTGGTCAGGCCCAACGCCCGACCGACACCGGTCGGGTCAATGCCGTACTCGGCAGGCATGACGGTAGTGACCAGTAGTACAGATGCCACGGCTGCGGCGATGAAGGTGGCGCGGACCAGACGGCCGGTGCTGGGAAGAGGCTGATTTGCAGTAATGGACATTGAATTATCTCGATCAGGAAACGAAGTAACCGGTGAGCTGGTAGCCGATGAGCAGGAAGCCAGCGGTCATCAACACGGCGTTGGCACCAAAGGCTTGACGGGCAAACATCGGCGAGCGGCGCCAGAAACCCATGACGATCAGGATGAACGCCAGAGCAAGAAGCTGGCCGATCTCCACGCCGACGTTGAATGCCAACATGTTGGCGACGAGGCCTTCCGGGGACAGTGAGAAGTCCTGGAGCTTGGTAGCAAGGCCAAGACCGTGGAACAGACCAAAAATCATCACCGCGGCTTTGGTGTTGGGCTGAAAACCGAACCAACGGCGGAAGGCGCCCATGTTGTCCAGCGCCTTATAGACGACAGACAAACCGATGATGGCGTCCACGATGTACGGATTGACGTGGAAGCCGCCCAGCACGCCGAGCAGCAGCGTGATGCTGTGGCCGATGGCGAACAACGTGACGTAGATGCCTACGTCCTTCATCCGGTACAGGAAGAACACCACCCCCAGCAGGAAGAGGATGTGGTCGTACCCGGTGAACATGTGCTTGGCACCAAGATAGGTGAACGCGAGCAGATTCCGGCCGGAACTCTCTTCGAGGAACGCGGCGTCTCCCTCGCTGACGCCATGGGCCACCGCAGCTGCTGTTGTGGTCAGCAGCGCAAGGCCTGCGAGTGCTGCCGCAGGTAGCTTGATGTTGCGCAAGAAACTCTCCTTTACTTTCGGAATTGAAGGAGCGCTCATGCGCGCTCCGTGTTGTTGAGGTCCCCATCGCGATGGATGAGGCGGTAGAGCGCCGGTAGCACCAGCAGGGTCAGCAACGTGGATGACACGATTCCGCCGATAACGACTGTGGCGAGCGGGCGCTGCACTTCTGCGCCGGCACCAACGTTAAGGGCCATGGGCAGGAACCCAAGGCTGGCCACCAGCGCGGTCATCAGCACCGGTCGCAGGCGCGTTATCGCCCCCTCATGGACGGCGTGTTCGAGAGAGGCACCGTCCTCGCGCAGCTTCTTGATGAAGCTGATCATCACCAAGCCGTTGAGGACCGCGACACCCGATAGAGCGATGAAGCCAACGCCCGCTGAGATGGACAGCGGGATTCCCCGCATCGCCAGCGCCAGCACGCCGCCAGTGAGAGCCAATGGCACGCCGCTGAAGACGATCGCGGCATCCTTGCCCGAGCCGAAGGCCATGAACAGCAGGCCGAAGATCAGCACCAATACCACCGGCACCACAATCGAAAGGCGCTTGCTGGCAGAGATCAGCTGTTCGAACGTGCCGCCATACTCGACCCAGTAGCCTTCTGGCATCGCCACCTCCGTACCGACGCGCTCACGCAGCTCCTCCACGAAGGAACCAAGATCACGACCACGAACATTGCTGGTGATCACCACACGCCGCTTGCCGTTCTCGCGACTGACCTGGTTCGGGCCTGGGGCGATTTCCACCTTGGCCAGTTGGCCCAGCGGCACATAGCCCCGAGCTGCTCCCTCGCTCGCAGGCAACGCGACGGGAAGTGACGCCAGGGTCTTGGGGTTCTCGCGCATGCTTTCAGGCAGGCGGACCACGATGTCGAAGCGGCGATCACCTTCGAATACCTGGCCGGCGGCTTCACCGCCCAGGGCCATGGAGATCGTCTTCTGTACCGCGTCGATCGATACGCCGTAGCGGGCCAAGGCATCCAGGTCAGGAGTAATGGTCATCAGCGGCAAGCCGGTGACCTGTTCCAGCTTCACGTCGGCATTGCCTTCGATGCTGCTGGCAACCTTTTCAATCTGGCTGCCGATGGCTGCCAGCTGCTCCAGATCATCGCCGTACAGCTTGATGGCCACCTCGGCACGAACGCCCGCGATGAGCTCGTTCATACGCATCTGGACCGGCTGCGTGAACTCATAGTTGTTGCCGGGGATGGCACGCACGGCCTTCTCCAGCTCGGCAATGAGTTCGGCCTTGGGCTTGCGTGGATCTGGCCATTGGCTGCGGTCCTTCAACATGATGAAGGTGTCAGCCACCGAAGGCGGCATCGGATCGGTGGCCACCTCGGCAGTGCCGATCTTGGCCACGACTTCGTCCACTTCCGGGAACTCCTTGATCCGAGCTTCCAGTTGCCGCTGCATGCCGATCGCTTGGGTCAGGCTTGTGCCTGGAATACGCAGGGCATGCAGCGCGATATCGCCCTCATCCAGATTCGGAATGAACTCAGTACCCAGTCGGGTCGCAAGTACGCCGGAAAGGACGATCAGTACGGCGGCGGCTGCCACCACCAGCTTGCGGGCAGACATGACCTTGTCCAGCAGCGGGCCATAGAAACGGCTCACCGCACGCATCGCGCGGGTTTCCTTCTCCGAGACCTTGCCCGTCACGAACTGGGCCACTGCCGCCGGCACGAACGTCAGCGATAGCGCCATCGCTCCGGTCAACGCGATGACCACGGTCAGCGCCATCGGATGGAACATCTTTCCTTCCACCCCGGACAGGGCGAAGATCGGGATGTAGACGGCGGCGATGATGAACAAGCCGAACAGGCTTGGCTTGATCACTTCAGCGCTCGCACTGGCAGCCAGCTCAAATCGCTCCTTGCGGGTGAGCAGGCGTCCCAATGCATGTTGTTGCTCGCCAAAGCGACGCAGGCAGTTCTCCACGATGATTACCGCACCATCGACGATCAGGCCGAAGTCCAACGCACCCAGGCTCATCAGGTTTGCCGAGACGCGGTTCTGCACCATTCCGCTGATCGTCAACAGCATGGTCAGTGGGATCACCGCGGCGGTGATCAATGCCGCGCGCAAGTTGCCAAGCAGCAGGAACAGCACGGCAATGACGAGCAGGGCACCTTCCAGCAGGTTCTTGCGAACGGTTTCGATGGTGCGATCGACCAGTTCGGTGCGGTCGTATACCGCGTGTACACGAACCCCCTCAGGCAAGGTCTTGTCGATTTCCTTGAGCTTTGCAGCGCTGCGCTGCGCGACTTCCCGGCTGTTTTCCCCGATCAGCATGAACACGGTGCCAAGCACCACTTCCTTGCCATCCTTGGTAGCGGCACCCGTACGCAGTTCGCTGCCTTCAAGCACTTCGGCAACATCACCCACCCGCAACGGAAGGCCATCGCGTGTGGCCACCACAATTTTCCGAAGCCCGGCGATGTCCGCCACCTGGCCGGGTACGCGGATCAGGTACTGCTCGCCGGATCGTTCGATATAGCCGGCGCCGACGTTGGCATTGCTGCGGTCCACCGCATCAAGAACGTCCTGCATGGTCAGGCCATAGGCCTGAAGCTTCGAAGGGTCGGGGGTGACGTGGAACTGCCGCACATACCCGCCGACGGTGTTGACCTCGGTGACTCCCTTGAGGTGGCGCATCTGCGGGCGGACGACCCAGTCCTGCAGCGTGCGCAAAGCCATGGGGGTCCAGGTGTCTTCTGCGCCGGGCTCTGCTTCGACCGTGTACATGAAGATTTCGCCCAGGCCGGTGGCAACCGGCCCCAGCGAAGGTTTCAGGCCAGAGGGCAGGGCAGAGGCTGCCTGTTGCAGACGTTCGGCAACCTGCTGACGGGCGAAGTAGATATCGGTTCCGTCTTCGAACACCACCGTGACCTGGGAAAGGCCGTAGCGGGAAACCGAGCGGGTGTACTCAAGCTTGGCCAAGCCGGCCAATGCCGTTTCAACCGGGAACGTGACGCGCTGTTCTGCCTCCAAAGGCGAGTAGCCGGGCGCTTCGGTGTTGACCTGCACCTGTACGTTGGTGATGTCGGGCACAGCATCGATGGGGAGCCGGTTGTAGTTCCAGATGCCAAGGCCACACAGCCCAAGCACAAGGAGCAGCACCAGCCATCTGTGAGCGATCGACGCTCGTATGATTCTTTCGAGCATGGCCGTTCCTTAGTGGTCGTGGCTGGCGCCAGACTTCTCGATGTCTGCGCGGATCAGGTAGCTTTGCTCTGCCACATAAGGTGTGCCGGGCTTCAGCCCGCCCAGTACCTCGACGTACTCGCCGTCCCTGCGGCCCAGCTCAAGCATGCGCACCTCGTAGGTGTCCTTCACCTGCGCGAACACGACGGTGAAATCGCGGAATCGCTGCAGGCCGGATTCCTTCACTGCCAGCGGCACTTCTTCGGAAGACAACGTCACTTCGGCCGCGACCGTCATTCCTGGCCGCCAACGACCATCCGGATTGGGAAGGCTCACGCGAGCGACCACGCTCTGACCGCTGGATGCCACTGGCAGCAGCGAGGCAATAGTGGATTCCACGGTGGTCTCGCCGGTCGCCGAGCGCACCTGTACCGCCTGGCCGGCCGCCAAGCGCTCGGCATCGGTGCCGATGGCCCGCAGGTCCACCCAGACCTCGCCCAGGTTGGCGATCTCGATCAGGGTGTTGTCGGCAGCCACATCGCCCACGTTGGTTGCACGCGTCAGCACGACGCCATCAAACGGCGCGGTCACGGCGTAGGTGCGCATGCTCTCGTTGCCTTCGATGGTGGCCAGAGTTTGCCCGCGCGCAACGCGATCACCCACTTGAACCTGCACGGCGCGGACGATTCCCGGGAACCTTGCCTTGATTGCAGCAAGACGGTTCTCATTCAATGCGACCGTTCCCATCAATTGAACGGTGTCGCGAATCGTGGCCGGGCCGGCGCTCTGGATGACAACGCCGGCATCCTTTGCCGCCTCAGCATCAATCGTGGTTCGGCCTTCATAGGAGGCGTAGGTCCAGCTATAGGCTTTGCCGCCGAGCGTGGCATTGACCTTCACGTCGAACGAATGCGGCTCCACGACCTCGGCACTCGCGGCCAGGTAGTCCTTCTCAGCCTTGAAGCTGAAGGCGTTGACCTCGCCATCGAGTCGCGTGACTTCCATGCTCGCGGTCACCCCACTTGGGGCGATCGGCTGGTTGTCCCGATAGGCATACAGACGGAAGTGCGGCGGCGTGTTGGTTTCGTACACCGTCACTTCGATGGCGACGTTGCCATCGCGCAGCATTCGGCCGCGATGCGGTCCGCGCTCGTAATCGGCGCCGGCAGCTGCCGAGGCTTCTTCCGCAGCGGGTTCAGTGCTCTGCTTCTCGCCACAAGCAGCGAGCATCAGTGGTAGCAGGATCAGGAATGCATAGCGCTTCATCAGGAGGCATCCGGAATGTGGGCGGTCAGGCGTTCAACCTCGACCAGAAGGGTGTAATAGCGAGCGGCCGCTTCGATCTCGCGTTCGCGCAGGTCGAACAACGTCTTCTCGGCTTGCGCGAGGGCCAGGAATGAGAATCGACCGGCTTCAAAGCCACGGCGCGTCAGGCTGACCGCCTCTTGGGCCTTGGGCAGCATCCGGGTGCGGAGCGCTTCCACTTCCGAGCGGGCTTGCTGCATCAACTGATAGCGATCGAACAATTGCTGGCGTTGTTCCAAACCTGTGGCTTGGGCGCGAGCATGCACAGCGGCCAGATCCGCATCGGCTTCAGCGACGGAGTAGGACGCGCGGCGTTGGCTTCCAAGTGGCAGGGAGAAGGACATCACCAGCCCCTGATCACCCGTAGCCTCCAAACGACGAACGCCAAGACTGACGTTCACATCCGGCTTGCCACTTGCAACTGCAATCCGACGACGAGCGGCAATAGACGCTGTTTCGAGCTGCGCAAGACGCTGTTGCGGTGTTTGCGGCAGGCGGCCGGCCAAGGTTCCGAAATCCGCGAGTGGGGGCAGGGTGTCCAGATTCGCGTCAACGGTATCGAAGTCCGGGGTTAGGGCTCCCCAGCTGGCAGCAAGACGTGCCTTGGCTCCCTGGAGGGCTTGAAGCGCCTGCTCGTGTTTCAGTTCGGCATCGGCCAACGTAATCTCAGCGGCCCGAAGGTCGGAGTCCGGATTACGTGCTGCCTGCACCCACCTGGCAACTTCTCTACGCGTACTGTTCGCGTGGCGAACCCGCTCTTCGGCGTGTTCCACATGCTCCTGCGCGACAGCGGCCTGGATGAATCTCTGCGTGGTGCTATTGGTGATGTCGAGTCTGGCCACGCCTTCAGCGCCTCGCTGAAGGTTGATCTCGGCATCCCCCAATGCGGTGCGGGCATGACGCTTCCCACCCAGCTCTAGGACGCGCCCAATACGCAAGGTGGTTTCAGCTGAGTCAACACCGCTCAGCCCGCCGGTACCGGCCACGTTCTCAAAGTCGGCCCCCACTACATAGGGAGCAGGAAGGGCCTCTCGTTGTGCACGATTACGTACCGCCTCCAGGCGGGCGGCTTCGGCTTGGATTGTAGGATTTGCCTGGAGAGCGCGGGCAACCGCTTCTTCCAGGCGCAAAGGTTCAGCAGCGAAGCCGCACGGGGCAACGCTGCAGGTACCGACCAAAGTCAGTACCCACATGCAACGCAAATTCACGGAATCTTCTCCGATAGTTCGACGAATAGCGCAGCCGGCCACAAATTGCAGCCAGCACTGTCAGACCGCTACGAGGCGGCCGGATTCGTCAAACGATGGGAGGTCTGAAGGGACTGGAGGGTTGTTGCGAAGGACGCCAATGGACGTCGAGGGCAGGAACCGAGGTCTCGGGCGCGACTGTGGGCGCCCAATGACTGTGGTTCCAGAGGCTTACTGCACCGTTGGCATCAGCAGAGTGAAGCAGGGCGTGCGAGCCCTTGGCATGATCACGATCGGAATCCGAATCGTGATCGCCGGGGTGGTGGTGGCCATGCTCAGCAGCCGCCACAACCGCATGTTCTGTGGAGTGCAGGTCTCCAACCAAGTTCAACATCGGGCGCACCAACGAAACCAAAGCCAGCAGCGCAAAGAGGCTGACTCGGAGCAGATTGAAGGTGGCTGGGATGCGGAGCATTACAGTTAGCGTATATGGCTTTGGAGGCCTTTGTCGATACCCAAGTTGGAGCAGACACCCAGTCCAAGGCACGCTCATCTCCTTGGCTACTCGGACGGACATGGAAGTGGTTAGGGATGTTTATCGGGGGTAGGGAAGGCGGGCTTTCGATCCCATAGCGACGGAAGTTCGCGGCAATCTAGTCCGCGGTGAAGATCCGCTTTGTATCTCTTGGACTGCGGCTTAACATAACCGAACCCCATACAGTCAACTGTCGGAGTTCCATTGAGCTTTCTGAAGACACTCTCGATCGCCGGGTACCGCGGCTTCAATGAGCCTCGCTTGATTCATTTGGCCGTGCCCAAAGATCAGGGCGAGGGCAGTGGCCTAACGATCATTACTGGCGCCAATAATTCGGGCAAGTCCACGGCAATCGAAGCACTGCGGGCGCGATCTGGTCACCAAGCGCCGAGCTTCTCCGAGGGGGTTCGCAATAAGCACGCAGATTTCGTTCGGATCATTTACGAGTTCGAGGAAGGATCCGCGGGAGTAGACGGCCAGTCCGCAGTGGTCGAAGCTCGGATAGAAGTGGTCGAGAGCCAAACCGCAGGCAGCAGCCAATCGGTTCATATGCGAAGTGGCGTCCATAATACAGATCGAGTTGACGAACCAGACCCGATCCGAGTGGTTCCTTCGCGCCGCGGATTCCAGCCATATTTTGGACGCCAGCTGGGAACGTTGCAGGATTTTCAACGACAGGGCGGGTTACCCGCCCGTCGGATGGCAGAGCTGTCCTCGTTTGAGATGCGGCTCTTCGACATCGAGAAAGACCCGAGTAAGTTCAACACGCTGCTCGGTGAGCTTCTGGGATACACCCCGAAGTGGACCATCGACCAGACATCGGAGGGCAACTACTACATTCGCTTGGGTAATGGGGTTGTGAGCCACTCCAGCGATGGTGCAGGCGAAGGCATTGTCAGCCTGTTCTCCATTGTCGACGCGCTCACGAGTACCCCTCCCGGCGGCATCGTTGCTATAGATGAGCCCGAACTGTCCCTACACCCGGCGATCATTCGGCGCCTTGTGCGCGCTATCGTACGGTTGTCCGCCGAAAAGCAGGTCATCGTTGCGACGCATTCACCATACTTCATCGACCCCGAAGCAATCGCCCGAGGTGCTGCCCTTGTTCGGGTTACTTCCGAGATCGGGGGTTCGAACGTCTACCAGCTCAGCGACCAAGGAAGAGCGGCGCTCAAAAAGATCCACGATCCAGAGAACCCGAATACCAAGGCGCCCCACACGTTTGGCCTGGATGCCCGTGAGTTATTCTTTCAGGATGACGGCATCGTGCTTACTGAGGGCCAGGACGACGTGATGCTGTACCCGAGCGTGGCGCGTCAGTTGCCGATCGGCCGTGTGCCGGGCCATATGTTCGGCTGGGGTGTCGGCGGCGCTGGGAATATGCAACACCTCTGTCGTCTTCTGCAGGACATGGGTTACAGGAAGGTGGCCGGGCTTCTTGACAACGACCAGACAGCCACTTTGCCCAAGCTCGAACGCGATTTTCCGGACTACTTGTTCTTTACGATCCCCGCCAAGGACGTGCGTGACAAAAATGCGGAGGGCGCACGACCTGCGGTGATCGGCTTGCTCGAAAACGCGAAGATCCTGCGCGAGGAGTATCGCGAGCCGATGCAGTCGATCTTTGAATCGATTCTGGCTGCGTTCGGAGGCGATGCGACCCAAGCTCCAGCGTCGCCTGTTGGAGGTAATGCCTAGCGCCCGCTTGAGGACAAGCTGGCCCGGGGTTCGTCAGCTGATGCGGCTCGGCCTGCGTCAGCCGCCGCTTGGAAGCGAACTTCAGCAGAGAAGGGATAAGGAAGATTTATCAGGGGTAGGGATCGGTACTTAGCTGATTCGCACCGCATGTTGCGGGCTTTCGGCCCAGGACCGGCCGTTGCGTCTCTCGCAGTTGCTGCGAATGACAGAAGAGTCCGATCGGTCGATTGGAGGGCTCCCTGACGCAAGGGGGGGCGGTCATAGCCCCAGAAAGGAGGGCAACCAGACAAGCGGTTGCATCCAAGATCAGCCTTGAGGCGACCCAGCTCGGGCTGCGAGCCCGAATCTATGCTCGTAATTTTCTCTAGGGGCTATAATACGCAAAAAAGGGGGGGGCATGCCAGCAGTCTTCATACACTTGTCGGACATTCATTTCGGCCAAGAGAAGGACGGCGGACGGATTACGATAAATGACGATGCGAAGGAACAGTTGCTTCAAGACGCCGCATCTGAGATCGCGAAACTCGACACGAATGCAACGGGCATTATTGTGACCGGAGATATCGCCTATTCTGCAAAATATGAAGAGTATGAGAAGGCCGGCAAGTGGCTGGACCGGCTAGCAGAAGGCATTGGTTGTAGCCGCCTTGACATTCAGATGGTCCCCGGTAACCACGACATCGATCGGAACGCCATAACCCCCATCACGAAGTTCCATCTTGATGCCATCCGGGAGCATGGAGATAGCATGCTGGACATGCTCCTCGATGACGACGTCCAGCGCGAGGTGCTCTACGAACGATTCGCGGCATACCGGGACTTTTCTAGCGGCTACGGTTGCGCTCTAGATGTCGGCGGCGCGTACTCGGCCGACGTGGTTGTCACCGTGGCACCGGAGCGGACTGTTCGCTTCGTACACCTAAACTCCGCCCTAATCTGCTCACTGAAGGATGATGAGGGCAAGCTAATACTCGGTGCGCGGCAACGTGTATTTACGCCGATTGATGGGGAGGAAATGGTGGTGCTTGTCCATCACCCTCTCAACTGGCTTCAAGATTCAGACGAGGCGGCACGCTATTTCAAGTCAAGAGCCCGCGTTATCATTTCGGGGCACGAACACTTCCCCTCGTTGACCATTATGGGGGTTGAGGATAATTGCGACCTCCTAATGCTGGCTGCTGGCGCGACCGCGCCTGACGACGTAGACGAGAAGTACACGTATAAATATAACATCCTGACTTTCGATTGGGACGACGAGTCCGATGCGCTGGCAGTGACCATCAATCCGCGGACTTGGAACTTCGAGATGAAGCGGTTTGAGCGGGACACCCCCTTTCTGGAAGGCAGGTCAGAGCGCAATGTCCTCGGTTCTCCCAACTTTCGTAAGGGTGCTCCACCGGCTAAGCCAATACTGGGCATGCGGGACGAGCAGCCTCAAGCGCAGCCAGTCGCAAACCCAGTTACTGGGTCGAAAGAGGTGGACTTTTCCATGACCGAGGACGTTCGCTTGGTCCGTCTGCGTTTCTTTAGGGATATTCCTGAGGACGGTCGCCGACGTATCCTTGTCGGCCTCAACGTGATACCCGCCGATCTGACGGACCGTCTCGATAACACTATTGAACAGCGCTTTTTCGGAAAGCTGGTCGCACAGGGGCGCCTCGGCGAATTGTCAGCCGCGATAGACGCGGCGATACTAGAATCAAAATCAGGGGACGATGAATGAGTGCAATGGCGAAGTACGTCAGGATCTTCTGGCCAGACCCTAAGGATGAGGACGTCAGTCGTCGCAATACTGCGGTAGCTGCGATCCAGTCCTGGATTACGGAGTTCAAGGATCCTCAGTCGGCAATCCAGCTGGCCTCCGCGCTGGCCGATGGTGTCGCCGACGGGAAGGCGCGCGATGAGTTCGCCTCGAAAGTGGAGCAGGCAATCGTCAACGCAGGAAGCGCCGCGTTCGTGCGCGAGGGCCACGATCTTGAGATCATTGTCGTGACACTTGTTTCGGCCTTAGGCCTCGTCCAGAGCGAACGGGACCTGCCAGGTTGGACGCCTGTCGATACGCTTGCGGCCGCCCTCTGGTCGGCGCTCTCGTTCCAGCCCTCTGTTTTGGAGGAGCCCATCGAAGTTCTCCGTCAGGAGGTGCTCGTCGCCTCGCGGACTAGGACAATGTTGATCGCCGAGCGGTCGCGCAAGCGAGTGCCGGTTCCTGAGATCGGACCGCTTACGTTGCCGGAGGCTCAGCCTACGGGCTCGAGAGCGAGCGCCGTTTATCGGAAAGCGACCGAACCGTTGGTCAAAGCGTTGCGGGAGAACGCCGAGCTCGACCGCGAGGAGCTCGAGTTCCTGTGGTGGATGATGGAAGACTGGAGCGACGTGCTTGACGGTCGCTTCTCTGACGCTGATCCGCTTGTCCGCGCAGTGGTCGCCGGCATCGATGGCGCCTCGAAGCTGCGTCGCCTGCCAGCCTCGGGCCACCGAAATGTGGTGCTGCGCGGAGTGCAGCCCGGAAGCCCTGCCACGTTGACAGCCTTATTGACGGCACTTGGAAACCATCGTGAGACACTAGCTACATCAGTAGATGCGGATTACGTTCGCAAGTTCGCCGCTGTTTTCCCACTACTTGGGGCGATCACGAGCGGTGATGTCAGCACTGCCGGCGTGGAGACCGCGCGCGACGCACGTGATTGGGGCGCGCGGGCATTACTTGAGGGCGGCATTTTACAGGTCGCAAAGCTGCGAGGCGCTTGATTATGGTTCAGGGCCCATGCCAGCTGAGCGAGTGCACGTACAACGTGACGAAAGCATGTGTGTTGAACCGCCCCGTTGATACCTGCTCGAATCGGAGGGATCCGGGAGAGGCAGGGAACAAGTTCGAAGAGGACGAACTTGACGACTGCATTCCCATACCGGATCCAGTGACCGAAGGGCGGCCCTCTGTCGATCTGGGCGGTGCGGTACTGGCTAGCCCGGATGAAACCCCGCGACTGCCTTCGAGCCTGACGATGGGTCTAGAGGAGGCGACGTCACTTATGACGCGGCGCCACACCACGATGGTTGGCATCCTAGGGCTCCCTGATTCTGGTAAGACGGCCTGCCTTGTGAGCGCTTACCTTCTTCTCGCAAAGGGCGGGTTCGCAGGATACGACTTCGCTGAGAGCGCCACTCTAATGGCATTCGAGCAGATCTCACGCGGCAGCCGTCACTGGACAGAGGGCGACGAGCCAGGACAGCTCACCACCCACACCGAGATGGTCGACGATCGGCAGGCCGGGTTCTTGCATTTTAGGTTGCGCCGGCACAAAGACAACCGTTTCTTCGATATGTTGATGCCAGACCTCCCCGGCGAATGGTCGAAGGCCCTAATCGACAAGGCCGACAGCGACCGTTTTTCGTTCCTCGGATCGGCATCAGTGATCTGGTTGATGGTTGACGGCCGTGCGTTCGCAAGCCCGAAGACGAAGAGATATGCAACCTACAGGGCTGAGATGCTGGTCGAGCGCTTATCAGCAATCCTTCCAACGCCCCGGCCGCGGGTCATACTCGTCCCGAGTTGGCGGGACATCGGCGAATTTCCGGCAGATGCCTACGAGAGCATATGCGAGGCTGGCCGCGGGCATGGGATGGAGATCGCGCTTGCGCCAATTGCTTCCTTCTCGTTCGGAGACGTCGAACCAGGTTCGGGCATTGCGTCGCTGATCGAGAAGACACTGAACCATGGGCGAGCGGTGCCGGAATTCTGGTCCGACCACCAAAGCCCAAGTACAAGGAAGCTTATTTGCTTCAGGAGTGTCGCGTGACTAGGAGATCAATTGTTCTTCTGGGTGGTCCCGATTCGGGTAAGACCAACTACATCGGTCGCCTCTGGCCCTCATTCAAGAAGCGGAAGGGCGTGCTGCGGGCCGAGCGGTTGCCGGACAACATCGCCTATGTTGACGGGGCGGTCGAGCATTTGATGCAAGGCAGCTTCGCGCCACGCTCCGATCGGAACCTTGAGGTCGGTCGTGCGGATTTCTCGATCAGTGTCCGGGGCGCAAACGGCCAGGGCGCACTGACCGAGCTGATGGTGCCGGACATTTCGGGTGAGCTGTGGACCCATACTGTAGCGACGTTCGAGATCTCCCAGGAATGGCTGGATGTCCTGAACGAAGCGGAAGGCGCCGTAATTTTCGTTCGAGCGCTATCCGATCAGAATGTCAAGCCGCTCGACTGGGTTACTGCTCGCAACATCCTGCGTCTGTGCGCAGATGAGGAAGAGGTCCCCGACGGCAACGCTGATGGAGCGGAGCCCGAGGGTAACGCTGATGGAGCGGAGCCCGACGAAAAGTCTCAGGGCACCGTCGCATTGGCGTCCGAGCCGGATCTTCCCACGCAGGTGCTTTTATGCGAACTCGTCCGATATCTCGACCTTTACTTGGCGAACCGTGCCGACGGTAGTCGCCCCCATGTCGCCGTCGTCGTGGCAGCCTATGACCTGCTCGATCCGCAGATCCGCGACGCTGGGCCAATGGCCTATCTCAGAAAGGAATTCCCATTGTTCGCCGGGCGTCTTGCCGATACGGGCCGTCTGAACGTGAAGCTCTTTGGGCTTTCTGTGGTTGGCGGAGACTTGGAGGACGACGACGAATTCCGGAATAGCTACCTTGAACGTGACATCTCGGAGCAGGGGTGGGTGGTTGTCGAGGATGGGGACGGCTCGAGGACCGACGAGGATGTGATGCTGCCCATCGCTTGGGCGATGGGAAACTAGGTTGAACGGATTCGATCAGCAGTTGCATGGTTATCGGCAGGGGCATCAGCTCCTTTCAAGTACCATCCGGCTACCTAAGCCAGATCAGGATCTGATCGATAGGCTGTCTGACGTCGCCGGTCCGCTTTCGCCGGGCGAGCGCTTTGAGCCTTATCTTACCCTCTACCCCCTGCCGAGCGGGTCGTACTACGTGGTCGCCAGAACCTGGCAAGACTTCGAGGCGCCTCGGGCTGGTTGCGTTCGAACCCGTAGTGTCTTGGTGCCGATGGCTGACTGGCAGGAAATGCAAGGCGTGGCCGCCGTCGTTGCCGTCGCCACAGAGGGCGGAGCAAACCGGCCGGCGGAGCGCAGGGCGGTTGCCGCTGTTTCGAACCCTCTTCCGCCGGTCGATCCGCTGCAGGGAACCGAGCTCATTGAGGCGATGTTCCTCGAGGAGCGGGCTCCCATCGTCGTGTTCGATGCGGAGAAGCCGGAACCGCTCGCACTCCGATTGACTACCGCTCTTTGGCCGGGTTTCCGCCGGACCTTCAGCATGTCAACCTTCGCCCGCTCTCCTCGTACAATCGGCCGCCGTAGCTTTGATCTCGTTTTCGCTTCAAAAGAAGCCCGGTCCCGGTTCGGCGACTGGGAGGGGCGCCGGATCGATGGGCGGAAGCGGGGGGCAGCCCGCCATCCATGGTCTGAGCTCATCGTCCCCCGGGTGCTCAGCTCTCCTGAGCCGTCGCTAAAAAACTTCGATGCCCTCGGCGAGATGTCATCGGATGGCGTCGGTAGCGAGTCGGCTCTGCGTGTCTCGCTCCTTTGGGAGGATCTTCGTCGCAAGCTGCCTAGTTCGCCCACTGCGGCGTTAGGCATGCTCGACATCGCTAACACTCGTAAGGTCAGACAGATCGATTTGATCCGCGAGCTGGAGCCTGCGCTGGCCAAATCGGCGGCGTTGGCAGCCACCTCCATGCAAGCAGAGGATGCTTGGAGATATCTCAGCGCCCTTATTCAGAAGCTCGAAGGCCTTCTCCCGTCCATGTCAGTGGCGAGATCCATTCGGACTACAGCCGTGGACCTTGCGGCCCATCACCCGGTCGAGACTGTGGAAGTGCTTTCCGCGCTTAAAGTTGAGCCTCAGAGGGGGGTGCTAGTGAGTGCGGCGGCCGAGGGGCTCGCACGAACGCTCGATCTCGAAGTTGCGGAGCTGCTGAGCCGCCTCCATGGTGAAGATCTTCTCGATCTACTGTTCGCCAGCGCAAAGCTGGCTGAAGAAGCTATTGGCAGGTTCCCGGTCTTCTCATCCGCGCTGACAATGGCGCTCCGTACCGCCGACGACGAGGTGCGAGCGGAAGCGAGGCGCCAATTGCTTGGTCTCTTGGTTGACGATCACCACGTAGATCCCGCCCGGCTGCTCATCCATGATCTCGATTTCGACGGCTTGATCAAAGAGGTCACGCACATCCATGCAGTCAACGGGCTGAGCTCGCCTGGGATGCGTAGCGTTATCATCGAACGAGTAAGGGCGCTTCAAGCCGAAGTTGCCTTACGCGACGCGGTGATCGGGATGGGCGCGAGCGCTGGAGGCGACGCGCTCGTTGAGTCCATGTTGCGTCAAACTCCGGCAGATATGAATTGGCTGATCACCAGCCCTATGCTGAAGCAGGGCCGTCGGATCGAGTTGATCAGATCTCTTCTCGCCACAGCGAATTCGCAACAGCTGCGCGGCATGCTGGCCGACGAGAACACGCTGACCGGGACCATCGCCTTGCTGAATGCGGAGGACGGGTCGGACGCCGAATTGCTTTCCCGCATCGCCTACAACGTGACGATGCTGCGTCACCATTACATCGCTCTTGTGATCGCGCTGCTTCCAAACCTGAAGGGTCGCATCGGTGCAGAGCTGGTCAGCAAGGCGCTCGAACTCGCGCTACCTCAAGAGCCAAACGAAGTCTCACCCGCCGTACTCGATCAACTTCTGTCGGCAGTAGGATCCAAGATAGATGGAGGCAGGACAATGCGGGTGGGAGTGCGGCGGGGGGTGTCCCCGGCGGCGGCGTCCCGCAACCTCGTTGCATTCGGCCGCGCATCCGCCGCTACCCGTGGCTCTCTCCTCGTCGGTATCGAAGAGATGGCGGCGGCCATGATAGGGCGGCATCAGCTGGACATATCCCTCGAGGCAGCAGAGACCGCCGGGAAGCTGCTGTGGGAATCTGGATCAGTGGCTCCTAAGGGTTTCGTTCGGGCCTCGGCCATACTCCTGCCATTCGCGCTCGGCAATCGATGCGAAGCCGCGTCGCCTCTAATCGCGGCGGCGTTTCCGCCCGTGTACCGGGAGCTCGCCGAGGGTAGCGCGTTCGACCTGCTGAGCTACATGTTCGTCTTCCTCGATTGGGACAAGCGCAAAAGCGCACGACGGCGTCTGGCCGATGCCTTCGTCCATTCAGAATGGCGAATCTCTGATATAGCTATCGCAGCCGCGCGCGCCGGTGACCCGGCCCGTATCCTACGAAGAATTGCCCGGGAGCGCGGCGGAGAAGAAGTACTTCAGGGTCTCAACGCCGATCTGAGCCATCTGCCAGCAGAAGTGCGAAAGCCGATCCAAGTAGCCCTAAGAGAGCTTGGACTGACCTGACAACGGTTCGGCTCTGTACGCTGTTACGTTGGCTCCAAGCACTACTTCAGTAACCGTGCCGCTGGATTGTCTTCAGCGGCACCCGCTTGGAAATACCCAATCACGCTAGCTACAGATCGGTGCTCAGTCATCGCCATCACCGCGGGCAGCGGGACGCCTTGTTTCCCCGCTTCCGTAACGAAGCCCGACCGCAAGCTATGTGCCCCGAAATCCCCTTCCAATCCCGCCAAGCGGGCCCGGCGCTTTACGATGGTGGCCACTGAACCGGGGAGCAGGGCAGGACCGACCCGGCCTTTCCAGACCCGTCGAAAGATTGCCCCGTCTTGGATGTCAGCCCCTTCCAGCCAAGCTGCCAGCGCCTGAGCGCTTCGCCCCAAGATGGGCTTGTCCGGGGTCGAATCCACTGCCGCGCCGGCCTGCTGCGTCTTCGAGTACTCGAGCCGGTAGATGTAGCCGCCGTCGCCAACCTTGCGCAGGTCGCGCATGTCCGCGGCGGCGATCTCGCTGCGCCGGCGCCCGCCACTGGCGAACCCGAAGCAGAGTAGGGCACGGTCACGCAGTCCTTCCAAACTGTAATCACAAGTCGCCAACATGGCCTCAAGCTCGGGGCGCGTGATGGCGGTCTTCTTGGTTGGTCGCTCTCCACGTTTGACCGAGGCGCGCCGGGCGCGGCTCAACAGCGTCCTGACAGAAGGCAGCTCGCAGGGGTTAGTCAGGCGCTTGAGCTTGTGGGCTGTGGACAGCACAGCCATGCGCTGGACCACCGTCGATAGCTTCAACGGCCCGACCTTGGGGTTCAGCCGAGATACGTGTAAAAATGCCCCATAGAATCCGTTTTCCCTTTCTGATTCATAGGGTTGCCGGATAAAAATGGGACTCTCCGGTTTATCGGTGACCCCGCGCCTTTTCGCCTGACGCCGCGTCATCGGCAGACTGATCGGGTTTTAGCTGCGTCAGTAGCTGCTCCAGTGTTTCCAGGCGCACGCCGGCGCGCAAGGCATCGGCTTCGGCCTGCTCGCGACGTTCCCGTTCCTTGCTCGCCTCGACGCGCACGCTGGCCAGCTCGGCCCGCATCCTTTCCAGGGTCTGTGTGTCTTCTGCCCACCGCCCCTGCAGCGCCTGATGCTCTGCGGCCGTCAGCCGCAAGGCATCCAGTTCGTTCTGCTGGGCCTCGATGCCGCGGCGGACTTCGCCCAGTTCCCGCTCCAGGCGCCCATGGCGCTCCAGCCATTGGCTGTTGTCGCGATTGAGCCGCAGCAATTCATGGTTCTTGGTTGTCAGGGCCTCGTTGGCCTGGCGCAGTGCGACCTGCAGCTCCTGCACTTGGTGCTCGTGGCGGCGTTGCTCCTGCTCACGCTGCTCCTTCACTGATGTCCGGTAGTGCTCCAGCGCCTCTCGGGCGTGGGCATGCTTCTCCTCCAGCGACTCGGCATGGGCTTCGTGCTCAGCCACACGGGCGGTCAGGCCGGCAATGCGCTCGCTGAGCTGGGCGATTTCCGTCACCCGCTCCGCGAGGGATTGCTGGGCCGAAGCATGGACGGTCCGCTCCTCGTGCAGCGCGGCTTCGGTGCGCTGCAACTGGTTGCTCAATGCGATCGCTTCCTGCCGGGCTTGTTCCAGCACGTCGTTGCGCTCCTGCAACTGCGCGGCAAAGCGCTGCTGCGCTTCGGTGACGACTGTTTCGGCCTCCTCGTGCAGTCGGGCCGCCAGCCGGCCAACCAGGTCCTGCAGGGCCTCACTGACCGCGACCTTGGCGCCGAGGCCTTGCCCTTCTTCCTCTTCCAGTTCCTTGAGGTAACGGTGGATTGTGGTCTTGGAGCCGGTGTTGCCCAGCGCCACCCGGACCGCGTCCACTGACGGGTGCTTGCCCTGCGCCCGCAGGCTGTCGCGGGCTTTCTGCACGTCGCTCTTGTACACCCCACCGCGGGCCATGGCCGTCTCCTCGGACGATTTCGTAATGCATTACGTACCATGTAATTACATACTAATCAAGAAGCTGAGTAGTTCCTTCAAGCGCCAATTTTCAAGCGGGATAATATTGAATTATCCCGCGTAACCAGCGTTTCGGCCATTTCAAGTCGTCAAAACAGTACGAAACCGCCCAAGGCTGGCGATCCCTGGGTAGTATGGCCCAGAGCGGAAAGGAGGCCAGCCGGGGTGCAAGCAGGCGCCGCCACCGAACTCGTTGGCCATCAAAGGACTGTGCATGCCGATCGAACGTATCGTCATCGACAATTTCAAGTCGTTTCGCCATCTGGACCTGCCCCTCAACGCCCACATGAACCTGGTGGTGGGCGACAACGAGGTCGGTAAGTCCACCCTGCTGGAGGCCATCCACGTGGTGGTCACCGGGCAACTGCATGGGCGCAATCTCGCCTACGAGCTCACGCCCTACCTGTTCCACCAGCCCGCGGTGCAGGAATATCTGGCGACCCTTGCTGCAGGCACGCCGGCTTCGCCGCCACGGATCTCCATCGAAGCCTATCTGGGCGCAGATGTCGCGCTGGCGTCGTTGCGCGGCACCAACAACTCCCTGCGCTTGGATACCGCCGGCATCCGGCTGCTGGTCGAGCTCAACGACGACTACCGCGAGGAGTTCAACGCCTACCTGCAGCAGCACCAGGGTGCGGTCAGCCTGCCGGTGGAGTACTACACGGTGCGCTGGTATTCCTTCGCCAACAATGGCGTCACCGCTCGCAGCATTCCGTTCGATTCGACCATCATCGACACTCACGGCATCAAGACCTTGTCCGGTGCCGATCGCTATATCGCCGGCATCATCGATCAGGCACTGACGCCTGCGCAGCGCGTCTCGCTGTCGTTGAGCTTCCGCCGCATGCGGCAGAGTTTTTCCGAAGAGGCGGACGTGGCGGCCATCAATGCGTACCTGACCGAGCACACCGGGGACATCAGCCACCGGGCGCTGACGGTGGGTGTGGACACATCGCCGCGCTCAACATGGGAAACCAGCTTGTCACCTTACCTGGATGAGCTCCCGTTCACCCAGGCCGGCAAGGGTGAGCAAAGCGCGGTGAAGATGAAGCTGGCGATGCACGCGGCCGGCGCTGCCCACGTGCTGCTGATCGAGGAGCCGGAGAACCATCTGTCCTATTCCAGCATGACCCAGCTGATCGACAAGATTGCGGCCCTCTCCACCGCCCAGCAGGTGATCATCGCCACCCACAGCAGCTTCGTGTTGAATAAGCTGGGCGTGGACAACGTGATCCTGTTCAGCGCGCAGGGCCAGATGAAGCTGGACCAGCTGCCGAGCGATACCCATGACTATTTCATGAAGCTGCCGGGCCACGACACGCTGCGATTGATCCTGGCCAAGCAGGCGATCCTGGTGGAAGGCCCTTCCGACGAGCTGATCGTGCAGCGCGCCTACAGCGACCACCATGGCGTGGCGCCGATGGCTCGCGGCGTAGACATCATTTCGGTCAAGTCGCTGGCATTCAAGCGCTTCTTGCAGATTGCAGATCGGCTGAAAATCCAGGCCAAGGTGATCACCGACAATGATGGCGATATCGCCGTTGTGCAGGAGCGCTATGCCGAACACATCAACGCGATCTATTACGATTCCGACGAAAGCGCCCCATCGCTGGAAGAGCAGCTGATCAAAGCCAACTCGCTGGCCGAACTCAATACCGTGCTGGGCAAGACGTTTGCCGATGAGGTGGCGCTGCTCAAGTACATGAAGGGCCATAAGACCGATACGGCCCTGGCGATCTTCAACAGCCCGCACTCGATCAGGTTCCCGGACTATGTCCAGCGCGCCATCACCTAACCGGGTCCTGCTTTCGGCGGCCGGCTCGGGCAAGACCACCTTGCTGGTCCGGCAGGCCCTGGAGCGGCCTGGGCGTCGCATCGCGATTGTCACCTACACGCTGGAGAATCTAGAAGAGATCCGGCGCTCGTTTGAGGTCCACGCCGGTGCGGTCCCCGTGCATGTCACTTTGCACAGCTGGTATGGCTTCCTGCTGTGCCAGTGCATCCGCCCGTACCAGGCAGCGCTTTGCCCTGAGCCTCGCATCGAGACCATCCTGTTCGTAGAAGGTGTCACCAATAACAGGGCCCCACGCACCCAGGTGGCGCGCCACTACTTGGCAGGCAACCGGATGTATTCGGACCGGGCGGCCGATTTCGCTGTGCGCTGCGATGAGCTCACCCAAGGTCAGGTCATGGCACGCCTGGCGGCCATGTACGACGAGCTCTACATCGACGAAGTTCAGGACCTCGCCGGCTTTGATCTGGATCTGGTCGAGCGGCTGTTGAAGAGCGGCATTGCCATCACGTTGGTGGGTGATACGCGGCAGGCGACGTATGCCACCAACTATGCTCAAAGGCACAGCCAGTATCGTGGACCCAATCTGGCAGCGCTGTTTCAGATTTGGGAGGCGGACGGCTTATGCCAGCTGGATCACCGCCTCATCAGCCTTCGCTGCGTCCAGGCCCTGTGCGATATGGCGGACACGCTCTATCCGCAGATGCCGCGAACCCAATCAGGCAATGGCGAGGTCACCGGGCACGATGGCATCTACCTCGTCGCTCCAGCGGATGTTGAAGCGTACATGCAGGAGTTTGCGCCCACCGTGCTCCGGCATGACCGGCGGCAAGCGTGCGACGGACTACCGGCCGTGAACTTTGGGCAGTGCAAGGGCCGCACCTACAGCCGGGTCCTCATCTTTCCGAACGGCCCGCTGACACAGTACCTGCGCACGGCAGATGCAGCGCGTATCACCGCCCCACCAAAGTACTACGTGGCCTTCACCCGGGCGCGGCAAAGCGTGGCCTTTGTGTATGCCGGCGCGTGCGCGTTGCCGGGTTATCAGCTCTATGCGCCCGCCAACGCAGACGCATAGAGCCACGGGCGATCACATTTTCTTCAAGGGCGCCGCGGTGGGCTGTGGTGGCACCGGACCCGGGTCGTTGAAGCACAGCATGACCTGATCGATGTCAAATTGATCGGCCAGCACGCGGGCGATCACCGCATGCACCAGGTCCAGGTCGACCGAGGGCGCAGCGACGGTGATGGTGGCCGCGATCGCACGACCGCGCTCTTTGGCGGGGACTAGGCGCAGGTCATCCACCGCTTTCACGCCGGGGTCGGTAAACATCGCCGTACGCACTTGTTCCAGCTCGGCTTCATTCATGTTGGCGGTGACTCCAGGGAATGTGATTGTCAGGCGGGATAGGTCTGAATCTTGCAATCAAAAAACACCGGCCTTGCCAGCAAGGTTGGTAGGCGGGGGACAGGCTCCGGCCGATGACGACTGTCGCCAGCGACCGCTGCAACCCTGAGCGCGCATCTTTGAGGCTCCGGTGGGCTTCGGGCGCATTGAAACCAGAAGTCGCCACCACGGACCTACCTCGGGGTATTGCTTCCGGCCGGTAGAAGACCTCCACAAACGTGATCTCGATGCGCCACCTCTCACAGAGCGAGACTGACGACGGGTGGTCCCATCCGCCCTTGCGTCATATTTGTCGCGCTCGCAGTTGTCAAGAATTAGCCTCCATGATTTGGATTGGTTGATCGGATCCTATTTCCTGCGAGGCTTGGACCGAAGCCCCGGTGGTCTGCGTTGCTTAATAGGTTGCTTCAATCTCCACCGGCTCCATTCACTAGTAGATCCTTCAGCTATGAAGGTGACCAGAACCCACTTCAGTAAGGGAGAGAACCCCACCTCAGCATCACGAAGCAGGTTGGCCCAATACCTTCCGACTAGGAAGGAGAATAGACTCATGGCAGTGACAGACGATGCGAACCACGGCCAACTGATGTCACTGACGTTCGCTTGGATGCCTTTCTTGTACATGTAAACTGCAAACACCAGAGCAGCGCACTGCATCGAGATCACAACCGCGGTCGGCGTCGCCCGGGCTCTGTGGAGGGCGGCGGCGAAGAGAGTCTCCGCAAACGAGAAGCCGATCAGCAATAGAGCTGCACTCAGCATCGCTGGACCGAACTCCGCAATTCCGGCGAGTGACAGCACGATTGGAAGGAATGCAAAGGGGAGTGGCTCCAAGCAGAGGGTTGGATAGAATTTCACGAACAGTGGCCATCTCTTTACCGCGACCAGAATGATGTCTTGCATCATCGCAACTACCAATGCAGCAGCCGCACTCGTTAGCGCAATCGACACCGGTATCCAAAACATCATCTCTTCTGATGCCGGCGCGAAGGGCACCATGGCCGCTGCGCCCCAAATCGCTGCGGCCAAGAACGCGCCAATTGGGAGTGCGGCTGGCTTCCACATGGTCATACTCTGATCAGAATACGTGGCCAAATAGTCAGGCGCTCAAGGTCTGCACTGACGGCTCTGCAGCCATGTCTACGCCTCACCGTCATAGGGCCTCCCTTCCCCGGGGGGGGGGCATAGGCCTTGATGGCGGTATCAGTCGATACCCAACCCGCGGCAGCGTCTGGATCATCTTTTCCTCAAACGGACCATCAATGCTTCGCCGCAGGCTGGACATCTGTGATCGCAGAAGATCCCCGTCGGGCAGGTCGTCACCCCAGAGAGTGTGCTCAAGCTGCCGCCTGGTCACAGCGGCAGGACTTGCCCGCATCAGCGCTTCAAGGAGCTTCCTGCAAGCTGGGTACAGATGCAGTCGTTTTCCAGCCCGTGTGGCCTCCAACGTTCTCAGGTCCAACGTGAGCTCTCCGATCAGCAGCCGCCTCCTTGTTACGCGTCCCTCCGTACGGGAAACCAACGCCTCTAGGCGAACTTCGAGCTCCGGGAGCTCAAAAGGCTTGGTCACATAGTCATCTGCACCGGAGCGGAAAGCGATGATTTTGTCCGAGAGCGCAACCTTTGCAGCCAACATCACAACAGGAACTGAAACACCGTGATTCAACCGCAGCCTTCTCAGAACCTCCGGGCCTTCCATGCGAGGAAGCATCCAATCAAGAATGACTGCGTCGTAACCATTGGACGCCGCAAAGTGAAGGCCGGCGATGCCGTCCCCGATGGTATCAAGCTGATGCCCTCGGGCCTCGAAGTAGGCCAGAATCTTCAAAGCGACTTCTCGATCGCGCTCAATCACTAGAATTCGCATGTCACGACTGACGGAAGCCAAGGAGCCTCAGCGCATTGAATACAACCAACAAGGTTGAACCTTCATGCACTGCCACAGCCGGTCCAATGCCAAGACCTAGGATGGTCGCAGGAACCAACAACGCTACGACGCCCAGGCTCACATACACGTTCTGACGGATCACCCGTTTCGTGCGTCGACTAAGCGCTACAGAGAATGCAACCTGTCTCAAATCCTCAGACATAAGCGCGACGTCGGCAGTCTCCAGCGCTACGTCCGAAGAGGCGGCACCCATTGCAATTCCGACGCTGGCACTAGCCATTGCGGGTGCGTCATTCACACCGTCGCCGACCATTGCCACTCGCTCCGTCTCCTTCAACTGACGTATTGCCTTCACCTTGTCGTCAGGCATGAGATTTCCCCATGCCTCGTTTAGACCCACGTCCGTTGCCACGGCTTGAGCTACAGTCTGGTGGTCGCCAGAGATCATGATCATTCGTTGGATGCCCAAGCGCCTTAGCTTGTCCAGGGCTTCACGCGCCTCTGGCCGGGGCGTATCCATAAGGCCGATGACACCTAGGTCGCGATCACCTAGGCGAACGGCCATCGTGGTTCTGCCGGCGTTACGGAGCTCCTCAATGGCAGACTCCGCACCCGCGGATAGAGCGCCAATGCCGTCGTTACCGAACATTTCTGCCTTTCCTATCCACACGTCAATGCCGTTCACCTTCGCCTGAACGCCTCTTCCAGCGAAGTTAGCGAGGTCTGTCGCTACCATGACCGGTCCATCGCCCAGGCGAGTATTACCATCTCGAACGATAGCTGCGGCCAAAGGGTGGTCACTTAAAGCCTCGACGGCGACGGCAACGTGAAGCAGTTCCTGCTCTGTCGTTCCCTGCATCACTTTGATGTCGGTAATTCGCGGCTTGCCTTCAGTGAGCGTTCCAGTCTTGTCGAACGCGATGGCGCGGATCATTCCTAGCTCTTCGAGTGGCGCCCCACCTTTGATGAGCACACCACCACGTGCCGCTCTTGCGATGCCCGCCAGAACAGCACTTGGCGTGGCTATGGCCAGTGCACAGGGGCTCGCTGCCACCAAAACTGCCATAGCACGATAGAAGCTGTCACGGAATGGCTCATCAACCACAACCCAGGAGAAAAGGAGGAGCACAGCCAGAATCAACACCGCGGGAACGAATACTCTCTCGAACTTGTCCGTGAAGCGCTGCGTGGGCGACTTCCTAGTCTCAGCCTCACTTACCATCTTGACGACGCGGGCCAGTGCCGATTCGCCTGATCGACGCGTGACTTCAACCTCCAGGGCGCCGGAGCCATTGATAGTGCCGGCGAAAACACGTGACTCCATTACCACCGAATCAGGTCGATCCCGTGCTAGAGCAGCGTCATTGACTGCCAGCTTATCAACCGGGATGCTTTCCCCGGTGACAGGGGCTTGGTCAACGCTGCTAGCCCCTTTGATAACGAATCCGTCCGCCGGCATCCGGTCATTGGGACGTACGACCACCACATCTCCAGGTATCAACGATTCAACCTGGACTTCCACGACCTGCCCATTCCTCAGCACCCTGGCAGTTTCTGGGGCAAGCTTGGCGAGAGCTTCTATCGCACGTTTAGCCCGGCCCATCGCGTAGTGTTCAAGGGCGTGACCGAGACTGAAGAGGAACAGAAGCAAGGCGCCTTCGGCCCATGCGCCGAGCGCGGCTGCGCCTGCCGCTGCAACCAGCATCAGCGTATCGATCTCAAAGCGCTTCAGCTTGATGTTCCCGATCGCCTCGCCAAGCGTGAACCAGCCGCCAAAGACGTAGGCTGCTACGTAAAACGCTGTGGGGATCCAGGGCGTTTGGGTCAACCCAAGCTTTTCAATCGCAAATCCCACGATCAGGAGCAGGCCGCAAGCAAGTGAGAAGATCAGCTCACTATTGCCACCTAGCGTGCCCCCGTGGGAATGACCGGGGTCCTGTCGGTCCTTGTGATCGTGTCCTTCGTGCTGATCCTTCAAATCTCCCCTCGGACTCGGTGGCTCTTGCGCTACACCCAGCGCCTCAAGCTTCGCTCTCAGCTCCGCCTCGCCTGTCTTGGCTCTCTCGTACTCGATGCTTATGCCACCAGCTGGGCTGGTGGTGGCTTCAATGACGCCTGGTACGGCCTGCACTTGCGCCGCAATTGTCCTTGCCTTTCGTGCGTGAACGGCCGAACCAAGCTCCAAGAAAAGGTGGCCATACCGATCACCCAACTCAATGCCCACGGATGCCGCCACCTCTCGCACTCGCTGAAGCGAGACGATCTCGGGGTCGTAATGAATGCAGAGCGTTCCGAGAGCTTCGTCGCTACCCTCGCGAATGTGCACGCGCGATACTCCCTCCATGTCCTGAAGACCAGCGACCAGCCTCTGGACGCAGCTGTCGTCCCGAGAGACACCTGGGAGTATTACTGGCAGTTCGAGTTCTGTGGTCAGGTTCATTTGTTCCCTCCAACGTCATAAAAATGGAACGGGAAGTCCGGCAGGCAGATGCTCTGCCGGGCCCAAACACTCCATCATTCAGTGGACAGTTTCCGGTTGCCCTTTCGGGCCTGCCTTGGCCAAGCGCCCCGCAAATGTCGGCAGCACAAGAAGTGTCAGTACTGTTGCGGTCAACAGGCCGCCAATGACCACCGTGGCGAGAGGCTTCTGCACCTCAGCACCAGATCCACTCGCAATAGCCATTGGAATGAAGCCAACGATCGCCACCAGCGCGGTGGTCACCACCGCGCGAATTCGGCTGCCGGCACCGTTCATTGCAGCGATCAATGGACTGTCACCTGCATCAAGCCTCTCTCTGATGGCTTGCATGAGCACCAATCCATTCAGGGTCGCAACACCCGATACCGCGATGAATCCGACGGCGGCAGATACCGAGAACGGCATACCACGCACCAGCAACGCGAGAATTCCGCCAACCAGGGCCAGTGGGACGCAGGTGAACACCAGGCCCGCCTCCTTTGCGCTGCCCAATGCCATGAACAGCAGGCTGCCGATCAATAGGAAGACAATCGGAACAACTGTCATGAGTCGCTTTTCAGCCCGCTGCAAGTTCTCGAACTGACCTCCCCACGTCATGTGGGCGCCCGGCGGAAGCTGTACGTCCTTCACCGCCGCCTGGGCCTCTCCAACAAACCCGCCCAAGTCACGACCGCGAACATTTGCCTGCACCACCACACGACGGCTTCCATTGTTTCGACTGATCTGGTTCGGCCCCTCGCTGATCTCAATGCGTGCGACAGAGGAGAGCGGCACGATGCCCCCAGTTGGAGTTGCAATCGGCAGTGACGCGAGCTGATCGGGGTCATTGCGTGCATCGTCGCCGAGGCGCACAACAACATCGAACCGGCGGTCGCCCTCGAAGATCTTGCCTGCCGCAGCGCCGCCAATACCGGTTGAAAGCGCGTCGCTCACGTCCGCTGCCGTGAGGCCATACTGCGCAGCTGCAAGATGATCGATTGCCACATTGAGCGTGGGCAGGCCGGAAATCTGTTCAACACGGACATCCGCTGAGCCCTGGACATTCCTCAGCTTCAGCGCGACCTGATCGGCAACAGCTTGCAGTTGCTCGAAGTTGTCGCCGTAGATCATGACGGCCAGGTCCGTACGCACGCCTGAGATCAGCTCATTGAAGCGCAGCTCGATGGGCTGGCTGAATTCAAAGCTGTTGCCTATCTGCGAGGCGGCGATCTTCTCAAACCTTGCAATCAGATCCTCCTTGCTCAGGGAAGAGTCTGGCCACTCCTTTCTCGGTTTAAGTACGATCACACTGTCGGAGATGTTGGTCGGCATGGGGTCGATAGCTGCTTCTGCAGTACCGGTCCGCGAGAAGACCGTCACAACCTCTGGTTCAGCAGCAATGGCCTTCTCCAGCGCCAATTGCATAGCCAACGATTGCTCAAGCGACGTAGATGGCACACGCAACGCTTGCATAGCGAGATTTCCCTCATCAAGCGTTGGCATGAACTCTCGACCCAGCATCGTAAAGCCGACCACGCCCATTGCGAGCATCACGAGGGCGCCAGCGAACACTGCCTTGGGCCTACGAATCGCCGCTTGGATCACCGGTTCGATGCGGCCGCGCAGGACGCGGATGATGGCTGTCTCATGTTCTTCGTCCTGGTCGCCCTCGTGTCCTTCCTTCTTCGCGTGGAGCTTGGGCTCCCTGACCAGCAGGGCAGCCATCGCCGGTACGAAGGTAAAGGAGAAGATGAATGCGCCAACGAGGGCGAGCATGAAGGTGGCGGCCATCGGGTGGAACGTCTTGCCTTCCACACCTTCCAAGGTAAGGATCGGTGCGAACACCAACAGGATGATCACCTGACCGAAGGCTGCAGGACGCGCCATCTTCCTCGCCGAGTCGGCGGCTACACGCAGTCGCTCCATGGCATTGAGGGGTCGGCCAAGTTCGGCACGCCGCTTGCCAAGCATCAGCAGGGTGGACTCGATCACAATTACCGCGCCATCTACAAGGATTCCGAAGTCCAGCGCACCCAAGCTCATCAGGTTGCCGCTGATACCGAACTTGTTCATGCCGATAACAGCGAACAGGAACGACAGCGGAATGACCAATGCGGTGATGGCTGCCGCACGCAGGTTGCCCAGGAGCAGGAACAGCACAACTACGACCAGCAGGGCACCTTCGGTCAGGTTCTTGGCGACAGTCTTGACAGTGGAGTTAACCAGCACACTACGGTCCAGCACTGGCTCTGCGAAGATATCGGCGGGCAGAGATTCATTGACCTGTGCCAGGCGCTCAGCTGCAGCTTGAGCGACGGTGCGGCTGTTGCCGCCGGCGATCATGAGCGCCGTGCCCAGTACCGCCTCATGACCATTTCGGCTAGCTGCACCAAGCCGTGGGGCGCGCCCCATACCGACCTCGGCAACATCGGCCACCCGGATGACCACACCGTCCTTGGTGGCAACGGGCGACTGAGCCAAGTCGTCGGTCGTAAGGGCAAGGCCGTCGGCCCGAACGACCAGGCCTTCGCCCGCACGCTGGACGAATCCGGCGCCAGCCTGGACGTTGGAGCGTTCCAGTGCTTGGACCAGATCGGCCAGACCCAAGTTGTATGCCGCCAGTCGAGCGCTGTCGGGGTAGATGCCGTATTCCTTGACGTACCCACCCACCGTATCAACACCGGCCAGGCCGGGGCTGGAGCGCATCTGTGGTGCGATGATCCAGTCCTGGACAGTACGCAGGTACGTTGCGCGCTCCTGGGCGGTTCCAAGACGATCGCCCTCTGGTGTCAGGTAGACCTCACCCTCTTGCCAGCCAGCCTGGCCGGGCTTGGCCAGCTTCTTGGGGTCGAATGGCTTGAAGTCCACCGTCCACATGAGAACCTCGCCCAGCCCGGTTGTAACCGGGGAGAGCATGGGGGACACGCCCTCGGGCAGATCTCCGGCAGCCTCCCGCATCCGCTCTGCCACCTGCTGGCGGGCGAAATAGATGTCGGTCTGATCAGTGAAGATCGCGGTGACCTGAGAGAAGCCATTGCGTGATAGGGAGCGAGTGGTGTTCAGACCTGGGATGCCGGCCAAGGCCGTCTCCAGAGGATAGGTGACCTGGCGTTCAATCTGCTCCGGAGTAAGGGCAGGTGCGATGGTATTGATCTGAACCTGGCGGTTGGTGATATCTGGTACAGCATCGACTGGCAGCTTGCTCAGTTGGAACAAGCCAAAGCAGGCAATCGAAGCAGCCAGAAACACCACGAGCCAACGGAACTTGACCGCTGCTTCAATGATGATCTTGAACATGGTGTATGAGTTCCCTTAGTGGCCGTGCTCGGCTTCGCCCTTGGCCAGTTCGGCCTTGAGCAGGAAGGCATTGGCGCCTACGAGGCGCTCACTACCTGTCAGACCGTTAAGGATTTCGATTCGATTACCTGCACGACGGCCAGCGAGTACCGGCGTTGCCTTAAAGCCTCCCTCGACAGCAACGAACACAACACTTCTGCCATCAACGCTTTGGACCGCATCCGCCGGGACGCTCATGCCTTCAGCTGCGCCATCGGCGATGATGACGGCCGAAACGGGGGAGCCGGCCGGTGGCAACTTCTCCGAAATTGGTTTGGCGCGAATGGTCGCGGTGCCTCCCTGCTGCATCACATTCGCAGCGGCGGCAATCACCTCAGCTTCGAAGCTTCCGCCCGGGCCAGTCACTTCCAGCTTCATTCCGGGCACCGCGAGAGTGGCCAGTGCTGGCGGTGCAGTGAATACGAGTTCATTCATGTCCGGATTGGAAACCTCCGCAACAAGCGTTCCAGCTGAGACGACACCACCGGGCGTCACTTGGACGTTGCCAACCACGCCAGCGACAGGACTGGAGATTGTCACCCGGCCGGAACTGTCCGGAGATCCACTGGCCGCTACCTGTGCACGTGCAGCACTAGCGGCGGCATCAGCGGCCAAAGAGCGCGCGCGCGAGGCCTCCAGCTCCTGGCGAGCCACTACGCCCTGCTCGACAAGAGACTTGTCGCGGCCGTAGGCCAGGCGGATGGCTTCGGCCTCCGCCGCAGCGGCAGTGGCGGCGGCTTTGAAGGTCGCAGCTTCTCCACTGACAATGATCACCAGGGGCTGGTTGCTCTTGACGGCTGTACCCGGCGCAACAAGCACGCGCTCAACGCGGCCGGTGACCGTTGAGGCGATGGCAGCACGCCCCCCGATGGCCGGCTCGACGCGACCTGCAAGGCGGGTCGATGCGCCACCGCCGCGGCCGACAGCCACCACGCCGATGCCAGATGCCTTGATCTGGTCAGGCGTCAGCTTGACTACACCTTCCTCGGACTCCTCTTCGCCATGTTCGCCATCACCATCACCTTCACTGTGCGCCTCGGCGGAGCCCGGCTTTGCGTCAGCTGCGTGATCGTCGTGACCATCATCCTTTCCAGCCGGCTTTTCTGCCTCCGTACCGGTGGATTTGGCATCCTCCTGCGCCCCGCCACTGCATGAGGTCAGCGCGCCGGTCATCATCAAGGTAGCCAGCAGCGTCGCTCCGATGAGCGTCTTGTTTCCGTACTTGTTCATTTTGCCTCCACAAACGGTGCGCGCCCTTCAAGGCGGGCGAGGTCGATTTCTGCTGCCACCCGGCTAAGACGGGCATCCACAGCACTGCCACGCGCAGCGATCAGGGTTGATCGCGTGCTGCGCAGCTCCAATTGCGATATACGACCTGCCTCGAATCCGATGCGGGCCAGCCGATAGGCTTCATCTGCGGCCTGTACGCTTTCATCCGCTGCTCGTACGCGGCTGTTGGATGCCTTGAGACTCGCTACCGCTCCCAAACGGGCCGCCTCACTGTCACGCCTCTGAGCCTCCAGAACCGCTTCGGCAGCACGTTGTTCCGCATAGGCCGCCTGGATCGCACCGCGGTTACGATCGAATAGGGGGATCGAAAGGCTGATGCCCACGTTGTAAGCTTGGTCGCCCGCTTGGCGGAAGCGCGTCTGAGCCACGGATGCACTCAGTTGTGGCAACGCACGCTTGCGCTCGACATCGATAAGGCGGCCGGAGGCTTCCGCTTCAGCTTGGGCAATGCGAACGGCAAGCGGGGCGACCTCAATAGCGACTGGGTGAGAGGGCACGCGGTCAAGCAGGCTTTCACCGATGTCGGTCAGGGGGCTGTCCACCAAGGACACGCCGGCCAGGCGAGCAAGCGCCGCATCCCGGTAGGCCTCGGCCTCATCCAGGCTTGCCTTTGCATTGGCGACCTCGCTCCGTGCCTGCACACCGCGCAGGTTGGGCTCACGTCCCTCGCTGACCATCGCAGCTACCGCCTTGGCGTCCTGTTCAATCAAGGCCAATGCCTCGCTGGCCAACTCATATCGGCGCAGCGCAGCCTCTGCTTCGGCGTATGTCGCCGCCAGGCGACCCGCTGCGTCACTGCGCATCAGATCACCCCGCAAGCCTGCAGCCCCAGCCTCCGCACGCGCGGCGCGCACTCGGGCCCCTCGTTGACCCCAAATCTCCAGCGGCTGGGAGAGGGTGACAATGCTGTCAGCGTTTGAGAAACCTTTGTAGGGACCAGTGCCGTAGGCGTTCTCCGCTTCGATGGAGACCGTCGGATTGGGCAGTGCCCGAGCCTGTTGTACCCGCGCCTCGGCTGCCTCAGCCAGCGCGACGCCTTGGACCGTCGCAGGCATCTGGTTCAAGCGAGAAAGCAACGATTCGTAAGATGGTGCAGTTTGAGCAGCTACATGTCCGATTGGCACCAACGCCAACAGAATAGCGACAGTCAACCCGGTCGCTGAAAGCGACCGGCCTGGCAAAATCGACATAAAAACTCCCGTAAATTATCTGAGCGAACGACCCGCAAGTGCGAGGCAGAGCCAGATCAGATACGGGGGGGGCGCATGGGACCGTCGAGTCGTAGCGCGTAGACGTCCACGTGCTCGGTACTGTGCAGCGAGATCCGGCCATCGGCGAACAGATCGTCGTGACCGGCAGCTGGGAGGCTTGCCGTTGAATGGTGGCAATGCCCATGGCCACAGGCATCGGCACTGGACGAATCCTTGCTCTTGCTCGACTCGGAGTCTGAATCACTTTGCAAGGCGTGCACATCGCCCACGCTGACCGTCGCTTCTTGCGCGCACGCCAATGCCTCGGCCACAGGCACGACCACGAACGCCGCCAAAAGCAGCAGCATCAGGTATATACGAATAGCAGGCAGAGAGCGACGCATTGGGAAAGGTTAGCAACCTCTTTTGGACGGATACAATTACATAAAAACACTACGGTGGCTGTGCTTGAACGCACCCTAGCCCCGTTCAGGTCGGGACCCAGGGAATCAACCCACAAGGATAACGGCCCATGTGAGGGCGACATTGCAAAGAGCCACGAACACAGCGGCCGAACCCATATCTTTAGCGCGACCCGCCAGCTCATGGATCTCTGGGCCATACCGTTCGATAACCGCTTCGATGGCGGAGTTCAGCAGCTCCAAGGCCAGAACAGCCAGCACGCTCCCCATTAGAAGTGCTCGCTCAACCGCTGAGTGGCCCAGCAGAATCGCTGCCGGTAGTGCCACCACGGCCGCGACAACCTCGAGTCGAAACGAGGATTCATGCAGCCAAGCTGATCGTAGTCCTTGGAGGGACCAGCGGAGCGCCTTGAAAACGCGGGCAATGCTCCGCGGACGATGACCGTACATATCTGCCACTGTGTTGCTTCCTTAATTTAGGACCCCAAGAGCCGCTGCTGGGCGCTTCCAGCAGCGTGCTCGTTGTCGCCCGTTATGAAGTGGACCCGGCGTTGATGGAACAACCGGAGAAAAGATTCAGGCTTTCGTCCAACGACTTCGTCCGGACGTTCATGAGGCCGAGTACAGAATGGAAGAGGTTGTCGTGGCTGGCCGGGCGGTTTGATCGGTCCCGGACACATTGAAGGTCCAGGTTGTTGCTGCTCTTCATGCCCTCGGACATCCACATGACCATGGGCACTTTGATCTGAGTGTCGGGAGCAATGGCATAGGGGAGACCGTGGAGATAGACGTTCGCCTCTCCCAGTGACTCACCGTGGTCGGAAACGTAGATCAATCCAGTGTCATGGCTCTGATCCTGCTCAAGCATCCGGATGGTCTTTCCAAGGAAGTCATCTGTCGCAAGGACTGCGTTGTCATACGCATTGACGATCTGCTGGCGCGTGCACTTGCCCAGATCTGCATTGCGGCAGTCAGGCGTGAACTTCCTCAGATCCTCGGGATATCGCTTGTAGTAGCTCGGCCCGTGGTTCCCCAGCTGATGCAGAACGACCACAACATCACCCGGATTGTCATCGATAGCGTCATGCAATCCCCGCAACATGATCTCATCGCGACACGCTTGGTCATCGCACAACCCATCCTTGGTAGGCACGCGGAAGGACTCAAACGCCAGGTCCGCGCAAACCCCCTTGCAACCTGTCTGGTTGTCCCGCCATAACGTCTTGATGCCAGCTCGCTCAAGCACATGGAGCAGCGACTCTGAGCCCCTGATCTTGTCTCGATCGTAGTCTCGCCTTCCATACACCGAGAACATACAAGGCACGGAAACTTCAGTATTTGACCCGCAGGCAGTCACGTCCGAGAAGTTGACGACGTCCAACGCTGCCAACTGTGGCGTTGTCTGTCTGCCGTATCCATTCAAACCCCAGTTCTGCGCACGAACCGTCTCACCTACAACGATGACCAAGAAGTGGGGCTTCGCGCCTGGCGGATGAGGCGTCATCATGGCATCGGGGCCAACCACTTGGATCGGACCGCGCTCCGCACGGGTGTCTTCTCGCACAACCTTCGCAATGGAAGCGATGTAGTTTCCAGGGTTTGCAAGGTATCTGACTTGCTTGTGATTGCGTATGAGTGATGAGAGGTCGTCGAATGACGCAATTGCCGCGCCAACGATTACAACAACCGCCATGCCAAGTAGAAGCACTCTTGCAAGTATCGCCCGCGTCACATTGGAAGAACGTTGGAGCCTTACCATGCATACCGCGATAGCTGGCACGACGCCTTTAATTAGTACCGCAAGAAAGAAGCCCCAGGTCAGCAACTCTCCGGCTTCAGCGCCGTCGGTCTTCAGCACATTTCGTACCATGCTGGCGTCGAAGTAGACGCTGTAATTGTCTGAATAGTAGGCAGCAGTAGCGGACACGACGAGAAGCAATGCAAGAACCGGCTTCACCGTCCATCGAACGCATAGCAATCCGAGAATGAGCACATTCAAGGCAGTGAGGATCGCTCCCGTAGAGATAACAAGTAGCGCACGAGCTGCTCCGTCCGCACCACTCTTCGCAATTACTTCTGCGAAGAACGCGCTGTTGAGAAAGAACGTGAAGTACATCGCCACGATGATAATCAACGTGTTGACGCCCAGCTGCGGGCCGCAGATGGGCTTGCCAAGACGGCCCAGTGGATCTGAGCCTAGGCCCCCGCGCGAACTGCCTCGGTTGAATTCTGTTTTCACGTAATGCATTGGTGATTCCTTTTTATTGACCACCGCGCGCGCCCCTAGCGCACACGGCCGCCATTGCGCGTTCCTAGATGGAAAGCCATCCACACATATGCAACGCCTGACACCAGCGAAGGGGCCAGGACCGCGGTCCGCAGGTTTTGGGTCAGTGACAGCAGTGCAGCCGAGATCCACATGAAGAGACGCTTGTCTGGGTGCAGCTCCGCTCCCCGACGCGGGAACAGCGAGCTTCCGGTTGCCACCATTTGGGTGGCAACCAAGGCAAATCTCGGTTCGTCGACAGGCCCAAAATCGCGCACACCAAGAGATGCGCCGATGGCAAGCACGGAGGTTGCCATCAGTAGTGCCGCTCGATCGCGTGCAGTTCGGAGATTGGTAGATGTTGAGAAGGGCATTCAGGTCGCCTTCTTCAAGGCGGCGCAGTACTGGCCGGCGACTGCACGTGCAGCCACGCGTCGGCCGAGCGCACGGAGCGCCCAGCAACAAGATGTGTTCATGGAAAGACCTACACAAAGGTGATCGCAGAAGGACTGACAGGCGCGTTGCGCCTTTTATGCGATCAAAGCCTGGGAGGTCTAATCAGCGTGTCCGGGATGTGGGACGTCATGGGCTGTTCGTAGAACGTGTGCCCGCCTTCATTTCTTGCGGCTTCGGCACTGGTGAAACCGTTGGACGCCACAAAAGTGCTGCTGTGGTGGCAGTGACCGTGACCACAAGCGGCATGCGCCTTATCGGGGTGGCCATCGCCTGGCCCTGCCACTTCCTGGTGTGACTGCTCCTCAGAGAAGCAGACCGAAGCATCAACGACAGGCACGATGATCATCACTGCGAGCAGCAGTGCCAGAGCGTAGCGCTTGGCATGGATGACAATGGAAGGCACGTGTGGCTAGGACTGATACATTTGAGGCCGGAAAGATACCTTGGGTACCGCTCATCAGCAAGCTGACGCTTATTCATCAATCTCGCGGGCTCGAGTGGCCTCTGCGAGTCAGGTGGCCAGGCAAAAGCTGGCGCGGGAAATTGACGGAATCCGGCATCCGAAGAACAGAAAGTTAACGTTTTGCCTGAGCTTCCGCACGGTCACGCAGATTGAGCTGCGACGGATTAGGTCGGGGGCCAGCTGCGCCACGTGACAGTGCCGGGTTCAAGCGCAGCCGCCAGAGTCCGAGCTCAGTCGGCCAAGCCTGGTCATGCAGCCGTCTTGCGCGCGTCGGCACCTGCCCGGCGGGCATCACCTAAAATCTCGAAGGCTTCCTTGATCACATACAGGCCGATCAGGGCGCCGATCACGAAATCCGGGTACGGGCTGGCCAGCCACCACACCAACAGACCGGCCAGGATCACCCCAACATTGGCGACCACATCGGCCCGCGTGAACAGCCACGTCGCTCGCAGATGCACTTCGCCGGACTTTAGCGGTGCCAGCATGCGCAGCACCGCCATATTGACCGCCAGCGACAGCAGGGCGGTGCCAATCATCCAGCCGCTGACCGGCTCGGCGCCGTACATCACCCGGCGGCCCACCTCAACCAACACGCCCACACCCAGCACAAGCAGCACGCTGCCGCTGACCCAAGCGGCATTGGCCTTGAAGCGCGCCGTGCGCCCGATAGCGACCAGGCCAATGGCATAGGCGGTGGCATCGGACAGCATGTCCAGAGCGTCGGCCAGCAGGCCAGTGGAATGGGCAATCCAGCCGGCGATGCCGCCGATCACGGCCATCGCCGCGTTCAACGCTAGGGCGATCCAGAGGACGCGCCGCTCCTGCGCATTCTTGGCCTCGTGGTGGCAGCCGCAATCACTCATCGGAACATCTCCAGTCGCAGGGAAGCCGGGCCCGGGCGGGTCGCTGGCATGACACAGCAGGTGAGTGTAAAGTCCGTAGCTACTACGGAGTCAAGCGTACTACGAATGAAAATCAGTGAGGCTGCCGACGCCAGTGGATGCCACCTGGAGACGATCCGCTATTACGAGCGGATCGGCCTGTTGCCGCGCCCGGGGCGCTCGGGCAATGGCTACCGGGTCTATGGCCCGGCCGACATCGAGCGGCTGCGCTTCATTGCGCGCGGCCGGGACCTAGGCTTCAGCCTGGAGGAGGTCCGCAGCCTGCTGCAGCTGGCCGGCGATGAGGAGCTTTCGTGCGGGGACGTGGACCGGCTGGCACGCAGCCATCTGACCGACGTGCGGGCGCGCATGGCCGACCTGGAGCGCATGGCCACCGAGTTGGAACGGGTGATTGCCAGTTGCCACGGTGGGCAGCGGGCTGAATGCACCATCCTGTCGACCCTGCGGCAGCCGGTCGCTGTGGAGGCCACGCGCCAGTGACCGAACTGGACCGCTACCTCGATGCAGCCACGCGCCAGAACACGGTGCGCAGCTATGCGTCGGCGCTGCGGCACTTCGAGGTTGAATGGCAAGGCCACCTCCCAGCGACACCGGACAGCGTGGCGCGGTACCTGGCCGCGTATGCGCAGACCCTAGCCGCCAGCACGCTTCGCCACCGGCTGGCCGCCATTGCCTCTTGGCACCGCGACCACGGCTTTGTCGACCCGACCCGGTCGCCGCTGGTGCGCAAGGTGCTCAAAGGCATCCAGACCCTGCACCCGGGCCAGGTCAAGCAAGCCGCGCCGCTGCAGATTCGGCGGCTGGTCGAGCTCGATGACTGGTTGGCTGCCGCGATCGCGGCGGCGCATGCCCGGGGCGACGGAGCGGCGGCGCTGCGCCATCAACGCGACCGAGCGTTGGTGCTGCTCGGATTCTGGCGGGGCTTCCGTGGCGATGAACTGCTGCGTCTGGACGTGGCCCATCTCACGCTGGTGCCGGGACAGGGGATGACCTGTTTCCTGCCGCGCAGCAAGGGCGACCGCCAGGCCGCCGGCGTCACCTACAAGGTGCCGGCGTTGTCGCGGTTGTGCCCGGTGGAGGCGACCCAGGTGTGGCTGCAGGCGGCCGACCTGCACGAAGGGCCGGTGTTTCGGGCGGTTAACCAATGGGGCCAGGTGAGCGCCGAGGGCCTGCATCCCAACAGCTTGGTGCGCCTGCTACGCGAGTTGCTGACCAGTGCCGGCTTTGCCGATGCGGGGCTCCACAGCAGCCATTCGTTGCGCCGCGGCTTTGCCAGCTGGGCCAACGACCAAGGCTGGGACATGAAGGCGCTGATGGAGTACGTGGGCTGGCGCGATGTGCAGTCGGCCATGCGCTATCTGGACGGGCGTGACCCCTTTGCCCGTGACCGCATTGAAGCAAGCCTGCCCAGTCCAACCGCGCCGGTACCGGCGATGGCACTGCCGGCGCCCGAGGGCAAACCGGCCTTGCAGCTGCGCCTGCGCATGGTGCTGACCCCGTTTGCCCGCACGGGCCGCGGCGCGGCCAAGGCCCGAGGCCGGATCGAAGAGATCTGCTTGGCCCCGTTCCAGGCTGTGCGCCTGAACACTGCCAGCAGCGAGTACCAGTTGACTGTTCCCACCGATCCCGACCGGGATCTGGATGAAATCCTGGCCACGTTGCTCGATGACATGCACCGCATGGCCGATACGCACCAGTGTTTCCTGGAAGCGTCTCTCAATACAGACGACGGCCGGCACTGGGATTGATCCCCTCATAACCTCCGGATCCAATGGCTACCCTTCACGAGACCGCCTACCCGCGACTGAAGCCTGATCCCACCGCCAAGGAACTGGAGGAGATCTATACCCCCACCGCCGCTGAGATTGCATTCGCCAAGCAGCTGACCACCCAGCCGGGACCGCAGCTGGCGGTACTGATTCATCTCAAGCTCTTCCAGCGCCTGGGTTACTTCACGGTGTTAGCCGAAGTGCCCGAGCGGATCCGGAAGCACATCGCCAAGGCCGCCCGACTCGGGCGCGTATTGGACACCGACCAGCTCGAACGTTACGACGCTTCCGGTAGCCAGCGCCGCCATATGCCGCAGCTTCGGCAGTTCATCGGGGTACATCCCCTGGACAAATCAGGCTTGGCCTGGCTGGACACGGTGGCCACTGGAGCAGCCCAGACCAAGCACACCATCCCGGACATCGTGAACGTCCTGCTCGAAGAGCTGGTGCACCACCGCTACGAACTGCCAGGCTTCCGCACCCTGGAGCTGGCCGCCATCGGCGCACGTGAGCGGGTCAATCTAGGCTACTACCGCAGCATCAGTCACGCGCTGACGCCTGCCACGCGCACGCTCATTGACGAATTGCTGCGCGCACCGGAAGGCTCCAGATTTACTGGCTGGCAATCGCTCAAGCGCGAGCCTGGCCGACCGACCAACAAGGAGGTCCGGTTCTATCTGCAGCACATCCGCATGCTGCAGCAGTTGGCCGAGCAGCTGCCTCCCATCGATGTGCCGGTGCCCAAGCTCAAGCAATTCCGTGCAATGGCTCGCGCCTATGACGCCAGCGAGTTAGCCGAACTGGCTCCGGACAAGCGCTATGCGTTGGCCACCATCTTCATTCGCGCCCAGCATGCCAAGACGCTGGATGACGCAGCCGAGCTGTTCATCAAGCAGGTGCGCGGGCTGGAGAACACGGCCCAGCAAAAGCTGCTGGCCTACCAGCTCGAACATGCCAAGCGGGCCGACTTCCTGATCGGCCAGCTCAAGGAAATCCTGCAGGCCTATCAGCTCGACGGCAGCGATAGTCAGCGCGTGGATGCCATCGATAACAGTCTGGAAGCGGAAGTGTCGACCTTGTTGGCCGAATGCGAAGAACATATGGCATACGCAGGAAAGAACTATCTGCCTTTCATGCTGCAACCCTACGGCGCGGTCAGGCCGCTGCTGTTCAATGGGCTGGAGCTGATGAACTTGCGGGCAACCAGCCACGATGCCGGCATGGAGCCGTTGATTGCAGCGGTGCTGTCGCTGCGCAACCAACACCGTGAGCTGATCGAGGTCGCATCCCTCGGCCTGGACCCAGAAAAGGACTTCGATTGGATGTCCAAGCTCTGGCGTCAGCACGTGTTTGGCAAGCGGGCCAGCGCGGCAGGCGCCGGCTGGATGCACCGTAAGTACTTCGAGCTGGCCGTGCTGGTGCAGGTCAAGGACGAACTGAAGTCGGGAGATCTCTTCATCCCGAGCAGCGAACGATTTGACGACTACCGCGAGCAGCTGGTCGATGAAGCCACCTTGGCCCAGGAACTGGAAGCCTATGGCCAGGTGTCAGGCTTGCCCACCGACGCTGCGACTTTCGTGGCCGGGTTGCGCGCACAACTGACCGACTTGGCCGACGAAGTTGACGAGCGTTTCCCCGAGAATGTTCATGCGGACATTCTGGAAGGACGCCTGGTACTGCGGAAGGGGCAACGCGCCGAGGTCTCAAGCGCCATTGCCACCGTGGACCGCCTCATCGCCGAACGGCTCCCGGAGTCCAGCATCGTCGATGTCCTGATCGACGCCAGCCAATGGCTGGATCTGCACCGATTCTTCCGTCCGATCGCCGGCACCGAGAGCCAGGTTGAAGATCTCCCTCGACGGGTGATCACCACGCTGTTTTGCTATGGCTGCAACTTGGGTCCGACGCAGACGGCGCGGTCGATCAAGGGCTTCAGCCGTCGCCAGGTCGCTTGGCTCAACCTCAAATACGTGACCGAAGATGTCCTTGAGAAGGCCATCGTGGAGGTCATCAATACCTACAACAAATTTGACCTGCCGGGCTATTGGGGCAGCGGCAAGAGCGCGTCAGCAGATGGCACCAAGTGGAGCGTGTACGAGGACAACCTGCTGTCGGAGTACCACATCCGCTACGGCGGCTACGGCGGCATCGGCTACTACCATGTGTCCGACAAATACGTGGCGCTGTTCAGCCACTTCATTCCCTGTGGCGTGCACGAGGGCATCTACATCCTCGATGGCCTGCTGGCCAACACGTCCGACATCCAGCCCGAGATCGTCCATGGCGACACGCAGGCCCAAAGCTATCCGGTCTTCGGTTTGGCCCACATGCTGGGCATCCAGCTGATGCCCAGGATACGAAACATCAAGGATCTCACATTCTTCCGGCCTGAACCTGGCAGGACCTATAAGAACATCCAGGCACTGTTCGGAGACAGCATCGACTGGCAACTGATCGCCACCCATCTCCACGACATGCTGCGGGTAGTGATCTCGATCCGATTGGGGAAGATCACCGCGTCCTCGATCCTGCGCCGGCTGGGCACCTACAGCCGGAAGAACAAGCTGTACTTCGCCTTCCGGGAACTTGGCAAGGCCGTCCGAACGCTGTTCTTGCTGCGCTACATCGATGACAACGAGATTCGGAAAACGATCCATGCTGCGACCAACAAGAGCGAGGAGTACAACGGCTTCGTAAAATGGGTGTTCTTTGGCAGCCAGGGGATCATTGCTGAGAACGTCCAACACGAGCAGCGCAAGATCATCAAGTACAGCCAGCTGGTCGCTAACATGATCATCCTCCACAACGTAGAAGGCATGAGCCGGACCTTGGCTGAGATGCGGAAGGAGGGAGTTGAACTGACGCCCGAGATCCTGGCCGGACTGTCGCCGTTTCGGACCAGCCACATCAACCGCTTCGGCGACTACCATCTCGACCTTGATAGGGAAGTGGCGCCGCTGAGCTATACAGCGAAAGTCCTTGAACAGGCCCCATAGACGGGGAGATGCGCTATCGGGACAAGGAAATTATCATTGCGTTTCAATCGCTTAGGTGGTTTTTGGCCCTGTACGTAACGATTCCCTGCCGACCCTCCTGCTGGATTCCACCTCCGTCTACTCCAGCGAGCAGACATGAGCGGACGCCGCCTGCTGGAGATCGCCAGCAATTCCGTCGCGTCGGCGCTGGCCGCGCAGGCCGGCGGTGCCGACAGGATCGAACTGTTCGACAATCTGGCGCAGGGCGGCACCACGCCATCGCGCGGCAGCGTCGCCGTGGCCCGCGACCGGCTGCGGATTCCCCTGTTCGTATTGATCCGCCCGCGCCCGGGCGATTTCCATTACGACGCGCAGGAGACCGAGATCATGCTGCGCGACATCGAAAGCTGCCGGCAGCTGGGATGCGACGGCGTCGTGATCGGCGCGCTGACCATGGATGGAGACGTCGACATCCCACTGTGCCGCGAACTGGTCGCGGCCGCCGGACCGCTCGGCATCACCTTCCATCGCGCCTTCGACGCCGCGCGCGATCTGCCTTCGGCCATGGAACAGGTCATCAACCTCGGCTGCCAGCGCATCCTCAGCTCCGGCGGCGCCGTCAGCGCGATGGCCGGCAGCCACACATTGCGGCAACTGGCCACACAGGCAGGCGACCGCATCCGGGTGATGGCCGGCGCCGGCCTGGATGCAGGCAACATCGCCGATGTCACCGTCCAGAGCGGCTGCAACGAACTGCATGCCTCGGCCAAGGCATCGCGCACATCGCCCATGCGCCATCACAACCCGGCGCTTGCCGGCCTGGAGAACGATTGGGTGCAATCCGATGCGGAACTGGTGAGCGCGCTGCGGAGGGCATTGGATCAGATGGGTTGATCGGTTCGCGCCGCCATTATTTACATAATATACATTATGCGAAAATCTAGTACTTCTCCCGGTGTTGCGTGGAAGTCCTAGATTGGATCCTTCCGTTCGCAACAGAGCCCTTGTTCGATGGTACATATAGTGTTGCTTCCTCAAAAGGAAACAGCCTTTGCTCAACGTGCTTACGGATCCTCAGGTTCCAGCCTCACTGCGGGGCGCCTTACTAGTTGACGATGTTCACAGGCTGCCTCGTTACTGGGTTAGCGTCTGGGCGTTGATGTCCAACCATGACCTCGCCGCATCTAGCCAGGTAAAGAAGCTTCGGTACATCGAGAGTTTGTACGGCCATGCGGATCGTCACTTCGGCGCCCACGCGCTGGATGACGCCTTGGGCCACCTGAACGAGGTCGTGCTCGCCGAGATCCTAGAGTCTTGGTTCATATCGATCCGCAATCAACCTTCCGTTGGTCCGGCGGATGAATCACGTTGGCGCGCCGGCTTAGCATTTGTCGGGTCTGTGGTCACCTGGTTGTCCAAGTCAACGTTGCCAACCGACCGTCTCCGGCAGATTGAAGCTCGCCTGCATCGCCTATCCCACTTGTATGGGCAGCTTCACGTCCGCAGGAGCCGCCAACCGAGTCAGATCCGTTCATTGCCGGCGAGCGTGATCAAGACACTCTACGAAATGCTAGACCCGGTATCGGCTACCAATCCTTTTGCACGACAGCACACGCGATGGCTCGCCTTTATTTCCTTCCTGTTGATGCTCCATCAGGGGCTTCGACGCGGCGAGCTCCTGTTGCTCACCGCGGACGTGATCAAGGACGGATTTGATGAAGGGCAGCAGAGGGCTCGCTGCTGGATGAATGTGCAAGAGAGCCCTTACTCCGATGACGGCGATGACCTGCGGTATTCCAGACCAAGCATCAAGTCGGCGAACTCTGTCCGTCAACTGCCGGTGAGCGAAGCGGTCGCGGGGTTAGTACAAACCTATGTTGAAAACTATCGAGGTAGGCCAGGTCACGCCTTCCTGCTGAACACACAGCAGGAAAGCCCGCTGTCCACTGAGTCCTTGACGAAGATGTTCCTGAAAATTTCCGCTGCCCTACCCCCTTCCATTCTCCGAGAGCTGAAGGAACGAAGCGGAAAAAATTCAGTCACCCCCCACGACCTTCGTCATACGTGCGCCGTAGTGCGACTGAATCAACTTCTTCACCATGGGGACTCAATGGATGAAGCACTGCAGAAGCTCCGGGCCTTCTTCGGCTGGTCGCGAGAATCACAGATGCCCGTTCGCTATGCCCGAGCGGTGTTCGAAGACCGCCTATCGTCGGTGTGGAACAACGCATTTGATGACCGAGTAGAGGTTCTGAGAGCAATTCCTTCCTGAGTTGCGCCATTGGAAATACATATGGATATGCAACGTGATCATCATCGTAGGCTCGACGCGTCAACGCTACGCGAAGTCGCTGCGCAGCTTCCGCCATTGCCGCCCGTGATTAGGTACTACGACGATTTCGATGACACGACTCGCTCCATTCGAAATCCTGCGACAGCCAACCGCTTCGTAGTTCATGCGAATGGAAGCGTTATCAACATCGAGTTCGCTCTGGTTCAAGAGGCTTTTGGAACCATTCTCAAACACGTATTCCTGCGCATCATTGGAGAGGGCTTCGCGCCGAGGACCGCCGCAATGTACACGCTCGGAGGGAAGCACTTTGGAAGCGAAGATGTTACTGGGCTTCTGGGCTCTGGACCCACAGGAATCTCTTCCGTATGGACCGCCTTCCTCGCGAAGACCTTGCCCACCGACGCCTATTCCTGCGCTAAATCGATCCTCAAACTGCTCTGCCAACATCGCATCAATGGCTGGTCGGACTCCTATCACGATGTCATATCTGCTCTGCCCCTCCCCTTCAAAGACAAGTATGCCGTCGTCCGATCGGGTGAAGCCTTTATTTCGGTTGACGATGAAGCTGCGATAGTTCGGTTCTTGGATGAAGCGGCGATCCAGGCAAAGAAGTCGTTGCTGGCTCTCGAAGAAGTACAAGACGCAGCGATGTTGCTTTGTGCGTATCATTTCGCAATGCGACCTATTCAGATTGCAATGCTCGCGTTTCGTGACGTAAAAATTCGTCGAGAAGATGTCGGCATGCTCGCGTCTGTCCACATCACATTCCGGATGGCGAAGCAGCGGAGTTCCAGTGCCGCCAAGCCGCTGCTCAGGCGCGTGAAACGCGAGTGGACCCCACTCTTCGTCGAGATCGAACGGCACTTTCAGGCTAGTGGCGATGATGCGGGCGCTAGGGTGTTCGGCGCCACATCCGCTAATGAAGCAAGTCGTCGCATCAGCTCCCTACTTCACGACCTTCTCGAGCTCGGCGCGACTGCCGTCAATCTGCGGCATACAGCCGCTCAGCGCCTCGTCGACGCTGGCGCAAGCCAAGAGGAACTGGCCGAGTTCCTTGGGCACTCGGATATGACTACTGCGCTGGTCTACTACGAAACATCAGCCAACCAGGCTGAGCGGGTGAACAAGGTACTGGGAATCTCCGAGATCTATCAGCGTGTAGCTCGCATTGCCCACGATCGGTTTATCAGTCCAGAAGAGCTGGCGCAATTGAAGGAGTCTCAGCAGATCGGCGGAGCGCCTCATGGTGTTCCGATCGCGGGGATCGGTGGATGCACCTCCGGGCAGGCTGCGTGTCCCTACAACCCGATTTTGTCCTGCTATGGCTGTAGGAAGTTCATGCCGATTCACGATGTTCTGATGCACTCGAAAGTTCTAGCCGACTTTCGGGGTGTGGCACGGTTCTTCCATGAATCATCTCGTGGCGACGTGGCATCGCCAGCCTATCTACAGCTTGAACGGACAATCGCTGAAGTTCAGGCTGTGGTTCTCGAGCTCGAAGGTTCGCCGTCTTGAATCCTCACTTCTCAGGTTTCATCCAGCTCGGGAAAGAGCTCGCCGCAACGCATGGAGTCGCCTGGGAGATTCCGCTGGATCAAAGCGGCACTGCGAACAAAGGACATGAATGGGACCTCACTACGCTAGCAGGGGGCGTTGCTCCCAAGCATCGCTTGCGCCACTTCAGTTCGGAAGGTTCGGCACTTGATGCGATCAACGCAGCTCGCTCTTCCAACGGGATGCCGGCTCTGCCTGCTCGCACTTTGTCGCCGGCATGGCAGGACCTCATCAAAGCTGCAGTCATGGAACAGCTGTTTGTTCGCCGCAACTCGTTCGGCCACATCGCCAACAATGTGGCACGCCCCTTGCGCGTGATCGCTACATGCGCGGGAGACACCGAGCCGTGGAGTGTCACTATTGATGAGATGGCTCTCGCGGTTCGTACCGGCAACAGCATCCAGGCATCGGGCAAGCTTGGCGATTTGATCGCGGGGCTGACCAAGGTGCTATTTGATACCAACCACTTGGCCGACGTGGGACCGCTCTACCCTGCCCTCGCCACCGCACGTCTCCAGCCTAGAGTCACTCGACGGTCCAAATTTCTCAATTCTCAAGAGGAAATTCGGCACAACCTGGAAGATCGCAAACGCGCTGAGCGCCTACCCGAACGTCGCGCTTTCTGGGAGCTGGTCCGGATCGTCATGACCGAGCAGCCCCAGACCTTCATGGACGAACTGCGTTTTGCAGCCATTCGGATCATGATCTTGACGGGCTTCCGAATTGGAGAGGCCACGCTCCTTCCCGCTGAGTGGCGAGCGGACCGGCACTACTACGACTCGAAGCAGCGGCCTGCCGGGGAGCTAGGTGGGTATTCCCATTCGCTTATGATCCGACACTTCGCCGAAAAGCAGCAAGCAAAGAACGCCGATAGCAAGGTGCTCATCGCCAGTACTCACTACGTTCCTCAGATGTTCGAGGAGATTGTGAGCGAAACCCTGACCCATGCTGCGGCAATCACCAACCCGCTACGGAACACGCTGAGAAAGCAGACTGAAACAGGGCGAGTTTTGCCAGACTTTGCGCTCAGTGATCTGGTGCCGACCACGCAAATCTACACCCGCCTCTCTGGAAACGCCTTTTGGTTAGACCTGGCCGAGGACAAAAAGCAGTATTGGATGCAGAGGTGCCGTCAGAACTATTCTGCTGATTGCTTCGACGAGCTCCACAAGGTTCAAGAGAGCTTGAACGCTAGTTTCCAAGGTGAAATGAGTGCGACCGCTCGCATGTACTTTCGCCGGATGGCGGGATTCGAGGGAAAGGATGGTGGCGCATTGGTACTGAGAGACGTGGAAGGCAGGGCAGTTTCACCCAACGGAAGGCGCGACATGAGCAAGGTCTTCGTGAGAATTGGGGATCTTGAAAATTATCTTCGTGTCGCGGCCGGCTCAAAGTTGCCGGATACCGAGCTTTTCAGTCTGACCGATCGCAGCTTTGCTTCCTGGGAGTTCCTTTTCCTGCATCCGAAACGCTCCCTGGCTGAGGAGCGAAACAATGGGGTCTGCGATGTCACCCGATACGTCTCCGTTGGTCGGCCCGATACAAGCTTGGTCAATCTTTCCCTGGGAGAGCAGAAGTCCCGCGACACGCTGTTCAAACGGTATGGTCAATCTGACGACGACAAGGACTTGGTGCTCACCTCCCACACCTTGCGTCACCTACAGAACACAGAGCTTTTCCGTCTCGGCGTAGCCGACACCATCATCTCCAAACGCTTCAATCGCCGCAGCGTGGTCCAAAGCTACGAGTACGATCATCGCAGCTTGGCGGAAGAGCTGGATCAACTCGAACTGCCTGCAGACGTGGAAATGGCGCTCGGCGAGAAAGCCAGCACTGTCGCGAAGATGATCCAATCCGGGAAAGCCAGCGGTCCAATCGTGGATGCGTTCAAGAAGATCCAGAGTACCGAGGGTGACACCGCCGCGTTCGAGTTCCTTAAGGTCGAAGCGGACGGTTTTCACGCGACTCCCTACGGGCATTGCTTGAACAGCTTCACTGTCGACCCGTGTCCAAAGCATCTCGAGTGCTTTTCCGGCTGCCGCCATCTATCGGCAACCAGCTTGCCGGAGAACCGCCGTCACCTGCAGACGCTAGAACTCAAGCTGATCGCGGCTGTCGAGATCGCAGAGGCCAAGCCTTCAAAGAGCATCGGCCGCACAAACCAGATTCAACATGCCAAGGTCAGACTTGACGGCGTGCGCACGCTCCTGGCGACCAAGCAAGGCGAAAAGCCATTCCCCGATGGTCCCGACCTCTCTCTTCCTCGCCGCACTGGAGTCATGGATGGATAACGACAGCTTGCAACAAGCCACATCCCATTCCGATCCGGAAATGTGCCGAGTGCTGGAGGACTTGCTATCGCGCGACGAGGACATCACCGCGCGAGCAGTTGCACGTTTGCATCCGCGAATCAACGCAGCGTCGTCGATCACCCGGAGCGTAGAACGCAGCCGCATGCTTGCGCAGTATCAGGAGCGGCAAGCCGAGTTCCGTCGTTGGCGAGGCAGGCCGGGAAAGCTGTCTGGTGTTGCCGCGGCCAGCGCCCTGGCGGATCGCGATATGCGCATCGCCGAGCTCGAATCGCAGGTCGCTCTGCTAACGGCATCCCACGTCGCGATGATCCGCGCAGTTGGCGAACTGGGCGGCTTCAGCAAGTGGGCACAATTCTATGAATCGTACAGCGGCTCAAGGGACCGGCTGGTGCAGTTGGGCGCGCTGCCAGAAGCAACAGTGGAGTCACTTCCGCAGCGCAGGCCAAAGTAGCAGGCCATGCTTCGGCCGCGGGCCGGCAGCGAGTGATTCACACGAATCTATTGCGAAGTAACCACTGAGCGGGCGCCAATTCCTCAAGAGCGTAGACCGCGCCGTTGGGCAGCGGCAATCCAGTCTGGAAACGGCGGAAGCGGCGCATGTCCTCACTGGTGTCCACGCCGAACCCAAGCAGCTTCCAAGCCACCATGCCGATCCAGATGCCGTGGCCGAAGCAGACCGTTCCATCGGGAAGCAACGGGAGCCGGTCGGCCATGAACACGGATACTCGGCTCGCGAACTGCCCGAAGCTTTCGGCCTGCTCGCCCATTTGTTTTGTGGGATCACCCTCTTTCCAGAACGCATCGGCGATAGGGCGCCGTTGTGCTTGGTCCATGCCAGCGATCAACACCGGGTCGACCATGTCGAATTCTTGTAGCAACGGCTCCTGCTCGATCTTGACCTGCATTCGCTTGGCGTAAGGCTCGGCGGTGTCCAGTGCCCTAATAAAGGGCGAGGCAAGAATCCTGGGAGGCCGAGCTGGCAGCCGTGCAGATAGCGCGCCTGCCTGCTTGCGCCCCGCTTCTGTCAGTGGGATCAAGGCATGGGGCATGGTGATGCCTCCAGCGTTGGAGACACTTTCTCCGTGGCGTACCAGATAGATGGAGCGAAGCATCAATGCAGCCTTCTTGTAAGTATCAGGTATATCGGGGGTGAACCCGTCGGCCGTCATCATCGCATCGCTTCCCGAAACCGTGGGGAGGGAAGCCATATCTGGCGGTCTCCCCGCCGCGATGGCCCAGTGTGGGTATACATGGTGTAATTCTCCTCGACAAACGGCGGCCGCCGGTCGCCCTCCCCCCTTTAAGCCGCCTTTGGTGCTACTTCCGATGACGCATAACGCAGGCATGAGCGATGCCCTTCGCAACTCCCCCTTTCGCGGCCAGCGGCTGGATCATGCGGGATGAGCGCTCCGTACAGCGGCCCCTATGAAGCGCTGAGAAAAGCCCTCCACGGTCTTCCGGCGACCGGTCATCCAGGCTTTGAAGGTTTCATCGGGCATGTGTTGAGCGCGATTACCGGAATCGGTTTTCGCCTCGCTGCAAGCGGGCAGCAGGATGGAACCGATGGCGATTCGGCGCAGCCCGTCGATTTCTTGAGCTACGAGTGCAAGCGTCACGATGCGCATGTCGATAGCCAAAGCGTGCTGTCCAAGCTCGCCGAACTCTCCACTCGTCAGGATGTGGATCTCTGGGTACTGGCGGGCACTGCGCCGGTCCATAGCCAGCTTGCGCGCAAGATTACCGCGATCGGGCAGGCACAGTCTCTGGAAACATTGGTCCTTGATTGGACCGAGACCACAAGCCTACCGCCTCTTGCAGTGGCCTGCGCCATGGTCGCGTCGGATGTACTCGAGTTCATGTCGAGCGGTGGACTCTCGGAACAGGATCTTCAGTGCATCCGTGACGAACTCGGCCGGGTGCCACTAGATGAGCGCTTCCTCTCACATTCCGATGCCATTCGCGCACAATTGGATACCGCGCGCCTCGGCCTTGAGGGTATCCGCCAGCGCAACATCGCGTGGATGCAATCGAGACTGTCTGATCGAGACACCGCCAGGATTGCATTTGGCCAACCTCTGGCGCCAAGAGCCGCGACGAAAAGCCATACCCTTGCTCGTCCGCGGATCACCAGCCGCGTCCAGAGTTTTCTGCGTGGCGAAGGCAACCAATCTCCACTGTTCATCCTCGGCAACGAGGGCGTCGGCAAGTCGTGGGCGGTCGCTCAAGCATGGGCACTGGAATCCGAACCGCCCGCACTTTTCATCTGCTCGGCCGATCAGTTCATGCAGATCGTACCTGGCGAGGCCATCAAGGTTGTTGCGAAGATCATCGCCAAGCAGTGCGGCGCGCAAACGCATGAATCCGAGAACATCCGCTGGCAACGAAAGTTGGAACGATGGCTGTCCACTACTCACCATAATGTTCGCTTTTTGATCTATCTCGATGGCATCAACCAGCAGCAGACCGTCGATTGGGCTAGGCTGATCGATGCCCTGGACGCGCAGATACGGCCAGCTGGCGGCCGCGTGATCGTCTCTTCCCGTCGTGCATACTTCGACAGCTACCTGTCGGGTAGGCTGATGTCGACACGCCCGCACACCATTTCGGTCCCGCAATGGGATGAGGAGGAGCGCGACGCCATTCTCCGCCAACGCGGACTCGATCCGGCGATCGTGACACGCATGGTGCTGGAATCCCTCCGCAACCCAAGGCTCCTTGGAATCGCCCTGGACCTGCTCGACAACGAAGCAATCGCAAGTCTGGAACAGCTCGACATCGGGACACTCCTGTTCGCGCACCTTCTCGCCGCCAACCAGTCCAGCCAGCAGCCCATGCCGGCGCATCTCCTCGTTAGACGACTGAGCGACCATGCCAAACAGCTCATTGCCAAGGTCAACAACGGTCAGTTCGAAGATCTGTTGATTTTCGAAGATCTCGAATCTGTCGTCGAGGAGCACTATTTCCATCCGATCGAACACGATCCGACACGTTATATCCTGAGCCAGGATGGCCTCCGTCTGGCGCTGGCGCTTGCCGTGCTCGATCATCTACGCCAAGCGATGCGCAATGGCCGCCCCCTGGTGCCGAGCGCACTGGCGCTGATCGATCCTGTGGCCGCACTCGACGATGCCAGCGGCGTGGTGCTTGCGGCGCTGTCGATCAGCTGTGCCGACGACAAAGAGAGTGATCAGATCCGCATCGCCCTGCTCGTTGCCTTTGCAGAAATGCAGAATCCGAGCCATGACGATCTCGCGCCCTTCATCGCACGGGCCATCACAAGACCTGCGACATTCATGGAGGCCGCCTACACGCTGTGCCTGGGTCGAAACAATCGGCCAAATCTCAACTGGATCAAGCTGGCGATCTGGGACGCTGCATCCAACACGGCGGCCTGGACCGTCGTCTCCGACCATCTTCTGCGATGGCTACGCACGCACACGCTGGATCCGACCCGCGTACTGTCGCATCGACATGGGGATGATCCCGAGCAACTGAAAACGAAACTGCAGGAAGCCGCGGACAAGCTCGATAACGCAATCGACGCGCTGACGCCGGCCGAGCGCCCTCTGCTCGATAGCCTCAACCGAGTGACCGAAGATTCGGCGCCGCTGCATGAACTCGCGATTGCTCTGATGGCCGGTCGACCGCTTGCGCCTTTTGCCGATGCATTCGCCGCATTCGCGCTGGGGTGCCATCTCGACCCGACTCCCTTTACAGCCGTCGATCGCCTAACCTGGATCTGCCGCCTCAACACCGTTGACTGGCCAGCGATGCGCGAGGCCATTCTGATGTGGGCCGACCGTCTGACAGGCGCCGAGTCCTCACCTTCTGCCCGTTGGTCGGGCGCGACGCTGCTGTACATGACCGGGCACCCGGAGGACGCGATCCGCGGCTACAGCCTGCGGATGTCGATGTCCCAGCGCATGACGCACTGGCAAAGGTTGAAGCGTTCATGGCGCGCCATGGATGCGAGCGACGTCAATAGCTCGGAGCCCGAAGACCTGGACGAATGCGAACAGCGCTTCCGCGAACTCCCCGTCAGCAAGCTGAGTCTGACTTTCGGCGTCACTTCCGAGGATCACACCTTCCGGGAAGCGCTCGCGCCCCTTGCGCGGTTTCGACCGGATATCGCGATCTCAAAGATCCGTGAGCTGGCCATCGATGCACCAACGCGTAGCGGAATGCCATTTCGACAAGGCCTACTCAAAGCCCACAAGCACGGTGCCGCTTTGACTCCCGAGATCGCAACCACATATCTTAAGCTGCGAGAACGAGATCTGCTCCAACGCTGCACGAAGTTATCGTCTGAGCATCCGGCTCTGCTAAGCAGTACGTGTCTGGATCTCGCGCTGCCTCACATAACGCCCGAGCAACAGCTGGAGGCGTTCTCATTCGAGGGTGCTGACAGACATGTCTGGCACCGGCTGGTCGCGAAGTTCAAGGCGGCGGAACTGCAGCCCCAGGACATCGATACGGCACTGGCTATGGCCATCGATTCGCGCAAAGACATCGCAACGTGCTACTTGCTGTGCTTGCTGAGCACTATTCCTATGCTAGATAGCCGGGGGCAAACGGCTCTGGATTTGCCCCATTCTTCTTGCGAGATGATCCGCATCCATGCCCTCGCCCTGATCGAGGCCCAGGGAACACGCTTCCAGCTGCAGCAATTCGTAGCAAGTGAATGGGACGCAGCAGGAAAAAGTGCTGCCGAGGCGTATTACGGATCACTGGTCCTACTTCGAGCCCTCTCTGAAGCCGACGCAGATCTGGCGAGCGTCGCGCGAAGAATCACCCCTGATCTTTTCGGGGCATTGGCAACGGCTTCTGACACTGGCGCCAAGCTCTGCGCTGAGTTCCTCGAATCAAACATCCGCCACGCCCTTCGCAGCACGATTCCGCCACCGGCGGTCGACATCAGCGTCAACGACTCCATCGATGGCATCGCGACAAACATCAGCGTCTCCACCAAGCCGTCCGCTGAATCCATTGCCGACGCATTTCGTAATTTCGGCGATCTGGCGGCCAGTGAAACTGAGGACCGGGAGAAAAGCGACGTTTTCAACGAGTTCGTCGATATGCTTGAAGCTCAGAAAGTATCCTTCGTCCTGCGCCCGCTCACGCCTGAGCAGACCGCCAGCATTCTGCGCGCCTGCCCGGAACGCATCGATCACTGGATCGAATTACTGCTACCTCCAGACAGCGTCCCCAACTGGATTTGCAAAGGAATCGCCTTGGCATTCGCAGCCCATCTTGCTGCCGACGATGCTGATACGGCGCTGCGCCTCATTGATGGGTATACCCGGGTTGATGACATCGTAACCCGATCTTTTGGATTCACCCGCCTAGACATGTTGCAACAGGCGATCTGGTCGTCCACGTCATCCGAAGAGTTCAATCTCAAGCGCCGAAATCGCCTCGCCCTCGCTTCCAATGATGCAGCGCTCGCGCAGGAAGTGATGGCGGCCGAACGTTGGGGGCACACTAAGTTTCTCGATGATCTTGTTCGCGAATGGGTATCGGCGCCGGAACCCGCACTCCGAGCGCGTGCTATTTCCATTCAGGGCTGGCGTGGCCTGTCGGACGTGTGGCCAGCGGAGCTAGAGGCCGCTGCCGGCACGGTTGGCTTCCTGGCTCAAGTCCATACCGCGGCCAAGAATGCGCACGACAAGAATCGTAATGCCCGCTATTGGTACGAGAAGATGTGCCATGCAACCACCAGCGTCGATTTCTGGCGTTCAATGACCTTGATGTCGAACACGGTCGACCATCGTACCGACCTGTGGAGAGAGATTCCGGCGCAAGCCAGTAAATGGGTGTCGATCTACGAGGCCGATATCCTCGACGCGACCCGAAACGCCATCCGTCACCAAAAGTCAAAACTCGAACGCACCCTGTACGGAATCAACAAGCCGCCGCAGATCTACCTCATCAAACCCCACGAGGCAGCTCCCGGAAAGAGACTAGAAGAGATCGAGGGAGCGGCGCTGTGAGCGTTGGCAAGCATGCAAGCCCATCGACACGTGGCTTTGTTATTCCGCGTTAGGGAAAATCTGACAGCCGATCGCGGCAACCACTGGCTGCGAGTATCTTGGAAGATCGTAATCTGAACCAGCCCCGCCAGCTCGGCCTCGCACCCGTCCACCGGATGCCGCTCGCCTCTGCGACGGCTGACCGGTGTGCTCGCTGGCACTTCTATGGATCTGCTCCAGCTCATCGGCTGGCGCGGGCCTTGATCGGCCTCCTTGTAAGTGTCCGTGATAACGGGAGTGCCCCCGCTCCACACTGACTTGCGCGCGCCTCGGAACCCGTGCTAGGCTTTTGCCATACCAGCGACTAGGAGTAGCTCCGGTCTAAGGTCTGGTCCCTAGGGCGTTTTATCAACTTACGCATGCCCGGTCGCAGGCTAACGCCCGACCGGGCATTTCGTTTTTGCAGCTCTAGCCGGTAATGGGCTACGCTCCCCTCCATTATAGGGAGCGAGAGGCCGCGATTCATGACCCCACAGCCGTTACACAAGCTGTTCGACGCCATGTATCACGGCAAATACCGCTTCGACGAGTTTTTGGCCCTTTCTCCCAGGGAGAACTACAGCCCGGTTAGCTGGAAGAGCCGCACCATCTATAAGCCATCCAGAATGTTGAGGGACTTTCATACCTTCCTCAACGGCTTTGTCCTAGAGCACCTGCCTGTCAACACTTCAGTCTCCTTTGCATATCGCAAAGGGGCAACCCTTATACAGGCGGTGGAGCCCCATGCTAAGAGCCGGGCCTTCTTCCAGGCCGACCTAGAGCGGTTCTTCGACAGCATCACAACGCCGCTGATTCGCCGGGTCTTGTTGGAGAGCGAGACGCCCGTCGCCGACCTTCATGATCACTTGGACCACATCCTCGGGCTGCTCACCATCGATGGGAAGCTACCCATCGGCTACTCCACCTCCCCGATCGTGAGCAACGCCTGTCTGCTCTCTTTTGACCATCGCTTGGCGCAAGTCAGCCAAGATCGTGGCTGGATTTACACGCGCTACGCCGACGACATCATGCTGTCTACTGAGGATCGCGCCAATCTTTCGAATGCAGGGGCCGTCATTGAGACCTGCCTCGCCAGTGAACTGGGCGACGAATTCAAACTCAACCCGGCGAAGAGCAAGCTGACCACGGTTGGCCGAAAGGTCAAGCTCTTAGGGTTGGTGATCCTACCCACAGGAGACATTGCCATTGATCGGGATGTCAGGAACCGCATTGAGGCTTGGATTCACTTCTACCTACGAGACCGGGCGCGGCTATTGAAGATATTTGAGGAAACATATAGCCAGGGAATGGAAGAAGGATTGGAGCGGCTCAGTGGCATGATCAGCTACACCCACGCTGCCGATCCGGCCTATCTTGAAAAGCTTAGGAGAAAGTTCGGCACCACCGTCATTGACAGCCTCCTGCATAGGTCTGCCCAATGAGTCGCCTCCAAGTAACGCTTGAGGCTATCCAGCACGTTACTCATCTCCACCTTGATATGGATCTCTCCAAGAGCGGACTGATGTGCCTCGTTGGCCGAAACGGGGCAGGAAAGACAACCCTGGTGCGGGCTCTCCGGAACCTGTCCAACTCAGACACGTTCATACGGACAGCCACGCCTTACGCGTTCTCCCAGAAAAGCCGGATCGTCTACGACTTGGGCGGCGAACAGGCAACGTTCGCCTATAACAACACCCTTCGTTCTCTGGACTGTCGAGACAAGATATCTAAAGAACTACGTGAACTCGTGGCCGCAGAGCTCCCGATGCCATACGGAGCTCGGTTCAACTACTTCAAAAGCGCAAGTGAGGCCGACCAAGACATTCGGACAGCCATCGCCTTAAAAACCTATCATTGCCCCGGTGAGTTGATCGCCTTTTTGAACGCGATCTACGAGACCGACCGCTACTCGGCAATGGCCGAGGTCCGGGTCCGGGGAAAGAACTACTACGCTCTTGTCAGGGAAGATGGGACATACATTCGAGAGGATTACCTTAGCTCCGGGGAGCACTTTCTCATCAATCTCTTCCGGACCATCAAGGGTCCCTCGAAGCTGTTGGTGATTGACGAGATTGACCTATCCTTAGATGCGGCCGCCCAAGCGAATCTGCCTAGCTGGTTGCGCGAGTTCTCCGGACAATACGATTGTAAGATCCTCTTCACAACGCACTCCCTCGCACTCATGCGGCAGCTAGAGGTTGATGAGATCTTCTACATGGAAGACAACGCTGGCAGTGTTTCCATCAAGCCTACGTCCTACAGCAATGCGATGTTGATGTTGTTCGGATTTGCTGGCTATGACAGATACATGTTGACGGAGGACAAGATGCTTGTTGCCTTCATTGAACACCTCATACGACGCTACTGTCCAGAAACACTACTTACTTACAAGATAATCTTCATCGGAGGGGCCTCTCAAATTGCCGGACTGATTGATGGCAAAGAAGCAGATCAGCTTCTGGCTTCTCAGGAAAAGGTCGTTGGCATTTTGGACGCTGATCAAAGGAACGAGAAGTTTTCGGATCATCCCCGTATCCGAATGATCCCCTTAGAGAGTGTCGAAGAGGCCATCCTGGCAGCGAGTCGCGAGGACGCCATGTTCCCGTTCCGCGCGGCGAGAAAAGATTTCTCCAAGGGAAAAGACTTTAACCACTACCTAAAACAGCAGGGTGCCACTCAAGCCCAGATCTTCGACTATTTGATAGCTCGTCATGAATCGGCGTTCCAAGACATTGCGGAGTTTTTGCGCGGCTTCTTGCCTCCTCCTCATAGATAGAGGTTGTTGGCGCATATTGGCGGCCACACCGGCTCGAGGTTAACCCCCGAATCACCTACATCTCCACAGACCAAGGCTGGCTGTATCTGGCCGTGATCCTGGATCTGTACTCGCGCAAGGTCGTGAGCTGGTCGATGTCAGAGCTGGTTTTCCGGTTACGGCACCTCCCCAGATATGCGGTTCTCCAAGGCTACTGCGCAACACTGAATACCCCCGGCATCATTTATGTGTTGCGCTCGGCAAGTTCCACAACGCAACAACTTGGCCACTTAGTTTCACGCAACATTGCGCGTGTCCAGACCTCAGAAAAGCACTACGAAAGCCGCATCGATTGCTCGCAACACCTCAAACAACTACCAAGATTGCGAAATTTCCATTACATTTGTAGTGCCCGCGGTCCTCATCCCCGCAGGCCCAGTTGATTGATGCTGAGGAAATGCCCCCATCTGCAGCGGACATCCTCCTCATTTACTGCGGAAACCTGTCCCAGATTTGGCGGAGCTTTGGATCAGCCAATACTTATACGCCGGCCATCAGCGGACAGTCGTTGAAGGCTAGCAAGCGAAGACCCTGCACCAATCTATCTGGCTACTTGAGTCGGAGGAACGTCAAAGAACGCCGCCTAGCACTTCTCCAGCCAAGCGATCATCCACGATCCACGTGAACGAATTGCCTGAAGAGCGCGCCACGACCCCGATCTCTAGGCGCGTCACCGCTTGCCGGCGAATTTTCCTTTCGATCGCGCGAGGCAGCACAAATTCGTGGACAGAACCGCGGTGGACCCTATAGGTCAATACGAAACGGCCACCCTGAATGATGATCTCAGGATTGAGGTAGTGCTCGCTGGCCACAAGGCGGCCGTCTGGATCGAACTCTGACTTATAGCCGGCGGGCACGACTCGGTACATTCCTGCGGTGCGTTGAATATCGAATACCGGACGCAGCATGTCTGTCCGGCCATAGATGCGAAGCGGATCGGTGTTTCCCAAGGCTTCTTGTCGCGTCCACCACTCGGCCCTCCTGTCGTCAGTCAGCTGGGGCGACTCAACCCAGTTGCGGCCTCGCTCTCGATCGCCGGCGGATCCCGCAGCGCCGATGCGGAGCATCTTCTCGAGCAGCCAGCGCGAGTCGTTGCCGCCCTGAAGGCTGAAGTCACTATTCAAGATCGGGGAGGTGGAGTCGATCAAACCCATCCGCAACAGAATCATGTCCACATAGTGGCGAACTTCACCGCCTAGACCTTCAAGATATGCATCACCAACATCACTATGAACGCCAGGAAGCGGTATGACCCGAATCCGGCCGTTCGAATCAGACACATCTTGGTCGACGCGGAAGAAGATACGTCGCTCGTCGAGCGAAACAAAATGCATTACGTGATCTACTGACGCCGGGATCCCCAACAGGAGGTTTCGCCGCTGACCGGTGGCCACGGTGAGGCCGCTCCACGGGAAAACCCGGCTACGAAAATACGCAGCTCCGCGTCAGGCTGTTGCAACCGGAGATCTTGGATCTGGGACATGGTGTTATAGCATGCGACCTTGGCTCGAGGCGCACTGGTACTACCAAGAGCGCCATCCCAGAATTTCGCCAATAGCCTGCCTTGAGTGGCCGTTCCTTCGTAATACTGGACTTGCGCCATCACCTCGCTTCCGTGCGATAGCTTGTCGTTGATATGTGCCACGATGGTCTGGCGTCCGCTTATCTTGACCGCCGCGCGATCGTTCCAAGTTCCATCGAACAGCACAGGAACCACGACCACCCGACGATTGTCAATCGAAGCAGCCACGCGCCATGGACTGACGGTACGGCGAGCGTCCACGATTTTCTGCAAATCGTTAAGTGGGAGCGGACGCGGCGAGGTAGCGCAACTGGTCAAAGAAATGAGCAATACGCCCCCGCCGATCAGACGCCACACGCGGCCAAAGTCAACCCGAATCTTTTCCATTTCAAAACCCACTTCTAACTCCTACCTTGCATTCCACCACGAGCAGCCGACCGCTCTTGAGCTTGGCGACGAAGTCGGGGTAGGTTCCTTCACTTCTCGGCTTCCGCCGGCACACGCACGAAGTCCACATACAAGCGCTTCGCCAAGGCCCTGCCTGCCTTGCCCAATGGCCGGGTGCTCACCAGCACGGCATCGCATAGGGCTGGCTTGCGTAGTGCAATGCACTCTGCGCGCAGTACAGCCCGATACTTGATGACTTGGTAGATGCCCCGCATGAGCTCGGCGTCGCTGGCGTTGCTGGCTTTGACCTCCACGGCCAAGCTCTCGCGCCCATTGGTGAAATAGGCATCTAGGCTGTCGCCGGAACTCAGTCTGTGCTCGTTCACCCCGGCCTCGAATGCTCCGTAGTCCTCGAACCATTCCGAGTGCGCTGCCACCCAGGCCTTAAGTGCTTTGTGCGTGGCGCTTTCGGGCCGGTAGGCGGTCGGAATGGCAGGCAGTTCAATGGGGTTCCCTTCGTCGGGGTTGGCATGTGCCGCGTCGAGCACGTCCGCCCCTAAGGCGTGAGCCACCCGGTCCCACTTCGGCCCGTAGTCGAACACCGCGGCCATGGCGGCTTGGATGTAGGCCTCGCGGTTGGCAGCCATCCCTGCCCCGCCGTCGTTGAAATAGTAGTGGGCGACTTCATCCGCACCATGACCGGGTAACTGGGTATCGGCTTGGACGACGATAAGGTTTAGCGGCGGAATCTTCTCGCCCCACTGCTCACCCAACTCCTGGATGGCGAAGCCCACGGCTCCAACGGCCGGGCCATACAAGGTCTTGCGGGCCTTCGGCTCCAGACCATGGAGGCGCTCTAGCTCGGCGGCGAGCTCCCCGTAGGTGATAGGCCGCCCGATCTTGGCCCGTTGGATGAGGATGGACGGAATGTGAGGCACCACCTCACTGCGCCATGGTGAACGCGCCAGCTCTTGCCGGTTCCAGTCGTAGGCCATGCAAATCCCCTGAGTACCGGTTGAAGTCTAACTGAGCGTTGGGCCAGGCCGAATTGCCCCCTAGCCCTGACAACGCTCACTAATCCACTACACATATATCCATTTCAGGCCATGAATGAATAGTCACGCATTCCTTAACTGTCACTGGGCTCTATATGACAGAGAGAAAATCGCTAACCCGTTGCGCACCGCAACTTGCTTTCATTTGAGACCAACTCCTACACTCCGCCGCATCACAGGTGTCCTGCCGCCGTCACGGTGCGCAGGGTGAAACGGGAAGCCGGTCCGATGCCGGCGCTGCCCCCGCAACGGTAGGCGAGAAAGCCCGACGGACGACCACTGCGCGCAGCGCGGGAAGGTGTCGGATTGATGCGCGACGCATCGCTCGCAAGCCCGGAGACCGGCCTGTGCGGGATGTCTGGAAAGGCATCCCTCTCGGGCGTTGCGGTGGGCGACTCGGCGAGCTGATGGAGCCGCCGTGCGCGCCCGTCATCTTGTCCTGTCCTCCACCCCGCCTTCCTTCGCGGGTGTGCGATTTGGAGACAGGCAAATGAATGAGATGCATCGTGTTGCGGCCAGCGCCGCGACGGTCAAGCTGCTGATCGACGGCGAGTTCGTCGAGTCCGGCAGCGCGCAGTGGCGCGACGTGGTCAACCCGGCGACGCAGGACGTGCTGGCGCGGGTGCCGTTCGCCACCGCCGGCGAGGTCGATGCCGCCGTCGCCTCGGCGAAGGAGGCCTTCAAGCGCTGGCGCAGGACGCCCATCGGCACCCGCGCGCGCATCTTCCTGAAGTACCAGCAGCTGATCCGGGAGCACATGGGTGAGCTGGCCACCATCCTCACCGCCGAGCAGGGCAAGACCCTGCCCGACGCCGAGGGCGACGTGTTCCGTGGCCTGGAAGTGGTCGAGCACGCCGCCGCCATCGGCAACCTGCAACTGGGCGAGCTGGCCAACAACGTCGCTAGCGGCGTGGACACCTACACCCTGCTGCAGCCGCTGGGCGTGTGCGCCGGCATCACCCCGTTCAACTTCCCGGCGATGATCCCGCTGTGGATGTTCCCGATGGCGATCGCCACCGGCAACACCTTCGTGCTCAAGCCATCGGAGCAGGACCCGATGGTGACGATGAGGCTGGTGGAGCTGGCGCTGGAAGCCGGCCTGCCGAAGGGCGTGCTCAACGTCGTCCACGGCGGCGAAGACGTGGTCAACGCGATCTGCGACCACCCGGACATCAAGGCGGTGTCGTTCGTCGGCTCGACCAGGGTCGGCACCCACGTCTACAACCGCGCCTCGCTGGCTGGCAAACGCGTGCAGTGCATGATGGGCGCGAAGAACCACGCGGTCATCCTGCCCGACGCCAACAAGGAGCAGACCCTCAACGCGATGGCCGGCGCCGCGTTCGGCGCGGCCGGCCAGCGCTGCATGGCGGCCTCGACGGTGGTGCTGGTGGGCGAGGCGCGCGGCTGGATTCCCGGGCTCGTCACCAAGGCCAGGACGCTGAAGGTCAACGCCGGCACCGAACCCGGCACCGACGTCGGCCCGGTGATTTCCTGCGCCGCGCGCGAGCGCATCGAGGCGCTGATCGCCTCCGGCATCGAACAGGGCGCAACCCTCGAACTCGACGGCCGCAGGCCGGAGGTGCCCGGCTTCGAGCGTGGCAACTTCGTCGGCCCCACCATCTTCTCCGGCGTGAAGCCGGGCATGCGCATCTACGACGAGGAAATCTTCGGCCCGGTGCTGGTGATCCTCGAGGCCGAAACGCTGGACGACGCCATCGCGCTGGTCAATGCCAACCCCAACGGCAATGGCACCGCCGTGTTCACCCAGAGCGGCGCGGCGGCGCGCAGGTTCCAGGAGGAGATCGATGTCGGCCAGGTCGGCATCAACCTGCCGATCCCGGTGCCGCTGCCGATGTTCTCCTTCACCGGCTCGCGCGCGTCCAAGCTCGGCGACCTCGGCCCCTACGGCAAGCAGGTTGTCACCTTCTATACCCAGACCAAGACGGTGACGGCGCGCTGGTTCGACGACGAGACCGCCGGCCACGGCGTCAACACCACGATCAACCTGAAGTGATGGCCGCCGTCATGAACCTGCACGCCGCACGGCCGCCCGGGCTGGGCGAAGAGCAGCTCGCGTTCCGCGAGGCCGCGCGCGATTTCGCGCTGGCCGAGCTGGCCCCGCACGCGGCACGCTGGGATGCCGATGGCCTCTTCCCGCGCGAAGCCATCGCCAAGGCCGGCGAATTGGGCTTCTGCGGGCTTTACACGGACGAGGCCGCCGGCGGCAGCGGGCTGACCCGGCTGGACGCGGCCATCGTGTTCGAGGAACTGGCGGCGGTCGATCCGTCCACCGCCGCCTACATCAGCATCCACAACATGGCGACGTGGATGCTGACCGCACACGCGCGCCCCGCCCTGCGCGGCGCCTGGGGCGCGGCGCTGGCGAGCGGCGCGAAGCTGGCCTCGTACTGCCTGACCGAACCGGGCGCCGGCTCCGACGCGGCCTCGCTGAAGACGCGTGCCTTACGTGATGGCGCCGATTACGTGCTGGATGGCAGCAAGGCTTTCATTTCCGGCGCCGGCGCGACCGACATGCTGGTGGTGATGGCGCGTACCGGCGGCGACGGCGCGCGCGGCATCAGCGCGTTCGCGGTGCCCGCCGATTCCCCCGGCATCACCTACGGGCGCAAGGAAGAAAAGCTCGGCTGGAACAGCCAGCCCACGCGCGGCATCACGTTCGAGAACGTGCGCGTTCCGGCGGCCAACCTCCTGGGTGAGGAAGGCGAAGGCTTCAGGATCGCGATGAAAGGGCTGGACGGCGGCCGCCTCAACATCGCCGCCTGCTCGCTGGGTGCAGCGCAGGGCGCACTGGACGCCGCGCGCCGCTACCTGGGCGAGCGCCGCCAGTTCGGCAAGCGGCTCGCCGAGTTCCAGGCGCTGCAGTTCAAGCTGGCCGACATGGCGACGCAGCTGGTCGCCGCGCGGCAGATGGTGCATACGGCGGCAAGCAAGCTCGATGCGCATACCCGCGATGCCACCGTCTGGTGCGCGATGGCCAAGCGCTTCGCCACCGATGCCGGCTTTGCGATCTGCAACGACGCCCTGCAACTGCATGGCGGCTACGGCTACATCCGCGAATACCCGATCGAACGCCTGCTGCGCGACTGTCGCGTGCACCAGATCCTGGAAGGCACCAACGAAATCATGCGCGTGATCGTCGCGCGCCACCTGCTGGATACCGAAGAGGAATTGCGATGAGCACCGACGTCATCAAGCACTACCGCCGCCGCGAATGGGCGGGATTGAAACTGGATATTGATGGCCACACCGCCGTCGTCACCCTGTCCAACCCGCCGGCCAATACCTGGACGGTGCACAGCCTGGCGGCGCTGCGCGACCTGGTCAAGGCGCTGGACGAGGACCGCGACATCTACGCGCTGGTCGTCACCGGCGAAGGCGAAAAGTTCTTCTCCGCCGGGGCGGACCTCAAGCAGTTCACCGACGGCGACAAGGCGCTGGCACGCGAGGCCGCGCGCCGCTTCGGCGAGGCATTCGAGGCGCTGGCCGCGTTCCGTGGCGTGTCGATCGCCGCGATCAATGGCTACGCGATGGGCGGCGGGCTGGAATGCGCGCTGGCCTGCGACCTGCGCATCGCCGAGGAACAGGCGCAGATGGCGCTGCCCGAAGCAACGGTCGGCCTGCTCCCCTGCGCCGGCGGCACCCAGAACCTGCCGCGCCTGGTCGGCGAGGGCTGGGCCAAGCGGATGATCCTGCTGGGCGAGCGCATCGACGCCGCCACCGCGCTGCGGATCGGGCTGGTGGAGGACGTGACTCCCAGAGGCGAAGCGAAGGCGCGTGCGCTGGCCTGGGCGAAGCAGGCCGAGAAACAGAGCCCCAGCAGCGTGGCCGCGTGCAAGCGCCTGGTGCAGGCCACCCGCATGCAACACCACGCCACCGCGCTGGTATCCGAGCGCGAGGCCTTCGTCGACCTGTTCGATCGCGCCGACCAGGCCGAAGGCGTCAACGCTTTCCTCGACAAGCGCGCCCCGCAATGGAAGAACGCATGAACGCCACCGCCGAGGCACCGGCTTCCGAACCGTGCGTGCTGTTCGAGGAGCGCCCCACCGGCAACGGCATGCGCCTCGGCATCGCCACCCTGAACGCGCCGAAGACGCTCAACGGCCTGTCCCTGGAAATGGTGCGACTGCTGGACGCGCAGCTGGTGCAATGGGCCGGCGACGACGGCATCGCACTGGTCGTCCTGCAGGGCGCGGGCGAAAAAGCCTTCTGCGCAGGCGGTGACCTGCACGGCCTGTACCGCGGCATGCGCGAGCACCAGCAGCGCGATCGCTGGGAAGGCGATGCCTTTGCCGACCCCCGCGGCAACCCGCACGCCGAAGCCTTCTTCGCGACCGAATACCGCCTCGACCACCGCATCCATACCTATCCCAAGCCGGTGCTGTGCTGGGGCCATGGCATCGTGATGGGCGGCGGCATCGGCCTGATGTCGGGGGCCAGCCATCGCGTGGTCAGCGAGCGCTCGAAACTGGCCTTCCCGGAAATCACCGTCGGCCTGTTTCCCGACGTGGGCGGCAGCTGGCTGCTGCAGCGCGTGCCGCAGCGCGCCGGCCTGTTCCTGGCCCTGACCGGCGCGCCGCTGGATGCGGGCGATGCCATCCACGCCGGCATGGCCGACGTGTTCGTGCCGGAGGCGCGGCGCGCCGAGGTGTTCGACACGCTGGCCGCCGAAGCGTGGACGCTCGACGGCGCACGCGCGCAGCTCGAGGCCCTGCTCGCCCGCTTCGCGCAGCCGACCGCGCCTGGACCGTTGCAGCGCCATGCGCAGACCATCGCCGACGTCTGCGCGCACGACACGCTGGAAGCCATCGTCGACGCCATCGCCGCACTCGATGCCGGCGAAGACCCGTGGCTGCACAACGCGCAGGCCACGCTGGCCGCTGGATCGCCCGGCTCGGCGCGGCTGGGTTACGAGCTGCAGCAGCGCGCCGCCACGCTGTCGCTGGCCGGGGTGTTCCGCCTCGAATACGTCGCCGCCCTGCACTGCGCCGCGCACGGCGATTTCGCCGAGGGCATCCGCGCCCTGCTGATCGACAAGGACCGCACCCCACGCTGGCAGCCGGCGACACTGGCCGCCGCCACGGCGGGCTGGGCGCAGGCGTTCTTCGCCGCGCCGTGGCCGGCCGACGCCCATCCACTGGCCGACCTCGGCCGCTGACGGAGAACCCCTTATGTCCCGCATCGCCTTCATCGGTCTCGGCAACATGGGCGGGCCGATGGCCGCCAACCTGCTCAAGGCCGGCCACGTGCTGCGCGTGTTCGACCTCGCGCCTGCCGCGGTAGCCGCCGCCGTCTCTGCCGGCGCCAGCGCGGCGTCCAGCGCCATCGAGGCGGTGGCGGACGCCGAGGTCGTGATCTCGATGCTGCCGGCCAGCCGCCACGTCGAAGGGCTGTACCTCGGCGACGCCGGCCTGCTGGCGAAGATTCCCACCGGCGCGCTGGTCATTGATTGCAGCACCATTGCCCCGGCTTCCGCGCGCAAGGTCGCCGAGGCCGCCGCCGCCCGCGGCCTGGCCATGATCGACGCGCCGGTCTCCGGCGGCACCGCTGGCGCAGCGGCCGGCACCCTGACCTTCATCGTCGGCGGCAGCGCCGAGGCGCTCGAACGCGCGCATCCCGTGCTGTCGGCGATGGGCAAGAACATCTTCCACATGGGCGACGCCGGTGCGGGACAGGTCGCCAAGCTGTGCAACAACATGGCGCTGGGCGTGATCATGGCGGCCACCGGCGAGGCCATCGCGCTGGGCGTGGCGCACGGGCTGGACGCCAGGGCGCTGTCGCAGATGATGGCGGTGAGCACCAGCCGCAGCTGGGCCACCGAGGTCTGCAACCCATGGCCCGGCGTGCTGGAGAACGCACCTGCCTCGCGCGGCTACAGCGGCGGCTTCGGCAACGACCTGATGCTCAAGGACCTCGGACTGGCCGCCGAGGCGGCGATGGGCACGGGCGCGTCGATCCCGCTGGGCGAGCTGGCGCGCAACCTGTACGCGATGAACAGCCGGCAGGGCAACGGCGAGCTGGATTTCTCCAGCGTGATCAAGCTGGTGGCGAAGGACGCATGAACGCCACCCGCGAGAAACTGGTGCTTCCGGGCGGCGGCGACAAGCTGCTGCTCCATTCCTGCTGCGCGCCATGCTCGGGCGAGCTGATGGAAGCGTTCGTGGAATCGGGCATCGACTACACGATCTTCTTCTACAACCCCAACATCCACCCGCTCAAGGAATACGAGCTGCGCAAGCAGGAGAACATCCGCTTCGCGCAGAAGCATGGCGTGCCGTTCGTCGATGCGGACTACGACACCGACAACTGGTTCGCCCGCGCCAAGGGCATGGAGAACGAGCCCGAGCGCGGCATCCGCTGCACCATGTGCTTCGACATGCGCTTCGAGCGCAGCGCGCTCTACGCACACGAGCATGGCTTCCAGGTGATGACCAGTTCGCTGGGCATCTCGCGCTGGAAGAACATGGCGCAGATCAACGACTGCGGGCATCGCGCGGCCGCACCTTACCAAGGCCTGCTCTACTGGGACTACAACTGGCGCAAGGGCGGCGGAAGTTCTCGCATGATCGAGATCAGCAAACGCGAGAACTTCTACCAGCAGGAGTACTGCGGCTGCGTCTATTCGTTGCGCGACAGCAACCGCCACCGCCGCGACCAGGGCCGCGACAAGATCCGACTCGGGGTTAAGTTCTACGGCGCCGAGGACACCGAAGGATGATCCTGCGCGGCGCCCCACTACCGTTGCCGGTACGGAGCTGATGGCAAAGCCCACCTATCTGGTCACGGTGGTGTACCGGGGCAAAGAAGCGCTGTTCCGCGACTTTCTGAAACAGGAACGACATCAGCGCCAATCCGGTATTGAAACCATCCTGCCTGCCGAGGAACTGGCTTTCATCGAACCCGTCCGCGCGAGCAACCGACGCGAAGCCCTGGTTCTGGCCAGGGCACTCCACCCGGGGCACGATATCGCGCCTCGAATCGTCAAGCGGGCGGCACGGCCTGGCCGGGGATGAATCGAAATTGGGCAACCGCTGGTTGCCCATGCCCGTCCTTGTGCAAGGCCCGCTCATGCGGACATACGGACCATTGCTTTGGGGGACACTGCGGAACGGTGAAGATGCCCCGCTCGGCACATCATGCGTGCCCGGGGTGGCTGCGAGCGCGGTAGTTCTCCGCCCATTCCACGGACTGGGCGATGCCTCCGAACGGAAAGAAATGCAGGTTCACCTTTCCGTGCGCTTCCGTCAGGCCATTGGCCAGGCGATCGACAAACAGGTCCGGCCCGGCCGTGCCAAGCAGCTTGCCGATCGAGATACCGTACTTGGACCAGATCGATGCGCTTGCACTGACACCGCACATGGCCGCGTAACGTACCAGTACCGCCACACCTGCAGGACCTGGCACGCCCACGCGTACCGGATGCTCGATGCCAAGCTCGCGCAATGCCTCCAGCCAAGCCACTACGGCGTCGGCATCAAACCCGAACTGCGTGACGATCAGCGGCGTCATGCCACGGCCTTCGATGCTGCGGCACTTGCGTGCAAGCACCTCCCAGCGAGTCGCCTCGCCCATCACCGGATGACCTTCCGGGTGTCCGCCCACCCCGAGGAACTTGATGCCCGCACGTTCGAACACACCGGTTTCAATAAGCGAGGCGCTGTCGGGAAACGGCCCCTTGGGGCGGGACGAATCGCCGGCGATCACGAAGCACCGCTCAGCCCCGGCCTCGGCAACCGCGCGCGCGACGAACGACTCCAGTTCAGCGAGCGAGGCGATGCGCCGTGCCGGGACATGCAGCATGGGCTCGAAGCCGAGTCCACGAACCGCAGCGGCTGCGCTCAACCGCGCATCGTCGTCTTCGCCCGGCAGATTGGGAATGAACATGGTTGAGCCGGGAGCCATCCGGGGTGCCACTGCGGCCAGCGCAGGAATTGATCTGGCGCTTACTTCCAGTGAATAGCCGTCGATGATGGGTCTGGCAAGGCCGGGCATATCGGAAGGCCGCGCGAGCGGGCTGCGCCCGGTGTTGCCATTCATCGCCTGGCACCCGGCCGGGCGGCAGCGACCGCGGCCGGGTGCCGGGCCAGGTCGATGAAGGCCCGCACGTAGTCGATGCCGGTGTCCGCCTCACGCGCGCCAAGGAATATCTGCTTGGCGATGCCGCGTGCGCCCAGCCGCACCGGCACCACCTCCATCCTGCTCGCATACTCCTCCACCAACCAGCGGGGCAGCGCGGCCACACCGCGGCGGCTGGCCACCATCTGCACCATGATGTCGGTCGTTTCGATGGTCTTGTGCCGCCGTGGCGTCACGCCGGCGGGCAGCAGGAATTGGCTGTAGATGTCCAGTCGCTCGATATCCACGGGGTAGCTGATCAGGATCTCCCGGGTCAGCTGCTGGGGCTTGACGTAAGTTGCCGACGCCAGGGGGTGATCCCTGGCCACGACCAGCACCTGCTCGTAGTCGAATACGGGCTCGAACTTCAGGCCCGGTTTGTACAGCGGGTCGGGGGTGACCAGCAGGTCGATCTCGTAGCCGAACAGCGCGCCGATCCCGCCGAACTGGAACTTCTGCCTGACGTCCACATCCACGTCCGGCCATGCGGCCAGATAGGGCGACACCACCTTGAGCAGCCACTGGTAGCAGGGATGGCATTCCATGCCGATGCGCAGCGCTCCACGCTCCCCCTGAGCGAACTGGTCCAGGCGCTCTTCGGCCAGGTCCAGCTGCGGCAGCACACGGTTCGCCACCGCCAGCAGGTATTGGCCGGCCTGGGTGAGACGCAGGCTTCGGCCTTCGCGCAGCCAGATATCCGTGCCCAGTTGCTGCTCCAGCTTCCGGATGCTGTGGCTCAACGCCGATTGGGTCAGATTCAATACGCCCGCCGCGGCCGTCAGCGAGCCCTGCTTTTCGACCTGCTGGACGATGTTGAGGTGGATGCGCTCAAGCATATTTATGAATTCCAATCATGGATTCTTGAATTAATACCATTTTACCTCATCGAACCTCATGGCTAGGATCGACTTTCGGCATCCATTCCCCCTCGGCTGCCGGACGAACCCGCTACATGAAAGGCGAAAATGACACCCCCATTTCCACTACGCGTCGTTGCGGTCTCCGGCGGACTGCAACGGCCTTCCAGGGCTGCGACGCTGGCTGAGCATCTATCGGACCTGATCGCAGCGAAGATCCCCTGCCAACGCCACCTGATCGAGCTCGGCCAACTCGCCCCCCAGCTCGCCGGTACGGTCAGGCGCAGCCAATTGCCCGACACGGTGGAGCGGGAGCTCGCAGCGGTCGAACAGGCCGATGTCCTGGTAGTGGCCACGCCGGTCTACCGTGGCTCCTACACCGGGCTGTTCAAGCACTTCTTCGACTTCATTGACCAGGACGCCCTGGTCGATATGCCGGTCCTGCTCGCTGCCACCGGCGGCAGCGAGCGCCATGCGCTGATGATCGACCATCAACTGAGGCCACTGTTCAGCTTCTTCCAGGCGCGCACCCTGCCGCTGGGCGTATACGCGACCGACAGGGATTTCGCAGGCGACAGCCTGCGCAACGACGACCTGATCCAACGCGCCAGGCTGGCGGTCGAACGGGCCTTGCCGGTGCTCGACCTGACCTGTCACGCAAGAACCCGCGCCACCGGGAACGTCGCAGCCGCCTGAAAGCCTCTCCTCCCCGCGCACCGGATCAGCATGACGCTGTGCCGGACTCCACCCGCAGAACCCACGGTAACGGGCCGCCATGAAAGAAAACTTCGAATTCAGCATCAAGCGCATCTGCTTCGATGAAAACTACCAGCCCTCGGACAGCACCCGCCTGACCACCAACTTCGCCAATCTGGCCAGGGGCATCAGCCGCCAGGAAAACCTGCGCAATACGTTGAAGATGATCGACAACCGCTTCAACAGCCTCGCCGACTGGGACAATCCCACCGGGGATCGCTATGCCGTCGAGCTGGAGATCATCTCCGTCGAGATGGACGTGGGCGCCCATGGCGCGGCCGCCGCCTTCCCGCTGATCGAGATACTGAAGACCACCATCGTCGACGGCAGAACCGGAGCGCGCATCGAGGGCATTGCCGGGAACAACTTCTCCTCCTACGTGCGTGACTACGACTTCAGCGTGCTGTTGCCGGCGTACAACAGCACCCGGCCGGTGTTCGGCACGCCGGAGGATTTCGGCGACCTGCACGGCAAGCTGTTCAAGCACTTCGTGAGCTCCGACGCCTACAAGGCCCATTTCGGGAAGCCGCCGGTGATCTGCATCAGCGCATCGAGCAGCAGGATCTACCTGCGCACCGCGAACCAGCACCCGGTGCTGGGCGTGGAGTACCTGCAGAACGAGCTCTCCTCGACCGATCACTATTTCGCGAAGATGGGCATGCAGGTGCGCTTCTTCATGCCGCCGAACGGCGTTGCGCCGCTGGCCTTCTATTTCTTCGGCGACCTGCTCGGCGACTACACGGACCTGGAGCTGATCGGCACCATCAGCACGATGGAGACTTTCCAGAAGATCTACCGGCCGGAGATCTACAACGCCAACTCGGCCGCCGGGAGCGTCTATCAGCCCAGCTTGAAGCACCAGGACTACTCCCTGACCAAGATCGTCTATGACCGCGAGGAACGCAGCCAGCTGGCCGTCAAGCAAGGAAAATTCACGGAAGAGAACTTCATCACCCCATACCGCCAGACGCTTGAGCGGTGGGCCGCCAACTGCGCGCTCTGACCATCACCCGGAACAAGAAACCACCCGTCATGAAGAAACTGTTGCCCACTTCAACCGCCGGCAGCCTGCCCAAGCCGTCCTGGCTCGCTCAACCCGAAAAGCTCTGGTCCCCCTGGAAGCTGCAGGACGAGGAGCTGGTTGAAGGCAAGCAGGATGCATTGCGTCTTTCGCTGCACGAACAACGGCAGGCCGGCATCGACATCGTCAGCGATGGCGAGCAGACCCGCCAGCACTTCGTCACCACCTTCATCGAACACCTTGAGGGCGTGGATTTCGAGAAGCGCGAGACCGTACGCATCCGTGACCGCTACGACGCCAGCGTGCCGACGGTCGTGGGTGCGGTGAGTCGACCGCAATCGGTCTTCGTTGACGATGCCAGGTTCCTGCGCCAGCAGACCAGGCAGCCGATCAAATGGGCCCTGCCTGGCCCGATGACGATGATCGACACGCTCTACGACGCCCACTACAGGAGCCGCGAAAAGCTGGCCTGGGAGTTCGCCGGAATTCTCAACCAGGAAGCCAAAGAGCTGGAAGCGGCGGGCATTGACATCATCCAGTTCGACGAACCCGCGTTCAATGTCTTCTTCGATGAAGTGAATGATTGGGGTGTTGCCGCCCTGGAACGTGCCGTTGAAGGACTGAAGTGCGAGACCGCCGTGCATATCTGCTACGGCTATGGCATCAAGGCCAACACCGACTGGAAGAAGACGCTGGGCTCGGAGTGGCGCCAGTACGAGGAATCCTTCCCGAAACTGCAACAGTCCAGCATCGACATCATTTCACTGGAGTGCCAGAACTCACATGTGCCGATCGATCTGATCGAGCTGGTTCGCGGAAAGAAAGTGATGGTAGGCGCCATTGACGTGGCCAGCGACACCATCGAGACGCCGGATGAAGTGGCAAACACACTGCGGAACGCCCTTCGGTTTGTCGACGCGGACAAGCTCTATCCTTCCACCAACTGCGGCATGGCCCCCCTCGCTCGTCGGGTCGCCCGAGGCAAGCTGCTTGCCCTCAGCGCAGGCGCAGAAATCATCCGGCGCGAACTGTTGACCTGATGGCCGGCGGAAGTCCCGCATGGTTCCGAGGGGTGGCGTCAGCGAGTTGAAGGCAGCAAAGTGCAGCCGGTGCAGTTGTCCTCCCCCTCGGACTTCAGCACCGTAGAACGGCACGACTTCACGGATCCGGGTGATCGAATCAACCGGCGATATCGACCGGCAGGACGTCAATGAAGTCCTGCTGGCTTTGCGCCGATACGGCAGCGAGCTGCGTTGGACAGGGACCGATCCGAGGTCGTGCCAGCGCAGTCCGCGTCTGGATGGGCTGCACGACCGGTCCGCCAGAACCAACAGGGCCATTACGTCGCATTTTCGGCCTGCGCGTGCAGCGGGCCAGTCGGCGTAGTCGCCGGCGCTTTCCGCGAGCAACGACAGGAGGCGCGGGTTCACTCGCTGGTGCTGGCCCACTCGTTACGGCAGGAACGTACCGCAGCCTGGCAATCCCCGGTGCTCGCGACCGTTGGAGGGGGCAGACCGGGCCTGTGTTGACCACGCTGCACTACTTTATCGATTGCATCCGGGTCGACTCTGCCGCCTGAAACGGAAGACGAATTCGCAAACCAATCGCCACCCCTGCTCGACATACCGCGCCGATTCCTCTCGTAGGAAAAGATCTACCTGCACGGAAACACAGAAGCGGCAAGCCGCATGCATCAAGAAAAGCCAGCGGTGCGCAAGGGCGCTGGGAGTCGGCCCGGATTGCCACCCCCGCAGCCATCTGCTGGATGCTCTTCAATGGAAGGAAAGCTGCACCAGCCCCTCCATTTCCCTGCTGATGGCATGGGACTGTGCATGGCACCGGGTGTCTTTTCCCCAACGCTGGTCCAGGCGATCCAGCATTCCATCGTCCCACTCCCATCCGCGATGCCAGCATCCGCGGTCACCGGCAGGCGTCGTGGACGCGATTGTCCCAGTAGCTGGACAGGGCGAATCCCCGCTTCAGGCCCGCCGCGCGATAGGCCGCATCCCTGCCCTGCCTGGCCTTGGTACAGGCATCGCCCCCGGGGCGCCGGGCACTCCGGCCGGAACCCGCGCCGGAATGACCAGCCCTGCGTCCGGCACGTACCGGTTTTCGTACTCCCGCCGTCGCCCCAGGCTCGATCGATGCCTGCGGAAGCACACTCCACATCTTCAGCGCTGCACCATCGCAGGGCATCGATTGATAGGACGCCTGTCCCTGCTCCATGCACTTGAACACCTGCGTCTGCTGGGGCGTCGGCACACCAGCCGCAAGCAGAAGAAAGAGATCGAGAACCTTCATCATCCGGACCACCCGGCTCCACGGTATGAGGTCCAACATTGGAGGAAGTGAGTGAGCCGAACCATCGGAGAAGCCGGTGCAACCCTGCCGGAAAATGCCGTGCATCCAGGTCTGCAGAGGCAGCAGCAGGCGTGTGAAGATTTTTTTTCACAAATGGCTTGCTCGGCCCGAAAAGCCGGGCTATCATTTCTTTCTCGGCAACAACGGGGCCATAGCTCAGCTGGGAGAGCGCCTGCATGGCATGCAGGAGGTCAGCGGTTCGATCCCGCTTGGCTCCACCAAATCCGGACATTAGGCCGTTCGGATAGTCGAAAAAACTTGATGAAGTTTCGCGTCCCCATCGTCTAGAGGCCTAGGACATCACCCTTTCACGGTGGCGACCGGGGTTCGAATCCCCGTGGGGACGCCATTCATCGAAAACAAAGACCCAGATTTTGCAGGGTCTTTTTTGTTGGAGAAGCTGCCTGCCCAACAGGCAATGAGGAAGAAGAAAAAGCTTCCACTCCGACGAAGAGTCCGGTATTATTCCGCGCTCGAAAATTTGGATACGGGGCCATAGCTCAGCTGGGAGAGCGCCTGCATGGCATGCAGGAGGTCAGCGGTTCGATCCCGCTTGGCTCCACCAAATCCGGACATTAGGCCGTTCGGATAGTCGAAAAAAACTTGATGAAGTTTCGCGTCCCCATCGTCTAGAGGCCTAGGACATCACCCTTTCACGGTGGCGACCGGGGTTCGAATCCCCGTGGGGACGCCAATTCAAGGAAGCTCTGCCCAGGCAGGGCTTTTTTGTTGCCTGGAAGAACGCAGGCCTGCACCGCCGCCACTTCCCTATGGCTGCAGCACCCTGGACAGGGCCCCGCGCAGATCGCTTCCCGTGTAGGGTTTGGCCAGCTTCACGCCCGCATCGAAGATCGCAGGCAACCGCCCGGCCTCCATCCCGGTCGCGACGAGGAAAGGAATCCCGCGCCCGACCAGCACTTCCGCAACCGGCGTGCTGTCCTCGTTGTCGGCCAGGCAGAAGTCGAGGAAGGCGAGCTGCGGACGCAGCTCATCGATCATGCCCAAGGCAGACTGCACGGTGTCCGCGACACCGACAACCTGCAGCCCTTCGCGCTCGAGCTGCAACTGCAGCAGCGTTGCATTCAAGTCGTCGTTCTCCACGATCACCACCCGCACGGAGTGCAGCAAACCCATCGCAATCCCCTGATCCCGGATGACTTGAGTATAGCCACCGGCGCCGTCCGGCACTTTGCGAAAAATACCCGCAAATCCCTGCCCAACCATAAAGCCGTCCGCTATACTTGCGCCCCTGCCAGCCGAAGTGGCGGAATCGGTAGACGCAGCGGACTCAAAATCCGCCGCCCTTAAAAGCGTGTGGGTTCGAGTCCCACCTTCGGCACCAGCACAGCAAAGGCCAGGCAGCGATGCTTGGCCTTTTTGCATCCATCGCCACGGCCGAATGCCGGCGCCCCACCTTGCCGAAGAAAAAGAAGGCCCCGGATACCGGGGCCTTCCTTTCGTCTGCATGGGGAGGTCAGCGCATCAACTGCGGCGCGCGCGCGCGAACGCTTCGGCCAGGGCATTGTCCGCCGGCGGCGCCGAGCTGCCTGGACGTGCGCCCCGCGACGGTTCGCCGCGGCCGCCATCGCGCCGGACAGGATGACCCTGCCCCGCGCCCTTGTCCGGTCGTTTGGCGGGCGCCGGACTGTCGTCCAGCCGGCGGGTCAGCGCGATGCGCTTGCGGGCGACGTCGACCTCCAGCACCTTCACCTTGATGATGTCGCCGGCCTTGACCACGTCGCGCGGGTCCTTGACGAAAGTGTCAGACAGCGCGGAGATGTGGATCAGCCCATCCTGGTGCACGCCGATGTCGACGAACGCGCCGAAGGCGGCCACGTTGCTGACCACGCCTTCCAGCACCATGCCTTCGCGCAGGTCCTTGATGTCCTCAACGCCGTCAGCGAAGCGCGCCGCCTTGAACTCGGGACGCGGGTCGCGGCCGGGCTTTTCCAGTTCCTTCAGGATGTCGCGTACCGTCGGCACGCCGAACGTCTCGTCGGTGAACTGCTCGGCCTTCAGGCCGCGCAGGTAGCCGCCGTCGCCGAGCAGCGTCTTGATCGGCCGCTGCGCCGCGGCGACGATGCGCTCCACTACTGGATAGGCTTCGGGGTGCACGGCCGAGGCGTCCAGCGGCTCGTCGCCATCGGCGATGCGCAGGAAGCCGGCGCACTGTTCAAACGTCTTGTCGCCCAGGCGCGGCACCTTGAGCAGGTCGCGGCGGCGTTTGAACGGCCCGTTCTCGTCGCGGTGGCGGACGATGTTCTCGGCCACGGTCGACGACAGGCCCGACACGCGCGACAGCAGGGCGGCCGATGCGGTGTTGACGAATACGCCCACCGCGTTGACGCAGTCCTCCACGCGCGCGTCCAGCGCCTTGGCCAGGCGGAACTGGTCGACGTCATGCTGGTACTGGCCGACACCGATCGCCTTGGGTTCGATCTTGACCAGCTCCGCCAGCGGGTCCTGCAGGCGTCGCGCGATCGACACCGCGCCACGCAGCGACACGTCCAGACCCGGGAATTCCCTGGCCGCGAACTCCGATGCCGAGTACACCGACGCGCCGGCTTCGCTGACCACGACCTTCTGCAGTTTCGGGTTGTTGCAGGCCTTGAGGACCTCGCCGGCCAGCTTGTCGGTCTCGCGGCTGGCGGTACCGTTGCCGATGGCGATCAGCTCGACGTCATGCTTGGCGCACAGATGCCTGAGGGTCTGCAGCGACTGTTCCCACTGGCGCCGGGGCTCATGCGGATAGATCGTCTCGGTGGCCAGCAGCTTGCCGGTGGCATCGACCACGGCGATCTTGCAGCCGGTGCGGATGCCCGGGTCCAGACCGAGCACGGCCTTCGGGCCGGCCGGCGCGGCCAGCAGCAGGTCCTTGAGGTTGTCGCCGAACACGGCGATGGCCTCGGCCTCGGCCTTCTCGCGGGCGTGGTTGAACAGGTCCAGCAGCAGGTGCATGTGCAGCTTGGCACGCCAGGTCAGGCGGCAGGCATCGAGCAGCCAACGGTCCGCCGCACGCCCCTGGTCGGCGATGCCCGCCTTCCATGCCACGCGGCCTTCGGCGTACTGGTGGCCGGTCTCGGCTTCATTGCCCGGGTCCAGCTCGAGGAACAGGATTTCCTCGCGGCGCGCGCGGAACAACGCCAGCAGGCGGTGCGAGGGAATCTTCGCCAGCGGCTCGGCGTGCTCGAAGTAGTCGCGGTATTTGGCGCCCTCGGTTTCCTTGCCCTCGGCGACACGGGCGCGGATCACGCCGACCTCGCCCAGCCACTGGCGCAGTTCGCCGACCAGTGCCGCGTCTTCGCCCCAGCGCTCCATCAGGATCGCCCGCGCGCCTTCCAGCGCGGCCTTGGCATCGGCCACGCCCTTGTCCGTATCGACGAAGCCCGCGGCGAAGGCCTGGGGATCCTGCGTGGGATCGGCGAGCAGGCCATCGGCCAGCGGCTCCAGCCCGGCTTCGCGGGCGATCTGCGCGCGGGTGCGGCGCTTGGGCTTGTACGGCAGGTACAGGTCTTCCAGGCGCGACTTGGTGTCGGCAGCCAGGATGTCGTTGCGCAGCTCGTCGCTCAGCTTGCCCTGCTCGGCGATGCTGGCCAGCACCGCGGCGCGCCGGTCTTCCAGCTCGCGCAGATAGGTCAGGCGGACTTCCAGATTGCGCAGCTGGGTGTCGTCCAGCCCGCCGGTGACTTCCTTGCGGTAGCGGGCGATGAACGGAACGCTGGCGCCTTCGTCCAGCAGCGCGATCGCGGCCTTGGCCTGTGCGGGCTGTGCGCCGATCTCTTCGGCGATGGTCTGCGCGATCTGCTGCGCGAGCTTGCTGTCTTGCATGGATTCCAGGGACTACCGCTACTCGGGAAGCCTGCATTCTGGCAGCGCGTCCCGGGAGGGGAAACCCATTGACAGCCCGCCCCGGGATTGCTCTGCGCAGCCGCGGGCCGGGCTCCCCGCCTTCTATCCCAGGTGCCGGTTCAGCCGCTGGAACGCGATGTCGTCGCGCAGTGTTTCCAGCACCATCACCCGCATCCGGCCCTTGCCGCTTACATCCATCACCCGTTCCACATAGATTTCCGGACCATCGTCGGTATCCATGCGGGTCTTGCTGAAACCATAGGGCACCACGCCCTTCTTGCCATCCTTGCTGCCACCGATATAAAGAACGACTGCCATGGTGACCGGTACTCCTGTTGCGTTTGTAACGAGCCCACTCTAGGTGGGCAGGCGTTACCAGGATGTACAAAAAAGGTTGAGGCGCCATGACCGGCCGGTTGCGCTTTCAAGACCCGGGCCTGCGCCGGCTCGATTCAGGAACGGCCCGGCCACCAGCCGCGCCCGTGCATCGCATAGCGGTCGGCCGCACGCTCGAAGGGATTGCGGACGCTGACGCCACCGCACAGCAGGTAGACCGGAAGGAACAGCGGCCCCAGCACCATGTACTGGAACACGTGCGCGCGCTCATGGTCGCCGAGGCGGACCCTTGGATGCTCGCAGCGACCGGCGCGATGTTCGTAGGTCGTGCAGGACACGTCCAGCGTATCGCCGGTGTGCAGGATCACCATGCCCAACGTGATCGCGCCGCCTGGTCCCCATGGCCAACGGTGGAATACCAGCGCGCAGTCGCGCCGATTCCAATGCGGCCTTGCGCCGGCCGCCATGCCCGCCACCCCGGCCAGCAGGCCGACCAGGGTGTTGGGCGACGTCCAGAGCGCACCCAATGCACGCGCCAGTTGAAGGCCCCACGCCGCGGCGGATTCACGCATGCTCCTGCCCCGTCACCAGAACGCCTTGCGCGAGAGTCGTCAGTGGCCGCGCAGCCGCACGAGCTGCTGCTGGAACCAGGGCGCCGAATCCTGTTCGGCATGCCCGGGGCACGATACCCGGTAGGGCTTGCCGCTGATGCTGCTGCGGCTGGCAGCGCGCTCGATGAACTGCTCGGCGGTGTCGGCCAGGTCGCGCTTGAGCAGGTAGTCGTACTTGCGCTGCAGGTGGCTGCGCGCATCGCTGGCCGGATACCAGGTGCCGTTGCGCTGGAAGCGGCAACCCGAATCCTCGAGCGCCTGCATCAACCCGTCGATCTCGCGCTGGGCCGCAGCACCTGGCGCGGCATCGGCCGTGGCGGAAACCACGGCCAGGACCAAGAGCGCCGCAACGGGGATGCGATGCCTCATGCGCGCCTGCTCAGCCAGTCGTGGATGGCGCTCGGGACTTCACGTTGCGCCCGCGCCGAGACATAGATGCCGATGTGGCCGCCGCGGAAACCCAGCTCCGTATAGTCGGTGGTGCCTGTCTTTCCACACAGCGCCTGCGAGGCCGCCGGCGGCACCAGATGATCCTGCTCGGCATAGATGTTGAGTACCGGCATCCGCAGTTGCGCCAGGTCCACCGCCTCGTCGCCGATGCGGATGCTGCCGCGCATGAGGCCGTTTCCCTGGTAGAACTGCTTGACGAACTCGCGGAACGCCTCCCCCGCCAGGTCCGGCGAATCGAAGATCCACTTTTCCATGCGCAGGAAATCCTCCAGCGCCTGCCTGTCGTCGAGGATGTCCACCAGCCCCACGTATTTCTGCACGTTGAGCCGGAACGGCTTGAGCATCAGGTAGCTGGCATTCATCAGGTCGGCCGGGACATTGCCCAGCGTATCGACGAACAGGTCCACGTCCACGTGCCGCGCCCAGTGCGAGAGCATGTTGTCCGGGGTGTGGAAATCCACCGGCGCGACCATGGTGACCAGGTTGCGCACCTTGTGCGGACGCAGCGCGGCGTAGCACAACGAGAACACGCCGCCCTGGCAGATGCCGAGCAGATTCACCGGCCCGCCATGCTGGGCCCGCAGGTGATCGACGGCGCCGTCGACGTAGCGCAGCAGGTAATCCTCCAGCGTCAGGAAACGCTCGGAGCGGTCGGGATAGCCCCAGTCCAGCACATATACGTCCTGGCCGGCGGCCAGCAGTTTCTGCACCAGCGAGCGGCCGTCCTGCAGGTCCACCATGTAGGGCCGGTTGACCAGCGCATAGACGATCAGCAGCGGCGGCTGCCCCGACGGCGGCTGCGCGCCGATAAAGCGGTACAGCTTGACCTTGCCGTCGCTCCAGACTTCCTCGCGCGCGGTGGCGCCGTAGCCGACATCCTCCACGTCCGGCAGCAGCTTCAGCCCGTCGGCAAGCTTGCGTTGCAGCTGCAGGGCTTCCTGCAGCAGATCGTCCATGCCGAAACCCAGCGGACCCTTCATGCCTTGCCTCCGCGGCGCGGGGCGGCGGCGGGGCGCGATGCGCGCTTCTTCGCGATGCTCTTGCCCGGCCTGGTAGCCGGCTTCGCTTTCGCCGCGGAAGCCGGCTTCGTCTTTTTCGCGGGATCGCCGGCCGGCTTTGCCCGCGCAGGAGCGGGTTCGGCCTGGCGTTCGGCCTGGCCGGCGGCCATGCGCCGCATCCAGCGTTCCAGTTCGGCGATGCGGCGATGGGCCACATCCATCTCGGTGCGCGTCGGCACACCCATCATTTCACAGGCGCGCTCCAGCTCCTGCCGGGTCGCCGCGCGCAGGCGCATCTGGGTATTGGCCAGATCCGCATAGATGCGCTGGAAATCCTCGGACATGGCCACCGTGGCATAGGCCTCCTCGGCCGCATCGATCCACAGGTCGAACATCGCGCGGGCGCTGGTCAGCTGGCTGCCCGGCGCCTCATGCTCGGCCAGCTTCGCCTCGAAGCGCCGGAACGCATCGTCCAGCACGCCGCGGATCGACGCGACATAGGCCTCCATGCGCGCCTGGTGCTCGCGCTGCGCCCGCAGCAACGCCTGCCAGCGCGCCTGGTGCTCGCGTGCCGGACCGAAGGCCGGTGCGTTCAACCAGTCCGCCTCGCCGAAACCGGACTGCAGCGCGTGGACGAAGTTGCGTACCCAGGGCTGGTCGCCCAGTGCGTTGCCACCACGGGCCGCGTCGAGCATCCAGCGCACCATGGCATCGCCCTGCCCCTCCACGGCTTCGCGCCAGGCGCCGGCGACCTCGCCGGCACTGCTGTCGCGGCCAGCGAACCGGGCCGCGACCTGCTGCATCATGCCCAGCCAGTCGCCGGCCTGCTGCTGGAAGCGGGCGCCAAGCTCCTGTACCTGCGGCGCGGCATCGGCACCGACCAGCCGGGTCCACTGCTCGATGCCTTCCCGCCAGGGAAAGGCACCGGAGGACATGCCGTCTCCCTGGCCCATGGCCTGCAGCCATGCCTCCCATGAGCGTTTCAGGCCGGCGTCGAAACCCGCGCTGTCGTTGTCGTCCGCCACTGCCATCGCCCTGCTTCGCCGTCGTCGCGACGATGATAGCAACGCGGCCGCGTTCCGGCGGTCAGGGCTTGGGAATATGCAGGGTCTTGCTGATCATCAGCGAACCGGACAGCGCGAACAGCAGCACCAGCGGATGCAGCTGCCAGGGCCCCAGTTGCCAGACGCCCCCCCAAAGAGTCGCGCCGATCGCCTCGAAATGGGCGGCCACCGCCAGCAGGATCACCAGCGCCAGGCTGGTGGGGATCGGCGTTCCCTCGAAGTAGGGAACCTTGTCCGAATCGCCGGCTATTTCCTCGGCGGTGACGTTGTAGCGCGCCAGCCGGCTCACCCCGCAGCAGACGAAGTAGCTCAGTACCAGCCAGTCCCACCCGCCCTGCATGCCGCAGGCGTATGCCAGCGCCGCAGGTGCGACGCCGAAGGAGATCACGTCGGCCAGCGAATCCAGTTCGCGCCCCAGGGTCGAGGAGGACTGCCGCCAGCGGGCGATCCGCCCATCCAGCGCGTCGAACACGAATGCCAGCGGAATCAGCGCCATGCCGAACAGCAGGAAACCGCGCTGGCCGTCCTGCAGGAAACGCATCGCGGCGAACACCGCGCCGGTCCCGCAGAACGCGTTGCCCAGGGTGAACCAGTCGGCGAGCCGGAACTCGCGCAGCATGGAGAAATGACGTTTCATCTAGGGTTTCCGGATCATGGCCGTCCCAGCCTAGCGCGATTGCCGTGAATACCGCCATTTCGCATGCGCACGGCATGCGTGCGGCTGCGAGAGGCAGTGCGAGCCTCGCACGCAGGCCGCCCGGAGCTGGGCATCGGCGCCCTGTGCGCCCGCCTACAACCGCGTGTAGCTCCACGACTGCATGCGCCCGTCGCGGTATGGCATCACCCCGTGGAAAGGCCGGGGATCGGCGTCGAACACTAGCGGCAGGAAATGCCGGTCGCCCTCCCACAGCGGCAGCGATTCGAGCTGGTCCACCGGCACCCACTCCAGCGTGCCTTCCGGATTCGACTGCAGCGGCGTACCGGTCCAGTCCTCGATCACGAATACGAAGGCGAACCAGTCCTCGCCCTGCTTGCCGAAGCCCGGCCAGCTGATGGTGCCGCGCAGTCGCGTGGTACCGCATTCGATGCCGGCTTCCTCGCGGATCTCACGGTGCATGCAGGCAAGTGCGTCCTCGTCCAGCTCCATCTTGCCGCCCAGCCCGTTGTACTTGCCCAGGTGCAGGTCGCCGGGACGGGTATTGCGATGGATCATCAGGGCCTGGGTACCGTCCTTGGACAGCACGTAACCCAGGGTGGCGAGAATCGGCGTGTAGGGCATCGGAATCGGGGCTGAGCGGCGAAAGCGCGCAGTATGACCGATCGCCCGCGCCTTCTCAGTGCTCCAGCGGCAGCGAAGCCGGGCCGGGCGCCACCGCGTCGCGGATGCGATGCAGGGTCGCCACGCCATGCCCGCGCTCGGCCAGGTATTCCAGCCACTTGCCGAGGAAGGTGTTCATGCGCAGGCGGTGGCTGACCAGTTCGTCGGCCGGCGGGTACATCCCCATCACGTCCTGCCAGCGCCGTCCGACATAGCAGTGCGTGGTCTCCACCTGCTGCGCGTCGCGGTACAGGCGCACGTAGGCCGACGGGTCGGGCTCACCGGTCAGCGGATCGAGGATGCCGTAGGTCATGCGCAGCTCGACCGTATAGCGATGGCATTCGATCACGTCCAGGTACAGGTCCAGCCCGTCGCCGATGGACGAGGCGTAACGCCCCTCGTGGAGATGGTCCGGCGCGAACAACCGCACCAGGTGCAGGTAGTTCTCCGCGTACAACCCCATCAGCCAGCCGAGGCGGCTGAGCCGGGGAATGCGATCGACGCGGGAAAGAGCCTGTGTCATGGCCTGATCGTACACGGCCGGCATCGCGCCGGCATGCGGCGCGGCTTCAGAACATCTCCCGCTGCAGCCCCAGCGTGCCCAGCACCTTGCTGGAAATCTCCTCGATCGAGGTATGCGTGGTGCTCAGGGTCGGGATGCGCTCCATCCTGAACATGGTTTCGGCCGCGGCCACTTCGCGGCGGCAGACCTCGGCGCTGGCATAGCGGGAGTTCGGCCGGCGCTCCTGGCGGATCTGCTGCAGCCGCTCCGGGTCGATGGTCAGGCCGAACAGCTTGTTGCGGTACGGACGCAGGCGCGGCGGCAGGCGGTCGCTCTCCAGATCCTCCTCGGTCAACGGGTAGTTGGCCGCGCGGATGCCGTAGTGCAGCGCCAGGTAGATGCAGGTCGGGGTCTTGCCGGCGCGGGACACCGCCACCAGCACCACGTCGGCCTCGTCGTAGTTCACCGCGATGCCGTCGTCGTGGCTGAGAGCGAAGTTCATGGCGTTGATGCGGCGGTGGTAAGTGTCGAAATCCACCATGCCGTGGGCCTGGCCGATCTTCGAATGACGGGCCGCATCCAGTTCCTGTTCCAGCGGGCCGATGAAAGGCACGAACACATCCAGCACCAGCGCCCCGCTCTCGTCCTCCAGGATCCTGCCCAGTGCCGAATCCACGCAGGAACTGACCACGATAGGCCGCACCTGGTAGCGCTCCCCCGCGGCACGGATGCGAAGCGCGGCCTCACGTGCCTTGTCCGCATCGTCCACGAACGACATGCGATCGGTCACGAAACTGAAGCCTGAGAACTGCGTCAACAGGCTGTGGCCCACGGTCTCGGCAGTAATGCCGGTACCGTCCGAGACATAGAACACCGGGCGGATCGCCGTCATGCAGGACTCCTTGGAGGATTGAGGGTGCCGGGGCCGGCCGGGTGACCCGCCCCTGTCCCGGGAAAGACAAGCACAAGACAAAGTAATGTCACAAGCTTGTGCCGCTTAGGTGTGCACTGCATCATATTGGCTTCTTCCTACGGACGTGGCCATCCCAGCCCGCCTCGGGCGATGGCCTCAACGGAGCATCGCGCTTGAACGAGAACATCCTGTGGTTGCATGAGCTGCGCCTGGCCGACCTGGCCCGCGTGGGTGGCAAGAATTCCTCGCTCGGCGAGATGATCGGCAACCTTGCCGGCCTGGGAGTCTCGGTGCCCGGCGGCTATGCCACCACCGCCGAAGCGTTCAAGGATTTCATCGCCCACAACGACCTGTCCAAGCGCATCTTCGACCGGCTGGCGACGCTGGACGTCGAGGATGTCAACGCGCTGACCGCCGCCGGCGGCGAGATCCGCGGCTGGGTGATCGACGCCCCGCTGCAGCCGGCGCTGGACAAGGACATCCGCGACGCCTACGCCAAGCTGAGCGCCGACAACGGCGGCGGCGAAGTGGCCGTGGCGGTGCGCTCCTCGGCCACCGCCGAGGACCTGCCCGATGCCTCCTTCGCCGGCCAGCAGGAAACCTTCCTCAACGTCACCGGCGCCGACGACGTCGTGCGCAAGGTCAAGGAAGTATTCGCCTCCCTGTACAACGACCGCGCCATCGCCTACCGCGTGCACCACGGTTTCAAGCACGAGGACGTGTTCCTGTCCGCCGGCGTGCAGCTGATGGTGCGCTCCGGCGTGGGTTCCTCGGGCGTGCTGTTCACCCTGGACACCGAATCGGGCTTCCGTGACGTGGTCTTCGTCACCTCCTCCTTCGGCCTGGGCGAGATGGTCGTGCAGGGCGCGGTCAACCCGGACGAGTACTACGTCTACAAGCCCACCCTGCAGGCCGGCAAGCCGGCGATCCTGCGCCGCTCGCTCGGCAGCAAGGCGATCCGCATGGTGTATTCGGACGTCCCCGGCGAACGCGTCAGGATCGAGGACACCCCGGCCGAGCTGCGCAACACCTTCTCGATCAGCGACGAAGACGTGGCCGAGCTGTCGCGCCAGGCGCTGACCATCGAGAAGCACTACGGCCGCCCGATGGACATCGAATGGGCGAAGGACGGCGTAAGCGGCAAGCTGTTCATCGTGCAGGCGCGCCCGGAGACGGTGAAATCGCGCAGCCACGCCACCCAGATCGAGCGCTTCGCGCTGACCGGAAAGGGCGGCAAGGTGCTGGCCGAAGGCCGTGCCGTCGGCGCCAAGATCGGCTCGGGCACCGCCCGCGTGGTCAAGACGCTGGACGACATGAACCGCGTGCAGCCCGGCGACGTGCTGATCGCCGACATGACCGACCCCGACTGGGAGCCGGTGATGAAGCGCGCCTCGGCCATCGTCACCAACCGTGGCGGCCGCACCTGCCACGCCGCGATCATCGCGCGCGAACTGGGCGTGCCGGCCGTGGTCGGTTCGGGCAACGCCACCAAAGTCATCGAAGATGGCCAGCAGGTCACCGTCAGCTGCGCTGAAGGCGATACCGGCTTCATCTACGAAGGCAAGCTCGACTTCGAGCGCACCACCACCGATCTGGGCAACATGCCCCCGGCGCCGCTGAAGATCATGATGAACGTGGCCAACCCGGAACGTGCCTTCGACTTCGGCCAGCTGCCGAACGCCGGCATCGGCCTGGCCCGCCTGGAAATGATCATCGCCAGCCACATCGGCATCCACCCGAACGCGCTGCTGGAATACGACCGCCAGGATGCGGCGACCAGGAAGAAGATCGACGAGAAGATCGCCGGCTACGGCGACCCGGTCAGCTTCTATGTGGACCGCCTGGCCGAAGGCATCGCCACCCTCACCGCCTCGGTTGCGCCGAACCCGGTGATCGTGCGCCTGTCTGACTTCAAGTCCAACGAGTACGCCAACCTGATCGGCGGCAGCAGCTACGAGCCGCACGAAGAGAACCCGATGATCGGCTTCCGCGGCGCCAGCCGTTACGTCGATCCGAGCTTCTCGGCCGCCTTCGCGCTGGAATGCAAGGCCGTGCTGCGCGTGCGCAACGAAATGGGCCTGGACAACCTGTGGGTCATGATCCCGTTCGTGCGCACGCTGGAAGAAGGCCGCAAGGTCGTCGAGGTGCTGGAGCAGAACGGCCTGAAGCAGGGCGAGAACGGCCTGAAGATCATCATGATGTGCGAAGTGCCGTCCAACGCGCTGCTCGCCGATGAATTCCTGGAGATCTTCGACGGCTTCTCGATCGGCTCCAACGACCTGACCCAGCTCAGCCTCGGCTTGGACCGCGACTCGTCGATCGTGGCGCACCTGTTCGACGAACGGAATCCGGCGGTGAAGAAGCTGCTTTCGATGGCGATCAAGGCCGCCCGCGCCAAGGGCAAGTATGTCGGCATCTGCGGCCAGGGCCCGTCCGACCACCCGGATCTGGCCGAGTGGCTGATGCAGGAAGGCATCGAGTCGGTGTCGCTGAACCCGGACACCGTGGTCGACACCTGGCTGCGCCTGGCCAAGAGCAAGGCCGCTTCCTGACGCCGGTACGCAACGCGAAAAACGGATCGAGGCCAGGCCCCGGGAATCCGGGGCCTGGCTTTTTTACAGGCGCCACCCTCATGCGCACCGCCGGCACCCCACCCCGACCTGGTTGCCAGCAACGACACACCCGTAGTTCCGGCACCCGCAAAAAGACAACGCCCCGAGTGCGGGGCGTTGTCTGGAACGACTGCAGGCGGGAAGGTCACCCCTTCCGGCGAGGGCTCAGCGTCGGCTGGATGCCGTGTCCATCGCCGCGGTCTGCGTCACTACCTGGCCATCGATGACCGGCAGGCGATCGCTGGCCGGCTTGTCGTCCATGCGCACCTTCTTTTCCTGCCCGTTGAAGCGGTAGGTGACGTCGTAACCGACGGTCCGGCTGGCGTTGCCGAGGGCGACACGGTTGCCCGGCTGCTTGTCCATGCGCATGGTGCCGGTGCTGCCGTCGGCCTTGCGGTAGGTGACGTTGTAGCCGGTGACGCGCGACGACTCCGAAGCGGTCTGCTCGGTATGGCACTGGCGCTCGGTACGCTGCACGACGCGGCCGCCGACATGGCGCTTGTCGACCTGGTTGCCGATCACGCCACCGGCCACGGCACCCGCGGCGGTCGCCGCCTTGCGGCCGTTGCCCTTGCCCACCTGGTTGCCCAGCAGGCCACCGATGACCGCGCCGGCGACCGTGCCACCGACGTTGCCGTCGCGCTCGGGCAGGCGCTCCTGCACAACCACGTCTTCGCACACCTCGTGCGGCACCGTCGTGGTGGAGGTTTCGCGAACCGGCTCGGTGCCGATCACGGTGGCGTAAGCAGGCTCGCTGCGGCTGACCGGCTCGACCTTGAGCACGTCGGCGTATTCCAGCGCCGGTTCGTGCGGGGCGAGCGCGTTGCCGGCCGCGGCATCATCGGCCAGCGGCGTGGTGTCCAGCACCGGCTGCTCGGCCTGCATCGCCGGCAGGGGCGCCGCCTTGTCGCGGGCGCTCATGAACGCTGCGGTGGCGATGCCTCCCACCAGCAGGGCGCCGGCAGCTACCAGAACGGTGGTCGTATTGCTCTTCATCGTCTGCTCCCAGCGGGACGCCCGCCTGTTGACCTGGGGGCAATTCCAGCACGATAAACCTGAACGGAGGCATCCATCGCACCGTTCCCCTCATGAAAATCCGGCCGGCTGTCGCAATATTGGACTTCCCGCTCCACCACCGCTTCCAGGATTCCGCCATGTCCAGCCCCATGCTGCTGCCCTTCATGGAATGGGCGCGCAAGCTGCGCTACCCGACGCTGTTCAAGATCACGGCCACCCTGTTCGTGCTGAGCATGCTCCTGCCCGACCCGGTCCCCTTCATCGACGAGATCCTGTTCGGCATGGGCACCCTGCTGCTGGCCAACTGGAAGCGCCGCAAGGATCCGGTTGCCGGAGCCGAGCCTCCCGCGCTTCCGCGCAAGCGTTGAGCCATGCACCTGGTAGACAGCCACTGCCACCTGGATGCGCCGGAATTCGATGGCGACCGTGACGCGATGCTCGCCCGCGCCAGGGCGGCAGGCGTGGCCGCGATGGTGGTTCCGGCGATAACCGCGGCAAGCTGGCCGGCACTGCGCCAGGCCTGCGCGAGCGATGCTGCGCTGCACCCCGCCTATGGCCTGCACCCGATGTTCCTGGCCGAACACCGCCCCGCGCACCTGGACGAACTGCGGACCTGGCTGGAGCATGGAAAGCCCTGCGCCGTCGGCGAATGCGGACTGGATTTTTTCGTGGACGGCCTGGACGCCACCGCACAGCGCCACTACTTCGAAAAGCAGCTGCAGCTGGCCCGCGAATTCGAACTGCCGGTGATCGTGCACGCCCGCCGCGCGGTGGAGGACGTGATCCAGACCCTGCGCCGCATCGGCGGCCTGCGCGGCGTCATCCACAGCTTCTCCGGCAGCCCGGAACAGGCCCGGCAACTGTGGGACATGGGCTTCCTGATCGGGATGGGCGGGCCGGTCACCTACCCGCGCGCCAACCGCCTGCGCACGCTGGTGGCGACGATGCCACTGGAGTTCCTGCTGCTGGAAACCGATGCGCCGGACCAGCCCGATGCGGACATCCGCGGCCAGCGCAACGAACCTGCGCGCCTTGCCGCCATCGCCGCGGCCGTCGCCACGCTGCGCGGACAGGCCGTGGAGGAGATCGCTTCGCAGACCACCGCGAACGCACGACGCCTGTTCAACCTGCCGGTTTCGGCGCCCCACTAGGAGCGGTTTCAGCCGCGATGGACCCATGCGCCAGCGCACGCAGCGTGCGAGGGGCCATGACGGGAAAGCCCGGTCGCGACTGAAATCACTCCCCTGGAAGGAGCCCTCAGCGCACCTTGGGCTTGAGCAGCATTTCAAGCGCCTTGCCGACCGCGGCGAAGGCGAATGCGCCGGTGATATGGGTCGCCGCGCCCAGGCCGGCGCCGCAATCGAGCTTGAGCGCCGCATCGGCGCCAAGGTTGGGCCGCAGCCCGCAGACGCTGCCATCGGCCTGCGGATACTTCACGTTCTCCAGCGAATACACCGCGGGCACGCCGAAATAGCGTTGCGAGTTCTTGGGGAAATTGAACTCGCCGCGCAGCTTCCGGCGGATCAGCGCCAGCATCGCATCGTGTTCGGTCCGTGACACATCGCGCACCCGCACCAGGGTCGGGTCGGTACGCCCGCCGGCCGCGCCCACGGTGATCAGCGGCAGCTTGCGGCGGCGGCACCAGGCGATGGTCTCGACCTTCACCCGGAAGCTGTCGCAGGCATCGACGACCAGGTCGAAACCGCGATCCAGCAGCTCGGCCATGTTGGAGCCGGTCAGGAACGCCTCCACCGCCTCGACTTCGGCGTCGGGGTTGATCGCGCGGCAGCGCTCGGCCATCGCCACCGCCTTGTTCCGCCCATACTGGCCCGCCAGCGCCGGCAGCTGCCGGTTGGTGTTGGACACGCAGATGTCGTCGGCATCAATCAGGGTCAGGTGCCCGACCGCCGAACGCACCAGCGCCTCGACCACCCACGAGCCGACACCGCCCATGCCCACCACGGCCACCCGGCAGCCGGACAGCCGCTCGATGGCGCCAGCCCCATACAGCCGGTCGATGCCGGCGAAACGTTCGCGCACTTGTTCTTTCATGCGCGCATTTTAACCGTGGCCGGAAACGCGCCGTGCGTCGTACCATCGACGCATCCCCAAGGAGCCCGGGCCATGACCGAACCCAGCCGTACCCAGTCCAACGCATCCCGTTACCTGTTCGTGCTGATCGCCGGCCTGCTGGTCGGCATCGTCGTCACCGTCATGGCGATGCGCGCCCTCCAGGCCCGGCAGGATCCGTTCCCGCACAGCCTGATGAACGTCATGGCGCGCCAGGCACAGCTGCTGGGCGACAGCCGCAAGCAGAACCGCTGCAGCGTCAACGACTCCACCCCGCGCCTGCAGACCCTGCGCTCGCTGACCAACGACCTGGACCTGGCCTTCCCGGGCCTGCGCGACGACACCCGTTTCCAGCAGCACGCCAGCCGCTTCCGCGCCACCTTGAACGACGCGCTGGCCTCGCCGCCGGCCGATTGCACCGCGCTGGCAGCGGTCACTGAACAGCTTGGAAACGACTGCAAGGCCTGCCACCAGGATTTCAGGTGAATCGACTTCCGTTTCACGCGTGGTTGGCCCGCCATTCACGCGCGAAAAGGGAGGATTCACCGTGCCGGGTATGGTCATACCCGCTACCCATCTGGCAAGGAGAATCACCATGAAGATCCAGTTGATCGCTGCGGGCGCCATCGCCAGCCTGGCCCTGGCCGGCTGCGCCACTTCCCCGGGTTACAGCGGCGGTGGCGGCTACAACAACGGCGGTTACAGCAGCGGCGGCTACAACAACGCCCGCTGCGCCGACTGCGGCATCGTCACCCGCATCGATACGGTGGCTTCGGGCCGTACCGCGCCCTCCGCTACCGGCGCGATCCTCGGCGGCATCGTCGGCGCCGTGGCCGGCCATGAAATCTCCAGCCACACCGGTGGCAGCAAGGGCAACCAGAACATCTCCGCGGCCGCTGGCGCGGCGGCCGGCGCCTTGGCCGGCAACAAGATCCAGCAGAACGTCACCGGCGACTCGTACGACATCCAGGTACGGATGGACGACGGCCGCGTGATCATGGTCAACCAGAAGGATCTCGGCGGCATCCGCGAGAACACCTACGTGCGCGTGGTCAACGGCCGCGTGGTGCTGCGCTGACCCAGGCTGCGCCCGCAAGGACGCTGCATGGAAAAGGCCCGCTTGCGCGGGCCTTTTCGCTTTCCTGTTCCGCGGGCTGTATCAGACCGGCTGCACGGCGTCAGCCTGCAGACCCTTCTGCCCCTGGACCACGGTGAAGGTGACCTTCTGGCCTTCCTTCAGGCTCTTGAAGCCCTGGGTCTGGATGGCGCGGAAGTGCACAAACACGTCTTCGCCATTCTCGCGGCTGATGAAGCCGAAGCCCTTGGCGTCATTGAACCACTTGACAATGCCGGTTTCGCGATCGGACATCTCGACTAACTCCCTGTTGCTCTCTCGTATGATGGATACGCCCCGGAAGGCGGCTGACTGCAAGGAGGAAGCGAGGTGCAACGATGCAGCAAATCATGCGATCTACCCATCAGGCCACGATTCACGGTGACCTTGCCAAGCTCAGCGGCTGAAACTTAACCCGACCATAACCAAAAATCAATCGGGTAAAGACAATCTTGTCAACCCCTTTTGGCCATCGCCCGGAACCCGCATGGACTATTCATTCATATTGTATCTGCTAGCGGCCCTGCTGGTGATCGTCGGCATCGCCGGCGTGATCCTGCCCGCCCTGCCCGGCATCCCGCTGGTCTTCGCCGGCTTGCTGGTCGCGGCCTGGACCGACGGCTTCACCCATGTGGGCTGGCTGCCGCTGGTCGTCCTCGGGGTGCTGACCATCATCTCCATCGTGGTCGACGTGCTCTCCACCACCTTGGGTGCGCAACGGCTCGGCGCCAGCCGGCTGGCGCTGGTCGGGTCGCTGGTGGGAACCGTGGCCGGGCTGTTCTTCATGCCGATCGGACTGTTCGCCGGCCCCTTCCTCGGGGCACTGCTCGGCGAGTACCTGCACGGCCGCAAGCTGGGCCAGGCGACCAGGGTCGGCATCGGCACCTGGCTGGGCATCGTGCTGGGCGTGGCGCTCAAGCTCGGTCTGGCCGTGGCGATGCTCGGGGTTTTCGCCATCGCCTGGTTCGTCTGAACCGGGCCCGCGCCGCCGATGACTCCCGCTGCACACGGCAATGACCGACAATCCTGCCGATGGCCCCCGCCCTGAACGTGCAGGGGCCTTCCTCTACCTCGTCCGGATGGACCGCTCCCGTATGCATACGCCCCGCGCCCGCCCTGTCCTGCTGCTCGCCCTGACGGGCTGCTCCGCTGCCGCTCTGGCGCAGGAATCGATCACCACGCCGGCCTCGCCGCAGGCCTGCTTCGCACTGGACTCGGACGCCGCGCGCCTGAGCTGCTACGACCGCGCCCTGGGCCGCACGCCGGCCGACACCCGTGCGGCGGACGCCGCCGCCAGCGCCGCCCAGCAGACGCTCAAGGAAGCCAAGGCCAGCGCAAAGGAGCTGGACCAGCCGCTGCCGCGCCGCAACGAGCTCTTCGCCCACGACGACCTCGCCTCGGCCGTAGCCAACGCCGGCCGCGGTTCGATGCTGGACAGCCGCTGGGAACTGGCCAAGGACTCCAAGCTCGGCCTGTTCCAGCTGCGCGCCTACAAGCCGGTGTACCTGCTGCCCGCGTTCTGGACCGACAAGCCGAACCGGATGCCGCACTCGCCCAACCCGGCCAACACCGTCACCGAGGCCGAGGAACTGGACAACACCGAACTGAAGTTCCAGCTCAGCTTCAAGACCAAAGTCGCCGAGAACCTGTTCGGCGACAACGGCGACATCTGGGTCGGCTATACCCAGAGTTCGCACTGGCAGGCCTACAACAGCGAAATCTCGCGCCCGTTCCGCGAGACCAATTACGAGCCGGAAGCCATGCTCGTCTTCCGCAACGGCTATTCGCTGTTCGGCTGGAACGGCCGCATGACCGGCATCAGCCTCAACCACCAGTCCAACGGCCGCAGCGATCCGCTGTCGCGCAGCTGGAACCGGGTGATCCTCAATGTCGGCCTGGACCGGGACAACTGGGCGATCATGCTGCGCCCCTGGTATCGCATCCCGGAGAAAGCCAAGGACGACAACAACCCGGACATCGAGGACTACACCGGCCGCGGCGACGCCACCCTGGTCTACAACCGCAACGGGCATGAGTTCTCGGTGACCGCGCGCCACTCGCTGCGCGGCGGCGACCGCTCGCACGGCTCGGTGCAGCTGGACTATGGTTTCCCGCTCAACCGGCTGCTGCGCGGGCATGTACAGGTGTTCGACGGCTATGGCGAAAGCATGATCGACTACAACCACCGCGCCACCTATATCGGCGTCGGCATCTCGCTGTTGGAATGGTTCTGAAGGTAATGAACGCAACGATCTGGCACAACAACCGCTGCTCGAACTCGCGCGGCGCTCTGGCCCTGCTGCAGGAGGCCGGCGCCGACATCGAGGTCATCGACTACCTCGCCACCCCGCCCGATCCGGCGACCCTGCGCCAGCTGCTGGACGAGATGGGCATGCCCGCGCGCGACCTGCTGCGCAGCAAGGAAGCCGCCTATGTCGAACTGGGGCTGGCGGACAAGCTCGACGACGAAGCCGCGCTGGTCGAGGCGATGGCGATGCACCCGGCGCTGATCAACCGCCCGATCGTGCGCACGTCCAAGGGCACCGCGCTGTGCCGCCCACCGGAGACGGTGCGCACGCTGCTGTAAGTCCTGGGGAACGCCGCAGAAGCGGCTTCAGCCGCGAAACGACCGCCTCGACAAAGCTCCATCGCGGTCGCAGCCGCTGCTTTGGTCTGCTCCGCCTGCACGCATAAGCGGGCTTGCCGCCCTTGCTGGCGCGCAGGCAGAATCCGGCGATCTTCGACAGGAAGTCCCGCATGGCCCGACCGCACCGCTCCTTCTTCGCCTACGCCTCCGCACTGCTGGGGCTGTTGAGCCTGATGGCGGTGGCCTGCTTCCACTTCCCCGAACTGCTGACCAGCCGCGAGTTCCGCGCCGTCTACAACGAGCAGTTCGCCCGTCACCTGCTGCTGGTCGGGCTGGCCGCGGCTTTCATCCTCGGCACGCTGGCCATCCTGCGCGACCGCAACAAGCACATCGCCACGATCGGCGTCGGCAGCGCGACCCTGGCGGTGCTGCTGGGCGGCACCAACGTGCAGTTCGACGCCATCGGCAGGACGCCCTATTCGCTGGGGCTGGACTGGTTCGTGCTGTCGCTGTTCTTCTCGGCGCTGGTGTTCGTGCCGCTGGAGCGCTACCTGGGCAAGCGCGCGCTTTCGCCGCTGCGCCCGGGCTGGCGCACCGACGTGGCCTATTTCTTCATGAGCCATGTGCTGGTCCAGTTCATCCTGATCCTGGTCACCGCCTCCACCTCCACCATCGCCGGGCTGGCCGCGTTCCCGTCGCTGAAGGCCGCAATCCAGTCGCTGCCGGTCTGGGCGCAGTTCCTGATCGCGGTGTTCGTGGCCGACATGGCGCAGGCGCTGCTGCACCGCGCCTACCACAACGTCCCGTGGCTGTGGCGCTTCCACGCCGTGCACCATTCCAGCCGGCACATGGACTGGCTGGCCGGCTCGCGCATCCATTTCATCGAGATCGTGATGACCCGCAGCGCGGTGCTGCTGCCGCTGCTGGTCCTTGGCTTCTCGACCCCGGCGGTGAACGCCTACGTGATCCTGGTCGGCCTGCAGGCGGTGCTGGCCCACGCCAACCTCGGCATCCGCTTCGGCTGGCTGGAGTACCTGGTGGTGCTGCCGCGCTACCACCACTGGCACCACGCCCGGCAGAAGGAATACATCGACGTGAACTACGCCATCCACCTGCCGCTGGTGGACATGCTGATGGGTACGTTCAAGCTGCCGCGCGACCAGGCGCAGTGGCCGCAGGAATACGGCGTGATGAAGCTGGAGACCGTGCCCAAGGGCATCGTCCGGCAGCACGTGATGCCGTTCCAGGGCGGGCGCCGGTTCGACGACTACGTGGATTGAAGGGTCGGCGGGTGCGCACCGCCTTCCGCTGGCCGCACGCGGGGACGGGCGCCACGCTTCAGGTCCAGTCGCTGATGCCCTCGCGACGGTAGACCTCGGCCAGCGCGGGGCGATCCTTCATCCGCCGCGCATGCGCGGCCAGGACCGGCCAGGCGTCGGCCGGGCACGGCATGTTGCGCGACCAGCGCATCAGCATGGTCAACATGAAATCCACCGCCGAGACCTGCGCGCCCAGCATGTACGGCCCCTCGTCCTGCAGGTGATCGGCGACCTGCTGCCAGGCCGCCTCCAGCTGCACGCGGGCGCGCTCCTTCACCGCGTCGATGCTGGCCTCGCCGGCCGGCTCGTGCGGGTAGAACCACGCGCGGTAGGCCGGCATCAGGGTGTAGACGCAGAAACACATCCAGCGGTAATAGTCGCCGCGCGCCGCCGTACCCGGCGCCGGCGCCAGCCCGGCCTGCGGATGCAGATCGACCAGGTGCATGGCGATGGCCGCCGATTCGGTGAGTACCTGCCCGTCGATCAGCAGCGTCGGCACGCGCCCGGCCGGGTTGATCGCGAGATAACCGGGAGACTTCTGCTGTCCCCGCTCGAAATCGAGCTGGTGCAGTTCGTGCTCGATGCCCAGTTCGATCAACAGCCAGTGCACGACCAGCGAAGCGGTGCTTTGCGATCCATACAGGACGACAGACATGGGGCTCTCCCTGGCAGGCGGTGCGCCATCTTAGCGCCGGAGCGGCCGCCGCATTGCCGGGCGGAAACGCGCCATGGCGCTGCCGCCGGACCTCGCCCTCAGTTGCAGCTGGACATGCAGCTGTTCAACCTCTCGCCGCAGACCGCGGCCGCCGAGCGGTTCTGGCAGAACGCCTGCGAGGTCTGACAGGCCCCGCGCAGCTCAGGATTGGTGATCCTGTCGCACTGGTTGTCGCGGTTGGCCTCGCCGCAATCGCCATAGCCGCGCGGATTGGCGCTGCAGAGCTGATGGGCCTTCTGGCAGTAGCTCACGCAGGCGGCCGGGTCGTTGCGCGGCGGTTCGCGCGAACCCCCATCGCTGGAGCACCCCGCCAGCAGCAGCGATACGCCGATCAGCCCCGTCCACAGCCCTGCACGCATGTCCACAGCCCCATATGGAAACAGCCCGAGCATACGCCCGGGCTGTTTCGATGCCACATCGGACGTGGCGGCGCCTTATTCCACGATCACCGGAATCTTGCCGATGCGGGCCTGCCATTCGCGCGGACCGGTCTTGTGCACCGATTCGCCGGTGGAATCCACCGCCACGGTCACCGGCATGTCCTGCACGGTGAACTCGTAGATCGCTTCCATGCCCAGGTCGGCGAAACCGACCACCCTGGAGGCCTTGATCGCCTTGGACACCAGGTAGGCCGAGCCACCGACGGCCATCAGGTAGGCCGACTTGTTGTCGCGGATCGCCTCGATCGCCGCCGGGCCGCGCTCGGCCTTGCCGACCATGCCCAGCAGGCCGGTCTGCTCCAGGATCTGGCGGGTGAACTTGTCCATGCGGGTGGCCGTGGTCGGGCCGGCCGGGCCCACCACCTCGTCGCGCACCGGATCGACCGGACCGACGTAATAGATGAAGCGCCCCTTCAGGTCGACCGGCAGTTCCTCGCCCTTGTTGAGCATGTCGACCATGCGCTTGTGCGCGGCATCGCGGCCGGTCAGCAGCTTGCCGTTGAGCAGCAGGGTCTGGCCCGGCTTCCAGCTGGCCACTTCCTCGGGGGTGATGGTGTCCAGGTCGACGCGGGTGCCCTTGGAGGCGTCGTAGGTGATCTGCGGCCAGTCTTCCAGCGACGGCGGGTCCAGCATCACCGGGCCGCTGCCGTCCAGAGTGAAGTGCGCGTGGCGGGTGGCGGCGCAGTTGGGGATCATCGCCACCGGCAGGTTGGCGGCGTGGGTCGGGAAATCCTTGACCTTGATGTCCAGCACCGTGGTCAGGCCGCCCAGGCCCTGCGCACCGATACCAAGCGCGTTGACCTTGTCGTACAGCTCCAGGCGCAGCTCCTCGGCACGGTTGGAAGCGCCGCGGGCCTTGAGGTCGTTGATGTCGATCGGCTCCATCAGCGCTTCCTTGGCCAGCAGCATCGCCTTCTCGGCGGTACCGCCGATGCCGATGCCGAGCATGCCCGGCGGGCACCAGCCGGCGCCCATGGTCGGCACGGTCTTGAGCACCCAGTCGACGATGGAGTCGGACGGGTTGAGCATGGCGAACTTGCTCTTGGCCTCCGAACCGCCGCCCTTGGCGGCGACGATCACCTCGACGGCGTCGCCCGGCACCACCTTCACGTTGACCACGCCCGGGGTGTTGTCCTTGGTGTTGGTGCGCTTGCCGGCCGGATCGGCCAGCACCGAGGCGCGCAGCTTGTTGTCCGGGTAGGCGTAAGCGCGGCGGATGCCCTCGTTGGCCATGTCCTCCACGCCCATGGTGGCGTCATCCCAGCGCACGTTCATGCCGATCTCGAGGAACACGGTGACGATGCCGGTGTCCTGGCAGATCGGGCGATGGCCCTCGGCGCACATGCGCGAGTTGATCAGGATCTGCGCCATCGCTTCCTTGGCCGCCGGCGACTCCTCGCGCTCATAGGCGGCGGCAAGGTTCTTGATGTAGTCGGCCGGGTGGTAGTACGAGATGTACTGCAGCGCGTCGGCGATGGACTGGATGAGGTCTTCCTGCTTGATCGATGTCACGGCTTGCTCGAGGCTGGCGGGGGTTGAGCCGGGTATTTTACGCCCTGCCATCCATGGCGGGCGCCCTGCGGGCCATCGCCGCGCGATGTTGGAAACCGCTCCAGGCGGTTTCCTGTCCGCCCTGCCATCCATGGCGGGCGCCCTGCGGGCCATCGCTGCGCGATGTTGGAAACCGCTCCAGGCGGTTTCCTGTCCGCCCCGCCATCCATGGCGGGCTGCAACGCTCCGTCCGCGGCCGCGCGCCGGCCAGTGAGGCAAAGTAGCGGTTTCCCGTTGTCACGCCTGCACGCGCTGCCGCGTCCTTCCCGCATGGACATGACCGCAACCTTCCAGCACCACCGCCCGCGCCTGCTGGCGCTGGCTTACCGCCTGCTCGGCAGCCGCGCCGACGCCGAGGACGTGGTCCAGGACGCCTGGCTGCGCTGGGCCGGCACCGATACCGCGGCCATCGCCGATCCGGAGGCCTGGCTGGTCACCGCCACCACCCGGCTCGGCCTGGACCGCCTGCGCACGGCCACCCGCCAGCGCCTGGACTACGTCGGGCCCTGGCTGCCCGAGCCGCTGCACATCGCCGTGGAGCTGCCGCCCGCGCCCGATCCCGCGCAGGTCCACGCCCTGGCCGAGGACGTCTCGCTGGCCTTCCTGGCCCTGCTCGAACAGCTCGGCCCGGAAGAGCGCGCCGCCTTCCTGCTCAAGGAGGCGTTCGACCATGACTACGGGCTCATCGCCGGCCTGCTCGGCCACAGCGAAGCCAACTGCCGCCAGCTGGTGCATCGCGCGCGCAAACGCCTGCAGGAAGGGCGGCCGCGTTTCGCCGCCGATGCAGGCCAGCACCGACGCCTGCTGGCCCGGTTCATGGAGGCCTCGCAACGGGGCGACAACGCCGCCCTCCAGGCCTTGCTGCATGCCAACGCGCAGCTGGTCTCCGACGGCGGCGGCGTAGTCACCGCGGCGATCCGGCCGTTGCTCGGCGCCGAGCGCATCGGCCAGTTGTTCTGGGCCATCGCGCGCCGCGGCGGCACCCATCCGGCGCGGCTGGGCAGCGTCAACGGCGAGCCGGCGATCCTGCGTTTCGATGGCGACCACCTGCATTCGGTCACCACCATCGTGGTCGACGGCAACCGCATCGCGCGCATCTACAGTGTGCTCAATCCGCACAAACTGCGGGCCCTTGTCACGGCCGAGGACACGGGTGCGTCCTTGCAATGAAGGCGGCCACTGCGGCCGTCCACTGGAGCCCTCCCGATGAGCAGCACTTTCCCCCGCGTTCCCTACACCCGCCTGGCCGCCGATGCGTTCAAGGCCCTGCTGGCGACCAGCCAGGCCGTGCATTCGGCTTCGTTGGAGCCTGGCCTGCTGGAACTGGTGTTCCTGCGGGTCTCGCAGATCAACGGCTGCGGCTACTGCATGGACATGCATGCCACCGCGCTGCGCAAGGCCGGGATCGAGCCGCGCAAGCTGGACACCCTGCCCGCCTGGCATGAGAGCCGCTTCTTCGACGAGCGCGAGCGCGCCGCGCTGGGCTGGGCCGAAGCCCTGACCCGCCTGCCCGACGGCGCGCCGCCGCAGGCCGCGTTCGACGCGCTGGCGCCGCATTTCGACGAGAAAGGCATCAGCGACCTGAGCATGGCGGTGGCGGTGATCAATGCCTGGAACCGCCTCGGCGCCGGACTGCTGCCGCCGTTGCCCTGACCTCTTCCGCGCCGCGTCCATCGCTGCTGGCGGCGCCCATGTGCCCGGGCACGATGGCCGCCGCCAGCGGCAGGCCGCACAATACGGCCGCATGGGAACCCTGGTACTGATCCTCGACCTCATCGGCACCTTCGTCTTCGCCCTGTCCGGCGCGACGATGGGCGTGCGCCGGCGGCTGGACATCTTCGGCGTGCTGGTGCTGTCTTTTGCCGCCGCACTGGCCGGCGGCATCACCCGCGACCTGCTGATCGGCGCCACGCCGGTGGCCGCGATCAGCGACTGGCGTTATCCGGCCATCACCCTGCTGGCTGGCGTGGTCACCTTCTTCTGGGCGCCGCTGATCGAACGGCTGCAGTACCCGGTGCGCATGTTCGATGCCTAATTTGCTGATTTTTCAGCAAATTTCAACAAAATTCCGGTTACACGCCCGATTCCAACTTTCCTGCCCCCGCAACGGACCGCGCTGATTCCGCAGGTGTTTTCTGCTTAACCGTCGCTTCCCGATGAAGTCCCAGAAACGGATGCGGATGATCCGTATCCGGCCATTCCCTTGAGCGGCGTCCTAAGTTGGCTTCCGAGCCACTTACGGAATTCACGCCTCAATGAAAGCCGCCCTCAACAAGCGCATCGCCGCCAGCGCCCAACCCCAAGATCGCCCCTACGAGCTCAGGGACACGCAGGTGCGTGGCCTGATCCTGCGCGTGCAGCCGTCAGGGCATAAAGCGTGGATCGTCACCTGGGCACATGGGAAGCGTCGAACCCTTGGAGCAGCGACGTCCCCCCGCTTTCAGTAGCGGGGCCCTTTTGAGTCCAAATTTAATCGTAGCGGCTTTGGCCGCGAGTAGTTGGGCATGGGCGGCCGGCGTCAGACCTCCCAGGATCTTCTTCGGTCGTTCCTCGTTGTATTCCCGTCGCCAGGTTTCGATCTCGGTACGTGCGTGCAGCAGTGTGGGAAACCAGTGCTCGTTGAGGCATTCGTCGCGTAGGCGGCCGTTGAAACTCTCGATGTAGGCGTTCTGATTGGGCTTTCCTGGCTGGATCAAGCGCAACTGCACGCCTCGCTCGTAGGCCCACGCCACCATCGCCTTGCTACAGAACTCCTTGCCGTTGTCGGTCCGGATCACCTGCGGCAGGCCTCGGGTCAGCGCCAGCCGGTCCAGCACCCGTGCCACGCCGTGGCCGGAGATCGCCCGCTCCACCTCAATCGCTACCGCCTCATGTGTGGCATCGTCGACGATAGTCAGCGCCTTGATTACACGACCCTCGGCGGTGCGATCGAACACGAAGTCCATTGACCAGACCTGGTTGGCTGCCTCCGGCCGCAGCAACGGTTGACGCTCGCCCAGCAGAACTTTCTTCCGCTTGCGCCGACGCACCTGCAACTTGGCGTCCTGATACAAGCATTCCACCCGCTTGTAATTCACTGGCCACTGTTCCTGCCGCAGCTTCAGGTAGATCATCCCCACGCCGTAGCGCTTGTGTCGCTGTGCCAGCGCCAGGATCCTTTCGCGAAGTTCGATATTGCGATCGGGGCGCGGGGCATAGCGCAGTGCGCTGGCGCTCATCCGTACCACGGCCAATGCCCGCCTCTCTGTGAGCCCGCGCTCCATCAAATGCCGCACCAGCGTCCTGCGCGCCGGTGCGCTCACCACTTTTTTCGCAGGGCGTCCTTGATGACGTCGTTCTCCAGCAACTGCTCGGACAGCAGCTTCTTCAGCCGGGCATTCTCCGCCTCCAGCTCCTTGAGCCGCTTGGCCTCCGGCACACTCATGCCGCCGAATTTGCTGCGCCACAGGCAGTAGGACGCCTCACTGAACCCGTGTCGGCGGCACAACTCTTTCACCGCCATGCCGGCCTCTGCCTCACGCAGGAAGCCAATGATCTGTTCTTCGGAAAAGCGCTTCTTCACGTCCAATCTCCGTCTCGTTGGGGATTGAACTCCAAATCACCGCGCTACTCAAAATAGGGGGGACGTCGCTCCTGAATAGAGAAGTTTCAAGTACAGAGCAACAGCTTAAAACAAGAGCCTAGAAGCAAGAGCCTAGACGGTAACAGTACACATCGATACGTCAGCCCCAGAGTCCGAGGTCATCGCCTTGGGCTTTTTGCTTTCCAGCACCTAGCAATCGAATGAAGGGCTGCTCCTGGTCAAACAACCAAGCGCGGCGTAGTAGCAACACCAGCTACCGAAATCCGGAACCCACGTTGACTGAGGTTCTCAAACGTCTTCGACAAGTTCACCTTGCTGAAGAATGGCAGGTTCTGCTTCAGCGTTGCACTGTCTTCGCCGAGAATCAAAAACACAATTTCATAGTCCGCGCTCTTGATGTTACCCAAGGGTACAAGGTCACCAGCAGCAGCATCTACTCTGCGCAACACGGTCCGCGCCTTCTTCCGAAACTCTTTGTCGCCAAGCATGATCTCGGCAGCGACGCCTCCCTGAGCAAAGAGGTGGCTAAGTCCGGCTGAGCCGCCCTTGCGATGCTTCACATGGACCAGCTGTTTGGCTGGTGTCAGAAGATCGCAAAGCTCAATAGCTGAAGTGGTGCGGTTTGTCTTAACAAGCTGTTTGTCCATCAGGAAATAGCCATGCGCCTCGGCTGCACGACTGTTGTAGTCACCCTCCGACTCAATTTTTTCCTTCCCACCCTCTTCCCAAACCTCCACTGCTGGAAATGGAAGAGCCGACACCGGAATCGACTTCAAAGTCTCGGTGATTCGCCCGATAAATGAACCGTCGACCTCATACCATTTCCCATCAAAGACGATTTTTGTTTTATCGCCATCGATGATCTCGAAGTAGATGCAACGATACACCGAGTGCTCGGTGATCTCGCCATCAACGTCATGAACAAACAGCTTGTCCCGCTTGAGTCCATCGACAGTTAGAGCGCCGAGATCATGGATGTTGTCGATGTAGTCTGCGGCATCGATGACGGGACGTACACTACCCTTGCCACGCGTAAAGCTAAATCCCAAGATCTCGTCCCACGCACCAATCTCCGGCAGTGTGATCATAAAGCCAGGATCATGCCTGGTGACAGCTTCGACCAACTCCAAGTTCAGCTGATCAATCAACGCTTCGTCCTTGATCTTGCGAACATTGTCTACCCAAGAAAATGATTTTTTGTAATCTTCATTGGCATAGTAGCCTTTGATTCGACGCGCCAACCCAGGAAGATCTGCAACCTCCATTTCGATACCGAACGAGAACGCGGCGTCACCTCCAGATATATGTTCGAGGTCAATACCCTGCTTGGGGACGCCCGTCACAGCACGGAGCACGTCACGCAGGATGTCAATGCCAAAAACGCTCACCTCCGAGTCACGAGCGGCCTGCGACTTCTTCTGAACCGGCTGATCCTCGAGGGTATGCAAGTCAACGCTACGCAGTGACTTTTCGTCGAGCGTATTCAGTGCAGTGCGCAGCCCAAAGTCCTGCACGAATAGCGATTGCTCCAGCAGGTACCGGCCGTATCCAAAGGTGAAAGCGAAGACATCACCATCAACTCGAACCAAGAGCACCGCCGAACTAGAACGGTTCGCCAAGCCAGGCACATCGAGTCCCGCCGCCTCATCGAGAACTCCGCCCCAAGTTGGCCTCTTCTCCGTACTTCGCTTCACGTACAGCGCGCCATCGATACCTACAACGGGTACTGTTGGATACATATCCACTGGGACGTTAGCGAGTAAATTCGCAAATGTCTGTCCATCGATCAACGGCTTAGCCATAAAAACGTTCAGCCGGCGGTATCCCTTCGCCATTCTACATTCCCCTGTTCCAGACCCTATCGACAGCCCAGTGATGCAGGCTGCCACACGGGCGGAGCATATCAAACAAGGAACGCACCGGCACCCCGACAGAAACGCAGTTTATCTTCGAAGGAAACTAGCACACCAACAGCAATGACTCTTACGATCGCCACGCAATCACCAGCCACGGCAAAGCTCTTGGCATCTCAGCTTTTTACAGTCTTACCATGAAGTGATTTCGTCATGATGCGTTACACATACGTCGCCACTGCATGCGTCGATGACACTCTGGATCTAAACCAACGTACCCGTAATGAAGTCGAGCCCAACACCATGCGCGACCAGTGCAATCGACTCGATCCGTCGTTGCATGCTGCATGCAGCTTTGCTCGCGAGCACAGCGCTTTACTTCAGATATCACATGAAAGCACTGCAAACACGAAATCGATGACACAACCCGCATCGGATCCAAACATGAGCCCGCTCCCGCAGCGCCAACTACTCATGCAAAACGCAAGTCAAACGCATGCGCGAACGGCGTAATGTGCGGCATGCAGGCGGCGGTGGCTTGGTAGATTCCTGCAACGGTGCGGATCTGTCGCCATGTATGAAGTGCTGGCGTAGGTTTGGCTTTGCACCTATGGCGAAAATTTTCGTGCGGCCGTTCCGTCTCATCCAGTGCGACAACTTCCACAGAAGATCAGGGTATCAACCAAAAGGAGCAAGACGATGGACCGTTGGACTTGGATGGCAGTACGGATGTACGCACCGGCTTTGGGGCTATTGGCCGCATCGATGCTGGCAACTTTCGCCATCGAAGGCATGCGACAGTCCGTATTGCTTGCAGGCGCGCACCAAACGGCTCAATGGTTACCGATGATTGGCTTCGGCGTGGGAGCACTGTGGATGTTGATCACGACCTACAGGCTATGGCGCTGGAACCGAGGCGAAAGCACCGACGCTTGCGAGTGCGGCGGACTGCTAGGTCGAGAGCGCGGAGGTCGATATGGCGCATATCGAAAGTGCCTGGCTTGCGCTCGAAACATCAACGAACGCTATTGGCGGTGACAATGTTGAAAAGGCTAGCATGCGTTTAGACTCGGGAAAAATCGCTGGAGGTCAGCTTGACAACCTGTTTTGTGATTCAGCCCTTCGACGGGGGCAAATTCGACAAGCGATTCAATGACTGTCTCAAGCCAGCTATTGAGGACGCAGGACTCATTCCATATAGGGTGGATGGTGATCCATCTGCGGAGGTACTGATTTCCTCGATTGAGGATGGGATAAAAAATGCCGCCATATGCCTTGCGGAGATTACGGCAGACAATGCTAACGTATGGTACGAGCTTGGATTCGCTTTTGCGCTCGGCAAGCCTATAGTGATGGTCTGTGCCAGTGACAGACAGAAGTTCCCGTTCGACATTCAACATCGAAGCGTGATTGTGTATCGCACGGAGTCAACGAGCGATTTCAATGAACTTCGCAATCGCATCACAGACACATTGAAGGCGCGGCTGTCAAAGACCGAGATGCTCAAGCAAGCGGCGGAAAATGAGCTGATCTCTGAGGTAAACGGCGTGTCGCATCCCGAGATGGTCCTTATCGCCGCAGTCGCCTCAGAAGCAAGCAAGCCGACGGACGCCACTAACCTATGGTCGGTTAAACAGTCAGTGGAGCGCCAAGGCATCACTCCTTTGGGTTGCCAGTTGGCGCTGCGAAGACTTCTCAATCGAGAATTTGCCGAGATCAGCGCAATCGACGGCGAGTACGAACAATACGACGGGATCCGATTGACCAACCGGGCATGGCAATGGATCGATGCAAATGACGGCTTGTTTGTAACGAGCAAGCCAAAGAACAAGCCTGATGCATCGACTGGTTCGCGGGTGGCCAATCGTCCTGCATCCATTCCAGATGACTTTATGGACGACGACATTCCGTTCTAGGCTGCCCGCATCCCTGCCATCACTTGCCTGCCGGCTTACAGGCCATTTATAGCCCCTGAAAACTGGCCAACTCTTTATTCCACAAGGTGATCTCCAGCCCATCGCTCGCATGACTGATGCGACGCTCTGAGGTTCAAGCGATCAACGAGGCCAGTCCATGCAAATGAGGCTGGTCCTCCTCCCCGACCGCCCTACGCAAAGCGCCCGCATCTTGGTGCGGCATAGATGATGCGTCCCCCGGCTGTCACCAGGCACACATCGCACGGTGTCGCCCAAGCTCAATAGAACTGGGGCGTTGATGTGGGAGCTTGGTATCAATCAGTCTGCGACCTGTAAGAGCCTCGTACTCAGTTCCCTTCAGTGCCGGTGACGTTTCGACGGTCATTGTGTCCGGATTGACTGCGATCAGCTTCAGGTCGAAGAGGGTGTGGATGTCGGCTCTGAGCAGCAGCCCGTTAGAGCACACATTGGTCTGATCGCCCTTGTAGCCAAAAATATGTGCAGCTTCCAGGATGGCCTCAACCTGACATTCCGTGATCGCGCATGTCTTGTTGTATGCATCCAGCAAGGCGTTCCGGAACTTCCGCTGCCCGCGTCGACGGACGATGGTTGCCATAACGCGGTCACGCTCATCCTGCTGGTCAGTGGAATCGAATGCGCCACTATCCTCGGCTTCAGTCTGCGCGGCATCTATTGCATCCGCTATCGGGTCCGACTTCAATCGAACCGAGAGCTGCGTTCTGCTGACCTCTACTGGGGCAAGGTAGATCTCCCACGTGCCGTGTACTGCCTGGTCGTAAAGCTCGTAAGTGGCGCTTGAGCCTTTGCCAACCTTGAACAGTCGATCACAGTCGTGATCGCTATCGGTTGTCCTCGGTGTTTTGTTGTAGCTGTGAGACGTCCGGGATGGGCTGTTGACCGAGAGTAGGTCCAGGTCAGTTCCGGCATTGCTGGGGTTGTAGTCCGGCTTGTGCTTGAGGATGAAGTCACGGACTTCGGATGCGGTTGCGCGCCCATCAAGTCCTGCAACCGCATCCAAGGCGAGTTGGCGCGTCGTTGTGGACTTTGCGGCGGTAGCTCGGACGAGTTGAAACGTAGTAGGGCCGCCACCGGAGTGGCTGACGTACTCGAAGGGGCCTTGATAGACGAAGCCTGCGCCGGGGTACTGGTACTTACGCATCCTGTGGAAAAGGATCAGTTCGTTGCCGTGAGCCTGGTGGTGCAGGATGTAGTGGTCAGTCCGGCCCATCGTCTGTCCCTGCATGGTCAGGGTGTCGCCATCCAGATGGTCGTGGTATTGCGTCCTGTCGGCGGTCTTGTCCTCGGTCACAAAGAGCCAGACCGACTGGTACCCCTTGTGCGGAAAGATGCCGTTGTTGAGCGTGGCGTCAGTGATTCCGAACAGCGCGCGGAGCTGATCACGGGTGTAGACCTTGCCAATTTCAAGCTTTTGAGATGATTTCATGGATCCATCCGCTGATTAATTCCAAAGAGCCTGCTGGCACTCAAGTGCCAGCAGCATGTCGCGCGATGATAATTAATTGATCGGGTAGGGGTTTCGTAGCCTGAGTGGCCAGCTTGCGAACGCGATGCCCTGTTTCCTAGCTGTAAGCCCGGCTTATAGGCCACTTCCCGCCCATGCGACTCGGACCTAACTGATTGTTCCGCAAGGCAGATACGGCCCCTCCTGCTCGCATGAAGTATGCGCACCGCCGAATGCCGTCCCTCTGCCCCTCCGAGCAAGAACCACACCGCTGCAAACGAGGACAATCCACATCCTCGATATCTCAGGGCTATCGACTACCATCAACCCGGTTTAGGTGGCACTTACCCCGCCCCGTCGCAAGACCGGGCCAAGCAGCCGATCAGGCACAATCCCCGCCCATGAACACGCTCGTCCTGATCCTCGACCTCATCGGCACCTTCGTCTTCGCCCTGTCCGGCGCGACGATGGGGGTGCGCCGGCGGCTGGACATCTTCGGCGTGCTGGTGCTGTCTTTTGCCGCCGCACTGGCCGGCGGCATTACCCGCGACCTGCTGATCGGCGCCACGCCGGTGGCCGCGATCAGCGACTGGCGCTATCCGGCCATCACCCTGCTGGCCGGCGTGGTCACCTTCTTCTGGGCGCCGCTGATCGAACGGCTGCAGTACCCGGTGCGCATGTTCGATGCGATGGGCCTGGCGCTGTTCGCCGTGGCCGGCACGCAGAAGGCGCTGGCCTTCGGCATCGCCCCGCCGATGGCCGCCGCGCTGGGCATGCTCACCGGCATCGGCGGCGGCATCGCCCGAGACGTGCTGCTGGCGCAGGTGCCGCTGGTGCTGCAGGCCGAGCTGTATGCGGTGGCCGCGCTGGCCGGCGCGGCGGTGGTGGCCCTGGGCTACTGGCTCCGGCTGCCGGCCCTGCCCTGCGCGCTGGCCGGTGCGGGGCTGTGCTTCGGGCTGCGGATGATGGCCATGCACTACGGCTGGCACCTGCCGGTGGCGCTGCAGTCCTCCGATCCGCCGCCGCCGGAAGGTCCGCGCCGCTGAGGTGACGGGACGCTCACGACGCCTGCGCCATGGTTGGGCTCCTTTCCTGCAGGAGAACGCCATGGCCGCGGAACGTTCCGACACCCTGATCGGCGACGATGTGGTGCGCATGCTCGGTGCGCAGGGCCAGACCTCGCAGGTACTGGCGCAGGTCAAGGACGGCCATGTCACCCTGTCCGGCGACGTGCCGGATGCAGCGGCGAAACAGCAGGTGGAAGCGCAGGTGGCCGCCATCGAGGGCGTGCGCGGCGTGCGCAGCCACCTCAACATCGACAGCGGCCGGCGCTCCTTCGGCCCGCGTGGCCGGGCCGTGCGCGACAACCCGGACGGCACCGACGACGCACGCATGGGCGACATCGACCTGGACGAAAACGGCTGAACCCGGCGGGCAGCAGGTAACCTGATCCGGCCCTGCCGCCCGAGTCCCGCATGCCGCACGCGCCATCGCCCCCCGTTTCCGCCACCGGCAAGCGCCCCAGCTTCCGCGAGCGCATGAACGCCATGCGCAACCTGCCGCCGTTCCTGCGGCAGATATGGCAGACCAGCCCCGCCCTGACCCTGGCCAGCCTGTGCCTGCGCCTGGTGCGTGCGCTGCTGCCGGTGGCGATGCTGTACGTCGGCAAGCTGATCATCGACGAGGCCGTGCGCCTGGCCGGGGCCGGCGCCATGCCGCCGCTGGGCGAGGCATGGGCGAGCGGCCACCTCGATCTGCTGCTGGAGCTGCTGGCGCTGGAACTGGGCATCGCCATCGGCTCGGACCTGCTGGGGCGGGTGGTCAACTACGCCGACACGCTGTTGTCCGAGCTGTTCACCAACGCCACCAGCGTGCGCTTGATGGAGCACGCCGCCGAACTGGACCTGGAGGACTTCGAGGATCCGGAGCTGCAGGACAAGCTCGACCGCGCCCGGCGCCAGACCATGGGCCGCATGAACCTGATGAGCCAGCTGCTCGGACAGGCGCAGGATGCGGTCACCGTGATCAGCTTCGCCGCCGGCCTGGTCGCCTATGCGCCCTGGCTGATCGCCCTGCTGGCGGTGGCGCTGGTGCCGGCCTTCCTCGGCGAGTCGCACTTCAACACGCTGGGCTATTCGCTCAACTACAGCTGGACTCCGGAACGGCGCCAGCTCGACTACCTGCGCCAGGTCGGCGCCAGCGTGGAAACCGCCAAGGAGGTGAAGATCTTCAACCTCCACCGGTTCCTGATCGACCGCTACAAGCTGCTGGCCGAACGGTTCTACCGCGCCAACCGCACGCTGGCGCGCAGGCGTGCGTTCTGGGGCACGCTGCTCGCGGCGCTGGGCACGCTGGGTTATTACACCGCCTATGCCTACATCGCCTGGCGCACGATCCGCGGCGATTTCAGCATCGGCGACCTGACCTTCCTGTCCGGCAGCTTCCTGCGCCTGCGCCAGCTGCTGGAAGGCCTGCTGACCGGCTTCTCGCAGGTCGCCGGGCAGGCCTTGTACCTGGACGACCTGTTCTCCTTCTTCGCCATCGAACCGGAAATCCGTTCGCGCCCGGACGCGCTGCCGGTGCCGCGGCCGATCCGCACCGGCTTCGTGTTCGAGGACGTCGGCTTCCGCTACCCCGACGCCGAGCGCTGGGCCGTGCGCCATCTCGATTTCCAGCTGCGCGCCGGCGAGGTGATCGCCCTGGTCGGCGAGAACGGCGCCGGCAAGACCACCCTGGTCAAACTGCTGGCGCGGCTCTACGACCCGGACGAGGGCCGCATCCTGCTCGACGGCCGCGACCTGCGCGATTACGACCTGGACGACCTGCGCGCCAACATGGGCGTGATCTTCCAGGATTTCGTGCGCTACCACCTGTCGGCCGGCGAGAACATCGGCGTCGGCCAGGTCGAGGCGATGGACGATGCATCGCGCATCCGCGGCGCCGCGCGCCGCGCGCTGGCCGACGAGGTGATCGACGCCCTTCCCGAGGGCTACGCACAGTTGATCGGGCGCCGTTTCAAGAGCGGCGTGGACCTGTCCGGCGGCCAGTGGCAGAAGATCGCCATCGCCCGCGCCTACATGCGCGACGCGCAGGTGATGATCCTCGACGAGCCCACCGCCGCGCTGGACGCACGCGCCGAGTTCGAGGTGTTCCAGCGTTTCAAGGAGCTTTCCGAGCAGCGCACCGCGGTGCTGATCTCGCACCGCTTCTCGTCGGTGCGCATGGCCGACCGCATCCTGGTGCTGGCCGACGGCCGCATCGAGGCCAGCGGCACCCACGAACAGTTGATGGCCGAAGGCGGCCGCTACGCCGAACTTTTCGAGTTGCAGGCGGCCGGCTATCGCTGACCATCCCTGTGCTCGTGGATGAGGGCCTGCCCCGCGTGCGGGCATTCCAGCGAAACGCCATGCGGGCAGGCCCCGCACCTGCAGGAGGAGGTCGCGATGCGCGACAAATCGTCGCATCCCGGCCGGAACGGGCCGGTTTGCTAGAATGCGGGGGTTTATCACACCCCACGAATCCCGGCATGTCTTCCGCTTACGGCACCGAGACGGTGCTTGAAGTCCGTCACTGGACGGACGCCTACTTCAGCTTCTCCACCACCCGCGACAACGGCTTCCGCTTCGAGAACGGCCAGTTCGTGATGATCGGCCTGGAAAACGAGGGCGCCCGCCCGTTGATGCGCGCCTATTCCATCGCCAGCGCCAACTGGGAAGAGCAGCTGCACTTCTTCAGCATCAAGGTGCAGGACGGCCCGCTGACCTCGCGCCTGCAGCACCTGAAGGTGGGCGACACCATTCTGGTCGGCAGGAAGCCCACCGGCACCCTGCTGATCTCCGACCTGCATCCGGGCAGGCACCTGTACCTGCTGGGCACCGGCACCGGCCTGGCGCCGTGGCTGAGCATCGTCAAGGACCCGGAGACCTACGAGCGCTTCGACAAGGTCATCGTCTGCCACGGCGTGCGCTTCGAGCGCGACCTGGCCTACCGCGACTACTTCGAGAAGGAGCTGTTCGAGGACGAGATACTAGGCGACATCGTCCGCGACAAATTGCTGTACTACCCGGCGGTCACCCGCGAACCGTTCCGCAACCAGGGCCGCCTGACCACGCTGATCGAAAGCGGGGAAATGCCCAGGACGCTCGGGCTGCCGGCGTTCGATCCGGCCAACGACCGCTTCATGATCTGCGGCAGCCCGCAGATGCTGGCCGACCTGCGCAGCGTGCTGGACGCGCGCGGTTTCGAGGTCTCGCCGCGCATCGGCTCGCCCGGGCATTACGTGTTCGAGCGCGCATTCGTCGAAAAGTAGAGCCGTAGGGGATTCACCTACAGACGGGCGCCTTTGAAGCGCCATGTCGATCGTTTAACGTACCGGCCGGATCACGAAGATCCGGCCGTTTTCTTTCCAGGAAAAACATTCATGGGTCCAAGTGCTTCACGCAGCAGCTTCATCGACAACCAGCGCACCGTGCTGCTTGAAGAACTGGCCCAGTGCCGGCAACGCCTCGACAGCGCCAAACAGGCGCTTGCCACGGCCTATCCCAATGCCTGCCAGGCGGCGCAGGCCATGCGCCCGGCGTTCGAGCAGGGGCTGGAACAGGCACGCCGCGATGCGATGCAGGCCGCCCGCAAGGGCACGCTGGGAGCGGCGTTGAGCCTGAAGGCGACGCTGGGCACCGGTGGCTTGCGCCTGTTCGCCTGGGCAGCGTTGCTGGGCAGCCTGCTGATGTATGACCGGGTCGGCGGCCTGATCTACCACTTCCGCTACATGCTGCCGTTCCCGCTCGACCTCCTGCTGCTGCCGCTCGCGCTCATACCGCCGGCACTGGTCCTGTATGCCTTCCTGGTCTGGCTGGGCCGGCGCCGGCTGGCGCGGCGCAATGCCGCGCCCATCCTCGCGTCGATCGACGAACTGGGCAGGCGCCAGCTGCAGTTGAACGCCTTCGGCAAGAAGCACGAGGACGGCCGCTCCCATCCCTACCCGGTGGTGCGCGCGCCGGCACCGTCGGCGGATAAGCTCGGCACCAGCTGGCAGCTGTCCGACAAGCGCGACCATTCCAATGCGGCGATGGTCGGCCTGACCACCGACATCCCCGCCGACAAGGACTCGGACATCTTCATCCGCCTGCCCCTCAACGGCCATCCGGGCGGTTTCGTGCGGGTCCGCGCCGAGGTCGACGCGCACCGCGCCACGTGGGAACCGCTGGCCGCCGCGCTGGCGCCGCAGCTGGCGCCGTTCGCCCAGCCCATCATCGAACTGCAGCAACTCAGCGCCCCGTACGAACGCGAACAGCAGATACAGCAGTCGCTGCTCACCCGCCTGGCCTCGCTGGACAAGCTGGAGGCCAACTGGCAGGACGTGGCCATTCCCGAAACAACGCTGGAGCAGGTCATCAAGCTGGTCGACCGCTTCGCCGCCGGCCAGCCGCCGCTGCCCAAGGGCATGCTGCTGTGGGGGCCGCCCGGCACCGGCAAGACCCTGATCGCCCGCAAGCTGGCCCAGCACGTGGACTGCAACTTCGTGGCGGTGACCATCGCCGACCTGAAGGGCGAGCACATCGGCCATACCGGGCCCAAGGTCAAGAAGCTGTGGGAACAGGCGCGCGGCCAGGGCCCGACGATCCTGTTCGTGGACGAATGCGAGAGCGCCTTCGCCCGCCGCGGCAGCCGCGACACCGACAACTTCGGCAACGAGCTGGTGCAGACCTTCATCGCCGAGTGGGACGGCTTCAACCAGGGCGGCGGCAACGTGCTGGTGATCGGCGCGACCAACCGCCGCGAACTGATCGACGATGCGGTGCTGTCGCGCTTCACGGTTTCCATCGAACTGCCGGCGCCGGATGCCGGCGCCCGCGAACGCATCCTTTCGGCCGAGTTCGGCAAGGCCCAGCTGGCGCTGCCCGTGACCGAAGCGCTGGTGCGCGAAACCAGCGGCATGTCCGGGCGCGACCTGTCCACGCTGGTGACCAGCGTGGTCGCCACCCACCCGGCCGGGCGCCCGTCGCTGGAGGACTTCAGCGCCGCCATCGCCCGCCTGCGCGGCAAGAACTCGACCTCGGTGCAGGCGCTGGGCTGGGACGATGTGATCCTGCCGGCATCCACCCGCGCCGAGTTCGAGAGCCTGGGCAAGGAACTGCTGCACGCCGAGGAACTGGCGCGGATGAACATCCCGGTGCCGCGCGGCATCCTGCTCTACGGCCCGCCGGGCACCGGCAAGACCCAGATCGCGCGCGTGCTGGCGAGCCAGTCCGGGCTGTCGTTCATCGCCGCCTCCTCCACCGACGTGAAGGGGCAGTTCATCGGCGACGGCGGCGCACGGGTCAAGCAGCTGTTCGAAAAGGCGCGCGCGCAGGCGCCGTGCATCGTGTTCCTTGATGAGATCGACACCATCGCCCCGCCGCGCGGCAGCGGCAATTCGGACAAACTCAACGCCGAGATCGTCGCCCAGCTGCTGCAGGAGCTGGACGGCATCAGTACCCGCCAGGGGCAGGTCTTCCTGCTGGCCGCCAGCAATCACCCCGACGCCATCGATAGCGCCCTGCTCTCGCGCCTGGAACGCAAGATCCGGATCGGCCTGCCCGACGCCGACGCCCGCGCCGCCATCCTGCGCCTGCAGCTGGCCGGCAAGCCGCTGGATTTCGCGGTCGAGGACGTGCTGGGCGAACTGGCCGCCGCCACCGAAGGCAGGTCCGGCCGCGACCTGCAGTCGCTGGTCACGGCCGCCACCCGCCGCGCCCTGCAGCGGGCGATGGCGCAGGATGGCGACCCGACCCGGGTCAGGCTGCAGCAGCAGGATCTGCTCGAAGAAGCCGGCAACGCGACGCCGGCCTGAAGCGCCATGGCCCGGTGCGCAGGCGCACCGGGCCATCCTCCTGCATCCACACCGGCCAGCCCCATGAGGGAGGCCCAGCATGTTGCGCGACGCGCAACATGCTGTGATCGGATGCATGATCAAGTCGTTCCGGCACAAGGGACTGTGCAGACTCTTTCGAGACAGGAAGCACCGCCGGCGTGCAGGCCGATCGTGCCAAGCGACGGCGCATGCAGTTGGCCGCGCTTGATACCGCGCAGACCATCGAGGACATGGACATTCCGGGTTTCCGCCTGCACCCGCTCTGAAAGGCGGAATGAAAGGGCGCTGGTCCATTGCCGTCAACGGCAACTGGCGCATCACCTTCGAGTTCAAGGACAGCAATGCCTACGTGCTGGACCATGCGGACTACCACTGATGAACATGCACAATCCCCCGCACCCCGGTGAATTCATCACCGGGGTCTACCTCGAACCCAACGACATCAGCGGCCGCGAGCTGGCCAGGAAGCTGGGGGCCGTGGCCTCCACGCTCAGCCGCGTGCTCAACGGCGGCAGCCGGATCAGCCCGGAAATGGCGCTGCGCCTGTCCAAGGCCCTGGGCCGCAGCCCGGAAAGCTGGCTGGCGATGCAGGATGCCCACGAGCTGTGGGTAGCGCGCCAGCATGTCGACCTGAAGAACGTCCGCCGGCTGGAACTGGTGGTCTGATTCAGCCCAGCGCCGCCCGGATATCGTCTTCCAGCGATTCCGGGCGCGCGGTCGGCGCATAACGGGCGATCACCCGCCCGTCGCGGCCGACCAGGAACTTGCTGAAATTCCACTTGATCGCGGCGATCCCGAGCGCGCCGCGCTTCTCGCGCTGCAGCCAGCGCCATAGCGGGTCGGCATCGGCGCCGTTGACCTGCAGCTTGGCCGAGATCGGGAAGCTGACGCCATAGTTGCGGCTGCAGAACGCGCCGATTTCGGCCGCGTCGCCCGGCTCCTGGTGACCAAACTGGTCGCAGGGGCAGCCCAGCACGACCAGTCCACGCGGTCCGAACTCGCGCCACAGCCGTTCCAGCCCCTCGTATTGCGGGGTGAAGCCGCACTTGGAGGCGGTGTTGACGATCAGCAGCGCCTTGCCGGCGAACGCCGCCAACGGCAGCCGCGCGCCATCCAGCGCAGTGAGTTCGAAATCGAAGGCTATGGCCATGGCCGGCTCCCTGAAGCGGGCGTCCAGCCTACGCCATCAGGAGGCCAACGGTTTGCAGCAGACGGCTTTTCGCCGCAACCCTGCCATTCGACACACCCCCCGGCCACTGTCGCCGGGTTAACCTGAGGGTTCAGTATTTTCCGGAGTTTCCGACTTGAACACCCGCCTCGCTCTCGCCCTCGCCGTGTCCCTGGGCGTTGCCCTGCCGGCCTACAGCCTGGCCGCGAATGCCGCCGCCGGCCAGCAGGCCCAGCAGGCCAACCCGTTCTTCGCCGAGAGCCCGCTGCCGCTGCATTACCCGCAGTTCGACAGGATCAAGGACAGCGACTTCGCGCCGGCCTTCGACGCCGGCATGGCGCAGCAGCTCAAGGAAGTGGAGGCGATCGCCAACAATCCGGCCGCCCCGACCTTCGACAACACCCTGATCGCGCTGGAGAAGAGCGGCGCCGTCCTCGACCGCGCCACCACCGTTTTCTTCTCGCTGATCGGCGCCGACACCAACGACGCGCGCAAGAAGCTGCAGGCCGACTATTCGGCCCGCTTCGCCGCCCACAGCGACGCCATCAACCTCAATGGCAAGCTGTTCTCGCGCATCCAGGCGCTCTACGGCAACCGCGCCAAGCTGGGCCTGGACGCCGAAGGCCTGCGCCTGGTCGAGAAGTACCACGACAACTTCGTCCGCGCCGGCGCCAAGCTGTCCGATGCCGACAAGGCCAAGCTCAAGGACATCAACGCCGAACTGGCCAACCTGGGCACGAAGTTCAGCCAGAACGTGCTGGCCGAGGTCAACGCCTCCTACATCGTGGTCGATGACGTGAAGCAGCTGGACGGCCTGTCGGCCGGCCAGATCGCCGCCGCCGCGGAAGCCGCCAAGGCGCGCAAGCTGGACGGCAAGTACGTCATCGCCCTGCTCAACACCACCGGCCAGCCGGCGCTGACCAACCTCACCGACCGCGCGCTGCGCCAGAAGATCCACGAAACTTCGGTCTCGCGCGGCAGCAAGGGCGGCGAGTACGACAACACCGCGCTGGTCTCGCGGATCATGACCCTGCGCGCGCAGAAGGCCGCGCTGATGGGCTTCCCGAACTACGCTGCCTACGGCCTGGGCAACCAGACCGCCAAGACCCCCGAAGCGGTCAACGCCATGCTGGGCCAGCTGGCCCCGGCCGCAGTGGCCAACGCCAGGCGCGAGGCCGCCGACCTGCAGGCCATGATCGACCGCGAGCAGAAGGCCGCCGGCAAGCCGGGCTTCGAGCTGCAGCCGTGGGACTGGGCCTTCTACAGCGAGAAGGTGCGCCAGGCCAAGTACGACTTCGACGAATCGCAGCTCAAGCCGTACTTCGAACTGAAGAACGTGCTGGAGAACGGCGTGTTCTTCGCCGCCGGCAAGGAATACGGCCTGAGCTTCAAGCAGCGCACCGACCTGCCGGTGTACCACGACGACGTCACCGTCTACGACGTGTTCGATGCCGATGGCAGCCAGCTGGCGATCTTCATCTTCGATCCGTATGCGCGCGAGTCCAAGCGGGGTGGCGCGTGGATGAACTCCTACGTGTCGCAGTCGGCGCTGACCGGCAACAAGCCGGTGGTCGCCAACCACCTCAACATCCCCAAGCCGCCGGCCGGCCAGCCGACCCTGCTGACCTGGGACGAGGTCAACACCACGTTCCACGAGTTCGGCCATGCCCTGCACGGCATGTTCTCGAACGTGAAGTACCCCTACTTCTCGGGCACCGCCGTGCCGCGCGACTTCGTCGAGTTCCCCTCGCAGGTCAACGAGATGTGGTCCGACGAGCCGACCATCCTGGCCAACTACGCCAGGCACCACGAGAACGGCTCGGCGATGCCGCAGGCGCTGCTGGACAAGGTGATCGCCGCTTCCAAGTTCAACCAGGGCTTCGCCACCACCGAATACCTGGGCGCGGCGATGCTGGACCAGAACTGGCACCAGATCGGCGTGGACCAGGTCCCCGCGCCGCACGACGTGGTCAAGTTCGAGCATGACGCCCTGGTCAAGGACGGCATCTACTACGCACCGGTGCCTCCGCGTTACCGCACCACTTACTTCAGCCACATCATGGGCGGCTACTCGGCGGGCTATTACGCCTACATCTGGTCCGAAGTGCTCGACGCCAACACCCAGAAGTGGTTCCGCGACCACGGCGGCCTGTCGCGCGCCAATGGCGACCACTTCCGCAAGACCCTGCTGTCGCGCGGCGGCAGCGTCGATGCGATGCAGCTGTTCCGCGACTTCGCCGGCCACGATCCGCAGATCGGGCCGCTGCTGGAGAAGCGTGGCCTGAGCGGCGCCGAAGGCAAGTAAGCCTCCGTATCGCCGCCTGCCTGAAGCCGCCCGGTTCGCCGGGCGGCTTTTTTGTTGCCGCGCCCCATGGCCGTGGCCCTTCGGGCCTCATCCGGACGACGCCGGAACGGTCGCCGGCGCTCTCCCGCCCCGTCCGCACTAGCGTGGCGCGATGTAGCCACCCGCCACGCCGCGCGGCGACAGCACCAGTTGCCAGAGCTGCGCGTGGCGGGTGCGGAAGCTCGCCATCGAGGCGGCCAGGTAGAAACGCCACATGCGCCGGAAACGTTCGTCGTAGCGCGGATCCAGCCGTTCCCAGGCCGCTTCCACGTTGGCCTGCCATGCCTGCAGCGTACGGTCGTAGTCGGTGCCGAAGTTGTGCCAGTCCTCCAGCACGAACAGGCCCTCCATCGCCGCGGTGATCTGCGCGGCCGAGGGCAGCATCGAATTGGGGAAGATGTAACGGGCGATCCATGGGTCGGTGCGGTCGCGGCTGACGTTGCCGCCGATGCTGTGCAGCAGGAACAATCCGTCCTCGCGCAGGCAGCGCCGCGCCACGTCGAAATAGCCGCGGTAGTTCTTGACCCCGACGTGCTCGAACATGCCTACGGACAGGATCGCGTCGAATGGTTCGTCCAGCTCGTGGTAATCCTGCAGGCGGATTTCCACCGGCAGCCCGGCGCACAAGCCACGCGCGAATTCGGCCTGTTCCTGCGAGATGGTGATGCCCACGCCTTCCACGCCGTGGCGTTCGGCGGCGTACTTCAACGCCTCGCCCCAGCCGCAGCCGATGTCCAGCACGCGCATGCCCGGGCGCAGCCCGAGCTTGCGGCAGATCAGGTCGAGCTTGGCTTCCTGCGCGTCGTCCAGGTTGCCGGCCTGGCGCCAGTAGCCGCAGCTGTAGACCAGCCGCTTGCCGAGCATCGCCCGGTACAGGTCGTTGCCAAGGTCGTAATGGCGCCTGCCGACTTCATAACTGCCCTGCCCGGCCTGCAGGTTGAACAGTCTGGCCTTGAGCGCATCCCAGACTTCGCCGCCGCCGTGCACGCGCTCGTCCAGCCGCGCCGCCAGCAGGTGGGTCAGGAAGGCATCGAGCGAACGCACCTGCCACCAGCCATCCATGTAGCTCTCGCCCAGGCCGAGCGAGCCTTCGGCCAGCACCCGCGCATGGAAGCGCGGGTCGAGGATCTCGATGTCCTGCGGGCGCTCACCGCCGGGGGTGATGCCCGCCTCGTGCAGCAGTGCTTCGACACGTCGTTGCAGCCCTGCATCCATCGCTGGCCTCCACGGCTCAAGGGTGTGCGAACAGCTCCCGGTAGTCGGCCGCCACGTATGGCAGCAGCACGGCGGCCGGCACGTCCACGGTCTGCGTTCCGTCCGAATACGGACCGACCTGGTACGGCGGGAAAACGAAACGCAGCGCAGCGATGCGCCCAGCGGCGTCCATCACCGGCTGGAACTGCGCGAAATTGGCGGCCTCCGGCGCCGTGCCCTCGTCGATCATCTTCGACAGGTTGCGCACCTGGGCCTGCTGCTCCTCCGGCGTCATCTCCTCGCCCTGCGCGCGGACCGTCGCCTGCTCCAGCAGCTTGTCGCTGGTGTAGTCGCTGACCGCCTGCCAGCCCTTGGGCGAATCGAGCAGGGACTGCGCGGTCAGCAACTGCGCCTTCTCCGGCAGCCAGACGAAACGCGCCTCCAGCGGCTGGCCATGCGCGCCGCCGGTGTAGCTGCTGCCTTCGGCCGACACCGCCACCACGCGCGGCGTGTCCACGGCCATGTCGAAGGCCAACGACAGTTCATACGGCGCGGTGGGCTTGTCGTTGCCGAGTTCGTCCACCGCCTTGAGCAGTTCGGCCTTGGCATGCTCGGCATAGTCGGACAGGGCCTGGGCCAGGCCGGGGTACTTGTTGGCGGCAGGCGGATAGCCGATGCCCAGCACATAGCGGGCATTGGTCTCGATCACGTCATGCAGTTCCACCGCCGTCGGCGCGGCATCGGCCGGCGCCGCTGCGGCCGGCGCCCCGTCCGTGGCTACCGCCGGCGCCTGCGTGTCGTCCTTCCTGCATCCGGCCATCGCCAGCACGACCAATGCCGCCGCGCAGGCTCCCTGTCCCAACCTTTTCATGTCCTTTCCTTTCTCGATGGATCGCGCGGTTCCACCCGGAACCGCGTCCGGCGCGGATTATCCCAGCAGGTCCGCATATTCTCCATGGCGCTGCATGAAGGCCGACGCATAGCTGCATTCGGGAACCACCTTGAGGCCGCCTGCGCGCGCGTGCGCCAGCGCGGCGCGGGTGAGCAGCGCAGCGATGCCGCGGCCGCCGAGCGCGTCGGGTACGCCGGTGTGGGTGATGACCATCGCGCCGTCGCGCAGCTGGTAGTCGAGTACCGCCTGCTGGCCGTCGACGGCGAGGGTGAAGCGATGCGCGGCCGCGTCGTGCGCGACGGGCGGAAACGCGGAATCGTCGTGGCTCATGGCAGGGCTCCCCGGGCTGGATGCGCCCATTGTGCCGGGGTTGCACGCCGGTGTGACGTGAAAAGCAGGCAGTGTCGCCGCAGGGCGTCACTTTCCGACGCCAACCTGCACACTGCAATGCCTGTCTCCCTTGCTGTCCAAGGGACAGCACACACTGGCATGCGGCTTGCTCCACGGCCCGGACATTTCTTCCTTGCCGCGCCATGCCTGTACCGTTCGACGCTTCGCGCACGCCGCCCTCCGACGACCATGACGCAATCCTGCTGGAAGGGCTGTTCCAGCTTGCCTTCAGCGGCGAAACCCGGGGCTGGGAATTCGAGAAGATCGACGAGGAAGTCCACGCGCGGCTGCTGCAGGCCTATCCGGCCTGAGCGCCCGCCGCGCGCGTCCTCAGCGCCCGAAGCGTGGGTTCATCAGCTGCTCCAGGAACACCTGCATCACCTGCGGTTCCATGAACAGCATGAACATCACGCCGAACGCGGCGCCGGCCAGGTGCGCGCTGTGGTTGACGTTGTCGCCGCCGCGCTTGTCCATCCAGATGCTGTAGCCCACGTAGAACACGCCATAGAGGATGGCCGGGGCCGGGATGAAGAACACGAAGATCAACGACCACGGCGAGATCAGGATGAAGGCGAACAGCACCGCCGACACCGCACCGGATGCCCCCAGGCTCAGGTAATTGGGGTTCTTCTGGTTCTTCAGGTAGCTGGGCAGGATCGAGACCACCAGCGCCGCCAGGTAGAACAGCGGATACGTCCACCAGTTGCCGGTCACGCGCAGCATGATCTGCTCGATCAGCCGCCCGAAGAAGAACAGCGTGACCATGTTGAACAGCAGGTGCGAGAAATCGGCGTGGATGAAGCCGTAGGTCACCAGCCGGTCGTACTGCCGATGCCGGTCGACCGCCGGCGGCCACAGGATCAGCCGGTCGGCCAGCTTGCGGTTGCTGAAGGCCAGCCACGAGACCAGGCTGGTGACGGCGATCAGTAGCAGGGTTATCGGTCCTTGCATGTTCAGGCTGCCCGGTAGTTGTCGACCATCCTGTAGCGACGCGCATACAGGCCGAACGCCAGCGCCGCCACGAAAGCGAAGCCTGCGAAGAAGAACATCAGGAACGCGGCCTCGCTCAGCCCGGTGCCGGCGATGCGCTCGGTCACCGCGCCGTTGCGCACCGCCGCGTTGGACAGCAGCACCCACAGGTTGCCGATGGTGGTGGTCAGGTTCCAGAAACTCATGACCACGCCCTTCATCGACGCCGGGGCCTGGCTGTAGGCGAACTCCAGGCCGGTGGCCGACACCAGCACCTCGCCGAAGGTGAGCAGCGCGTACGGCAGGATCTGCCAGAAGATGGAAAGGGCGTTGCCGCCGTCCATCACCACCTGCAGGCCGCCTACCACTACCCAGGCCAGGCCGCTGAAGGCGATGCCGGCGGTCATGCGCCGCAGCGCGGTCGGCTCGAAGCCGAAGCGGCGCAGCGCCGGGTACAGCACCAGGTTGTTGAAGGGGATCAGGATCATCACCAGCAGCGGATTGATCGCCTGCATCTGCGAGGCGGTGAACCACGTCGGCATCGCCATCTGCTGGCCCTGCAGTACCCAGGTCGAGGCCTTCTGGTCGAACAGCGAGAAGAACGGCGTGGTCAGGGCGAAGATCACCAGCACCTTCAGCACCGAGCGCACGCCTTCCACTGCGGCATCGGGATGCGCGCCGCGGGCGCGCTCCAGCTGCAGCATGGTGCCGCCGCCGATGCCGGCCAGCAGCGCCACCAGCGCCAGGCACAGGTAGATGACCACGCCCAGCCCGCCTTCGCGCAGGCCGGCCAGGGTCATCACCGCCAACGCCAGCGCCCACAGCGCCAGCGCGGCACCTGTCAGCGCCACCAGCAGGCCGGCGTTGCCCTGCCCCGGCGCGCGCGCCAGCAGCGCGGTGCGCACCACATTGGCGAACGAATGCGGGTCCTTCGGCGGCAGCGGCACCAGCACGTAGCGGCGGCGCCCCAGCCAGAACACGAACGTGGCCACGAACATCAGGATGCCGGGAATGCCGAAGGCCCATTGCGGCCCCAGGTTCTTCAGCGCCAGCGGGATCAGCAGCGAGGCGAACAGCGAACCGAAGTTGATGATCCAGTAGAAGGCGTCGAACACGATCTTGGCCAGATGCTTGTTCGACTGGTCGAACTGGTCGCCCATGAACGAAGCCACCAGCGGCTTGATGCCGCCGGCGCCCAGCGCGATCAGGCCCAGGCCGAGGAAGAAGCCCTGGCGGCTGCCCTCGAACAGCGCCAGGCACAGGTGGCCGACGCAGTAGATCAGGCTGAACCACAGGATGGTGCGGTACTTGCCGAAGAAACGGTCGGCCAGCCAGCCGCCGAGCAGCGGGAAGAAATACACGCCGATCATGAAGCTGTGCATGACGTCCTTGGCCTCGCCGGCGCGGCCGCTGGCGGTGACCTCCTGCAGCAGCAGCGAGGTGATCAGGAACTGCACCAGGATGTTGCGCATCCCGTAGAAGCTGAAGCGCTCGCAGGCTTCGTTGCCGATGATGTAGGGAATCTGGCGGGGCATGCCGGCCTTGCCGGCGGGCGCTGCTGCCACGTCGTTGCTCGTCATCTGTGAGGCGGTCCTGCGGATGCAAAGGGGGCAAGCGTAACGCAAGCGGCCCTCAGCGCGCCTGCCGCGCGGCGCCGGTGGAGCGCCTGCACGGCTCCTAGACAGGGCCGCACGCTAGCATGGCGGCAGATCCGTACTGGTCGTCGCAATGAAGCACTGGGGCTGTCTGGCGCTGTTCGCCTTGTCCTTCGCCGTGGCCGCGGAGCCGGCCACGCCGGTGCTGCGGATCGCCAGCCTCCGCCTGCCGCAGGACAGCGCGCAGTGGAACCAGCAGCGCGAACGGATCCAGGCCCTGCTGGCGGACCTGCGCGCGGACGTGATCGCGGTGCAGGACGTACAGCAGTCGCCCGACGCGCCCAATCCCGCGTGCTGGCTGGCCACCCGGCTCAGGTACAGCTGCGACTTCATCACCGCCGACCCGCCCAGCCATGCGCAGCGCCGCGGCAGCGCGGTGCTGGCCGGCCTGGACGTGCTGGAAGACGGCATCACCCTGCTGCATGGCCAGGGCCAGCTGACCGCCGCCGGCATGCAGCGCGCGCGGCTGGACCGCAAGGTGGTCAACATCTACATCGCACGCATCGCGCCGGACGGCAACGACGAGGAGGTGCGCGCGCAGCAGGCGGCGGACCTGCTCGCCTGGATCGGCGCGACCGACGCGGACCAGCCGTCGCTGGTCGTGGGCGAGTTCTCCGCGCCCACCGATGAGCTGGTCAGGCAGCTGCCGGGCTTCCAGCCGGCGCGCAGGAACCCTTCCGCACGGCGAACGGCAGCCAGCGGCGCGGCGGACGTCCGCCCGCACGGGCTGGACGTGCTCTACCAGGTGCGCAGTTTCGCCGACGTCGCCCAGCAGACCGTGGAACTGGCCCCGGCCGGGCAGGAACCGGTGCCGCTGGCGCTGGGCGTGATGACGACCCTGCGCCTGATCGGTGGTGTGGCAGCGGATTCCCCCGCCCCCTGAACGACGAAGCCGGGCGTTTCCGCCCGGCTTCGCTTTCAATCTCCTGCCGGCAGGCGCGTCATGCCGCGCCTGCGCGGGCAGCCATCGCCCTTCAGGCCACGGCTTCCTCGTAACGGCGCTCCACTTCCTTCCAGTTGATCAGGCTGTAGAAGGTCTCGATGAACTCGGCGCGGCGGTTCTGGAACTTCAGGTAATAGGCGTGCTCCCACACGTCGATGGTCAGCACCGGGGTGCGGCCTTCCATCAGCGGGCTTTCCTGGTTGCCGGTCTTCTCGACCAGCAGCTTCCTGTCGGCGGTCACGCTCAGCCACGCCCAGCCGGAGCCGAACTGGGTCAGCGCGGCCTTGGTGAAGGCTTCCTTGAACTTGTCGAAGCCGCCGAGCTGCTCGTCGATGGCCTTGCCCAGCGCGCCGCCCGGGGTGCCGCCGGCGTTCGGGCCGATCACGTCCCAGAACAGCGAGTGGTTGCCGTGGCCGCCGCCCTGGTTGCGCACGCCCTGCTGCAGGTTCTCCGGCAGGGTCTTGACCTTGCGCAGCAGCTCGTCGATCGGCAGGTCGGCGTACTCGGTGCCTTCCACCAGCGCATTGAGGTTGTTGACGTAGGTCTGGTGGTGCTTGCCGTGGTGGATCTCCACCGTGGCCGCATCCATGTACGGTTCCAGCGCGTCGGTGGCGTAAGGCAGCTTGGGCAGGGTAAAGGCCATGAGGGATCTCCTTGGGTTTTATGCCTGGGGGCGTTGTTTCGTTGTCCGGCGCCTGCCGGACGGTGCACCGGCAATGGTAGGCAGGAACAGGCAACTTACCAAGGCCGATGTAAAGGAAACTTCGTCCTGTCGTGAGTACAAACGGCCGCCAGGCTGCGAAAACCCACCGATGCGATGGCCCGCGTTCAAGAAAAATCCCGCGCAGACGCGATAATCGGCCTTTCCACGCGACACAGGCCCACGCCCCATGCGCAAACCGCTGCTCCTGCTCACCGCCGCGATCCTGCTGGTGGCCGGCCTGTGGGCCATGCGCGCGCTGCAGCAGCCACCGCCGCCGCAGTTCGCGCCATCGCTGGACGGCCCCGCCGCGCCGACGGTCACCGAGGAGCCGCGCCAGCCAGGCGCGACCGATCCGCTGCCGGCCTTCCTGCCGCCGGAAGCGCACGACACCATCGCGCTGGTCCTGCGCGGCGGCCCGTTCCCGCACCGCCAGGACGGCAGCGTGTTCGGCAACCGCGAGCGGCGCCTGCCGCAACGCCCGCGCGGCTACTACCGCGAGTACACCGTGCGCACGCCGGACGTGGGCCACCGCGGCGCGCGGCGGATCATCACCGGCGGCGACCCGCCCGAGGCCTGGTACTACACCGACGACCATTACGAGACCTTCCGCGGTTTCGAAGTACCGGCCAACGGAGGCGCACGATGAGCGACAGCGGATTCGACATGGGGCTGGAGGATGTCGGCCAGGCCGGCGTCTATGGCGTGAGCCACGGCGACCTCGGCGGACTGGCCGCCGCCGCGCGCGATGCCGGGCTGAAAGTGCTGCGCGTGGACCTGGAGGCCTGCACCGACAAGCGCACCCTGCTGCTGCGCATCGGCACCCAGCTGGATTTCCCGGCGGGCCGCGGCCGCAACTGGGATGCGCTGTCCGATGCGCTGCGCGACCTGTCCTGGCTGCCAGCCAACGGTTACGCGCTGCTGTTCGGCGATGCCGGCGACCTGCGCCAGGGCAGCCGCGGCGATTTCGACACGCTGCTGGACATCCTCGCCGAAGCCGCGGCCAGCTGGGCCGAGGACAATGTGCCGTTCTGGGCGTTCTTCGAACTGCCCGGCGGCGGCGAGGATGCCGCCGACGCAGGCGACGCCTGAACCGGCCTCAGGCAGCCGCTTCCGCCGGCCCCTTGAGCTCGATCACATTGCCGTCCGGATCGGTGAAATACAGCGAAGGCCCGTCGCCCTCCGCGCCGAAGTTGACCTCCGCCGCGCCCAGCGGGGCAAGTCCATCGCGATGCAGGTGCGCGACGATGCCCGTCTCATCGAAGGGTTCGATGCGCAGGCACAGGTGATCGACATTGCGCGCCCCCTGCCCGGGCGCCTCGCCACCGCGCGCCCCCAGGGGGCCATCCACGCTCACCAGATCGATCATCGACGCACCGGCGCGCAGATGGACCAGGCCCAGATCCCCGCGCTGCCGGACCACTTCGCAGCCGAGCACGGCGCCATAGAAGGCGATGCTGCGCCGCAGGTCGCAGACGCGGAAGACCACGTGGTCGATGCGCTGAACCGAGAACGGCGCTTCCATCGCATGCTCCATGAAGAAACCGGGGGAAGCGCGGCCACTGGCCGGCTCTTCCGTGCCCCGATTGTCACACGGCAATCACCGCGCGCTGGCCCGGCGGCAGGAGGACGGCATTCACCAGCGGGCATGCAGGAGCGCACTTCAGTGCGTTCCTGCGGGTTTCCCCATGGCAGCCAGGATCAGCTGTCCAGCTCTTCCCAGCGTGCGTAGGCCGCGTCCAGTTCGGCCTGCACTTTGGACAACTGCTGCGTGTGCGCGGTGACTTCGGCGCTGGAACGGGTATAGAACGCCGGGTCGTTCATCGCGCCGGTCAGGCCTTCCATGTCCCGTTCCAGCTGCTCGATCTTCGCCGGCAGCTGTTCCAGTTCGCGCGCGTCCTTGAAGCTGAGCTTGCGCCTGGCCGGCGCCGCCTCGGCCACGGGCGCGGCCGCCGGCTGCACGGCGGGCACCGCGGTGGCAGACGCCTTGGCCACGGCCATCGCGCTCTGCGCCGGCGCCGGGCGCTGGCGCAGCGAGTCGGTATAGCCGCCGATGTAGTCGCCCACCCTGCCCTCGCCCTCCAGCACCAGGGTCGAGGTGACCACGTTGTCGAGGAAGTCGCGGTCGTGGCTGACCAGCAGCAGGGTGCCGGTGTAGTCGCCCAGCAGCTCTTCCAGCAGCTCCAGGGTCTCCACGTCCAGGTCGTTGGTCGGTTCGTCCATCACCAGCAGGTTGGACGGCTGCGCGAACAGCTTGGCCAGCAGCAGGCGGTTGCGCTCACCGCCGGACAGGCGGGTGATCGGTGCACGCGCGCGCTCCGGGGTGAACAGGAAGTCCTGCAGATAGGCATGCACATGCTTGCGCTTGCCGTTGAGGTCGATGAAGTCCGCGCCTTCGGCCACGTTCTCGATCGCGCTCCAGTCCTCGCGCAGGGTCGCGCGGTACTGGTCGAAATAGGCGATCTGCAGGTTGGTGCCCTGCCGCACTTCGCCGCTGTCCGGCTGCAGCTCGCCCAGCAGCAGCTTGAGCAGGGTGGTCTTGCCGCTGCCGTTGGGGCCGATCAGGCCGATGCGGTCGCCACGCAGGATGGTGGTTTCGAAATCCTTGACCATCACCCGCTCGCCAAAGGCGAAGGAGATGTTCTTGATATCGATGACCTTCTTGCCGGAGTTCTCGGCGCCGGCCGCTTCCAGCCTGACGTTGCCGCCCAGTTCACGGCGCTGGCTGCGCTCGTTGCGCATGGCCTTGAGCCGGCGCACGCGGCCTTCGTCGCGGGTGCGGCGCGCCTTGATGCCCTGCCGGATCCACACTTCCTCCTGCGCCAGCAGCTTGTCGAAACGGGCGTTCTCCTGCGCTTGCGCGTTGAGGCGCTCCTCGCGGCGGCGCTCGTAGTTCTCCCAGTCCCCCGGCCAGCTGGTGACCTGGCCGCGGTCGATCTCGACGATGCGGGTGGCCAGCGCACGCAGAAAGCGACGGTCGTGGGTGACGAACACCACGCAACCGTTCCAGCCCTTGAGGAAGCCTTCCAGCCAGTCGATGGCCTCGATGTCCAGGTGGTTGGTCGGCTCGTCCAGCAGCAGCACGTCCGGGCCGCCCACCAGTGCGCGCGCCAGCAGCACGCGGCGCTTCATGCCGCCGGACAGGCGCCCGAACTCGGCATCGCCATCCAGTTCCAGCTTGGTCAGGGTCTCGGCCACGCGCTGGTCCAGCGCCCAGCCATCGGCGGCATCGATCCTGGCCTGCACCTTGCCCATGGCATCGCCGTCGAACACTTCGGCATGGCTCAGGCGATGGAACTCGGCCAGCCAGTGGCCCAGCTCGCCCAGCCCGTCGGCGACCACGTCGAACACGCTGCCGGCGGCGCCATGCGGCACTTCCTGTTCCAGGCGGGTGACGCGCACGCCCTGCTGGACGCGCACTTCGCCGTCGTCGGGCTTCAACTCGCCGGCCATCAGCTTCATGAGGGTGGATTTGCCGGCGCCATTGCGGCCGATCAGGGCGATGCGCTCGCCAGTCTCGATCGACAGTTCGGCTTTTTCCAGCAACAACGGGCCGCCGACGCTGTAGTCGACGTTCTGCAGGGTGATCAAAGGCATGTGCGTATTGTACGGGAGCCGGGCTCAGGCGTCGGCGAACGTGCCCTCGTCCAGCGCCAGCAGGCGGCGCAGGCTCGGCGGCACCCGCTTGCCCGGGTGCCGTACCACCCACAGTTGCCGGCGCAGCGGTGGCAAGGGCGTGGACAGCTCATGCAGCCGCCCCAGCGCGACCAGGTCGGCCACCGCGTGCCGCGACAGGCAGGCCAGGCCGAGTCCCGCCACCGCCCCCTGCTTGATCGCTTCGGTGCCCCCGAGCTGCAGCACCTCGGCCAGGCCGTGCAGGTGCGGCAGCAGCGCCTGCTCGGCCGCCTCGCGGGTGCCGGAGCCGGGCTCGCGCAGCAGCCAGCAGGCAGCGCGCAGCTGCGCCATGTCCGCTCCCGCTCGCAGCAAGGCCGCCTGCGGGTGGCGGTCGCCGAAAACGATGACCAGTTCGTCCTCGCGCCAGGTCGCCACCTCCAGGCCCGGTTCGTGGCACGGACCCTCGATCAGGCCGATGTCCACCTCCAGCCGCTGTACCGCACTGGCCACCTCACGGGTATTGCCGATCACCAGGTCGACATGGGCCAGGCCATTGCCGTCGCGCAGGTCGGCGATGCGCGCCGGCATCAGGTAGTTGCCGATGGTGGTGCTGGCCCCGACCCGCCAGCGCACCGGCGCGGCGGCTTCATCGCCCAGGCGGAAGCGGCGTTCGATGTCGTCCATGCCTGCCAGCAATGCGCGTGCCTCCGGCAACAGGGCGCGACCGTGGCCGTTCAGCACCAGCCGCCGTCCGATACGGTCGAACAGCGCCAGTCCGAGAAGATTCTCCAGCTCGCTCAGTGCCGCGCTCACCGCCGACTGCGACAGGCCGATGGCTTCGCCCGCGGCCGTGGTCGTTCCCGCCTCGGCGATGGCCGAGAAGATCTGCAACTGGCGCAGGGAAAGATGCATGATTTACCTACTAGATAGATAATTCATACAAATACTATCTGTTTTACGGATTGAATGACGGGGGTCAGGATGGGCCACCTCCTGATAACCGTCCGTCATGAACACCGCCATGCAAGGGCCGGCCCCGGCCCGTCGCTCCCGCTTCCTCCCCGGCCTGCTGCTGACCCTCGCCATCGCCGGCCTGTCCATCTGGCTCGGCACCCTGCCGTGGCTGCAGGCGCACGGCATCAGTGCGCTGACGCTGGCCATCGTGATCGGCATCGCCCTGGGCAACACCGTCTATGGCGCGCTGGCGCCGCGCGCGGCGGCCGGCGTCGGCTTCTCCAAGGCCACGCTGCTGCGCGCCGGCATCATCCTCTACGGCCTGCGCCTGACCCTGCAGGACATCGGACAGGTCGGCGCCACCGGCGTGGTGATCGACGCGCTGGTGCTGTGTTCCACCTTCGCCCTGGCCTGGTGGCTGGGCTGCCGGGTGCTGGGACTGGAACGCAACACCGCCCTGCTGATCGGCGCCGGCAGCTCCATCTGCGGTGCCGCCGCGGTGATGGCCGCCGAACCGGTGGTCAAGGGCCGCGCCGAACAGGTGGCCGTCGCCGTGGCGACCGTGGTCGTGTTCGGCACGCTGGCGATGTTCCTGTACCCGCTGCTCTACCAGTGGGGCGTGGCCGCCGGCTGGATGCCGCTGGACGAGACCGGCTTCGGCGTGTTCACCGGTTCCACCGTGCACGAGGTGGCGCAGGTGGTGGCCGCCGGACGCGCGGTCAGCCAACCGGCCGCCGATGCCGCGGTCATCGCCAAGATGGTGCGGGTGATGATGCTGGCGCCGTTCCTGGTCGGGCTGTCGACGCTGCTGGCGCGCGGTCGCCCTGCCGGCGACGGCCAGCGCTCGAAGATCACCGTGCCGTGGTTCGCCTTCGGCTTCATCGCCATGGTCGGCTTCAACTCGCTGCAGTTGCTGCCCACGCGCCTGGTCGCCACGCTGGTCGACCTGGACACCGTCCTGCTGGCGATGGCGATGGCGGCCCTGGGCCTGACCACGCATGTCTCGGCCCTGCGCCAGGCCGGCGCCAGGCCGATGCTGCTGGCGGTACTGCTGTTCGCCTGGCTGATGGGCGGCGGGATGCTGATCAACCTCGGCGTGCGCGCCCTCCTGTAGGCGCAGCCTCGGTTGCGAAGGGCTTTCCCGCCAAGCCCCCTTTCGCGACTGAAGCCACTCCTACATTCCGTCGTGGCATCTGCGAAAATGCCGCATGACCGATTTCTCTTCGCTGCCGCTGATCCCGGCCCTCGCTCCCGGCATCGACGCGCTGGGCTATACCGCCATGACCCCGGTGCAGGCACTGAGCCTGCCGCCGATCCTGGAAGGGCGCGACGTGATCGCACAGGCCCCCACCGGCAGCGGCAAGACCGCCGCTTTCGGCCTGGGCCTGCTCAACCGGCTCGACCCGGCCACCATCCGCACCCAGGCGCTGGTGCTGTGCCCCACCCGCGAACTGGCCGACCAGGTCGGCAAGCAACTGCGCAAACTGGCCACCGGCATTCCCAATCTCAAGCTGCTGGTGCTGACCGGTGGCGTGCCGCTGGGCCCGCAGCTGGCCTCGCTGGAAGCGCACGACCCGCAGGTGGTGGTGGGCACGCCCGGCCGCGTGCAGGAGCTGGCGCGCAAGCGCGCGCTCAACCTCGGACAGGTGCGCACCTTCGTGCTCGACGAAGCCGACCGCATGCTCGACATGGGCTTCGAGGAACCCATCCGCGAAATCGCCGGCCGCACCCACAAGGAGCGCCAGAGCCTGCTGTTCTCGGCAACCTTCCCCGATGAAATCCGCGAACTGGCGCGCGCCCTGCTCAACGAACCGGTGGAAGTCACCATCGACGGCCAGCAGGAAGCCCCGGCCATCAAGCACCTGTTCTTTGAGGTCGAATCCGCGCACCGGCAGAAGGCGCTGGCCGGCCTGCTGCTCAAGTACACGCCCGAATCGGCGGTGGTGTTCTGCAATACGCGCAAGGACGTGGACGAGGTGGCCAACTCGCTGCGCCAGTTCGGCTTCTCCGCGCTGGCCCTGCACGGCGACATGGAACAGCGCGACCGCGACGAAGTGCTGCTGCAGTTCTCCAACCGCAGCTGCAACGTGCTGGTCGCCAGCGACGTGGCCGCGCGCGGCCTGGACGTGGAAGACCTCGCCGCGGTGGTCAACTACGAGATGCCCAGCGACCTGGACACTTACCGCCACCGCGTCGGCCGCACCGCCCGCGCCGGCCGCAGCGGCCTGGCGCTGAGCCTGGTCGCCGGCCGCGAGCGCCACCGCGCCGACGCGCTGGAAGCCGACCAGGGCAGCGCCCTGGACTGGCAGAAGACGCCGCTGGCCACCGCGCGTCCGGCACAGCTGCCGCAGGCGGCGATGACCACGCTGCGGATCGACGGCGGCAAGACCGACAAGCTGCGCGCCGGCGACATCCTCGGCGCCCTCACCGGCGATGCCGGGCTCTCGGCCAAGGCCATCGGCAAGATCGACATCTTCCCCACCCGCTCCTACGTCGCCATCGCCCACGAACACGCCGGCAAGGCCGTGGCGCGGCTGGAGGCCGGCAAGATCAAGGGCAAGCGGTTCCGCGTACGCAAGATGTAGCGCCGGAACACAGGCGCGCCGCCCGGAACATTCCGGCTGGCATGAAACCGCAGGTGTGGCGCCCGCTCCGCACCGGACTCTGGCGGTGAAACCCCGGTGCGGGGCAGGCCCGGCACCGGCGATGCGGCGGCGTGCCGACCGTGCTCAATACACAAGCGTGGCCTGCAGCGGCAGGCCATCGGGCCAGCGCGGGCGACCGCCCAGCCCCTCCAGCTCCACCAGCACCGCCGCACCCAGCACCTCGGCCTCGAGCCGACGCGCCAACATCAGCGCCGCGGCGAGCGTGCCGCCGGTCGCCAGCACGTCGTCGACCAGCAGCACCCGCGTCCCCGGCACGACGGCCCCGGCGCAGACTTCGATGCGGTCGCTGCCATATTCCAGCGCGTATTCCTGCATCAGGGTGGCGCCGGGCAGCTTGCCCGGCTTGCGCACCGGCACGAAGCCGGCGTCCAGTTCCAGCGCGAGCGCAGCGCCGAGGATGAAACCGCGCGCTTCGACGCCCAACACCGCCTGCACGCCGGCCGCACGCCATGGATCGGCCATCGCCACGATCGCCGCACGGAAAGCGGCGGCATCGGCCAGCAACGGCGTGATGTCCTTGAAGCCGATGCCGGGCCGGGGGAAATCGGCCACGTCGCGGATCGTACTGGACCAATCAGGATATGCGTTCGTCATGTGAGCCATTGAGCCGTGGGGAATCAGGAACTGCACGACAGCATCGAACAACCCGCGCGCTCGCGCGCCCATTCCGGTCGCCGGCGCGCGAACGCCTCGCGGCCGGGCTGTTCTTCGCAGGGACGCCGCATCACCGCCAGCAGTTCGGCGATGCCGGCCGCATCGCCCTGCTCGGCGCGGTCGATGGCCTCCTGCGCCAGCCAGTTGCGCAGCACGTATTTCGGGTTGGCCGCGCGCATGATGCGACGCCGTTCCCCGGCGGGCAGGCCGGCATCGCGCACGCGCGCGGCATGGCGCTGCAGCCAGTCCAGCAGGTCCGGCATCACCCGTGCTCGGCGCCCGGGCGAATAGAACGCTTCTTCCAGCACGCCCGCATCCGGCTGATGCGGATCGACATCGGCCAACGCACGGAAAGCGAGGGTCATGTCCATCTCGCCTTCGTGCAGCAGTTTCCGGAACTGCGCCATCAGTACCTCGTCGCCCTCGCGATATGCGCCGAGACCAAGCTTGGCGAGCAGATGCCCGCGATCTTCCGCGGCGAAACGCGCCTGGAAGGCATCCAGCCCCGCCTGCAGCGGCGCCGCTTCATCGAACAGCGGCGACACCGCCTGCGCCAGCCGGACCAGGTTCCAGTACGCCACCTGCATCTGCGTGCCGAAGCGGTAGCGGCGGCCCTGCGCGTCGGTGGTGTTCGGCGTCCAGTCCGGGTCGTAGTCCTCGACCCAGCCATACGGACCGTAGTCGATGGTCAGGCCGAGCACGGACATGTTGTCGGTGTTCATCACCCCGTGCACGAAGCCCACCCGCATCCACTGCGCGACCATCGTCGCGGTGCGCATGCAGATCTCGGCGAACCAGTCGGCCCGACGCGAGGGACCGGGCTGCAGGTGCGGGAAATCGCGGTCGATGCAGAAATCCACCAGCCGCTGCAGCAGCGCAAGGTCGCCACGCGCGGCCGGCAGCTCGAAACTGCCGAAGCGGATGAACGAAGGCGCCACCCGGCACACCACCGCGCCCGGCTCGCCGCGCGCATGGCCGTCATAGAACATGTCGCGCACCACGGTTTCGCCGGTGGCGACCAGGCTCAGGGCGCGCGTGGTCGGTACGCCGAGGTGATGCATGGCCTCCGAGCACAGGAACTCGCGGATCGACGAACGCAGCACCGCCCGGCCATCAGCGCCGCGCGAATAGGGCGTTGGCCCTGCCCCCTTGAGCTGCAGTTCCCAGCGCCGGCCGTCGGCCAGCAGTTCGCCGAGCGAAATGGCGCGGCCGTCGCCCAGTTGCCCGGCCCACTGCCCGAACTGGTGCCCACCATAATTGGCCGCCCACGGCTGCATGCCGGCATACAGCGCATTGCCACCGAATACCCGGGCGAAGTCCGGTGCCTGCACGGTTGCCTCGTCGATCCCCAGCATCGTCGCCACTTCGGGCGAATGCGCCAGCAACCGCGGCGCCACCACCGGCGTGGGCATCACCTGCGACCAGGCCGCGCCCAGTACCTCGCGGCGGCGCGATCCGGCTTCAGCATCGCCGGGCAGTTCGTGCAGGAAACGGTTGTCGAAATGCAGCGCGGAAGTATCCATCGGCACAAGATGGGGGCTGGGCACGGTGTCACAAGCGCCGCTGCCGGACGGGCGCGCGCCCGCATCAGGCATCGCAGGGAACGCCTCGTCACTTCGCCCGTCCATGCCCCGAGCCGGAAGATGTCCATAAAAAAGCCGCCCGGAGCGGCTTTTGACATCGCCCCTCGATGGCCCGGAAGGTCGCCGCCTGCAGGGCGGACGCAAACAAAAACGCCGGAAGCTTTCGCTTCCGGCGTTCTGGCTACCTTGCGGTGGCGGGAGGTCGATTAGACCGCCTGCACCTGGTCAGCCTGCATGCCCTTCTGGCCCTGCACGGCGACGAAGGTCACCTTCTGGCCTTCCTGCAGCGACTTGAAGCCGGTGCCCTGGATGGCACGGAAGTGCACGAACAGGTCGGGGCCGCTTTCCGGGGTGATGAAACCAAAACCCTTGGCATCGTTGAACCACTTCACCGTGCCGGTCTGACGCTCAGACATTACAAACTCCTGGAACTATTGATTGGAAATCGCAGCCGCCGGGGATCGGGGCCGAGACTGAGTTGCAGGCGTTGGTAAAACGGAACGATGAGCGGATCGGTGAGGATCAGCTGCATCAGGCCACGATTCACGGTGACCCTTGCAAGCACAGTGGGGCGAAAGATACGCGGCTTTCCGCCAAAAAGCGACAAATACCGTATTCATCGGTCCGGGCGGGCGGCGCCCGGGCAACAATCCCGGCAAATTCATTGACTTGGCGCCTCCCTGCAGGGTCCGCATACCCCGGAGTGGTCACCCTGGCGGCTAGACTGCGCGGCATGGAATACACCGCCATCGCCTCCTCGCCGAGGATCTGGGTAGACGCCGACGCCTGCCCCGCCGTCATCCGCGACATCCTGTACCGCGCCGCCGGGCGCACCCGGATCGAGGTGGTCCTGGTCGCCAACCGCTGGCTGCAGACACCGTCCTCGCGCTTCATCCGCGCCATGCAGGTGGCCGGCGGCCCGGACGTGGCCGACGACGCGATCGTCGAGCGCGTCGCCGCTGGCGACCTGGTGGTGACCCAGGACATCCCGCTGGCCGCCCGGGTACTGGCCAAAGGCGCTGCCGCGCTCGATCCGCGCGGCGAGCCGTTCAGCGCGGACAGCATCGCGCAGCGCCTGTCGATACGCGATTTCATGGCCGAACTGCGCGGCGCCGGCGTGCAGACCGGCGGTCCGCCCAGCCTGCATGCACGCGACCGGCAGGCCTTCGCCGCGCGGCTCGACCAGTGGCTGGCGCGGCAACGCTGAAGCGCAGGCCGCCGGGCGTGCGCCCGCGCAGTAGAATGGCGGTCTTTGCCCCGTGATCCCATGGCCCTCACCGCCACCATCCGCAAGGCCGAGCTGCAGATCAGCGACATGGACCGCGGCTACTACGCGACCCACCACCTGACCCTGGCCCAGCATCCCTCCGAGACCGACGAGCGCCTGATGGCGCGCCTGCTCGCCTTCGCGCTGAACGCCGACGACCGCCTGGAGTTCGGCCGCGGCCTGAGCACCGACGACGAGCCGGACCTGTGGCAGCACGACTACACCGGCGACATCCTGCAGTGGATCGACCTGGGCCACCCGGACGAATCGCGCGTGCGCAAGGCCTGCAACCGCAGCCGCCAGGTACAGGTGATCAACTACGGCGGCAACGCCTCGGACATCTGGTGGCAGAAGCAGGGCAAGAGCCTGGCCCGTTTCGGCAACCTGTCGGTGGTGGACCTGGACGCCGGGTTCGTCGAGCGCTGGGGCCAGCAGATCCAGCGGGCGATGCGCTGGAGCGTGCTGATCCAGGATGGCGAGGTGCAGATCCTCAACGACCAGGTCCAGCTCGACGTCATTCCCGCCTGGCGCAAGCGCGCGACGGCCTGAGCGCGCGGTGGCGATGAATCCAGGCACCGGCACGCACCGCTGCGACGTACTGGTGATCGGCGCCGGCGCCGCCGGGCTGATGTGCGCGCTTACCGCTGGCCAGCGCGGCCGCATCGTGCAGGTGATCGACCATGCCAACAAGGTCGGCAAGAAGATCTTGATGTCCGGCGGCGGCCGCTGCAATTTCACCAATACCGGCACTACCGCCGCCAACTTCCTTTCGGCCAACCCGCATTTCTGCAAGTCGGCGCTGGCCCGCTACACCCCGTCCGATTTCATCGACATGGTCCAGCGGCACCGCATCGCCTACCACGAGAAGGAACTGGGGCAGCTGTTCTGCGATGTCTCCTCCAAGCTGATCGTGCGCATGCTGCTGGACGAATGCCAGCAGGCGGGCGTGCGGATCCGTACCGACTGCGCGGTGGAAGGCATCGAACGCGGCGCCGACGGTTTCCGCGTGCGCACGGCCCATGGGCTGTTCCACTGCGCCTCGCTGGTGATCGCCAGCGGCGGCCTGTCCATTCCCAGCATGGGCGCCAGCGGCTTCGGCTACGAGGTCGCGCGCCAGTTCGGCCACGACGTGCTGCCCACCCGCGCCGGGCTGGTGCCGCTGACCCTCAGCGGCAGACACCAGGAACGTTTCGCCGACCTCAGCGGCGTGGCGCTGCCGGTGGAAGCGCGCTGCAACGGGAAGAGTTTCCGCAACTCCATGCTGCTCACCCACCGCGGCATCAGCGGGCCGGCGATCCTGCAGATCTCCTCGTACTGGCAGCCCGGCGACGACCTGCGCCTGGACCTGCTGCCCGGCCACGACGCACTGGAATGGCTGCGCGCGATGAAGCGCGAACGCGGCGCCTCGGAACTGCGCACGGTGCTGGCCGAGGTCATGCCCAAGCGGATGGCGCAGCGCCTGTGCGAACACTGGCTGCCGGACCGGCCGGTACGCCAGCTCGACGAGCCGCAGCTGAAACAGGCCGCGGCCGTACTGGCGGATTTCCCGCTGGTGGCCAGCGGCACCGAGGGCTATCGCACCGCCGAGGTGACCCTGGGCGGCGTGGATACGCGCCAGGTGTCGTCCTCGACCCTGGAGTCGCGGCAGGTGCCGGGGCTGCATTTCGTCGGCGAGGTGCTGGACGTGACCGGCTGGCTGGGCGGCTACAACTTCCAGTGGGCCTGGGCTTCGGGCCATGCGGCCGGACAGGCGGTCTGAGGCGCGCACAGGAACCGCGTCACAGGCAAGCGATCCGCGCATGGACGGCACCGCACCCATGTTGTATTAAACCCGGTCAGAGGGGAGTCCTGAATGCAGAACGGCAAAGAAACAACCCTGCGCCTGCTGATCGTCGACGACAGCGCCGAGAACGCCGAGACGATCGTCAGCGCCCTGCGCAACAGCGGCATCGCCATCCGTCCGTTCCGGCCGCAGGCGCCGGCCGAACTGGTGGAGATCCTGTCCGGCCAGTCCATCGACCTGGTGCTTTCCACGCCCTCGCAGGTGATCCCGCAGGCCCTGCTCAGCCAGCAGATCGCCGCCAGCGGCAAGGACATCCCGACGATCCTGCTGGCCGAGCAGGTCGACGAGCAGATGCTGGTGGAGTCCGGCGCCAACGGCATCCGCGCCATCGCCCTGCGCCAGCGCCCCGAACACCTGCTGGCGGTGGTCCGCAACGAATGGACCGACCTGCAGGCGCGCCGCGGCCTGCGCCGGATCGAGGCGCAGATGCGCGAGACCGAGCGCCGCTGCGACGCGCTGATCGCCTCCTCGCGCGATCCCATCGCCTATATCCACGAAGGCATGCACATCCGCGCCAACGAGGCGTATCTGGAGATGTTCGGCTACGAATCGTTCGATGACGTGGAAGGCATCTCGCTGCTGGACATGGTCGCGCCGCAGCACGTGGAGGACTTCAAGCAGCTGCTGAAGGCACTGGGCAAGGGCGAGGCGCCGCCGCCGCAGTACGAGGTGCACGCGCGCAACCAGGACGGCGACAGTTTCCCGGCGACGATGGAATTCACCGCCGCCACCTACGAGGGCGAATCCTGCTTCCAGGTGGTGTTCCGCCGCCGCGAGGAGTTCGACCCGGAACTGGCGCGCGAGGTCGAGGAACTGCGCCAGCGCGACCAGGTCACCGGCCTGCTCAACCGCCCCACCTTCATGGTGCACCTGGAAAACGCGGTGGCGCAGGTCAGCCGCAGCGAGGGCCAGTACGGCTTCCTGCTGGTCGAACCGGACCACTATGCGCGGCTGCTGCCCGACATCGGCCTGGACTCGGCCGATGCGCTGGTCGCCGCGCTGGGCCAGCACCTGGCCGCGACGCTCGGCGAGGGGTTGTCGGTCGCGCGCTTCGGCGAACACAGCTTCGCCATCCTCGCCCAGGGCGACTACGCCCACACCGTGCGGCTGGCCGAGCGCGTGCGCGAAGCCTTCGCCTCGCACGTGTTCAGCATCGGCGCGCGCTCGGCGACGGTCACCGTCAGCATCGGCGGTGTGCAGGTCGGCGAGAAGATCGCCAGTGTCGGCCAGGTGCTGGCGCGCGCCAGCGACTGCGCCCGCGCCGCGGCCGAGCTGGGCGGCAACACGGTCAAGGTCTTCGACCCGGGCGCTGCCGACCGCGTCGAGGAAGAGCGCATCCAGCGCTGGGTGGAGCTGATGCGCGGCGCGCTGGAAGGCGACGGCTTCCAGCTGCACTTCCGCCCGGTCATCAACCTCATGGGCGAGGCGATCCAGCTGTACGACGCCTCGCTGCGGCTGCGCAACAACGACGAGATGGTCGGCCCCTCGACCTTCCTGCCGATCGCCGAGGACCAGGGCCTGCTGGCGCCGATCAACCGCTGGCTGGTCGGCCATGCGATCAAGGCGCTGGGCCAGCGCCGCCGCGCCGGCCACCGTACCCACCTGATGGTGCGCATCACCCCGGATTCGTTCTCCGACCCGCAACTGCTGGCGGTGATCCGCGACGGCCTGCAGGCCGAGGGCGTGGCAGGCGACCAGCTGTGGCTGCAGGTTCCCGAAGCCAAGGTATTCACCCACCTGCGCAACGCCCAGCAGTTCCTGGCCGCCGTCTCGGCGCTGGGCTGCAAGGTCGGACTGGAGCAGTTCGGCTCGGGGCTGGATTCGTTCCAGCTGCTGGCCCATTTCCAGCCGGGCTTCCTCAAGCTGGACAGCAGCTTCAGCGCCGATCCGGTACAGGCGCGCGAACAGCTGCCCAAGACCCAGGAGATCACCCGGCGCGCGCAGTCGGAGAACATCCGCACCATCGCCGAGTTCGTTTCCGACGCAGCGACGATGAGCCTGCTCTTCAGTTCCGGCGTGGACTACGTACAGGGCGATTTCGTCGGCCCGGCCGGCCCTGAAATGAACTTCGAGTTCGGCTGATCCGGAGGCGGCGGGGCGCCACGCCTCCCGCGGCGGGCAACGCCGGCGCCATTTCGCGAAGCGCCGGGCTTTGCCCGGCGGGCCTGACCGGTGGAGCCCCAGCGGGGCGTTGCCCCGCTCTACCGGGTCGGCCGCGTCCCGTAGCGCCGGGCGTCGCCCGGCGGGGTCCGGCCGATGAAGCCCCGGCGGCGCGTTGCGCCGCCCTACCGGGAACGAGCCAGTACAAACGAAAGGGCCGGCTTGCGAGCCGGCCCCTTGCGCATCAGGTCAGATCGACCAGGTTCTCGATCTTCACGTCAGGGTCGACGTCGGCTTCGTAATCCACGCCGTCGATGCCGAAGCCGAACAGGCGCAGGAAGTCGGCCTTGTAGCCGGCCAGGTCGCTGATCTCGTACAGGTTCTCGTTGGTCACCTGCGGCCACAGCTCCAGCACCCTGCCCTGCACTTCCGGCGCCATTTCCTTGTAGTCGGCGCGCAGGCGGCCTTCCTCGTCGACCAGCGCGACATCGCGGCCCTTCCCGTCCTGCAGTCCGCGGCGGATGTGGTCGGCCGCATTGGCGCCGCCCTGCGGGCCGTTGTAGAGGATGTCGTACAGGGTATCGAGCTGTTCGATGCAGCCTTCGTGGGTGCCCTCGCTCTTCATCACCTTGAACAGCAGCGACAGGTACAGCGGCATGGTCGGGATCGCCGAACTGGCCTGGGTGACCACCGCCTTGAGCACCGACACGCGCGCGTCGCCGCCGATGCCCTGCAGCTTGCCGCGGATGTCCTTGACCTTGGTGTCCAGGTCCTTCTTGGCGGCGCCGATCGAGCCGTTCCAATAGATGGCCTGGGTGATCTCCTCGCCGACATAGGTGAAGGCGGTGGTGGTGGCGCCAGGGGCGAGCACGCCGGCTTCCAGCAGCGCATCGATCCACATCTGCCAGTCCTCGCCGCCCATCACCTGCACGGTGCCGGAAATTTCCTCGGCGGTGGCCGGCTGCAGGGTGGTCTCGGTCAGCACTTCCTTGTCGGTATCCAGGCCGCGCAGCGTGATCGGCTCACCGATCGGCTTGAGCGTGGAGCTGATGACCTCGCCGGTCCTGGGGTGCCTGCGGCGCGGCGATGCCAGGCTGTAGACCACCTGGTCGACCTGGCCGAGGTCGGCCTTGATGATCTCGATGACCTTGGCCTTGACCTCGTCGGAGAATGCATCGCCGTTGACGCTGCGCGCATACAGGCCGGCCTGGTGCGCATACTTCTCGAACGCGGCCGAGTTGTACCAGCCGGCCGTTCCCGGCTTGCTCTCGCTGCCGGGCCGCTCGAAGAACACGCCCAGCGTGGCGGCATCGCTGCCGAAGGCGGCCTTGATGCGCGCGGCCAGGCCGTAGCCGGTGGAGGCGCCGATCACCAGCACCTTCTTCGGGCCATGGGCGAGCCGGGGCTGCGCCTTGATGTAGTCGATCTGCTCCTTGACCGCCGCGTCGCAGCCGGCCGGATGGGTGGTGACGCAGATGAAGCCGCGCACACGCGGTTTGATGACCATGGAAACCTCGGTTGGATACGGGAAAACAGCGCCGTGGCACATCGCGGGCGGGCGCCGAACCGCGAGGATCGTAGTGTGCGCCTGCGGCGATGACAACCGACGCCACCGCATGGACCGCACAGGAAAATACCAGCGGGACGATGCCGCAGCGGTAATCCGGCCGTGGCAGCGTCGGCCATGCCGGGGACAACGCCGGGCATTGGCCCGCATCATCGGCACTGCGCTTGCCAGCCGACGGCCCGGCACTACCGTACAGGCGGCGCCGGGTAACGGACAAAAAGAAAGAGCCGCGCGATGCGCGGCTCTTTCCCCGGTGGAAACCGGCCGGCCTTACGGACGGCGCGCGAGTTCCTCGACGTCCTTGGCCTTGGGCAGCAGGTCCTGCTTGGAGACCCGGAACGGCCCGATCGTCAGCATCGGCACCGCGACCACCACCGAGGATACGACCACGATCACCGCGCCGATCATGTGGGTTTCGGCCAGGCCTTCCATCGACGTGCCGCCGTACAGGTACAGGGCGAAGGCCGACAGGAAGAACATCACCGCGGTGATGATGGTGCGCGACAGGGTCTGGTTGATCGAGCGGTTCAACACCTCCATCGAATCCACGCGCAGGCTGCGGAAATTCTCGCGCACGCGGTCGAACACCACGATGATGTCGTTGATCGCGAAGCCCATCACCGACAGCAGGCCGGCCAGCACGGTCAGGTCGAAATCGCGGCCGAGCAGCGACATGTAGGCGATGGTCAGGATCAGGTCGAAGAACGCGGTGATGCTGGCCACCATCGCGAACTTCCATTCGAAGCGCGCGGCGATGTAGATCAGGAAGCCGATCAGCATGAACAGCGTGGCGTAGATGCCGTTCATCGCCAGGTCCTTGCCGACCTGCGGGCCGACGAACTCGCCCGGCTGCACGGTGGCCTGGTTGGCGTCGCTGGTGACGGCGGCGCGCACCTGCTCGGCGATCTTCTGCGCGGCGTCGGCGGCATTGTTGTGCTCGTTGTCCGCCTGCAGGCGGATCATCACGTCGTTGCCGCCACCGACGCTCTGCACCTGGGCATGCTCGAAGCCGGCCGTGGCCAGGCGCTCGCGCACGTGCTCGACGTCCACGGGATTCTCGAAATGGGTGCGCACCACGGTGCCGCCGGTGAACTCGAGCGCGTAGTTGAAGCCCCTGAAGCCGATGATGGCGATGGACGCCACCAGCAGCACCACCATCAACGCCAGCACCGGCTTGCGGTGGCGCATGAAGTCGATGGTGGTGTCGTTCGGGATGAGGTGGAGCGGAAACAATTTCATGCAAGGTTTTCCTTTGGAAGCCCGCACGCGGAAGTGCGGGCTCTTGCGATGGGGTTCGCGTCAGATCGCCACGGAGGTCAGCTTCTTGCGGTGGCCGTAGATCAGCACCGCCAGCGAGCGCGACACGGTGATCGCGGTGAACATCGAGGCGAAGATGCCGATGATCATGGTCAGCGCGAAACCCTTCAACGGACCGGTACCGAAGGCGTACAACGCCACGCCCACGATCAGGCCGGTCAGGTTGGCGTCGAGGATGGTGTGCGAAGCCTTCTCGTAGCCGGCGGCGATGGCCGCCTTGGCCGGCATGCCGCCGCGCAGTTCCTCGCGGATGCGCTCGTTGATCAGCACGTTGGCGTCCACCGACAGGCCCACCGACAGCGCCAGGCCGGCGAAGCCCGGCAGGGTCATGGTCGCGCCGAACAGCGACATCACCGACACCACGATCAGCAGGTTGAACAGCAGCGCCACCGAGGTGATCGCGCCGAACATGCGGTAGTACACGGTGAAGAACAGCAGGGTGAACACGAACGAGAACACCACCGCCTTGATGCCGCTGGCCACGTTCTCCGCGCCCAGGCTCGGGCCGATCACGTATTCCTCGACGAAGTCCATCGGCGCGGCCAGCGAACCGGCGCGCAGCAGCTTGGCCAGGCCTTCGGCCTCGGTCTTCTCCAGGCCGGTGGTGATGAAGTTCTTGCCCAGCGGGCTGTTGATGTTGGCCACGGAAATGACTTCTTCCTTGACCCGGAAGCTGCGCACTTCCTTGCCGTCGACCGTGGTCACCTGCGGGATGCGCTCGGTGTAGACCACGGCCATCGGCTTGTTCACGTTGACGCTGGTGACGTCGAACATGCGCTGGCCGCCGACGCTGTTGAGCGTGACCGCGACCGCGGGCAGGCCGTTCTGGTCGGTGGAGACCTCGGCCTTGACCATCTGGTCGCCGGTCACGATGGTGCGCTTGTTCAGCAGCACCGGCATGCCGCGGCGGTCGCGGTACAGGCGCGCTTCCGGCGGGATGCGGCCGCTGGCCGCGGCATCGGCCGCGTTGCCGTCCACCACCAGGCGGTATTCCAGGGTGGCGGTGGCGCCGATCATGCGCTTGGCTTCGGCGGTGTCCTGCACGCCCGGCAGTTCGACCACGATGCGGTCCTCGCCCTGGCGCTGGATGATCGGCTCGGCCACGCCCAGTTCGTTGACGCGGTTGCGCAGCGTGGTCAGGTTCTGCTCGATGGCGCCGGAGGCGATCTGCAGCATTTCGGCCTGCGGCACGCTCACGGTGATGCGTTCGTCGCTGCCCGAGTAGGTCAGGGTCGGCTGCGCCTTGACCAGCGCGGCGCGGGCCTTGTCCGCGTCGGCGGCGTTGGTCAGCGCCACCTGGATGTCGCTCTCGCCGCGGCGCTCGACCGAGCGGTAGCCGACGCGGTTGTCGCGCAGCGTGGTGCGGATGTCCTCGGCGAAGGCCTCGAAACGCTTGTCCACGGCGGCCTTCTTGTCCACCTGCAGGGCGAAGTGCACGCCACCCACCAGGTCCAGGCCCAGCACCATCGGCTTGCCGCCGATGCCGGCCAGCCAGTCCGGCACGGTCGAGGCCAGGTTCAGCGCGACCGTGTAGTTCTCGCCAGTCTTCTCGCGCAGCACGTCGTTGGCGCGGGTCTGGGCATCGAGCGAAGCGAGGCGGACGATCAGGCTCTCGCCTTCCTTCTCCACCGACTTGGGCGTGACGCCGGCCTCGCCCAGTGCGGCGCTGACGCGCTGCTTGAGGGCATCGTCGACCTGGCCGCCGCGGTTGGCGGTGATCTGCACGGACGGATCCTTCTGGTACACGTTGGGCAACGCATACAGTGCGCTGAACACCAGGATGGCCAGGATCAGAAAGTACTTCCAGCGAGGAAATTCAAGCATTGCAGGTTCCTGCGCGACGCCTGTCCCGGCGCCGCGTCATGACGGACGGGAAACTCGGATTCAGGCCGCGGACTTCAGCGTGCCCTTGGGCAGCACATTGCCGATGGCGCCCTTCTGCACGCGGATGCGGACGTTGTCGGCCACTTCGACGGTGATGAAGTTGTCGCCGATATCGGTCACCACGCCGGCGATGCCGCCGTTGGTCAGCACTTCGTCGCCCTTGGAGATCTTCTCCAGCATCGCCTTGTGTTCCTTCTGGCGCTTCATCTGCGGGCGGATCATCAGGAAGTACATCACCGCGATCAGGGCGATCGGCAGCAGGAAAGTGCCCATTCCCGGGGCGGCCGGAGCGGCCTGGGCGACGGGAAGCAGGATAGCCATCGGATTCATCGTGTGTCCTTAACTGTTGGGCGGCGCCCGCCGGAGCCGGCGCCGCGAAACGGATTCAAGCGGGGAAGTATGCCATAGGGGCGGCCAGGCTCCATTGCAAGGCGCGGCCCCCGACAATCGATGGACAGAGCCCCGCTCCCTGCGGGAGAGGGAACCCGGGCGGGATTGCGGGCGAAGCCTTGTGCGGCCTGATGCCAAGAAGGCTTCGCCCATACCCTCGCCCGGCGCTTCGCGCCACCTGCAGCCGGCACATCCATGCGCCCTGCCCTCCGGGCGGCTTCGCCGTGCAGTCCGGCAGGCCTGCCGGACCGTCTCGCGGCGGGAGGAGGGAAAAACCTTACAGCGCAGGCGCGACCGCCCCGCGCGCCGCATAGAAGGACTCGCGGAACGCCAGGAAGGTTCCCGCCTCGATGGCCGCGCGCATGTCGGCCATCAGCTTCTCGTAGTAATACAGGTTGTGCAGGGTGCCAAGCATCGGCGCCAGCATCTCGTTGCAGCGGTCCAGGTGGCGCAGGTAGGCGCGCGTGTAGCCGCTGCTGCAGGCATGGCAGCCGCAGCCGGGCTCGATCGTGTCCATGTCGCGCTCGTAGCGGGCGTTGCGGATGCGCACCGTGCCGAACGAGGTGAAGTAGTGGCCGTTGCGCGCGTTGCGGGTCGGCATGACGCAGTCGAACATGTCCACGCCGCGTGCCACGCCCTCGACCAGGTCCTCCGGGCGGCCCACGCCCATCAGGTAGCGCGGGCGGTCGGCCGGCAGGATCGGGTGCATGTGCTCGAGCATGGCGTTGCGCTCGTGCTCGGGCTCGCCCACCGCCAGCCCGCCGATGGCGTAGCCATCGAAGCCGATCTGCTGCAGGCCGTCGGCCGAACGGCTGCGCAGGTCGGCATGCACCCCGCCCTGGACGATGCCGAACAGCGCCGCATCGTTGCCCAGCGCATCGTGCGCATCGCGCGAGCGCCGCGCCCAGCGCAGGCTCAATTCCATCGAGCGGCGCGCCACGTCCTCGGTGGCCGGATACGGCGTGCATTCGTCGAAGATCATCACGATGTCCGAATCGAGCACCTTCTGGATCTTCATGCTCTCCTCCGGCCCCAGGAACACGCGGGCGCCATCGGTCGGCGAGGCGAAGGTCACGCCCTGCTCGGTGATCTTGCGCCGGTGCGCCAGCGAGAACACCTGGAAACCGCCCGAGTCGGTCAGGATCGGTCCGTTCCAGCGGCAGAAGCCGTGCAGGCCGCCATGGTCGGCGATCACGTCCAGGCCCGGGCGCAGGTACAGGTGGAAGGTGTTGCCGAGGATGATCTCGGCGCCGAGCGCGCGGACCTGCTCGGGCAGCACGCCCTTCACCGAGCCGTAGGTGCCCACCGGCATGAACGCCGGGGTCTGCACGGTGCCGCGCGGGAAGGACAGCTGGCCGCGGCGCGCATTGCCGTCGGTGGTCTGGAGGGTGAACTGCAGTCTGGACATGGGGCTTGCTTCAATCGGTCTGCGGCCATTGTCGCGGATCGGCGACGGCGGCGCAGGTAAAGGCGGGATCAGGCGTCGGGCTGCGGGAACAGCAGCATCGCATCGCCGTAGCTGAAGAACCGGTAGCGCCCGGCGATGGCGTGCGCGTAGGCGTCGAACACCCGCTCCTTGCCGGCGAAGGCCGAGATCATCATCAGCAGGGTGCTTTCCGGCAGGTGGAAGTTGGTGACCATCGCATCGACGCTGCGGATGCGGTAGCCCGGGGTGATGAAGATCTGCGTCTCGCCGGCGAAGGGGTGCAGCTCGCCGTCGCGCATCGCGCTCTCCAGGGCCCGTACCACGGTGGTGCCGACGCCGATCACGCGGCCGCCGGCGGCACGGGTCCGGCGCACCTGCTGCACCAGTTCGGCACCGACATTGAGCCATTCGCGGTGCATCACGTGGTGGGACAGGTCGTCCACCCGCACCGGCTGGAACGTGCCGGCGCCCACATGCAGGGTGATGTGGCCGAACTGCACGCCGCGTTCGCGCAACTGCTGCAGCAAGGCTTCGTCGAAATGCAGGCCCGCGGTCGGCGCGGCCACCGCGCCGACCTGGCGCGCGAACACGGTCTGGTAGCGCTCGCGGTCGTCGGCACCCGGCTCGCGGTGGATGTACGGCGGCAGCGGCAGCCGGCCTTCGTGCACCAGCCAGGATTCCAGCGGCTCGGGGAGGTCGAAGCGCAGCACGTAGAACTCGCCGTCGCGGCCCAGCACCTCGGCCTCGCCACCGGCGTCGAGCTGGATGCGGCTGCCGGGCTTGGGCGACTTGCTGGCGCCGATCTGCGCGCGGGCCTGCTGGCCGCCGAGCAGGCGCTCGATCAGGATCTCGACCCGGCCGCCGGTGGCCTTCTGCCCGAACAGCCGCGCCGGGATCACCCGGGTGTCGTTGAACACCAGCAGGTCGCCGGGCTGCAGCAGGTCCGGCAGGTCGCGGACATGGCGGTCGTCGTAGGCGGCCGGCGCCGGCGGCACCACCAGCAGGCGGCTGGCCGAGCGCTCGGCCAACGGCGCCTGGGCGATCAGCTCCTCGGGCAGGTCGTAATGGAAATCGGACTTCTTCAAGGCCGGATCATCGGGCGGGGGAGCCGGATATTGTACCGGCCCGCGCAAGCGCCCCTGCAGGAGCGGCTTCGGGCTCCTCCGGGAAGCCGCTTCTGCGGCAACGGGAGAGGGTCAGCGCTCGAATTTGGTCGACAGGATGATGGCGCTGGTGGTGCGTTCGACCCCGTCGACCGCACCGATGGCGTCGGTGACCACGTCCATCTCGCCGACCCCGCCCACCACCACCATCGCCACCAGGTCGTGCGCGCCGCTGACCGAGTGCAGGCTGCGCACCTCCGGGATGTCGCGCAGCGCCTTGACCACCGCCGGCATCTTGCGCGGCGACACGGTGATCAGCACGTGCGCGCGCACCTGGCCCTGCTCGTAGTCCTCGTGGGTGCGCACCGTATAGCCGGCGATCACCCCCTGCTGCTCGAGCCGGTCGATGCGGCTCTGCACGGTGGTGCGCGACAACCCGAGCCGGCGCGCAATCTGCGCGGTGGAGGCGCGCGCGTCCTCGCGCAGTACGGAAAGCAGGCGTTCGTCGGCGGGAGAAATCTTCACATCGCGGGCCATGTTCGTCGATTCGACGAAATTAACCCGATTTTCGACGGAATGACAGCTGCCATATGACCAGAATCTCCAGATAATGGCTATACAAACCTTTCTGGAGATGAGCATGACCGTACTCGGCCCCCTCGCCGCGCTCCGCGCGCACGCCGGCGCCCGCCTGACCATGGGGCTGGACGACGCTGCCGTCGAACGCCTGGCCGCTGCCCATCCCGACCTGTCCGGCGCCATCGCGGCGGCGGCCAGCGAATATGCCCGCATCAAGGGCGAGGTCGCCGACCTGCTGGACCTGGACGAGAAGGACCAGATCGCCGCGATGCAGGCCGGCTTCGTCAATTTCTATGCCGACGACGCGGTCGTCCCGTACATCGCCCTGGCCGCCTGCGGCCCGTGGGTGGTTTCGCTCAAGGGCGCGGTGCTGTACGACGCCGGCGGCTACGGCATGCTCGGCTTCGGCCACACGCCGGCCGACGTGCTGGCCGCCGCGGCCAAGCCGCAGGTGATGGCCAACATCATGACCCCGAGCCTGTCCCAGCGCCGCTTCGTGCAGGCGCTGCGCAGCGAGATCGGCCACACCCGCGGCGGCTGTCCGTTCTCGCACTTCATGTGCCTGAACTCCGGCTCCGAGGCGGTCGGCCTGGCCGCGCGCATCGCCGACATCAACGCCAAGTTGCAGACCGATCCGGGCGCCCCGCACGCCGGCGCCACGGTCAAGCGCGTGGTCATCAAGGGCAGCTTCCACGGCCGCACCGACCGTCCGGCGCTGTATTCGGATTCGACCCGCAAGACCTACGACCGCTTCCTGGCCAGCTACCGCGGCGAGGACAGCGTCATCGCCATCGCCCCTTACGACGAGGCCGCGCTGCGCAAGGTGTTCGACGACGCCAAGGCCAACAACTGGTTCGTCGAAGCGGTGTTCCTGGAGCCGGTGATGGGCGAAGGCGACCCGGGCCGCGCGGTTCCGGCCAGCTTCTACAAGCTGGCGCGCGAACTGACCCGCGATCACGGCAGCCTGCTGCTGATCGACTCCATCCAGGCCTCGCTGCGCGCGCACGGCACCGTGTCCTTCGTCGATTACCCGGGCTATGAAACCCTGGACCCGCCGGACATGGAGACCTACTCCAAGGCCCTGAACGGCGCGCAGTTCCCGCTGTCGGTGCTGGCCGTGACCGAACATGCCGCCCAGCTGTACCGCAAGGGCGTGTACGGCAACACCATGACCACCAACCCGCGCGCGCTTGACGTGGCCTGCGCCACCCTCGCCCGCCTCACCCCGGACGTGCGCCAGAACATCCGCGCACGTGGCGAGCAGGCCGTGCAGAAGCTGGAAGCGCTCAAGGCGAAGCTGGGCGGCCTGATCACCAAGGTGCAGGGCACCGGCCTGCTGTTCTCCTGCGAGCTGGCCCCGCAGTTCAAGTGCTATGGCGCCAATTCCACCGAGGAATGGCTGCGCATGCACGGCGTCAACGTGATCCATGGCGGCGAGAATTCGCTGCGCTTCACCCCGCACTTCGGCATGGACGAGGCCGAACTGGACCTGCTGGTGGAGATGGTCGGCCGCGCGCTGGCCGAAGGCCCGCGCCGCGAGCAGGCCGACGCGGCCTGATCCGGCGCCGGCTGCAAGGCTGCGAACGGGAGAGGCGGCCGGAGGCCGCCTCTTTCATGTCGGGAAAGCTCCAGCGGGGCGTTGCCCCGCTCTACAAAGGGCGGATCGTCGCGATCTGTAGCGCCGGGCTGTGCCCGGCAGGGCTTTGCCGGTAGAGCCCCAGCGGGGCGTTGCCCCGCTCTACAAAGGGCGGGTCGTCTCGATCTGTAGCGCCGGGCAACGCCCGGCGAGGCTTTGCCGGTAGAGCCCCAGCGGGGCGTTGCCCCGCTCTACAAAGGACGGATCGTCGCGATCTGTAGCGCCGGGCAGCGCCCGGCGGGGGCTCATTGCGCATCGACCACCGCGACCGGCGGCAACGATGCCGTCGCCTGCCCCCAGCCGCCCAGCGCCTTGTAGACGCCGACCACGCTGACGTTGACCGTGGCCTCGGCGGCGGCCAGCGCGTCGTCGGCCGCCAGCTGGTTGCGCTGCGCATCCAGCAGCGCGAGGAAATCCTCCGATCCTTCCCGATAGCGGATCCGCGCCAGCGATTCGGCGCGCCGCGCCGCCTGCGCCTGTTCGGCGACGATCGCCAGCCGCGCCTGCTGCCTGGCATAGCGCGACAGCGCGTTCTCGGCATCCTCCAGCGCCAGCAGCACCGTCTTCTCGTATTCCGCCGCCACGCCATCGGCCTGTGCGCGGCTGGCGCGCAGCCGCGCGCGCACGCTGCCGAAGTTGAATGCCGCCCAGCTCAGCGATGGCGTCAGCGACCAGGCTTTGTTGGCGCCGTTGACCAGGCCGCCGGCATCGCCACCGAGGAAGCCGACGAAACCGGTCAGCGACAACCGCGGGAACAGGTCGGCCGTGGCTACGCCCACCCGCGCGGTCGCTGCGGCAAGGCGGCGCTCGGCGACGCGCACGTCGGCACGCCGGCGCAGCAGTCCGGTGGTATCGCCCAGCGGCAAGGCCTTGGCGAACGCCGGCACCTCGCGCGGCTGCAGCAGGGCGTCCAGCGTGCCCGGGCGCTGCCCCAGCAGGACCGCAAGCCGGTGCCGCGACTGCGTCTGCGCCATCTCCAGCAGCGGGATGTCGGCCTCGATCGCCTTCAGCCGCGCGCGGCTGCTCTGCACGTCCAGTTCGCTGCCCGCGCCCAGTTCCCAGCGGGTCTCGGTCAGCGCCTGCGTGTCGCGCAGGTTGAGCAGGGTGCGCTCGGCCACGGCAATGCGCTTCTGCGTGCCGCGCAGTTCGAAATAATTGCGCGCGACTTCGGCGGCCACCAGCACCTGCGCATCGACCAGGTTGGCCCACTCCGCATCCAGATCGGCACGCGCCGCTTCGGCGGCACGGCGCTGGCGGCCGAACAGATCCAGTTCCCAGCCGGCGTCGAAGCCGAGCTGCCAGGTCTCGCTGGAGACCCGCTCCCCGCCCTGCGCCGGGTCGGGCTGCCTGCGCCGGTCCTGGCTGCCGGCCACAGTGACGTGCGGCGCCTGGTCCAGCCGGCTTTCGACGAACACCGCCCGCGCCTGCCGCACCCGCGCCAGCGCCACCTTCAGATCGAGGTTGTCCGACAGCGCAGCGTGCATCAGCTGCTCCAGCACCGGATCGTCGAACTGCGCCCACCAGCTGGCCACCGGCGATTGTGCGCTGTACACCGGCGCGGCCACGCCCTGCAGCGCGACGGGCCCCGGCGCCGGCGCCCTGTAATCCGGGCCGACGGTGACGCAGCCGGCCAGCAGCAGGCCGGAAAGTACAGCGGCCAGCGCATGCCTCACCATGGCACCACCTCGCCAAGGTGGGTGAAGCTGCCGCTGGGACCATCGCCGTCGAGCAGCGCCATGCGCACGCTGCCGCTCGCGCCGGTGGCGACGTCCAGTCCGCCATGTTCGTTCATGTCCGTCCTCACCGAGCCTGGATCCACCGCGTTGACCTTGATCGGCGTGTCGCGCAGTTCGTGCGCCAGGTGCACCGTCCAGGCGTTGAGCGCGGTCTTGGACGCGTCGTAGGCCGGAAACTTGAAGTCGTGGAACTCGAACCCGGGGTCGCTGTGCAGCGACAGCGATGCCAGCGCGCTGGACAGGTTGACGATGCGCGCCGCCGCGGACCGGCGCAGCAGCGGCAGGAAGGCCCGCGTCGTCGCCACGACCCCGAACAGGTTGGTGTCGAAGGTTTCGCGCCAGGTTTCCAGCGACTGCGCCGACGGCGTGGCCGCCAGGTCATCGCGGAAGATGCCGGCATTGTTGACCAGGATGTCCAGCCGGCCATGACGCTGCTCGACCTCGCGTACGGCAGCGGCGATGCTGGCCGCGTCGGTCACGTCCAGTTGCAGCGCCTCCACCGGCAGGCCCTCGGCCTGCAGCTTCAGCGCCCGCTCGACCGCCGTCCCGCGGCTGCGCCCGGCCAGCAGCGTATGCACGCCGGCGCCGGCCAGCTGGCGCACGGTCTCGGCGCCGATGCCACGGGTGGCGCCGGTGACCAGCGCGATCTTGTTCTGATGGGTATTCATGGGTTCATGCCTTGGAGAGGGGAAAGCCGACACCGGCGGGAACCGGCATCGGCGCAGTTCCATGTCAGTGGTGAAGGGTCGGCTCGCCGTGCTGCACCAGCTGGCCACCACCGTTGCGGGTGACGAACTTGCGCAGGGCCACGTAGAACACCGGGGTCAGGAACAGGCCGAACAGGGTCACGCCGAGCATGCCGGCGAACACGGTGATGCCGGTGACCGAGCGCACCTCCGCGCCTGCACCATGGGACAGCACCAGCGGCACGGTGCCGGCGATGAAGGCGATGGAGGTCATCACGATCGGGCGCAGCCGCAGGCGGCAGGCTTCCAGCGCGGCTGCGACGATGCCCTTGCCGCCCATTTCCAGTTCGCGGGCGAACTCGACGATCAGGATCGCGTTCTTGCACGCCAGGCCCATCAGCACCACCAGGCCGACCTGCACGAACACGTTATTGTCGCCGCCGGTCAGCCACACGCCGAACAGCGCCGACAGCAGGGTCATCGGCACGATCAGGATCACCGCCAGCGGCAGCGACCAGCTTTCATACAGCGCCGCCAGCACCAGGAAGGCCAGCAGGATCGCCACCGGGAACACGATGAAGGCAGCCTTGCCCTGGGTGGCCTGCTGGTAGCTCAGGTCGGTCCATTCGGTGGTCATGCCCACCGGCAGCACCTTGCCGGCGATTTCGGTCAGCTTGTTCATCGCCTCGGCCGAGGACATCACGCGCGGGTCGGCTTCGCCGGCCAGGTCGGCGGCGGGGTAACCGTTGAAGCGCAGCACCGGATCCGGGCCGAAGGTCTGCTTGATCGTCACCATCGAGCCGATCGGCACCATCTCGCCACGGTCGTTGCGGGTGCGCAGCTTGGCGATGTCCTCGACGCTCTCGCGGAACGGACCGTCGGCCTGGGCGATCACCTGCCAGGTGCGGCCGAACTGGTTGAAGTCGTTGACGTAAGCCGAACCCAGGTAGGTCTGCAGGGTGTCGAACAGTTCGGTCAGCTGCACGCCCTGCGCCTTGGCCTTGACCCGGTCCACCTCTGCATCCAGCTGCGGCACGTTGGCCTGGTAGCTGCTGATCGGGAAGGCCATACCCGGGGTCTGCGCGACCGCGCCCTGCATCGCCTGCACCGCGTTCTGCAGCGCGCCGTAACCCAGGTTTCCACGGTCCTCGATGAACATCTGGTAGCCGTTGCCATTGCCCAGGCCGAGGATCGGCGGCGGCATCATCGCGAACGCAAAGCCTTCCTGCAGGCCGGCGATCTTCTGGTTGATCTCGGCGTTGATCTGCGCGGCGGTGCGGCCATGGCGCTCGTTGAACGGCTTGAGCGGAATGAACGCCACGCCGGTGTTGGGCGTGTTGGTGAACTGCAGCGCGTTCAGGCCGGGGAACGAGATGGTGTGCGCGACGCCATCGGTCTCCTGGGCGATCTTCGCCACCTTGCGCAACATTTCATCGGTACGCGCGATCGACGAACCTTCCGGCAGCTTGACGCCGGCGATCAGGTACAGCTTGTCCTGGGTGGGGATGAAGCCCGGCGGCACCAGCTTGAAGATCACCCCGGTACCGACCAGCAGCACCGCATAGACCAGGAACACCGCGCCGCGGCGGCCGAGGATGCGCGCCACGCCGCGCTCGTACTTCTCCGAGCTGGACCTGAAGAAGCGGTTGAACGGACGGAACACCCAGCCGAACAGGCGGTCGATGATGCGCGTGGGCGCATCCTTGGCAGCGTCATGCGGCTTCAGCAGGCGTGCGGCCAGGGCCGGCGACAGGGTCAGCGAATTGATCGCCGAGATCACCGTGGAGATGGCGATGGTCACCGCGAACTGCTTGTAGAACTGGCCGGTGACGCCGGACAGGAAGGCCATCGGCACGAACACCGCGCACAGCACCAGGGCGATGGCGATGATCGGCCCGGACACTTCCTTCATCGCCTGGTGCGCGGCCGCGGTCGGCGACAACCCTTCTTCGATGTTGCGCTCGACGTTCTCCACCACCACGATCGCATCGTCGACCACGATGCCGATCGCCAGCACCAGGCCGAACAGGCTCAGGGTGTTGATCGAGAAGCCCAGCAGGTACAGCGCGGCGAAGGTACCCACCACCGATACCGGCACCGCGATCAGCGGGATGATCGAGGCGCGCCAGGTCTGCAGGAACAGGATCACCACCAGCACCACCAGCGCGATGGCCTCCAGCAAGGTCGACACCACCGCCTTGATCGAGTCGCGCACGAAGATGGTGGTGTCGTACACCGCCTCGTACTTCACGTCGGCCGGGAAGGCCTTCTGCATTTCATCCATCGTGCCGATGACCGCATCGCGGATCTCCAGCGCGTTGGCGCCGGGCGCCTGGAAGATGCCGATGCCCACCGCGTTCTTGCCGTCCAGCTGCGAGCGCAGGGTGTAGTCGCCGGCGCCCAGCTCCAGGCGGGCGACGTCGGACAGGCGCACGATCTCGCCATCGGCGCCGCTCTTGAGCACGATGTCGCCGAACTCCTGTTCGCTCTTCAGCCGGCCCTGGGCGTTGATCAGGGTCAGGAACCGGCTGTCGGGCAGCGGTTCGGCGCCGAGCTGGCCGGCGGAGACCTGCACGTTCTGCTCGCGCATGGCGCGCACCACGTCGCTGGCGGTCAGGCCGCGCGAGGCGACTTTGTCCGGGTCCAGCCAGGCGCGCATGGCGTAGTCGCCGCCGCCGAAGATCTGCGCGTCGCCCACGCCGGGGATGCGCGCCAGCGCGTCCTTGACGTGCAGGCGCGCGTAGTTGCGCAGGTACAGGGTGTCGTACTTGCCGCCCGGCGAGGTCAGGTGCACCACCATCAGGAAGGTCGGCGACTGCTTCTGCGTGGTCACGCCCTGCCGGCGCACGTCCTCGGGCAGGCGCGCCTGCGCCTGCGCCACGCGGTTCTGCACCTTCACCGCCGCCGCATCCGGATCGGTGCCGGGGCGGAAGGTGACGGTCATCTGCAGCACGCCGTCGGAGCCGGCCACCGATTTGAGGTACATCATGCCTTCGACGCCGTTGATCGCCTCTTCCAGCGGCGTGGCGACGGTCTCGGCGATGACCTTGGGGTTGGCGCCCGGATACACGGTACGCACCACCACCGACGGCGGCACCACCTCCGGGTATTCGCCGATGGGCAGGATCGGGATCGAGATCAGGCCGGCGGCGAAGATCACGATCGACAGCACCGCCGCGAAGATCGGCCTGTCGATGAAGAAACGGGAAAAATCCATCAGGGAAGTCCTTGGAATGGCCGGCGCCGGCATGCAGCCGCCCTGCCCTCGTCCATGCGGGCGAAGGCAACGCGACCGGCCGGAGGCCGGCTTCAGGCGGAAACGTGGCTCAGTTCAACGCGGTGGCATCGCGGCCGGCGCCGGCGGGCGGCGTGCGTTGCATCGCCACCGCCCTGGCCTGCACCGGCATGCCCGGCATGAACACCTTCTGCACGCCGTCGACGATCACCTTGTCGCCCGGCGCCAGCCCGGCCTCGACGATGCGCAGGCCCTCGGCGCTGCGGCCCAGGCCGACGTCGCGGCGCTGCGCCTTGCCGTCCTTGTCGACCACGTAGACGTACTTGCGGTCCTGGTCGGTCAACACCGCCCTGTCGTCGATCAGCAGGGCGTCGAACTCGCCGCTGCCGAGCAGGCGTACGCGCGCGAACAGGCCCGGCGTGAACTGGCGGTCGCGGTTGTCCAGCAGCGCGCGCACGCGGATGGTGCCGGTGCTGCGCGCGACCTGGTTGTCGAGGAAATCGACCCTGCCTTCGTGCGGAAAGCCTTCCTCGCCGCTCAATGCCACCTTCACCGGCAGCGCCTCGTCGCGCTCGCTCGGGCGCTCGCCGGTGCGCGCCATCCGCGCATAGCGCAGGAAGGTGCCTTCGTCGGCGTCGAAGTACACGTGCACCGTGTCCAGCGACACCAGCGTGGTCAGCACGCTGGCGCTGTCGCCGCCGGTGACCAGGTTGCCGGCGGTGACCATCGCGCGGCCGGCGCGGCCATCGATGGGCGCGCGTACCCGGGTGAATTCCAGATTGAGGCGGGCCGCATCCAGTGCGGCCTGCGCCGCCTGCACCGCCGCACCGGACTGCTCGGCGGCGGCGCGGCGCTGCTCGGCGGTCTCGGCGGCGATGGCCTGCTGCTCGGCCAGGCGGCGCGCACGCTCGGATTCGCTGTGCGCCAACGCGGCCTGGGTACGGGCGCGCGCCAGTTCGGCACGGGCGCGGTCGTATTCGGCCTGGTAGCTGCGCGCGTCGATGGTGAACAGGACGTCGCCCTTCTTCACTTCCTGGCCTTCGACATAGTTGACCTTGTCGATGTAGCCGGACACGCGCGGGCGCAGTTCCACGCTCTGTACTGCTTCGACGCGGCCGCTGAACTCGTCCCACTGGCTGACCTGCCTGACCAGCACCGGCGCGGCACTGACTTCCGGTGCCGGCGGCGCCACGGCCTCCTGCGCATGGCCGCCGCTGCACGCGGCGAGGATGGCGATGGCCAGCGCCGACATGCCCGCCAGGGCAAGGCGTCGCGCGGTTCGGGAGGGGTTGGAGATACCGTTCATGTCATGCATCCAGGAGGGGGGAAAGGTGTGGCGTGGCGATCGCGTTCCGGCCAGGCGTCGGGTGCGTCCGGAAGTGTGCGCAGGGGCTGCTGACAGCCGCTGTCAGCAGCCGGAGGAAACGGACGCCGGAGCCGGGCGATGGCACGCGCATCCGCGCAGATATCGGAAAAGCGCATCCGCAGGCGGACCGCTCCGATGGATTCACTGTCCCGCTCACGGAAATTTTTCTCCCGCAGGCGGGACAAACGCCGCGCCGAGACAGGCCGCCAGCCGCGGGAAGGCGGCGAGGAGGCCGGTCGTCGCCGCTGGCGTGCGCGTCTCGCGCAACGCGGCGAAGTGCAGTGGATTCAAGCCGTTGTCCCGCCATGGGCGGTGCTCGGCCTTGGAAAAAGCCGGCGCGCGGCGCGTCGGCAGGAAAGCGGGAAGGTGGCGCAGGCGCATGGCTGCAGTTCCGTTCTGTGCGGAGGCGGCCAAGTTACGCCCCAAATCCATACTTGATTAGTACGGATTGAGGGGAATAATCGTCCCGTCGCCGGCACAATCCCGCTGCCGCAGGAGCCCATTCCATGGCCAACGATCTCAACGACACCCTGATCTTCGTCAAGGTGGTCGAACAGGGCAGCTTCACCGCCGCCGCGCGCCTGCTCGGGCAGCCCAAGACCACCGTCAGCCGCAAGGTGCAGGAGCTGGAGGAACGGCTCGGCGCGCGCCTGCTGCACCGGACCACGCGCCGGCTGGGACTGACCGAGGCCGGCACCGTCTATTACGAACACTGCCAGCGCATCGCCCGCGAACTCGAACAGGCCGAGAGCGCGGTCAGCCAGCTGCAGTCCGGGCCGCGCGGCTGGCTGCGCTTCACCGTGCCGTACTCGGTGGGCATCAACTGGATCGCGCCGCTGCTGGGACAGTTCCAGGCGCAGTACCCGGAGATCCGCGTGGACATGCACCTGGGCAACGAGATGCTGGACCTGATCTCCGGCGAGACCGACCTGGCGCTGCGCATCGGCACCCTGCCCGACTCCAACCTGATCGCGCGCAAGCTCGGCAGCCTGCGCACCCAGGTCTTCGCCAGCCCCGCCTACATCCAGCGCCACGGCGAGCCGCGCCATCCGGACGAACTGCAGTACCACCGCACGCTGGCGGTGCGCAAACAACACCAGAGCCAGAACAACCGCTTCGTCTGGTCGCTGGCCGAGGACGGCGGGCAGATGCAGGAATTCGCGGTCAATCCGCTGCTGGTCGCCAACGACACCGCCGCCCTGAACTCGATGCTGGTGGCCGGCGAAGGGCTGATGCTCAGCAGCGACGTGATGGCCAAGCCCTTCATCGAATCGGGCATGCTGCGCCGCGTGCTGGCTGGCTGGACCGGACCGGACTACGACTTCAGCGCGGTGTTCGCCGGCGGCGGCATGGTCTCGCCCAAGGTGCGCGCCTTCGTCGATTTCCTGGTGGAGAAACTCAACCTGGACGCCAACTACATGCTGCTGCAGTGCCCCAACGCCAAGCATCTGGCCGACCACGAACCGTCGTACTGCCAGCGCGGCCTGGAGGTGCCCGAACTGCGGGTGCTCGAGGCGCTCAGCGCCTGACCGCTCCGGGGGGGAAACGGAAACGGCGGCCAGCGGCCGCCGTTCCTTCATTGCCGCGGACGATCGCGGTCAGTAGCCGCGGCCGTACGGCCACAGCGGCACCACCTGCACTTCCTTGCAGCCGTCGTAGCGGCTGCAGCTGCCGAAATAGCCCGGCCCCGAATAGCGCTGGCGCGCATCGCGGTTGTACGGGCTGTTGTAGAAATCCGGGCGGTAAAGACGCCCCTGGCCGTAATAGCGCATCGGCGTCTGCGACGGCGCGGCGAACGGCAGCGGGCCGGCCGTGGCGACGGCGCCGTCGCCGCTCCCGGTCACATAGCCTTCCTGCGGGTCGTAGCGGACCATGCGGTAGTAAATGGTTTCGCCATCCTGCTGGCGCGTGCGCAGCGCCTGCATCGCCCCGTCGGCATGCATATACGGGCGACCGTTCTCGAACACGACTTCGGAAGGATTGACCTGCTCCTCCTCCAGCGGCGGCTGCGCCAGGGCGCCCCCCGCCATGGCGGCCAACAGCAGCGCCGCCCCTGCCACGATCCGGATCCTGCCTGCGCGCATGACGTTCCTCCCTGGTGGTTTCCGACATCGCCTGCAATACCGGCCCGGCGCCTCCGCCCATCGATGGCAGCAGCCATCCAGATCCATGGGCGACAGGCCATGTCGGTGCGCACCCAGCCGGTGCGCGGTCGCGGCGAGTATAGGCGGCCATGCCATGGCCCGCATCCCTGGATGCGCGGAAGGTTGATGGCCATCGCTGCGGCCACCGGCCCTCACGCGCAATCCAGCCGGTCATTCCCAGCAGCGCTCATTGCAGCCCTCGGGAGATGCCGGGTGCCGGCAAACGCGCAACGGGATGCGGCCATCCTCCGGTTCGCGCGGCTGTCTGCCCGCACCGTCCCGGACCGGGTCGATCGCATCGCACGGACCGCCCATCGCAGTGCGCGCGCGGTAGCGCAGGCGCCGGCCATCGATGCGCAGCATCTGGAACAGCCGCATGTCCGTGGCCGCCAGCACCATGCGCGCGCCAGGCCTGCACCTGTCGTCCGCGCTTGATCCGGTCCTTTCGACGCGGGCTCGCCGGAGCCGTGCATCTACCGGGCCGGCCGCGGCTTTCCGGCCAGCGGCGCCATCACCGCCCACCGGCGCCTGTCCCCCGGGGTCAACACCATCCACCCCACCCGCCAGGTCCGCCTCCAGGGCAAGCGCAGCCGGGTGCTTTAGATGGAAAGTTTCGGCCGCTCGCGGCTGGTCGGCGTCCGCTACGAGTTCCGATGCGATGGCCCGATGGCTGCCGGTGCGGCGCGCCGGCAGGCGGCGCAGCCGCGGCGGCGGGCCCAGGACGGCGTACCTTAAACTGTCCGCCATTCCCCTTTCCGAGCCGCCCCCATGTCTGTCGTCGAAGTCCGCCACCCCCTCGTCCAGCACAAGATCGGCCTGATGCGGCAGGCCTCGCTCAGCACCAAGGATTTCCGCGAACTCACCGACGAGCTGGGCGGGCTGCTCGCCTACGAGGCCACCGCCGACCTGGAAACCGAGCCCTGCACGATGGAAGGCTGGGCCGGCCCGGTCACCGTGCAGCGCATCGCCGGCGCCAAGATCACCCTCGTGCCAATCCTGCGTGCCGGGCTGGGCATGCTCAACGGCGTGCTGGCGCTGATCCCGGCCGCGCGCGTGAGCGTGGTCGGCCTGCAGCGCGACGAGGAAACCCTGCAGCCGGTGCCCTATTTCGAGCGCCTGACCGGCCGCCTGGAAGAACGCGACGCCCTGATCCTGGACCCCATGCTGGCCACCGGCGGCACCCTGATCGCCACCATCGACATGCTCAAGCGCGCCGGCGCGCGCCGCATCAAGGGCATCTTCCTGGTCGCCGCCCCCGAGGGCCTGCGCGCGGTCGAAGCGGCGCATCCGGACGTGGAGATCTATACCGCGGCCATCGACGAGCGCCTCAATGACAAGGGCTACATCCTGCCCGGCCTGGGCGATGCGGGCGACCGCATCTTCGGCACCCGCATGCATTAAAAAAACTACATCGCGGCTTCACGGCGGCTTGCTCCCGGGCGAAGCGATGCTTGCGCCCGTCATCCACGTAAGGAGCCGCGCCATGTACCGTCCCGCCCTGCTTGCCTGCCTGCTGCTCGCCACCGCCCTGCCGTTCGCTGCCAGCGCCGGCACGCCCACCCCGCAACAACAGCGCATGGCCGAGTGCTCGGCCAAGAACAAGGGCCTCAAGGGCGACGCCTACAGGGAGGCCCAGCGCACCTGCCTCAGCAGCCATCCCGCTGCCGCCACCGCGGCGACCACGCCGCAGCAGCGCATGACCCAGTGCAATGCCGATGCCTCGGCCAAGCACCTGAACGGCGACGCCCGCAAGACCTTCATGAGCAGTTGCCTGCGCACGCACTGACGATGGAAACGCCATGGAGCGGATCGCATGCGATCCGCTCCACAGCGGCGACGGATCCCGTCACCGGCGCAGCCAGTGTTCACCCGCCGCTGCTGGCGCATCCAGTAGTTGCCGCGCCTGCTCATCGCCGAGCAGCTCGGCCTGCAGGAATGCGGTGCCCAGCTGCCTGGCGCGTTCGAACAGCGGTTCCGGTTCCCCGCCGACCAGGTTGTGCCCGCCGCCGGCCAGCACCACGGCGCGCGCGTCGCCGGCCGGCGCGGTCTGCACCGGGTAAAGATGGTCCGCCGGATCGGTGACGAAGCCCGGCACCCGGTCCTCGTCGCCGGTCACCAGCAGCAACGGCACGGCCAGCGAGGCATAGGAGTCCGGCCCGATCAACCCCGGTATCCGGCCCGGCGAGGAGAAGCCCAGCACCGCGGCCACGCCGGGATCCCGCAGCGGGCCAAGGCCGGCCAATGCCCCGCCCTGTACCGCAGAGATCAGAGTGCCCAGGCTGTGCCCGGCCGCCGCCAGCGGCAGGCGCGGCCAACGCGCGTGCGCATAGGCGCTGGTCGCACGCATGTCCGCAAGGCGTTCGCCCAGGCTCTGCTGCAGCGAGAACTTCTCCCGCTCCGGGTACCGGACCGAATCCACGTGCAGCGGTGCCAGCACGACGAAACCGGCATCCGCCCAGGCCTGCAGCAGGCGGTCGTAGCGCTCCGGCCAGGCGCCATGCCCGGTGGAAAACAGCACTACGCCGCGCGCCTGCACCGGCTCCCAGATGGCCAGCGTGGTGGCGCGTCCGGGCGATACCTGCAGCGGTACCGTGGCGCTGGGCGCGGCGAAGGCGTGCTGGGCCACGGCCAGCCAGGCAAACGCGAAGGCCAGCAGCCCGCGCAGGAAAGAGCGTTTTTTCTTGGCGCGCGCCCCTGCGCGCAATCCTTCGGACGGCTGCGCCGCGAAGAAAGGCTGCCCTGCTGTTTTTTTCATGACCGGTCCCGCATCGGAAGACACGACCAGTTTCCGCAATGCGGCCATGCCCGGCAGGAGCCGGCGGTCACCCGCACGGGGTGCCGGAAGTCACTATTCAGGCCGCCAGGGAGCGCGCGCGCAGTTCGGCGACCTCGTGGGCGACACCGAACCGGCCCTTGTCATCGCGCGTCACCTGCGCCATCGCGTACTGCGGGTCGTGGGTGAAGAACAGATGCACGTTGCGGGCGAGCTTGTCCTCGAGGAAGGCGCGCTTCTCGTCGATCAGCAGTTCCGCGTTGCGGTCATAGCCCATGGTGATCGGTACATGCACCCAGGACCGGCCGGGGATCAGGTCGGCGCAGAACACCAGGCCGCCATGCGGCTGGCCGTCGATGCGCTCGGGGCCGACGATCTCGGCCAGCATCAGCCCCGGCGTATGCCCGTCGCTGAAGCTGAAGCGCACCGATTCGCCCAGCACCTGCGAATGCTCGCCCGACACGATCTCCAGGCGGCCGCTGGCTTCGAGCAGGCCCGGCAGTTCCGGGATGAAGCTGGCGCGGTCACGCGGATGCGGATGGCGCGCACGCTCCCAGTGCGCGGCGCCGACCACGAAGGTCGCGTTCGGGAACAGCAGCTCCGGCGCGCGCCCCTCCGACCAGGGCGCCAGCAGGCCGCCGGCGTGGTCGAAATGCAGGTGGCTGAGCACCACCACGTCGATGTCCTCGTGCTCGAAGCCGGCCTCGCGCAGCGAATCGATCAGGATGTGGCGCGGCTCCTGCACGCCATAACGCTCGCGCAGCTTCGGCTCGAAGAAGGCGCCGATGCCGGTTTCGAACAGCACCGTCTTGCCGCCGAGCGGGCTGGCCAGCAGCGCCCGGCAGGCCAGCTCGATGCGGTTCAGGTCATCGGCCGGCGTCCATTTTTCCCACACGGCCTTGGGCGCGTTGCCGAACATCGCCCCACCGTCCAGCTTCTGGCTGTTGCCACGGATCGACCATAGTTTCATATGAAAAATTCTACCGCCGCCGCGTTAAATATTCGCAAGGCGGTCGAACCTGCGACGCCCCCGCCGCCTGGCCACGACCTGCCGCAACGACCCCGGTCAGCGGTACACCGGATGCTCCCGGCACAACGCCACGACCCGCTCATGGATCCGCGCCGCCACCTGCGCGTGGGTGCCGTCGCCAAGGGCGTCGAGCACATCGCACAGCCAGCCGGCGAGCCGTTCGCACTCGGCCACGCCGAAGCCGCGCGTGGTCACCGCCGGCGTACCGATGCGCAGCCCGGACGTCACGAAGGGCGAGCGCGGATCGTTCGGCACGGTGTTCTTGTTGGTGGTGATGCCGGCATCGCTCAATGCCGCATCGGCATCCCTGCCGGTGTAGGGACGGTCGGAGAGATCGATCAGCATCAGGTGGTTGTCGGTGCCGCCGGAAACGATCCGGTAGCCGCGTCGCTGGATCAGCGCCGCCATGGCGCGGGCGTTGGCCAGCACCTGCCGCTGGTAGGTCCTGAAGCCGGGTTGCAGCGCTTCCTTGAACGCCACCGCCTTGGCCGCGATCACATGCATCAGCGGGCCGCCCTGGACGCCGGGGAATACAGCCGAATCCAGCTTCCTGCAGAACTCCGCGCCCTGCCCGCTGGCCAGGATGATGCCGCCGCGCGGGCCGCGCAGGGTCTTGTGCGTGGTGCTGGTGACCACATGCGCGTGCGGCAGCGGATCGGGGTACTCGCCGGCGGCGACCAGCCCGGCCACATGCGCCATGTCCACCCAGAAGATCGCGCCGGCCTTGTCGGCGATGGCCCGCATGCGTGCCCAGTCCTTGTGCCGCGAATAGGCAGAAAACCCGCCGATCAGCAGGCGCGGCCGGGTCGCCAGCGCGATGCGCTCCATCTCGTCGTAGTCGATCAGGCCGGTCGCCGGATCCAGCCCGTACGGCACGATGCGGTAGTGCCTGCCGGAGAAATTGGAAGGGTTGCCATGGGTCAGGTGCCCGCCCTGGGCCAGGTCCATGCCCATCACCGTATCGCCCGGGCTGGCCAGGGCCAGGAACACCGCCGCATTGGCCTGCGCGCCCGCATGCGGCTGCACGTTGGCGTAGTCGCAGCCGAACAGTTGTTTGGCGCGCTCGATGGCCAGGCGTTCGGCCACGTCCACGTTGCCGCAGCCGCTGTAGTAGCGGCGGCCGGGATAGCCCTCGGCATATTTGTTGGTGAACACCGAGTCCTGCACGGCGCGCACCAGGGGGCTGGCGTAGTTCTCCGAGGCGATCAGCTCGACATGGTCCTCCTGGCGTCCCTCCTCGGCATGGATGGCGCGCGCCAGTTCGGGATCGAAATCGGCAAGGGTCGTGGACGGGTCGTACATGCGGGCAACTCCTGGGGAGGAAATCGGCGGACCGGGGCGCAATGCCCGGTGCCGCGGGGAAATGGCACGGCTTCAGGGAGCGGAGACCGCGTCCCCGGCATCCGGCCAGTAATGGCTGTCGGGGGTGTCGCGCGCGCCGAAGATGGCCTGGCCGACGCGCACCACGGTGGCGCCTTCCTCGATGGCGATCTCGAAATCGCCGGACATGCCCATCGACAGCTCCTCCAGGCCGATGCCGTCCGGCGCGTCCTGGCGCAGCCGGTCGCGCAGCCCGCGCAGGCGCACGAAGCAGGCGCGCACCCGTTCGGTGTCGTCGGAGAACAGCGCCAGGGTCATCAGCCCGCGCACGCGCAGGGCCGGAAACCGCGGCAGTTCGCGGATAAAGGCCGCCACGTCATCCGGCGCCAAGCCGTACTTGCTGGCTTCCTCGGACGTGTTGACCTGCACGAACACGTCCAGCGTGCGGCCCTCCAGCTGCAGGCGGCGGTCCAGGGTCTCGGCCAGGCGCAGGCTGTCCAGCGCCTGGAACTCGCTGGCGAAGCGCGCCACCAGCTTGGCCTTGTTGGTCTGCAGGTGGCCGATCACCGACCAGCGCAGGTCGCCCAAGTCCTGCATCGCCTCCCACTTGTGGTGCGCCTCCTGCACCTTGTTCTCGCCCAGCAGCCGGCACCCTGCCGCATGCGCCAGGCGCAGGCTCGCCTCCGGCTTGGTCTTGCTCACCGGCAACAGGCGCACGCCGGCCGGGTCGCGCCCGACGCGCCGGCAGGCCGCGTCGATGCGCGCCTGCACCGCCGCCAGGTTGCGGCGGAAATCCTCCACCGTGAGCGCCTGCGGGTAACGGCCATGCCGTTCGTGGGAAGTGCCGGTAACGGACGTCGCGCTCATGGGCCCGGCACTCCCGCGCCCGCTACCGCTGCCTGCCGCTTCGGCCGCGCCGGCATCCGGCCATTGAGCAGCAGGTGCGCCAGCAGCCCGATCAGCAGCCCCCAGAACGCACCGCCGATGCCGAACAGGGTGATGTTGGCGGCCGCGGCGAGGAACGTGATCAACGCCGCCTCGCGGCTGCGCGCATCGGCCACTGCGGCAGCCAGGCTGCCGCCAAGGGTGCCGAGCAGGGCCAGCCCCGCCAGCGTGGTGATGAAGACCGCCGGCAAGGCCATGAACAACGCGGCCAGCGTCACCCCGAACACGCCGACGAGAAGGTAGAACACGCCGGCGGCGACACCGGCGATCCAGCGCCTGGAAGGGTCTTCGTGCGCTTCCGGCCCGGTGCAGATCGCCGCGGTGATCGCGGAGATGTTGAAGGCATGCGAGCCGAACGGCGCCATCAGCAGCGAACCGAATCCGGTCGCGGTGACGATGGGATCGGCGCTGGTCCTGAAACCGTCGTTGCGCAGCACCAGCATGCCCGGCATGTACTGCCCGGTCAGGGTGATCAGGAACAGCGGCAACGCCACGCCCAGCAGCGCATTGAGGGTGAACACCGGCAGGGTGAACACCGGCGCGGCCAGGCGCAGCTCCAGCCCCGACAGATCAAGCCGCCCCTGTACCAGCAGCACCGCCAGCCCCGTCAACAGGATGCCGACCACGGCATAGCGCGCGGTGAACCGCCGGAGCACCGCATAAGCCAGGATCAACGCCCCGGCCAGCAGCGGATCGACATCCAGCCCGGCGAATGCCCTGGTCCCGAACTGCAGCAGGATGCCCGCCAGCAGGCCGGCGGCCACGCCCGGCGGTACCAGCCGGATCACCCGCTCGAACCAGCCCGACAGGCCAAGCGCGACGAAGGCCGCCGCCGAGACCATGAAAGCGCCCACCGCTTCGGCCCACGGCGTGGTCGCCAGCACGGTGACCAGGAACGCGGCGGCCGGCGTGGACCATGCGGTGATGATCGGCTCGCGGTAGCGCCAGCTCAGCAGCAGCCCGGTCACCCCGACCCCGATGGAAATGGACCATACCCAGGAAGCGGTCAGCGCCGGCCCCAGGCCGGCCGCTTTCGCGGCCTGGAACACCAGGATGAAGGTTCCGCCGTAGTTGACGATCACCGACACCAGCCCGGCCATGACCGGGTGCGGCAGGTCGCGCAGGCGCAGAGGAACAAGGGGCTGTGGTGACGACATGGACGGAACCGGACTCCTGGCGGCGGTTGACGGAATGGATCGCGAGGCTGTTTTATAGCCGCGCAATGGACTGATTTACCCATCCATTCAAGACAAGGAGTACCAGCCAATTGTTCAGGCATGCGCAGCTCGAATCGGTGAAGGCATGGATCGGCGATCCGGCGCATGCCGCCCTGCCGCTGCACGCCCGCATCCAGCGCGCCATCCGCCAGCTGATCCTCGATGGCGCGATCAACGTGGGCCGTCCCTTGCCGGCCTCGCGCGCGCTGGCCCGGTCGCTGGCGGTTTCCCGCGATACCGTCGAGGCGGCCTACGGCCAGCTGCATGCCGAGGGCTTCATCGAACGGCGCGTGGGCAGCGGCAGCTTCGTTTCCGAGCGCGTGCGCCAACGCCGTGCCGGGGCCAGGCGCACGCCCGCGTACGCAACGCCCTCCCCCGGCCTGAGCCGGCGCGGCGCCATGCTGTTCCACAACGGCGGCGTGCGCGATTTCCTCGCGCCGCGCGCCTTCGCGCCCGGCCTGCCCGAGACCCGGCACTTCCCGCTGCAGACCTGGGAACGCCTGCAGCGCCAGGTACTGAAGGAACACGGCACCCGCGCCCTGCTGCACAGCCCGCCGCAGGGCGTGGAAACGCTGCGCAGCGCCATCGCCGACTACGTCAACCTCGAGCGCGGCGCCCGCGCCACGGCCGACCGCGTGCTGGTACTGACCAGTTCGCAGCAAGCGCTGGCCCTGTGCGCCCATGTACTGCTCGATGCCGGCGACCGCGTCCTCATCGAGGATCCGGCCTACCACGGCGCGCGCCGCGCCTTCGATGCCGCCGGCCTGGAGTGCGTCCCCATTCCGGTGGACGCCGACGGCATGTGCGTGCAGCGGCTGCACGATGCGGCGCCGGACGCGCGGGCCGTGTTCCTTACTCCCTCGCACCAGTTCCCGACCGGCGCCACGCTGGCGCTGGACCGGCGCCTGGCCGTCATCGAATGGGCCCACCGGCACGACGCCTGGATCATCGAGGACGACTACGACAGCGAGTTCCACTACGCCGGCAAGCCCACCGCCTGCGTGCAGGGGCTCGATCCGCACGAGCGGACGATCTACGTCGGCACCTTCACCAAGTCGCTGTTCCCCGGCCTGCGCATCGGCTACATGGTCCTGCCGCCGGCGCTGGTGGAACCGATGACCGTGGCCCGCACCCTGCTGGACGGCCACAGCGCGCCGGTCCCGCAGCTGACCCTGGCGCGTTTCATCGAGGGCGGCCATTTCGGCGCCCATGTACGCGCCATGCGCACGCTCTACGGCGAGCGCCGCGACCTGCTGGCGCGGCTCGTCCACCAGCATCTCGGCCACCACCTGCAGCCGCGCGTGCCGGCCGGCGGCATGCAGATGCCGTGCATCCTCACCTGCGGCCTGTCCGAGGCCAGGGCGGTGCACGCCGCACGCCACGCCGGCATCGACCTGCTGGGACTGGGCGGCCTGCATGCCGCTTCCGCCAGCGAGGCCGGCTTCCTGATGGGCTTCGCCGCGCATGCGCCGGACGAACTGGAAGCCGCCGTACGCGGGCTGGCCGGGGTGCTCCGCGCCCTGCAGCGCTGAGCGCCTGCCCCCCCTGGAACGCGAAACCCCGCCAGGCGGCGGGGTTTCGCGCATGCATCGCGGTGCGGGAGAAACGGCTCAGTCGCCCTTGCCCATCTTGCGCACTTCGGCGCTGCCCACCGGGTTGCGCGGGTCGCTGCCGCCGCTGAGGGTATTGCTGCGACGGTCCCATTCCACCGTCTGCAGGTTGCCCCAGACGTGGCTGGAACCGCGCCCGCCCTCGGCGCTGTCGCCCGGCAGGTCGACCTTGTGGCCCATCGCCTGCAGCTGCCTGGCAACCTCCGGCGTGAACGCGCCGCTCTCGGCCGAGATCTCGTCCGGCAGCCACTGGTGGTGGTAACGCGGCAACGCGGCGACCTGCTGCGCGTCCAGCCCGGCGTCGTAGCCGAGGATGCCCAGCAGCACCATGGTGATGATTCGGCTGCCGCCCGGGGTACCGATCACGATGACCTTGTCGGCGTTCTCCATGAAGGTCGGCGTCATCGAGCTGAGCATGCGCTTGCCCGGCTTCGGCGCGTTGGCCTCGTAGCCCATCACGCCGAACGCGTTGGGCGTGCCCGGCTTGAGCGCGAAATCGTCCATCTCGTTGTTGAGCAGCACGCCGGTGCCGGCCGGGATGAAGCCCGAGCCGTACAGCAGGTTCACCGTCTGCGTGCCGCCGACGCGGTTGCCTTCGTTGTCGATGATCGAGAAATGCGTGGTCTCGTCGTCTTCCAGCGGCGTCGGGTTGCCCGACAGCAGGTCGCTCGGGGTCGCCTTCTCCGGGTGGATGGTGGCGCGCAGGCCCTGCGCGTAGTCGCGGCTGGTCAGCACCTTCTGCGGAATGTGCACGAAATCCGGATCGCCGAGGAAGAAGGTGCGGTCGCGGTAGGCGCGGCGCATCGCTTCCACCACCAGGTGGGTGCGGTGCGCGTCGTCCAGCCTGGCCAGGTCCCAGCCTTCCAGGATCTGCAGCATGGACGCCAGCGCGATGCCGCCGGAGGACGGCGGCGGCGCGGTGGTGATCTTCCAGCCGCGATAGTCGAACACGATCGGCTCGCGCGCCTTGACCGTGTAGCCGGCCAGTTCCTCGGCGGTCCACTGGCCGCCGGCCTTCTTGACGCCGGCCAGCAGTTTCTTGGCGGTCTCGCCGCGGTAGAAGCCGTCGAAGCCCTTGTCGGCCAGCAGCCGCAGGGTATGCGCCAGCTCGGGCTGCCTGAAGATGTCGCCCTCGGCGATGGGACGGCCGTTGCGCAGGTAGACCTCGCGCGTGCCGGGGTAGCGCTCCATCACCTCGCGGCGCGACGCGTAGCCGCGCGCCATGCGCGCGTATACCGGGAAGCCATCGGTGGCGATGCGGATCGCCGGCGCCAGCGATTCGGACAGCGGCAGGCGGCCGTGCTCGCGCGCGACCTGCACCAGCATCGCCGGCAGGCCCGGGATGCCGGCCGACCACGGGCCGTTGACCGAGCGGTCGCGGTCCAGGTCGCCGTTCTTGTCGAGGAAGCGCTCGGGCGTGGCCGATGCCGGCGAGGTCTCGCGCGCGTCGAGCATCACGTCCTTGCCGGTGCGCGCGTCGTGCAGCATGAACAGGCCGCCGCCGCCCAGGCCGGAGCTGATCGGCTCGACCACGGCCAGCGTGGAAGACACCGCGACCGCGGCATCGAACGCGTTGCCGCCCTTGGCCAGGATTTCCATGCCGGCCCGGGTCGCCAGCTCATGGCCGCTGGCGATCGCCGCGCCATCGGGGTGCGCGGCCAGCGCCTGCGGCGCTGTCTGCGCCGCCCACGCCGCCGGTGCCAGCACCAGCGCAAACAACAGGAAGGGACGCGCGAAACGTTTCATTCCGAGGGGGTCTCCGGTTCGTACAGTTCGGGGTGGTCGCGCTGCAGCGCATGCAGCTTGGCCAGCAGCTGGTCGTGGGTCTCGGGGATGTCCGGATCCGGATCGATGCACTCGACCGGGCACACCACCACGCATTGCGGCTCGTCGAAATGACCGACGCATTCGGTGCAAAGGGCCGGATCGATCACGTAGATCGTCTCGCCCATCGAGATTGCCTTGTTCGGGCAGGCGGGCTCGCAGACGTCGCAGTTGACGCAGAGCTCATTGATTTTCAGAGACATGGAACGGCTCCATGCCCGCGCTCGCCGACGACAGGCCGGCGGCGCATGGCACCGCCGGCTGCATGCGGCCCGTTTCCGGGCCGGCAGCGGCCGGGCATGCGTCGCGCATGCCCGGCCAGACACGGGTCACTTGGCTTCAACGAAGATGTAGTCGGCGCCGGTCGGCTGCACGATGGTCTGCACGCGGGCGTTGTCGGCGGCATCGCCGATGAACACCACGCGCACGCCCTTCATCGAATCGGCTTCCACGCCCTTGAACGCGGTCTCGATCAGGTCGGCCATCTTCGACGAGGCCGAGGAACCGAAGGCCAGCATGTTGCCCGGCGACACGCCGCGGCCGATGGCGGCGGTGGCGCTTTCGACCTGGCGCGTGTACTTGTCGGCGAATTCCGGATCCGACTCCGGCACCAGGTAATACAGGAACGGGCTGTTGGTGATGTTGCCCATGTTCTGCACGGCCACGGCCTGCAGATACTTGCGCCAGCCGGCGTCGTCGTCCTTGGCCGGCGCGACCAGCGCCTGCTGCGCTTCGGCGACCGGGGCGGCCTCTTCCTTCTTGCAGGCGGTGAAGCCCAGCACCAGCGAAGCGGCAAGCATCACGCGCATCGTGTTCTTCATGGATCGTCTCCCTCTATTGGATTCGTTACAGCTGTTGGGATGGGTCAGGCGCCCGCGCGGGATTCGCGGGCCTTGCGCAGCGCTTCCAGCACCGTGGCCGGCACGAAGCCGGACACGTCGCCCCCGAGCCGGGCGATTTCGCGCACCAGCGAGGAGGAAATGAAGCTGTGCTGTTCGGACGGGGTCAGGAACAGGGTCTCGACCTCCGGGATCAGGTGGCGGTTCATGCTCGCCATCTGGAATTCGTACTCGAAATCGGACACCGCGCGCAGGCCGCGCAGCAGTACGCCGGCATGCACCGAGCGCACGAAATGCGCCAGCAGGGTGTCGAAACCAACCACCTCGACGTTGCCATGGCGCGCCAGCGCCTCGCGCGCCAGATCAACGCGCAGCTCCAGCGGCAGCGTCGGTCCCTTGGACGGGCTCTGCGCCACGCCGACCACGATCTTCTCGAACAGCGGCGCGGCCCGGTGCACCAGGTCGATATGACCATTGGTGATCGGGTCGAACGTGCCCGGATAGACGGCGATGCGCGGGTTGGACGGGGTCATGCGGACGGGGTCGCGTTCAGGTCATCGCGGAGTGTAGCAGCGGCGCGACGGTACAGGGCATAGCCCACATCGCGGGTGCCGCCCTCGCGGTGCAGGCTCCAGCCGGCGGGCACACGCGGCACCGCGCCCGACGGCGCCTCCACGTACAACCATGCATCGGCGGCCAGGTGCCGCGGCAACCGTTCGAACACCTGCGCCCACATGCCGTCGGCGAATGGCGGATCGACGAACACGATGTCGGCCTGCTGCGCCGGAGCGGTTTCCAGCCAGCGCAATGCGTCGCCGGCGGCGACCTGCACCTGCGCAGCGGCATCCAGGCGCACGACCACATCGCGCAGGGCAGCCACCAGCGCCGGATCGCGCTCGACCAGCTGCGCCGACGCCGCGCCGCGCGAGACCGCCTCCAGCCCCAGCGCGCCGCTGCCGGCGAACAGGTCCAGCACGCGCGCGCCCGGCAACTTCGGCATCAGCCAGTTGAACAGGGTCTCGCGCACGCGGTCGCTGGTCGGACGCAGCCCTTCGGCGTACGGCACCGGCAGCCGCGTATTGCGCCAGCGCCCGCCGATGATGCGCACCTGCCCTTCCCCGCCATGTGCGTGACGACGGGGAGCAGGGGCTGGAGATCGGGGCGGACGGGGCATGGGGCAAGCGCGGGAAACGGGCCGGCATGATAATGCCGAATCGACCACCGCGCCCCGCTGCGCCCGGGCGGCGCGGACGCCCCGAGCGGCCGTCGATCTTGAAATCCGCCATCGGGCCCACATCCGTGAAGCCATCGGCCGCCGCGCGCGGCCCAGGCAACCCATGGAGCGAACCCGACGATGAGCGCCGAAGCCCACAAGGAAACCCGCGGTTTCCAGACCGAGGTGAAGCAGCTGCTGCACCTGATGATCCACTCACTGTACTCGAACAAGGAAATCTTCCTGCGCGAGCTGGTCTCCAACGCCGCCGACGCCGCCGACAAGCTGCGCTTCGAGGCGCTGACCCGGCCGGAGCTGCTGGAAGGCGACGGCGCGCTGCGCATCCGCATCGAGGCCGACCCGGCTGCGCGCACCCTGACCATCGATGACAACGGCATCGGCCTGAGCCGCGACGAGGCCGTCGCGCACCTGGGCACCATCGCCAAATCCGGCACCGCCGATTTCCTGAAGAACCTGTCTGGCGACCAGAAGAAGGACGCCAACCTGATCGGCCAGTTCGGCGTGGGCTTCTATTCGGCCTTCATCGTCGCCGACCAGGTCGACGTCTACAGCCGCCGCGCCGGCCTGCCGGCCAGCGAGGGCGTGCACTGGTCCTCGCGCGGCGAAGGCGAGTTCGAGGTGGCGACCATCGACAAGCCCGGGTGCGGCACCCGCATCGTGCTGCACCTGAAGGAAGGCGAGGAAGGCTACGCCGACGGCTGGAAGCTGCGCAGCCTGGTCAAGAAGTATTCCGACCACATCGGCCTGCCGATCGAACTGCTCAAGGAAGCGCAGGGCGAAGAAGCGCCGGCCGCAGCGGAGTGGGAGGCGGTCAACAAGGCCAACGCGCTGTGGACCCGCCCCCGCGCCGAAGTCAGCGACGCCGAATACAACGAGTTCTACAAGCACATCGCCCACGACTTCAGCGACCCGCTGGCGTGGAGCCACAACAAGGTCGAGGGCAAGCTGGAATACACCTCGCTGCTGTACACGCCCGGCCGCGCGCCGTTCGACCTGTACCACCGCGACGCCGCCAAGGGCCTGAAGCTGTACGTGCAGCGCGTTTTCATCATGGACCAGGCCGAGCAGTTCCTGCCGCTGTACCTGCGTTTCATCAAGGGCGTGGTCGATTCATCCGACCTGCCGCTGAACGTCTCGCGCGAGATCCTGCAGTCCGGCCCGGTGGTCGACTCGATGAAGTCGGCGCTGACCAAGCGCGCGCTGGACATGCTGGAAAAGCTGGCCAAGGACAGGCCCGCGGACTACGCGCGGTTCTGGAAGGAGTTCGGCCAGGTACTGAAGGAAGGCCCCGCCGAGGACTTCAACAACCGCGAGAAGATCGCCGGCCTGCTGCGCTTCGCCTCCACCCACGGCGGCGACGGCGAGCAGGACGTGGCGCTGGCCGATTACGTGGGCCGCATGGTCGAAGGCCAGGACAAGATCTACTACCTCACCGGCGAGAGCCACCTGCAGGTCAAGGACAGCCCGCACCTGGAAGTGTTCCGCAAGAAGGGCATCGAAGTGCTGCTGATGACCGACCGCATCGACGAGTGGCTGATGAACTACCTGCACGAGTTCGACGGCAGGTCGTTCGTGGACGTGGCCGGCGGCGACCTGGACCTGGGCACGCTGGATTCGGAGGAAGAGAAGAAGGCGCAGGAGGAAACCGCCAAGGCCAAGGAAGGGCTGGCCGCGCGCATCAAGACCGCGCTGGGCGAGGACGTGGCCGAAGCGCGCGTGTCCCACCGCCTGACCGATTCGCCGGCGATCCTGGCCATCGGCGAGCAGGACCTCGGCCTGCAGATGCGGCAGATCCTGGAAGCCAGCGGCCAGAAGGTGCCCGAAGCCAAGCCGGTGTTCGAGTTCAACCCGGGCCACCCGCTGATCGGCAAGCTCGACGACGAGCCGGACATGGACCGCTTCAACGACCTGGCCCGCGTGCTGTTCGACCAGGCCGCGCTGGCCGCCGGCGACGGCCTGAAGGATCCGGCCGCCTACGTGCGCCGGCTCAACAGGCTGCTGCTGGAACTGTCGGCCTGAGAGCAGCCTCCTTCCACGGGAGGAGGCTTCTCGTAGGAGCGGCTTCAGCCGCGATGGGGGTTCATGCGAATGCCCCTCGCGGCTGAAGCCGCTCCTACGTGGTTGCACGTCGGATACGGGCGGCCGGAGGCTTGCCCGGGCTGGATTCCGCCGCGCCGGTGGCGACCGGTCACGCGAACGCGTCGAACAGCGTCCCCAGCATCTCGTCGTTGCGCCGGATCACCACGGCATTGGCGGCAAAGGCCATTTCATAGGTCCTGGCCGCCAGCAGGTCGGCGACCATGTCCGGAGCTTCCCCGCCCGTCGTCACCTGTGCGCTGGCGCCGCCGCCGGGAAGGGCCTGCACGGCCAGCACCTGCCGCGGCCCCACCGGCGGTACCGGCTGCACGGCGATGTTCTGCGCGGCCACGCGCACGCCCATGACGGCTGTGCGCATGCCGGAGGCGGCAATGGAGGAAATCGCGTTCATGCCACTACATCGGCCGGCAATGCGCCGACTTTAGCTGTTTCACGGCCCTGCGGACCGGCCGGCCCCGACGCCGGTGGTAGCATGTGCCCCTGCCCCGGTTTTTCTCATCCATGCTCAGTTTTTTCCGTCGCAAGAAGCCCCAGGACACCCCTGCGGCCGGCAAGCCCCCGCAGTTCAGCGCCGAGGAGCTGACCTCCGCCATCCCCTCGCCCGCCGAACAGCAGGCGCCGTCCACGGAAGTCATCGATACGGCCCCCGCCGACAGCGCGGAGCCGGCGGAAGCGCCCGCAGCTCCCGAGCCCGCTTTCGAGCCTGCCCCAGCCGCCGCCCAGGCGGAAGCCGCGGCGGCCGTACCGGAAAGCGATGCCGGCCTGATCCCCGCCAATGCCGCACCGGCGGCTCCGGCCGGCAAGACCGGCTGGCGCGACCGCCTGCGCAACAGCGCCTTCGCCCGTAGTTTCGGCGGCCTGTTCTCGCGCAACCCACGGCTGGACGACGACCTGCTCGACGAGATCGAGACCGCGCTGTTGACCGCCGACGTAGGCGTCCCCGCCACCACCGCGCTGGTCGAAGACCTGCGCAGGCGCATGAAATCGCGCGAATTCGCCGACGCCAACGCGCTGCTGGCCGCGCTGCGCGCCGACCTGATCGCGCTGCTGCAGCCGGTGGCCAAGCCGCTGGTGATCGACGCCAACGCCAAACCCTTCGTGATCCTCACCGTCGGCGTCAACGGCGTCGGCAAGACCACCACCATCGGCAAGCTGGCCAAGCGCTTCAAGGACCAGGGCCACAGCCTGATGCTGGCCGCCGGTGACACCTTCCGTGCCGCCGCCGTCGCCCAGTTGCAGATCTGGGGCGAGCGCAACGGCGTGGCCGTGGTCGCCCAGGGCCAGAATGCCGACGCGGCCTCGGTCGCATTCGACGCATTGCAGGCTGGCAAGGCGCGCGGCACCAGCGTGCTGATCGCCGATACCGCCGGCCGTCTGCATACCCAGACCGGGCTGATGAACGAGCTGAGCAAGATCCGTCGCGTGCTCGGCAAGATCGACGACACCGCACCGCACGAGGTGCTGATGGTGATCGACGGCACCACCGGCCAGAACGCATTGAACCAGTTGCGCCAGTTCCATGCCGCCGCCGGCGTCACCGGCCTGGTCGTGACCAAGCTGGACGGCACGGCCAAGGGCGGCGTGGTGTTCGCGCTGGCGCGCGAGTTCGGCATCCCGATCCGCTTCGCCGGCATCGGCGAACGCCCGGAGGACCTGCGCGTGTTCGATCCGGAAGCCTTCGTCGACGCGCTGCTGCCGGAGGCGCTGGGCGCCTGAACACCGCTCGCTTCCGTAGAGCGGCTTCAATCGCGAAGGAGCTTCCCCGGTAGGGCCCCCTCGCGGCTGAAGCCGCTCCTGCGACGCTACCGCCACGATGCCCGCCATGCGCCAGCCTCTCGACACTTTCGCCACCCGCCTGCTCGCCTGGTTCGAACACCACGGCCGCCACGACCTGCCCTGGCAGCATCCGCGCACGCCATACCGGGTGTGGCTGTCGGAGATCATGCTGCAGCAGACCCAGGTCGCCACGGTCATTCCCTACTTCCTGCGCTTCGTGCAGTCGTTCCCGACCCTGCCCGACCTGGCGGCGGCCGACAACGACACGCTGATGGCGCACTGGGCCGGACTGGGCTACTACGCCCGTGCGCGCAACCTGCATGCCGCGGCCCGGCGCTGCGTCGAACTGCATGGCGGCGACCTGCCGCGCGACCTGGACGCCCTGCTGGCGCTGCCCGGCATCGGCCGCAGCACCGCCGGCGCCATCCTCAGCCAGGCCTGGAACGACCCGTTCCCGATCCTCGACGGCAACGTCAAACGCGTGTTGACCCGCTACCACGGCATCGCCGGCCATCCGGGCCTGCCCGCCGTGGAGAAGCCGCTGTGGGCGCTGGCCGCGCAGCATGTGGCCGATGTGCCTCAAGGGCGCATGGCCGACTGGACCCAGGCGCAGATGGATTTCGGCGCCACGCTGTGCACCCGCGCCAACCCGGCCTGCATCCTGTGCCCGTTGCAGGAAAGCTGCGCGGCGCATGCGCAGGGACGGGTGGATTCGCTGCCCACGCCCAAGCCCGGCAAGGTGTTGCCCGAGCGCGAGGCCAGCGCCCTGCTGCTGGAAGACGCGCAAGGCCGCATCCTGTTGTGCCGGCGGCCGCCCACCGGCATCTGGGCCTCGCTGTGGACGCTGCCGCAGGCCGATACCGATGCCGACCTGCGCACGTGGTTTGCCGGCAACATCGAGGGCGACTACGACGGCGCCAGCGAACTGCCGCCGATCGTCCACACCTTCAGCCACTACCGCCTGCACCTGCAGCCGCTGCACCTGCGCAAGGTCGCCCTGCGCGCGCGGGTGGGCGACAATGACGGCCTGCGCTGGGTCGCCCGCGCCGACCTGGCTTCGCTGGGCCTGCCGGCACCGATCCGCAAGCTGCTCGACCGCCACTGACGGCGGCCCGCTTCATCGACAGGAACACCGCATGTCCCGCTCCGTCTTCTGCCAGTACCAACAACGCGAAACCGAAGGCCTGGATTTCGTGCCTTACCCCGGCGAACTGGGCCAGCGCATCTTCGCCAACGTCGGCAAGCAGGCCTGGGCGGCATGGCTGGCGCACCAGACCATGCTGATCAACGAGAACCGGCTCTCGCCGCGCGACCCGAAGCACCGCGCGTTCCTGGAGGAAGAACTGGTCAAGTTCCTGTTCGGCGGCGGCGCGGAAAAGCCGGCCGGCTACGTCGCGCCCGAAGCCCCCTGAACGACAAGGGCGGGCGCTGTCTCCAGCCGCCCGCCCTCTGCGCACTACCGACCACGGCGACGTCAGTTGCCGCCGCTGCCCTGGTCCTCGGCACGCGCCTCGACCTTGGCGTCGCGCAGTTCCTTTTCCGAAGCGCGCAACGCCTTCACGTCCAGCGGCTGGATGCTGTCGATCCGGCACGGGATCGGCGCCATGCCGGGACTTCCGCTGCGCACGATCACCCGGTCGAACTTCGCCGATACCCGGCCCATCATGCTGGTCACGCCGATCGCCGGCGCATAGGAAAGATCCATGCACGGGCCGCTCAGGCTCAGCAGCCAGGCTTCGCTGGGCTTGGTCCAGACCGCCAGCGCGCTGTCGCCGAGTTCGGTCCAGCCGTTGAGCGAACCGAAGTACTGGAAATCCCTGACCGGCGCCCCGGCATGGGCGCGGTACAGTTCCAGCCGCTCGCTGCTGGACAGCTTGCCGGTGGTGGCGCAGCCGGCCAGGGCAGCCGCGGCGAATAGAGCAATTGCCAGACGTTTCACGACACACCTCCTGTTGGGGAATACGCCGTCATCTTGCACCCCGCCCCGTGAGGCGCAAGCGACAGTCCGGCGCCTGTTCAGCCTGCGTGCCGGATCGGAATCGGCCCGCCCACGCAGGATGCGGGACCCCATCAAACCTCGGCAGGGTCCAGCGGATGCAGGCGCGCCCCGCGCAGCTCCAGCACCCGGTCCAGCTTGCGGGCCAGGCTGCGGTCGTGGGTCACCAGCACCAGGCTGGTGCGATGCCTGCGGTTCAATTCCAGCATCAGTTCGAACACCGTCGCCGCGGTCTTGTCATCGAGGTTGCCGGTGGGTTCGTCGCCCAGAACGCAGGCCGGATTGTTGACCAGCGCACGCGCCACGGCGGCGCGCTGGCGCTCGCCGCCGGACAGTTCGCCGGGCTTGTGCTGCAGGCGATGCCCCAGCCCCACGGCCTCCAGCATCTCGGTCGCCCGTCGACGGGCGGAGGCGACCTTCCTTCGCCCGATCAAGTACGCGACGAGCCCCTTCCCCAGCAGCCCGGCCAGCAACAGGCCCAGGGCAAGCCACAGGAAAATCCAGTGCCCGCTCCTGACCGACGCCAGCGTGGCGAAGCAGACGAGCGCCACGCAGGATGCCACCCAGCCGCGGCTGTAATCACGGCCGCCCTCCTCGCCCAGCAACAGCGGCATCATCACGTTTTCCAGCGCGGTGAATTCCGGCAGCAGGTGGTGGAACTGGTAGACGAAGCCCAGCGAACTGTTGCGCAGGCGCCCGCGCTCGGCATCGGACAGGGCAGACATCTTCTGCCCCGCCACATAGACCTCGCCCGCGCTGGGCGTATCCAACCCCCCGAGCAGGTGCAGCAGCGTGCTTTTGCCGGCACCCGAAGCGCCGACGATCGCCACGGTCTCGCCCGCCCGGATGTCCAGCTCCAGCCCGTCGAACACCGGCGTCTGCATGCGCCCTTCGGCGTAGGTCTTGGCCAGCCCTTCGGCGCGGATCACCGATTCCATGCTTGCGTTCTCACTCATAGCGCAGCGCCTCCGCCGGCTGGGTGCGCGCCGCGCGCCAGGCCGGATACAGCGTTGCCAGGAAACTCATCAGCAGCGCCACCGCGGTGATCACCACGATATCGCCGGTCTGCATGTCGGTCGGCAGGCCGGTGATGTAGTACACGTCCTCCGGCAGCAGCTTTATGTCGAAGGCCGACTCGATCAGGCCGAGGATGCGCTCGAGGTTGAGCGTCAGGCTGATGCCGCCGATCACGCCGGCCACCGTGCCCATCAGCCCGATCAGGCTGCCCTGCACCATGAACACCTGCATCACTCCGCCCGGCGTCAACCCGAGCGTGCGCAGGATGGCGATGTCGGCCTGCTTGTCGGTGACCAGCATCACCTGCGAGGACACCAGGTTGAACGCGCCCATGGCCACGATCAGCGACAGCAGGATGCCCATCACCGTCTTTTCCATGCGCAGCGAGTGGTAAAGGTTGGCGTTCTCCTGGGTCCAGTCGCTGACCCGGTAATAGCCTTCCAGGTTCAGTGCCAGGTCGCGCGCCACGGTATAGGCCTGGTCCATGTCGTGCAGCTTCAGGCGCACGCCGGTCACCCCGTCCACCCGCAGCACCCGCTCCAGGTCCTGCATGTTGACGAAGGCCACGCCACGATCGACTTCGTTGGAGCCGGCCTCGAAGATGCCGCTGACCTTGAAGCGCTTGGTCCGCGCCATCGCGCCGACCGGGGTGCCCTGGATCTCGGCCAGCGTCGCCACCACGCTGTCGCCCACGTCCACGCCCAGCCATACCGCCAGTTCCTTGCCGAGAAGGATGTTGAATTCACCCGGTTGCAGGCTGTCCAGCGAGCCCTTCTGCATCTTCTCGCCCAGCACCGACACTTTCGGCTCCAGCGCCGGATCGACGCCCTGCACGATCGCTCCCTGCACGCGCGGCCCCGCCAGCATGCCCTGGATCTCGATGTAGGGCGCGGCGCCGGCCACGCGCGGATCGCGCATCGCCACGTCCACCGCGTGCTGCCAGTTGCCCATCGGCTCCCCATCGGCGCTGACGGTCGCGTGGGCCGACATCTGCAGCAGGCGGTCGCGGATTTCCTTCTGGAAACCGCTCATCACCGCCAGCGTGGTGATCAGCACCGTCACCCCGAGCGCGATGCCGAGGATCGAGGCCATGGAAATGAAGGAGATGAAACCGTTGCGGCGCTTGGCCCGCAGGTAACGCAATCCGATTGCGACGGGTAAGGGTCTGAACATGCGCGTGTGCCGGTGGAGTGGCGCCATGTTGCCATTCCCGCCCGCTAACGGGAAACGGCGCCGGCGCGCACGGCCAGTCGCAGTTCACGTCGCCGTGCGCGTGGCAGCGTGTCCGGCCAGAACAGCAGTTGCCCGCGCCGCTTCCCCTTGCGCCAGCGCAGCACCAGCAGCGGGCCGCGTTCCAGCAGCTCCAGCGCGTCGACCGCCATGCCATCGAGGCTGGCCGGGGCCGGCGCCGGCGGAACCAGCAGCTGCCGGGCCGGTTGGCCCAATCCATGCCGCGCCGCGCGCAGCCCCCAGCAGGAGACCAGCAGCGCGGCCGGCCAGGCGATCGTATCTTCCAGCTCGCAGTTCAGCAGCGCGACGGCGGCCAGCAGGCCGAGCAGCAGCAGGGCGCTGGCCTGCCAGCGCGAAGGCCGGCACTCACAGCGGAAGGGAGCGGATGTACTCCAGCAGGGTGGCCTGCTGCGCATCGGGACAGGCCTCGTAGCCCATGGACCAGCGCCACAGCTTGTCGTCTTCGGTTTCCAGAAGCTGCAGGAAAACCGCGCGTTCGACCGTCGGCGCCTGCCCCCAGCGCTGGTCGAGATAACGGCCGAACAGCTGATCCAGTTCGCGCATTCCGCGCCGGCAGCGCCAGCGCAGTTTCTTCAGTTCGATTTCGTCTTCGGGGCTCATCGCTCACCTGCCGATGCCACGACCTCGTCGTGGCGGAAACGAAAACGGCACCGGCCCGAAGGACCGGTGCCGCCATGGCCGCGATGCGCGGGGCATCGCAGAAACCGGCGCATCAGGCGCGGCGCGCCATCATCAGCTTCTTGATCTCGGCGATCGCCAGCGCCGGGTTCAGTCCCTTCGGGCAGGTCCGGGCGCAGTTCATGATGGTGTGGCAACGGTACAGCTTGAACGGATCTTCCAGATCGTCCAGGCGCGCACCGGTGTCCTCGTCACGCGAGTCGATGATCCAGCGGTAGGCCTGCAGCAGGATCGCCGGGCCCAGGTAACGCTCGCCGTTCCACCAGTAGCTCGGGCAGCTGGTCGAGCAGCAGGCGCACAGGATGCACTCGTACAGGCCGTCGAGCTTCTTGCGGTCTTCCGGCGACTGCAGGCGCTCGCGGTCCGGCGGCGCCGGGGTCTGGGTGCGGATCCACGGCTTGATCGAGGCGTACTGCGCGTAGAAGTGGGTCAGGTCCGGCACCAGGTCCTTGACCACTTCCATGTGCGGCAGCGGGTAGATCGGCACTTCGGCCTTGGCGCAGTCGCTGATGGCGCGGGTGCAGGCCAGCGTGTTGGTGCCGTCGATGTTCATCGCGCACGAACCGCAGATGCCTTCGCGGCAGGAACGGCGGAAGGTCAGGGTCGGATCGATCTCGTTCTTGATCTTGATCAGCGCGTCCAGGACCATCGGGCCGCACGCATCGAGATCGACCTCGTAGGTGTCGGTACGCGGGTTCTGGTCGTCGTCCGGGCTCCAGCGGTAGATCTTGAAGGTGCGCACGTTCTTGCCGCCGCCCTTGACGGGGAAGTGCTTGCCCTGGGTGACCCGGGAGTTCTTCGGGAGTGCAAATTCAGCCATGTTCGTAGGTTCCCCGGATCAGTAGACGCGCGGCTTCGGCGGCACGACGGCGACATCGTCGGTGAGCGTGTACATGTGCACCGGACGGTAGTCGAAGCTGCACTTGCCCTTGTCGTCGACGGTGACCAGCGTGTGCTTCATCCAGTTGGCGTCGTCGCGCTCCGGATAGTCCTCGTGGGCGTGCGCGCCACGGCTTTCCTTGCGCTGCTCGGCCGAGTTGATGGTGGCCACGGCGTTGAGCAGCAGGTTGTTCAGCTCGTAGGTCTCGATCAGGTCCGAGTTCCAGACCAGTGAACGGTCAGAGACCTTCACGTCCTGGAACGAATCGAACACTTCGGCCATCTTCCCGCAGCCCTCGGCCAGCGACTTGCTGGTGCGGAACACGGCGGCGTCGGCCTGCATCGTGCGCTGCATGCGGTCGCGGATGACCGCGGTCGGGGTGTCGCCGTTGGCGTGGCGCAGCTTGTCCAGCAGGCCCAGCGCCTTGTCGCAGACGTCGGAGGCCAGGGTCTTGTGCGGCGCGCCCGGCTTGATCGTCTCGGCGCAGCGGTTGGCCACGGCGCGGCCGAACACCACCAGGTCGAGCAGCGAGTTGGAGCCCAGGCGGTTGGCGCCGTGCACCGACACGCAGGCCGCTTCGCCGATGGCGTACAGGCCCGGCACCACCGCATCGGGGTTGTCGCCGACCTTGCGCACGACTTCGCCGTGGTAGTTGGTCGGGATGCCGCCCATGTTGTAGTGCACGGTCGGAATGACCGGGATCGGCTGCTTGTGCACGTCGACGCCGGCGAAGATGCGGGCGCTCTCGGCGATGCCCGGCAGCTTCTCGTCGATCACGCCCGGGCCCAGGTGGGTCAGGTCGAGCAGGATGTGGTCCTTGTGCTCGCCGACGCCGCGGCCTTCGCGGATCTCGATGGTCATCGAGCGCGACACCACGTCGCGCGAGGCCAGGTCCTTGTAGTGCGGCGCGTAGCGCTCCATGAAGCGCTCGCCGCTGCTGTTGCGCAGGATGCCGCCTTCGCCGCGCACGCCCTCGGTGATCAGGCAGCCGGCGCCGTAGATGCCGGTCGGGTGGAACTGCACGAACTCCATGTCCTGCAGCGGCAGGCCGGCGCGGGCCACGAGGCCGCCGCCGTCGCCGGTGCAGGTGTGCGCCGAGGTGGCGCTGAAGTAGGCGCGCCCGTAGCCGCCGGTGGCCAGCACCACGCCATGGGCGCGGAACAGGTGCAGGGTGCCCTCGGCCATGTCCAGCGCCAGCACGCCGCGGCAGACGCCCTCTTCGTCGAAGATCAGGTCGAGCGCGAAGTACTCGATCATGAACTGCGCGTTGTGCGCCAGCGACTGCTGGTACAGCGTGTGCAGCATGGCGTGGCCGGTACGGTCGGCCGCGGCGCAGGTGCGCTGCGCGGACGGGCCTTCGCCGTACTTGGTGGTCATGCCGCCGAACGGGCGCTGGTAGATCTTGCCGTCCTCGGTGCGGCTGAACGGCACGCCGTAGTGTTCCAGCTCGATGATGGCCGGGATCGCCTCGCGCACCATGTACTCGATGGCGTCCTGGTCGCCCAGCCAGTCCGAGCCCTTGATGGTGTCGTAGAAGTGGTAGCGCCAGTCGTCCTCGCCCATGTTGCCCAGCGCGGCGGAGATGCCGCCCTGCGCCGCCACGGTGTGCGAGCGGGTCGGGAAAACCTTGGTGATGCAGACGGTCTGCAGGCCCTTCTGGGCCAGGCCGAAGGTCGCGCGCAGGCCGGCGCCGCCGGCGCCGACGACCACCATGTCGACCTTGTGTTCAGTGATGTTGTAAGCGGACATGTATCAGTTCCCAAGCGCGACGCGGGCGACCGCGAAGATGCTGACGATCGCGCCGAGCACGGCGACGAACTTGACCGTGGTCTGCAGGGCCAGCGCCATCAGCGAATTGTGGATGTAGTCCTCGAGCACGACCTGCAGGCCAAGCTGCGCGTGCCAGAACATGGCGACCAGGAAGCCGACCAGCGCGATCGCGTTCCACGGCTTGGCCACGGCGGTGACGGCGGTGACGTAGTCGGCGCCGATCAGGCTCAGCACGAAGCACAGGAACCACAGGGTCAGCGCGACCAGCGCGGTGGCGGTCAGGCGCTGGTGGATGAAGTGGATGGTGCCGGACTTGGCACTGCCCAGGCCGCGCGCGTTCTTCAGGGGGGTGCGGAAATTGCTCATGCGGCGCCTCCGAAGCAGCAGACGTAGGCCCAGACCAGCGCAGTGATGACCAGCGAGCCGATCACCGACAGCCAGCTGCTGCGGATGAAGGCCGGCTTGCTGTAGCCGATGGCGAAGTCCTGGACGATGTGGCGGATGCCGTTGCACAGGTGGTAGGCGAAGCACCAGGTCCAGCCGAACAGGATCACCTTGCCGTACCACGCGCCGGCGTGGGTGGTGAAGCAGTTCCAGGACTCGGGGCCCATCATCAGGGCGAGCAGGCCGCCGGCAATGATCAGGGCTCCGACGGACAGAACGATGCCGCTGGCTCGATGCAGGATCGAGGTGGCCATCTGGATCTGCCAGCGATACACCTGCAGGTGCGGAGAAAGGGGGCGGGGTCTGTTCGCCATTCGCTGACTCGTTATCTCGGCTGGGCGGCGGTTGCCGCGTTGGCTGACGCTGCTCAGAAATCGATGCAGCGACCGTTTTTCTCCCAATCGCCGTAGCGCACCGGATCGAGTCCGCCGCGTCCGCCGATTTCCTGCGGGACCGATCCGGCATCGGGAAGCGGCTGCTTCTCCGGTTCCGGCAGGGTTTCGGTTCCGTCCTCGGGAGTGGGGGTTGTTTGGCCTATCATGATCGGTCTCGCAACGCACAAATTTTAGTCCCCGTTCACGTGTCTGACAACCTCGCCCCTCTTTTCAGCGGTTTGCGCACACTGCGCCAGCCCCAGGTGCTGGGCCTTTCCGGCCCGGACGCGGTCGCTTTCGCCCAGGCCCAGTTCGCCAACGACGTGGCGTCGCTGGCCGATGGCCATTGGCAATGGAATGCCTGGCTGACCGCCAAGGGGCGCGTGCTGGCGGTATTCCAGCTGCTGCGCATGGACCCGGAGCATCTGCTGCTGGTCTGCCACGATGGCGGCGCCGAGGCGATGACCGAACAACTGCGGCGCTTCGTATTCAGGCGCAAGCTGAACCTGGCGCCTGCCGGCACGCTCGCCGTCGAGGCCGCCTTCGATACCCCCGCCCTCGCCCGCGGCGCGGCGCTCGCCCGCCTGGAGGACGGCGCCATCGAGCTGGACGTCGGCAGTGCGGCGCGCCCGCGCATGCTGCGCCTGGCAGAGGCCGGCAACGCGCGGTACGAGGAGATGGCGGAGCTTGCCTGGCGCCAGTCGGACCTGCGCTTCGGGCTGCCGCGGCTGGACGACTCGCAGCGCGAACAATGGACGGCGCAACAGCTCGGACTGGATCGCCTGTCGGCCTACAGCGTGAAGAAGGGCTGCTACCCCGGCCAGGAAATCGTGGCGCGCACCCATTTCCTGGGCAAGGCCAAGCGCTCGCTGGTGTTGCTGCATACGGCCATCGCCAGTACGGCCGGCGACGCGGTGACCCAGGCCGGCACCAGCGTCGGTACCGTCGCCAGCAGCGCCGGCAGGCTGGCGCTGGCCGTGCTGCCACTGGAGCTGGCCGATGGCGTGCTGGAAATCGGTAGTGGAGAGGCCCAGCGCCTGGACCTGCTCGACGGACTGGCGCGCTGATGAAGCTGCCCACCAGCGGCAGCCTCCCGCCTGAACGGCTTTCCGGCATCGCGTAGCGGATCCGCTACGCGCCGGGCTCCAGGCGCAGGCCGCTGGCCGCGTCGAAGAAGTGCAGGGCCGCGGGCACGACCGCCACGCCGATCCCCTCGCCTGCCGCCGGCAGCGCCTGCGGCGGCACCCGCATCACCAGCGGCCGCGCGCCATGGCGCAGGTTGACGAACATCTCGTTGCCGACCGGCTCGATGCTCTCGATGAGCGCCTCGAACGCCGCCTCGCCGCCCCCCGGCTGCAGGTGCTCCGGGCGAATGCCGACCACCACCTCGCGCCCCAGCCAGTCCGGCGCCATCGAGGGACGGCCAAGCGGGATCCGCTGGCCCTCGCCCATGTCCAGCTCGAACCGCCCGTCGGTCGCAGCCTGCAACCTTCCCCGGAGCGTGTTCATGGCCGGGCTGCCGAGGAAGCCGGCGACGAACAGGTTGGCCGGCCGCTCGTACAGCGCCATCGGCGTGTCGATCTGCTGGATCACCCCGTCGTTGAGCACCACGATGCGCTGCCCCAGGGTCATCGCCTCGACCTGGTCATGGGTGACGTAGATCATCGTCGTACCCAGCTTGCGGTGCAGCTGCGCGATCTCGGTGCGCACCGAGTGGCGCAGCTTGGCATCGAGGTTGGACAAGGGCTCGTCCAGCAGGAACACCGCCGGCTCGCGCACCAGCGCGCGCCCCAGCGCCACGCGCTGGCGTTGGCCGCCGGACATCGCCCGCGGCAGCTTGTCGAGCATCCCGTCCAGCCCCAGCATGTCAGCGGCGGCCTGCACGCGGCGCGCGATTTCGGCCTTGTCGTGCCCGCGCAGCTTCAGCCCGAAGGCCAGGTTCTCGGCCACGGTCATGTGCGGGTAGAGCGCGTAGTTCTGGAACACCATGGCGATGTCGCGGTCTTTCGGCGCCACGTCGTTGACCACGCGCCCGCCGATGGACAATGTGCCGGCGCTTATTTCCTCCAGCCCGGCCACCATCCGCAGCAGGGTGGACTTGCCGCAGCCCGACGGCCCCACCAGGACCATCAACTCGCCGTCGGCGATATCGAAACTGGCCCCGTGCACGGCGACCTGGCCGTTGTCGTAGACCTTGCGCACCCCGTCGAACCGCACGTCCGCCATCGCCTGCCTCATTCATTCCGATCGCACCGCGGCAACCGGCGAAGTGGATGGCGACGCCTGCCGCCAACGCCCCGGGATGGTCGCTCCCGAATACGAATACAGTGGAAACATTCTGCCACGCAAACGTTTTCCCATGGCACCATCAACGGTTCGCGGCAGCGCCCGTGGAAGCCCATGCCGGCCCGCCTCCATGCGCCCGGGACGCACTCCCTTCGAGCCTGCCCCGCCCCGTTCCTCCAGAGCCGGCACGAGCGCGGCCGAAGGCCGCGGAACCCTCACCGGAACAGCAACCAGAACATAGCGAAGGGCGATTGACAACGATGTCATCAGACCACGAAACTCGGACCATGCACGACACCCTCCTCCTGTTCGGTGCCACAGGCGATCTGGCCCAGCGCTATCTCTTCCCCTCCCTGCTGCGCCTGCTGGGCGACGGCCTGCTCCCCGAGGACTTCCGGGTGCGCGCGATGGCCCTGTCGCCGCACGACACCGAAAAATTCCACGACATCCTGCGGCCGCGGCTGGAACAGGCGCTGCCGCAGGCCAGCCAGGACGACATCAACAACCTGCTGCGGCGCATCGACTACCGTTCGGTGGACCTGCGCGCACCCGCCTCGATCGCCGACGCGGTGCGCGAGTTCAACGGCCGCCGCTGCGTGAGCTACCTGTCGATCCCGCCGGGCCTGTACATCTCCACCTGCGAGGGCCTGGCCCTGGGCGGGGCGCTGAGCGCGCCGCACCGGCTGATGCTGGAAAAGCCGATCGGCTCGGACAGCACCAGCGCCGAGGAAATCCTGCAGTCGATCGGCGCGCTGATCGACGAGGACCGCGTATTCCGCATCGACCACTACCTGGGCAAGGCGGCAGTGCAGAACCTGATGGCGCTGCGCTTCGGCAATACCCTGCTGGAAGCGGTGTGGAACCGCAATTACATCGAGTCGGTGCACATCATGGTGGCCGAGAGCGACGGCGTGGACGGCCGCGACTCCTATTATTCGCGTTCCGGCGCGATGCGCGACATGGTGCAGAGCCACATCCTGCAGCTGCTGTGCCTGGTGGCGATGGAGCCGCCGGCCTCGCTGGAGGCCGATCGCATCCGCGACGAGAAGGTCAAGGTACTGCGCGCGCTGCGCCCGCTCGACGCCCGCCATGCCGCCAAGGACAGCGTGCGCGGCCGCTATACCGCCGGCACCATCAACGGCCAGCCGGCACAGGCCTACCAGCCGCCGGAAGGCAGCGAGGCCGAAACCTTCGTCGGCGTCACCGCGCACATCGACAACTGGCGCTGGGCCGGCGTGCCGTTCCATCTGGTCACCGGCAAGCGCCTGCCCGAGCGCACCACCCGCATCGAGGTCAACCTCAAGCCGGTCACGCACTGGCTGTTCGAACGTCCCGACCGCCGCCATGCCCAGCCCAACCGCCTGACCTTCCAGTTGCAGCCGCAGGAGAACATCCAGCTGGGGCTGATGAGCTCGCTGGCCGGCCCGGAATGGGGCGCGCTGGAACTGCAGCCGCTGGAACTGGAGCTGTCGGTGCCGACCGGCCTGCACCGCCGCATCGCCTACGAACGCCTGTTCCTGGACGCCTTCAACGGCAACCACGCGCTGTTCGTGCGCGACGACGAGGTGCGCGCGGCCTGGGCCTGGATCGACAGCGTCAGCGATGCCTGGAAGGCCGCCAACCTGCCGATGGAACCCTACCCGGCCGGCAGCTGGGGCCCGGACCAGGCGCACCTGTTCCTGCCAGCGGCCATCGTCGCCGACAACCGCGTGGACAACGAGCTGTGAGCAGTCCCGCGGAACACGTACTGGTTGCCGACATAGGCGGCACCAATGCGCGCTTCGCGCTGGCCGACACCTCGGCCGCCACGCCGCTGGACCCGGGCAGCATCGGTGAATACCCAGTGGCGCGCTTCCCGTCGCTGGCCGATGCCGCCGCTTGCTATCTGCAGGAACGCGGCGCCACCGCGCGCAGCGGCGTGTTCGCCGTCGCCGGACGCGTGGATGGCGACGAGGCGCGCATCACCAACCATCCCTGGGTGATCTCGCGCTCGCGTACCGCCGCGCAGCTGGGCATGTCCCGGCTGCACCTGATCAACGACTTCGTCGCCCAGGCGATGTCGGTGGCCCTGCTGCGGCCGGCCGACGTGGTCCAGATCGGCGGCGCCACCTGGCAGCCGGCCGCGCCGTCGGCACCACGCAACTACTGCGTGATCGGCCCGGGCACCGGGCTCGGCGTGGGCGGCCTGCTGGTCCGCGATGGCCGCTGCTATCCGCTGGCGACCGAAGGCGGGCATGCCAGTTTCGCACCGACCACGCCCGAGCAGATCCGCATCCTGGAGATCCTCACCCAGCAGTTCGGCCGCGTCTCCAACGAGCGCCTGATCTGCGGCCCCGGCCTGGTCAACCTGCACCGCACGCTGAGCGAGATCGCAGACCTGGATCCGGGGCAGCTGCAGCCTCCGCAGGTCAGCGAACGCGCCGCGGCCGGCGATCCGGTCGCCCTGCGCGCAATCGAAGTGTTCATGGACATCTTCGGCGCCGTCGCCGGCGATGCCGTGCTGGTGCAGGGCGCCTGGGATGGCGTATTCCTGACCGGCGGGCTGGTGCCGCGCCTGCTCGGGCCACTGCAGCATTCCGGGTTCCGCAGCCACTTCGAGAACAAGGGCCGCTTCACCGCGACGCTGTCGCAGGTGCCCTCGCTGGCCATCGTCCACCCCTGCCCCGGCCTGCTCGGCGCGGCCGCGTACGCGCTGGACCTGGAGCAGGCCCCCACTGGAGCATCCGCATGAGCACCCTTTCCGAACGCCTCACCCTGGTCCGCCATTCCGGCGAGGATGAGTGGACCGAAAGCGTGGCCCGCGAAATGGCGACGATCCTCGGCCACGAGATCGCCCAGCGCGGCCGCGCGCGCATGCTGCTGTCCGGCGGCACCACCCCGGCGCCGGTGTACGAGATGCTGGCCGAGCAGCCGCTGGAGTGGGCGCGCGTGGAAGTCGGCCTGGCCGACGAACGCTGGCTGTCGCCGCAGGACCGCGACAGCAATGCCTGGCTGGTGCGCCACAGCTTCCTCAACCAGGCCGAGGGGGCGCATTTCGACCCGCTGGTGCGCGTGGGCAAATCGCTGGCCGAATGCGTGCATGACGCCAACCTGCAGGCCGAGCATTCGCAACCGGCCTGCCTGGTGGTGCTGGGCATGGGCAACGACGGCCACACCGCCTCGCTGTTCCCCGGTTCGCGCGACCTTGAACGCGCCCTGCAGGGCAGCAAGCCGTATGCGGCGCTGGACGCCAGCGGCTGCCCGGTCGCCAGGGACTGGCACCTGCGCATCACCCTGACCCCGCGCGGCCTGGCTTCCATCGGCACCCGCCTGCTGCTGCTGCGCGGCAAGCAGAAGCTCGAAGTGCTCGAGGCCGCGCTCGCTTCCGGCGACGTGCGCCGCTACCCGATCCTGGCCGCCATCGACGCGCCCGGCACGAAACTGCGCGTGCACTGGTGCGCGTGAGCGAGGCCGGTCCCACGCAATGCCCGCTGTCCCGGACGCGGGAATTCAGACAAAGGGCGGCATCCGCCCGCCCATCCTCCATCGCTGGTAGCCCATGAGCCTGCATCCGAAAATCCACGCCATCACCGAACGCATCGTCCAGCGCAGCGCCCCGTCGCGCGCGGCCTACCTGGCGGGCATCGATGCCGCGCTGCGCGAAGGTCCGTTCCGTTCGCGCCTGAGCTGCGGCAACCTGGCCCACGCCTTCGCCGCCTGCGGCCCGACCGACAAGGGCCGGCTGCGCGGCGACGTGACGCCCAACCTGGGCATCATCACCGCCTACAACGACATGCTCTCGGCGCACCAGCCGTTCGAGCACTACCCGCAGCTGATCCGCGACGCCGCGCGCGACCTCGGCGCCACCGCACAGGTCGCCGGCGGCGTACCGGCGATGTGCGACGGCGTCACCCAGGGCCGCGGCGGCATGGAACTGTCGCTGTTCTCGCGCGACATCATCGCCCAGGCCACCGCCATCGGGCTGAGCCACGACATGTTCGACGCCACCATCCACCTGGGCGTGTGCGACAAGATCGTGCCGGGCCTGCTGATCGGCGCGCTGGCGTTCGGCCACCTGCCGGCGGTGTTCGTGCCGGCCGGGCCGATGACCCCGGGCATTCCCAACAAGAAGAAGGCCGAGGTGCGCGAGCGCTACGCCGCCGGCGAAGCGACCCGCGAGGAACTGCTGCAGGCCGAGTCCGACTCCTACCATGCGCCGGGCACCTGCACCTTCTACGGCACCGCCAACTCCAACCAGGTGCTGCTGGAGGCGATGGGCGTGCAGTTGCCGGGGTCTTCCTTCGTCAACCCGGAACTGCCGCTGCGCGACGCGCTGACCCGCGCCGCCACCGCGCGCGCGCTGGAGATCTGCGCACTGGGCGACGACTTCCGGCCGCTGGGCCGGCTGATCGACGAGCGCGCCATCGTCAATGCCGTCGTCGCGCTGATGGCCACCGGCGGCTCGACCAACCACACCATCCACTGGATCGCGGTGGCGCGCGCAGCCGGCATCGTGCTGACCTGGGACGACATGGACCAGCTCTCGCAGACCGTGCCGCTGCTGGCGCGCGTCTATCCCAATGGCGAGGCCGACGTGAACCGCTTCGCCGCCGCCGGCGGTCCGGGTTTCGTGTTCCGCGAGCTGATGGACGCCGGGCTGATGCATGACGACCTGCAGACCATCGCCGAGGGCGGCATGCGCGCCTACGCGCAGGAACCGCGGCTGATCGACGGCAAGGTCGTCTATGCGCCGGCCGTCGCGCAGAGCGCGGATGCCGAGGTGGTGCGCCCGGCCGCCGAGCCGTTCGAGGCCCAGGGCGGCCTGCGCCTGCTCAAGGGCAACATCGGCAGTTCGCTGATCAAGCTGTCGGCGGTGAAGCCGCAGTACCGCACGATCGAAGCGCCGGCCGTGGTCGTGGATGCGCCGCAGGCGCTGAACAAGCTGCATGCCGCCGGCGCCCTGCCGCAGGACTTCGTCGCCGTGGTCCGCTACCAGGGCCCGCGGGCGAACGGCATGCCGGAACTGCACTCGCTGGCGCCGCTGCTGGGCCTGCTGCAGAACCAGGGGCGGCGCGTGGCGCTGGTCACCGACGGCCGCCTGTCCGGTGCCTCGGGCAAGATCCCGGCCGCCATCCACGTCACCCCCGAGGCCGCGCGCGGCGGCCCCATCGCCCGCGTCCGCGAGGGCGACATCGTCCGCCTGGACGGCGAGGCCGGCACGCTGGAAGTGCTGGTGGACGCCACCGAATGGGCGGCGCGCGGCATCGCCGCCAACACCGCACCGGCCGGCAACGACCTGGGCCGCAACCTGTTCGCGATGAACCGCCGCATCGTCGGCCCGGCCGACCAGGGCGCCATCTCGATCTCCTGCGGACCGGCGCGGCCCGATGGCGGCGTCTGGGAATACGATGCCGAGTACGAGCTCGGCCACGATGCGGCCGCCGCTGCGGCCCCGCACGAAGCCAAGGACGCCTGACCTCCACGGGCCGCACGGCGGCCCGCTCCACCGGAACAACGCCATGACCATTGCCCAGCACCAGGACCGCGCCGAACACCTGCTCACCGCCGCCGGCATCCTGCCCGTCGTCACCGTCCATACCCTAGACCAGGCGCGCGCGGTCAGCGCCGCGTTGCTGGAAGGCGGCCTGCCGGCCATCGAACTGACCCTGCGCACGCCGGTGGCGATGGAAGCGCTGTCCATGCTCAAGCGCGAGCTTCCCGACGTGGTGGTCGGCGCCGGCACGGTGCTGACCGTCGAGCAGATGCGCCAGGCCATCGACGTCGGCGCCGACTTCCTGGTGACCCCGGGCACGCCGGCGCACATGGCCGACGCACTGGCCAAGGCGCCGTTGCCGGTGGTGCCGGGCGCTGCATCGCCCACCGAACTGCTGGCGCTGCTGGCGCGCGGCTTCCGCGTCTGCAAGCTGTTTCCGGCCACCGCCGTGGGCGGGCTGGCGATGATCAAGGGCGTGGCCGGGCCGATTCCCGAACTGAAGCTGTGCCCCACCGGCGGCATCACCGAAGCCACCGCGGCCGACTACCTCGGGCAGAAGAACGTGGTCTGCATCGGCGGTTCGTGGATGGTGTCCGACGCCTGGATCCGCAACGGCCAGTGGGACGAGGTCAGGAAATCCGCCGCCGCCGCAGCTGCCATCGTGCGCTCGGTGCGCGCCGGCTGAAGGAAAAACCGGAGTCAGGGTGCAGTTTCCCGGGCAACTGCACCCTGAGCCCGGTTTTCCCGAAAGAACGGCGGTCCTGCCGTTTTCAACGGCTGCCGGCATCCAGCCGCAGCATCAGCACCAACGGCTGCAATGGCGAAGGCTGGAAGCCGTGGTGCATGTAGAACTGCTGCGCGCGTTCATGCAGCGCGTGCACCAGCAGGGCGCGCACGCCGGCCTGCGCGGAGACACCCACGACACGCCGCACCGCATCCATCAGCAGGTCGCCTCCCAGGCCGAGCCCGTGCGCCGGCCTGTCCACCGCCAGACGTCCCAGCACGATGGCCGGCACCGGGTCAGGCATGTTGCGCTTGATGCGGCCCAGCGCCAGCTCATGTGAAATCGCCCCGGCCGCCAGCACGTAATAGCCGCGCACGACGTTGTCCGCATCCGCCACGACGAAGGTACGGCTGGCCCCACCCAACTGATTGACCAGCGCGCGCTTTTTCAACCAGTCGTCAAGCCCGCTTTCACCACAGCCGAAATCATCCAACCGATGCGCGCTGGTCAGCGCCACCGGTTCGGCCAAGGGCAGACGCATCAGCTCTTTTCCCAGATCGGCCTGCGTGCCAGCAACCGCTCCAGACCAGGATTCGGCTTGGGCGGCGCATCCAGCATCGCCTTGAACTGCTCGAACTTCTCCGCGTCCAGGGTGAAGAACACCTGGTCCAGCACCACTTCCTGCGCACGCCGGCAGGCGGTTTCCAGCATGAAATCGGAGCGGCTCTTGCCCAGCAGGCTGGCCGCCTGGTCGATCAGGTCACGTTGTTCGGGCAAGGCCCGCAGATTGATGGCAGCGGCACGCATGGCCCATGCCCTCCGATACACAAAAGATGTACAGATACTGGACCTACGTATATCTATTGTCAACACAATGCCGGTAGTGCCGTGGCGGGGCCGGGTGCATCCCTTCAACCGGTCACAAGCTGCAGCAGGTGCCTGCCATATTTGCCGGTGCCGGTAGCGCTCACCACGACCACCGCATAGACGAAGACCGCGGCGACCGCGGCCAATCCTGCCAGCGCTGGCCAGCGCCATGCAGGCGGCAAGACGATCCGTCTGTGCTTGTTGCGGATGAAGAACTCGGCGACCAGCAGGTTGGGGACGAAGAACAGGTAGAGCAGCGCATAATCGAAAAAGCCGCTGGCCTCGCCCGGCCCGATACCGGCGCCGCCGGTAAGGTCTTTCCAGGCGCGGAATTCGATATCGAACAGCCACGAGCCGAGCACCATGGCGAACAGCCGGATGACCCACGCCCGGTGCAGGTCGAACCGCCGCCCCCGCGCATGGACATAGGCCATGACCGCGCTGAGCATCATCACCCCGCCCCAGATGCCGAACGCGACCGACGCCGCTGGCTCATAGGCGCCGTGGGCGAAGATGAAGGACAGCCCGCCGCAGCCGGCCAGGAACCCGGCGCTCACATAGACCCGCCCGGTCCAGCGATGCACGGCCCGGTGACGCGCGCGGATCGTGGCCGAGAACAGGATCGGCCAGGCGAACAGCAGGATCGCCCCCATCGCGAAGTGCATCCCGATGCCGATGTTGGCGACCCAGTCCGACAGGGCAGGCATCGGCTGGCCTTCGAGCAGGGGCCGCCACTGCGCGAAATTCCGGAACGTCGCGCCGCTGGCGCGGAGCAGGATGTAGCTGCCGAAAACCGCCATGCCGGCCAGCGCCACCAGACGGAACAGGCGACCGCTCCAGCGCAGCAGGCGCTCGTCCATCGCGTGCGCCGCCGGCCGGCGTTGTCCCGCGGCCACCCTGGCGTGTTCATTCATGGCACTCTCTCCCGGCGCTGATGGCGTGTTGCGCAAGCGTCCCTCCCCGGCTTCGGCAGGTCTTTCGGAACGGCTCAGGCCATGCGCAGGTTCGTGAGGAAAAGCTTAGGAAGCGCCTGACCGCCGCAGGCCGCAGGCAGATTGTTGACAAGAATGGCTTTCACCCTCCGGAGCCGATATGCCGCAATTCCCCCCGCAACGGTTCGCCTTCGACGATGTGGTCATCGACCTTGCCGGGCGCCGGCTGTGGCGGGCCGGGCGGGAGCAGGCGCTGGAGCCCAAGGCATTCGCCGTGCTGGCGCTGCTGGCCGGCGCGCCCGGCCGCGCGTTCACCCGGGACGAGATCCTCGATGCCGTCTGGGGCCACCGCCACGTCACCCAGAGCGTGCTCAACCGGATCATGAGCCTGTTGCGCCAGGCGCTGGGCGAGGATGCGGCGCACCCGCGGCGGCTGCATACGGTGCATGGCATCGGTTACCGCTTCGACCTGCCGGTCGCGGCGGCCGGCACCGAAGCCGAAGTCCCGGCGCCTCCCGGCGACGACGGAGCCGGCACCGTCCCGGCGGCGCCCGCGCCATCCGGTGGGCACCGGCACCGGCCAGCCATCGCCGTGATCGTCATGGCCGTAGTGCTGTCGATGCTCGCTGCACTCGCATGGCTGTTGCCGTCAGGACCGTGGCGGACGGCCACGGACCGGCCTGCCGCCGAGGTGTCGCTGGCCGTGCTCCCGTTCGAGGACCTGTCCCGGGCCGGCGACCAGGGCTATCTGGCCGACGGCCTGGCCGAGCAAATCCTCGACCAGCTGGCGCAGGCGCCTGCGCTGCGCGTGGTTGGGCGCACGTCGAGCTTCTCGTTCAAGGGCAGGCACGAAACGCCGCGGGCGATAGGCAGGAAGCTCGGCGTCGACCATCTGCTGCAAGGCAGCGTCCGCCGCGAGGGCGACCGCCTGCGGGTCACCGCCCAGCTGCTCCGCGCTGCGGACGGCCGCTATCTCTGGTCGAAGACCTACGCGCGCGAGCTGCGCGACGTATTCGCGGTACAGGACGAAATCTCCCGCGACGTGGCGCTCGCCCTGAGCGTGAAACTGAACGTGGCCCGGTTCAACCGCGGACAGGGCGGCACCACCCAGGTCGAGGTCTACGAACGCTACCTGCGCTGGCGCGGCATCGTCATGGCCGAACACTTCGACCTGGAACACGACCGCGAACGCCTGCGCCTGGCGCGGGAAATGGTCGCCATGGACCCGCAGTGCGTGCTGTGCCGCGATGCGCTGGCTGCGTCGTTGAACGCCATGGCGCAGGAGCTTGGCGGTGCGCAGGCGCGACAGCTCAGGGCCGAAGCGCAGCAGGTGCGTGCGCAGATCGCGCGCATCGCGCCGGACAGCTGGATGGCCAGGCGCGAGCGCGCCAATGCGCTGTGGCGCGAAGGCAGCCGGGCCGAGGCCATCGTACTGGCCAGGCAGATCGCGGAGTCCGGCCCGCCAAGCAAGGAGCGCGTCTGGGACTACGTGTTCATGCGCTATGCCATGGGCCACCTGGACGACACCATCGCCCTGGTGGAGCAGGCGCGCGCCGTCGAGCCGATGGCGCTCTACCTTTCGCGCGACCTGCAGTACGACTACACCGCCGCGCGCCGCTATGCCGATGCCGAATCCGAATACCTGCGCGGCAGGACGCTGGAGGGCAGCCAGCTGGAACCGGATGCCGTGGCCTTCTTCCGCCAGCTCGCCGGCAGGCGTCCGGGCGGGATCGAGGAACTGCGCGGGCTCCACCAGCGCCTGCTCGGCAAGGGCCGGGATTTCGATACGCCGTTCTTCGCCGCGCTCGGCGGCGCGCTGGACGACCGCGCGGCCATGCTCGCCCTGGTCCGCAAGGCACTGGCCGACCCCAGCTATGGCGGCGGCAGCGAACGCGCCTACGTCTGGACCAGCGTGGCCGATGCACTGGGCGATGCCGGGCTGGCGGTGGCGACGCTGCGTGCGGGCCTGGAAGCACAGGAGGGCTTCGCCGAAGGGGCGATGGCACCGGCAGCCTACGTCGCCCTGTGGAACGCCCCCTACTCCGACCTGCGCGCCCATCCCGATTTCAAGAAGCTGCTGGTCCAAACCGGCGTCGCCGGCTACTGGCGGCAGACCGGCCATTGGGGTGACGGCTGCCAGCCGTTGGGAACGCAGGACTTCCAGTGCCGGTAAGCCCCGCGCGGTGCGCCGCGCCCACGGGAAAGATTCACATCCCGTCCGCACGCCGCGCGCAAACCCGATCCACGCGCAGGCCAGGACTGCGCCCCCGCGGCTCGGCGATACGGACGCCCGCGTCGGCAGCGCAGCCTTGAGCCGCCCTGCCAGCGCGAAGACGGCCGCTAGCCGCAGAAGCGGTGGCGGACTCGGCTCTCAGCGGCGGCCGCGCTCGCCGCGCCGCAGCTCGGCCGGGATCTCGATCTCGACCTTCGCCGGCAGCGCCATGATCCGCAGTTCGTTGCCCGACCACGGCGCCGGTTCACCATTGACGCTGGCCTGGCCGGGCGCGCCTTCGTAGGGCCACGGCAACACCAGCCCGCCGGCGGGAAGGCGCAGGCCATCGCCGACCTTCAGGGTCAGCTGCCGGTCGCTGCGCACCAGCGAGTACTGCAGGCGGCCATGCGCGGTGCGCAGGCCTGCGACGGCGACGCCCTTGCCCGCCAGCCAGGTTGCCGGCACGCCGGCGGCAAGCACGATGGCGTCGTCGATCTCGCGCTCGTAAGCGAACATGTCCAGCGCCGAACGCACGAAGTCCGAGGCCACCCAGGCATGCGGCAGGTCGCCGACGAAGAACGGCGTGCGCGGCGTCGAGGACACCACTTCGGCCCACTGGTTCCAGGCCGGCGGCGCGCGATCCTTGAAAAAGAACTCGCTGGCTTCCCATGCGCGTTCGCGCCAGCCCAGGCGCACGAACGCACCGACGTTGCGCCACTCGTAGGGGGTGTAGTCCTTCCACTGCCGCTTGCCGTCGCGGCGCTCGACGAACTGCCGCCAATAACGTTCGAAGGTGTTGTCCAGCGCCGGTTGCGGCAGGCGGCCCTGCTCGCCTCCAGGCGCCAGCGCGATGGTGGTCGAGGTCGCGTCGAAATCGCCCAGTTCCACCGAGCCTGGCAGGTAGTCGATCCGGTGCGCGGCCATGGTCGCGCGCAGCGAGTCGTCCAGGTCCTGGCGGAACTGGTCGCGCGAACCGGCCATCGCTTCGGCCTCGGTTTCCAGCCCCAGCGCCACGGCCATGTCGGCCGCGTCCTTGTAGCCGCGCAGCGCCCAGAAATCGTCCCAGTACGAATGCACCGGCTTGGCCGAGTAGCCCTCGTGGCTGATCGAGGCCGGCATCATTCCGTAGAAGCCCGGGTTGCGCGCGCGGTTTTCCTCCGTGCGCTCGCCCAGCCGCAGGTCTTCCATGTAGCCCCAGGCCGCCAGCACGTGCGGCCACATGCGCTGCAGGAAAACCGTGTCGCCGGTGTGCCGCCAGTACTCGGCGATGGCGTGGATCAGCTCGCCATGGCTGTCGTTCTCCGGCACCGGATCGCTGCCGCGCGCATCCACGCAGCACGGCACCATGCCACTGTCGAACTGGTAGGGCGCATACCAGTCCAGATACTGTCGCACCGCATCCTCGCGGCCCAGGCGCAGCAGGCCTTCGGAAATCATCGCGCCGTCGCGAATCCAGCTGCGCGCATACGAGCGCGTGCCCGGCTGCAGGCTCGGCCCCACCCGCGAGATCAGCATGTGCGCCAGCGCGGTGCGCAGCGTGTCGGCCAGCGGCTGGCCGGCGTCGGGCAGTTGCAGCCGTACCTGGTCCAGCTTCTGCCGCCACATCGCCGCGACCTGCTGCTGCGCCTTGTCGGCATCGAAGCCGGCCGGCATCGCCCAGGCGCCGGTCTGCGGCAGCACCAGCGCGACCTCGCGGCTCTGCCCCGGCTCCAGCTTCCACGTGTAAAGCATCGCACCGGACGCCAGCCCGGTCGGATCCCTCACCTCGCGCGTTCCCGGCAGAGTCTTGTCGGCCAGGTGGGCGACGTCGAGCTTGCTGTCGAACGCGCTGGCGAAGCCGGCGTCGGGCGGCGTCGCGGCGAACACCTGCGGCTTGCCGTTGACCGCTACCTGCCCGCCCTGGATCGCCAGCCGTTCGATCCGGCTGACGCCGCCAACGGTGTTGAGGAACTGGCTCGGCGGGTTGACCTGGAACGGGCGTACCGCCAGCGCCAGCCGGTACTCGTGCGCCACCTTGTCAGGGTTGTGCAGGCGGTAACGCGCCACCAGCTGCGCCTGTTCGGGGCGGCCCTGCACGAAGCCGGTCACCTGCAGGTCGAACTTGTCGTGCTTCCAGTCGACCGAGGGAACCGGCAGGTAGCCGTCCTGCAGGCGCTGGCCGGTCGTCACGTCGGCCCAGCCCAGCACCTTGCCGTCCAGCACCACGAACGGCTCGATGCTGAAGCCGGCCCGCACCGCTTCCAGCGTGCCGTCCTCGCCCATCAGGGCCTGCTCGCGGCCGCCGTCCAGGCCGAGCAGGGTCCAGTACGCTTGTTCGCCGCTGAAACCACGCGGCAGCGCGCCGCGTGGCAGGTCGCGCGCCACCGAGCGCACGAAATCGTTCGGCGTGTCGGCGAAATCCAGCGGCTTCAGGCTGATGTCACGGATGCCATAGCGCCAGCTGGGACCGTCGATCAGGTCGAAGCGCAGGTAGCGCGCCTCGGTCTCGGGCAGCGCCAGCCAATCGCGTCCACCACCGCCGGCGGTGACCTCGCGCAGCTTGCGCCAGTCGCGCCCGTCGCTGGAGGCCTGCACCGTGTAGCGCGATGCCTCCAGTCCCGGCACCCACTGGATCACCGCGCCGCCGAACTCGCGCACCTTGCCCAGGTCCAGGCTGACGGTCTGCTGCTTGACCCCGCCGCTGATCCACACCGTGTCCGGCTTGCCGTCGGCGATGCGCTGCTGCAGCGCGGTCGCGGTGTCGGCGATGACGGAGGCAGTCAGCGCCGAGGTGTCTTCCCTGGGCAACGGCTGCAGCGTCAGCTGGTCGAAACAGACCGTGCCCTTGCCGCCCACCTTGCTGTAGATGGTGAACTCCACCGCGGCACTGCGGCGCAGGATCTTGTCCTGGCCCGGCCCCCAGGCCTTCTCGATGTGGCGCTTGCGGTAGCTCACCCGCGTCCAGTTCTTCGGGAAGGTATAGCCGCCGCGGTTGACCCACCACACGTTGTCGCCGCTGGCATCGATCAGCTTGAACTGCAGGTCGTTGGCCGGCGAATCGCCGCGCAGCCCGAACGACACCTGGTAGTTTTCCGGCCAGGTGACATCCAGCCGGCGACGGATGCCCGCATAGCCGGAAACCTCGTGGAAGTCGTAGTCCAGGCACAGTGCGCGGCCGACATTGCCGCTCACCGGCCGCAGCGAGCCGCTGACCTGCGGCGAGGTGACCAGCTGCCAGGCGCCGATGTCGTCGAACTTCGCCAGCACCCGGCTTCCGCCCTCGGCCGCCAGCCCGTTGCCGGCCAGTGCGGCGATGGAAAACAGCAGGAGGGCGAGGTGCTTTTTCATCACGACGGATCTGGAGTTGTCGGCGGCCGGTGCTGGATTTTCGCAGATTGCGGGAGCACCGCGACGGTGCTTGCGGGGGAAAGCATCTGCAGGATGCGCACCTCTGTGCGCCCCTGCAGGGGGCCGGTCAGCCTTTGACGCTGCCCAGCAGCAGGCCCTGGATGTAGTAGCGCTGCAGCAGCAGGAACAGCAGCAGTACCGGCAGCACCGTGATCACCGCGCCGGCCATCATCATCTCCACGTCCATGATGTGTTCGCGCGAGAGCGAGGCCAGCGCCACCGGCAGGGTGTAGTGCTCCTGGTCGGTCAGTACGATCAGCGGCCACATGAAGTCGTTCCATGCGCCCATGAAGGTGAAGATCGCCAGCGTCACCAGCACCGGCTTGAGCATGGGCAGCACGATCTGGAAGAAGATGCGCGCCTCGCTGGCACCATCGATGCGCGCGGCCTCCAGCAGTTCGTCGGGGATCGAGCGCGCGTACTGGCGTACCAGGAAGATGCCGAACACGCTGGCCAGCGCCGGCACCACCACCCCGCCCCAGGTGTTGACCAGCCCCAGCTGCTTCATCAGCAGGAACAGCGGCAGCATCGCCACCTGTGCCGGGATCACCAGCGCCGCCAGCAGTCCCTGGAACACCCGCTCGCGGCCGGCGAAGCGCAGTTTGGCGAAGGCATAGCCGGCCAGCGTATTGAACAGCAGCGAGCCCAGGGTGATGGCCACCGACATGCCCAGGCTGTTGAGGAAGTTGCCGGCCATGCCGGTGCGTGCGAACAGTTCGCGGTAGTTGCCGGCGGTGGCCTGCGCCGGCAGCAGCGGCGGTGGGAACTGCGAGGCCTGCCCGCTGGGCATGAACGACACCGACACCATCCACGCCAGCGGCGCCAGGCTGACCAGGGCCAGCAACAACAGGGCGCCGTTTACCCACCAGCCCCAGCTACGTGACTGGCCGATCTCGCGGCTCATACCAACTCCCTCCGTTTGCCGAAGCGCAGCATCAGCGTGGTCACGCCGAGGATGATCAGGAACAGCAGGAACGCCACCGCCGAGGCGCGGCCCAGGTTCCACCACTTGAAGCCTTCCTCGAACATGAAATACAGCACGCTCACCGTGCTCTGCAGCGGATCGCCGCGGGTCATCACGTAGGGCTCGGCGAACAACTGGAAATAGCCGGACACGGTGATCACCCCGACCACCAGCAGCACCGGCCCGAGCATCGGCAGGGTGATGTGCAGGAACTGCATCCAGCGCGAGGCGCCGTCGATGCGCGCGGCCTCGTACAGGTCCCTGGGGATGGCCTGCAGCCCGGCCAGGAAGATCACCATGTTGTAGCCGAAGTTCTTCCACACCGCGAACAGGATGATGGTCGGCATCGCCCAGTGCGGGTCGCCCAGCCAGTCCACTGGATGGATGCCGGCGTGCCCCAGCGCCCAGTTCACCAGCCCGTAGCGGGTGTGGAACAGGTAGCGCCAGATCACCGCCACCGCCACCAGCGTGGTCACCACCGGTGCGAACAGCGCGGTGCGGAACAGGGCCTTGAAGCGCGCCGCCGGCGCGTTGAGCAGCATCGCCGCGCCCAGCGACAGGGCGATGGACAGCGGCACGCCCAGCACCACGAAATACGCGGTGTTGCCCAGCGACTTCCAGAACATCGGCGTGCGCAGCAGGTCCAGGTAGTTGTGCAGGCCGACGAAGCGCAGGTTGTGCGGGTCGGCCAGCGCATACAGGTCGAAGTCGGTCAGGCTCAGCGCCAGCGCCGACAGCACCGGCAGGCCGAAGAACACGCCGATGACGATCAGCGCGGGTGCGGCGAACACCCAGCCGGCAAGCGGTCGCCGCTTCATCGCGCCGCCTCCGCGCCTTGCTGTTCGACGATCCAGCGCCGCTTGGCCAGGATGTCGTCCACCTGCCTGTCCAGTTGTTGCACTGCCTTGTCCTGCGGCAGGCTGCCGCGCACGACCTGCTCGGTCACCACCCGCATCTGCTGGGCGATGCGCTCCCACTCCAGCACCTTGGGCGTGGGCTTGACCCGCTCCAGCTGCTCGCCGAAGGCCGCCGCCAGCGGGTCGTCGCGCAATGCCGCGCTCTGCCACACGCTGCGGCGTGGCGGCAGGTCGCCGATGAGGGCGTGGAAACGCTGCTGCATGGCCGGTCGCGACAGGAACTCGATCAGCTTCCACGCCGCCTGCTTGTGCTGCGAGGACTGGAAGATCACCAGGCTGGTGCCGCCGGCGATGCCGGCCCCGGGCCCGTGCGGCCCCGGCAGCGGCGCGGTGCCCCACTCGCCCTCCAGCGACGCCGGTTGGCGCTGCCGGAACTCGCGGATGTTCCAGGGCCCGGACAGGTAGAACACGGTGAAGCCGCGGAAGAACTCGTCCCAGACATTGGATATCTGGGTTTCGGACATCTTCGGCGCCCAGCCCTGCTCGAACATATTGGCGTAGAAGCCCAGCGCGCGGCGGAAACCGGGGCTTTCGAAATTGCCGCGGGTGTCGTGGTCGCGCAGCAGCGCATCGTCCTGCTGCAGGGCCAGCGACAGCTGCGGCTCGAATTCGTTGAGCGGCATCAGCACCGGGTAGCGGTTCGCGCCGATCACCTGCTTCAACGCCGCGTTCATCCGCTCCCACTCGGCCCAGTCGCGCGGCGGATGGTCGTAGCCGGCCTGCCGCAACAGGTCCTTGCGGTAGAACAGCAGCCGCGTATCCACGTACCAGGGAATGCCGACCAGCTGCCCCTCGACCACGTTGGTATCCCAGATGCCTGGGAAATAGTCCTCGGGCACGACCTCGCGCGAGGCGGCCACATAGGGCTGCAGCGGCGTGAGCGAGCGCAGGGTGGCGAACTCGGGAATCCAGGTATTACCAAGCTGGCAGATGTCCGGCAGGCCCTCGGCCGCGTAGGCGGTCAGCAGTTTCTCGTGCGCTGCCGTCCACGGGATGTTCTGCACGTCGACGCGGATGCCCGGATTCTCGGCCTCGAACTCGCGCACCAGTTCGCCGACCACCTCGGCCTCGCGCCCCATCGCCCAGAAGCGCAGGGTGATGCCGTCCGGCGGCCGCGCACAGCCGGCCAGCAGGAGCAGGCACAACAATGCGGACACGCGCAGCGCCATCGCCCCGGCCTACTGCGGCCGCGCCGCAGGCTTGTCCGCCGCTTTCTGCTCCTGCGCAGCGGCGGCGCGCGATTCGGCGATGCCCACCGCGCGCGCGGCGGCGGCCTTGTCGTCCTTCTGCAGCGGCTGCCACTCCTCCCCTTCCGGCAACAGCCAGCCGCCGGTGAAGCCGGCGCGCTCCAGGCCCTTGCGGACATAGGGATTCTTCTTCATCACGCTCCAGACAAACTCGTCACGGTAGTTGGCAATGCCGGCCAGGATCGGCCCCTGGTCGATGGCGATGTAGTCGCTGGCCACCCAGCCGCGGTCCGGGATCAGGCGCCCGGTCTTGAGCGGGATGTCGTAGTTGAAACTGGGATTGAACGAATCCAGGAAGCCGTAGCTGGAATACAGGTAATCGCCATAGCGCCTGTGCATTTCCTGCGTGGCGGGGATCACCACTTCGGGTGCAAACGGCAGCGAGGAAATCGCCGCCGACGGCACGATGGTGCCGTCGTCGAAGTTCTCGCGCAGGCCCGCGCCGCGCGCGGAGTAGTGGCGGAACTGGCGCTGCTCGCCCTTGTATTCCTGGGTGGTGTTCTGCGGACCGTCGCCGGCGGTCAGGCCCCAGACGTTCTCGCCGTAGTCCTTCCACTGCATCGGGTTGGCGATGGCGTATTCGCGCTGGGCCAGCGTGGCGCGGCGGCTGTTGAGGAAGTAGTCGATGCCGCGCTCGCGCATGTAGGCGTCCTGGATGTCGCGGAAGTCGATCCAGACATGGCTGTACTGGTGGCCGAACAACGGGCCGAACGACAGGTACTCCTGCCCCTGGAACACGCCCCAGTCGTTGTCGTAGGTGCGCGTCCACACCGTCCACGCATCGGGCTGGACCGGATGCGTCGGCGAGCCCAGCGCCAGCACGTAGAGCATCATCGCTTCGTTGTAGCCCATCCAGTCGTGCTGGATGAAGCCGCTTTCCGGGAACCAGCCCATCGACACCAGCGGCTTGTTGCGCTGCAGCCACTGCCAGTCCACGCGCCGGTAGAGCGTGTCGGCGATCTGCCGGATCTCCTTCTCGCGCGCATCGTTGCCGTCGTAATAGGACTGCGCGAACAGCACGCCCATCAGCAGCAGCGCCGTATCCACGCTGGACAGCTCCACCCAGCTGTCGTAGCGGCGCCCATCCTGCATGTCGAGGAAGTGGTAGTAGAAGCCCTTGTAGCCGGCCTTGCCGGTGCGCTGCGGGCCGGTGGGCACGTCGCGCAGGAAGCGGAGCGTGGTGAGCGTGCGGTCCACCGCCTGGGTACGGCTGACCCAGCCGTTCTCGATGCCGATCGGATAGGCGGTCAGGGCGAAACCGACCGAGGCGATGCTGGCGAACGGCCGCGACGGATAGCGGTCCGGCGTCAACCCGTTCTGCTCGTTGGTGGTGTCCCAGAAGAACTGGAAGGTGCGCCGCTCGATGTCGTCGAACAGCGGCGGCAGTTCGGGCTTCATCGGCCGCGGCGGCAGGTCCGGTTCGATCAGGATCACCTGGGGCAGCACCTTCGGTGTCGGCTCGGGCGCCTTGCCGCACCCGCCCAGCAGGCCCAGCGCGAGGCCGGCGGCGGTGCACAGCAACAGCTTGGTGGTACGCGGGATGCTCAAGACGCTTTCCGTTGGATGGAACCGTGGAACGACGGGGATGCCTGCGGACAGGCGGCCCGGCCGCCGTTGCCGGCGGCCGGGAGCGGGGCCTTACCAGTCCAGGCCGAAGGACAGCTTGAAGGTGCGGGTCGGCAACGCGATCGAAATGGGCTTGCCCCAGGCAGGATTCTGCGGCTCACCGGCTCCGCCCCTCCAGTCCTCGTAGCCGTCGTAATTCGACCAGTTGAACACGTTCAACACATCGCCGCGGATGCGCAAGCGGATGTTGCTGCCGGTATCCCACACCTTTTCCATCGCCAGGTCGATCTGCTTGAAATCCTCGCCTGGCGTATAGCTTTCGAAATGGCAGTAGGCCCAGGCGGAAACGTTGCAGTTCTGGTAATAGCGCGGGGTCGCATCGGCCCAGGTTCCCTTGCCCGAGAACGTAGTGCCCCAGGGACCATCCCAGATGCCCGTCATCACGATCCTGTTTTCGGGCACCTTGCCGGGGAACCAGCCATAGTCCCGGACCGTCTCGGCATTGAACGCCCCCGGCCATCCGTCGATCGGGCTGTTCTGTTCCGAATCGGTGTAGGTGTAGGCCAGGGTCACTCCCCAGCGCGATTCGCTCGTGTAAGGTTTTTCGAGCTTCACGTAGACCGACTTGCTCTTCGTCTCCAGGGCATTCTGGGCAAGAATCAGGTTCGAGAACGGTGCGAACCCGGCGCCCCACGGCGGCGGATCGGTCGCGCCAGCCGGATCCGTCGGGAAGAAACTGCCATCCGCGCGGCGGTTGCCCAGCAGGAAGGCGATGCCGTCATGGCTGCGCACATACGAGTAGGCCACCTCGGTATTCCAGTCGTTGCCCAGCACCTCGAAGGTATTGCGCATTCCCAGGCTGAACTGGTCCGAATAAGGCACCACCAGCTTGTTGTTGTTCAGGAATACTTCCCGCGAACCGGCCACCGACGACGCACGCAGGAATTCCGGATCCAGATAGCGCGGATCCCAGTCGCGGCAAGTGGCCGCGGTAGCGGTGTCGCATGGATGCAGCGGCGTGTTGAAGTCGTAGGTGTAGGTTCCCCAGCTCGCCTTGGATACTTCGTTCTGCAGGTAATCGAACAGGTTTCGGTCATACGAGCGCCCTGCACCGCCGAATATCACGTGCCGCTGGTCGCCATGGATGTCGTAGGAGAAGCCGAACCGCGGCGCCCAGTTGTTCTTGTCCGACGAACGATTGCCGCCGGTGCTGATGTAGTCGTTGATGTTCACGCCCGAATTGGGCAGGTTCGCATTGGATGCCTGCAATGCGGACACGACCTGGGCAGGCGTGACGTAATCGTCATAGCTCGGCGTGCGTTCGTAATCCCAACGCACGCCCAGATTCAGGGTCAGGTGCTCATTGACCTCCCAGTCGTCCTGGATGTAGAGGCCGAACTGTTTGTTGTTCGACTTGACCGTGCCGTTGCCGAACCCCGACACCGGCGCACCGAACTCCACGTGGGTCGGTATCGCCAGGCTTTCATGGATGTCGTAATAGAACTGCGGGTTGTACTTGTTCTGCTCCAGGGTCTGCAGATCCACCTGCTTGTACTTGACCCCCATCTTCACGGTGTGGCCGTCCCAACCGTTGAAAGTCAGGTCGTCCTGCACCGACCAGCCCTTCTGTCCCTTGTCCTGGTAGTTGTCGCCACCACCGCTGCGGACGATGGTGTCCCACCAGTTGCCGTCACTCAGGTAATAGCCGGGAATGAAGTTGGCCGGCCGGGGGCTCCAGAACGCATCCTCGTAGGTGATGTGCGCATCATTGAGCCAGTTGTAGCTGCTGAACTGGTAGCGCAGATCGACGCGCTTCTCGTTGTTCTCGTTCAGGGTCGCCGCCAGCGGCAGGCGCTGATCCTGTACCTGGATCGTCTCGCTCTCGTCGCGATACTTTGCCGTCAACTCGAAATAGTGGTTCTCGCCGAACAGCCAGTCGATCTTGCCGAAGTACAGGTCTTCCTTGAACGGCGACGTGCTGGTCCCGTTGCCGTACTGGGCCTGCAGGTCCGCCGGCAGCTCCGCCGGACTGTAGCCACGGCCAAGATTGAAGGTCCGCGGGGTCAGGTATTCCTTTGCTTCGTACGCAACGAAGAAATGCGCGACGTCCTTGATGAGGGGACCACCGAAGGAGACGCCATACTGCTCCTGCTTGCTCTGGGCCTTGGCCGCTCCATCGCGATTTTCGAAGCGGCTGCGCGAACGCCAATCGGTACTGGTGTGATCCCAGAAAAAGCTGCCGTCGAACTCGTTGCTTCCCGAGCGCGTGGCCGCCACGATCGCCGCGCTGCTCAACTGGTCGTATTCGGCCTTGTAATTCTGGGTGATGACCTTGTACTCGCCGATCGCCGATTGCGGGAACGGATTTCCGCGGCTGGTGTCCTGTCCGCTGATACCGCCCGTGGTGACGTAGTTCTTCTGGCCTACGCCATCAATGAAGACGTTGACCGCATTCGCGCTCTGCGCTCCCGAGCGCACGCGCGTATTGCCGCTGGCATCGGTAATGAATTGCACGCCGGGCGCGGTGTCGGCGAAAGCAAGGAAATTACGGGTGTTCTGCGGCAACGCATCGATCTGCTTGGAAGTCACGTAAGTGGCGATTTCCGAAGTCTTGGTCTCGACAGGCGCCTGTGCCGTCACCTGCACGGCTTCCAGGGTAGTGGCCGCGCCGCTCGCGGTTTCGGCCACCCCGCCGACGCCCAGGTTCACGGTGGCGGTCTGCCCGACCTGCACGGTGATGTTCTGGCTGCTGCTCTTGCCGCCGGCACTGACGTCCACGCGATAGGTGCCCGGCGGCAGGCCGGCCAGCGAGTAGCCGCCGTTGGCCGTGCTCTGCACGCTGCGGCTCAGGCCGGTGGCGAGGTTGGTCGCGGTTACCTGCGCCTGTGCGGCCGGTGCCGAATCGGCCATCACCTGGCCACGGATGGTGGCGCCGGTGCTCTGCGCGAACGCCGGGGCAGCGCCGAGCACGAGGCAACTGGCCAGCGCGCAGCTGAGCAGCCTGCGGGCCGGGTGCGTCTTGCGGGTAGCGGAATGATTCATCTTGCTCTCCGGGTGCGGCAGCGCGGCTGCCATTCGGTTCGTTCCGGTGCGTTGTCGCCGGGGGCTCCAGCGCAGGGACAACGGGTCAGGACGTTTCTCGTCGGGATGTCGAGTCGCGCACGATCAAGCTGGGTACCAGGATCGCGCCGCCGACGCCTCCCGATGCGTCATCGCGGTCGATCATGTGCAGCAGATGCGAGGTCGCCCGCCCACCGAGGTCGGCGATGCTGACCTGCATCGTGGTCAACGAGGGGTGAACGAAACGTGCCAGCGGGATATCGTCGAAGCCGGCCAGCGCCACCTGCTGCGGCACGCGCACGCTGGCCTGGTTGAAGGCGTACAGGCAGCCCAGCGCCATCATGTCGTTGGCGGCGAACACAGCGTCGGGCAGCCGCGCCTCGCGCAGCAGCGCCTGTCCGGCCGCGTACCCGGACGCCTCGTCGAAGCCACCGGACAGGACGATGCCCTGGGCGGCTGCGGCGGATCCGGCCATCGCTTCCTCGAAGCCGCGCAGGCGCTCGCGCGCGTCATGGTTTGCTTCGGGACCGGCGATGAAGGCGATGCGGCGACGCCCGGTTTCCAGCAGGTGCCGGGTCATGGCCATCGCGCCGGCATGGTCGTCGATCCCGAAGGCCGGGTACTGGCCGTCCACCAGCGGCGTATTGATCAGCACGGTGGGCAGCGCCGGCGGCAGGTTGTCCTTCAGGAACCCGGGATCGGCCGCATAGGGCGACATCACCAGCAGGCCATCCACGCGGCCGCGCATCGCCTGCAGGGCCACGCCCTGCTGCTCCTGGTCCCCGTGATAGCTGGACACCAGCAGGTGCCAGCGGTGCGTGCGCGCCACGCCATCGATGCCGCGCATCAGTTCGGAAAAGAATTCGCCGTGCAGGTCCGGCAGCACCAGACCGATGGTCTGCGTGCTGCGGCTGCTCAGGCTGCGCGCGGCCGCATGCGGGGTGTAGCGGAGCCGGCGGGCGACTTCCAGCACCTGCTGGCGCACCGGCTCGGCGACGTTCTCGTGGCCGTTGAGGGCGCGCGACACGGTGGCGACGGAGACCTTCGCCTCACGGGCAACATCCTTGATGGTGATTGCCGGTTTCGCCACCGCTATGCCCTCCGCAGGCAGGGGTCGCGGCGACTGTAAGCGTTTTCACGCCAATTTGTAAACAATTTGTTACAGGCGATGTCGTCGACGGGACAGATCCTGTCCGCCCTGCGGCTCGCCCGGGCGGAGCCTGCCGCGGGCCGAACGTGGCCCCGGCCTCATGCCATGGATCAGCCGCCGGCTTCAGCCGGCGTCTGCGCCTTGATCGACAACGCATGGATATCGGTCTGCATCATGTCGCCAAGTGCCGCGTACACCGCCCGGTGGCGAGCCAAGGGCGCCATTCCGGCGAAGGCCTCGCTGACGATGACCACATTGAAATGCCCCCGCCCGTCGCGCGCGCCGGCATGACCGGCATGGCGGTGGCTGTCGTCCTCCACCTCCAGATGCAGGGGCGAGAATGCGGCCTGCAGGGCCGCCCCGATCCGCTCCGGCCGGCTCACGGCAGCACCTTGCGGAACGGGCGCACGTCCACGCGCTGGTAGACGCCGGCGGCCACGTAGGGGTCCTCGCCGGCCCAGGCGCGGGCGGCGGCGAGGTCGTCGAAACTGGCGATCACCACGCTGCCGCTGAAGCCGGCGACGCCGGGGTCCTCGGCGTCGATCGCCGGACAGGGGCCGGCCAGCAGCAACCGCCCCTGCTCCTGCAGCGCCTGCAGCCGCGCCAGATGCGCCGCCCGCGCCGCCTGGCGCGCGGCCAGCACGCCCTGCCCGTCGTAGCCTTCTATCACGTACCACACGGCTCGCCGCTCCTTGTCCGCTGAATGATGGCCGGCAAGTCTAGCGCCTCGGCGCTGGACACCGCCCGGCCGGGGCGATTACTCTTTACGCCATTGCACGCAGCCGGCCTGTAACGGCCCGGTGCGGCGGCAGGCAAGGCCACCGCCGTCCGACCGATCCACGATTCCTTCCCGGACTGTGTAGACGACCTCCCTGTGATGACGTTGCCGCATGAAAGCGCGGCATGTCGCGTTGTTGATGTGCACGCACGCCGGACAGGCGCGCATGGCTTGCAATCCAGAAGACAGGACCCTGTCCCGGGCGGGAACCCGGAACGTAAAGGCTCGCAACACCCGATGTCGCCCTGATGACTTCAGAACTCGCGCCCGCCGCGAACCCGCCAGCGCCGCCCACCTTTCCGCAGCAGCAGGAAATGCCGCTGGCGGTGGTGCATGGCCAGCCGGTGCTGCAGATCCCGCAGGACCTGTACATCCCGCCGGATGCGCTGGAAGTCATCCTCGACGCCTTCGAGGGCCCGCTGGACCTGCTGCTGTACCTGATCCGCCGGCAGAACCTGGACATCCTGGACATCCCGGTCGCCGAGATCACCCGCCAGTACGTCGAGTACATCAACGTCATGCAGGAGCTGCGCTTCGAGCTGGCGGCCGAGTACCTGGTGATGGCCGCGATGCTGGCCGAGATCAAGTCGCGCATGCTGCTGCCGCGCCCGCCCAGCGAGGAAGGCGACGAGGCCGACCCGCGCGCCGAGCTGGTGCGCCGGCTGCAGGAGTACGAACGCTTCAAGCAGGCCGCCGAGGACATCGATGCCCTGCCCCGCCAGGACCGCGACACCACCCCGGCGCACGCCTTCGTGCCGGACCGGACCACGGTGAAGGTGCCGCCGCCGGTGGACCTGAAGGAAATGCTGCTGGCCCTGCACGACGTGCTCAAGCGCGCCGAACTGTTCAGCGGCCACGCGATCAAGCGCGAGGCGCTGAGCGTGCGCCAGCGCATGGGCGACGTGCTGGAGCAGCTCGAGGACGGCAGGTTCCACCGCTTCGAGAGCCTGTTCACCGCCGAGGAAGGCAAGCTCGGCGTGCTGGTCACCTTCCTGGCCCTGCTGGAACTGGCCAAGGAACAGCTGCTGGACATCGTGCAGGAACATCATGTCGCTGAGGCAAGCCAGGGCGAACGCCCGCCACTGGCGCCGATCTACGTGAAGTCGCTGGCCGCCGGCAACACCAACGCGCCGTTGCAGTTCTCCAGCGAATTCGACGATGGCGAATTCGACGACGCCACCCCCGACCCCGCCTGAGCCACATTCCCGACACATGGATCAACCGCTGATCAACCGCATCGTCGAAGGCGCGCTGCTGGCCTCCAGCCAGCCGCTGACCCTGGCGCAGCTGCAGGAGCTGTTCCCCGAGGATCAGCCGGCGCCACCGGGCAGTGTCGAACGCGCGCTGGAACTGCTGCGCGAAGGTTGCCAGGACCGCGGCGTGGAGCTGGTCGAGGTCGCCTCCGGCTTCCGCTACCAGATCACCCGCGAAGTGCACGGCTGGGTCTCGCGGCTGTGGACCGAACGCAAGACCCGCTATACCCGCGCCACCCTGGAAACCCTGGCGCTGATCGCCTACCGCCAGCCGATCACCCGCGGCGAGATCGAGCAGGTGCGCGGCGTGGCGGTCAGCAGCAACATCATCCAGGCGCTGGAAGAGCGCGAATGGATCCGCGTGGTCGGCCACCGCGACGTGCCCGGCAAGCCGGCGCTGTTCGGCACCACCCGCGGCTTCCTGGACTACTTCGGCCTCAAGCGGCTGGACGAACTGCCGCCATTGTCCGAACTACGCGACATCGGCGAACTGGAGCCGCAGCTGCCGCTGGGCGACGACGGCCAGCTGGCCGCCCCGCTCGCCGCCGGCGCGGCCACGCCTGAAACCGCCGCAGCCGACGATGATGCCGGCCACGGCGATACCGACACCGCGGCAGCCCCCGACGACGGGGATGCCGCACCCGACACCGCCCCCACGGGCGAACCCGACGCCGCGCCGGGAGAGCGCGCGGCGGAAGTGGAAGACACCGGAAACAACGCCGTCGCGATGACGACCGTGGCTGTTGACGAAGCCGATCCCGAACCTGAGGCCGACGAAGAAAACGCCGGCCGGAGCGAAACAGAATGAGTGACACCCCCCGCAAGCCGTCGTTGAACAAGCTCTCGCTCAAGCGCGAAGCCACGGTCGAACAGCCCAAGCTCGAAGAGCGCCTGCACAAGGTCCTGGCACAGGCCGGCCTCGGCTCGCGCCGCGCGCTGGAACAGCGCATCGCCGACGGCCTGGTCAAGGTCAACGGCGAGACCGCGCAGACCGGCATGTCGGTCAAGAGCGGCGACAAGATCGACCTGGACGGCCGCAGCTTCGTCGCCAGCGCCCTGACCGATCCCTCGCGCGTGCTGGTCTACAACAAGCCCGAAGGCGAAGTGACCACCCGCGAGGACCCCGAGGGCCGCCCGACCGTGTTCGAGTCGCTGCCGCCGCTCAAGGGCGCGCGCTGGATCGCCATCGGCCGCCTGGACATCAACACCACCGGCCTGCTGCTGCTCACCACCGACGGCGAACTGGCCAATGCCATGATGCATCCGTCCTTCGAGGTCGAGCGCGAATACGTGGTGCGCGTGCGCGCCCCGGAAGGCCAGGAGAAGGTGCCGGACAACGTCGTCGACCGCCTCGCCCGTGGCGTGGCGCTGGAAGACGGCCCGGCCAAGTTCGACGAGATCGAACGCATCGGCGGCACCGACTCGCACGACTGGTTCCGCGTGGTGGTCAAGGAAGGCCGCAACCGCGAAGTGCGCCGCCTGTGGGAATCGCAGGGCTGCCAGGTCAGCCGCCTCAAGCGCACCCGCTACGGCAAGATCGGCCTGCCGCAACCGCTGCTGCGCGGCCACTCGCAGGAGCTGCCGGCCGCCCAGGTCGAGGCGCTGCGTGCCGAACTGAAGCTGGAGGAAGGCACGCCGTCGGCGCTGACCCTGCAGCCGGTGATCGGCCAGCGCAAGGCCGCCAAGACCACCGTGCGCGTGCGCGAGGGCGGCCGCGGCAATGCCTACGTCAACGGCCACAACACCGCCGACGAAGGCCGCGAACTGCGCCGCTTCGACACCCTGCGCGAAGACCGCGGCCGTGGCCGCGGCGGCAAGGGCGGCGGTTTCAAGGGCGGCCTGACCGTCAGCGGCGAAGCGGCGGCCAAGCAGTCGCAGAAGCCGTTCAAGCAGCGCAAGCCCAAGGGCGACCGAAGCCTGCCGGAAGGCAATCCCGCCGCGTTCCGCACCTGGTACGTGCCTGAAGGCGTGAGCACCGGCCCCAGCGGCCACCGCAACGCCGGCCCCGGCGGCAATCGCGGCCCCGGCCGTGGACCGGCCGGTGAAGGCCAGGCCCGTCCGTACGGCAAGCCGCGCCCGGGCGCCGGCGGCGCCGGTCGTGGCGGTCCCGGCCAGGGCCGTGCGCCGGGCGCTGGCCAGGGTGCAGGACAGGGTCGTGCGCAGGGTGGCGGCCAGGCCGCCGGCCAGGGCCAGCGCAAGCATCCGTATGGCCATCCGGGCAATGCCCCGAGCTTCCCGTCCGACCACGCCACTCCGGGCTTCAGCCCGTATGGCAGCCCCAAGCCGGCCCAAGGCGCCCGTCCGGGTGGTCGTGGTCCGAATGGCAACCGTGGCCCGGGCGGCAATCGCGGCCCCGGCGGTCCGGGTGGCAACCGTGGCCCGGGAGGGGCCGGCGGCAACCGTGGTCCGGGTGGCCCGCGCCGCAGCGGCCCGCGCGGCGGCTGATCTGCTGCTGGAGCGGCAGCGTCCTGCCCTCCACACGCCCCAGAACGCCCGGCCCAGCGCCGGGCGTTCCATTTTCCGGATCACATCGTCTGTGGCCTGAATCAATTCCGGCAAATTTACCCAAAATGGGAAATTTGGGATATTTTCCCCCTACCCCTTCCGCCGGACAGCCGCCATGGACCTCACCCTGAATCTGCCTGATCTGGAAAAGACGCCCGCCAGCGACATCAAGGCCAAGGGCTGGCCGGAGCTGATGCGCAAGGTACTCAGGAGCGGCGCGGTGGTGGTCACCAACCACAACCATCCGCAGGCGGTGGTGGTGTCGGCCGAGGAATACCAGCGCCTGGTCGACCAAGCCAGCGGTCATTCCGCTGCGGCACAGCGCGCGCAATCGCTGCAGGCCCTGCAGGCCGAGTTCGACGCCCACCTGTCGGCGCTGCAGGATGGCCGCCTGGCGAAGGCCATGGCCCGCCCGGCCCGGCGCGGACGCAAGATCGCCCTGGGCGAGCCGCGATAAGCGATGGCGAAGATCCTGGTCCTTGCCGGCGTCAATGGCGCCGGCAAGAGTTCACTGCTGGGCACGATGCTGGCCGAGGATGGCGCCACCTGGTTCAACCCGGATGCATTCACCCGGCGACTGGTCGAGGGCGGCTGGCCACTGGAGGAAGCCAATGCCAGCGCCTGGCAGGAAGGTACCCGGCGGCTGCGCTCGGCCCTGGCTGGCGACCTCGATTACGCCTTCGAAACCACGCTGGGCGCGAACACCATCCCCGCCCTGCTGCGCGAAGCCTGCACCCGGCACGAAGTCGGCATCTGGTTCTGCGGGCTGGAGAGCGTCGAACTGCACCTGCAGCGCGTCGCCGCCCGTGTTGCCAGGGGCGGCCATGACATTCCCGAAGGCAAGATCCGCCAGCGCTTCGACAGTTCGCGCTTGAACCTGATCGAACTGCTGCCGCATCTGGCCACGCTGCACGTCTATGACAACAGCCTGCCTGCCGACGCCGACGCCGACGGCAGGGCCGAACCCCTGCTCGTACTGGAAGTGGAACGCGGGCGGATCCTCTGCCCCGCCACGCAGGAGGAGTTCGCGCAGGTACCCGAATGGGCCAAGCCGATCGTGTGGGCGGCGCTGAAGGCGTTCCCGGTGGCGGAGGAGTGATCCCGATACCCGGCCGGTGGCCGGGCATCAGGCCGCGAAACTCAACGGCGCTCGATCACGAACTTGCCGAAACCCACGCCCAGGTCCCAGCCGCGGCCGGTGCCGGCCAGGGCCAGCGAGATATCGCCCTTGGTCACCACCTGTGCATTGCTGGAACGGGAAGCGCCAGCATGCACCTCGGCACCGCCGTAGGTACCGATCAGGTCGTTGAGGCTGTAGGCGCCGGTGAACTTGCCGCGGCCATCGCTGACCGTGGACTTGCCGACCGTCAGGCCGCCGCCCTTGGCGCTGATCTTCACCGGGATGCTGGCGCCGTTGTCGCAGGTGATGGTGCCGTTGCCGGTGGCGGTCTTGTAGAAGATCGACCAGCCGGACAGATTGAAACGCAGCTCGCAGTCGATGTTGCCGGCCGCATGCGCGGACGGCGCAAAAACGACAGCCGCCAGCAGCAGGGCTCCCGCCAGGATCTTCATGGTTTGCTCTCCATAACAAGGTGACGGGCCGAGCCTAGCAGCGTCGACGCATCCGGCAGGTGGCGGCCGGCGACATCATCCGGCCGGCGTTCAGCGTCGTTTCCCGGGTCACCCCAGGGTGAAGGCGTCGGCATCCAGCATCGCCGGGAAACGTTCGCGGTGGGCCGCCAGCGCCTGCGCCGAGACGGTGGTGGTCACCACCTGCTCGCGCTCGCGGATTTCCACCTGCGGCTGGCCGAGGAAGTCGATCACCGCGCTGTCGCCCGAATAATGCAGGCCGTTGCCGTCCACGCCGACGCGGTTGACCACGGCCACGTAGCACAGGTTCTCGATCGCCCGCGCGCGCGCCAGCGTCCGCCAGGCGTATGCGCGCGCAGAGGGCCAGTTGGCGACGAAGATCTGCAGGTCGAAATCCATCTGCCCGGCGCGTTCCACGTCGAAGCGGTTGCGGCAGAACACCGGGAAGCGCAGGTCGTAGCAGATCTGCGGGTTGATCCGCCAACCCTTCAACTCCACGCACAGGCGTTCGCGCCCGGCTGCGTAGCGCTCGTGCTCGCCGCCGTAACGGAACAGGTGGCGCTTGTCGTAGTGCAGCAGCCCGCCGTCGGGCGTGGCCCACAGCAGGCGGTTGAACACATCCTCGCCCACGCGCAGCTGCACGCTGCCGGTGACCACCGCGCCCAGCAGGCGCGCCTGTTCGCGCATCCAGGCCACGGTCGGGCCGTCCATGCCTTCAGCCTTGAAAATGGCGTCATTGGAGAAACCGCTGGTGAAGGTTTCCGGCAGGATCACCAGGTCGGTCGCGCCGGCCAGCGGCGCCAGCAGCGCGGCGTAGTGTTCGCGGTTGCCGGCCGGGTCGTGCCAGCGGGTGTCGCCCTGTACGAGCGAAATGCGGAGGTCTTGCATGATGTCTCCCGGATACATGTCTTCCCGCAGGAGCGGCGCCGGCCGCGATGGAGCCTTCGCCGGGAAAGCCCGTTCGCGGTTGAAACCGCTCCTGTGGGGTTTCAGCGCACTCAGAGCTTCTGCAGGCGTTCGATCGCCGCATCCAGCGTGGCGTCGTTCTTGGCGAAGCACAGCCGCACCAGGCGCTGTCCGGCCGGCGGGGTTTCGTAGAAGGGCGACAGCGGGATGGCGGTGACGCCCTTCTCGATGGTCAGCCACTTCACGAACTCGTGGTCCGGCAGGTCGCTGATGGCCGAGTAGTCCACCAGCTGGAAATAGCCGCCCGGCACCGGCAGCGGCTTCAGCCGGGTGGTGAGCAGCTGCTCGCGGAAACGGTCGCGCTTGGCCTGGTAGAACGCGCCCAGCTCCAGGTGGTGCTCCGGCTCGTCGCGGATCATCGCGGCAAAGCCATACTGGGCCGGGCCGTAGGTGGTGAAGGTGTTGTACTGGTGCACCTTGCGGAACTCGGCGCTCAACGCCGGCGGCGCGATGGCGTAGCCGATCTTCCAGCCGGTGCAGTGGTAGGTCTTGCCGAAGCTGGAGATGACGAAGGCGCGCTCGCGCAGTTCCGGGTAGCGCAGTGCCGATTCGTGGCGGGCGCCGTCGTAGACGATGTGTTCGTACACCTCGTCGGAGACCAGGTAGATGCCGGTGCCGCGCAGCACGTCGGCCAGCGCCTGCATGTCCGCCGCCGAGAGCATCGCGCCGGAGGGGTTGTGCGGGGTGTTGACCATCAGCATGCGCGTTTTCGGCGTGATCGCCGCGCGCACCTTGTCCCAGTCCACGGCAAAGGTCTGCGGATCGAGCGCGACATGCACCGCGCGCGCACCGGCCAGGTCGATGGCCGGCTCGTAGCAGTCGTAGGCCGGATCCAGCACGATGACTTCATCGCCGGCGCGCACCACCGCGTGGATGGCGTTGAAGATCGCCTCGGTGCCGCCGGAAGTGACGGTGATCTCCGTTTCCGGATCCACCTGCGCGCCGTAGCAGTCCAGCGCCTTCTGCGCGATGGCCTGGCGCAGCGGCGCCACGCCGGTCATCGGCGCGTACTGGTTCAGGCCCTCGCGCATGGCCTTGGCGGTCTCGTCGATCAGGCGCTGCGGCGCGGCGAAATCCGGGAAGCCCTGGCCCAGGTTGACGGCGCCGTGTTCGGCGGCCAGCTGCGACATCACGGTGAAGATGGTGGTGCCCACCTTGGGCAACTTGGTCTGCGGTTGCATCGATGCGTCGGCGTCGGGGAAGGGAAACGCCGAGTTTACGCAATGCCGGCGGCAACGGCCGCCCTCTCCCGCCCGCGCGCTGCAGCAGCAGCGGCGGCAATGCCTATAATGTCGCGCCCGATGCGCCAGCCTGCCTGCGCTCCCACCCAAGGACGGAAGCGCCCGATCCGATGACCGCGACCATGAACACTCCGCCGCTGCTCGATGCGCGCGGGCTGCGCTTCACCCGCAACGACGACCCGGTGTTCGGCCCGCTCGACCTGCATGTGGACGCGGGCGAAGCCCTGCTGGTGCAGGGCGGCAACGGCGCCGGCAAGACCACCCTGCTGCGCGTGCTCGCCGGCCTGCTGCGCGCCGACGAAGGCACGATCCGCATCGACGGCCGCCCCGCCGGCAGTGGCGACCGCTCGCGCTACATCGCCTACCTGGGCCACCTGCCGGCGCTCAAGCAGGACCTGGGCACGCTGGAGAACCTGCACGTGCTGTGCGGCCTGCAGGGCCGGCGCGTGCGGCAGATGCCCGGCAACGCGCTGGCCATCGTCGGCCTGGCCGGCTACGAAGACACGCTGGTGCGGCAACTGTCGGCCGGGCAGAAGAAACGCCTGTCGCTGGCCCGGCTGTGGTTGTCGCCGGCACCGGTATGGCTGCTGGACGAACCCTACGCCAACCTCGACCTGGACGGCATCAACCTGGTCAACCGCATGATTTCCGCGCACCTGCGCGGCGGTGGCGGCACCCTGGTCACCACCCACGGCGCCTATGCGGCACCGCCGGTGCGCAACCGCACGCTGACGCTCGGCGCCGCTACGGAGGCCGCCGCATGAGCCTGCCCGGTCCGCAGCCCACCCTGATCGACGCCGCCAAGGCCTTGCTCGCGCGCGACCTGAAACTGCTGTGGCGCCGCCGCGGCGATGCCGCGCAGCCGATCCTGTTCGCGCTGCTGGTGGTGGCGCTGTTCGCCCTGGCCCTCGGCGGCAATCCGCAGCTGCTGCAGCGCGTGGCCTCGGCCGTGCTGTGGCTGTCGGTGCTGCTGGCCGGCCTGCTGTCGCTGGATACGCTGTTCCGCGGCGATGCCGAGGACGGCTCGCTGGAACAGTGGCTGCTCTCGCCGGTGCCGCTGCCATGGCTGGTCGCGGTGCGGGTGTTCTCGCACTGGCTGACCACCGCCTTCCCGCTGGTGCTGGTCAGCCCGCTGCTGGCCGAACTGATGCAGCTGCCGCGCGGACAGCTGCCGGTGCTGGTCGCCTCGCTGGCGCTGGGCACCCCGCTGCTCAGCCTGCTCGGCGCGGTGGTCGCGGCGCTGACCGTGGGCATGCGCCGCTCGGGCATCCTGCTGGCGCTGCTGGTGCTGCCGCTGTACGTGCCGGTGCTGGTATTCGGCGCCGGCGCGGTGGCCGCGTCGGCCCAGGGCTTCGACGCCAGCGGCGCGCTGCTGCTGCTCGCCGCCGGCCTGGTGGTCAGCCTGCTGCTGGCGCCGTTGACCGCTGCCGCTGCGATCCGCATCGCAAACTCCTGAGGGACGCCGGCGCTATCCTTGGCGCCCGATTTCCCCGCGACCGCGCATGCGCAGACCACCGCACCCTGCCCCGGAAAAGCCCACGCTGCCGCCGCGCCCGGCGGTGGAACTGCAGCGTCGTGGCGAACTGCGCGTGGAGCGCTTCCTCGACGTCGCCATCGAGGTATTCAACGAGAAGGGCTACCAGGGCGCGCGGCTGTCGGACATCGTCAAGCGCGCCGGCGGTTCGCTGGCCACCCTGTACCGCGCCTTCGGCGACAAGGAAGGGCTGGTGCATGCGCTGATGGAGCGCAGCATCCGCGACTTCGGCAAGGAGGTGGAGGAGCTGCTGGATTCGCCGCTGCCGCCGGCACAGGCGCTGGAAGAGGCGGCCTGCCACATGGTCGAGGAGATCCTCAGCCCGGCGCGCATCGCCTGCCACCGCATCATCACCGCCGAAGGCAACAGCCAGCCGGCCCTGCGCGACTGGTTCCGCGCCCACGGCATCCAGCCGGCGGAGCGGCTGCTGAGCGAATACTTCGCGCGCGAGACCCGCGCCGGACGCCTACGCATCGAGGACCCGGACCTGGCCGCCGATCATTTCTACATGCTGGTGTTCGGCGGGCTGATCATCCGCTCCATCAACGGCTGGGTCGACGGCACCCAGCTGCCACAGATCCAGGCCCGCGCCCGCTCGGCGGTACGGATGTTCCTGCAGGGCGCCCTCCCCCGTTCCTGAACGCCAGCCTGCTGCGCTGCAGCTTGACCTGAACGCAGGCTTTCCCAAAATCGCACCGTAATCGCAATTACGTTGTTGTCACCCACCCATCGGCAGGGACGACAAAGGAGAGGCACGTGCGGTTCTATCTCGCCTTCGTGATGCTGCTCGCCACCGCGGTGCTGGTTTCGGCGGCCTGGCTCGCCCCGGTCAAGGCCGACGCCTCGGCGCAGGCGGTCAAGCTGCCCGAGACCCGGTTCGCCTCCACCGTTTCCGGGCATGGCTTCGACGCTCCCCCCGGCTTCGCCGATGCCGTCCCCGCGCGCAACCAGGCGCATCCGGAAGCCAAGGCGGTCGGCGAGCAGGTCTGCACCGCCTGCCACGCCAAGGAAAACGACAACTTCGCCCACACCGCGCACGCGCTGGGCATGCAGGTGGCGCTGGCCGCCAATCCTGCCACCGCCACCTGCGAGGCCTGCCACGGCCCGGGTTCGGTACATGCGGCCAACCCGACCGCCAAGGGCTCGATCATCGCCTTCACCCACGAGGGCGGCACGCCGGTGGCCAACCAGACCGAAAGCTGCCTTGGCTGCCACTCCGGCGGCCCGCGCGATGTGTGGCTGGGCTCGATCCACCAGCGCAACGACCTGTCGTGCAGCGACTGCCACAACCCGATGCAGAAGTTCTCCGCCGAAGGCCTGACCGCCAAGCAGTCGGTGAGCGAAACCTGCGCCACCTGCCACAAGGACATCCGCCAGCAGTTCAACCGCCGCTCGCACATGCCGCTGCCGGAAGGCCAGATCAGCTGCGTGGACTGCCACAATCCGCACGGCACGCTCAACGCCACCCTGCTCAAGACCGACACGGTCAACGAGACCTGCTACCAGTGCCATGCCGAGAAACGCGGGCCGTTCCTGTTCGAGCACGCCCCCGTGCGTGAAAGCTGCCTCAACTGCCACCAGGTGCACGGCTCCAACCAGCATGCCCTGCTGGTCGCGCCGGTCCCGATGCTGTGCCAGCAGTGCCACTCGCATACCCGCCACCCCAACGACCTGCAGACGGAGTTGTCGCTCGGCAACGGCATGACGCCGGACGAACGCCTGATGGGCCGCGGCTGCATCACCTGCCATGCGCAGGTCCACGGCTCCAACCACCCCTCCGGCCCACGCCTGCACAAGTAACGGGAGGACGCCATGCACATGTGGAAACGCCCCCACGCCTGCCGCTGGTCGCTGCTGCCCCTCGCCCTGCTGGCCGGCCTGGCCCAGGCGCAGGACAGCGGCTCCGGGATCGACCTGCAGTTCGGCAACTGGCTTGATCCATCCGGCCGCGTCGGCTGGCGCGGCTGCGATCCGGATGGCACCAGCTGGCTGACCGCGGCGCCCAAGCGCACGCCCACCGGCTTCCTCTATGGCTGCAATCCGCAGATGCCGGCACTGAAGCCGGCCGGCGACGGCGCCTGGCAGTGGGCGGGCGACGTCGCGCTGGGCTACCTGCATGTCAGCGGCGACACCGCCAACACCAACTGGCGGCGCTTCCGCGACCCGGACGACGGCCTCGTCCTGCAGGCCGATTTCAGCCTGCGCCGCGCCGCCGACGGCAGCTATGCCGACGTGCGCCTGAGCCGGCTGCAGCGCGACAACCAGTACTACCGCGCGGTGCTCGGCCAGGCCGGGCGTTACAAGGTGCAGGCCTTCGCGCGCAGTTCGCCCAATGTGCTCAGCGGCAACGCGCGCTCGATCTGGGACGGTGTGGGCAGCGACCATCTCACCCTCAAGCCGGGCCTGGCCGCGGCCGGCAGCAGCTCCGCGCAGGTCGCGGCCATTTCCGCCGCGCTGCCGCTGACCACGCTGTCGGTGGTGCGCGACAAACAGGGCGTGAGCATCAATTACCTGCTCAACCCGCGCTGGACCACCTACGCCAGCCTCACCCACGAAGAACGCAAGGGCGCGCGCCCGTTCGGCGGCCCGTTCTTCTTCAACTACCCCTTCGCCAACAATGGCGGCATCTACGAGATCCCGCGCCCGATCGACGACAGCACGCTCAACTTCACCGGCGGCTTCCGCTTCGTCGGCAACCTGTGGCGCAGCGACTTCAGCTACACCGGCTCGTTCTTCCGCCATGCCAGCCGCGGCTACAGCTACGAAGTGCCGTTCGCGGTGACTTCGGTGGCCGGCGCCAGTTCGCCGCCGCTGTACCAGGGCTCGTTCGCTTATGAGCCGGACAACGACTACCACCGCATCGGCGCCAGTTTCAGCCGCAGGCTGCCGGCATGGAAGGGCGATTTCACCCTCGCCGCCGCGCTGACCACCATGCGCCAGAACGACCGTCTGCTGCCGCCGATGGACTGCCAGGGGCAGTTCGGCCAGAACCTGGCGCCGCCGTTCATCGCCAACTGCGCCAACTGGAATACCACCGCCGCGCTGTCGCGCGACCGCGCCGACATGGCGATCAACAACCAGAAGTTCGACGCCCGCCTGGTGCTGCAGCCCATGGACGGGCTGACCTGGCGCAGCACCGCGCGCTACCTGCGCGAGGACTACGCCGGCACCTACTGGTCCTACAACCCGCTGACCGACCAATGGGGCTATATCGCCGAGAACGGCTCGCAGGGCTCGGTGGTGCCCGGCGAAATGGGCGTATGGGACGGCGGCGCCAACAGTTCGGTGCTCACCCGCATCCGCAACCTGCCGCTGGACAAGGAGACCCGCGAGATCTCCACCGGCATGGATTGGCGCCCCTCCACCCGCAACACGCTCGGCGCCACCTACACCTTCACCTGGATCGAGCGCGCCCACCGCGAGGTCGCCACCACCCGCGACAACGCGGTGAAGCTGAGCTGGAACAACCGCACCGCCGACTGGCTGAGCTTCCGCGCCAACTACACCTGGCTGGATCGTGGCGGCAGCGCCTACTACTACGACCCCTACGAGTTCACCTTCTCCAGCTCGCTGCCCGGCTTCGTCGAACCGGCCGGCGGCCTGAGCCCGCATACGGTCGCGGCGCTGCGCAAGTACGACATCGCCTCGCGCACCCAGCAGAAGCTCGACCTGATGGCGACCTTCGTCCTGCCCCGCGACATGACCGTGTACGTTTCCGCGCGCGGCGACCGAAACCATTACGACGCGCAGATCGGGCGGCGGAAGCTGGACAGCTACGCCACCAGCGTGCAGTGGGAATGGCAGCCCAACCCGGACACCACCGCCAGCGCCTGGTATGGCCACGACCGCTCCGAACTGGTGTTCGCCAACGTCAACGACGCCGTCGGCAGCGATCCGGAACTCGGCGGCCCGACCTATCCCGAGGCCAGCCGCTGGTGGATGGACGATACCCAGCGCAACCACTACGCCGGCCTCAACCTCAGCCGCCGGCTCGGCCGCGCCACCCTGGACCTGGCCTGGAACTGGACGTCCTCGCGCGGCCGCACCGGCTACCGCATGAATTCGCCCGACGCACTCACCGTGCCGGCCAACGCGCCGCTGGCCAGCGGCAGCTATCCGCTGATGGTCTACCGGGTCAATACGCTCACCGCCGGGCTGTCGATGCCGCTGGGCCGGCGCACGCGGCTGCGCGTGTTCGACACCTGGGAGCGCGGCAATCTCTCGGACTGGCACTACTTCGGCTTCGAGGACACGCTGGTCTACGACCACCGCGTCTATACCGATGGCGGCCCGTCCAACTACCGCGTCAACCTGCTGGGGATGATGCTCGAGGTGGCGCTATGAAAGGTTCCACCCTGCTCCTGCTCGTCCTGGCCGGCAGCCTGCTCGGCCTCGCCCATGCCGCCAGCGGCGCGGACGACGAGACGCCCGCCCCCGCGCTGCATCCCCGCTACCTCGACCTGCGCGCGGCCCCGCGCATCGCCGGCAACGCCGCCGCCGGCAAGGAAAAATCCCAGGTCTGCAGCGCCTGCCACGGCGACGACGGCGGTGGCACCGCCCCGCCCTTCCCCAACCTCGGCGGCCAGCGCGCGGACTTCTTCTACTGGCAGCTGGTCGAGCTGAAACGGGGACGCCATCCTTCGCCGATGACCCCTCTGGTCAGCACGCTCGACGACCAGGACATGCGCGACCTGGCGGCCTACTACGCCAGCCTGCCGCTGCACCCGGCGAGGGCCGACGCCGGCGACACGCCCGCCGAACCGGCCGATGCCGCCCTGCTCGAACGCGGCCGCGACCTCTACCTGCATGGCGATGGCGCCAAGGGCATCCCGCCCTGCCAGGGCTGCCACGGCCCCGATGCCCGCGGCATGCGCGATGCCGACGTCGCCGACCGGAACGGGCGCACGCCGTATGCGACCTTCCCGGTACTGCGCGGCCAGCAGGCCACCTACCTGCAGAACAAGCTTGCCGAATACCGCGATGGCGACCTGCAGGATTCCACCAGCGATTTCATCATGAGCGGCGTCGGCAAGCGGCTGGACGAGGACAGCATCCAGGCCGTGTCGGCCTGGCTTTCCAGCCTGCGTGAAGACTGAGCATGCAGATGCCGGCGCATGCTTGCCCTGCGACATTGCGTCGCTTGCCATCCCACCCCGCCGGCGACAGCATGGCCGGCCAGCCGCCCGCAGCGGCGTTCCCCTCCCCGCAGACAGGAGCTTTGAAGATGTTCCGCAAACTGATCGTCGCATCCACCCTGGCCCTCGGCGCCGCCGGTGCCGCCCATGCCGCCGACACCTGCTCGGCGAACCTGGAGGGCAACGACGCCATGCGCTACAACATGGCCAACATCGACGTCCCCAAGAGCTGCGCCACCTTCACCATCAACCTCAAGCACACCGGCAAGATGGCCAAGAACGTGATGGGCCACAACGTGGTGGTCGCCAAGACCGCCGACATGTCCGGCATCGATGCCGACGGCATCAAGGCCGGGCTGGCCGCCGACTACATCAAGGCCGGCGACGCGCGCGTTATCGCCCACAGCAAGGTGGTCGGCGGCGGCGAGAGCACCACCCTCAGCGTCCCGGTGGCCAAGCTCACCGCCGCCGGCGCGCCGCTGTCGTTCTTCTGCAGCTTCCCCGGCCACTCGGCGCTGATGAAGGGCACCCTCACCCTGAAGTGACCGCCGCGGCGCGGGCTGGCCGTGCCAACCGCGCCGTCTTCGGCTAATCTTCACGGACCCGCAGGCGACCGCCGCGGTGCCCGGCGACGGGATGGCTGGGGACCAGCCCATCATCGTTCTTCCTAGCGAGCAAGCGGATGTTCAAAGGTTTGGCAGGTTGGTTCCACCGGCTGGGTTCCCCCGCCTATTTCGATGCCTTCGCCGCCCGCTGGTCGCCCTGGTGCTACATCGCCTCGCTTCCCCTGTTCGCCTTCGGCCTGTGGCAGGCGCTGGCGGTGGTGCCGGCCGACTACCAGCAGGGCGACAGCTTCCGCATCCTTTACATCCACGTGCCCTCGGCCTGGATGAGCCTGTTCGTGTTCGGCCTGATGGCCTTCTACAGCGCCATCGCGCTGATCTGGCGGATCAAGCTGTGCGAGATCCTGGCCATGGCCTGCGCGCCGATCGGCGCGGCCTTCACCCTGGTCACCCTGCTCACCGGCAGCCTCTGGGGCAAGCCGATGTGGGGGACCTGGTGGGACTGGGACCCGCGCCTGACCACCGAACTGATCCTGCTGTTCCTGTACTTGGGCGTGATGGGCCTGTACGGCGCCATCGACGACCGCCGCGCCGCCGCGCGCGCCGCCGGCCTGCTGTCCATCGTCGGCGTGGTGCTGCTGCCGGTCATCCGCTATTCGGTGGTGTGGTGGAATTCGCTGCACCAGGGCCAGACCATCCGCATGTTCGGCGAGTCGAGCATGGACGGCAGCATGGTCCTGCCGCTGTGGCTGATGGTGCTGGCCACCAAGTTCTGGTTCGCCGGCTCGCTGCTGGCCCGCGCCCGCGCCGACAACCTGCGCCGCGAAGCCGGCAAGGCCTGGGTGCGCGAGCGCGTGGAGAAACTGACATGACCTATTTCCAGTACGTTGCCCTGGCCTACGCCGTGTTCTTCGTGGTGTTGGCCTGGGACTTCGCCGTCCCGCGCCTGCAGGTGCGCCGGCAGCTGCGCGAGGTACGCAACCGGCTGGCGCGCGCCAGCCGCAACGCCGCGGGCGCCGTGCCCAGCGACGAGGAATTGAGCCGATGAGCCCCACCCAACGCCGCCGCCTGCTGCTCGTACTGCTGGTGGTCGCCGTGGCCGGCATCGCCGCCGTACTGGTGGCCACCGCCCTGCAGCGCAACATCGCCTATCTGTACACGCCGGCCGAAGTGAAGGCCGGCAAGGTCGCGCCCGACGCGCGCTTCCGCCTCGGCGGCATGGTCGCCAAGGGCTCGTTCCAGCGTGCGCCCGGCGCGCTGCTGGCGCGCTTCGAAGTGACCGACGGCGACGCGCAGCTGCCGGTGACCTACGACAAGATCCTGCCCGACCTGTTCCGCGAGGGACAGGCGGTGGTCGCCACCGGGCGCATGGCCGGCGGCGTGTTCGTGGCCGAGGAGGTGCTGGCCAAGCACGACGAGACCTACATGCCCAAGGAGCTGGCCGACAAGATGGGCGTGGCCCATGGCAAGCACCAGGTCCCGGCCGCGGCCGCGCCGGCGGAGTCGCGCTGAGTGCTCGCCGAAGTCGGACAGATCCTGCTGATCCTGGCCCTGCTGGCGGCGCTGCTGCAGAGCGTGCTGCCGCTGCTCGGCGCGCAGCGCGGCATCGCCCCGTTCGTGGCCATCGCCCGCCCGGCCGCGCTGCTGCAGCTGACCATGGTGCTGGGCGCGTTCGTGGTGCTGACCGTGGCCTTCGTGCGCCAGGACTTCTCGCTGCGCTACGTGGCCGAGAACTCCAACTCGCTGCTGCCGATGATCTACCGCTATTCGGCGGTCTGGGGCGCGCACGAGGGCTCGCTGCTGCTGTGGACCCTGGTGCTGGCGCTGTGGTCCGCGGCGGTGGCCGAATTCTCGCGGCGCCTGCCGCCGGTGGTGGTGGCGCGCGTGCTGGCGGTGATGGGCCTGATCAGCGTCGGCTTCCTGGCTTTCCTGCTGTTCACCTCCAATCCGTTCGAACGCCTGCTGCCGGCGCCGGTCGAAGGCCGCGACCTCAACCCGCTGCTGCAGGACCCCGGGCTGATCATCCACCCGCCGATGCTGTACCTGGGCTACGTCGGCTTCTCGGTGCCATTCGCCTTCGCCATCGCCGCCCTGCTCGACGGCCGCATCGACGTGCGCTGGCTGCGCTGGACCCGCCCGTGGACCAACGTGGCCTGGGCCTTCCTCACCCTCGGCATCGCGCTGGGCAGCTGGTGGGCCTATTACGAGCTGGGCTGGGGCGGCTGGTGGTTCTGGGACCCGGTGGAGAACGCCAGCTTCATGCCATGGCTGGCCGGCGCCGCGCTGCTGCATTCGCAGGCCGCCACGGAAAAGCGTGGCGTGTTCGTCGGCTGGACCCTGCTGCTGGCCATCACCGCATTCGCGCTGTCGCTGCTGGGCACCTTCCTGGTGCGCTCGGGCGTGCTGACCAGCGTGCACTCCTTCGCCGCCGATCCGGCCCGCGGCCTGTTCATCCTGGTCTTCCTTGCGCTGGTGATCGGCGGCTCGCTGCTGCTCTACGCGCTGCGCGCACCGGCGATGGGCGCCCAGGCCGACCCGCGCCGCGCCTACGCGCTCAATTCGCGCGAGGGCCTGCTGCTGGCCAACAACCTGCTGCTCGCCTGCGCCTGCGCGATGGTGCTGCTGGGCACGCTCTACCCGCTGCTGGCCGATGCGCTGGACCTGGGCAAGGTATCGGTCGGACCGCCCTACTTCGGCACGTTGTTCCTGCTGCTGATGACGCCGCTGGTGCTGCTGCTGCCGTTCGGCCCGCTGACCCGCTGGCAGCGCGAACAGGGTCGGCGCACGCTCGCCCTGCTGGCACCGTGGGCGGCGCTGGCCGTGGCGCTGGGCATCATCGGCTGGTTCATGGCCCCGCAGGGCAGGTGGAAGACCGCCATCGGCATCGCCGCCGCGGTGTGGGTGGGTGCCGGCACGCTATACGTGCTGTGGCAGCGCCTGCGTAGTGGTGGACGCCCCAACGCCGAGACCTGGGGCATGCTGATCGCCCACGCCGGCATCGCCGTGTTCCTGGTCGGCGCCCTGCTGGTGGAAGCGCTCAGCATCCAGCATGAAGTGGCGCTGGCGCCGGGCAAGGCGGTCGAAGCCGGCGGCTACCGCCTGGAATTCGAGGGCGTGGATGCCACCGACGGCCCCAATTACCACTCCGACCGCGGTCACGTGCGCGTGTTCCGCGGCGACCGCGAGGTCGCCCTGCTGCATCCGGAAAAGCGCATGTACGCCAGCGGCGGCATGCCCATGACCGAGGCCGGCATCCATCCGGCGCTGGGCGGCGATGTGTATGTTGCGCTCGGCGAATCGCTGGGCGATGGTGCCTGGGCGGTCCGCGTGCAGGTCAAACCCTTCGTCCGCTGGATCTGGCTGGGCGCGCTGCTGATGGCGCTGGGTGGCTTCGTCACCGCCGTCGACCGCCGCTTCCGCCGGCTGCCCGAGAAATCCTGATGTCCGACACGCCTCCCGCCCAGAATCCATCCCATCGCCTGCCGCCGGTCGCGCTCATCATCGGCGCGCTGTTCTTCCTCGGCCTGGTCGGGCTGATGCTCTATGGCGTCAGCCGTTCGGACCGGCCCGACCGCGACAGCCTGCCGTCGGCGCTGATTGGAAAACCGGCGCCGGCGTTCACCCTGCCGGTGCTGCACGACCCCACCGTCAAGGTCAAAAGCAGCGACCTGCTCGGCGCGCCCTATCTGCTCAACGTGTGGGGCAGCTGGTGCCCGACCTGCCGCGACGAACACCCCATCCTCACCCGTTTCGCCGAAACCAAGCGCGTGCGCGTGATCGGCTACAACTGGAAGGACGAGCGCGAGGACGCACTGCGCTGGCTGGAGCAGCTGGGCAATCCCTACATGGTGGTGATCGCCGACGAGGAAGGCCGCACCGCGCTGGACTGGGGCATCGCCGCCGCGCCGGAAACCTTCCTGGTCGACGGCAGCGGCATCGTGCGCTGGAAGTACAGCGGCGCCATCACCCAGGACGTGCTCGACCGGCAGCTGATCCCGGCACTGGAAAAGATCGAGGCCGCGTCCACCGGCAAGGCGCGCCGATGAAGCGGCTGGCCGCCCTCCTGCTGGGGCTGTGCCTGCCATGGCTGGCGATGGCGCAGCCGATGGGCGACCCCGCCCCGCTGCAGTACCGCGACCGCGCCGAGGAGGCGCGCTTCCATGCGCTGGCCGCCGAACTGCGCTGCGTGCAGTGCCAGAACCAGTCGCTGGCCGACTCCAACGCGCAGATCGCCCACGACCTGCGCCGCGAAGTCCTCAACCTCATGCGCGAAGGCCGCAGCGATGCGCAGATCAAGCAGTTCCTGGTCGAACGCTACGGTGAGTTCGTGCTCTACCGCCCGCGCATGGAAGGCAGCACCCTGCTGCTGTGGCTGGGGCCGGGCGCCCTGCTGCTGGCCGGCGCGGCGCTTCTGTACGTGCACGTGAGCCGGCGGGGACGCGTCCTGCCCGCCCCCGCCGCCGAAGACGCCAACCAGGACGAACGCGAATGGTGAAGGCGGTATTCCTGTCGCTGGCCGCGCTGCTGGCCGCCACCGCCGGCGGCATCATGCTGTGGCCGCTGCTGCGCGCGGGCAAGCGCGCGATCTGGGGCACTCTGGTCGCGTCGATGGTCGTGGCCACCGTGGGCCTGTACCTGTGGCTGGGGACGCCGACGGCGCTGCAGCCGCGCGACGCCGAGGCGCCGCAAAGCCTGGAGCAGGCGGTCGAACAACTGCGCGCCGTGCTGGACGAGCATCCCGAGCGCGCCGAGGGCTGGGTCCTGCTGGCCCGCTCGCAGCTCGAGCTTGGGCGCATGGCCGATGCCGCCGGATCGTTCGAGCGCGCACTGCAGCTCGAGCCGGACCAGCCCGAACTGCTGGTCGAAGCGGCGCAGGCGCGCGCCCGTGCGCACCCGAAGATGCTGTTCGACGACACCGGCCTGCAATGGCTGCAGCACGCACGCCAGGTGGCGCCGGACAACCAGCGCGCCACTTGGCTGGTCGGCATCGTGCAGCGCCAGCGCGGCCAGGACGAAGCTGCCGTACGCACCTGGGAAGGCCTGCTGCCACGCCTGGAACCCAATGCCGCCACCGCGCTGCGCGAACAGATCGATGCCGCCCGCGCCGATGCCGGCCTGCCCCCTTCCACACCCGCCACGGCCACGCCTGCCGCTGCAGGCAGTGCGGACGGCCACGCCATCACCGTCCGGGTCACGCTGGCGCCCGCGCTGCAGGCCCGCGTCGCCGCCGGCAAGGACACCCTGTTCGTCATCGCCCGCGCTCCCGGCGGCCCGCCGATGCCGGTCGCGGTCGAGCGGCACCCGGCGCAGGCTGGACCGCTCACGGTCACGCTCGACGACGCCGACAGCCCGATGCCGACGCAGAAACTCTCCGCGCTGGGCGAGGTGGAAGTGTTCGCGCGCCTCTCGGCCAGCGGCAACGCGATGCGCCAGGAGGGCGATGTCGAGTCGAGGCCGGTGAAGGTATCCCTGCCGACGAAGGGAACGCTGGAGATCGTCCTCGGCTCTCCGTAAGCAGGTGTCGAGGGGGCCAGCCCCACGCATTTCGACAGGCCCATGCGTGCCCGCCTTGAGGCAGGCCTACCGGCGGGGCGCGGCAAAGACCGGCGCCGTTTCCTTCGCCCGCGCCAGGCGTGCGACTCGTGGAGACCCTCAGTGATCGAAGTGGCAGCCCGCAGCGCCGTCGTGCTGACCGGCATCTACCTGGTCGTCCTTGGCACCATGGCGTTGCTCGTACCTTCGCGCGCGGCCACCTTCCTGCTCGGCTTCGCCGGTTCGCCAGCCGCTCCGTTCCACGGGCGATCCGCCATCTCACGCTCATCGGCGTGGCATCGCTCGCTCCTGGGGGCACCATCCTGGGGGCGGTGAGGCTGACGCACGCCTGTCCCTGCCGAGGAGGCATGCGCCGCCCCTGGACCGGCGGCATGAGGTGATGCCTCCACGACATGAGGCGGCGAGCACAGCGCCGCATGGCGCCGGTAGAATCGGCCGATGACCGAGTTCATCCCCGAAGCCAGCCGCTTCCACGCGCTCGCCTCGCCCTTCCCGATGAAGCGCGGCGGCCAGCTGCAGGGCGCGCGCATCGCCTACGAGACCTGGGGCAAGCTGGCCGCCGATGCCGGCAACGCCATCCTCATCGTCACCGGCCTCTCGCCCGACGCCCACGCCGCCAGCCACCCGGGCAACACCGCTCCCGGCTGGTGGGAGCCGATGCTCGGCCCCGGCAAGCCGATCGACACCGACCGCTGGTTCGTGGTCTGCGTCAATTCGCTGGGCAGCTGCAAGGGCTCGACCGGCCCTGCTTCCCTCGACCCGGCCACCGGCAAGCCCTACCGGCTGTCGTTCCCCGAACTGTCGGTGGAGGACATCGCCAACGCCGCGGCCGAGGTGGTGCGTGCGCTCGGCATCGGGCAACTGGCTTGCCTGATCGGCAACTCGATGGGCGGCATGACCGCGCTGGCGCTGCTGCTCCAGCACCCCGGCATCGCGCGCACCCACATCAACATTTCCGGCAGTGCGCAGGCCCTGCCGTTCTCCATCGCCATCCGTTCGCTGCAACGCGAGGCCATCCGCCTGGACCCGGCATGGAACGGCGGCGATTACGACGAGGCCCACTACCCCGAGTCGGGCATGCGCATGGCGCGCAAGCTGGGTGTCATCACCTATCGCTCGGCACTGGAATGGGACGGCCGTTTCGGCCGCGTAAGGCTGGATTCGGAACAGGGCGACGACGACCCGTTCGGCCTCGAATTCCAGGTCGAAAGCTATCTGGAAGGCCATGCGCGCCGCTTCGTGCGCCGCTTCGATCCCAACTGCTATCTGTACCTGGGCCGCGCGATGGACTGGTTCGACCTGGCCGAATACGGCCAGGGCGATGTGATGGCCGGCCTGGCGAAGATCCGCGTGCAGCGGGCGCTGGCCATCGGCGCCAACACCGACATCCTGTTCCCGGTCGAACAACAGCAGCAGGTCGCCGACGGCCTGCGTGCCGGCGGCGCCGACACGCAGTTCATCGGCATGGATTCGCCGCAGGGCCACGATGCCTTCCTGGTCGATTACGACCGCTACGGCCCGGCGGTACGCGGCTTCCTCGACACGCTGCCCGGCCGTTGACCGACAGCATGGTGGTGCAGGTGCCTACGCTCACTTCCCTCCACGCCTGATCCAACGGCGTTTGCCGTGCACGCATGCTGTCCCTGCACCCATTCATGCGGGGGAATCATGCGACGCCTGACGACACTGCTGCTGTACCTGTTGCTGTTGCCGCTGGCCGCCACGGCGGCCGCGCCTCCGTTGATGCTGGCCGGCCAATGGCGCGACGGACCGGACGTGTCCCGCTACTGGGTAAGCGAGAAGCTCGACGGCGTGCGCGCGCGTTGGGACGGACAGGCGTTGTGGACGCGTGGCGGCCATCGCATCGAGCCCCCGCCCGGATTCACCCGTAACTGGCCCGCGCAGCCGCTGGATGGCGAGCTGTGGGGCGGCCGCGGCCGCTTCGAACACGCCAGCTCCATCGTGCGCATGAATCCGCCCGACGAAGCCGGCTGGCGAGGCATGCGCCTGATGGTCTTCGACCTGCCCGGGCACGCGGGCACCTTCGACCAGCGCCTGGCGGCCCTGCGCGTACTGCTCGCACGCGCCGCTGCTCCCAGCCTCGAGCTCATCCCGCAACGGCGCATCGCCGATACCGCGGCGCTGCATCGCCACCTGACGGCCACGGTTGTGGCCGGCGGCGAAGGACTGATGCTGCACCACCAGGACAATTACTACGCTGCGGGCCGCAGCGACGGCCTGCTCAAGCTCAAGCCCTGGGACGACGCCGAGGCGCGGGTGATCGCGCATCTGCTGGGCAAGGGCAAATATGCGGGCCTGCTCGGTGCGCTGCTGGTGGAGCGTGCCGACGGCGCACGTTTCCGTATCGGCAGTGGCTTCAAGGACGCCCAACGCATGGCGCCGCCGCCGGTCGGCAGCCTGGTCACCTACCGCTACAACGGATTGACCACGAACGGCCTGCCGCGGTTCGCGCGCTTCCTGCGCGTACGCGATGACGACAGCCCGTGATCCGGATGCGCTCTACTGGCAGAAGCAACCCGACGCTCCCGGGTCCGCATCGGTGGCTATAGTGCCCAGGACGCCTGCGTGGAACCCTGCCATGAAGACACGCCCTCATCGCATTGCTGCCGGCACGTGGCTGCTCCTGGCATGTTCCGGCGCGATGGCCGCTCCCCATGATTCGCCGGAGGCGCTTCGACAGGGTCTGCTGGAGGCCAATTCGCGAAACGACGTGGCCGCGGCGCAGCAGTTGTTGTGCGAGGACGAAGCCGAACCGGAGGTGCTTGCGGTGTTCCGATGGCTGTTCGCCCGTGACGCCGGCATCAGGATCATGTCCGCCATCTTCGAGAACACGCCCGCTGCGCTACCCGGCGAGGAGTTCGCGGCCGCACCGGAGGGCCTGCTTCGCCTGTACTTCGACAGGTACGACAGGAACGGCGAACCCAATCCGGAGAAATCGACCGCCTATCCCTACGGAAAGGTCGACGGCACCTACTGTTTTCTTGTCCCGCTGTGAGGCCCCGCGGCATCAAGACCCGATATGTCCGGCCTCTGGAGGACACAGGCTTCAGGCGTCAGCTGCTGCCGCAATATGAAGGCAGGTAGACTGGTCCCAGCGGACCGCGCGGCCCCTGGGCAGCCAGCGGACCGGCAGGCAGCGCCCCGACAGCCTCCAGGTGCGGGGCTTCGATCACGATGGCTCTATGACCTGGCTCCGCACTTCGCCGGTTTCAGGCATCAAGCGCCCGCTCTGCAGCCTGTACTGGCGATGCACCACTCCTTCGGGCAGGTGGCCGTGGGTGATCATCAGCAGGCTGCGCGGACCCAGAGCCTGCGCCAGATCGACGAGCAGCGCGTCGGCGGTATCCACGTCCAGGCCTTCGGTCGGCTCGTCCAGCACCATCAACGGTGCATCGCGCAGCAGGGCGCGCGCCATTGCCAGGCGGCGCGCCTGCCCCGCGGACATCGTGGCGCCGTTCTCGCCGACCCACGCCGACAACCCGCCCTGGTGGCGCGCCCACTCCCCCAGCCGTACCTGTTCCAGTACCGCCCACAGTCGCGCCTCGTCGGCCTGCGGGTCGCCCAGGCGCAGATTGTCGGCGATGCTGCCCGCGAATACCGGCGCGCCCTGCGGCAACCAGGCGACACGCCGATGCCAGTCGTCCTGCGCGACCTCGCGCAGGTCCACGCCACCCCAGCGCACGCTGCCCTGCTGCGGATCCCACAACCGCAGCAGCAGGGCCGACAGGGTGGTCTTGCCGCAACCGCTGTCGCCGCGGATCGCGATGCGCTCGCCAGGCCGCAGCTGCAGATCGATGCCATCGAGCAACCGCCGGGTTTCGCCGGGCCAGGCGAACACCACCTGCTCGAACGAAAGCGTGGCCGGCGGTTCCGGCAAGGAATGCGGAGACGCGGGATCGACCACCGACGGTGGCTGTTCGACGATGGCCCGCAGCCGCGCCGCGGATATGCGCGCCGACTGCAGCGCCTGCCAGGCCAGGCCGCAGCCGGCGGCGACTTCCAGCAATGCCACGGTCAGGAATACCAGCGTGGCGGCCAGCGGCGCCTCGATCCTGCCGTCCTGGAAGGCGGAAAGCGCCAGCCACAGCATCGCCAGCAGGCCCAGCCCGGCGCAGGCCGAATGCAGTACGTTGCCTGCGATCAGGCGACCGCGGCGGCGATGGTCGTCGCCCGCGAGCTGGCGCGCCGCACCCTCGACACGCGCGCGCCAGTCGTCGAGCGCGCCCAGCGCGGCAAGGTCCGCGGCGCCTTCCAGCCCTTCATAGGCCAGCGCGCGCAGCCGCGTGCGATGCAGCGCGCGCGCGGCTTCGCCGGCATCGCCATGGCGCACGGCCAGCACCGGCACGCCGATGCCGACCAGCAGCGAGAGCAGGAGCAGCAGCGCCGCCGCTGGCCAATGGATGCAGGCGGCAACCGCGATCGTCGCCAGCGCGCTCCCGGCCAGCGCCAGCAGCGGCCCCACCGCACGCACCAGCAGGCCGTCGACCTCGCCGATGTCGGACATCAGCCGCGCCAGCAGCTCGCCGGTGCGCGTGCCGCCCAGACGCGCCGGCGCCAGCGGCAGTGCGCGCCGGAAGAACCAGACCCGCAGGTCGCGGGCGATGCGCAGGGTCGCGTCGTGGCCGACCAGCTTCTCGAAGTAGCGCGAAGCGATGCGCACCAGGGTCAGTGCGCGGATTCCGGCCGAGGGCGAGAAGAAATTGAACGTGGCCCCCGCACCCAGCGCGCCGGCCAGCGCGGCGGCAGTCAGGAAGCCGCCGGACAGGCCCAGCAGGCCGATACCCGCCAGCATCGTCACCAGCAGCAGCACCACTGCCAGCAGCAGGCGCCAGCGGTGCCGTGCGAACACCACGCGCAGGGAATCGTCGCCGCTCATGCGCGTCCCCCGTCCTGCAGTCGCACCACGCGATCGGCCCATTGCATCGCCGCCGCGCTGTGCGTGGCCATCAGCACCGCGCGGCCACGGGTGAAACAGGCCAGCGACCGCAGCAGGTCTGCTTCGGTCTGCGGATCGAGGAAGGCGGTGGGTTCGTCCAGCAGCAACAGGTCCGGATCGCGCAGCAGCAGCCGTGCCAGACCGATGCGCCGCGCCTCGCCGCCGGACAGGCCGAAACCACGCTCGCCGATCACCGTCTCCAGCCCCTGCGGCAACTGTCCGGCGAAACGCATCACCTGCGCGGCCTCGGCCACCGCCCGCAACCGCGCGTCGCTGGCGCCGGGATCGGCCAGGCGCAGGTTGTCGGCGATGGAGCCATGGAAGAGATACGGACGCTGCCCGGCGTAGCCGACACGCATGCCCTCGCGCGACACGATGCGCCCACCGCGCGGCGGCAACCAGCCGGCCAGCGCTTCCAGCAGGGTGCTCTTGCCGCTGCCGCTGGAGCCGACCAGGGCCACGCGCTGCCCGGCCTCGATGTCCAGCGAAAAATCCGTCAACACGTCGTGGCTGGCGCCCATCGGGCGCAACACCAGCGAGGTGGCGACCAGCAGCGGCGCACGCGCCTGCGCCGGTTCCGGCGCGCACAGCGGAACCGCCGGGGTCGCCGCCTCCTCCGCGTGGCCGCCCTCCAGCAGGCGCTCGACCTCGCTGGCCGCGGCCAGCGCGTTGGCGCGGTCGTGGTAGTGCGCGGCCAGCCGCCGCAGCGGCGCATAGAACTCCGGCGCCAGCAGCAGGCAGAACACGCCGGTGCCCAGCGTTGGAACCATGGCGTGCAGCGACAGCATCCCGAGGTAGCTCAAGCCCAGGTACAGCGCCACCATCGCCACGCTCACCGAGGCGAAGAACTCGAGCACCGTGGAAGACAGGAAGGCGATGCGCAGCACCTTCATCGTGCGCATGCGCACGCCTTCGGCGGCGGCCGCGATACCGGCCAGTTCGTCCTCGCCGCGGCCATACAGGCGCAGCAGTCCCAGGCCCTTGATGCGGTCGGCGAAATGCCCGCCCATGCGCGCCAGTTCCCGCAACTGCTCGCGGCCGGCGGCTTCTGCGCCCCATCCCACCAGCATCATGAACACGGGCACCAGCGGGCCGGTACCCAGCAGGATCAGGGCCACGGTCCAGTCGACCCAGGCCACCACCGCGACGATCAGCAGCGGCACCACCATCACCTCGACGCGGACCGGCTGGAAACCGGCGTAATAGCCCTCGATGGCGTCGCCATGGGCGAGCAGCAGTTCGCCCAGTTCGCCGCTGCGCTGGCGGCGCAGCCACAGCGGCCCCTTGCCGAGCAGGCGCCGGTAGACCTGCTCGCGCAGCGCCAGCCGCGCGGCATCGGCCACCTCGCCGGCCGCCTTCTGCGACAGCCCGCCCAGCGCGCTGCGCAGCAGCAGGACCAGGGCCAGCGCGCCGAACACCGGGCCCAGCTGCGCCACCGGGCGGTGCTCGACAAGCACGCCCTGGATCAGCCAGGCGATCGCGCCGGCCTGCACCACCAGCAGCGCGCCGGACAGGCATACCGCCAATGCCGCGCTCCGCTGCTGTCCGCGTGCGGCGCCGGCGAGCGCGGACAGCCATTGCTGGTGCCGGCGGCGCAGCTGGCGCGCGGCGTCGGCCGGATGGGAAACCTCACTCAAGACGGGCAACCTGCAGGGAAGGATCGATTCATCGGCGCACGCATGATCGCATCCGCGCGCGCCGCACGTTCACCGCTGCGACGCGATGTCGCATTGATCCAGGTCAAGGGCAGGATCACCATTGGATACCGAAAATTCACAGACCTTCCCCCCGTACCGCCCGCATGATGCATAAAACCCGAAAGGTGACCAGGCCATGATCGACACGACAGTCGTAGATCTGTCGCGCCTGCAGTTCGCGCTGACAGTGATGTACCACTTCCTGTTCGTTCCCTTGACCCTGGGACTGTCCTTCATGATCGCGATCATGGAGAGCGTCTACGTGATGACCGGCAAGGACGTCTGGCGGCGGATGACGCTGTTCTGGGGCGTACTGTTCGGCATCAACTTCGCCATGGGCGTGGGCACCGGCATCGTCATGGAATTCCAGTTCGGCATGAACTGGTCGTACTACAGCCATTATGTCGGCGACATCTTCGGCGCGCCGCTGGCCATCGAAGGGCTGATGGCGTTCTTCCTCGAAGCCACCTTCATCGGCCTGTTCTTCTTCGGCTGGACCCGCCTGAGCAAGGTGCAGCACCTGACCGTCACCTGGCTGATGGCGCTGGGCACCAACCTGTCGGCGCTGTGGATCCTGATCGCCAACGGCTGGATGCAGCATCCGGTCGGCGCGGTGTTCAACCCTGAAACCATGCGCATGGAAGTCGTGGACTTCATGGCCGTGCTGTTCAACCCGGTGGCGCAGGCCAAGTTCGTGCATACGGTCTCGGCCGGCTACGTGACCGGCGCGGTGTTCGTGATGTCCATCAGCGCGTTCTTCCTGCTGCGCAACCGGCACCACGACGTGGCGCGCCGTTCGTTCGCGGTGGCCGCGGCGTTCGGCCTGCTGTCCTCGCTGTCGGTGGCGGTGCTGGGCGACGAGAGCGGCTATGCCGCCAGCGAGCACCAGAAGATGAAGCTGGCCGCCATCGAGGCGATGTGGGAAACCGAACCGGCCCCGGCCGACTTCACCGCCTTCGGCATTCCCAACCAGCAGACCCACCGCAACGACTACGCGATCAAGATCCCTTACCTGATGGGCCTGATCGCCACCCGCTCGCTGGACCAGCCCATCCCCGGCATCCTGGAACTGGTCGACCACGCCGAACACCGCATCCGCGGCGGCCAGCTGGCCTATGCAGCGCTGGAACACATCCGCGCCGACCGCAACGACCGGCAGGCCCGGGAGATGTTCGACCGGCACTGGCAGGACCTGGGCCACGGCCTGCTGCTCAAGCGCTACCGCGACGACATCCTCAACGCGACGCCGGAGGAAATCTCGCGCGCGGCGATGGATACCGTGCCGACCGTGCTGCCGCTGTTCTGGACCTTCCGCGTCATGGCCGGGCTGGGCTTCTACCTGATCGCCTTCTTCGCGGTGGCGTTCTACTACTCCTGCCGCAACAACTTCGAGAACAAGCGCACCTTCCTGAAGATCGCGCTGTGGACGCTGCCGGCGCCGTGGATCGCGATCGAATGCGGCTGGTTCGTCGCCGAATACGGCCGCCAGCCGTGGGCGGTGGACGGCGTGCTGCCTACCTTCTACGCGGCCTCGGGCCTGGCGCTGCACCAGATCGTGCTGACTCTGACCGGCTTCGTCGCCCTGTACACCGTGCTGATGATCATCGAGGTCAAGCTGATGCTGAAGGCCATCGCCAAGGGGCCGGACGAGATCCTGCCCTCGCTGCAGCCGCCGGCATCCCCGCATGCCGCCGCACCGACCGCCGGCCAGGCCTGAGGCAAGGAGACTTCCATGGACTTCATTCTTCTGGACTACACCACGCTGCGCGTGATCTGGTGGCTGTTGCTGGGCGTGCTGCTGGTCGGCTTCGCGGTGATGGACGGTTTCGACCTGGGCGTAGGCACGCTGCTGCCGTTCGTGGCGCGGACCGACGAGGAACGCCGGCTGGTGATCAACACCGTCGGCCCGGTATGGGAAGGCAACCAGGTGTGGCTGATCCTCGGCGGCGGCGCGATCTTCGCCGCATGGCCGCCGCTGTACGCGGTGAGCTTCTCCGGCTTCTACCTGGCGATGTTCCTGATCCTGTTCGCGCTGATCCTGCGCCCGGTCGGCTTCAAGTACCGCGGCAAGCTGCCCAGCCAGCGCTGGCGCGACAACTGGGACCGCGCGCTGTTCGTCGGCGGCTTCGTGCCGGCGCTGATCATGGGCGTGGCCGTGGGCAACGTACTGCTCGGCGTGCCGTTCCACTTCGACGACAGCCAGCGCGTGTTCTATACCGGCGGCTTCTTCGGCCTGCTGACGCCGTTCGCATTGCTGGCCGGCCTGCTCAGCGTGGCGATGCTGGTCGCCCACGGCGCGGCCATGCTGGTGCTCAAGACCGACGGCCCGGTGGCCGAGCGCGCATCGCGCATGGGCAGCATCGCCGCGCTGGCCAGCTTCGCGCTGTTCGCCATCGGTGGTGCGTGGGTCGCGCTCGGTCTGCCCGGCTACGCGATCACCTCGCAGGTGGTGACCGACGGCCCCAGCAATCCGCTGCTGAAGACGGTGCAGATCACCGCGGCCGGCGGCTGGATGCACAACTACACGACCATGCCGGCGACGATCCTGGCGCCGGCGGCAGGCCTGCTCGGCGCGCTGGGCGCCGCGCTGCTGCTGCGCATGCGCCGCGGCGGGCTGGCCTTCCTCGCATCGGGTGCGTCGATCGCCGGCATCATCCTTACCGTCGGTTTCGCGCTGTTCCCGTTCCTGCTGCCCTCCTCCAGCCAGCCCGGTTCCAGCCTAACCGCCTGGGACGCGTCCTCCAGCCATCTCACGCTGTGGGTGATGCTGCTGGCCACCGCGCTGCTGCTGCCCATCGTCATCGCCTACACCGCCTGGGTGTACCGCGTGCTCAAGGGCAAAACCACGCTGGAAGAGATGGGCGGCAACCCCAACGCCTACTGACGACGACGCATTCCCCATCACGCCCTTCAAGGAGTATTCCCATGTGGTATTTCGCCTGGATTCTCGGTGTCGGCCTGGCCTCCACCGTCGCCATCCTCAACGGCATGTGGTTCGAGGCGCGCGAACAGCGCAGGGCCGAAGCCGGACGATAGGAATCGCGTTTCCGGTATTGCAAGAATGCGTGCCGGAGAGTATCTTTCCGCCTCCTTCGCGGGGTGTAGCTCAGTCTGGTAGAGCGCTACGTTCGGGACGTAGAGGTCGCAGGTTCGAATCCTGTCTCCCCGACCAAGGTCGAAACATCCAAGCCCGGCAGACGGCAACGTCCGCCGGGCTTTTTCGTGTTCCGCGTCCGCCGCCTGCCGGCAATGCCAGCCATTCCCGGCAGGATCCCGGGGCGGCCTGCGGCGATCCGGCCGCATGCGGAAAACAGTTGCGCGGCCCCGCCCTCACCGCTATCATAGGCGGCTCCTTCGGGGTGTAGCTCAGTCTGGTAGAGCGCTACGTTCGGGACGTAGAGGTCGCAGGTTCGAATCCTGTCTCCCCGACCAGTTCGACAGAAGCCGGCCTTGCGCCGGCTTTTGTTTTTTCGCCATCCGCACCGGATAACGTCCGGCCATCGGCAGGCGATGCCAGGAACCGCTCCCGGCGGTTCCTCTCGTTTCCGCGGACGACGCATCCCTCCCCGCCCTGTCCGCGCCGGAGTCATGCAATGTCCAACCCCGCTTCCATGGCACCACCGGCCTCCCTGTTCAAGGGCCGCCTGCTGGCTTTCGCCGCCATCATCCTGGTCTCGGCCAACCTGCGCAGCGCGGTCACTTCGCTGACGCCGCTGCTGGACCGCCTCGGCCACCTGTTCGATTTCGGCAGCACCATGACCGGGGTGCTCGGCATGATGCCGACCGCCGCGTTCGCCCTGCTCGGCCTGAGCACGCCGCGCCTGATCCGCTGGCTCGGGCTGGAACGCACCGCCGCGCTGACCATGCTGCTGGCTACCGCCGGCCTGCTGCTGCGCGCCAGCGCCGACAGCGTCGGCACGCTGCTGGTGGGTTCGGCGGTCGCGCTGGCCGGCATGGGCATCGGCAACGTGGTCGTGCCGCCGCTGGTAAAACGCTACTTCGCCGACCGCGTCGGCACCTTGAGCACGCTCTACATCACCGTGCTGCAGGCCGGCACGATGGTTCCGGCGCTGCTCGCGGTGCCGGTGGCCGACCTTTACGACTGGCGCATCTCGCTGGGCATGTGGTCGCTGCTGTCGCTGGCCGCGCTGCTGCCGTGGATCATGCTGGCCCGGCGCACGCCGCGGCCGCAGGGGGCGGCAGCCACAACCGTGGCCCACGCCCCCGGGCGCGTGTGGAAGACCTCGCTGGGCTGGGGCATGGCGCTGATGTTCGGCATGACCTCGCTGGGCACCTATTCGCTGTTCACCTGGCTGCCGAAGGTGATGGTCGAAGCCGGCGCCAGCGAATCCTTCGGCGGCGTCATGGTCGCGGTGTATTCGGCCATCGGCCTGCTGCCCTCGCTGCTGGTACCGGCACTGGCGGTGCGCATGCGCAATCCGTTCCCGATCGCGATGCTGGTGTTCGGCCTCAACGCCGTCGCCTTCGCCGGCCTGCTGTGGGCGCCGATGCAGGCGCCGTGGCTATGGGCGGTGATCGCCGGCCTGGGCCCGTCGACCTTCCCGCTGGGCCTGACCCTGATCAACCTGCGTACCCGCACGCCGGCCGGTTCGGCCGCGCTGTCCGGCTTCATGCAGGGCGTGGGCTACAGCCTGGCCAGCCTCGGCCCACTGCTGTTCGGCTGGCTGCACGGCTTCAGCGGCGGCTGGGCGTGGTCGTTCGCCTTCCTGATGCTGTGCTCGCTGGTCCTGCTCGTCGCCGCCTGGTTCGCCTGCAAGCCACAGCAGCTCGAAGACCATTGGAGCTAGGAACCAGCGCGCATCCTTGTGCGCGATGAGGCATTACCGGGAACGCCTATCGCGCACCAAGGTGCGCTCCTGCGAGGCCATTACCCCCGCACCTGCCCCTCGCCACGCACCACGAAGCGCTCCACGGTCAGCGCTTCGAGCCCCATCGGCCCGTAGGAATGCAGGCGCGTGGTGGAGATGCCGATCTCCGCGCCCAGCCCCAGTTCGCCGCCGTCGGAGAAACGCGACGAGGCGTTGACCATCACCACCGCCGAGCGCAGCGCATGCACGAAGGCCTCGGCATGGGTCGGATCGCCGGTGGCGATGACCTCGGTGTGGTCGGAGGTATGGCGCTGGATATGGGCGATCGCCGTCTCCAGCGAATCGACCACCCGCACCGCCAGGATCAGGTCCAGGTATTCGGCGGCATAGTCGGCTTCGTCCGCGGGCACCACGCCGGCCACCAGCGCCTGCGTGGCCGCGTCGCCGCGCAGCTCGACCCCGCGCGCGCGCAGCGCGTCGGCAGCCATCGGCAGGAAGCGCGGCGCGATGTCCGCGTGCACCAGCAGGGTTTCCAGCGAATTGCAGGCGGCCGGGCGCGAGACCTTGCCATCGACCAGCAGGTCCAGCGCCAGCTGCTGGTCGGCGCTGTCGTCCACGTACAGGTGGCATACGCCCTTGTAGTGCTTGATCACCGGTACCCGTGCATGCTCGGCGACGAAACGGATCAGGCCCTCGCCGCCGCGCGGGATCGCCAGGTCGATGACATCGTTGAGCTGCAGCAGCTCCAGCATGGTCTCGCGGCGCAGGTCCTCGACCAGGGTCAGCGCGGCAGCGGGAATCCCGGCCTCGCGCAGGGCGCGCCTGAGCGCGGCGGCGATCGCGGTGTTGGAGTGGATCGCCTCCGAGCCGCCGCGCAGGATCACGCCGTTGCCGGCCTTGATGCACAGCGCCGCGGCGTCGGCGGTCACGTTCGGGCGCGCCTCGTAGATCATCGCGATCACGCCCAGCGGCACGCGCACCTTCTGCACGCGGATGCCGTTAGGACGCGCGTAGTCGCGGGTGACCTCGCCGACCGGGTCGGGCAGCGCGGCGACCTCACGCAGGGCGTCGGCCACGCCGGCCAGGCGCTGCGGGTCCAGCGCGAGGCGATCCAGCATCGCCGCGCCCACGCCCTTGTCGCGCGCGGCCAGCAGGTCGCGCGCATTGGCGGCGAGGATCGCGTCGGCATCGGCATCGAGCGCGGCCGCCATCGACACGAGCAGGTCGCGCCGTGCCGCGCTCGAGAGCCGTGCCAGCACCTGCGAGGCATCGCGGCACTGCAGGGCGAGGGTCTTGATGTCGGTCATGCGTGCAGCTCCCGGAAGATGCGCAATTCGTCGTGCCTGCCCCAGTCTTCCGGCAGGAGCGGCTCCAGCCGTTCCTGCCGGCATGCGCTCATGGCAGCAGCACGAGGTCGTCGCGGTGGATCACGTTGTCGCCATAGGTGTAGCCGAGGATCGCCTCGATCTCGCGGGTATGACGCCGGCCGATGCGGCGCACGTCCAGCGCCGAGTACTGGCTGATGCCGCGCGCCACGCATTGCATGCCGCCCTCGCCGTCCACCCGCACCTCGATCATGTCGCCGCGGCGGAACTCGCCCTCCGCGCCGGTCACGCCGCCAGGCAGCAGCGAAGCGCCCTTTTCGCGCAGGGCACGCGCGGCGCCGGCGTCGATCACGATGGCGCCCGGCTCGACCGGCGCGTGCCGCAGCCAGTATTTGCGCGCGGCGATGCGCGAGCGCCCGGCATGCAGGCGCGTGCCGCGCAGCCGGCCCTGCGCCAGCCCGCGTACCACCTCGCCGCTGCGGCCGTTGAACAGGAAGGTGTCGATGCCGGCGGCACCGGCCTTGGCCGCGGCCTGCAGCTTGGTATGCATGCCGCCGGTGCCGGCCGCGCTGCCGCTGCCGCCAGCCATCGCCAGTACCTGCGCGGTCAGCTCGACCACTTCGTCGATCGGCCGCGCCTGCGGATCGCGGCGTGGGTCGGCGGTGTACAGCCCGTCGATGTCGGTGGCGATGAACAGCGCGTCGGCATCGACCAGCGCGGCGACGATGGCCGCCAGATTGTCGTTGTCGCCGAGCTTGAGTTCGTCGACCGAGACGGTGTCGTTCTCGTTGATCACCGGCAATGCGCCGAGCGCCAGCAGTTCGGCCAGCGTGGCGCGCGCATTGAGGTAGCGGCGGCGGTTGCGCAGGTCGTCGTGGGTGAGCAGCACCTGCGCCACCGGCCGCTCGAAGAAGCGCTGCCACAGGGCGATCAGCTGCGCCTGCCCCAGCGCGGCCAGCGCCTGCCGCGCGGCGATGGCCGCGCCGGCCTCGGCCGCCCTGGGCACGATGGCGCGACCGGCCGCGACCGCGCCGGACGATACGATCACCATTTCCCTGCCGGCCAGCAGGTTGGCCGAAACGAACTGCGCCAGGCCCAGCGCGAAACGCGGGGTCAGGCCGCCGCCATCGGCCGCCAGCAGGCTGCTGCCGACCTTGAGCACCGCGCGCCGCCACGGCGGCAGGGCCTGTTCGGCGAAAGGCGAAGGCGCGGCGTCGTTCATGGGCTCAGCGGGTGTTCCATTCGTGGACGCTCAGTTCCGAGCAGTCCTGCAGGGCCAGCGGATCGGTGGCGACGATGGCGCGCGCCTGCTCCAGGTCATCGACATCGCGCAGCACGTAGGCGCCACCGCTGCCGTCGCTGAAGCCGCCGGTCAGGTGCAACCGCCCCTGCGCACGCAGCGCATCGAGGAAAGCCTTGTGCGGCCCGATCACACTCGCGTCGAACGTCGGTTTGCGCATGGCCATCACCAGGTACAGCTTCACGTTGTTCTCCACGGCATCGAATGCGGTTGTTGATGGTGCACCGCCGCGAGGCGGATGTGGGGGATGCTTTCGTTTCCAACCGTCTGCAGCGATGGGCATCGCGGTAAAGCCCAGCGGGGCGTTGCCCCGCTCTACAAGGCTATGGATCACCGCGCTTCTGTTGCGCCGGGCAATGCCCGTCGGGGACTTGCCGGTGAAGCTCCAGCGGGGCGTTGCCCCGCTCTACGTGCGTCACAAAGCCGCCCAGCGCGCCTGCAGTTCGTCCAGCCGCAGGTCGGCCGCCGCGCCCGGCGACACGCGTGCGGCCAGACTGCCCTCCGGCGTGCGTCCCTGCCCCGCCGTATCCGCAGCAGCCGCTGCCGCCTTGTAAGCCTCGCGGAACGGCACGCCGGCCACGGCGGCATCCACCGCCACGTCGGTGGCATACATGCCCGAATCGATCGCGGCGCGGATGTGGTCGTCGCGCCAGTCCAGGTTGGACAGCAGCGCCGGCAGCAGTTCCAGCGCCGCCAGGCCGCGGCCGAAGCCGTGGAAGATCGCGCCCTTGGACGCCTGCAGGTCGCGGTGGTAGCCGGACGGCAGCGACAGCAGCTGCTCGATCTCGGTGCGCGCGGCGGCCACGCTGGCGTGGGTGGCGCGCATCAGTTCGATCACGTCCGGGTTGCGCTTGTTCGGCATGATCGAACTGCCGGTGGTGTACTGCGCCGGCAGCGCCACGAAGGCGAACTCGCCGGTGGTGAACAGCGACAGGTCCCAGGCGATGCGGCGCAGGTCCAGGGTCGCGCCGCCGAGCGCTTCGAGCGCGGCCAGTTCGAACTTGCCGCGCGATAGCTGCGCGTAGATCGGGCTGACCTGCATGCGCGCGAACCCGAGCGCGCGCGTGGTGTGCTCGCGGTCCAGCGGCAGGTTGACGCCATAGCCGGCGGCGGTGCCCAGCGGGTTGCAGTCGATCAGCCGGCGCGTGTCGGCCGCGCGCACCGCGTTGTCGATGAAGGCCTCGGCCCAGCCGGCCCACCACATGCCCGCCGAAGACACCACGGCACGCTGGATGTGCGTATAGCCGGGCAGCGGCTGCTGCTGTTCGGCGCTGGCGCGGTCCAGCGCCACCTTCGCCACCTCGCGGCTGACCTGCGCCACGCGCTCCAGCTTTTCCTTCAACCACAGGCGCGTGGCGACGAGGATCTGGTCGTTGCGGCTGCGGCCGGTGTGGATCTTGCGCCCGGCATCGCCCAGGCGCTCGGTCAGGCGCGCCTCGATGGCCGAGTGGCAATCCTCGTAGCGTTCGTCCAGCACGAAGGCGCCGCTGCGGAAATCGTCGGCCAGCAGCGCCAGCTCGCGCTTGAGCGCGGCCAGTTCGTCGGCCGACAGGATGCCGATGTGCTGCAGGCCTTCGGCATGGGCGGTGCTGGCCTGGATGTCGTGCAGGAAGAATTCGCGGTCCAGGATCACGTCGTCGCCGGCGAGGAAGGCCTGGATCTTGGCGTCCACCGCGACGCCGGGTTTCTGCCACAACAGGTTGGTCATCGGAGTCTCTCGAGTAGTTTTCCCGGTAGGAGCGGCTTCAGCCGCGATGGAGCTTTACCAGTAAGTCCCCATCGCGGCTGAAGCCGCTCCTACGGGAATCAGGTCAATGCGGAATCGCGGTCAGTTCGGGCAGTCCCAGCGCGAGGTTGAGGTTCTGCAGCGCTTGTGTCGCCGCGCCCTTGAGCAGGTTGTCGATGGTTGCCACCACCACCACGCGCTTGCCGCCCGGGGCCAGGGTGAAGCCCCCGATCTGCACATCGTGGCGGCCGGCGATGCGGCTGACCCATGGCGCTTCGTCCACAACGTCCACCAGCGGTTCGCCGGCATAGCGCTGCTGGTACAGCGCCATCACCTCTTCGCGCTTGAGCGGCTGCTGCAGCCACAGGTTCGCGGTGAGGGTGATGCCGCGGAAATGCGGCGCGACATGCGGCATGAACTCCACCGGCACGCCGAGCCGCGTGGATACCTCGCGCTCGTGCACGTGGTCGGTCAATGCGTACGGCATCAGGTTGTCGCGCAGCAGGTCGGTGTTGTTCTTGTCCGACGGGGTGGTGCCCGCGCCGGAATAGCCGGACACGCCGAAACAGGCCGGCGGCCCGGCCAGCTGCGACAGCAGCGGCGTGATCGCCAGCTGCATGGCGGTGGCGTAGCAGCCCGGGTTGCTGATGCGCTTCTGCCCGGCGTAGTCGCCGCGGGTCAGTTCCGGCAGGCCGTAATACCAGGTGGTATCGAAACGGTAGTCGGCCGAGAGATCCACGATCACCGTGTCGGGCCTGGCCGCATCCAGCGCGGCGACGAAGGCTTCTGCCTTGCCGTTGGGCAGGGCCAGGATCACCGCGTCGGCGCCCTTGGCGGCCACCGCCTGCGGGTCGAGGCTTTCATAGTGCAGCTCGCCGCTGTAGCCGTCGTTGTGGTCGGACACGCGCTGGCCGTCCAGCTCGCGCGAGGACACGAAGGCCAGTTCGATCCGCGGGTGCGCGGCGATCAGCCGGATCAGCTCGGCGCCGGTGTGGCCGCGGGCACCGACGATGCCCAGCGAGAATTTCCTGTCGGTCATGAATGCGAATCCAGTAGGGACTGCAGATGGCTGCATACCGCCGGCCATTCGTTGTCGAGGAGGGAGAACACCACGGTGTCGCGCGGCGTGCCGTCGGCGTGGCGCTTGTGGTTGCGCAGCACGCCGTCCTGTTTCGCCCCGAGCCGGGCGATGGCGGCGCGCGAGGCGTGGTTGAACCAGCTGGTTTCGAAGCCAACGGCAATACAGCCCATCGCCTCGAAGGCATGCCGCAGCAACAGCGCCTTGGCCTCGGTATTCAGGCCGGTGCGCTGCACGCGCCGGTGGTACCAGGTGTAGCCGATATTCAGGCGCGGAACGCCCGCGTCCAGCGCATAGAAACGGGTACTGCCGACCACGTCGCCAGCGGCGTCCCTGACCGCGAATGGCAGCGCATCGCCCCGTGCCTGCGCGTCCAGCGCCGCGGCGACATAGCGCTCCACCGCGTCCGGCGCCGGCACGTTGGCGTACCACAGGCGCGAGAGCTCGCCCTCGCCCAGCGCCTGCCGCAGCGCCGGCACATGCTCCAGCCGCAGCGGTTCCAGCGCGACATGCGCGCCGCGCAGTTCCGGCACCGTGTTCCAGCAGGTGTTGGCCGAGGGCTGGTTCATGGCCTCATCCCTGCAGGCTGGCGGTGCGCCTGCCGCAGTGCTCGACGAAGCCGCGGATGCGCTCGAAGTCGCTGGCGCCGTACCAGAACACCTTCCAGTGGTCGAGCTTGTAGCAGCCGTCGGACTCGGCGTAATAGAAATGGTTGACCGGGTTGCCGTTGCGCGAGCGCCAGAACAGCTGCGGGGTTTCCTCCAGCATCACGTTCCACACCGCGCGCCCCAGGCCTTCGCCCTGCGCGTCGTCGAGCACGGCGAACTTGTCCAGGTACACGCCCTCGGCTTCGTCGGTGAGGATCACCGCCGTGCGGTAGTTCTCGCTGACATAGGCGCGCAGCAGCTTCGTCTTCTCGAAGTAGTCCGGCACCAGGGTGCGGCCGAAACTGGACTCGATCAGCTTCTTCAGCCGCGCGGTGTCCAGCTGTTCCCACGACGTCGCCTTGAGTACCTTCTCGCCGCGGCGCACCAGCGTGCCCGAGCCCTTGTGGGTGAACAGTTCCTTGGCCAGGTCGGCCGGGCGCGTGATCGATACCGAGGATTCCTCCGGCAGCCTGTCCAGCAGGTCCTTGATCTGCTCGATCTTGACCTTCATGCCGCCGTGCAGCCACGGCTGCTGGATCAGGTGCTCGTACTCGGTGGACAGGTTGATCGAATCGATCAGCCGGCCCTCGGCATCGAGCAGGCCGCCGGTGCCGGTGAGAAAGATGATCTTGTACGGCTGCAGTTCCTGCACCAGTTCGTTGGCGGCGAAGTCGGCGTTGACGTTGAGGATCTGCCCGCTCGGGGTTTCGCCCAGCGAGGTGATGACCGGGATCGAACCGGCGCGCAGGCTGGCCTCGATCGGTGCCAGGTTGACCCGCTTCACCTCGCCGACCAGCCCGTAGGTATCGCGGTCCAGGTACTCGGCTTCGAACACGCCGCCGGTGATCGAGGTGGCGCGCGCGCCGTTCTGCTGCAGCGCCTCGACCAGCTGCAGGTTGGACTGCTGGAACACCTTGCGCACGATTGCCAGCGCCTCGGGCGTGGTCACGCGCAGGCCGTTGACGGTGTGCTTCTCGATGCCGGCCGCCGACAGTTCGGCGTCCAGCTGCGGGCCGGCGCCATGCAGCACGATCGGGGTCAGCCCGACCTCCTGCAGGAACGACAGCGAGGAGGTCAGCGCTTCCAGGTCGTCGCGCAGCACCGCGCCGCCGACCTTGACCACGGCGAAGCGCTTGGCGTCCAGCTGCGAGAAACGCTTGAGGTACTGGCTGATCTCCTTCGCGCTGGCCATGCTCGAAAGCAGGCGCACGATGGTCTGGCGGGTCTGGCGGTGGGGTTGCATTGGATTCGTCTGTCGTGGGGTGGAGGAACGCGGCCGCTCAGGCGCCGCGCTGCAGGATCTGCAGGACCGAGCCGGCGTAACGCTGCAACTGCTCCAGCGTCACGAACTCGTCGGCGGTATGGGCCTGGGCGATGTCGCCGGGGCCATAGACCATCGTGGTGTAGCCGGCGGCGGAGAACAGCGAGGCTTCGGTCCAGAAATCGACCGCGTTGCCGATCGGCAGGCCCAGTTCGTCGGCGATATCGCGCGCGGCAAGGCGCCGCTCTTCGGCGCGTGCGATGTCGCCCGACGGCAGGCTCGGGCCACGGAAGGTTTCCTCGAAGTGCGCGGCGGCCGGCTCGGCGAAACCGGCGAAGGTCGCCAGCAGCTGGTCGATGTCCATCGACGGCAGCGGCCGGAAACCGAAACGCAGCTCCGCCTCGGGCGCGATCATGTTGGCCTTGATGCCGCCTTCGACCCGGCCGATGTTGAAACGCAGCCCGGTCAGGCCGCCGAAACGCGCATGCGCCAGCGACTGGACATGGTCCAGCGCGCGGCCGCCCCAGCGCATCGCCTGGTGCAGGGCGCTGGCCGCCGCATCCTGCTTGCCCGATGCATGTCCGGCACGGCCGCTGAACTTCATCAGCACCGAGCTGATGCCGCGGTGCGCCAGCACCGCCTCGCTCATGGTCGGCTCGGCCACCAGCACCGCCTCATAGGCAATGCCGCGCGCCAGGAACGCCGCGATGCAGCGCGGGTCGTTGGCCTCCTCGTCCGAGGAAAACAGGAAGGCCGCATCGCCATCGGTCAGGTTGGCCGCGGCCACCAGCGCGGCGGCGGCGCCCTTGATGTCGCACACGCCCAGGCCGACCACGCGGTCGTCCAGGCGCCGCATCGCATGCGGATCGGCGCTCCAGTGCGGCGAATCCGGCACCGTGTCCAGGTGCACGTTGAACAGGTACTTCGGCGTGCCGCGCACCGCGTACAGGCTGACCGCACCGGCGCCGTGGTCGATCACCTCTACCTCGAACCCAGGCAGGTTGGCGCGCAGGTAGTCGAAGATGCCGCCGGTGGTGATCGCGCGCGGCGGATTGCGGGTGTCGAAGGACACCAGCTTTTCCAGGTGCGTCAGGGTGTTGTCGAGCAGGTCGGTCATCGGTATGCAGGAGATAGTAGGAGCCGGCGGTATCCGCGCCGGTCAGGGAATCGGACGGGTGATTTCCATCAGCCGCTCGGGCCGGGCGACGGACGCGAAGCCGTACTGCGCGTACAGGTCATGCGCATCCAGGGTCGCCAGCATGAAACGGCGCAGCCCCTGCAACTGCGGATGGGCCATGACCGCTTCCATCAGCTGCCGGGAATGGCCGCGGCCACGATGCTCCGGCAGGACGAACACATCAGCCAGGTAGGCGAACGTGGCCGCGTCGGTGACGACCCGCGCGAACGCCACCTGCCCCGTGCCTTCCAGGTATCCGCCGAAGCACAGCGAGCCGGCGATCGCACGCTCCACCGTCTCCCTCGACACGCCGGGGCTCCAGTAGGCCCCGGTCGAGAGGAAGCGGTGGACCAGGGGAACGTCCAGTTCCCCCTTGTCCGTACTGACGCGCAGCCCGCCCATGCCGTCGTCCTCAGCTGTTGTTGACCTGCGCGTACAGCGTGGAGCTCATGCCGAACAGCTTGATGAAGCCTTCGGCCTCTTCCACGCCCCAGTCGGCCGACTGCGCGTAGGTCGCGCCCTTGGCATTGAGGATGTGCGGGGACTTCACCGCCACCGCATCGACGCGGGCGCCGCGGGTCTCCAGCACCACCTCGCCGTTGACCTTGCCCTGCGAAGACTTCAGGAAGGCCTCCAGGTCGGTCTTCAGCGGGTCGTGGTAGAAGCCTTCGTAGACCAGCTCCACCCACTTGCGCGCCGCCTCCGGCTTGAAGCGGTTCTGCTGCTTGGTCAGCACCGCTTCTTCCAGCGCGCGGTGCGCGGCCAGCAGCGCGGTCAGGCCCGGCGCTTCGAACACAATGCGGCCCTTCAGGCCGATCACGGTGTCGCCGGTGTACACGCCGCGGCCGACGCCATAGGGGGCGAACAGCTTGTTGAGCTTGCCCAGGATCTGCTCGCCCGGCAGCGCCTTGCCGTCCAGCTCCACCGCCTCGCCTTCGACGAACTTCAGGGTCACGGTCAGCGGCTCGATCGGCCACGCGCTGCGCGGCGCGCACCAGCCGCGCGCGCCTTCGCCCGGGGCTTCCCACTTGTCGATCTCGCCGCCGGACATGGTCACGCCCAGCAGGTTTTCGTTGATGGTGTAGGCCTTCTGCTTGGCGCGCACGCCGAAGCCGCGCTCTTCCAGGTAGGCCTGCTCGTAGGCGCGGGTCTGGGTGTGCTCCTTCTGGATCTCGCGGATCGGCGCGAGGATGCGGTAGTCGCCCTGCGCCTTCACCGCCAGGTCGAAGCGCACCTGGTCGTTGCCCATGCCGGTGCAGCCGTGGGCGATGGCGTTGGTGCCCAGCTCGGCGGCGCGTTTGAGGGCGGCATCGACGATCAGGTAGCGGTCGGACACCAGCAGCGGGTACTGGCCCTGGTAGCCCTCGCCGGCCCACACGAACGGCTTGACGAAACCGTCCCAGATCGCCGGGCCGCCATCGACGGTGACGTGGCTGGCCACGCCCAGTTCGGCGGCGCGCTTCTCGATGGTCTCGCGCTCCTCGGCGTCCACGCCGCCGGTGTCGGCGAACACGGTGTGCACGTTCCAGCCGCGCTCCTGCAGGTAGGGCACGCAGAAGCTGGTGTCCAGGCCGCCGGAGAAGGCCAGGACGATGTCGCGGGAGTCGTTGGGGGTGGTCATGTACGGGGTCTCGTTGGACGGCGCGGAAGCCGCCATTGTGGATACGGGGGAAAGGGAAACGACGGGGGAATCAGCGGACCAGCGCGGCCATGATCGCCTTCTGCACGTGCAGGCGGTTCTCGGCCTCGTCGATGGCGATGCACTGCGGCGAATCCATCACCCCGTCGGTGGCCTTGACGTTGCGGCGCAGCGGCAGGCAGTGCGAGAACACGCCGTTGTTGGTCAGCGCCATCTTGGCCTCGTCGACGATGAAGTGCTTGTACTGGTCGCGGATGGGCTTTTCCGGCGCCCAGTTGCCGAAGTACGGCAGCGCGCCCCAGCTCTTGGCGTAGACCACGTCGGCGCCGCGGTAGGCACTGGCGATATCGTGGCTGACGGCCAGCGAACCGCCGCTCTCGGCCACGTTCTGCTGCGCCCAGCCCATGTAGCGCTCGTCAAGGATGTACTGCTCGTCCGGGCACAGCAGGGTCACGTCCATGCCCAGGCGGGTGGCGATGGTCAGCGCCGAGTTGGCCACGGCGGTGTTCAGCGGCTTGGGGTGGTAGGTCCAGGTCAGCACGTACTTCTTGCCGCGCAGGTCGCTGGTACCGAAGTGCTCCTGCAGCGCCAGCGCATGCGCCAGTTCCTGGCAGGGATGGGTGATGGTCTCCATGTTGATGACCGGCACCGGCGAGTACTTCGCGAACGCCTTGAGCACGACATCCTGGCGGTCGTACTGCCAGTCCACGAATTTCGGGAACGCGCGCACGCCGATCATGTCCACGTAGCGGCCCAGCACCCTGGCCACTTCGGCGATGTGCTCCTCGGTGTCGCCATCCATCACCGTGCCCAGGTCGAACTCGATCGGCCACGCGTCCTTGCCCGGCTGCAGCACGATGGCATGGCCGCCCAGCTGGAACGCGCCCAGCTCGAAGCTGGTACGGGTGCGCATGGAGGGATTGAAGAACACCAGGGCGATGGATTTGCCCTTGAGGTCATCGCCCAGCTTGTTGCGCTTGAACAACGCGGCCTGGGTCAGCAGCGCATCGAGTTCGGCGCGGCTCCAGTCCTGGGTGTTCAAGAAGTGCTTCACAGACATCGATCCATCCTTTGCTGCTGCGGGAGCCACCGTTGCCGGTGGCGGTATGCGCTGACGCGCGGCTCATTGCAGTTGAAACTTTCGCGGAACAGAAACGAAAAAACCCAGCCTGGGCTGGGTTTTCCGAACAGACAGCACGAAGCTCCGGCTTACCCAGCGAATATGTGGGATTCCGGTCGGCGGGCACGCGACGTCATGCCGGAAGCCATCCGGGCGGTGCTGGTTTCGTGCTGGAAGCTGTTCGCTTTCATCGCCGGAGATGGTCGCACGCGTCCCGGTGGCACGCAAGTGCCGCGACGCAACATCATGGATTCGCCGGCCCCTGCTCCGGGCCCTCGCCCAGCTCGGGGGTGATCGACACCCGCAGCTTCAGGCGGTTGCCGGGGTCTTCGGGCAGGCGCGAGCGGTACTTGACGCCCTTGTAGACGTAATCCACGTCATAGGCGATGGGCCGGCGGAACTCGCGGCCGACCTCGATGATGCGGCACTCCGGGGTAAGCAGCGCGCCGTTGCCAGCGGCATTCGCGCGGCGCGCCTCGTCGGCCTCGTCCTCCCCGCCCTGGTGGCTGAAGATGCCCTTCACCGAATCCCAGAAGCGGCGGAAGCCGCCCTTCTCCTCCTCGCCCTTGACCTCGACCGGCGCCAGCGTGAGCGTGGAGACCGGCTCGCAGTGTTCCTCGGTACGGGTGGCGCGCAGGGTCTGGAACACCGGCTCGACGTTGAGCACCTGCGCATAGTCGTAACGCACGTTCTCGACGACGGCCACGCGGTTGCGCAGATCGGGGCTCTGCGCCCCGGCCGGCACGGCGGAGACGGCCAGCAGGCACGCGATGGACAGCGACACGGGAGCGCGCTTCATCGACACTTCAACGGGGACGGATGATGGATGACCACCGATATAGTGTAGGCAGCGCGAAGGACGGAGGCTGAACATTACCCGTCCGCCGTCCCGCTGCCCAGCCCGGGCGTGCCCGCCCTGCCCCGGCCCGCTAGAATTACCGGTTCTGCTTACCCCACCCACGGCACGCCCCATGGCCCTGCACCTGTACAACACCCTGACCCGGCAGTTGGAGCCGTTCGCCCCGCTGGATGCCGCCGCCCCGACCATGTACGTGTGCGGCCCGACCGTCTACAACTACGTGCACATCGGCAATGCCCGCGGCCCGGTGGTGTTCGGCGTGCTCGCCGGCCTGCTGCGGCGGCGTTACGGCGCCCTGCGCTACGCCCGCAACATCACCGACGTCGACGACAAGATCAACGCCGCGGCGCGCGAACAGGGCGTGCAGATCTCGGCCATCACCGACCGCTTCGCCGCCGCCTACCGGGAGGACATGGCCGCGCTGGGCGTGGCCCCGCCGGACATCGAGCCCGAAGCCACCGCCCACATTCCGCAGATCGTCGCCATGATCGGGCGGCTGATCGAGGCCGGCCACGCCTATGCCGCCGACGGCCACGTGCTGTTCGCGGTCAATACCTTCGATGGCTATGGCAGGCTCTCGCGCCGCGACCCGGACGAAATGCTGGCCGGCGCCCGCGTCGAGGTCGCTCCGTACAAGCGCGATGCCGGCGATTTCGTGCTGTGGAAGCCGTCCAGCGACGATCTGCCCGGCTGGGAGTCGCCCTGGGGCCGCGGCCGCCCGGGCTGGCATATCGAATGCTCGGCGATGGCCGCCGCCCACCTGGGCGAGACCATCGACATCCACGCCGGCGGCGTGGACCTGCAGTTCCCGCACCACGAGAACGAGATCGCGCAGAGCGAATGCGCCCACGGCGGCCGTACCTTCGCCCGTTTCTGGCTGCACAACGGCATGCTCAATTTCGGCGGCGCCAAGATGAGCAAGTCGCTGGGCAACATCGAACGCGTGCACGACCTGGTGCGACAGCACCCGCCCGAAGCGCTGCGCTACGCGCTGATGTCGGCCCACTACCGGCAGCCGCTGGACTGGTCCGATGCGCTGATCGAGCAGTCCGTGCGTACCCTGGACCGGCTCTACGGCACCTTGCGCGACCTGGGCGACATCCCGGCCGAGGCCGCCATCCCGGCCGCGGTGGAAGCGGCGCTGGAGGATGACCTCAACACACCGCTGGCGCTGGCCGAAGTGGCCCGCATCGCCGGTGAAGCGCGCAAGGCCGAAAGCGCGGATGACAAGGCGCGCCTGAAGAGCGAACTGCTGGGCGCGGGCCTGGCGCTGGGCCTGCTGCAGCAGGCGCCGGCAGCCTGGTTCGGCCGCGGTGCGGATGCC